>JBFWPK010000009.1:0-154794 GCA_050250045.1 Pyrinomonadaceae bacterium | reverse complement strand
AAATGTCAACGGCACTGATCGCAGTCTTCAGTTATGTTTAAGTTGCTTCCGGATGTATATGACTTTTTACGGCGAAACCTTACACAAATTCTGAATAATAGATTGTTTTTGGATAACGCGTGTCAGAAAACTCCGGTTTTCTGACACTTTGCCTTGATTGGTTGGCCCGTATCCGCTTTATTTATATACTGAGTTTTCACGATTAGATAGAAATGCCAGAAGACATCGACCTTAAAGCCGCGATAAACGCAATCTCCGATGTTGTTCAAAATCGGCCTCGACCTTTGCGTGAATTTGATCAAATCTACATGAAGGCTGGCGACATGGTTCTTCAAAGTGAGTTAGTAGCTCGCTGGTCAAACGAGAAAAGCCTTGCTTTTATAGGGGATGGCGATGCCATTAGCGTCTGTGTTGCGTATCTGCAAAAACGGCAAATTCTAAACTACGGCCCTGCACAGATTACCGTATTCGATTTCGACGAACGAATTTGTTCTGCGGTAGAACGTTTTGCGGACCGGGAATCGATTCCCAATCTCAACTCGACGCTTTACAACTGTCTGGACACTTTCCCAGGCCCGAGTCACTTTGACCGCTTTTATACCAATCCGCCATGGGGAGCAAGCAACCAGGGAGAGAGTATAAATGTCTTCATGCAACGTGGCATGGAAGCTATTTCGTATGAAGGAGAAGGGATGGTCGTTATCGCCGACGATCCTGATTTAGAGTGGCCAAAGGTTGTACTTGCTAACATTCAGAAGTACGCGCTATCGAGCGGCTTCTTTGTTCAGAAGATGATGCCCCAGCTACACTCGTACCATCTTGACGATGCACCCAACCTCAGATCGTGCAACTTAATCTTTAAGTCGTTACCTGGAAATAAACAAAAGGCACCGAGTTCAGCCATCTCTGATTCGAGACGCCTAAGCGATTTCTACGGCAAAGACAATCCGCCTCGGGTCCGATACGTCCGAGAGAAAAAGCGATTGGATTACGGCAAAGCACACGATGATGAATACCAAGTAGAACTACTGGAGTCGAAAAAATGAGCACTATTATTGCGCCTGGTCACGGCGTCCTTTACATGAAAGTCGGGCAACACGCCCGCGAATCTCTAGAAGACATTATTCAGCGGAAAACTCGAGAGATTGAAGAATCTGGTTTCGGACTCTGGGGGTACGGTGGAAATACGTGTCATCCTCAAACCATGGTGCAGCCATTTGCAAAAGAATACGAAAAAATTGGTGAGCGAATATATTTGGTTATGGAACCAATGGATTCAAACCACTTCGCGGAACCGATTCGGGCAGATGAATTTTCAGTAGACGGACTGAGTTGGGACGAGATACCCAAGTCGATTGACGTTCGCGGGTCTCGATACGCCTTAGTAATAAAAAACCTTCGTCAAGAAGAGTTCGAATTACCCCTGGAAAGAACGGAAGTGGCGCTCGGTAGAAGTATGGGCGCTGCTGGCAGCAACTACATTAGCGGCCGGGTAGACAAGGCGTGTCTGAGAATTGCAACGGCTGACGAAGAAAAAGGACCACAGCGAAGCGTTAAGATTGGCTTAGTTGCCGATATAATCGAGCCCTACGCAGTCTACGTTCGCAACCGGGTTGAATAGGACCCGAGGCGCTTTTTTGTGGAGGTCATCTACATAGCTGTTAAGACACTCTTTGATTGTTTCAACAACTACATCCATTCCTCGGCAGCTGAAACAGATTTTAAGAACTTTGTCCGCCTCCGGTTCCACGCAAATCGCTGCTCGAATGCTCGAATAATTATCCTCGGACATCGACCTCAAGACCATCTGTTCCAGACACACGACCTTGCCGCATAGTGTTTGCAGCTCTTCGTTCGTATCCAAAAGGACTTCTAGAGCTTCAATTGCACGCTTGTCACCAGTGAATAGCCAGGAGAGTTTTCGGACTATAAGAATCGCACATAGCTGGCTCTCGCCCACGTCCAACGGTGCTCCCGCTAGTTGCGCCGCAAGTTCTAAATTTGCAGCCATTATTTGTTCTTCTTCGGTCGGTTCCACGATTTCAGCTTCGTTTATGAATTCGTTCAAAGTAGCCAACACCTTTTGAGTCCTCTCATTTTGAACCCGCTTTTGTATAGCCTTACGAAGAACGTATTCAGCTGCACCTAGCACCCCAAGATCTTCTGATGGCACAAGCAGCTCAGCAAAGAGATCATATGAAGCTAGCTTCAGTAAAACGTCGTTATCTACGAGCCCTACCATGCTTCGACCTCTCCCAAAACCTTCTTTAAATAGTTCAATAAGTCATCGGGAAGCTCCGAAATAGCAAGTTGTCGGGCAGCTATGCTGTTGACCTCCAGCCAAGCTGGTTTAGGTAATGTGTAGATGTAGCTTAGGGCACGATTCGCAACGGCCCATTTACCGGTCGAGTAGCCAAAACACAACGCTAGCGTACCCGGCTCAATTTGTAGATCATCTGCTGCGGCAAGCGCCGCGTTTGCGAGACTGCGGGAATTCCATCCCCTGCCGCTTGGCAAAACCACGGGGTTGGGGTTGCCTGTTAGGAGCGTCAAGGCAAATTGATCAGCCAAAACCTCTTGCGGGTCAGGAAAATAAGGCGGGTCGATATCGAATTCTCGTTCTAGATCAACGATTATTCCTTCGCTTCGTAGATGACCAAGGCAAATATGAGCAATTTCATGTGCAAGGTAGAACGCAATTTGCGCGGGATACTGAGCGTCTTTACCAAGCAAAATAGCGTTGCCTTTTTCGACTCGAACCGTCATCGCTGTCATGTGTTTCTGCCGCCACGGAAAAACGCGCAAATGCACTGTCGGGATTCCCACGGACCAACATAACGATAGAAGGTCAACCAGACGAACGTAAGGCTGCTGATCCAGAATTGCGGAACGTAGCTCGGCTGCATTTCTTTCCCCAAGCAACGTTGGCCGGTCAGTTATGGAGAGAAGTAGGCTTCCAAGAGCCGTGCCGAATGACGTAAGTGCCCACTTTTCAACATCCGTTTCTCCGGTAAGGTTTTTAAATTGGGCCGTGTCTTTCCAAACGAACTGCGGCGTCTGCTGATCCTCTAGAAGTGAGCGCGGTTCTAATCCGAGTTTTCGGGCTAATGAATAACGCAACTCGGCGCGAGCTGACGACGACGCCTCCGCATCGTCACTCCACCAAGTCGGCCATGCCGCATTGATTACTGAGTCACTTAATCCTAGGCCGCGGAGCCGTTTTCGGAATGTCGCGGCGTCTTCGTCGAGCATTAGTCTTCCTCCTCGGAATGTTCACGTGGTCGTAGTCCGTCGGAAGCCTTAATTATTCTAGCAATAGCTATTGCGTGGGCTTCTGAGCGATCCCAAATCGCTTCAAAAGCGTCGGCAACTACACCGGCACCCTTGCGCGAAGATCCTAGACCGGATCGTTGTTGCATATATATGAATAACTTGGTATTTGCTTTTCCTTGTCGCTGTGGACCTCTTCGCAAGGCTCTAGATACCGATGCCTGACTAACGTTGGCCTCCTTTGCAATGTCATTTTGGGACAAATGGTTTACTCTCATGAATTCCAAAAGCTGTTTCGCCAACGACTTCTCTTGCATTTTAATGCATACTAATGCATACTTCGGAAAATGCAAAGTCAATTATCAGAAAGTCTGCCGGATCAGTTTTGTTGGACAAGATTTGGCGGGGAGGCAGCAGAGCCCGTCGAAAGCATACTCATTAGAAAAGAAAAGGAACGGCTGGCGAACGGCGGACTATTCCTCTGGGGCATTGGCAACGCCATTGGACCCTCGGTTCTTGAGTTGATGCAACATACTACTCGTCCGAAAGTGGTCTTCAGCCCAATCAAGGCGACGCCTAAACAGAAGGACCTTGACCCTCCCGCGGTCGTCATGTGGACGGAGGCCGTGGACCTAGATGGAGAGGAGTTTTTGATTCCGCCAAACTCTCTTGTTACAAGTAGATTTGACCCCGACACTCCTAAGAACCATCACTTTGCTCTGGTCTGCTACAGCTCTACGCCTTTACTCCCGTTGCAACGTAGATTCAAGATTGGTTTTCAGGAATTGAGCAATTTGAGGACCGGCCGACCGGTGGCAGCTTCTCAGGTAACGGCGATAGTCGAACGCAAGGAAACAGAATCGGAGAACCGATCGATGTATGATGTGGCCATACTGGCCGAACTAATTGAGCCCTACTTCGTCCGACTTAAAACTGCCAGGAAGATTACGCGGTATTAGTCGATGTCTTTGCACCTTCGAACCAGTCATTCAGATCTACTGCTAGCTTTATGGCGTCGTCCTATTCCTACAGATCCATCTTGAATCTTTTAGCAATCTCGTCGGCGAGTTCGTCGGAGGGCCGGTCGCTATCCAGAAAGTAAACTGGCAGTCCTAAATTAATGCCGTAAGTAATGGCAACGGAAGACTGAAGTTCGCAATGAAAGGCTGCTTCAAATTCCGAGACAGCGGGCCTGCCCTGACTATTTTTCAAAATTCGATTTACTACGACCGAAGGGGTCGTATAAAGTGCAAAGATGAGAGTCGGGCTTAGGCGTCTTAATTTCTCGAGTGAAAATGGTGTGACCCTAAATCCATACTTCTCCTTCGTTACGGCATGCGAATCTATCACGATATGGGACTTGTTCACATTTTCCGCCACGAAATCCAGAAGTTGAGTGTCTACTATTTCAATGTCCTCAGGTGTAATAATGCGTGCAGACATCTCACGGAGGTTATCTTGCGAGTATTGGTTGAGCGATTTCTGACTTAAGTAGTCAGCCAAGACCCTGCTATACACAAACGCCTTCATTGGTTGAAAACGTTCTTCCAAAACTGTCACAAGAGTACTCTTTCCCGACGCGGGTGGACCCGTTAAATATATAACTTCGTATTTTCGTTTACTCACGCGTAATTTCCCCCTTTTATTCCAAACGCGGTCGGCCACACGATACCTAAAAACGACCCCATTTCGCCCAGTGTACATCACTACACCCCGAACCTCTCTAAGCGAGGCATTCGCACCGATGTAATTGGGTCTGGGAATGACGCCAAAGCCCACAAAGTTCTTTGACTGATTTCTGCATGTCCTCTATTGTTATGGTGTGTTTAACAATCCCCATTTATGCGTGTAGGAATCTACGCGCGGGTGTCCACCCACGATCAACAAACCCTCCCGATGCAACTCAAGCAAATGCGGGAATATGTAAAGAACCGGAAATGGAATCTGACGACGGAGATGCAGGAGGTCCGTTCCGGCGCAAAGACTCGGCCTAGACGCGAGGAGCTTTTGAAAATGGCCCGGCGGCGCGAGATCGATACAATAATCGTATGGAAGCTGGACCGATTCGGGCGCAGCGTTGAAGACCTAGTGGTGACACTGAATGAGCTTCGCGATCTCGAAATCGGGTTCATCTCTTTGACGGAGAGCCTCGATTTTTCCACGCCTGCCGGACGGGCGATGGCCGGCATGCTGTCCATCTTCGCTGAGTTCGAACGCGACATCATTCGAGAACGAGTCAAAGCGGGAATCGCCTACGCCCGCGAGAAAGGCAAGGTACTCGGTCGCCCGAAATCGGCCGCGTTAAAACGGGATCATGTTAAGAAACTAAAGAAGGCTGGATTGAATAATTCCCAGATTGCGAGGAACCTGCGGATCAGCAGAGCATCCGTCATATCGTTGCTAAAATAGCTCCCTTCCCTTCCCAATGCAATCTATTGACAAGAATTGCCAGACTGCTATGCTTCCCTCAGAAAGGACTCCCATGCCAATAGCCACAATAAATATTTCGATCCCCGATACAATGAAAGCCGATGTCGAGAAGATTATCGCCACTGAGGGTTACGGAAACACCAGCGAGTTTTTCCGTGATCTGGTTCGCGATTATCTCAGACAGCGCGGGGAGCGAAAGCTCGAAGCTCTCCTTTTGGACGGAATCAAAAGCGGTGAAGCCGCTCCCCTAAGCAAAGCCGATTTCAAAGCTATCAAGGAACGCGGGTTGAAACGTTTGAAAGCCAATGCCAACCGATGAGGTATAGCATATTCAAACGTCCTGCGGCCGCGGACGACATTGAAGAATGCTTTTTACATATAGCCAAAGACAATCGAGAAATCGGTCTGGCTTTCCTTATTGCCGTTGAAAGAAGCCTTAAGGAACTAGCTGATTTTCCGTTACTTGGTAAGGCCATCAAGCTTCGACATAAAGAAGTGGGCGATGTAAGAATGTGGCACGTCAAAGGCTACGAGAACTATCTTATCTTCTACACGGTCCACCGAGACAAGATCATCGTGATCCGCGTCCTTCAAGGTTCTCGGGATATTCATAATATGTTTGGTTAATTTGATCTAAATAAAATATTGCCCGATGCTTGGGCAGTTTTGTTTACTGCTTTGCTTATCGTCGCTCACTCCCTTTTGTTGACAGAATCCGCGTAGTTGCTAGGATTACACCACTTCCCAATCCAGACAATCAAAAGGAGTGAGAATGAGTATGCAATTACTGACGGCGGAGCTGCGCGCTTCGATACCAAGACTTTATTCACAGGAGAATGTCCCAACAGATGAAAAGATAGTTTATGCAAAGTTTTTCTTTCCGGCTGGAAACTGGACGTGGTTTGTTACCGAAGGCGAGGACGAAGACGGAGATTACCGAATGTTCGGATTTGTGATCGGCTTTGAGGAAGAGTGGGGTTATTTTTCCCTCGACGAACTTGAAACCGTCACGGCCCACGGCTTGAGCGTCGAACGCGATATCTATTTCCAGCCGGGCAAGTTCGCGGACGTGATCAAAACTTTTCGCAAGGAACGAGGATTATGAAGTCCGGTTGGCATGGGTTGCAAGATCCATGCTTTTTCTTATCTCCCGCCGACATTCAGACTTTGCTATATTATAGAGAAGCCATTCATTAAACATCCCATCAATGAATAATCAAATATCCTACGAGCCGGTCGATGACCGGATTCCAGAGATCAATACGGCCGATGATCTCCACCGTTATATCGAGTCCTTGCGAGACCGCATCCCCGACCGTGCGTTGTTGAAGGAAATTCAGGTTCAGGAACAATAAAAAGAAGCGATAGAAGAACCCTATCGCTTTTTGATTTGCCGCGCATACCTGTTCAGCTTGCGTGGCTTTTTGTTAGTGGCGGATCGTACTCAAGAGCGAATTCATCCGGTCTTTCGCATTCGAGTAAATGCCGGTAGAGCAGATTGCCGAGACGGTCGAATTTTGATTCGAGTTCTTTGAAGTCTTTTCTCGATACCCAAGTCAGTTCGTCAGCATCGGCGACGGCTTTCTTTTCGTCTGTCTGCTCCTCTGCCTTTTGTACAACCGGTTCAGACTCAGCCTCGACTCCCGTACTTTCGGATAGGGCATTCTCTCCATAAGGTGTTATGCCGTAACCGAACGCCAGAAGATGCGACGCTTCTTTAGCCGAGATTTCGTGTAGCCTCGAAAACAGATCGATGGCTCCCCCACCCTTGAACGGACAGCTTTTTGCAAAGCAGTAGAATCGCCCGGTGTTGATGTTTGCCGAGAGCGATCTTTCCTTTCCACACTTCGGACATTTTGCACGACACTCCCCTTCATAGCTAGGTGCCGAGAATTTTATTCCGAGGTCCTTGGCGACGACGGAAATGTTCAATGCTGTCCGCAGCACCCCGAAGTCAACATACTTTCCTTCAAGATCGATTTTTGAGCGCAAATATCCGACATCCATGTTTCGCATAGACAATTGTTCCTCCTGATTGTTAGCTGGTTACGTGTGCTGTCATCGTAGCAGGAATCGGAGATGCTGTGAATACTTCCTGTCGCCGGGTGTGTTGTATGATGAATAGACTACCCTCGGGCGCCGCCTTCCCCGGTTCTAACCAGAGGTTAAGCGTAGGGCTGAGGCCTTTGGGTAAAGCGTTCGCCCAACACGCTATTGAACCGGACGCGCTTAGCGGTCTTCGCCCTACCCGCTGACAATGCGAGCAGGATATTCCGAGCCTCCGAGGGTGGTACCTAAGAAAAGTTTTTAGCGAAGCGGTTGGGCAAAACTTTTCGACTCCCCTATCTCGAAATATAAACCGCTCGCGCTCTCCGATCCGAAAGAATTTCCGTCGCGGCGTGTTATAATAATTCTGCCAATCGAGTTCTCCACACCCCCGAAATCAAAATCCGTAAACCGCTTCTGCGCTGTGTAGCGAGTAGCGTCCTTGCTTCGTAAGGGCGTGTAGCCAGTAGCGTCCTCACCGTGTAGCGAGTCGCGTCCTGAGTGTGTAGCCAGTAGGGTCCAAGTGTGTAGCCAGTAGCGTCCCGAATGTGCAAAACATGCCGCAAACATTGGGCAATCGCGAAAGAGAATTAAGAAGAACTAAATCAAAAGAACAACAACAAGTAAGGCAACCAATCCCGTCTCACCAAACCGAGTGGAGAAGCGAAAATGTTGTTGCTGACAACTTTTGAAAATCAAAATGGCGGTCGAACTAATCCCACTACAACCAGACCAACACAAGGTAACCTTTGTGCCAAGGACGACAACCGACTTGCCGTTTTTCAATCTGACTTATCGCCGAAAGGATATTCCAAAGGCGGTGAAGTATGAGGGCATCGATCTGGCCGGACATCCGATAAGTTGGCAGGTGTTTCATAACACGAACGAGGAAGTCGGGCCGGCCGGAGTAGAAGCACATGAGGTTTGGTATCTGCTTATCAAACCGGCCATTGATTCTTGTAGGAAATCTGACGGGACTATCCCGCAGATCATCCCGCTAGGTGGAATGCGTCACTGTCTCAGAATGGCCGGCTGGAGTGAAGGCGGCCATCAGGCTAGAGAACTGATCAAGTGTCTGACGCAAATTTCGTTTGCCGGATGCGTAGCAGACCTATGGTTTCCGACCGGCGAGATCGACGATGAAGGCAAAGAAAAGTTCCTCCAGATCAAATCCCGCTTTTCTCGAATGTCGGTCTACGCGATAGGGGAGCATCATCTAACCGAAGACGAACTTAAAGACCAGCAGTTCGAGTTCGATCTTGAAGATCAACTTTACATTCGCCTCGATCCGATTGAAGTTCAGATGCAGCAGCTTCAGGCACAGCAACACCGGTTGATCGATAACGAGTACATGTTCTCGGTAAAGCCGATTGCACGACGCTGGTACGAACTTCTCGCCGGGAAGATATACGGAACCCTAAAATACAAAGCACCTTTTTTTGAGATTAGATATTCCTGGTACATCAAACATCACCACACGCTTAAGAAGTTCAATAAACTCAAACGAGTCACAGAGCAAATGAATCGCGTCGTCCAGGACCATCTTGATTCGGGCTTCGTTACAAGGGTCGAATACCGGAAAGTGAAAGAGCCGGATCAGGAACTGGACTTTTCGATCCGTTACTTCATCGGCACCGCTGCCAAAGAATCTATCAGCCGGATTCAGGGGCACATTTCAAACCGTCGAAAAAATGAAGTCGAAGCTTACGTCTCAGTAAACGAATCCCAAAACGCAAAAAATCGCTCTGTACGCGAGTTTTCCGTCGAGGATGGTATCGAAGTACCCTTAGAGGTAAAAGTCATCGGAGAGGTGGCAAATTTCAACGCTCAGGCAAAGCCAGAGGACAGGGGAGCCGTCACAATGGCGCTTACGACGCTGGAAACCAATCTTTTACCACGTCAACGAGAATTGTTTGCCGACTTGACCACCGCTTTCGAGATCACCGAATCGAAGGCTTACGAACTTCTGATGAAGTGGCAAACTGACCGCATCGATCTCCAAATTCGAGCCTTCGAATGGCGGACGACCGGCATCACTAACAAGGCAGGCTTTCTAATAAATGCGATCGAACAGAATTACACGTTACCCGAGAAGTTCCGTGACCAGCTACAGGCCATCGAGGTCGAGAAAGAACGTGCCGCAAGGCGAGAACAGTCGGAGATCGAACACCAACAACAAGAGTTACAAATCGCGACTTGTTCGATCTGCGATGAGAAAGGAAGTCGCAACATCAAACTTCCAGAGGATAACAACTACAAAGCCGTGCACAGATGCACTCACGACCCAGCTATCGAATCCGACTTCGAAGACTGGATCATGTGAAATAAACCACCAACTTTAAGATGATTCACACGCCAAAAAGAGCAGGGGACCCCTGCTCTTTTTTGTTTGCTGAGATTCAAGATTAGAGGAGAACCCGCACATACAATTCGACAATATAGTATGTGTAACTAACTCGCATAAAACGCGCTAAGTACCGGCCCCGACCTTGCCAGCTTACCGCAGGCTACCCTTGTCGTCTCGCCGCTCGCACGGATTTGTTCCACCACAAATCCTATCTGACCGATGCCACGTTGAATTTATTCAACGCGGTCGAGCGGCGACTCCGCTTTTGCCCGAGAAACCCTCGGGCAAACCGGTAAAGCAAAACCTGCTTTACCGCCGCTTCGGGTTTCGGTTCGCTGGCACCGCTCGCCTCAACCTTCGACAAGGGTAGCCTGCGCTAGCGTTAACCACTTGCTTAGGCAAGGTCGGGGTAGATACCATACGAGGAGAACCGCGACCGAAACCCGTCGCCAATACGTTACCAAAAGTTGACCAGAAGAAAGCGGAATTGAATAGTTGAAACCCTTCGCACACGGCGTAAGTTGTTGATTTATTTGAAAGAGTTCAACTATTCATTCGTTTTTAGAACCGCCCGTCCACCGATTCGTAATCGAAAGGTCGTCGGTTCAAATCCGACGGGTGGCTCCATTAGAATCAATAACTTACAGACTTTGAGGGATTTCGAGAATCGTAAAGTCACTCAAGATGAAACCCCAGGCGATCGCTGTCGCAGTTCGTCTGGCTCCAGTTCAGAGGCTTCTCGTCCGCCGAGGAAAGCCGATTCAAGCTATCGTACGTGTAATTCTGCACCGCCGCGAATCCGGGATTGCTCCCAACGGTCGGAACGGTGATCGTCTGCTTTGTCACATTACCGTTGTTCACCGAAGCGGTTGAACCGTATTCGTAATCCAGATCGAGCAATCCCGTCCCGCCCTGCGTTGTGCCGAGTGCGATCTGCGTCGGCTGGAGTCGGGAATTGAACACCGTCGATTCCCAGGCCCCGTTGCCCAACTTCATCGAAGTGACCGCCCCGGCCGCATTGTACGTGAAGTTGTTCGCAAAGCTCCAGTCGTAGGCTTGATTCTGGTTCTTCTTGCTTTTCACTACTGCAACATCGCCCGAGGCATCGAGAGCGTGTTTCTCACTTTCTGCCCTATGGATACTGCTGTTCGATCAATGCTCCCGCGAGGTTGTAGCTGGAGGTCATCCAGCAGTTCGGATCTGTTCCGCTGCCCGACTTTCGCGAAACGATTCGGCTATTTGACTTTTCTAGACCGTATTGTAAGTTCGCGGCTTGTTAGAGATTCGATAATAACACACGGCATTGTCTCGAGTTTCGGGAATATCATCCAGGCATCAAACTGCGTCGAATAAAAGTTAAGTGTCGGTTCCCCTTCTGAATTTGTATCAACGTTGTTGTCGGTCGTGCGCAGGTAACTATCAAAATCGCAGAATCGCTTTTCTCGTTCTGTCGGTGAACGAAGAATGAGCTTCCACAGCCGGGAATAGTCGACATGATCCCGGTCAAGAATTTCAACCGTTCCGACTAGCCCCCCGGTTCTTGGTAAGAACACCGCTTTCATTACCGGGCCGGTCGTCAACTTATCGGCTGCCCCAGCCTGTAGAATAAGTTGCTGAACCGGCTCGCGAGGATGGAAGCCTCCGAATCGATGAACTGCCACGAAACGGCCTTCAACAGATTGCGATAATGTCTGCGAATTCAATGAACAAACACCTGCTGTGAAAATAAGGAAGCACGAAAGAACGAATTTCATTTCTTTTTTACCACCTGAATATTTGTCATGGTTCTGCTTGGCAATGTCCCGGAAAAACTGGCTCTAGGGACCGGCGTAACGAATTTATAAGCAATCGCGAAACTGATATCTTTTTTTGGCCTTGTCAGAGTCCAAGTAGTTGTTCCCCCAGAAATGGTAGGGCTGTTCCGCTCGGCCGGAGAAGAAGCAAGATTTCGATTAATCTCAGGTTTCGGGAAAGATTCGGACGTCAACCGTTTCGACCTTTGTTTGCTTGTTCTCGCCGTCGTAAGTGAACTTGCGGCTCTCGGCGTCCTGTTTTGTGTTTCCCGCGCTGTCGAACTGGTAGCCGACGAGCTTGTTGTTCGTCGTGTCGGCTGATGGATTGCATACAGCAACGGGACATCCCGTTGGAATTGTCGTCGTGCGGTTCAGCGTCGTGTCAAACGTTCGGTTGCCGTAGCGGTCATAGACAAACGTCTGCTTCCAGCACTTCGTCGGATCGCTGTCGCAGTTCGTCTGGCTCCAGTTCAGAGGCTTCTCGTCCGCCGAGGCAAGCCGATTCAAGCTATCGTACGTGTAATTCTGCACCGCCGTGAATCCTGTATTACTCCCAACGGCGGGAACGGTGATCGTCTGCTTTGTCACATTCCCGTTGTTCACCGAAGCGGTGGAGCAGTATTCGTAATCCAGATCGAGCAATCCCGTCCCGCCCTGCGTGGTTCCAAGTGCGATCTGCGTCGGCTGGAGCCGGGAATTGAACGCGGTCGATTCCCACGCCCCGTTGCCCAACTGCATCGAAGTGACCGCACCCGACGCATTGTACGTGAAGTTATTCGCGTAATTCCAATAGCCCGAGTTCGCGTTCTTCCGGCTCTTGACCATTTCAAGCGATCCGTCGGCGTCCAACGTGTTCTTCACCTTTCGCCCGGGTGGATACTGCTGCTCGATCAACGCGCCCGACAAATTATAGGCTAGGTCATCAGACTGTCGGTCGTGCCATTGCCGTAGGTCGCTCCGTCGGTTGTCTGTTTGCTGGCCGTCACACGTCCTAAGATGTCAAACGCGGTGTATTCGGTTGTCGAGTTTGCGTTCTGGACTTTGCTCAGCTTGCCTTTCGCGTTCGGCAGGAGGTAGTAGAAATAGCTGACGGTCGGAGTTTGCGGATTGTTGTTAGTAAAACTCGCTTCGCGCCTTCACCACCGAAGCGAGGCTGATGACGGATGATTTCGACTCGCCCAGGACAACCGGCGTGTTGCCCAGCGTGCGCTTGTGATACTTGTTGTTCGCCGAGTTCGGAGTTAAGCCGATACAAGAGTTACTTGTGTCTCGTGGCAATTTGTACTGAGCTCTATTCTGAGAAGCTTTTTAGTTCGACGCTGGTTTGGCTTCACTTTAAGAAGCAAACTATCGTATTTTGGAGCAACCTCTTTACCATCAACTTCAAAATAGACTACAAGCCTGTATTTCCCAGTCGGGACCTTACCGAAGGAAAACATTCCATCATTGTCGGTACTCGTAGTAGCAACCAACGACTCTTCCCGACCAAAGCTAAAAAGTTCAACTTTGGTATTGGGAATCGGAGGGTTCTCACGACCCGCGCTCAAAACGTTACCTCTAACCTCGGAAACACTTAGGCGTTTGACCGGACAAACCCCCTGTCCAGGAGTTCCCGTAACGAAAAATGCAAAGCAAGCGAAAAGCACTGCGCCATTGAGACCGGCATAAAACTTAAAACTCTTCATGGTTTACTTCGATTTTGAAGGCCGTCGATAGCCTTTTGGATATTCTTTCGATCTCGCTCCAGTCTTTTGCCCCAAACGCCGCGAATACCTTCGCACGTTTCGCCGCGACATCGACATCGGCGACAGCGAGACTAACTGTCCCGAGGGCGATCTGCGCCCCTAGATGTGATCCCGGGCCGATGCCTGAGCAATCTAAGAAAGTCCGCCTCCGAAGACCTGTCATGTCCTGAATCCGATTGTTAACTATCTCTGACTTTCTAAAGATCAGCAGAGTCGTCAGTTACTTCCCCCGCAACGAGTAATTTTCGTGAGAGTCACGGGATCAGCAATGATCATTGCGTTTTCTCGCACCTCAGGAAGTCGAGATAAAACGAACAACCCGCAGACATCAGAGGGTTGCCTAATACCCAAATCTCTTTTGGATTTATCTGACATTCCTTTAAGATATTCGAAAATCTTCGCAGGATCGGTATATATTTGGACTTTGTAGTCAGTTTTGATTTCATCCGTTTCTGCATATCCTCTGAACGCCAGATTGTCAAAACTTATCGCGAGATTGGAACTCACGAAACGTATCCCAGACGAGTTCCAATCGGCCTTCTGAAGCGCTGGAGGAACACTCACACAATTACCTGATTTGGCAGCTTCAATAGATTTTCCATCGAGTAAGAAAAAAACATCGAAGTTTTCCGTCTCTTTCCCGTCAATTGAAAACGAAATAATACGAAAATGGTTAGCCTGAGCCTGAGCCATTCCGTTCATTTCGAACACGAACAATGAGATCGATATACATAGAGTCAGTACGAGATATTCTATAAGCATGTCATCCACGGGGAGGTTGCGATTGCCGCGGCCGGTTGTGAATGTTCAAAGCTGAACATTACTTTTTACAGAAATTGAATCGCTTAGTAACTACAGGGTCTACTATCATATCGGAATTCTCTACTGTAAGATTCGTCGGTGCAAATGTATAAACCGCACAAACGTCTCTATATGAGCGGATTCCCAATGAACGTTTCTCTTTTTTTGTAAGCTGGGAAATGTGTCTACGCTCTATTTCGAGTGGATTGGTATCTATACGTACCTTGTAATCAGCCTTGACTTGATCCGAATCAAGATATCCTTTCATGACGACATTATTGAGGGTGAAGTCAAAACCATTTCCCATAAACCGTACTCCGCTATCTTTCCAAGACGCCTTATAAACTTCGTCGGGCACTAAAATAGTTTCGCCCTCTCTCTCCGGTGTTATTTCTCGTCCCTTTACAATGAATCGAACTTCAAAGTTCGACATCTCCTGACCATTCAACAGAAACGACGTTATTCGGAACCTTCTCGCCGCCGAGTCCGATTCTGTTTCTTGTGGATATACGGAATACATCAAAATGAGAATTGAGATAATCGAAAATAAACTGATCTTGACTTTCATTGTCCTCTCCTATGTAAGCATGCCTTAAAATAGTACCACTGATAAATGGAGGATCCGGCCTTTGGAAGGAGGGTTGGAAAGGTGGCCGGATTCGAACTCGCGTTGGCCTTCGATCTTCATGCGTTCCCAAAACCGCCCGGCCACTCGCGGTTCGATCCCGTTGAGTGACGCAAGATTATCTGAACTCACGGCCTTCGATGTCCTATTGATAAGACGCTTTCCTATTGTCGCAATTTTATGTATAATATTCCTGACCGCCCGGACTGGGCCGCTCTTTGAAAACTCCGCCGCGGGCAGAATGCAAAAAAGTCGATTTTTGTTCCGCTCTGTTCCGCTTGTTCCGTCGCGCCGAGCGGAACAAGAATGGGCAATTTTGCGACAGGCGAAGCTTCCGGGACCAAAAAGCCCCGATCTTCGCTCGATTTGCGGCGAAATGGTGCAGGATGGGCCGATAAAAACTGATCTTGAGCATTTTCGATAAATACAAATGCGCTTTATAATCATCGATTGATTTTGATTCAGCATCACCGTTAGTCACCAGGAGTCATTTGAATGAAGATCGGATTACCGAAAGAGATAAAAGATAACGAATATCGTGTCGGCTTGACGCCGGCGGGTGTGCAGGCTTTGGAGAACGCGGGGCACGAGCTTTTTGTGCAGAAGTCGGCGGGCGAGGGGTCGGGGTTTACCGATGAGCAGTACGTCAAGGCCGGGGCCGAGATATTGGATACGGCGGACGAGATCTGGCAGACCGGCGATATGATCGTTAAGGTCAAGGAGCCGATCG
Source organism: Pyrinomonadaceae bacterium (assembly GCA_050250045.1). Taxonomy (GTDB): domain Bacteria; phylum Acidobacteriota; class Blastocatellia; order Pyrinomonadales; family Pyrinomonadaceae; genus OLB17. The sequence continues at coordinate 139,007 of JBFWPK010000009.1, read as the reverse complement.
CGCCGGAATATCCGCGGATGCGTGAGAATCAGCTGCTTTTCACTTATCTGCATCTTGCGCCCGAGTTCGAGCTGACCAAGCAGATGATGGAGCGAAAGGTGACCGGCGTCGCCTATGAGACCATCACCGACAAGCAGGGCCGTTTGCCGCTTTTGACGCCGATGTCCGAGGTTGCGGGCCGAATGTCGGTCCAGGTCGGAGCGACTTACCTTGAGAAGATGAACGGCGGCAAAGGCGTTTTGCTCGGCGGCGTCCCGGGCGTTCCGGCGGCAAATGTCGTTATCATCGGCGGCGGTATTGTCGGTACGGAAGCCGCGAAAATGGCGGTGGGCTTAGGGGCAAAGGTCACAATTATTGACCGAAACCTCGATCGGCTCCGCCAGCTTGACGATATTTTCCTCTCCAAAGTGCAGACGCTCGCCTCTTCGCGTTACGCTATCGAGGAAGCGATCTCGCATGCCGATCTTGTTATCGGTGCTGTGCTGGTTGTCGGGGCGGCCGCTCCGAAGCTGGTAACGCGTGACATGCTCCATCTTGTCCCGAATGGTTCGGTGCTGGTGGATGTCGCGGTCGATCAGGGCGGATGCTTTGAGACGACGCACGCGACGACGCACTCGAATCCTACCTACTACGAGGAAGGCGTGCTGCATTACTGCGTCGCCAATATGCCGGGAGCCGTGCCGCGCACATCGACGTTTGCCCTGACCAACGCAACGCTGCCCTACGCTCTGGAACTCGCGAATAAAGGTTTCGAGGCCGCCATTCGGGCAGACAAGGGCTTGGCGGAAGGTGTTAACACCTACGCCGGAAAGCTGACTTATGATGCGGTTGCTGAATCGCAAAATCTCGAGTATACGCCGCTCGATTCGTTGATCGATCTAAAGTCAGCATCGGCGGGATAAGTCTTCGCAAAGCGAAAAGTTGCGAACCGGAATGTGGTGCTCCAGAGGAGCAAAAATGTTTATAGAAGCGATCCCAGTAGTGGCGGCATCAATTCCAAACGGATCAATGACATGCCGCTCCTACGGAGCTTCTGCAATTTGTCGGATCACTTCTATAGACATACTGCTTCTCCGGAGCTAGGGCCGAAAATTCTGCTCTTCGGACATCTCCTTTGTGTCCGGCCACCGCTCCCATCGTAACGTGATATAATCTGCGAACACGGCACAATTTCCCGGTGGCAGGTCCGCAATGCAGTCCGAGCGCGTCGAAAAAGTGAAATCCCTCCTTGCTTTGGCCCTTTCGAAGCCACCCCAGGAGCGCGAAGCGTTTCTGAACAGTGTTTGTGCGGGCGATCCAGCACTTCGCCGCGACATCGACACGTATCTTGGCCACGGCGAAAAGACCGACCAGTTCATCTATAACGCCAAGACCGTTCCGAGCGCTCATATATCGTTTGAAAACCCGTCTGCTCAGGCAACCGTCCAGATCCCCGCCGACCCGCGCATCGGCAGGCAGTTCGGCAAGTACATTATCCGGAGCCGCGTCGCCGAAGGCGGCATGGGGATCGTTTACCTGGCTCTCGACACGCAGCTTGGGCGTGAGGTCGCCCTGAAGGTCCTGCCCGAATACTTCTCGATGGACCGGGAGCGGCTGTCGCGTTTCCATCGCGAGGCCCGTGCAACATCGCTGCTGAATCACCCGAATATCGTCACCGTGTTCGAGATCGGGCAGATCGAAGGATGCGAGTACATCGTTACCGAGTTTGTCGAGGGCCGAACCCTCCGCGAACTTATGCGAAATGGGCAAGTTCCGTTCGTCGAGATGCTCAAGATAGGGTCGCAGGTCGCCGGGGCTCTCGCGGCGGCACACAAGGCAGGTATCGTTCATCGGGACATCAAACCGGAGAACGTGATGATCCGCCCGGACGGTTACGTCAAGGTGCTGGATTTTGGCCTCGCCAAGCTATCGGATGCGACGCGCGATTCAAGCCTCGGCAGGACGGACCAATTCGAAAGCGGGATCAATCGAACTACTCCGGGAATGATCATGGGCACGGTCTCCTACATGTCGCCCGAGCAGGCCGAGGGGCTCGAAACCGACGCTCGGACGGATATCTGGGCTCTTGGGGTCATTCTTTATGAGATGGTCTCGGGCAAGGTGCCGTTTAGCGGGCCGACCGACAGCCACACCATCGTGGCAATCCTGGAGCGCGATCCCGAGGGCCTCCAGCACGCTTCGCCGGAACTGAAACAGTTGATAACGACGGCTCTCCAGAAAGACCGGGCACTGAGATTTCAGACAGCCGACGCGATGGCCGGTGCGATCGACGAATTGAAACACCGGCTCGGATACGTCAGCGACCAAAGCTTTTCGGGCCCGGCGCCGGAGGCGAAAGGTATGACCATCGACCAGCCGGACGGTGGCCGGAGCCCGTATCGCAGGTTGCTATGGCTTATACCGGCAGCGGCTATTGTTTTGATCGCGGGAAGTCTCGGAATCTACGCGGTCGCCGCATGGCTGATCAATACTTCGCGAAATGGGCCGGTCCCACCGCCCGTGAACACGCCTTCGCCTACCGTCGAGCCAACCGTGGAGATGCCGATAATTGTCGATCCGACACCGACGCCGCCGGTGGTTTACGTTGAGCCGACGCCAAAAATTGAGCGGGAGGCTCCCAAGGTTGCCGTCGATGAGCCTCGCCGGAGAGTTGAACGGGAAAGGGCGCCCGAACCCGCTCGTACTCCCGAGCCGAGGCCTAAACGGACCCCTGCAAAGAAGCCAAAGCCCACGCAGGATCCGAACTGTATCTTCACGAACAGTTGTAAATAGCCGGGCGGAGGCAACAGTCGATCGGCTCGCTGACTGAGACATGCCGAACGTATTGACGGTGGAACGTGGGCAAAAATTATTGTTACGGGCGTCAGTTCTGAACAGGGGAACTTGCAGCACGGCAGGAGCGCCAGAGTATGACACGCAAGACAAATAGCATCATTGTCACCGTCGTCCTGATCGCGGCAATAGTGTTCGGACATCTGTCTGCCGCGGCGCAACCTAAGGACCCGCTGACGTATCCCGAGGTGATTACAGCCTTGCAGACAAAGCTGCCGAATCAGGTGTTTCAGAATAAGGCGCAGATGCTCGATTTTGTTATCACGCAGATCAAGCTGCGAAAGTTGGATAAGCCGCTGACGCGCGATCGTGAGGATGACCTTCGACAGGCCGGCGCTACCGAAGAACTCGTTCGTGTGATCCGGACGAACTCGCCGGCTGTCGCGGTGCGGCCTGCCGAACCGGTCGACGTGGGTGATCTTGTAAGCTGGGCGGTAAACCTTGTAAAGCCCGAATATACGGCTGAAGCAATAAAGGCGCGAACGTCGGGCGAGGTGAAACTGGCACTGGAAATGGACGAGAATGGGCGAGTTACGTCCGTTACGCGGCTGGCCATCCTCCCGAATGGGCTGACGGAGAATGCCGTAGATGCAGCCCTAAAGTCGACGTTCAGGCCCGCTATGCGCGATGGCAAGCCGGCTCGCGGAAAAGGAATTCTCAAGTACAATTTCAAGGTCAATCTGGTCGATATCCAAGCCACGTTGGCGGCGGCCGACGGATTGAGGTCGAGACGCGAGTGCGATAAAGCGGTTCACGAGTACAACAGGGTCATTGATATCGAACCTGCCCATTCCAGAGCTCTTCTTGGACGTGCAACGTGTCATCTGATGGATGCTCGATACGACATGGCGCTGACGGACCTTTCGAAAGCCGCCGCAAACAACGATCGCGATCCTGACATTTTCTTTTACCTTGCGATCACGAATGATTTTAAGGGCGATGCCGTCGCGGCGGCCGAGAGCTACGGAAAGGCCCTGAAACTGCGGCCAGATCTCGATTCCCAGCCGACGTTCAGGTGTCTGTATATTGACCGGCGGCGAATGACGGCTGACGAGGCCCGGTCGGCCGCCGGCGGTATTATCGATGCGTGCGAGGATTCGTTTGGGAATGCTTCGGAGCACCTTTCGAGCCTTCTCTATTACAAACGTGGCATCGCCTATCGGTTGAAGCGTGATTACGACAAGGCGATAGCCGATTTTGAAAACGTTCGCCGCATGAACCCGCGATTTGCCGCAGTCAACACGCAGTTTCAGATCGTTTACAACAGCCGGGGACTCGAGGAGTTCAACGATAAGAAATATCAGGACGCCTTCGACGATATCTCGCTCGCGATAAACGCCGATCCGAAGAATCCGACACCATACATTAACCGCTGCGCGATCTATATTTTCGCCTGGAAGAAGTACCGCGAAGCGATCGAAGACTGCTCGGAAGCCATTCGCATCGGCACCCGTTCGTCGATGGCCTACTATTACCGTGCTCAGGCCTACGAGATGACCAACGTCAATGAGAAGGCGATCTCGGACTACAAAAAAGCCCTCGACCTTGACCCGCGCAACGACAGTGCCCGGAAGGGCCTGGAACGCGTGGAACTTGCGCGGCCGAGCATGAAATACTAGCGTTTCGTAAGCAAGTCAGAACGGGCGGCCGTAGCCGCTGGTTGGAGGTTCCAAGGCCGGGAGTCCAAGTTCTTAGATCGAAAAGCATAGACATCGGGACCACAAACATCGGCAGTTCAACCAGCGGCTACGGCCGCCGGTTCTGACATTATTGCCTTGCCACCCTTCGCTGCAGCACATACACTAATCACTTCGCCGTATGTATGAATTTGCGGTAACACCGGCTGTAACACAGCTTCGCCGCCCGGGCGTGACGATAACCGAAGTGACGCCCGGCGGGCTTGCGGATGAGCTTGAACTGAAGGCGAACGACCGGATCGTAAAGGTGAACGGCCGAACGGTCCGCGATTATCTCGATTTTCGCTTTCAGACGGCAGGCGAGACCGAGTTGACGTTTCGCGTCCGAAAATCCGACGGTGAAACACTTGACATCGAGTTTGACCGCGAGGAAGGCGAGGACTTCGGCCTGAACTTCGAGCAGATCGTCCCGCGTCAGTGTGCGAACGAATGCCTCTTTTGTTTCTGCAAGGGAAATCCGGTGGATGCCCGGCCCTCGCTATTCGTTCGCGACGAGGACATCCGACTTTCGTTTCTATACGGCAATTACACTACGCTTTCGTCGATCACCGACGATGAGATGAAAAGGATCGTAGAGCAGCGTTTGTCGCCGCAGTACGTTTCTATTCATGCGACTGACCTTAAGACTCGAGCCTATCTACTCGGTGTCAGCGAGAAACGGGCAGATATTGCGGATAAGCTGAAATTCCTGCTCGATAACGATATTGAACTGCACGCTCAGGTTGTTCTCTGCCCAGAGATAAACGACGGGGCGGTCCTCGAAAAAACGCTGCGTGACTTGGCGGCCCATTGCCCGAAAGTGGTCAGTACCGCCGTCGTGCCTGTCGCTCTGACGCGATATAACACCGATGAACGCCTAACGCGCGTGACGCCGGAGTTCTGCCGCCGGACGATCAAAGAGGTCGAAAAACTTCAGCGAGAGTTCCGCAAAACCCTCGGCGTAACCTTTGCCTTTCTCGGCGACGAGATCTATCTGAAAGCCGGGCTGGACGTGCCGAGTCGCCGACATTATGGTGAGTATCCTCAGATCGAGGACGGTGTCGGGATGGTGCGGTCGTTTGTGAACGCGTTCGCCCGCCTTCTCAGAACCGAGAGCGGCGGCGACCGATTTTTGCATCGTGCCGGACACGGCGCTTCGAAGAATGTCCGGACGCATGAGTTTGCCCTAGTGCCGAATCTTACGAAAGCGGACGATCGGAGCCCGGTCGCTGCCGCTTGCGATTCTGACTTGTTTGGCACGATCCTGACGGGTGAAATGTTTGCCCCGATCTTGTCACGCCAGATCGAGGCCTACAACCGGCTTAATCGCACAAAGCTGCACGTGCTGCCGGTGCCGAACACTTACTTCGGCGGAGACGTGGCCGTGGCCGGCCTTTTGACCGGCCAGGATTACTTGGGGATCAAGGACAGGGTAAAAGGGGATTTCGTGATCATCCCGAAACACACGATCAAATCCGATGAGCCCATTCTGCTGGACGGGATGGCCTTCGAGGACCTGCGTGATAGATTCCCGTTGCCGATCTACGATATGGATCGGGATGGACTCATCGACCTTCTTGCCGGAAAGCGGCCGCGAAAATAGTTTACCGCCTGAAATCGTAGATGATCATACCGGTAACCTTGACCGGTACTTTCGAGAGAGTCGTTGGCGTAAAATGTGCCTTCCACGCCGCCCGTTCTGCTTCGCGTCTCAATAGCGGATGGCCGCTGATCGCCTTCGCGGAGATGACCTTTCCACTTTCATCTATCGTTACCTGTACCTTAACCTCGCCCTGAGCACGAACCGCGATCGCAGGCTGCGGATACAGCGGTTTCGGCAGGCTCGTCGCCTTCCCGTTCACCACACCGAGCGAAACCGGCGGACGCGGCGGCGCGGTTTTGATCACGGGCGGCGGGTCAGGCAGTTCGGCGGGTTCCGCCGTGCGCGACGAATCGGGACTCGAGGAACTGCCGGCGGGATCTCCGTTTCTCGATCCGCCCGGCCGTCCGATCGATCCCGGTCCGCCTGAATCGATCGAGTCGATCTTGAACGGTGTGTGGGTGCGAGCGAGATACGGGCTCCGGGTTACGGATACAACGTCAGGAACCGCCGTCGGGGATTCTTCAAGGCGCGGGATGTCATGCACGCGGGTTGGGACATCGTTCGTGTGCGGCGGCGACTGATGATCGCGGGAAGGCTCGGGACTCGGCGGTTCGGGAGCCTCGGGTAATACCGGAGCGATCATCATTGAAAGCTCGAAGTTTTCGGTACCAAGATCAAGGTCGACCGCGTAAATGCTGACCACGACGGCTGAAAGAAAAAGGATGCCGACGATAACGCCCGAAACAAGGAAATAACGGCTGCGGCCGCGGGATTCGACCGCGTTGGCGTCGGAAACGATCATTCTGTCAAACATGGGATTTGTTCCTCCATTTTGGGAAAGCCCGGTGCCAACCGTTCGCTTCTTTAGACACCGAGAGGAGGGATTTGTTCCCAGGTTCGCCCACCGGCCGTCTATATTTTCAGAGATCATTTCTTTCGCACTTCAAACACTTGATCGAACAGTTCGCTTTTACGAACCGCCGGTTTCGGTGCGGAAGGTCTTGCCGGTCTCTCGATCGGCTTTACAAGGGAAAACCATTCCAGAAAACGCGAAAAAGTTCTTATTTGATAGCAGTGTGAGAACATTTTTTCTGCGGAAGAGTACGGCGTCGATTCGAAGTTATCTATCGACATGGGAAATGCCTTCAGAAACCTTCTCGAATAGAAATCGAAAGCTTTGTCCTCATTGCCGAAACGCGAAAGAAGGTAAATGGAAAAGCCGCAGGCTTGTCCGCAAAGAGGAAAGTCCGGGTAGCCATCGTTGTATGCCCAGTTGAATTCCCGTGTAAACGTGTGAAAGATCAGCCCGAAAAGTTCGGTTCGTTTTGCCGTGTCGATCAGGCCAAGTCCCTTTTTGGTCAAAAATAGCTTCCCGTGAGTTTTGCGGACAAGACCGGATATCTTGACGATCACATGAAGCGATCGCATCACTGGTGAATCGTCTTCGCGACGAAGCCTGGAAATCCCCGCATCGAGAACCCAGTCTGCGACAAAACGGTGTTCGTATAATTCGGCAAGAACATTCCGGGTAATCGCACCAGCCTTAGTTAGCTTTAAGGAGCCTTCGCGGGCGAGCATCCTAAGAAACTCTTCGGCAAGACGAAAAAAACCTATCTTGTTCAAAACGTCGTGCGGAATTTCTTGTTTAATTTTTACGGGAGAATACTTCTCGAACGGATCATAAAGCAGATGACCCATCTCGATGGAAGACAAACCTTCAAAATCTGCTTGCGGATAGCTGTTATGCCATTCCGTAAGTTTCTGAATTTCTGCGTTTATTTCGTCAATCGAGTAAAGACCGGAAAACGATCGTTCCCTCAGTTTTGAGAGTTCGAACCTATATTCATCCTCGATGCTTTCTCGCGATGCGGGTTTGCGAAGATGGTTTAAGAACTCCTGATATTTCATTGACTTGAGCGGCGACGGCTTGCGATGGCCTTACTCGCGCTTTTGCGGGAATTCAAAACTCGTTGACAAACTCAAAATCTTCGAGCGTTCTTGACCGATATGATCTCGGCGGCGATCGAAACTGCTATTTCTTCGGGTGTATGTGAGTTTATGGGCAAGCCGATCGGGGTCCGGATCTTCGCGATCCGGTCTGCGGAAAACCCTTCCTTTTCAAGGGCTCTCAGCAGCACCGACATCTTGGCGTTGCTTCCGAGCACACCGAAGTATTTCAAGTCTCTATGGATCAAACTGCGGATAGCGATCTCGTCCGAGGCATACCCGAGTGTCATAACTACGACGTAGCTGTCGGACCCCGCCGGGATCATCGCACCGATATTTTCATAGCTTTCGATTATCCGAATTTCATCGGCAAACCTGTTTTTCTCGATCGTGTTCAGATCGGGCCGGTCGTCAAAGATGGTAATGTGAAAACCGAGTTTCGACATCAGCTCGGAAAGCGCGAGCGAGCAGTGGCCGCCGCCGATGATGTAAAGTTCGTGTTTGTGGCCAAGCCTTTCCGTATAGCTGAATTCTCGATCTGTTTTCTTGCTGAAGCATGCACCGCCTTCCTTTTCGATTGTGATGCCGTTCGGAGAAATTTTCATGTACGCGTCTCGTCCGGAATCAAATGCGTTGATGATCGCGTCGATAGTATGAGTATCGTTCTCGGTGAGTGTTGTGAGAAGAACAGTCTGCCGCCCCGAACAGATCATTCCCGACGCGTGAGGCGAGTTTTTCTGGTGGACCTGTTCGATCAGTTGTGGCCGGAGGAAACCGGTCGCTACCGCTCGCGGTTCTGACAAAAGGGCGCGGCTTTGTTCGACAAGATTCACTTCCATTACGCCGCCGCCGATGCTGCCGAAGAGTTCACCGTCGGCGCTGACGGCCATTTTATATCCGGCGCGTCCCGGGCTGCTGCCCGAGCTTTCGGCAACTACCAACAGCGCAATCGGCTCATCGCGTTTCAGTCGTTCGACGACAAATTGCCACAACTCTAGTTCGTTTGGCACGGAGCTTATTGTCTTGGGCCTGGCCTTAAGGCGGATTCGATCAAAGCCTTTAACCTTGGCTGCTTCTCATTTCGAGCGTGTTTCAATAGAATCAATCGTCCCTGAGAGCCACCCTTCTCGATCAATGCCGAAGCAGCATCAAAACGAATGAGTTCAGCCGGATCCGAAAGCATGCGCTCGAGAATCGAGTACTTTTCCTGGCCGGGCCGTTCAATGATCGCATAGGCTGTAGGCCGCGTTTTCGCAGATCCGGCCCCGACGCCATCTCCTCAATGAATTTTTCGCGCGAAGTTCCGGCATTCTGAAAAAGTAACTTGAAGGCTCCCCATCGTACAAGGCTGTCATCATTGTTCATGGCTTCAAGCACGGCGGTAAGATACTCCGGCTTCCAAGCCCTGGCTATCTCGGCAAGAGCCATGCCGGAAATGAGTGGATCATGGTCGCCTGCCAGCTCGTTCAGCGATTTAGTGCTGTCCAGGCGCATCTTAAACACTCGTTTGGCGTCAGAAATTGTGATCGAGCGGATCCTGGACTCAACATACTCGGTCTCATAGGCATGAGGATATAGGAAGTATGCCTTGAAATAGAAGGGTAAGGCGCGAACCGGATCTGACTTTGCCTTGTAATAGAATCGTCCTATCCAGGCATTGATAAAGAACGAGCGGTCATAGAGGCGGTTGGCTTCCAGAAAGTGACGCTCAGCCTCTTCATACTTCTGCTCAGCCACTTTCTTGCTCGCGATCTCGAAAGATGCTTTTGCCGATTCAGGCGGCTCCGGCATCGGATCACCAAAATATGCAAAGTAAGCTTTGTCGAAGCCCTTTTCTTCGAATCTGAAGCGACGAGCATATTCAAGGATGAAGAAAGCCTGAGTCTGATTGCCGCGGTCGAGATAATACTTTGCCAGTGCAAAGTGGGCATCCGGCTGAAGATACCGTCGCGCGAAATCCGTCCTTAGTTGATCCAGCTTAGGATCGCCAGATCCGGCCGCTAACGTCGAGAACGATAGGCAAACGAGGAATAGCAACAAAAAAGTACTTCTGAATATCATAGGTCAGCTCGGTATAAATTCATTAAAACCTTTTCCGGTGTGAACGGTGCATCGAATTTTGGCGAGCATTCAGTGAAAGCTTTGACCGCTCTCCTTATCGCGAAATACGCTCCGATGCCGTACATCAGCGGCGGTTCGCCGACGGCTTTTGAATTGAAGACGGCGAGGTTCTCGCGTTCTGTTTCGAGCGGCAGGATCGCTATTTCCTTCGGGACGGAATAGATATCGGGCACCTTGTATGTCGAAAGCGCGTTCGATCGCAGCTGGCCTTCGGCGTCGTAAACAACTTCCTCCATAGTCATCCAGCCGATGCCCTGAACGATACCGCCTTCGATCTGGCCGTAGTCAACCGCAGTGTTCATTGACGAGCCGAAATCGTGACAGCACTTGACGTAATCGACCTCATACCGGCCGCGGAGGCAATCCACGGTCACGCCGACAATGGCCGTGCCGTAAACGTGATAGGCAAACGGATGTCCCTTGGCGGTGCTCCAGTCGAAACTGATCCCGGGAGTCGTGTAGTGAGCGTGCTCGCTGAGGTTTACGCGCTGCAAGTGCGCGTCCATCACCAGCGTCTGCCATTCAAGGCTGGTGCGTTCGCCGTTGCGATAAACAAAGCCGTCGTCGAGCGAAAGATCCTCGGCGCTCTCAGCCTCGACCAGGTCTTTAGCGACCGCGAAAAGGCGGTCACGAATGGCTTCGCACGCCATTTGGGTGGCTTTGCCGTTAAGATCGGCGGCGGCGGATGCGGCGGTCGGGCTGGTGTTCGCGATGCGCAGCGTGTTGGTCGTGTGCACCTTTACGCGGGAAGCGTCGAGCCCGAATATCTTAGCCGCGACCTGGGCGATCTTTGTATTCACTCCCTGGCCCATTTCCACGGCACCGGTCGAGACCGCAACCGACCCGTCAGTGTAAACGTGAACGAGCGAGCGGGCCTGGTTCATCGGTGTTTTTGTGAATGAGATGCCGAAACACACGGGCATCATCGCAACGCCCTTCTTGAAGTACTTCGAAGACGCATTGAACTCGTCGGCCTCTTTTTGAAGACCTGCGAAGCCGTATTTCGCATCACCCTGGGTCCAGGAAGTTATCGCTTCGCTTTCAGCGATCTGGCCGTAAGGGAACTCGTCACCATCGGCGATGAGGTTTTTGCGCTGGATCTCGCCCGAAGGAACACCCAATTCTTCAGCGGCGTGGGCGATCGCCGCCTCGATCACGAACATCCCCTGCGGCCCGCCAAAGCCTCGGAATGCGGTGTTTGGCGGCAGGTTAGTGCGGCAGCAATAGGCGGTCGCGGTGACGTTCGGGATGAAGTAGGAATTCGTGCAGTGAAACAGCGTGCGTTCCAAAACCGGCGGAGAAAGATCACAGGCGGCCCCGGCGTTTTGGTAGAACGTCCCTTCGTAGGCGATTATCTTCAGGTCGTTGTCGAGCCCGATGCGGTAGTCGGCAGAATACGGATGGCGCTTGCCGGTCATCCGCATGTCTTCCATGCGATGCATTGCATACTTGACCGGCCGCTTTGTCAGCTGGGCTGCAACCGCGCAGATCCCGGCCCATGCATTCGCCTGGTCTTCCTTGCCGCCGAACCCTCCGCCCAGCCGCTGAACGTCTACCTCGACGTGGTGCATTGGCAAACCGGTAACACGGCATACCGCTCGCTGGACGGCGGTCGGCCCTTGCGTCGAAGAGTAGATCTTCAAGCCGCCGTTTTCCGTCGGCACGGCATAGGCGCCTTGCGTTTCGATGTAAAGATGCTCCTGGCCGTTCGTTTCCGTTCGGCCCTCGAAAATGTGCTTGCAGTTTGTGAAAGCGCTTCGTGTTTCCCCGAGAACGAACTTCTTCGGCGGCACGATCAGATCACCATTCGCGGCCGCGACACGCGGATCGGTAACGATCGGCAGCTGTTCTATCTCGGCCTTTGCTTTCTTTGCGGCTTTGCGGGCCAATTCTTCCGACACAGCCACGACAATCGCGATCGGCTGACCCTGAAAATGAACCTCTCCATCCGCCAACAACGGCTCATCCGGCACGATCCCGCCGATCTGGTTTTCGCCGAGAAGGTCTTTCGCTGTAATGACGCGAACGACGCCTTCCGATCGTGCGGCTTCGCTCGTGTCGATGCTGTTTAGTTTTCCATGAGCAACAGGTGAATCAAAAACACACGCGTACAGCGTTCCCTGAATGAGCGGAATGTCATCCAGATAAACGCTCTCGCCGCGGACGTGTGATTTTGAGTCGAGGTTCTTCAATTCTTTACGATGAATGTCTCCCAGCCGTCGTATTTTCCATTGCTGTCTTTGGCCATCTGCCAAAGGTCGAGAATATATTCATCCGTGGCATCGAGCGTTACTTTGTCTTCCCGCGAGATCTGAGCCTTATAGGGAAGCTCGTAGTCTTTTTCTACCGAGAGGCCTTCGACCGTATAACCTTCTTCAGCGACAGCGGAGAGGAACTGTGACCGGTTTGCTTCTGAAGCAAAATAGATCCAATGCTCTACTTTTCGTTTCTTCTCAAGATTGTCGCCATGTTCAAGCAAATTCCGGATCACTGATTCATTGCCGAGCCTCTGTATCTGGATAGGCGAGGGATACATGAAATCGAAATATGCCTCCCAGTCTGGGTCGGGTTTCAGACGGTAGCTGAAGGAATAGCCCTTGAACGTCTGAATCGATCTCTCGAGCAGATCGCCTAGCTCGATCCCCTTTTCAATGAAGAAATAGAGATTTGTTGCGCCTTCACAGTGAAGATGCCCAGCGAAGACGCACTTGATCGCCTCCCCGAGAGTCGATTGAAAAGACTCTTCAATATCCGCTAGAACTTCAAATTCACCGTCCGCGGGGAGTCCGTTCTCCGCAGCGCGATGCATCGGTATCTCTATGATCAACAACTCCGTCAGGCCTGCAACCGGGGCGACCTGATGGAGTCCGAGATCCACGACAATCGAGCCAACGGCGCCGTCATCTATTGTCGAGAGATATGCGGCCCAGTTTTCTTCATGCTCAATTGCCGGAGAGGCAGAATCATCATTGCCGTTCGATCGCTTGAGAAAATCAAAGATGCCCATAAGTTACCTCAGACTGTTAGGAAATAGCTCAACAAAATGAGCTCGAAAAAGCTGTTGCAGTAACAGACGTTTGTATGCTTCCGTCCCACGCACATCGGAGATCGGCGATATCTCAAGCTGCATTAGCTCGTTCGCCTTTTCAATGGTTTCCTCGTTGAGGGTGCGGCCGACGAGGAACGACGAGGTTTCCTTTAGATAAAGCGGGATCGGTGCGACGCCACCGGCGGAGACGTGGGCGTCGAGGATAAGGTGTTCGATGGTTTGAGGTGGAGAACCACCCCGTCCGCCCAAAGCGGCGTCCACCCCTCCTTGGTAAGGAGGGGAGCCTGGTCTGTTCTGTTCCTCTGCGTCTTCGCGTCTCTGCGTTGAAAAATCCCCACCCGCTACCGCAGGTGGTACCGACAAATCCCCACCCGCTACTGACAGGGCGGGCGGTGTCCACTCTTTGCCGGGGAGTGATTCGCATTTGAGCGAGATCGCAGTGTTTACCGTCGCGATGTCGAGATAAGTGCGCTTGCAGACCTTCTCGAAGTTGAAATAGTGATCGGCGGTCGGTTTTTTGAACCGGATCGCGGTGATATATTCATCCGGCTCTTTCGCGAGTTGTTTATAGCCGCGAAATAGGCGCGAGAGCGGAATTGTACGCGTCGTTTCGCCGCCCTGTTGCCATGCGGACGAGGGCGTCCGCGTTCCCAGCGAGATCTCCGCGTTGAGGGCGAGGAACCAGACGGTCATGTCGCCGATGGGCGAGGCGTTGACGAAGTTGCCGGCGAGTGTTGCCATGTTGCGGATCGGGGTTGACGAAACAAGTTTCAGGTGTTTGTAGAGGTCAGGGAAGGCGGCGTTCATTACCGGCGATTCGAGCAGGTCGGTGACAGTTGCGGAAGCGCCTATTTCTATCGTGTGGCCGAGATCTCGGATGCCGCGCAGGTAGTCATCGTAAAACAAATTAGCGGCGGCGGACTCGGTCATTTGTTCGGGCTTTTGCACATAAACATCGGTTCCGCCGGCGACGAAGGGCACACCAGCTACCGCTCGTGTTTCCGCCGGCAAGTCCGTCAGTTGGCTCAACCGTTGTGCGATCCCTTCGAAATAATTCGGTACTGCGAGAGGGAACCCAGTCGCTATCGCTCCCGGTTCTGACAAGAGCTTTGCAGCCCGCTCAATGGACTTGTATCCCGTGCAGCGGCAGATGTTGCCGTCGACGGATGAGATCGCGGCTTCGAGCGGCGAGGTTGAAGCGTTATTCACGCTGCTAACTCGATGTTGGACGTCTTCCAAAGAATGCGGACGAGGGCGTCGGCGTTCCGAAAGGCAAAAGCCTGTCAACGACATCACGAACCCGACGGTGCAGAAGCCGCATTGCGTGCCGCTCTCGTCCACCATCGCCTGCTGAACGGGAGTGAGCGAGCCATCTGGCGGGTTGATGCCTTCGATCGTAACGATGTGCTTGCCCGAAGCATTCGCCAAAGGCATCAGGCACGAAGTCATCGTGCGATAGCGGACAGATCCATCCCTCAATTCGCCGACAAGGATCGTGCAGGCCCCGCAGTCACCTTCGCGGCAGCCGATCTTCGTGCCTTTAAGGTTCTTGTGAGAGCGCACGAAATCCAGCACCGTCGATCCCGGCGGCTGATCTGTGGCAATATCGTCGTCGTTGAGGATGAATTCGATCATTTCGGGAGCGAGAGGCTAATACTTTCGGATCATGATGACACCCGCCGTGATAAGCAGTATACCGCCAATCCGGGCCAAACTGACCTCCTTTACCGGCACGCCGAGCAGGCCAAAGTGGTCGATCACGAGTGTGACGATCATCTGACCCGCGATGATCAGGCTGAAGGTCATCGCAACGCCCAGTCGGGGAACCAGAGCGACGGTTGCCGCAACGAAGAACGCTCCGAGCAAGCCGCCGACCCACGCGATCATCGGAGCTTCGCGGACGCCCGATAGATTAGTGAAGGGCGATCCCGATAAAAACACATACGCAAACAAAGCAACGGTCCCGACCGCAAACGAGATAAGGGCTGCCAGCACCGGACTGCCGACGAACTCGGCCATTTTGTTATTGGTGGCCGCCTGAGTCGGCATCACGGCACCGGCGAGTAAGGCGATGAGCATATACAGGATCGTGTTGGACATGGCGGAGCTTATCGTACAAGAAATACCTTAAGAACTGTCTCTCGCAAAGACGGTGCGACGAGAAGCCGCGGGAATCAATACTCTACTTTGTCAGGCTTCGCGATCCATTTCTCAAAAACCTTCAAACCTTCGTCCCTCATCAGCGAAGCGATCGGCAGTTTGCGGCCCGCCAGATCATTGACGCAAAGTTCGTCGTAAATGAACGCGTCATCGAAACCGGCCGCGGCAGCATCATGGCGGTTGGTCGCGATAAAGATGCGCTCGGGGCGGGCCCAATAGATCGCCCCGAGGCACATTGGGCAGGGTTCGCATGATGTGTAAATGACGCAGCCTTCGAGCTGGAACGAGTTAAGATTCCGGCACGCGTCGCGGATCGCGACCACCTCGGCATGGGCGGTCGGGTCGTTCGTCGATGTGACCATGTTTGAGCCTTCACCGACAATCCGGCCGTCGCGGGCGATGACGCATCCGAACGGGCCGCCTTCACTGCCGTCCACCCCGGCTTGAGCCAACTGGATCGCGCACATCATTAGCTGACGGTCATCCATCGAGTTTCGTTAGATCAGGTGTGCGCGACATCTTGTGCTTACCCCAATTGGCTATTGTCACATGGTCACTTGCCAAATTGGTCGTCTGGGATCATTTTTGATTTACCTTGATCTCGTATAGATTCGGCCAGTTCTTGCCGGTAATGAAAATACGGTCCGCCGAAGCGTCGTGAGCAATGCCGTTCAGAACGTCTGCCCTGGGGTTCTTAGCCTGTACACTGTCAACGAGTTCGGCGACGTCGATGCGGCCAACCAGCTTTCCGCTCGTCGGGTCGATACGGACGATCCAGCCCGTTTCCCATACATTGGCCCAGATCTCGCCATTGACATATTCCAGCTCGTTCAGCTTCATCAGCGGCTTGCCGCGTTCGTCGTTGACCGATATCGTACGGACGGTGGTAAAGTCCTCCGGGTTCAGGAACCTGATCACGTGAGTCCCATCGCTCATGATGAGATTCGTTCCGTCATTTGCAAGGCCCCAGCCTTCGCCATTGTAGCGAACCTCGCGGAGCAATTTGAAGTCAGACAGATCGTAAACGAATGCCGTCCGCTCCTGCCACGTTAGCTGGTAAACCTTATCGTCAAGGACCGTGATGCCCTCGCCAAAAAAGTCGACCGGAACATCGTATTTCTGCAGGACCTTTCCAGTTTCGAGTTCTACCTTGCGGAGCGACGAGAAGAAATCGTCGCCGCGCGCCGGTTTGCCGCCGGTACCCTCGTACAGAAATCCGTTATGAAAGACAAGTCCCTGGGTAAATGCCTTGGGATCGTGCGGATAGGTTTTCACGATCTCGATCGAATACTGCGGGACCACGAGCGCCGTTTTGTTTTCGTTGGCGGGCCGGTTGATCGGCTTGCCATTCGAACCTGGAACGTCGCCGCACGAACTAGCGAAAACCATCAAAGATAGGATCAGACAAAAACGCATAATACTCGTTATTTCGATGTTCCCGCGGCCAGTGCGCGATCGATGGCTGTGCGAAAAGCGTCGGCCGCAAGAACCTGCACTTTGACTCCGTTGACAAAGATCGTCGGTGTTCCGCGGGAGCCATATTTGAGAGCATCGGCCATGTCCTTACGAATCTCGGCGGCGGATTTTTCGCTGCTCAAGTCTAACTCAAATTGTTTAAGGTTCAAACCGAGTTCACCCGCGTATTTGCTCAGCGACGCGGCGTCGAGGTGGTCCTGATTCTGGTATAGCAGTTCGGTGTATTCGAAGAATTTGCCCTGTTGGCGAGCGGCACTTGCGGCCAGTGCCGCGCGGAAGGCGTTCTCGTGAATGGATTCGAGCGGAAAGTCCCGAACGACGAGCCGAACCTTGTCGCCATATTCAGCAAGCACTTTCTTCAATACCGGATGAGTTACCGCGCACGTCGAGCATTGAAAGTCGCTGAACATTATCACAGTCACCGGAGCGGCAGGATTGCCTGAAACAGGGTCGTCATCGGCCGAAACGTCGTGAGCCACCGGCTCCGGTTCCTTCACGCTGAACTTGACCGCATACTTTTCAAAAAGTCGGTTCTTTAATCCACCCTCGAGCGCGGCTCGCTCTGCGTCGGTGAAATCGCGCAGCTTGTTCGTTATCTCGGCGGCAAGCAGATCGCCGGCACCCATATTCCTCGCCTTGGCTTCTTGCTCGACGAGGGCTGAGAAGATCGTGTTCTCAAGGTCTGAGAATACAATCGCTGCGATCTCGGACTTAACGTCATAGACATGAGCCTTGAACCGGTTATTGAAATCTCCGGCGGTGACCGTGTGTCCGGTTATTGAGAAAAGCGTGTCGGATGGTTTCAGGCCGAAGGCGTTGACGTCCCTGCCGGCGGTGAACTTGTGCTTGGTCTTGAGCCGATCCACAAGGCCTGTCATCGCTTTCTGCTCTGCGTTGGCCTTCAGGAATGCAACTATCTGCGGACGCACTTCGTCGATGGTACGGTTGCCGAAAGCACTCCGGTTCGATTCATAAACCGACTTGATCTCGGCGGCGGACGGATCAGCGGCCTTTCTCATTTCAGCGGTGATCAATGCGTCGCTCGCTCTGTTGCTGGCCTTTGCCTCTGCTTCGATCAGTGTCTCGCGCACCAGTTGTGCGTAAAGACGCGAGCGCTCTTCTGCGACGGCCGAGTTCTGTTCCAGATAGGCTCTGCGGGCATTCTCGGAAAGCGTGTTTATTGTAAAGGTCAGTCCAGCGGCCGTTGCAAGTACTTCATCAGTTTTCTGCGCGGAGACAGTCAACGCAAGCAGCGAAATCAACAAAATTAGAGGGGCCGATCTCATATATCAAGTAAAATCTAACACAAGCCTCAGTCGCAACGCAGGTCGGAAAGATAACTTAGATGACGTGACGGCCTGATTGGATCACTGGTGTACTAACGAAAAAACGAGCGTAGAGTCCGCCAAAATGCCGAGGCGACTTTGGCCAAGCGTGTAGGGGCCCGCCGCCCGGGCTTTCTCGTTGAATAACCGGACCGCCGTTCCGGGGAGGGCGTTGCGCTTGGGGATTCGCTTTCAAAACTGGTATTTTATACTCCTATGTCTGAAGCAAAAGCAAAGAAAGTAAAACCCGATATCCGTGCGATCACCCGTCTTGTTCCGCCGAGCGGGAATCTTGTTCAGGGACAGTCAGAGCTTCCGATCGACCCGCAACTGGCAGCCGAGGCTGCGTCGATCATCGCCGCGAGCCGGAACCATTACGGCCCGAGCGAAGGTGACGGTGACCTACGCAAAGCTGTGGCGGAGAAGATCGCGAAATACAATGGGATCAGCGTTGACACGGATGCCAAGCCTGTCGAATTGATGGTGACAAATGGCGGAACCGGGGCTCTGATCGGGCTCACTCAGGCTTACCTTCGCGGCAAGTCGGCATTGGTTTTCGAGCCGTATTATCCATATCACCGCAGGATCCTTGAAGAGTTCGGCGGGAAGACCGAAGCGTTTGGGCTTGATGAGAAGCTTACCTTTGAGAAAGACGCTTTGTTCGCCCGGTGCCGCGAGTTGAAGGACCGGATCGAATATCCGCTGAAAGCGATAATCGTCTGCTCGCCGGCAAACCCGAGCGGTAAAGTGATGTCGCAGCAGGAGTTGGAGGATATTGCCGACGTTGCGAAGGAGCTAGATCTGCTGGTCATCTCTGATGAGGTTTACGAGCACTATGTAACCGGTGAGGATCCGCACACGCCCATCGCGACGCTTCCGGATATGTGGGACCGGACGATCACGGTCAACTCTTTCTCGAAATCGTGGAACATTTCCGGTTGGCGGCTCGGATACGCTTACGGGAAGGGCGATCTGATCGCGCCGATAAATAATGCTGCAAACGTGATCTACGTTTGCCCCGCGACGCCGCTCCAGGCCGCACTGGCCAAGGTGCTGATGGCCGACAGCGACTACTACACAAACTTGAGCGAGAAGTTTGACACAAAACGCCTCGCGTTTTCAGCTGGCCTCCGCGAGCTCGGTTTTGACATCTATGATTCTGGCTCGGCGTTTTACATATGGGCGAGAATTCCCGAAAGGTTCTCCGACGCCATAGCCTTTAACGAGATGCTGATGCGCGATGCCGGCGTGGGAATGACACCGGGCGCCGCATTTGCCGATGCGGACACGTGGGATCCTTATGTCAGGATCTGTATTGCCCGCGAGGATGCTATCCTCGAAGGCGCAATGGGAAGATTGCAGTCTGTTTTGAGGTAAGGTCGCCATTTTAACGGTCAATTTGAGTTATAATTGCTTTAGGAGAAAGTATATGACTCCGACAGCCGAACAAGCCATTAACTTGATCCGAAAGCTTCCGCCGCCAGAGCGCGAAAAAGTGCGCGAGTGGATTGAAGGTTCCAATGGCGATACTCCCGTTCGACCGAATGAACGACAGGAGCGTTTTCGGCGGGCAATGAAGTGGATCGACGAAAATCGGCAGCAATACCTTGGAATGTGGGTCGCGCTGGATGGAGACGTTCTTCTTGCGTCCGGTTCCGATGGGAAAGCTGTACGGGCCGAAGCAGCCGGGAAAAGCACTGCAACTCCCCTCATGCATCTTGTCACACTAAGTGAAACGCAGTCTTTTGTCGGATTTGAATAAAATGTCTGAACCTCTCGATTTCGATCTAGTCTATGATTATAGTCTGTACGTGATCGGGATAACTGTTCCGGTTACGATGTTTTTGGGTGGTCAGGTTGCCGAATTCGATGCAAAGATAGACACGGGTTCGACATACTGTGTGTTTCAACGGTTGCATGCGGAGCTGTTAGGCCTCGATGTTGAAGCGGGAGTCCGGATCGAATTGTCCACGCCGACCGGTTCGTTTCGAGCTTACGGTCACGAAGTTTCTCTAGACGTACTCGGGATCGAGACGGTTTCAACGGTCTATTTTGGTGAGTCGGAGATGTTCGACCGTAATATTCTAGGCCGTATCGGTTGGCTCGATCGTGTGAAGCTCGGCCTTATCGACGCCGAGGCAAAATTGTTTTTGAGCCAATATCCCCGCTGATAAAGCACTTTTCTTTGTGAAGAGAATCGAAACGAGTCTTTGCTTCTTGATCTTGCTTTCGTCGGTATCGGTTTCGGCGCAGACAAAGACTGTCGCGGCCGTAAAACAGATCGAAACCTACGCCAAATCAATCGATAAGTTGACCACTCAGCGAAAGGAACCGGACATCGTCATTGCGGACGTTTCGGATTATGATACGGCCAAACCGGAGTGGCGCAGGTTCAGATCGGCGAAGGATCTCGAGGATTTTCGGGACGAGACAGAGACGTACTCGATCGCATATCTTTGGCGGACCAACGGCAAGATCGTTTCAGCTGTTTTTACAGTGTTCAGTCCGTCGGGCGACTGGGCTGAGTACATTACCCACTATTTCCGCCCGGACGGCTCCGCGGCGAAGGTAACTACTGAACTGAGAACGTTCTACGGAGACTATCTGGTTATTCGAGAGCGCTTTTTCAATTCGCGAGGAAAGCTGCTGAAACAAACGTCGAAGTTTCTTGACCTGACTACCAAAAAGCCGAAGAAGCCGACGAAGGAATTTGCTGACGAGAACTCAGGTTTCCGCAGGGCCGATTTCTATAAGAAAGTTTCTGCACTGCCATTCTATTCATTGACTGCATCAAAATAGAGACATGAAACGCATACTTGCAACCCTACTGACTTTAAGTTTTCTCGCATTCGTTCCGTTTGCGCTCGCCGACGAGGGGATGTGGACGTTTGACAATCCGCCGCTGAAACAGTGGAAGGATCGCTATGGGTTTGAGCCGACAAAGGAATGGCTCGATAAGGTGCGGTTGGCGTCGCCGAAGATCGGCGGGGCGTCGGGCGGATTTGTGAGCGCAAATGGGCTGATCGCGACGAATCATCATGTCGCGGCAGGGTATATTGCGCGGTTGTCGAGCAAGGAGCGCGATCTGATCGCGACCGGTTTTTACGCGAAAACACAGGCCGAGGAATTGAAGATTCCCGGCGCCGAGGCAAATGTACTCGCCTCGTATGAGGACGTTACGCCTCGCGTCCATGGCGCGGCTAAAGCTGCTGGAAGTGATGCTCAAGCTGCGGCCCTGCGCTCGGCGGAGATCGCCGCGATCGAAAAGACGTGTGCGGCTGCGACCAAATTGGAATGCGACGTTATCTCGTTTTACAGCGGCGGCGAGTACTGGCTTTATCGTTTCAAACGCTACGACGATCTTCGCCTCGTGATGGCACCGGAGGAACAGACGGCATTCTTCGGCGGGGACTACGACAACTTTACGTTCCCGCGGCACGATCTCGATTTCACTTTCCTGCGAGCCTATGAGAACGGTAAGCCTGCCTCGACGCCGAATTATTTCAAATGGTCCGAAACCGGTCCGAAAGATGGCGAGTTCATCGTCGTTTCGGGATATCCTGGCTCGACAGCGCGGCTGTTGACGGTTGCCCAGCTTGCCTATCAGCGCGATGTCGGCAACCCGCTTCAGAAACAGGTCTGGGAAACACGACGCAAGGCTTTGGAAGAATATTCGAAGCTCGGTGCCGAGCAGGCACGTCAGGCAAATCAGGGAATGCGATCGTATGCCAATTCACTGAAGCGGCTTGCGGGTCAGCAGGAGGGCTTGTTGAACCCTCGGAATTTCGGCCGAAAGGAAGCGGAAGAAAAAGAACTTCGCGAAAAGCTGGCGCAGAAGCCGGAGCTGCAAAAGCAGTACGGCTCGGCGTGGGAGAATATTGCGCACGCTTATGCAAAGCTCCCGGCAATGTCTAAGCGGCTGGCGTATTCGAGCGTTTCTCCATCGCGGCTGGCGACGATAGCACAGCAGATCGTCAGATACCACGCCGAAACCGCGAAGCCGAATGAGAAGCGTTACCCGGAATATAGAGATTCCCGGCTCGAGGCGTTCAAAGCATCGCTGCTCTCGACGGCTCCGATCTATCCGGGAATGGAGGAGGCGGCTCTTACGCATTGGCTGGAAGAAGCGCGGAAAGTGCTCGGTGCTGATGATCCATTCATACGTGCCGCTGTCGGTGAAGCAGAGCCGGCTGAGGTCGTTGGCCGAGCGGTCCGTGAGACGAAACTGATCGACGTAGCGGCACGAAAGGCCTTACTCGAAGGCCCCACGTCTGCGATCGAGAGCTCAACCGACCCAATGATCACTCTGGCCCGCCGGATCGAGCCGGTCGTGCGTGAACTCCGCGAATGGGCTGAAAAGAACATCAATGACATTGAAACAGCGAACGGCACAAAGATCGCCCAAGCCCGCTTTGCCGTCTACGGCAAGAGCATTCCGCCCGACGCCAATTCGCAGCTTCGCATTGAGTACGGTGTTGTAAAAGGCTATGACGAGGACACGACGCTTGTGCCGTTCAAGACCACGTTCTTCGGCCTTTACGACCGCAACATCAGTTTTGGCAACGAGTTCCCGTTCAACCTGCCGCAGCGTGTGAGGGACCGCCGGGACAAGGTCGATCTTTCGACGCCGCTCAATTTCGTTTATACCGCCGACACCATCGGCGGCAACTCTGGATCACCGGTCATCAACCGCAACGGCGAACTCGTCGGCCTGAACTTCGACAGCAATCTGCAAAAACTCTCAAACCGGTACTGGTACATCGAAGCGGAAGAAGGCTCGCGAGCTGTCGGCGTGCACAGCGCCGGGATACTGGAGGCGTTGAAGAAAATTTACGACGCGAACGAACTGGTGATTGAGCTGACGGGCAGGTAAGACCACGCGAGGGAAAGCCCACCGAATGGGACATTTCTTTGACGAATTTCCCTATTGGTTGGCGGCCGAGTTTGCTAAAATCGAGATGTGAATACCTCTGATCAATACGCATTTCGTCTGCATGAAATCGTGGCGGAGCGACTACTCACCGATCCGGACCGAGTGATTAAGAAGGCGAAAT
Organism: Pyrinomonadaceae bacterium; assembly: GCA_050250045.1. Classification (GTDB taxonomy): domain Bacteria; phylum Acidobacteriota; class Blastocatellia; order Pyrinomonadales; family Pyrinomonadaceae; genus OLB17. Next base: position 115,764 of record JBFWPK010000009.1, on the reverse strand, counting down.
CGAATATTGCGAGATGGATCGGCAGAGCCGATCGAAACGATCCGTTCGCGCGATCTTATTTCGAATGGAAAGAGATACTTGAATCCCGTTCGCCGGACGAGATTCGGCGGTTGATACTTCGCAAAGATGACGAAGGCCAATATCTGAGATCGACGACGCCGTTTGCCGGGATAGTGTCGAGGGATGAACGAGTTGCGGTATTGAGGGAATGTGAAGAGATCGGATTTGTTTAGGATGATCGACGTTTTTACCGTTCTTGCTGAACGGCCGCCTACAATTGTCGGTTCCCAATCAGTATATGCTTCGCTCGACCCGGTCCCGGAATTGTCCCGGGTTTCTAACGAATGCGATTTTCTCATGCTTGGGCTAACTGCGGCTGCGAGAGAAAAAATTCAGGCTGACTACGGCATCACGAGCGAGTTTCAAGTCGAAACTGGTACCCATATCGATCTGGTAGGTCTCGCGACGGTTGTGCTTCCCGAAGGCTGGCAGAACAGATTGGTACCTCTGAAACGGCCGAGTGGCGAGACGATCGCATACTGTCTCGATATTTATGATCTCTTCGTTAGCAAATTCTTCGCGGGTCGAGAAAAGGACCTTCTATTTATGACCGGCTTATTTGCCGCCGACCGATTAGAAATAGATCGTGTGGCTGAACGTCTCTCGTCAATGGCAACATCGCCGCAAGCGAACGCTCTACCGGAAAGACTTGATCGCCTAATAAACTCACTCAGCAAATCAAATATCGATCGAACGATTATTGATAGATTCAGAGAACTTAAACGTTCACTGGGTCAGCTTTAACGATAAGACGTGCATTATCACTTAATTGGAATTTGCGGCACCGCCATGGCATCGCTCGCCGGAATGCTGCAGGCGAGCGGGCACCGGGTGACGGGGTCGGACCAGAATGTTTATCCGCCGATGTCTACGCAATTGGAGTCGCTCGGCATAGAGATCTTAAACGGCTACAGGGCTGAGAATGCTGACATCGGAGCGGACGTAACCGTGGTTGGGAACGCCATCTCTCGCGGGAACGCGGAGTTGGAAGAGGTTCTGAACCGCAAGCTGATGTATCGGTCGCAGGCTGAGATAGTCAAGGAGCAGTTCATCCGTGGCCGGCGGTCGCTCGTGATCGCCGGGACCCACGGGAAGACCACGACGACCAGTATTGCCGTTTGGGTTTGCGAGGTGGGCGGGCTTGACCCAGGCTTTCTGGTCGGCGGGATCGTGCAGAATTTCGACGCCAGCTTTCGTGTTACAAAAAGTGACCATTTCGTTATCGAAGGCGACGAATATGACACGGCTTACTTCGACAAGAAGCCGAAGTTTATGCACTACCTGCCGGAGATCGCGATCGTTAACAACATTGAATTCGATCACGCCGACATCTATCGCGACCTGCAAGAGATAAAGTTCCAGTTCTCGCGGCTGATGAACCTTGTGCCTGGAAACGGTCGACTTATCGTCGGGACTGATTCGCCGGTTGTCTGCGAGGTTTTGGCCGAGATGGAGGGGAAATTGTTCACCAACGTCGAAACATTCGGCCTCAACGACGACGCTAGATGGCAGGCCCGATATATCGATTTCACCGGCGATGTTACGCGCTTTACGGTGTTTCGCGACGGTTCATCCTGGGGAGAGTTTGAAACCAACCTGATCGGCGAGTTCAACGTCCGAAACTGCCTGGCAGTTATCATCGCCGCCGATGCCTGGGGAATCTCAAAAGAAAAGATCCAGGAAGCCTTCCATACCTTCAAAAGCGTCAAACGCCGCGTTGAGGTTCGCGGAGAAGTGCGTGGTGTGACGGTGATCGACGACTTCGCTCACCACCCAACGGCCGTCGAGGAAACGCTCAAGGCACTGCGGATGAAGTACGAAGGCCGCCGTTTGATCGCCGTTTTTGAACCGCGTTCGTGGTCGTCGCGTCTAGCGATCTTTCAGGAGCCTTACTCGAAAGCCTTTTCGTACGCGGACTACGTCATCATCGCCGGGGTTTACAACACATCAAAGGCGAGCGAACTCGGCAAGGTGCTTGATGTCGATGAGCTTGTCAATACGATCGAACTTCAGGGCAAACCGGCGATGTCCTTCCCCGATGCGGACACGATCGTGGAGCACCTCACGCCGGAGATGCGAGAGGGCGATGTCGTCGCGGTAATGTCAAACGGCGGATTCGGCGGCATTCACGACAAGCTGCTGAACGTGCTCAAAGCCTGAATCGCGGCGGGCGATCATCTCGTTTCCCGAATGCGGGCCGCGAGCCCTTCGCGCCTCAGCGTCTCCTGCTCGCCTGTACGCATATTCTTTAGCGTCACCGTGCGGTCGGCGATCTCGCTTTCGCCAAGGATGCATGTGAACGGAACGCCTATCGCATCGGCATATTTTATTTGTTTGCCTAACTTGTCCGGTTCCGGATAGACGGTCGCCCGCAAACCGCTGGAGCGCAATTCGGAGGCCAACTCGAGTGACTCACCAGTTGTCTCTTCACTCCAGATCGCAATCATCACATCAGCCGGCGTCGATTCGGCGATTTCCGGCGGAAACATTCCGCGTTCATCCATTACAACCAAGATCCTCTCGAGTCCGAGCGAAAGGCCGCAGGCTGGTATCTGCTCTTTCCCGAACATCCCGATGAGCCCGTCATAACGCCCGCCGCCTGCGAGCGAGCCAGCGAGGTCGGGCACATTTACCTCGATGATCGTGCCAGTGTAGTAAGAAAGGCCACGTGCAAGGCTGGGGTCGAGAACTACCGGAGCATCTGGGGTGTTCTGCAGTACTTTACCTACATCGCCGAGGACCTCGCGGCTAACGATATTCAATAGATTGCTGACGATGGTTCGGTTCACTTGCGCCGGCTCACCGTCAAGCTGTTTCGTCTGCTCGAATATATCCAGGATCATTTTGGCGGCTCTGTCGTCGATCCCGCGAGTTGCGAATTCCGCCGCGACGCCTTCGCTGCCGATCTTGTCGAGTTTATCGATCGCGACCAACACGTCAGTGTGCTTTTCCGCCGGAATGCCGGCAGTGTCCAGTATGTCGCGAAGAATCTCGCGGTGATTTATTCGGATCTTAAAATCATCAAACCCGAGACGCCGCAGTATCTGGCTGACCGCGGTGATGAGTTCGATCTCGACCGTCATCGAGGCCGAACCGATGGCATCAACGTCGCACTGAAAAAACTCGCGATACCTTCCGCGCGCGGGCCGGTCGGCGCGCCAGACTGGTTGGATCTGATAGCGTTTGAAAAATTTTGGCAGGGCGTTCTTGTTATTCGCAACGACCCTGGCGAGCGGTACCGTCAGATCGTACCGCAGGGCAAGGTCTGAGACGTCATTCTCCGAACGAGCGCTTTCGAGGTCGAGCTTCTCGCCGCGTTTCAAGATCTTGAAGATAAGCTGATTGCCTTCTTCGCCATACTTGCCCATCAGCGTCTCGAGATTCTCGACCGCCGGCGTTTCGAGCGGTTCGAAACCATAGCTTTCGTAGACCTGCTTTATGATCCCGATCACGTAATTTCGCTTGCGGACGTCAGCGGGAAGGAAATCCCGCATTCCGCGGGCCGGGTTGGTGCTTGCCATAAGCGGTTAGTTTACATTGTCAGAACCGGGAGCGGTAGCGACTGGCTTCTTGCTTTCAGCTTGAAGAACCCAATCGCTACTACAGCCAGTTCTGACTTTCAGCTTGAAGAACCCAGTCGCTACCGCTCCCGGTGCTGACTTTCAGCTTGAAGAACCGAGTCGCTACCGCTCCCGGTTCTGACAAAACCCTGTCGCTCCCGCCGCCGGTGCTGACTTATTTGCTCCAGAAGGTGTAGCCGAGATAGAGCATCTGCGCGTCGTAGCCTGGGTTGATCTCGCCGCGGCTGGCGTTGGAGATGTGGTAGAACTTGTAGCCGAAGGTGAGAGCCTTCTTATCAGACAAGCGGTACTCGACGCCCGCTCCGCCCTCGCTGCCGAAATTCAGCCGCTGGCCGAGGTCGTTCGGCGTCGTCTTGTTAAAAACCAGCGCCGAGAGGCTCAGGCCAAGGAACGGCTGGACCTTTTTCTTTGGACGGAAATTGAACTGCAGCCCGAAAGGCGAGGCTCCAAAGGCATATTTTGTCTCTTTTACTCGATCCACGCGGACGGTGTTTGGGCCCGTTTGGGTGATGACCCTGTCGGGATAATGCAATACCGCAACCGGGATCACATCGACGGTATATTTAATATTTAGCCAATCGCTGTTATTGAACCGGTGCGAATAACGGAGTGCCGCCATCCCGTACTGAGCGTCCCAGGTCCGGCCGCCGACCGGTTCAAACGTGCGCACCACCGGAGCAAAACCGCCCCAGACCATCAGTTCGTTCTTCCCGGGCTCATCCGTTTGAGCGGCGGCCGATATGGCCGACAACGCCAAAAGCGTCAGGAGTAATATTGGTTTCATAATGCGATCTCAGTGCAGGCAAACGAAAGGGATTGTACGCTCAGATGAAGTGTTTGTAAACGCAACCTATCCACTCAACCATTAACTATCCACCGAAAGGGAAGTTGAGAATAAGCGAAAGGACCCTGGTAAATCACTCGATCCGGGTTCTGTACTCGGTCGAAAGAGCAACGTATCCTGCAACGTTTCGTGCTATGCCCTTGATCTCTTCATCCGTCAACGGGCGTTTTACCTTTGCGGGACTGCCCATCACCATTGAACCGGGCGGAATGACGGTACCGGGCGTTAGGAGGCTTCCGGCCGCAACGAGAGAATTTTTGCCCACTCGTACTCCGTCAAGCAAAATTGCCCCGATGCCTATCAGACAGCCGGTTTCGATGTAGCAGGCGTGCAGCGTGACGCGGTGCCCGACCGTTATGTCGTTTTCGAGGACCGTCGGAAACTCACGCGAGTCAACGTGAACGATGGTTCCGTCCTGAAGGTTTGTTCGGGCACCGATCCGGATGTAATTGACATCGCCGCGCACGAGCGAGCCGAACCAGACACTTGCATTTTCGCCGATCTCGACGTCGCCGATAACTATTGCGTCATCCGCGATGAAAGCTGTTTCGTGGACCTTTGGCGTCACGTTTCTATAAGGCTTGATCATAGGCATACTATCCGGCAAGTTTTCTTCTCACCATTCCGAACAATTGCTCAAGTTCAGTCACGCGCAGGAGTTTGGCGGTCAGCAGGAATGCCGTCCCGCCGAGTGCGATCGGCACGAAGGCTTCGACAAGCTGGAGGCTTAGCGATTCAGTTCCGTAGGTTGAGGCCAGCGTGCGGTAGCTAAAATAACATACGGCCGACAGTGCCGCCGAAGCCGCCGAGATCTTAATGAACGACGCGAGTATCGCCCGTCCGTTCAGGCGCTTTACGCGGCTCCGCATTATGAAGGCGAGAGCAAAGAAGTTGACGAGAGCGACGATCGATGTTGCCAACGCGACGCCGACGTGGCCGTAACCGTGCGGAGTTGCGGGAGTCACTCCGTAATTCGATAGCAATTCGCGGAACGAATAACTTCCGATCAGGTTCACGCCGATCGAGACCAGGGCAATGATCATTGGTGTTTTCGCATCATCGAGGGCGTAGAACGCCGGCGAAAGCACCTTAATAGCCGCGTAACCGGTCAGGCCGATCGAATAACCCGCCAGAGCGATCGCGGTCATACTCGTTGCCGTTGGATCGAACTTTCCCCGCTCATAGATCAGCCGAACGATCGGTTCGCCGAGGACGATAAGGCCGCACGCCGAAGGCAGCGTCATCAGGAAAACCAGGTTCATCGAGGATGAGATCGTGTCACGGAACTGTTTGATCTTTCCTTCCGCGGCAAGGCGCGAGAGTACGGGGATGGCAGCCGTTCCGACCGCGACGCCGAACAGGCCGATCGGGAACTGCATAAGCCTGAATGCATAACTTAGCCAGCCCTGGGCACCATCGATCCCCGAGACGAAATACGTATTGATCAGCACATTTATCTGGACCGCTGACGTGCCGATTATCGCGGGAGCCATCAGGGCCGCGACCTTTCGGACGCCTTCGTCGGCAAGGCTAAGGACGGGCGTAAAGCGGAAGCCGACCTTGTAGAGCGACGGCACCTGCATCAGAAATTGGGCCGCGCCGCCGATAAGCGTGCCAATAGCCATTCCGATGATCGCCCATTGCGAGGCCGCACTCGGGACCGCGTTCTTGTCATTCGAATCAAGCCAGCCGCCGCCGCTCAGCCAATACGCTAGGCCGAGGCCGAAGATGAGAGAAACAATATTGAATACCGTCGAAGCCGACGCCGGAACGCCAAAAACGCCCTTGGTGTTCAGTACGCCCATCGCTACCGCCGCGAGGGCGACCATCAGGATGAACGGGAACATTATTTGCGTCAGTGTCGCGGCAAGTGCAGCTTTTTCGGGCGAAAAGCCATCGGCGATCAAATCAACGAACTGGCGTGCAAAAATGATCCCGACGATGCAAATGATGCTCATTACGACAGCGAGCAGATTCAGTATCAGACTCGCCAGCCGCCAGGCTTCCTTTTCGCTTTTGTTTATCTGGTAATCGGTGAAAACCTTGACGAACGCGACCGACAGGGCACCTTCGGCGAAGAGGTCGCGGAGAACGTTTGGGATGCGAAACGCGACAACGTACGCGTCGTATAGGAACCCGGCCCCAAAATACTTCGCGAAGACCATCTCGCGCACCAAGCCGAGAACGCGCGAAAACATTACAGCGATAGAGACGATTCCTGCGGAGCGGGCGACGCTTTGCGGCCGCGGCCCGTCGCCGGTCGGGCTTTCGCCTGCGGGCTCGGCAACCTCTTCGGGGGTTTCGCTCTCAGGAAGCTCTTGTTCCGTCCTGTTCATTTGGAGAATGGAGAGAAGCGTCCAATGCAGCTTCCCGAATTATCTTACGGCTTTATATTCGAGAAAAACAAAAAGGGAGCACATTTTGGTGCTTCCCTTTCGACGTTTGTTTGAACTGTATATTAGTCGTCGCTTCCCATGCGAGCGCCTTCCGGATACGAAATTCTCGTTTTGGCCAGCCGCGCGTTCATCGGTATCTCGTCATACTCGAGTGCGGCCGGGCCGCCGAATTGGCTTTGGATCAGGGAAACATAGCTGTTCTGAAAGCTTCGGAACCGCGAAACGCCGCCCCGCTGATTGAAGATAACGAACAGAAATCGTCCGGAGCGGGTATTGAGTTCACCCGCAAGGGCGCTGACTCCGCCGTCCGTCCGTCGGAGCGTGCCCGTCTTGCCGACAACGCTGGCCATCGCGAAATCGGAATCAAACCGGTTCTCGAGCGTTCCCTTGTCGACTCCGGCTACTGGCATAATATCAGCAAAACGTAGTTTATTTACCGCAAGCTCATTCCGAAGTACTCGCAGCAGCCGCATCATCGCATGCGGGGTAACCCGGTTTATTCCGAGGCCGCTCGAGGTTTGGAGCGAGAATTCGTTGGGCTCAACGCCGGCGTACTGGTGAACAAGCCTCGATACGGCCCACGGCCCACCTACCATCTCACCCAGGCGTTCGGCGAGGAAATTATTAGAGTAGCAAAGTGTTGCTTTCAGGATGTCGCGCATCCGTGCCGATTCGTGCTTGAACAGCAGGTTGACATTCCCCGGCATGGGTTGGACATGTGCCGATCCGGTAAAAGCGACGCTAGGAACGGGCATGTCCGGCTTGAAACGTCCGGAATTGATCAAAAAACTGGTCCACGCATTCGTCGCCGATCTCGAACGTTTTGCGGCATCGATGGTACTGAACAAAAGGTGTCCGGAACGCGAGGCAGAATTCGAATAGTTCATCGAGAAATTGTCTGTAACGATCAGATCGCCCTTGACGTTCCGAATCCCCATTCGGTTCAACTCGCTGGCCAGCGTAACGCCGTTCTCGTATCCAAAGACCGGATCCCTGCCCGAAACATAGATGTTCCCGTGTATAGTACCTGTCGCTTCCTCGTAACTGCCATCGGTCCAAACACTTGTAATGAATCGGTATTCCGGTCCGAAGGTCTTAAGGACGGCAAAGGCCGTCGCGAGTTTTACATTCGACGCTGGATTGAAGGCAGAATGTTGTAGGTTCTCAACTATTACATCGCCATCGAGCGATTCGACCAGAACACCGGAATAGCCCGGGATCGGCACGGCCGCAAGCGCCGGATACGAAGATCTGATTGAGCTTGTGCCCGGCTCGCCCGCTGCTGATAGCGGAGCCGAACTGGCGGTCTTTTTGATCAGCGGCGTACCCGACGGTGCCGGGCCCGATTCGCGGTGAATCTGAATGTCCTGCAGGAACGGCTGCGGCGTTTGGGCCAATGATACCGCCGGGAAAAAAAGCGTAAAGACGGCGATAGATGGCCAAGCGGCAAGTTTTCCTACAAAAGACTTCATCTCTTAAATTCGTTCAGGTCAGGTGGTGAACCTCAGTGGGACAGCCGACAGGCTGAAACAAGTATACCACGAACAGGACCTGGATCATCAACCCTCTAAATTTGACTGCCTTTCATTTCGGGTGAACAGGCAACACTTCGATGTAATTCTCAAATTCCTGGATGCCCCCGTTTTTAACGTTTCCTTATGATACTCATCCGAAACGCTTATACATAATGACTGATCGCGCAATGAAGTTTTGCGGGCCAGCACTGTAAATATTTCGTTGACTCTGAACTTTGGCGCTCCTAAAATTGTCATTTAGCCCATGGAAAAATCGCCGATAAGCATCGAATCGATCACACACGCGCACTCCGAACGGCGGGAGATGGTTCGCACGCGCCTGGCCGAGTTCGAATCGGTGTGGATGAACGGCTCGGATTCCCGGATATGGGAGGAAATGGTCTATTGCTTCTTTACCGGGGGCTGTTCCGCAAAGATGGGCCTCCGCGCTGTCGATGCGGTCAGGCATCTGCTGGGCGATGGAGATCAGGACCAGATCGCCCGGGCTTTGGCCGGCGTTCACCGGTATCCGAACGCCCGGTCACGCTACGTGGTCCAGTCGCGGGAGTTCCTCTCGGCAAATTGCGGCATGAAGCTCCGGAGCAAGCTGGAGAGTTTCGACTGCCATTACGCGCGACGCGACTGGCTTGCGAAGGAAAAGGGCATCAAGGGCCTCGGGTATAAGGAGGCAAGCCATTTTTTGCGGAATATCGGATTTAGCGGTTACGCGATCCTGGACAAGCATATTTTGCGGTGCCTGCACGAACTGAAAATAATTGACGACCCAAAGCCACCAAATACGCGGACGAAGTATCTAACGATCGAGGAAAAGCTCAAGAAATTAGCTGAAGCTGCGCGGATCGACTTCGATGAGCTTGATCTTGTCCTTTGGTCGATGAAGACAGGCGAGATCCTGAAATAATCGATTACCGCCAGATTTTTTCCGATCGCTAACCGGAGTGTTGATTATGAGAGATGGTTCCCCCAACACCCGCCCTTTCTCGGCTCGCCGCTGTTGGCGCGCGTCACTTACCTTTCTCCTGGCCCTTTCTTTTTTTGTCGGGGCGGCCGCCATGCCAAATGATGTGCAAAAGGCCGACTCGGAGGCTTCGCGCAAACTCCTAAAGCAGGCGGAAAAGCTGATACGCAAGGGCGAAACAGCCGAGGCGGAACGGGTGCTTCGTCGCGCGATCGAGGCCGCCGGCACTGACTCGCTGCCGAAACTCAGGCTTGCCGAGCTTTATGTAAAACAACGCCGTCTTCTTGAGGCGTATGAGCTGGCGTTTCCGGTCGCCCAGGCAGAACCCAAGAATGCGTACGCTTTCGCCGTCCTGGGCTCGACAATTTTAGGTGTTGGCCGGTTTCAGGATGCTCGCGCGCTCTTTAATCAGGCGCTGACGCTCGAAAATGACGAGGCGTATGCGTGGGCCGGATACGGATTGCTTGAATTTTATGAGAACCGGATCGGGGACAGCCTTCGAAAACTTCGCCAGGCGGTCCATCACGATCCTGACCAGCCCGACTATTTCTACGCGCTTGGCCAGGTAGCTGCGCGTGCCGAGCAGTACAAGGAAGCGGCGGCGGCCTATCGCCGCTTCCTTGCCGTCTCAAAAGACACCGATGATGAACGCCGCGCCCGGATCAAAGGGATGATCAATTTTCTGAACTTTCTCGGGCAGCGGAGATCTCTCTACGACGTCGGCGGGGCTGACAGCACCTCGGTACCCGTTGAGCTGGTTGGCAACCGGCCGATCATCAAACTGCGGATCAATAACCACGACGAACTGCTCAATTTCGTTCTCGACACCGGTTCGGGAATATCCGTACTCTCGCAAGAAACTGCTAAAAAACTGGACATCGACCCGGTTACCCGAGGTGGATTCGCAAAGGGACTGGGCGGTAATGGCAGATTCGAAATAGTTTACGGCTTTGTTCGCAAGGTCGAGATTGGCGACGTGGACGTTCGAAATGTACCCGTCTACATCAGACGCTTTCATAGTGATGGCCACCGCGTAGACGGATATATCGGCCTTTCGCTCATATCAAAGTTCCTGACAACGGTCGACTACGGAAATCTGACGTTCTCGCTCGTCAGGCCGCCCGATGAACTGGTCCCGGTACTTGAGAACCAATTGGCCCTGCCGCTGAGGCTGACCTCGAGCGGATTTCTCAGCGGCGAGGTGCATGTGGCCGGGGTCGAGACCCCATTGAACTTCATCGTCGATACCGGAGCAAGTGTTTCCGTCATTTCCGACGAACTGGCGAGCCTTGAGACGATCAGCCCATTTGTCACGGAGCAGAAAATGCGTGTCATTGGCTCAGCGGGGGTGACAGAAGGGGTCGCGTCGTTCCGCCTGCCGAGCCTCACATTCGGCTCGCATTCGAGAAAGGATATCACCGCAATCGCGCTCGATCTTGATATGATCAACGAAGCGTCGGGCTTTGTGCAGGCGGGCATTCTGGGCGGCAACTTTTTGAAGAATTATCGAATGACGTTCGATTTCAGGAACTCGAAGGTCACCTTCTTTCCCGTCAGACCGCAGCAGTAGCCGGTTGAATTGGCCACGGCCGGCGCGATATCCTTAAACCGTGAAGCTGAGTGTTTACCTCGAAACGTCGGTTATCGGGGCGTATCTTGACAATGGCGATCCGTTCCGGCGGGACCTGACCATCCGCTGGTTCGAGCATGAGCTTTCGGAATATCAGGCCTACACATCGCTTCTTGTCCAACGGGAACTGGAGCGGATCGATGAGCCGCATCGGACTGGCTACCTCAAGATAATCCGCGGCCTTGAGCAGCTTGAACTTGCCGAGGAAGTGGCGATCCTGGCCGACGGGTACATCTCCCGCGGGATCTTTCACCGAAAGTTCATTGCCGACGCCATCCACGTGGCCCTCGCATCGTTTCATAAGGTGGATTACCTCGTCACCTGGAACTTCGGCCACCTGGCGAATGTCCGCAAACAGGCACGCGTCCGGCTGTTTAACGCCGCGGCGGGCTTCTTCTCTCCGGCCATAGTCACGCCGGAATTCCTCGTCCACAGCTAACGTCAACGGGTTTTGCATCCGCCAGCCAGCCTTGACTTATAGGCACAGGCGCGCCCACCATCTAGTTTGCACGTATGTACCGACGCCCGAAATTTCTTGAGGTCCTGATCAAGATCCGCGAAGAGATGGCACGCGAGGCCGACTACGATACCGATCTGTTCGCGGAGATGGTGCGTTCCGGGCGAAGCGGGTTGGGAGCAACCGCCTCACATCCGCTGGACGGGGTACCACTTAACGGCGCCGGGCTGAAGACAAAGCGTGCACGCAAGGAAAACGAAACGCGTCGTTCCGGACGGACCGCTTGAGGCGGTAGTGACGCGAGAGTAGTACCACGGCCGGCCCGGTTGCGGCGGTTCACCCAAGTTAGATGTACAGGTATCTTGTTTCCATCGCGTTGATCGGCGCGGTCGTTGCCGTGTCGGGATACCTTTTTTTTCGCGATTACTGGGAGCATCGGTACGACGATCTGATCTCGCGCCATTCGAAGGTTTTCAGCATTGATGAGCGATTGGTTTGGAGCCTGATCTATGAGGAGACATGGTTCCGTGCGTGGAAGATCGGGGCCGACGAGGAAGTTGGCCTGATGCAGGTTACGCCGACCGTCGCACGCGAATGGGCACGGGAAACCGGCCTTAGCGAGTTTGAGCGGCAGGCGTCAGAGAACGTAGTCCGGCTTCTGCAAGAACCTGAGCGGAACATCCAGGTCGGCTGCTGGTATTTTGAAAAGCTCCGCGGCAGCTATCGCGGTTTCCCGGCTGAGACCGCAATGACCCTTGCCGCATATAACGCCGGCCCGAGCCGTGTCGAAGAATGGACCCGCGGTACCGACGCCCCAAAGCTCACCGAAGCCGAGTTCATTGAGCGCATCGGCATCCCATCGACCAAGGCCTACGTGACCTCGATCCTCGAAAGGTACCGCGAAGGCCGGCGAAATTGATCTATATCACGTCCCAAACCGGCTCAGCCCGCACTGAATAAGGGCGAAATGCGATGCTTAAATTCGGATCATGCAATAGGCATTGTGTTTCAATATTTCTACCTTTTGCGTACTTTGCGACTTGGCGTGTAATTTCTTTGCCTACGCCGAGTCGGAAAGAAGGATTCACGCCCTCCCATCCTAATGCGTATTTTTAAGGAGGTTTTTGCTTGAAAGGATGAAGATACTTTGTGCCAACTTTGTTCTGCCGATCGCTTCCGATCCAATTCGTGGCGGAGCCGTTGCGATCAATGGAGCGGTTATCGAAGCGGTCGGGTCACGAGATGAGGTCGCGGCGAAGTTTCCTGAGGCCGAGGTGGAAGATTTTGGTGAGGCGGCGATCCTGCCGGGGTTTGTAAATTGTCATTCGCATCTTGAGCTGACCGCGATGCGCGGAGCGCTCGATGATGTCGAGCACGATTTTCGCTCATGGCTTTTGAGGATAAACGAATTGCGTGCCGGGATGACCGATGCGGACATCGAGGCGGCCGCGCTTGCTGGGGCGTTGGAGGGGGCGGCCGCGGGCGTGACCTGCTTCGGCGACATCGGCCGAAACGGAACGGCCGGCGTTCGGGCGCTCAAACGGTCGGGCCTACGGGGGATCGTTTTTCAGGAGACAAACTTTTCGCCGGACAATAGCACGGCCGACGACGATTTCAAGGCTCTCGGGCAAAAGTACGAGGCATTGCGAGCGGAGGAAACCGATCTCGTGCGGGTCGGCCTCTCGCCGCATTCGCCCTACACGGTGGGCTCGCGCCTGTTCGAGTTGATCGCGCAGTATTCGATCATCAATCGCATCCCGCTCACGATCCACGCGGCCGAGTCGGCGGACGAGCATAAACTGATGACGAAAGGCGAGGGGCTATTCACCGAATTCTATGAACGCTTTGGCCTCGAATGGCACTCGCCGCACTGCACGTCGATCGAGTACCTCGAACGCCTCGGTGTGCTCTCGACGCGGCCGCTGCTGGCCCATTGCGTGACCGTTTCCGACAGCGACATCGCCCGTATCGCCGCAAACCGCGCTTCGATAGCACATTGCCCTAAATCGAACGCCAAATTCGGCCACGGCTATGCTCCACTGGAGAAATTTCTCGATGCGGGAATACCGGTCGGCCTCGGCAGCGATTCGGTTGCCAGCAACAATGTCTGCGACCTGCTGGAAGAGGCACGATTCGGGGCACTTGCCGCCCGCAACCGCGCGGGAACTGGTCGATTCATTTCCGCAAGGGAAGTTCTCCGGGCCGCCACGCTCGGCGGAGCAAAAGCAATGGGAATGGAAGATACGATCGGAACACTCGAGGCCGGCAAACACGCTGACATCGCTATTATTTCGCTCGCAACTAAGGCGCAGCAACCCATCACCGATATTGAGGCCGCCCTTATCTTCTCATCCAACGGGCGCGATGTTCTTGCTACAATCGCGGATGGCCGTGAGATCTATCGACGCGGAACGTCGTGACCTTGATTCAGGCAAACGGACAGCGGCCGGTAGCGTGGAGAACGCGACAGCTCGGACAAAGTATGCCGCCGCCGGGAAATCCGTACCGACTTGTCCATTTACGCCAATAGAGCCGAACTTGCGTGTCATTCTCGATGGGCCGGCCAAGGGCGTCAAATTTCGCCGGCCTGACCTTGTGAATAACTTTCTGCAAATGGCGCGGCAGGTCGAAATTCTCCTCGTTCACGTGTACCAGTTTGGAAGGGTCGGGGTCAAAGTCAAGGCGCCAGCGGCGCCGTGAAGAGATCAGGTACCCGACGACCCAGCCTACATTGCTGCTGCCCATCGTCCCCCAGTAAGGCTCAACATCCAGTACACTCTGGCCGGGCCGAGCTCGAGCACCAAGATTTTGCCTGGCGTGTGCGATCGCGTCCTCGATCGATAAGTGTTCCCGTCCACAGTCTGTTTCGCTCATAGACGTCCCCCTTAACGTTGACGGTAGAAGCTTACGTATTTGCGGTTTGCGGCGTTGGCCGGCAGCAAACCGGCCGTCCGGCTACTTCGGGACATGGATCTTTTCCTTGATATGCTTCAAGCCCGCGACTATCGTGAACGTCATAATTACGAGCAGCGACCATGAACTCCATTTGCCGATGTGCACGGTGGACCATGCACCGAGTTGGTTCGGATACTTCCAGATGCCGAAGAACGTGCTTATGTTTTCCGCCAGCCAGATAAAGAATCCGATAAGCAGAAACGCGATCAGCAGCGGCATTCTGCGGTCGCGGTCAAGCGGGCGGAAGATCGCCGTCGTCCGTGCATATAGGCCTAACGCGATCGCGGCGATGTACCAGCGATAGTCGCCGATAAAATGGTGAGTGAAAAAGTTTGCGTAGATCAGAATAGCGACAAAGGCACCCATCCAGTACGGAGGATGATGACGGATCCGAAGGTCCATCAAACGCCATGCCTGAATAATGTAGCTGCCGACAGCGGCGTACATAAAGCCTGAGAAAAGCGGCACTCCGAGCACCTTTGTGTATGCCGGATCGGGATAACTCCACGATCCAATATGTCCCGAAGTTTTGAAAACCTCAAGAGCAAAGCCCACGATGTGGAACAGGCAGATCGCCTTTAGTTCGTCAAATGTTTCCAGGTTTGCCCAAACCATCCATGCCTGTATCGCGAGGGCGATCAGAAGCAAAAGGTCGTAACGCGGTATGCCCAACAGTCCGCCGCGGGGCACACTGAACACCGCGAGAAAAAACAGGCCGGCGAAAAGACACGACCTGGCTTCTTTGAGGCCGAAGTAAAGAAACTCGATGACGAATCTTCGAAACCCTTTCAGGTCAGGGCGCGGCCGCTCGTCCATCAAAAATTCGTCTAGTCGGGCAATCATTTCGCCGCCGCCTGGGCCTGCAGTTCGCCCAAAACCTGCTCCGGCGTCCAATTGCCGCCGCTGAAGATTCGCGTGACCTTGCCCTCGGGCGAGACTACGGCGGTAATGAGTGAGTGATTGATCTGGGTCTTGTCGGTCGCGTCGGCTTCGTAGCGGAGGCCGAAGAAATCCGCAATGGCTCGGACATCCTTGTCAGGTCCGACGCCAAGCTGCCAGACGGTAAAGTCGTCTTTCGCGTCCTTCCCCAAATATCCCAAGCCATATTCTTTCAGTTTCGCAGGCGTATCTCGTTCGGGGTCAAACGATATCGAAAGCAGGCGAACCTTCTTTCTCGCTTCAGGGTCGGCGGCGATCTGGTTGGCCATGTCGCTGAAATAGCGCGACATCTTGATGCAGAATTCAGGCAGCGGACAATCGCGGTAGATGAACGTGATAGCAAGAGCTTTGCCGCGATAATCCTTTAGCGAAAACTTCTTTCCATCTTGATCGGTAAGCGAAAAATCGGGAACGTCCTTACCGATCTGGGCGAACTTTTCGTTCACGGGCAAAGGAGCCTGGCCTGGCTGCGGAAGAGCGACGATGCCGATCCTTTCAAGCCAATATGGTTCCTTCGCGTTCATGTCCACTACCAGTTCGGCATGCACCTCGGCGCCGGGCGCAAGGTTTTCCCATACCCAGTCCTCGTGGATCGGAAAGTCCATTTCCATTGCCTCCATAAAGCCCGGAATAGCTTCGTGATCGATCCTGGCCTTTGACCTGGCCCTGTCTATCGATACGACCGTTCCTTTGAATGGATATCGCTTCACGTCGGTCGACGACTGCTTTGCGTCCTGCTGCTGACAAGCTGAGAAGGTGAAGAGAGCAAGAATTATGATCAGGAAATAACGCATACTGTGTAAGAAGATCGTCTCATAACCGACAAGATCATTCGAATTCCTATCTGATGGGCCGCAGTCCTTCGTCATAGAAGATCCGGTACACCCGGTAATTTGTCATTACCTTATAAACATAATCCTTGGTCTGCGAGAAGGCAATTTCGGGCACATAACGTCCCGGGATATCGGACCGCGACCGGTTCATCCAGCGCCGCATATTGTCCTCGCCGCCGTTGTAGCTTGCGGCGACGGCCGCAGGCTGAGCAGGGAAGAGCCCGAATAGATTCGCCGTGTAGTGTGCGCCGAAAAGGATGGCAGTCGATGGGTCATAGAGTTCATCCTGATCGAGATTCGTCAGGCCGAGTTCCGCCGCGATCTTGTCCGCCGTGGCAGGAATGAACTGCATCATCCCCCGGGCTGCGGCGTTTGATTTTACGTCCGGCCTGTAGCGCGATTCCTGCCGGACGATCGAGAGTAGAAAACGCGGGTCGATATTCCGCGGGACCGCGTGTTTTTCGAACTCCCTGCGGAACGGGATCGGATAAAGCAATGTGATCTGCTCGCGCGGGATGAGCTCCAACTGATAATCGGCCGGAACCGACCGCCAGGCAGGCTCGGCGAATGCCACCGCTTTGTAAGCGCGGCCGCCGCGTGCGTTCAAAGCTGCGAGAGTATAGGCCAGGTCGCCCGCGGCCGGGAACTCGGTGTCGAGTGAAGCTTCAAATTCGGGTGCAGCCTCATCGAACAATCCGAGAGAAGCAAGCCGCCGAGCGATCGACCGATGAGCAGCCGCCTCAGCCGATCTGGGTTCCTTTAGTTCGATCGACTTGAACGGTGGAATATTCCGGTATGCAGGAAGCCTTGAATATATTCGTCCAAGCGTTTCAAGCAGCCTTACCCGTTCAGCCGTGTCGGCCGTCAATCGGAGCGCCGATTGCACTCGCTGGCGGTCTGATTCAGCCCGCTCAGTTTCCAACGGCGGTTGGAGCAGCGAGTTCAGCTTACTTTCGATAGCCGGGCGCGATGCTTGATCTTCCGCAAGTATTCTCAATCGTTCGGTGGCGAGCCAGCCGTAGTACTCTCCGCGGCCGTCCGAAATTCCAAGATAGGCCTCGATCGCCTCATCAAAACCGCGCTTCTGCTCGAACGCATATCCGCGAAGGAACATTAGCTCCGGCTTGCTCGTCCCGCGCGGAACTCTAACGCCGCCGAGATCGGGCATTTGCAGCAATCGGTCGATTCCCGAGAGTACTGCGTCCCAATTGCTTCTTGCGAGGTCGATGCGGACCTCAGAGAAAAGCGCCACGGCCTCGGGCAGTTTTCCCCGAAACACTTCCTGGGCCCTCTTCGCCCGAGCCCGTGCCTCGGTTTCCTCACCGGCGTCCCGAAGCGCGTCGATAGTGTTCAGATAGGCTCGATCCGCTCCCTCTTCGTTCGGATAGTCTGAAATAAATTTCTGATAGCGGCGTACACTTTCATGATGCTTGCCCACGCGGGCATAAGCGGAGGCCGCCTGGAGCAGCGCGTCGCGGCTTAGCGGATGTTCCGGAACCTGTTCCCGCAGCCGCTCAAACCAGTTGATCGCTTCCGGATAATCTCCCTGCTGCAGATAGCCGCGGCCGGTTTGATACAAGGCGTCGGGTACGGCGTCGCTGCCCGGATGATCGGCAAGAATGGCGGAGTAGTGGAGCCTGGCCGCATCGAAATCCCGATCTATCTGATAGATCGAGGCGCGCCTGAGATGTTCGCCCTCGGAGAGTTTCGGAATTGCCTCTACCTCGGCCGCTGATCCTCGATCCATACTGTCCAAGGCTCGAACGGCCGCGAGCACAACGTCGTCCGGCTGCGGAGGGTCCGGTGCCGCATTGACGAGGTTCGCGAACATCTCGCGGGCGGTCGCAAGGTCGCCGGCCAGCATATGCGATCGTGCCAGAAACAGCCGATTCTCCCGTCGCACGTCGTCTGAGCCATTGCCGCCGGCACTTTCGGCCGAATACTCGAGCGATTCAAAAGCCCGGATCGCCATCTTGTAATTGCCTGATTCGAACCAGCTCCGTGCCCGGCGGTTTCGAGCGGCGTCGGCGAGAAGTGAATCGGGTGAGAATGCGGCTATTTCGTCAAGATATGTCCGCTCAAGAAGCAAATTTCCGGTTGTTCGGGCGATTCCGGCAAGATGCATGAGGGCATACGACTTGAGCACCGAACCGCGTTTAACGACGGCCAAATAACTAGCGGCCGCTGCCGCCAGGTTTCCCGAGCGTTCGTTGAGCCGCGCCGCCAGGTAGTCGAGGTCATCTGAAAGATATGCCTTTGGATGATCTAGCTCGATAGTCCTCAGCCCATTGAGTGCCTGATCGAAGTTCCCGCTTTCGACCGCCGTCCGGATCGATGAGCGCAACTCATCCACCGACTGCGAATAAGCCGCCGAAGCGAAAGACAGGACAAATAGGAGCAACAGGAGGGACTTCACGGATCAAATTCTGCCTGATCCAATTGTAACGCTTGAGACCCACGAAAAAAAGCGGGCGGCAGATGGATTTGGATCCACCGGGGAAGTCAGTGGTGAGCAGTACTTTCGCGTACGGATACCGTGTTTAATGGAATGTCTCCTGCCTGGCCAAACTTGAAGGATCTCAGGCCGTCGCCGTCGTAAACGTACCAGGTTCCGTCGCGGAATACCGCAAAGTCGATGCGGCCGTCACGGTTATAATCACCGGGCACAGGCTGAGCATCTTCAAATCCGAACTGCAGCGTTTCATGGCGGCCGCTCTCGCTGTCAAGGATGTGCCAGACACCGGCGCGATAAACGGCAATGTCGGCCTTTCCGTCGCCTGTATAGTCGGCCGGGACCAGGAGGTCCGATCCCGCGACGCCGAGGTCGAACGTCCGCACATGGCCTGACTCACTTGAACGCACGTACCACCGATTCTCCGCGCATCGAAACACCGCCAGGTCGGCACGGCCGTCGCCGTCGAAATCGGCCGGGACCGGCACATCTCCTTCGATGCCGAAGATCGCCCGGTCTGCGTCATAACCTCGCGACGAAAGGAGTATGTGCCACGTCCCAGCGCTCCAGACGGCCGGATCGGCGAGCTTATCACCGTCGTAATCGGCCGCAACCACGGCCGGTCTCCGCTTAGTCTGCTGAACATTCACAACAAGGGTCGAGCCGTCACCGCTCCGACGCACCGTGAAGAGGCTTTCATCGGCGTCGAAAGTACCTGCGTCGAGAATGCCGTCGGCATCGAAATCGCCTGTGACGAGGTTCTCATCCGTTTTTCCGATACGAACCGTCCGCGTGCTTTCTTCTAACTGGCTCATGACGCCCAGGTCTTTTCGAAAGACCGCAAGCGACGGCGCGTATGCCGATCCCTGGGCAAGTGCGTGCGGCGAAAGGAGCGCTGCGACGGCCAAAGCCATGGTCGCCGAACTGCGAAGCGTCCGCTCAAGCTTTGATATGACCTTCCGGCGTTCCATTTTCGATCTCATCGGAAAATTACAGTTGTCCTTCGGAAATATTCTGACGTGCGGCAAGCGGCGTTTTTGCCGAACTTTTTCTGGTTATGCGAAACCAAACTAACAATTGCGGCCGAGTTCCTGTAAAATCTTCCTTTTCCAGAGTAAGGCCGGTTCGTTCTTCGAACGTGGAATAGTTATGCCCGCGAGAATATTGAGCGGAAAAGCGATCGCCGAAGCGATCAAGAGCGAGGTTGGGGCCGAGGTCCGGGAACTGGCCGCTAACGGCATCCGGCCCGGACTTTCTGTTGTCCGCGTGGGAGACGATGCGGCATCGTCCGTTTATGTCGGGAGCAAGGTCAGGACATCGGAGGAACTCGGCATCAGGTCGGAACACCTTCATTTTGCGGCCGACATCTCGCATAAAGCTTTGCTCGGAACTATCGAAGAGTTAAACGCGCGCGAGGAAGTTGACGGTATCCTTGTGCAGCTTCCGTTGCCGCCGCAGATCGATCCGGCTGCGGTGATCGAGGCGATCGATCCGCGAAAGGATGTTGACGGATTTCATCCGATCAATGTTGGCCGTCTCAGTTTAGGAGAGCAGTCACTTGTCCCGTGTACGCCCGCGGGAGTGATCGAGATCCTTAAACGCTCTGAGATACCGATCGCGGGCCGGCATGCCGTTATCGTGGGCCGCAGCAACATCGTAGGCAAGCCGATGGCGATGCTGCTCTTGAAGGAGAACGCTACTGTGACCATCTGTCACTCGCGTACCGCAGATCTGCCTGCAATAACTCGGCAGGCGGATATCCTCGTCGCCGCGATCGGCCGTGCCGGATTTATACGTGACGAACACATCGGCGAGGGCTCTACGGTCATCGACGTTGGTATTAACAATGTCTCCGATCGGGATATTGCGACCGAACTTTTTGCACCAGAAGAACTCGAAAAACGCTTGAAAGCGATCGAAAACCGAGGTTTTACGCTCGTAGGCGACGTGAATCCGAGAGAGGCGGTCAAAAAAGCGGCCAATTTCACACCCGTCCCCGGCGGCGTTGGATTGCTTACCGTTGCGATGCTGATGAAAAACACGATCGAGGCGGCTAAAATGAGAAGAGGAAGTTAAACGCAGAGATACAGAAGCACAGAGAATCCTAAAAACCAGCCTCTGCTCTTCTGCGTTGGAAGAAAACATGAACTTTGAAGAATATCAATCTGCTGCCAGCAGAACGGCCCTCTATCCGCGGCGTATGAGTAATCTCGAGTACCCGACTCTCGGCCTGACCGGCGAGGCAGGCGAGGTGGCGAACATCGTCAAAAAGATCCAACGAGACAACGCCGGCGTCCTGACCGATGAGGTCCGTGACAAGCTCCGCGATGAACTGGGTGATGTGCTCTGGTACATTTCCGCCTGTGCGGACGAACTCGGTTTGACGCTCGACGAGATCGCGGCATTCAACGTTAACAAACTTGCGATGCGCCACGGGAAGTGATCGTCAGTTTGCGATGTCCGTGATTTTCTCTTCTCGGCCTTCCTGTGGATAGCTCTTGGATCGGACCACCGAATAGGATGACGAAGAGGAAGGGAAGCAGGAAAGAATTTGAGACACTCGCTACCGAAAATTGTAACTGCGTGTCCTGCAACGGTTTTGGTTATTTCCGATCAGCCGAGTCATGCTAAAAGTCGGCCTTACAGGTTCAATTGCCGTTGGAAAAACATTCGTATGCGACGTTTTTCGCGAGCTGGGCTGCCACGTGCTGGATGCGGATGATGTGGCGCGTGCGGTAGTTGAACCGGGGACGCAGGGGCTCGATCAGATCGTCAACGAGTTTGGTGCCGACGTCCTTACGGCAGATGCGAGGCTTGACCGAAAAAGGATTGCCGCCATCATCTTCGACGACGAAGAAAAACGGGATCTTCTTAACTCGATCATTCACCCGCTCGTTTTCGAGGTCCAAAACACCTGGTTGAAAGAAATGGAGTCAGCGGACCCGGAAGGTATCGCGATCGTCGATGCCGCGTTGATGATCGAATCGGGAGGATACAAGCGGTTTGACCAATTAATTGTCGTATGGTGCGAACCTGATATACAATTAAAGCGTCTTATAGACAGGAACGCGCTGCCCGAATCCGACGCCGAAAAACGAATCGCTGCCCAGATGCCGCAGGATAAGAAAAAGCGGTACGCCGACCATTTGATCGATACATCAAACGGTTTTGAGGATACTCGGCGCCAAGTTCGCGAGGTTTACGAAAAACTGAAACTGTTCGGCGACTAAGCGTTTTTCGTGACTTGGGGACAGGTCCACTGTTATGGAAGTCGAACGCAGAACGAGAACAGAACGTCCGAGCCGAATCATCGGCGGCGTTGCAAATTTGCGAACGATCCTTGCCGCAGCCGTCATTCTCGTTTTTGCATCCTGCACACAGCTAAAACAGCCCGCCCCTGAACCATTCTTTTCTCAGACGATCCCTCCGCGTGCGCAGGAATTTCGCTGGAGCAACGGCGGATCGCCGAAAAGCCTCGATCCGGCGCTGGCGGCAGCTCCGCCCGAAACCGACATCGTGCGGGCATTATACGAAGGGCTGACCGAAACGGACCCGTCGACCTTGGCCGAGGTGCCGGGCGTAGCGGAAAGCTGGTCAGCAAGTGATGACCACAAGGAATGGACCTTTAAGCTCCGTCCGAACGCAAAATGGAGTAATGGGAAGCCCGTGACCGCGGAAGACTTCGTTCGCGCCTGGAAACGCCTGGTCAAACTTGGCGACAAGACCGCGCACCGCAACCTGCTCTCGAATATCGCGGGTGTTCCGAAGCCCGCCGCCGAAGCGACGCCAACGACTGATGCCGCCCTGGAGTCGCCATGGCCCGCATCCAACAATTCTCGCGGGACGGCACCATGGTCACGGACGCCGGATCATTCAAAACCGAAACCGGCCAATACCGCTGCTGGGACTAATTCAGCGGCCGCGTCTCCCGCGGTATCCGACCTATCCACCTTTGGGGCCGTCGCCGTGGATGACCTCACGCTTAAGGTCACGCTTGTGATTCCGGATGAGGAATTTCCCCGGCTGGTCGCCCACCCGATCTTTCGCCCGATCTTCAATAACGGCGAAGAGTTCATCGGAAAGGGTCTGAATCCGAACATTGTTACTAATGGCCCGTTTCTCATTTCAAGGTCAGATGAAACGGGAATTGTACTGGAACGTTCCGAGAACTACTGGAACCATGATGCGATCCGCCTGGAGCGAGTGCATATGGTCGCAATGGAGTCGCCCGAAACGGCGTTGGCGGCCTATCGTGCCGGCGAACTTGACGCCGTGACGAATGCAGGTTTTTCGCCGCTGGTGGTCAAACTGCTGTCACCTTACGACGATTTTCAGAAGGCAACTCACAGTGCGCTGAATTTTTATGAGGTAAACACGACAAAGGCACCTTTTTCCGACCGAAGGGTTCGAGCTGCCCTTTCGAACGCGATCGACCGCGACCGACTGACCGAAGCCGAGACCGAGGGGACCACACGGCCGGCCCTGGGTTTTCTGCCCTATGCCACAACGACGAAGACCGGTCTGACCCAGGATAAAGAGAAGGCCCGCGACCTGCTTGACGAGGCCGGTTTTCCGGACGGCGAAGGCTTCCCCGTGATCAAGCTGCTCGTAAACCGCAATGATGCCCAGCAGCGGATCGCCCGGTCAGTGGCGAAGATGTGGAAACAGAATTTGAACGTCGAGACCGAGATCATCGTTAAGGACGCGCCGGAGTTGGAGATGTCGCGGATCGCCGGAGATTTCGACCTGGTCCGGCGCGGCGTCGTTTTTCCGACCTCGGACCAGACCGCGAACTTCATGGCGATCTTTGAACCAAGATCCGTGCCCGCGATCGAAAAGTCGGATGTAGGAGCGAACGCGGGGCCAACGCCGATCCAGGGGCCCGATACTAAAGCGGGAGAGGTGATGCCTCGCCCGTCGCCGATCGACAAGGCGGACGCCGGCGAACCTGTTATACTTACCGAGGAAGCAGCGATCTATGAATTGCGGGCGATCCCGCTCTATTTCCCGACCTCATTTTCGCTCGTTAAACCGTATGTCGCCGGATTTCAAACGAACAGCCTCGACGCTGTAGTGCTTACGTCCGTAGCCATTGACAGTGCGTGGCGGCCGGCGACCGCGGCAGAATAACGACAACGATCGACACCCTCGGTCGCGGCCCTACCATTCAATCGAACAATGCTTTCGGTCAGCGATCTAAGAACGCATTTTTTCACCAAAGCCGGGATAGCCAGGGCCGTTGACGGCGTTTCGTTCGATCTCGCGAGGGGCGAAGTCCTCGGCATTGTCGGCGAATCGGGCTCGGGCAAATCCGTGGCGGGCCTATCGTTAATGCGGCTTGTGCCTGAACCGGGCAGGATCGTGGACGGGCGGATAGCTTTCGACGGCACCGACCTTCGGGATCTGACGACAGGCGATATCCGCAAGATCCGCGGCCAACGGATAGCGATGATCTTTCAGGACCCGTCGGCGTCGCTCAACCCTTATTTGCGTGTCTCGACCCAGTTGACCGAGATCACTCGACTCCACCTCGGACATACTAAAAAGCAGGCACGCGAGCACGCCATCGAAATGCTGCGGACAGTTGGCATTCCGGACCCGGAGTTTCGTATAGACAACCATCCGCACGAGTTCTCCGGCGGGATGCTTCAGCGGATAATGATCGCGATGGCGCTGATCTGCGGCCCGGAACTTCTGATCGCCGACGAACCGACGACAGCACTCGATGTAACGATTCAGGCCCAGATCCTCGATCTGATCGCCGATCTGAAAGAACGAACGGGAACCAGTGTCATCCTCATCACTCACGATCTCGGCGTGGTTGCCGGAATGGCGGACAATGTGATGGTGATGTACGCCGGCAGGGTTTTTGAGAAGGCACCGGCCAAAGAATTGTTCGCACGGCCGGCTAATCCCTATACCAGGGGTTTGATGAGAAGCGTCCCCGACCCGTCGCAGGAGAAGGGACGAGAGCTCTACCAGATTCCCGGCCTCCCGCCCGACGTCGCCAAACTTCCGCCGGGGTGCCCGTTCGCGGAGCGCTGCGAACGGGCCGAGGAGATATGTCGCCGCGAGTTTCCGCCGCTTGTAGAACTGAACCCGGAACATCATTCACTTTGTCATTTCGCGAAAGAGGTTTACTCTGGATCGGCATTGCGAAACTAGCGACGATAACGGGTCTCTCGCTACTCTATCTGAGGTTGGCTTCACCACTTGGTTTTATTCAGTTCCGAGTACAAATGAAAATGAAGAAAGATATTCTGTTCCCCTTGATCATCCTTATGGGCATATCGCTTGGCTGTTCGAAGATAGGCGAGTTTGCGAGCGGGCCCGCCAACAGCGGCAACGCTTCGGATTCGAACACGGAAACAGCCAAGAGCGGCGAAACAGTGCCCGCCGCCGGTGAGTTCGCCCCGACGAGTGATCCGAAAGCGGATATCGAAAAGATCGCTGACCGATTCATGTCGCGTAGTTTTTTCACCGCGAAGATGGAGCTCGTCGGCGATGCCACCGTGCGTACTGACCTCGAATTCATCTCGCCCGACCGCTACCGGCTCAGGACCGATGGTTTGATGGAGATGATAATAGTCGGCAAAAACTCATACATGAAAACGGGCGGCAAGTGGCGAAAGATGCCTTTGCAGATCGGTTCGACCGTCGAGGATATGCGGGCGGCATTTAGCAGGGACGGTATGAAATGGTTCAGCGACGTTAGATACGCGGGCGACGATACGATTGACGGTAGACCGGCCTTCGTCTATGCCTATCACAGCAAGGGGCCGACCAGCAGGGGCGAGAACGATTCAAAATTATGGGTCGGAAGCTCCGACGGCTTGCCGATCAAGATCGAGGCCATCTATACGTCGGGTGAGGCGAAGTCCATGACGATCGAATATGACTACGAGACGCCCGTCTCGATCGAGCCGCCGATTGAATGATTGCGGCCTGGTTGCGGAGATTATGATCATCTTCGCGCGGGCCCGAGCTGCTTTATTGATATGGCCGGATGTGTAAACACGATCGGTCCACGATGTCCCGAAAATGACCCAGGGAAATACACTTGTATCGATCCAGGGCCTTAAGGTCCACTATCGCCGTCGCGGCCTGTTGCGGACGTCCAGCACGGTCAGGGCAGTCGATGGCGTGTCGCTGGATATCAGAAAGGGCGAAACGCTCGGTTTGGTGGGCGAATCAGGCTGCGGAAAATCGACGCTCGGACGGGCGATCCTGCGGCTGACGGAACCGGCCGGCGGCCGTATTTTGTTCAATGGCGACGACCTGATGGTGTTGCCGCGGCCGGCAATGCGCAAACGGCGAAAGGCGATGCAGATGGTCTTTCAGGATCCTTATGGTTCGCTCAATCCCCGAATGACTGCCGGACAGATAATCGGCGAGCCGATTCGCGCGTTTGGGCTGGCGGAGCGGTCTTTGGTAAGCCGGCGGGTCGCGGAGCTAATGGAAACGGTTGGCTTGAGCAGGAACTATGCTGACCGTCTGCCGCACGAGTTCTCCGGCGGCCAGCGACAGAGGATCGGCATAGCCCGCGCGTTAGCGGTCGAACCCGAGTTCATCGTTGCGGACGAGCCCATCTCTGCCCTCGATGTTTCGATCCAGGCCCAGATAATGAATCTGCTCGAACGCCTGCAGGCGGAAAAGGGCTTGACGTATCTTTTTATTTCACACGACCTTCGCGCCGTTCGCCATCTGGCCGACCGAATTGCAGTGATGTATCTCGGCAAGATCGTGGAACTGGCGCCGGCACGGTCGGTCTACTCCGATCCGTTGATGCCCTATACGAAGGCGCTTATTTCCGCTGTCCCGACTCCTGATCCCGAGCTCGAACGATCGCGGGAACGGATCCTTCTCAAAGGAGATGTTCCTTCACCCGCAGACCCGCCCGCCGGCTGCCGGTTTCACACGCGCTGCCCGTATGCGGTCGACGATTGTTCGCGGATCACTCCCGAACTTAAAGAGATCAGGCCCAACCATTACGCGGCCTGTATCAGGATCAGTCCCGAACATCCGCACATCGAACGGAACGTGGCGAGCCAATGATCCGTGGAATCAAGATCGCCGTACGCCCTAAAGGGCCGCTTCGAAAAGCAGCCCTTCAACAACAAGCCTGGACGTATTAGACGAATGAAACTAGCTTGTTGCAGCCGAACTCGTTCGATCTCCTCGAGCCGAATCGCGCAAGGCCCTTATTCGATCGTGGGCCGAGAGTATGGCCGTGTACTGGTTCTGGACCGTGCTCAGAACATTGGCGGGCAGGGCCTCCTGCAGCGCCGACTGATAGGCACTTTTCGCCGAATCCTCGCCGCGTTCGCATTCGCTAAGGACGGATGCCTCGTCTTTGCCCATTACGGCCGACTTCAGATCGACCCAACCTCGATGCAGTGTTCCGGCTATGCTTCCCGTCTTCTCCGGAGAGCCGCCAAGAGCGTGCACGAGAGATTGCAGATCCCCGGCAAAGGCTGATCGCTGCTGCGCAAATTCGTAGAAAAGCGATTTCAGGTCGGACCTCTCGACGCCCTCGGCGGCAGTCTTGAATCCTTCCTGGCCGTCTTTGCAGGTTTCAATAAGCCCGTTCAGTGTAGAAATGACCGAGTCGTTCGAAATTCCGGCGTTTCCGGCGTATGCGGCGTCCTCTTTGATCGGTTTCGTCCCTTCGTAGTCGTTTATCATAAAACATCAACCTCCCTTGATTTGATTCGGATAACTTGTGAAGCTTCCTCTGACCAAACAACTCTATACAACCACCGTGCCAAAATAGTTAAGTTCAATGCTGAGAAAAGGTTCGTTCGTCCAGAATAAATTCCCGCCGGTTCTCTGCCGGGCCAACGCATCAAAACCGTTCGGCTTCCTAGCTTTTGTATTCCCGACTACTGTGGCAAGACGTATCTATGCAATAATCGGCGTAAACGGCTAGTCTCGCGTCATGCTCGGAGTGTCAGTAGCCCGCACGCGAGTGAGGGCTCTTCTCGACGCTCATGAGCCCTTACTTACGTGCGTACCATAACACCCGGGATATTTGTTGAAATCGGATAACGATTCAACCTATTTAGCAATTGAGCAAAAGACCCGCCATGCGACACATCGCGCGAGTTTTCGCTTTTCGGGTTGATTTGTGTATTTTTGGATGAGTTCACCCCCAAAAAAAGAAAAATTTCTCGACCGGTTGGCTGAAGAGAACGGCGTGGCCATCATTATCGCCGATGCCGAGGGTGAAACGCCTTCGGTCTCGAACAATAACTCGATGTGCCGCAACCTATACGGTTCCGAGGAGTTTGCCCCCGATTGCGACCGTTTCTGCGGAAAAGCCTACGAATGGGCGGCGAGCGAAGGCAAACCGGTCGACTATGAATGCTACGCGGGCCTTTCGTGCCGCGCGGTGCCCGTTTGGGAAGGGAGGCAGCAGTTCGTCGCAATTGTTGGAAGGACTTTTTTGAAGGCCGAGAAGTACCGGGACGCAACCGAGAAGGCCATATCCGGCGAATGGCGGCAATTTCCG
Organism: Pyrinomonadaceae bacterium; assembly: GCA_050250045.1. GTDB lineage: Bacteria > Acidobacteriota > Blastocatellia > Pyrinomonadales > Pyrinomonadaceae > OLB17. Next base: position 87,613 of record JBFWPK010000009.1, on the reverse strand, counting down.
CCGACCGACTTTTTCGAGAACGTGCTGATATCCGGTTCGACACAGGCGATCGAACACGCCGCCGCCAGACTTGAAAGGTTCTCCGATCCCGGCCGCAACGATATTCTCGAACTAGAGAAACCGGCGATTCCCGAACCGGAACCGGTGGAAGAAGCTCTCGAGAGTCCGGCCGAGCCCGATCGGGCGACGATCAATGAACTGATTGACCGATTTCGCGAGGAAACCGAAAAGGCGGCCGCGGAACGCCGTGACGAGCCGGTGCCGCGTGAGGCCGGAATTGACCGAAAAGGCGCGGCCGAGTGGCGTTCCTTGTTCGGTTCGCTGATGCGGATGGAATACCGAGAGGCCTGTTCGACGGTATTGACACATCTGAAAGAGAAATATTCGTTCGATTCCCTCGTCTGGCTCGAACGTCGAAACGGCCGGCTTGAAGTGTTGGTCGGCATCGGAGAACTGGCAGGCAAGTCGATCAACATAGCCGTTGACGCGGCCAACAAACGATTTCTTGACGCAGCGCGCGACGAAGTTCCCGTTGAATTTCGCGAACGCTCAAAGGAAGGAAGCGCAGGATCGAGGGCACTTTCGGTATTTCCATTGATGCTCGGCGACGAGGTGCGGGCGGCGATAGGCATTAACTCGCGGATAGCCGGTCCTGAACCCAAGCGGAGCATCTCGCGGTTTGTCCAGGCACTGGCGTCACAGCTTGAGATCTTGCGCCTGAGGGACGAGGTCGCACGACGCGATTGGCTTTCGCGGGCGGTCACGAAATTCAACGAGAATCTTCGCGGCATTGATGCCGACGACTTTTGGCTGCGGATCACACAGGTTTCGGCCGAAATGGTAGGGGCCGAGCGAGCGTCGATCCTCATCCGAAACGAGAGGTCAAAGATGCTTCAGGCAAAAGCCTCGATCGGTTCGCGGATCGATCTCCAGTCGCTTCCGGACGTTGGCGAGCGGGTGGCCCATCGGATACTTGAGCACGGCACCCCTGTCGTGATCTCCGACATAACCGGCGTCGGTATAGGCCGGGCTCCGACGGAATGGTGCTACAAGTCTTCGTCGTTTCTCAGCTATCCGATAATTATCGACGAACGCAAGCTGGGCGTTTTGAACTTTACGGACAAAGCGGGCGGCACGGCCTTTGACCGCACGGACCTGGAGATGATAGACGCAATTGCCCCGCAGATCGCCGTCGCCATTGACCGCACCTCGCTTCGCGAAAAGGCCGGTGAGTATGAACAGCTTTCCGTTACGGATCCGCTCACGGGCCTGCTCAACCGCCGTTACTTGGAGGAACGCATAGCCGAAGAGATCGTTCGCTCAAAACGCCACCGATTCTCCGTCAGCCTGATGATGCTCGACGTTGACGAGTTCAAATCCTACAACGATTCATACGGCCATCCGGCAGGTGACGCGGCATTGCGGCTGGTCGGGGATATCCTCAAAGAATCGTTGCGAGGGGCCGATGTCGCGGCCCGCTACGGCGGCGAGGAGTTTGCTATTCTGCTGCCTCAGACCGCTGCCGACGAAGCTATGCAGATAGCCGAGCGCATTAGAACACAGGTAGAGTCGGCAGAGTTTCCGAGCCGTTCGGTCACGGTCAGCATCGGCATTGCAAGCCTTACGAGGGAGGTCGATTCACCCCGCGATCTTATCTCCGCGGCCGATGTGGCCCTCTACGCCGCAAAAAACCGTGGACGCAATAATGTACAGGCCTTCAACGGCTGGGGCGAAACAACTGACGGCGGTACTGTTTGATGGAGGAGCCGCGTTACAAGAAGGTCCTTGCCGATAGCGAGCCTTTCGATTTCCTGGGGCGGTCCGCGGAACTTGCACGGCTTGTTGCTCTAGCTTCGGGGACGAGGCCGGCTGTGGTTGCCGGAGCACCCGGGGTCGGTGTCACGGAGCTGCTCAAGCAAGCCTATGACCGACTTTTCTCGGAACAAACGGCTACGATCCCATTCTATTTTGCGTTTAGCCCGTCTGGCGAATCAGCCGAAGAGACGGCCCGGCGTTTTCTCCATCAATTCTTACTGCAAACGGTCGCATTCCGCCGCCGCGACAGCGCGATAGTGAACTGGTTTCCCGACCTGTGTGAACTTGCCGAACTATCGCTGCCGGTCGACGGCCATTGGGTCGATCGCCTTGTAAGCAAGTTTGCGCCTGAACAGGCCGGTTGCGGCAACGGCAGTCTTATCAAATCATTCCTCGGTGCACCGGTACGAGCCGCCGCCTCGGGCGCGAGTGTTTTTGTGATCATCGATAACTGCGAAACGGCTGCACATTCGGAAACCGCCGCGGGCATTTTGGACGAGATCAAGGATATCTATACCGGAAGCGGCGTTCCATTTGTTTTGGCCGGGTGCCGCCGCTTTGAATTTGGTTTGCCCGAGGGCGAGCGAATTGAAATGGAGCCGCTTGACCTCGGTGATACGGCTCGCATCGTTGAGAAATATGCCGAGCGTTACCAGGTTCGCGTCAACGACGAGACTCGCGATCTGATAGCTGTCGAGTTCGGATCGAATATAGAGTTTATTCGCTTCATGTTTCAGTCGGCGGCTGAACGCTCTGAGCATTTTGATAATTTCGCGGCGGTGCAAAAGCTCTATGCGCAGGAGATCTTCGGCGGGCGCATCCACAGGCATTTTGATAGGGTGATCGAGGCCATAGCACCCGGCGAAACACTTCAGAAAAGCATCATCAGCCTGCTTGATGTCGCCGTCACGCTGGGTACAAAGCAGCTTTCGGTGGAATCATGGCTAAAACATCTCGCCGTCGGAGAACCGGCGTTTGCAAGGATCCTTAACCTGTTGAATATACACGAGCTTATTCGGCTCACCGGCAGCAATGTTGAGGCGATGAACGGCAGCCAAATACTGACTGACTACGTTACGGCCCGCTTCCGCCTTGAGGTCGCCGGGGAACAGCGTGCCGCGCTTTTCGGCGAATCGGTCGCCGCCTATCTTAAGCGCGCGCCGCGAATGATGGCCGCCTACTACCGGCGGCTTGCCGCGGTCGGGCTGCGCGAGGTTCTCGGCACGTTCTCGCTTCAGGAGGTTCCGCTCGCGTTGTTCGATTACGGCACCTACGCCGATATCTACAAGGGACTTCCGGATGATGAGGTAAACACCGGGTTGAGAACCGATAAGGGCACCATACTACTCCCGCAGATCGTTTACACGGCACACGCCGCCGATCTGTACAAGCCTATCGGCGAACTTGCCGAGAAGGACCGTTCCGCCGTCGCGATAGGGTTTCAGGAGGGCCAATATACTGACGAGGACGAGATCGTGTGGGTGGCCGCCGAGATCGACTCGAAGCTTGAGGCTTCGCGCGAACTTGCCGAGTTTTGGTGCGATCGCCTCGAGATGGTCGCGCTGATGTGCAATTTTCGGAAGTATCGCGTGTGGATGATCGCTCCCGAGGGATTTACGCCTGAAGCGGTCGATATGCTGCGACAGCGCGGTGCGTACGCCTCGGGCCGGAGGCAGGTCGGATATCTCAGACGCCTGATCGCGGCTGCTGGCGGGAGCGCACCTTCAGGATCGCCGGCGGATGAATACGAGGTCGTTGTTCCAATGGACGACGAAAGCGAATTGATCGCCGCACACGCGTTTGAAGAGATCGCACGCCGGCGGAATGTCTCGGCAAAGGCGATAAATCAGATCAAGACGGCCCTCCTTGAGGCTTCCATCAACGCCTCGGAGCACTCGCTAAGCCCGGACCGCCGGATCCGTCAGAAGATCAGGGTAGGGGATGACCGGATCACCATAACGGTCTCAAATCGCGGCCTCCGGCTTGCAGATCGCATCTCGCAAGTAAAAACCGGACCCGACGACGCTGAAGCCGAAAGATCGGAACGCCGCGGCTGGGGATTAAAACTGATCGAACGGCTTATGGATGAGGTGAAGATCGAACGAACCGACGACGGTACATCGATCTCGATGACGAAGTATCTGACAGTAGAGAACGCATAATAGGGGCTGGCGTTCAACTCGGCGATGTTCAGTTCGAGCGCCGTCGGGTTCGCCGGACGGAACGCTCCAGCGTACGAATAGAACGGTCAAGGGCCGGAAGCGTCTTGCGAATGTATGAGACCTTCTCGGCCACGCTCGCATCGCTGCTGTATCTTGCGAGAAAATCGCGCCCGGCGGCAGCCGCGATGCGTTTGCTTGCAACATCGCTGCGTCCCTGATTCTGGGCAAATGTATAATAGATGCCTTCCTGTTCGCGGGCCCTCAGTCGTCGTTCCCGTTCCTCGGGCGACATTGAGTTCCGGATGGCGGCGATCAGGTCGTCGCTTGCTTCCATCAATCCAAGGGCCCATTCCTCTTCTTTCGAAAGAGCAAAATCTACCCCACGCAGCTTTATCGCAGCGATCAGCTCGCTATTTGTGCGCTGAATGTGGGCCGGGATCTCCGGTGTGAATCTGAGGGACCTGCGGATGTCTTGTATCGTCACGGGGCTTGACGTCGGGCGCGCGGGCGGCTGCGCAGATATCTGTGCGACCGTCACTAGGCCAAAAAGGAGAGACCCGATCACAAACCGAAGTCGCATGTAAGTCACCCGTTGGTGACAAAATTGTATCATAAAGCTTAAGATTTTCAGACACTCAACTTTCCACACAATTCCACTAGCCTTTGAGGCTTCGTCGAAACTCGATTCTTTCAATCGCCTTAAGGTTCAGCTGGAGGATTGATCAATATTGTAGCCCCGGCTTTAGCCAAAACTCAGAAAACGCATGGTCCAGATGGCTTTAGCAGAACCCCGGCCTAGCCGTCTGGGCCTGCAGCCGCTCAGCAATTCCTTTTTCACAGGTTCGGCTAAAGCCGCTAGTTTTTCTGGAATCGCCTGACCTCCGGCTGAAGCCGGAGGCAATTCATTAAAGCCAGATACCACCGGGCGGCTCCAAGTTTCGACATAAGCCGCTATAGCTAGTGCGATTTTCTCCCGGCTTTAGCCGAATGTTTGACTAAGCCCGCGGAAATTTATGTATTCGTTGGATATCTGTTTGGCGCGTCGTCTTTTTTCCCAACGCTATGGGTTTCGGACACCACCCGGTCCGCAGTCCGTCGAAGTATTTGTTGTTTTTGGGCTGTTGTTGTGATAGAAGATAGTGTAATTTAGCCTACGGCGCTCGTAATTTTCAGCTAAGGACAATTAGATCAGCATTTTATGGAAGGTGAAGCCACAGGTACCAGCATGGCCGGTGCCAAGACTGCCGTCGTTTACGCAGACGACTATTTGAACAAACTGACGGGCGAAAGGATCGAACGCGAGTGCAGGCTGCGCCTCGAAGAAGGATGCACTGAACTGGTCGTCGATCTGAGCAATACCGAGATAGTCAACAGCATCGGCGTCAGCATTCTCCTGGGCGTGATCGATTCGGCCGCGAACGCCGGCGCGAAGGTCGTGTTTTCGGAGGTTAACGAAAATACCGCCGAGCTATTTGATATGCTTGGGGTTACCAGGCACGCGGCAATTGTAAACAGTGCCCGGGGCCCAGTTGGCTCTGTCGTCTGACACCTCGTGTTTTTCTGATATCTGACAACCGACCACGGTCTTATGCCGCACGACAATTTTTTGAAGATCGAAGAGTTCAAACAAGTCGACTTTCGGGAACTGGCGGAGAGCAAGAATAAGCTTGTTCACACCTTTGGAGCCCTGGCGGATCTTGGGCATGAGGTGGCCCGCCGGACAAATTTTCCGGAAACCATTCGAACCTCGCTGCACCTTGTCCTTGGCAGCCTTGGAATTATGCGCGGCGGCGTGGCCCGCTATTCCCGCTTTGAGCATGAGCTGAACATGCTGGCGGTTCGCGGGTTGGGAGAGAGTTTTCCGCTAAGTCTTGAACTTTGCTACGAGGACGAGCGGCAATTTCTTGCGAACGGCCTGCACCCGATCGAGATCGCACAGGCGTCGGTACTGCCGTTCTTCCAAATCTATGACGCGTCGTTTAGCAACACGAAGCTTGAGCTATTTGTCCCGCTGGTCATAAGCGACGAAGCCGTGGGGGCCCTTTTTCTCGGTGAAAAGGCTTCGGGCGAGCCTTACACGAGTTACGACCGCGAAGTGATCTGTGCCATGGGCCGTCACATCGGCAGCGCCATTGCCCAACGCAACCTGATGGCCGAGATCGAGCGCCGCTCGGACGAGAACCGCCAGCTTTACGACAATCTGAAGATGACATACGCCGATACCGTCAAGGCCTTTGCGGCGGCGATCGACTGCAAGGACAAATACACCGAAGGACATTCGGTGCGCGTTGGGAAATATTCTGAGATGATCGGGGCCGAACTTGGCTGGAATGCTAACGAGGTCGAAGGAGCGGCCGTTGCGGGTTATCTTCACGATGTCGGCAAACTGACGGTCGAGAGAAAGATCATCAACGCTCCCTACCGCATCAACGCAAAGGAGTCCGCCGAACTGAACAAGCACCCGGCCGTCGGCTACGAGATACTTGCTCCGATCCACCATCCCTACGCCGACGTACCGCTGGCGGCGAGATCCCACCACGAGCGACTCGACGGTCGCGGATATCCCGACGGGCTGTATGATCGGGAGATCCCCTACATCGCCAAGATCGTGAATCTGGCGGATTCGTTCGACGCCATGACCACCGACCGGCCATACCGCCGCCGCCGTCCGGCCAACGAAGTCTTTGATGACCTGCAAAGAAATGCCGGCAAACAGTTTGCCCCCGAGCTGGTTGCGGCATTTTTTCGCGGCATATTGAAGGAGTTGAACGGCGAGGTAAAGGAAAAGAAATTCCGCAAACTGCTGGGCCGAGAGTATATGGAAGCAGAAGGCCTTGCCGTCTCGATCCGGAACGCTCTGAATTCCATGGTCCCAACGTCCCCGCTGACCGTGATCAACGCCGAATGAACCTGACGACTATTCCGTCCCCAAAAGCTGGACGAATTTCCTGGCCGCAAGCGAAAGGTCGCGGTCAGAGCGGTAGATAACGCCAACCGGACGTGTCCATTCCTTTTCGGCGAGGCGAACGACGGCGAGTTGCCCCGCCTTCTGCTCGTCGGCAACGGCCGGTTGCGGAAGGATCGCAAGGCCAAAGCCCACCTGAACGGCGCGCTTGATCGTCTCGATGTTGTCGAATTCGGCGATCTTCTTTACCTCAACGCCATGGTCCTTGAGTATCCGGTCCGTGGCCTTTCGGGTTGGCGTGTCGCGTTCGAACAGGACAAATTTCATCCCGTTCAGATCTTTTGCACGGATGAGCGACCGTTTTGCGAATTTATGGTCGGGCGGGCAGATAAGCACCAGCCGATGGGCGGGCATCTGTACCACCGTCAGGCCCCGGCGGGCCTCGGGAAAGGCCATGACCCCTAATTCTACCGTGCCGTTGAGCACATCGCGGACAACCTTGGTGGTGCGCGAATATTCAAGGTCGATCCGGGCGGCAGGGAATTTTGACATAAATTCTCCGACCTTGGCGGGCATCTCGTGGAGGCCAACGCTGTAAACGGTTGCAACCTTGATTGTTCCACCGATCTTTCCGACAAGGCCGTGCAGGCTTTCGGTCAGGTGGTCATAGGCCTCAAGCACATTCTTGCTCTCACGGTAGAAAACCTCTCCGGCGGGGGTCATTTTTATCTCGCGCCGGCCACGAACGCGTTCCAGAAGGCGTCGCTTGAACTTTTCCTCAAGCGTGCGGATCTGCTGGCTGACGGCCGACTGGGTGATAAAATTTCTCTCGGCGGCCAGTGAGAAGCTTTGGAGATCGACGAGGTCCCTGAACACTTTCAATGTTTCGATATGCATAACGGCAAAAGAGTAGATACTAATAAATCAGTATAGAATATTTCATTTTAACTTATAAGCACGCTCGGGCTATTATAGAAAAGCTGATTCGCGAGAATTGCCGATTTGCCGTTTACGCTCTAATATCATAGGGACAAGCGATAACATTTGGATTCTCCTGAAACCAGGGAAAGATGGCGATCAAACTAAGCGGCACGTTTCTGCTGCGAAAGCTTCATCAATTGACCGGAATTGTCCCGCTCGGAGCGTTCTTCCTGGTGCATATGTACACCAATTCGACCGCGATGAACGGGCCGCAGGTCTTTAACGACCATGTGCAGGACATTCACCATATGCCGTATCTCATCTTTCTTGAGGTATTCGGCATTTTTATCCCTTTGCTATTCCATTCGATCTACGGCGTCCTGATCTCCGCTGAGGCGAAAGTGAATGTGATCGGATACGGTTACGGCCGTAACTGGTTCTACTTTTTTCAAAGGGCAACGGGGATCTTTCTTTTCGTCTTTCTCCTGTTTCACATCCTGAATCTGCGGTTTGGGCTGATACCGGGGCTTGCGTCGTTTAACGATCCGGTTGCGGGAAACGCTTCACGAGCATTCGCGATCGTCGCGGCTGAGTTCAGAAACGGCGGCATTCTCGCGTTTTACATTCTTGGCGTTGTCGCAACGGCGTGGCACCTGGCTTACGGCATTTGGCTATTCGCTGTGGATTGGGGCATCGTTATTGGCGAAAAGGCGCAGAAATATGGTCTCTACGCATGCATCGGACTGGCGGTGTTCTTCGCGGGAGTGGGAGTGAACGCGGCGGTCTCGTTCGTGAAGCCGTGCGGCCTGCTGCCAAAGGCGGTATGCGAGGAAGCCACACCGGTGAGAACGGTTGAGCCGCCGCGTAGATTCTGAGTTCCGAACCCGCTTCGGTTGGCCGATTACGCGGAGGGGGCCGGCCAAACATATATCTATGGCATCGAATGGCTTGAAAATAGCGATCGTAGGCGGTGGGCTTGCCGGACTTGCGGCGGCGATGAAGATCGCCGAGGCGGGCCACGCCGTCGACCTTATTTCGGTCGTACCGGTAAAACGGTCGCATTCCGTGTGCGCCCAGGGCGGGATCAACGGTGCGGTCAATACCAAGGGCGAAGGCGATTCGCCTGCAAAGCATTTGGATGATACGGTTTACGGCGGCGACTTTCTCGCCAACCAGCCGCCTGTCAAGCGGATGTGCGGCATGGCCCCGCAGATCATATATCTGTTTGACAGGATGGGTGTTCCCTTTTCGCGGACAAAGGAAGGGCTGCTCGACTTCAGGCGGTTTGGAGGCACGCTTCATCACCGCACGGCGTTTGCCGGTGCATCTACGGGCCAGCAACTCCTTTACGCCCTCGACGAACAGGTCCGCAGATGGGAAGTCGATGGCCAGGTCACGAAATACGAGGGATGGGAGATGCTTTCGCTCGTGCTGGACGATCACCAGGTTTGCCGCGGCCTGATCGCGATGAATTTGCAGACGCTCGAGCTAAAGGCATTTAAGGCGGATGCCGTGATCATGGCGACTGGCGGGCCGGGGCTGATCTTTGGCAAATCCACCAATTCGATGACGTGCACCGGTAGTGCCGTCTCGGCTTGTTATCAACAGGGCGCGCGATACGGGAATGGCGAGTTCATCCAGGTGCACCCGACCTCTATCCCCGGCGAAGATAAGCTGCGATTGATGAGCGAATCTGCCCGCGGTGAAGGCGGCCGCGTTTGGGTCCCGCGGGCGAAAGGCGATGTTCGGACGCCGCGCGACATTCCCGAAGGCGAGCGTTGGTATTTTCTCGAAGAAAAGTATCCGGCATTCGGAAACCTCGTCACGCGAGATATCGCAACGCGCGAGATCTTTCAGGTTTGCCTGGAAGGGAATGGTGTAGGCGGCGAGAACCAGGTGTATCTTGACCTTACGCACATCCCGGCCGAGACACTGACGCGGAAGCTCGGTGCGATCCTCGAAATTTACGAGATGTTCGTCGGCGACGACCCGCGCCACGTGCCGATGCGTATCTTCCCGGGCGTGCACTATTCGATGGGCGGACTGTGGGTTGATTTCGAGCAGCGGACGAATATTCCCGGGCTGTTCGCTGCGGGCGAATGCGATTATTCGATCCACGGAGCGAACCGGCTTGGTGCTAACTCCCTTGTATCGTGCGTTTACGGCGGCTTCACGGCCGCTCCGTCGGCGATCGACTATGCGAAGAATGTCGAACGCGGACAGACTGAAACGAATGGAATTTACGATGCGGAACTAAAACGTCAGCAGGAGATCAACGATCAGATCATCCGCAACGAAGGCGGCGAGAACCAGTACAATCTGCACGATGAGATGGGCAAGGTGATGACGGACAATGTTACGGTCGTCCGGTACAATGACCGCCTGCAAGCTACCGACGACAAGCTCCGCGAGCTGCAGGAGCGATTCCAGAAGATCTCGATCAACGATTCGAACCTCTGGGCCACTCAGGCCGTACCGCATGCACGGCAGCTTTGGAATATGCTCCAACTCGCGCGCGTGATAACGCTCGGGGCACTGAACCGAAATGAATCCCGCGGAGCGCACTATAAGCCGGATTTCCCGGACCGGGACGACGCCAACTGGTTAAAGTCAACGATCGCCGAATACTCCGACGAGGCTCCCGTGTTTAGCTACGAACCCGTCGATATCTCGCTTATCGAACCGCGGAAGCGCGATTACTCAAAAGGCAAAGCAAAAGCCGCCCAAGTGCCCCAGCCAGGCACTGAGTTGAAGCCGGAACAACCCGGGCGCGAACAGACTTGGGTCGAGGACGGTGAAAAGATTGCGGAAGGAGAGTCGATCAAAGAGTAGGTATTTGTACAATGGCCTTACGAGCTAAAGTTGCCGACAGGCTAACGGCTGATGAATACCTCGCTCTGGAAGAGTCGAGTGAGGAACGAAGCGAATACATCGACGGCTACGTCTATGCGATGGCCGGCGGAACGGCGTCCCATATACAGATCAGCTTCAACTTGACCCGGATCATCTCGGAAAAGTTGAGAGGAAAATGTCGAGCTTACCAAAGCGAGATGAAAGTGCGAGTCGAAGATACGGACACCTTCTACTACCCGGATGTCACCGTCGTTTGCGGCGAACAACAATTTTATAGAGGGCGTCGAGATGTGATCGAGAACCCTATCCTGCTCGTCGAAGTGCTTTCGGAAAGCACACAGGAGTACGACAAGAACGATAAGTTCTTTGCCTATCAAAAGATCGAATCCTTTAAGGAATACCTCCTGATCTCGCAGCAAAAGCACGCGGTACAGCAGTACACGCGCCAAAGTGACGGGCACTGGAAGATACAAGCTTCCATTGGCATCGACAACTCGGTTTATCTTGAGTCAGTGGAACTGGACGTTCCGATGCGCGAAATATACGATCTGGCAGAGATCGAGTAATAAATGAACGAAAATCACGAGAAAAAGCGGCTCACCGATCCACCCAAGGCGGTAAAGATCAAGATCCAGCGTCGTGACATCACTGACGCGAATACCTATTGGCAAACTTTCGAGATCCCATACCGTCGCAATCTGAACGTTATTTCCGTTCTGATGGACATCCGGAAGAACCCGGTGACTGTTGAGGGCAAGCAAACGACGCCGCCGGTTTGGGACATGTCCTGCCTTGAGCAGGTTTGCGGGATCTGTACGATGGTGATAAACGGCCGCGTCAGGCAATCGTGCTCCGCATTGATCGACGACCTGCTGCTGGATACGGGCGGAGACACGGTGACGCTTCAGCCGATGTCGAAATTTCCGAATGTTCGCGATCTCAAAGTCGATCGCTCGCGGATGTTCGAACACCTCAAGCAGGTGAACGCATGGATCGAACTCGACGGCAGTTACGATCTCGGCCCCGGACCGCATATCCCGAACGAGGTGGCGCAGGAGCGTTATGCCTATTCGCGCTGCATGACCTGCGGCTGCTGCCTTGAGGCCTGTCCACAGTATTCAGAAGATCACTATATCGGCCCGCAGGCGATCGCCCAGGCGCGCCTTTTTAATATGCACCCGACAGGTAAGATCACAATTGATGATCGGCTGAATGGGCTCACCGGTGATGACGGCATCACCAACTGCGGCAACGCGCAGAACTGCGTTCAGGTCTGCCCGATGGGCATTCCGCTCACAAGGGCGATCTACGAGACAAATCGCGACGTAACCGTAAATGCTTTGTTCGGATGGCTGAAGAAGTAGGTCCCAAGTCCCGCGGTCCCAGGTCCCAGGTCTCAGGTCCCAGGTCCCAAGTCCCAGGTCCCAAGTCCCAAGTCCCAAGTCCTGGGTCTTTGGACTTTAGGTCCGCCGGTGCTGAGACTATTGCAGGGTTGCCACGACCGGCACGCCGTCAAATGGCGGGTCAACGAGCTTTGATCCAGTGTTCTCCGCCAGGAAATGCCGAAGCTCGTCGATCTCCATCGGCTTCGCGAACAAGTAACCCTGCCCGCCGTCGCAGCCTAATCCTTTCAGGGCCCGCAGCTGATGTTCGGTTTCGATCCCCTCAGCTATAGTCTTCAACCCAAGATTACGGGCCAGAGCGAGTACAGTCTTTACGATCTCAGTGTTCCGTCCTTCGCTGTCGATCGGGTCGACGAACGACCTGTCGATCTTCAGCGTGGATATCGGCAGTTTTATTAGATATCCGAGGTTGGAGTAGCCGGTGCCGAAATCATCAATGTCGATCTCGATCCCGAGTGAGCGAATCTCGTTGAGCATTTCGACTGCCTTCGCCTGATACTCGAAAAAGATCGATTCGGTGATCTCCAGCTTTAGCTGGTTTGCGGGAAATCCGGTCGTCTCCAGAATGCGCTTGACGTTGTTGGCAAGGTTTGCCTGGCCAAATTGTCGGCACGAAAGGTTAACGCTTAGGGTAATACGGTTATCGGCGGAAATTGCGTTAAGGATCGGGCCGACCTCACGGCACGTCCTTTCAAGCACGAAATCGCCAAGAGTGTCGATCATGCCGATCTCCTCGGCGATGCTTATGAACCGGTCGGGCGGAACCTTGCCGAGCTTTGGGTGGATCCATCGCGTCAGGGCCTCTACGCCCTGAAGTTCGCCGGTGGACAGCGAGAACATTGGCTGATAAACGACATAGATCTCGCCGTTGTCGATCGCGCGCCGAAGGTCGGTTTCAAGCTGAAGGGTTTCCTTTGCCGCAAGGTGCATCTTTTCGTCGAACACTTCGTGCCTTGCCTTGCCGGCCCGCTTTGCCTGATACATAGCCGTATCGGCGTCTCGCATCATGTCCTCGGCCGACAGGTGCTGGTCCGATGCGTGCAGGATCCCAATGCTGGCAGAGCTGAAGACCTCATGGCCCTGCAGATCGAACGGCTTCGCAAACTTTTTCTGGATCCTCTCCGCGATGCGGACTACCTCAGTCGTGTCGTAGCTGCCTTCTACCAGGATCGTAAACTCGTCGCCGCCTAGCCGTGCGACAATGTCGGATGGGCGCAAGCCTTCTCGCAGCCGCTCGGCGATCCCGATCAGAAGCTGATCGCCGATCAAGTGGCCGAGTGAGTCATTGACGTACTTGAAACGGTCCAGGTCGATGAATAGAACGCTCACCCTGTGGTTACGGCTTTCGCGTGCCGTTCCCAGCGCTTTCGTTAGCCGCGTCATGAACATTTTCCGGTTCGGGAGGCCGGTGAGAATATCGTGCGTTGCTTCGTGCTTGAGTTTTGCCTCCGCCAGTTTTTTACCGGTGATGTCCTGGATCTGAAAAATAAGGTTCGGGCTGTCAGACTTGGAGTCGCCGGCTGTCGATACGCTCCACGACGTCCAGACAGTTCTGCCGCTCTTGTGCAAATATCGCTGCTCCATCTGGCAGCTCGCCGTCTTGCCCGAAACCAGTCCGTGCATCTTAACGAGCGTATCGCCGAGGTCTTCCTTGAACATTACAGACTGGAAGTCCATATCGAGGAATTCCTCCTGGCTGTAACCAAGGATATCGCTCAATGCGTGGTTCACCTTCAGCCATTTTCCTTCGGCATTGACCAGTGCAATGCCGATAGGGGCATAGTTGAACGCGCTTCGAAACCGTTCTTCTGATTGCCTCAACTCTTGCGACTTTTCTTCGAGTACGCGCGCATTTTCTTTTGCCTGTTCAGCCTGTTCTATCGACATCTCGACGTTCTTCATGTACATGTGATACGTCATGAAGATGAAGAAGATGACGGGGAACGCCGCGATGATCACGCCGAATCCGATGGAATCCGTCAGCAGGTAAAGAATACCGGCGCTTGCGGCCCCGACGAAATAGGTGATGAAACTCCACGCATACTTGCTTTTCCAGGTCTCAAGCAGTGGAATTCCATTCTTCATCGCATCGTGGACCGACGCAAACGAGGTATTGGCGAGAAACTGGATCAGCGCCATTGCCGACAGTGCAATGGTCAGATTCCGAAGATAGGCGTCATCGGCGTGCATCTGCTCAACCGAGACAAACAGTCCGGTCGCCAGCAGAAATATATACACGATCGCTGTCGAGATCGCGACCGCGGCCGCGTTGAAAAATATCGTTAACTTCTTATTGCAGAATCGCCACGAGGAAAAGAATGCCTCGACCGCGGACAGGATTATCGCGACCTCGCCGCCATACATCAGGAGTGCGAGAAAAATAAAGGTGTCCGAGACGGCGATGTGCGTTTTGACCCGCGGGATCTGGACCGTTATCCGCGACCCGACGCCGATCGTTAGGCCGAAAAGTATAAGAAAGCTCAGATCGATGACCCGGTAAGGCAGCCAGTACAAAGCGGCTGACACGCACAGTACGCCGCAGACGATCACGGCTGTCATGTATCTGGTTGTCAGCTTTTCGAAGTACATTTGCTGCCTCGGGGCCAAGGTTGGTCTTTCACGATAGGACGAGAGATCGTCGGGAGGCGAGAGCGAACCGCGGCCTGTGGGGTTCGCGAAGGAGAATAGGGTGAGCCTCAAGTGGCGAGGCATCACCCTATTATCTAATACAGCAAACACCGTTGTCTACTGTTTTCTTCAGTTAGACGAATAAGGTGATGCACTCATCCGTCGCCTTGTAGCCGGCTTTCACAAAGCTTCTATGAGCACCTTCGAATTCAACGTTGCTCAAGAGGCAGACATTCTCGACGCGGTCCATCAAACGCAGGGTGAGATCGGCCAGGCAGGCTGATCCGATACCTTTTCCGCGAAATTCGGTACCGACGTATATGCCTTCAAGATAGGCCGTCCGGTCAGTTTCGGCGATGATGTCCGCCTTGAAGACCAGCTTGCCGTCCTCGAATACCACGAAGATCCGTCCTTGTTCGATGCGTCGTGCGACTCGCTTGAGAAATCCCTCGCGGTCTTTCTTCATCGGGTCGACTCCGCATTCGATGAATGCAACCTCTGCCTGTGCCTCGGCCACTGGTATCAGCTCGTCCATCGTGGCGAGGCGAAGGTTCGCATCGTTCCGCTGGACCATGAATGGGAAGCTGACCTCAAAAAGGCGTTCCACACAGGTAAGACGCGGGGCTTTCAGGCCGTCGCTGTAGTGATTCCAGAACGTCTCGGCGGCGGTTCCATGAGACATGATCAGGTGGATCGGCGTCTCGGATGTTTTCGCCTGGTGAGCGAAGGCCTTCAGGGCAGCGTCCGAACGGGCCTCGACCAATGTCGAGTGGCCGATCAGTGCTACTCCTTCCAGTTTTCCTTCAGCGTTGCGATAGCCATAGAACTTTCCTCGGTTGAGTTCGCTCTGCAGGCCGTTGTCGTTGATGAAGCTTGTCATCACTACGGTGTGTACCGGGCGGACGGACAGGAACGTCAGGACCTCTACTCGGTCACGCTCGGTGAGTTCACTGACTCTCGAAAGATCGGGAGTGAACTCGATGACGGGCTTCACAAATGCCTCGGGGCAGGTGTAGTAGTTTGTCATTAATTGGGTTCTCATTGTTTTTCTCCTTCGTTTGTTGAGTCAAAAACTACTGCATTGCCGGTGTATCGTCACCGAGCAGTAATGAGTCACCAATTAACACGCCGTCACCGACAAGCACGCCGTCGCCGACAAGCACGCCGTCGCCGACAAGCACGCCGTCGCCAACAAGCACGCCGTCGCCGACGAGTACGCCGTCGCCAACAAGTACGCCGTCGCCAACAAGCACGCCGTCGCCGACAAGCACTCCGTCGCCGACAAGCACGCCGTACGACAACATCACCGTTCCCGAGCCCGTCGCGCCGCCGTTGCTGATCATCACGTTCCGGTTCAGGCTGAGGCCTGTCGTGAAGAACGAAGGATTCAAGGCGGCAGCGTTTCCGTTGACGGTCATGCCAGAGTTGGCGATGTTCTCGCGCTTGTAAACAAGCTGGAACTGCGAGATAAGGTTCTGGCCTGTGATGAATGAGCAATTCCCGAACATAAGCTGCGACCAGGCAAACGTGTTGCCGCCGATGGTCGTGCTTGGCGCCGGGGCCGTCCAGCCTGCGGGAACCATCGAGGCACCGTTGGGCAGCGTCTGAAAGTCCACATCCGTGCGAAGTGAACGTGCGATCCTTACGGCGCCTTCGACGTTGAGAGAGCCCGCTCCCTGCTCGTACATATCGGCACCCGCGATGGGCCTCGCCGTGTACTGCAGGATCATCTTCACCATGTTTGGCGTCAGGTTCGGGTTTACCTCGAGCAGCAGAGCGGCGGCACCGGCCACAACCGGGGCGGACATTGACGTGCCGCTCATGTACATCACTTTTTCATTAGAATCGACCAACGCTTCGCCTGTCGGCGTCAGCGTCGGGCTAAGGGTCGCCATCTTATTTGCCGGTGCCTTCGCGGAAAGCACCTTGTTGCCCGGTGCAACGAGATCGGGCTTCATAAGGTTGTCATAGATGCGGACACCACTGGCGTTGACGTAGGAGCTCCTCGTCGGGCCGCGTGAGCTGAAGCTCGCGATCGAATCGTCCGCCTGCGAGGTCGTTCCATAGCTGTTGCTGGCTCCGACCGTGATCACATACGGGCTGTTGCCTGGCGAGTGGATCCGGCCGTAGGTCTCCTGGCCATAGTGATCCTTGCCGAGGTTGCCTGCGGCGGCGATCACAACGATACCGGCGTTGGCCAATTCCTTGACCTTGAGGCATACAGGATCGTTCGTGTAGGTGTCGACCGCGTCCGAACCGAGGCTCAGGTTAACGACACGAATGTTGTGCGTTGTGCGGTTTTGAAGCACCCAGTTCAACCCGTTGAGGAGCCACGACATCTGGCCTTCGCCGTCATTGTTGAGCACCTTGACGCTGATGATCTTCGCCCCAGGAGCAACTCCACGATAGCTTCCGTTGTTCCTTGACGAGCTGCCTGCGGCAAGCCCCGCAACGTGTGTTCCGTGGCCGTAGCCGTCGGTCGTCGCCGATTGATCGGACGTCGTAAAGTTGATGTTCTTAACGATCCGTGAACTCTCTTCATCCTGCCTGAAACCATGGTGGCCCGCGTAGATACCGGAATCCAGGACGGCAACTCCGATGCCCGAACCGTCAAGTGTGTAAGCTGACCGCGAGCCGCTTGCCGGCTGTGAACGCATCAGCGTGGCGCCGATCGCATCCTCGATGTGGCCGGTAACGCGGGTCGCGCGATCCGGGGAGACATAGTTGATCAGCCCGCTTGTCGAGAGCGACTGGACGGTCGAGAGCGGGAGGTTCACGACCAACGTATCATCCTTTCCGATACGGTCCGTGATGCGGGCTTCGCCCGATGCGAGAAGCGAACGCAGAGCCGTATTGTCCGCGTCCTTGGCCTGGACGATTACGTCAACCCGTTTCGTACCCGACGGGTCTTGCCGAAGCATTTCACGCAGATCGGACGAAACATTGTCGCCGCGATAGCTGCCTGCCTTTTTTTCAACCGGAGATGTCGCTGTCGGGGCCAGCGAACCCTCATTGACAGCGATCACCTCAAAAAGCGAAGCGATCTCGCGCTGTTTGGCGATCTTTTCATCAAAGGCTGCCTTTGCACTGCCGCCGATCAGGCGCAGCTTTCCGTTTGCGATGTTTTCCAGCAGCTTTGCTCCGACCGTGCCGGTGTTCAGCACGCTTCCCAGTTCGTTTACATAAAGGATCGTGTGGGCGTTGGATGCCAGAACCTCATCGACTACCGATTCGATCTTGGCCGAAGCTTCTGCCGACCCGTTCGAATTTGAGTAGAGAGTGGCGGTCTTTAGTTGTAGGAGTTGCACTCCGACAAGGCCTTCCGGCACCTGGCCGTTGGCGATGCGGATGGCAAGCTGCTCAACGACGAGGTCCTGGTTTTCGCCTTTCTCGTCGACCAGCAGCGGTTGACGCTTACCATTACCGGCTAACACCTTAATGAGACGAATCGTTTCGTTCTCGAGGTTTAGGTTTTCACGCAATCTTCCGTCACGGCCAAGCTGCGTCAAATCGGTAGTAAAGCTGGTAAGTGCCGATGTGGTTGTCTCGGTGTCGTCGGAGGGCGAGGCGAACGCCCCTACGATCGCAAAATTCGTCATTAAGAACGAATAAAGCAATGCAAGGGAGATCGCCTTTCTTAAAATGGAGGGTTTTTTCTCGAACAGTTTCATTTTGCTAGCTCCTTCAAAAGGACATTTGCGGCGCTTCGCCGCTTGCCCTTCTTAATCAAGGTGCGTGCCACGTTCGTAAAGATGGTGAATACAGGGGTTATCGTTCGTCAACGTTGGCCGGGTCGGTCATATTCCGTTCAACCTGAACGAAGATATCGGTCAAACTGATAGATATCGGCAGGTCCGCCCGCGGGTCTCGGCCGTTTTTGGAACAACCGGGCCACTTAACTTATATTCGAACTGACGGTCCGCTCGAAGGGAGAGAAATAGATAATGGCACTTAGATTACGAACCGACACAATGAGATTTACCGACTTAAGGTATACCGAAGCGGTTTTGCGGCTTTACCTCAAGGTCGACAGGTACCCTCTGACACCAGCCGAGGAAAAGCAGTTGAAGGAAGAGTTCCTGGCCTTTAATGAGTATCTGAAGGGCGGGCTCGATGTGCTTACGAACATCTCGATCCTTGGCGTCAGCGCGTATAACACGATCGAGTATTATAAGTTGGTCGTCAAAACGGGCGGTTCTCCAGGGGCAATAAATCAAATATTGAAATACACCTTCCAATTGACGAAAGAGGGCAGGCTTGGCGCACAGTTCATTGATGCCATCGCCAGAAGTTCGGGTAACATTTCCTCCTTTCTAACGAGGTTCAAGGCAAACAGTTCCAAGTTTCTCGGATTCCTCGTGGTCATTCAGGTGGGCATTCACGCCGTCAGGGGCGATTATCCAAAGTGTCTTGCCGAGATCGGTAAGACGGCTCTCTGCGGGGCCATACCCGTCGCCGCTTTCATAGATCTTGTTGATTCCATGCTCGGCCTTATTGTTCCCCAGGAATATCTGAAAATGCCGATCGTCCGGGTACTGCGTGGAATGAACCCGGCCCAATGTACCTTCGTTATGGTTGAGAATATGTGTTGGCTCTTGTATGCCGCCGCTGTTGGGCGGCAGAAGGGCTGGACCAAGTTCAACGACGCACTCGACGCCTGGGCGAGCAAGATCGAATCGTCACCGCTTTCGATATATACACAATTGTCTCGGGATCCGGCGTTGCTGTTTGATGAGTACATCCTGCCCGACTCCTTTTCCCGGTTTTCCATCTTTGGCGCGAGTATCCGAAATCTGGCGGACTATGCCCGAGCGAACCCGACGGCGTACTAGCGGCCCCCGAAAAGCGGAAAGGCTGCCCTCGCCGGACAGCCTTTCACGGATCCCACGCCTCAAAGGTCATATCTGCAGAACGTCGATCAACTCCTGCACGGCGCCGGCACTCTTTTGGAGGGCGGCCCGTTCGTCGTTCGTGAGGTTGATCTCGATTATCTGCTCGACGCCGTTCTTGCCTAGTTTCACCGGCACGCCAACAAAAAGGTTATTCACGCCGTACTCGCCTTCGAGATAGACAGCACAGGGAAGGATCTTTTTCTTGTCCTTCAGAATAGCCTCAGCCATTTCGACCGCCCCGAGGCTTGGAGCGTAAAAGGCCGATCCGGTCTTGAGAAGTCCGACGATCTCGGCACCGCCATTTGCCGTGCGTTTTACGATCGCATCGATCTGGTCGGCAGGCAGCAACTCGGTGATCGGGATGCCGGCACAGGTCGAATAACGCGGCAAGGGGACCATCGTGTCGCCGTGGCCGCCGAGGACGAAAGCCGTCACGTTCTCGACAGAGACGTTCAGAGCTTCGGCAAGGAAGCATCGCATACGAGCCGCATCAAGCACACCGGCCATGCCCATCACGCGGTTTTTCGGGAAGCCCGAGCGGCGGAACGCGACCTGGGTCATTGCGTCAAGCGGATTGGAAACGACGATGATAAATGAGTTCGGCGAATACTTGGCAACCTCGTCGGTTACGGCACCAACGATGTCCGAGTTGGTCTTTAGAAGATCGTCGCGGCTCATGCCCGGCTTACGCGGCAGGCCCGCGGTGATGATAACTACGTCCGAGTCGGCCGTTTCCTCGTATGAGTTCGCACCGACCAGCTTGACGTCAAAACCGTCGATCGGAGCGGCCTGGGCCAGATCGAGCGATTTGCCTTGCGGCGTTCCTTCGACAATGTCGACCAAAACAACGTCCGCGAGTTCCTTGCTTGCTATCCAATGAGCCGCTGTCGCACCGACGTTCCCTGCGCCAACGACCGTAACCTTATGTCTTCCAGCCATTCTTATACCTTCCTGTTGTTAAATTTAGCGGTAAATAAACCCGTATTTTCGCATAGTTGACCCTAAACCACAAAAAGGGCCAAAATGACCTCATCAACAAGACCCTCTGGGCACGAAGATCGAGAGACTACCATTTTATGAGAATCAGACATTTGTGTTTACTCGCACTTGCAATGGCGTTTCTGCCGCAGCTTGGTGTATTCGCTCAACCGTCGCCAGCGAGTTCTTCCGGTAAACGCGTCAAGCGGATCGTCGTCCGCGGGGCTATGGTCGTGGATGGAAGCGGTAAGCCTGCGGCCGGGCCATACGACATAGTTATCGAGAACGACGTCATCACTCAGATCGCGGGATTCGATCCGATCGCGGCTCGAGCAGGGAAGGCGCGGAGGCCGGCGAAGGGCGATCTTGAGATCGATGCTGACGGCAAGTATGTACTGCCCGGCCTTATCAATCTGCACGGCCACGCCCATGACGAGCGAGGCGGTGTGAAGATGCCGGTTGAGTATTGTATGAAGATGTGGCTTGCGTGCGGGATCACGACCGTTCGTGAGGCGTGGTCTGGGAAGAAAACGCTCGAATGGAGACAGGAGACGGCCGCAAACACGATGGCCGGGCCGCGGATATTTGCATACGGCGGATTTCCCGGTCCGAATCAGCACACGGAAGAAGCAGTTCGTCAACGCGTCCGCGATCTTAAAGCGGCGGGTTTCGACGGGATAAAGCTCTACACTATCGACCGCGACCTGATGGCGGCGATGATGGACGAGGCGAATAAACTCGGAATGCGCGTGATGCACCACGTCGGTGTCGAGGAAACGAACGCGTGGGATGACATTAAATTCGGCACGACAACCATCGAACACTGGTACGGCATTCCCGACGCTGCGATCGAGAGCGGCCGTCAGAATTTTCCCGCGGATTATAACTATAACAACGAGGTGCATCGGTTTCGGTATGCCGGACGGCTCTGGCGAGAGGCGAACTGGGACCGGCTTTTGGGCGTGCTCGACGGTATGATCAAGGCGAATGTTGCCTGGGACCCGACGCTTGTGATCTATGACGCGTCACGCGACCTCCAGCGGGCGCAAACAAATCCGGCGTTTGCCGAATATCTCCATCCAGTCCTGGAAGAATTCTTCCGGCCGAATCCATCCAACCACGGCTCTTATTTTATCGGGTGGACATCGACCGATGAAGCGTTTTGGAAAGAGAACTACCGGATCTGGATGAAGGCCCTTTACGAATTCGAGAAACGCGGTGGGTTGATCGGCACCGGCGAAGATGCGGGGTTCATTTATCAGATGTACGGCTTCGGCCTGATCCGCGAGCTCGAGCTCCACCAGGAGGCCGGTTTTCATCCACTGAAAGTCATTCAGCACGCGACCAGCAACGGTGCCCGAATATTGGGTCAGGACGACAAACTAGGCCGCATTCGAGTCGGGTACAAGGCCGACCTGATCGTCGTGAACGGCAACCCTCTCGAGAATTTTAAGGTGCTTTACCCGACCGGCATCGACGAGGTCCGCGACGGGAAGGTCTTCAAGACGGGCGGCATCGAATGGACGATCAAAGACGGCATCCCGTTCCACGTCCCAACGATCTCGGCGGAGATCCGCGACCTCGTCCGAAAAGCCCGGGCAAAATAGCCCATTCTTGTTCCGTTCCGCCCGCGGCGGAACAAGTGGAACACGGCGGAACAAACATCGGCCTTTTTGAACTTTCGCTCCTAAAAACCGCCGCGCGCCTTCGCCGGACGGCTCTCATTTTTCAAAGACCAGAACTAACCCACGAGCATAATAGCGCGTGTTGCACAGACTGTCAAACATATCATCATTGCAACGCTGCCGCGCCTGAATTTAAGACATGCGGCTGAGCCGCGAAGAGCCTTGGGAGCGTGACCAAATTCTCTTTAAAGGTAAGACTCCGTCGCCAACGGCGACGCTCTTCTTCGGGCTGTGCCCGTCTATTTGTGGAAAGGCTCCGCCTTTCCGACCCGGCTCAACTTTAGAAATGCGGCTATGCCGCCCGTTTGGTCGAGGAAGCGGCGGCGTAGCCGCGAAAGAATTTTAGGGCTCATCGGTGAAGCAGAGCTTCACCGCAAAATAGAGCGGCAGAGCCGCAAAAGCATTACGGCTCGTCCTCCGGTTTGAGCGGATTGCCGAAAGAGTCTTCAATGGTGTCTCGATATATCGAGTTACTGCGAATTATCTTAACCCTAAATTCGAAGCTGCATGTGGGGCACTCGCCGAGAGTCGTACAGTATATTCCGATCTGCCCAGTACCCGTCTGCAAGAAATAGTCATTTCCCCAAACTTCGTCGGCTTCATAACGGGCAATGTAGTCCTTTACACTTTTGTGAAAAACCTCGTCGTAAACGCCGAGAAATTCGGAAGGTGAATTCAGAAACCGATAGTCAGCAGGTTTTGGGTCCGTGTAATACAGGACACGAAGCGGATACATCATCATAGAGGCCACTTCCTGACGTCTATCGGCCGCAACTTTCTTCTGAAATTGCCGGAAGAACTCTTTGGCTTCCGCTTGCTGCCTATCCCGCGGAAACGTCGTATCGGTTTCCATCGGTAGAAGTGGCCGACATTCGCGAGGGTGATAAGAAGGCTCCGAGCCTTCCGGACAGTCGGCAACTTCGGCCGACAGGCGAGATCGCACAGCAGTAATTCCGATAACTAACGCAATAATTCCTATCGCAAGTCCGAAAAAGCCGGCAATGTATCGATTTTTGCGCGTCATCAGTGCAATCGTACGGTATCCCTAAACAACAAGCCTCGGCGGATGCGGAGGTCCTTCGTTTTTGCTATAGGGTGATGGTTTTCATCACAGTGGCAGGCGGCGGGTCTGGTCGTTTCATTCGGGCATGTCGCTGCAATCGGCGATGGTGACGATCTCTTCGATGGCGGGGCCGATAGGGAAATGCTGGTCGATCAGAAACAGGCCGTGCTGTCCGTCATTTCGTCACGGTCGCGCGAGATGCCGAAGAATCCTTCATTTTCAAATTTTTCCTCGGATGGCCTATGAGAGGCATACCGCGCCCGGACTAAAGCGACGTATTCTTCGATCTCGCGTCGAGCAGGGGCGGGCAGGTTCCCGATAAGTTTAATCATCTCTTCGTTGGTCACACATGTATTCTTTGCCGAAAGGTATTGAATGTCAATGAAAAAACTCGTCGGGCACAAGAAAGAAAAAACCCGACGTGCTCTCCCCTTCACGTCGGGCTTTTTCAAAATGGCCGTGGACGAATCTACGACCAAGTTCGATAGAATTTTTCAATACGCATTTGTAGGCAGCGTTACCTCGCGTTTCAATTCGATCTCAAATTGTTCATCTGTCCTTATGGACACGTCCTTCCCTTTCTGGGCGAACGCGACTGCGGTACCCGCCGCGGCGCCGATTCCCGCACCGGCCAACACTCCTTTGCCGCTTCCGGCGATCGCCCCGATCAGTGCTCCACCGATCGCCCCGCCGACGATAGAAACAAGACTCGCCGTTTTTGTCGACCCTGGCTTAAGCTCATCGACGAGTACACCGTCTATCGACCGTTTCACGCGGTCAGAAAACCTGATGGTTTCAAACCGAAGCTGCATTGTTCCGTCGCGGCCCCCATGATCGGCATGCGAAACCTTGACCACCCGACCTTCGATCGGTGTGCCGAACGGGAGGATGACAACGCCATCCGCCGATATCGGCTCTGTTACGGTTGTCGTGAACGTGTCGTTCACCGACGATATCTTCGAGCTGATCCCGGCGTCCATCTTCAGACGGATCTTCGTACCCGCTGGCAGCGTGTATATCGAACTGCGCTGGGCGGCGGCGGTTACAGAAATTGCAAAGATCAAAATGGATAACGCGAAGACTTTGGCTTTCAGAGCGATGAAGTTCATTCGACCTCCATCTTCGCGGATTTTCAAACGACATCCGCGAAGTGCTTTTGCAATGCCCGTGCCACTAGGTTCGCTGGCGGGCGATACCCAATGGATGGGCGGTTTTCCGGTGCTTTACGGGCCTGGTCTGGCCCCTTTCGGTTTCTCGGCTGACAATTTCGTAGATGTGGTGCACGATTTCGGGCAGAAGTTGCCTGGCCAAAGTGTTCAGCTTGGCTAGCTGGGCTTCAGGTTCCGCTATTGCAATATCGGATGCCCGCCGCCGCGGCTATGGTCGGCGGTTTCGGAATAGCGTCGTCGGTCGTTGTGGTAGAGGACCAGGTGCTCACCCTCAAACCGTACTATGTCGGATACACGGCTGAGGTCACGCTTGTGTTCAGCGATCACAAAGGCCGCCGGACTGTTCGATATCACCATTCCCGCGGCATAGATATAACCGCCCTTGTCATAGTCGGTCCCGGCATATTGGGCGGCCCCGACGGCAATGTCGGGCGAATAATTGCCATCCGCGTTTCTCTGGCGGTCGGCCTTCGCGATAAAAACGGTGTAGTCGGAGTAATTCAATCGGCGCCGGTAACCATTCTTCCGTGCGACCGCGAACAGGTCCTTCAAGCCTTTGTCGATCGCCTCGAGCATCGCTTTACTTGGTTGAGCCGTCGCGTAGATCCGGGCCCCGTGAGGCGTCCGGTCCCTTACCGTAAACCTGTCGCCCGTGACCCGCTCGGCATTCGCGACCAGCCCGCGAGACTGGGTAAAAATGCCTTGCGAAGTACCGAGTATAAGCAAGAGGAGAAAAGGAATAGATTTCAACATCAAACAACCCTCCGACCATCAATGCGCAAACTTCGTGCTAGCAAATAAGGACAAGGCCGCCAGGATGCCGCTGGTGTCAACGAACGGCACACTGCACGATAGCCGCTTGATGGGGCGGAATCGTGATAGAAATGCTGGCCGTGCCTGCGACTTTCCTGGTACTTCCAAGCCCGAACCGAGATCTACAGGTGTGACGGCCGGGCAACGTCACACGTCGCGGTGCGGCATTGTGATTCACGACTGCGGCCCGCACGTTCGAGCCGGTCCGATCAACGGCAACGTCCATATTCTCGTCCGTACCTTCGATCGCAAACAGACGGTCCAGATCGGCAGTCGTCAATGCGGCGTTGAAGCCGGAAAGAGATGGATGATGACGGTAAATTTCGTAGGGTTCTTTCGCGATCGAGCGGATCTCGCTCATACGATCGATGTGAATGAACCAGTTGCCCGACGTGCCAGATTCGTAATTGGCCGGATTCAGTCATTGTTCTGCGGACCGTAGAGAAGCGGAAAGAACTGCCCGCCAAGTTTCTCGCCTCTCGGTATCACAGGGACGCCCTCGAGCAGGGGCTCGTTCGAATCGGAAATGACACCGTCGCGAATGACGTTTATCACGACGGCCCGCCGCGGCCGTTCCGACTCGTTGGCGAACGATCCGTGCACCATCATTGGATGATGGAACGAGCACTCGCCCTTCTTCAGTTCGATCGGGACGGGTTTGAATTCCGCCAACTGTTCCGCGCTCAGATACTCCCTGACCTTGTCCATATCGTTAGCAAAATCTTCGCGCGGGAGCAGGTCCCACTTATGGCTTCGCGGCACATAATGAACACATCCGTTTCCGGTCGTCGAATCGTCAAGCCCGATCCAGCAAGTAAGATGTGCCATCGGTTTTGTGCGCGTCCAATAAGAATAATCCTGATGCCAAATGACGACACCGCCGTCATGGGCAGGCTTTACGAACAACTGGTCATGCCAAAACCTGACTGCCCCGCCCAGCAGCTGCGATGCCGCCGTTACAAACGCCGGATGCCACAACACGTCATGAAACGCCGGCGAAACCCGCCACGCGCCCAATGCGTGAAACAGTACCTTGTCCGGATCGGCGGATTCGTTCAGGTTGAACTCGTAGAAAAGATCGCGCGACGGGTTTCCGGGATCCATCAACGCGGGCAGTTCGGCTCGGAGTGTCTCGATCTGATCATCCTCCAGTATCCGAATGCCAGCGAGGTAACCGTTCTCATTAAAGAAATCGATCTGATCCGCCGACAGTCGAAAGTCTCGGTCGGATCTGTTCAGATTGACCGCTCCCAACGGAGTGTGGATCGTGGAAAGGTCTCTAGGCATAATTATCCCTCACAGCCCAAGCCAACTCCTCAACACGGGCAGCGCTTACGCTTCCGTTTTCTCTCGCCGCGCTCCCAACGTGAAACTCCCGCAACTCCGTGTTGTGCCTCAGTGCCCTTATCATGGGCAGGTCAATACGCCCGCCGGCCAAGAGGGAGATCTCTGGTTTCGCCGCCGCTGCGTATGCCGTCAAATTATCGACCCGTTCCGATCCGTACCCGCCGTGCGACAATATTCTGTCAACCTGCGCGAACTGCTTTATTTCTTCAATTGCGCCGAACTTGTCGGATAAGTCTTCAAAGGCATGATGAAACGTGGCATTCAAGTCCGGAGAGCAGGACAGTACCTTATTGACCATTTCTACATCGATCCTATCTCCGCTGAGGAAGCCGAGAACAACGCCATCGACCTTCAGCTTGTTTAGTTCATGCGCCACACAGCACAACTTCTCGACCGTAATGACCTCGGTCAATCCGAAGCCCACGTCTTCACGAAGCATCACCCGCAGCGGAAGATTCACGGACGAGCGGATCTCGCGAACCAGGTCGAGCGGCGGCGTGTAACCGCCCGCATCAAGATCCCTTATGATCTCAAGCCGGTCGGCACCGCCCTTTTCGGCTTCGACGGCATCTTCGACCGAGCAGGCGATCACCTCGAGGACCGATCCATCATTCGGTCGCGCGTGTAACATCTGTCTATTTATGTATATCCAAACACTTATTTGTCCAGCGAACGGGGCAGAATATCGCGGACGATATTGCCCGTGTATTGTCAAGATTGGCACTCGACAAACCCGCCGGCATATTGCGCGGTCGGCAATCGGCAAAGGACCCGTGGCTATTCGACGCTCCCGAGTTGCGCGGCAATTTTTCCGGCTGTTTCTTTCACCATTACGATCAGTGACGGGAACGTTTCGTGATGGATCTGCTGTTTGTAACCCGCAACGCTGACTGCGGCGACGACCTTGCCGATCTGGTCGACTATCGGAGCTCCGACGCAGCGAGATCCGATAGTTTCTTCTTCGTCGTCGAGTGCGTAGCCCTGTTTAGCAACCAGAGCAAGCTCTTTCTTTAGCTTCTTCGGCGAGACGATCGTGTTGTCATTGTATCTTGGAAGGCCGAACCGGATAAGCCTATCAATATCATCCTCCGCCCAGTCGCTTAAAAGCGCCTTACCCGCGGCGGTACAATGAATGCCCATCCGCTTTCCTACCCACGTTTCAACTTTTGGTGTGTATGGCGAGTCGGCCTTCTCGATGATCACGGCTTCGTTGCGTTCGCGAATCGTCATATGTACGGTCAGTTGCGTTTTCTTCATCAATTCGCGAAGGTGAGGCGCCGCCAACTTGCGCAAGTTCAATCCGTTAAGAGCCATATTTGCCAGCGACATGATCTTCATTCCAAATGTGTACCGGCCAGTGTCATGATTTCGGTGAAGGTAGCCGAGCCGCTCGAGCGTCAAAAGCATTCCATAGGTAGAGCTTTTCGGCAGCGATAGGTCACGGGTGAGCTCGGATAGGCCCAGGCCGTTTTGAGAACTAGCGAGGCGTTCCAGGACCGCCATCGCCTTTTCGATCGCGGGAACTGATTTCGTCCGAGTATCTGCTGAAGGTATCTTGCGCATTGCAATTGCTCCTAAAATGTATGTTTGGGCTAAACGTCGAAGACGTGGTTACGACAAGTCGTGTTCAGCCCGCTGAACGATCTATCGAAATTACCCTAAATTGGTATTTACTTCAAGAAATTGGCTTCACTATAATCTGACGACACTGACAACAGATCCGTGGCCTCGAAAACGTCGGATAGTCGGTTCCTCCCGTTACGGCCAATGCATTACCCTGAAGGTTCAAACTGGTTTGCCATACAAACGAAATCCGGACAGGAGGATCTCGTGGCTTATTATCTGACCTCGCATCTCAGTTTGGATGTACTGAACCCGAAAAGGGAGAAGGAACGACGGGTATTTGGCCGAATCACGGCGACGCGCGCACCCTTGTTTCCTTGTTACTTGTTCGCCCGGTTCGATCCAGCACGCTCACTCCATACCATTCAATACACTCGGGGCGTAAGAAAAGTTTTGCATTTTGGGGAAACCTTGCTCCGCGTTGAGGATGACGTGGTAAACAACATACGCGAGAGGATGAACTCAAATGACTGCGTGACCCTGATTGGCCCCGAGTTGAAGGACGGCCATCCCGTCCGGATCACAAAAGGTGCATTCGCCGGACTCAAGGGTATCCTTCAACGCAGGATGAACGATCGCAAAAGAGTTGTTCTCCTTCTCGAGATGCTTGGTTCATCCGCCGCTGTCGTGATCGATGATCGGTTCCTGGCACCCGCCGCCTAAAACCTTTTGTTGTTGGAACTGCGAAGTTTTTTCTGGAGGAGTTTGAACGAGTTGGTCGGCAATCTCAACGCCGAGATGAGCGGTAGCCTGCGCAGGTGGTTTGCTTTTTCGAGGAAGAGAATGGGAAGTTTCGCCATATGAATCGTCGTTTGTTCGCAAAACCCGGATCAAATTGGGCCGCGATCCTCATCCTGGTTTTTCTCCTGGTGCCCGCGACCCTCGCGCAGAATGCGGCATTCGAAGTGGACCGATGGGCACGGTCCGGCGACGCGGTCGTCATATCCGATATGTCGAAGGTATCGCCGAGTACGGCCTTGTCGACGGATGTTCGGCGAAAGTTCAAGTGGAAGGTCCTGGAATACGAGACGAAGGATGGACTCAAGGGAAAATGCATCTCGTCGCTTCCCGATACCGGAGCCCCGGATGTAACGCTGCAGCTCAATGCGAAAGGCTGGTACGCCGTATACGTCGGTCTCGGCGGCATGGGCAGATTTGCGTTTGGCCAGGAAAGCGAGGCCAGACTGAAGTTGGCTAACGACGCCGCATTCCAGCATCGTCGCTACACGGGCGCCAGGGACGATATCGAGGAGGTCTTCTTCAAGGCGGCTGACCTGACCGGCCAGAGCCTGCACATTGCGCAGATGCGGATGCGTGCGAAGATGGATCTGCGTCCTGATGTTAATCCGAGACATACCGTAGTGATGTACGTGAAACTCGTGCCTTTGACAGATGCGGAAGTGGATCGGATAAAGAAGGACAGGCAGGATCCAAGCAAGAAAAAACTGATAGCTACGCTCGATGCTTTCAGCTGGATACATCAGAACTTTCCGACCACAAAGGAAGAGTTCCTCGAAGACTTTGAGCACTACCGCGACTCGGACTTCGGAACGCTTTCATGGCAGATCATCGGGGGCGGACTTGTGAATTTTCCATCGAAGTATGGAACTATCCCGGGTGAACTCGCCGAGGTGCCCGCGAGGACCGGCGACGGATACGTGACCGAGTCAATCAAGCAATTTATCGAAAGGGGTGAGAACCATACGAAGTTGGCGATCGAGGCGGCCCGATCGATGAACAAAAAGATCTTCATCGGCTTTCGGGCGCAGTCCTGGCAGGCTCCGCCAGCGTTTGAGGACTATTTCACTACAAGATTCTACCGGCAGCATCCTGAATATCGGGCCTATGACCGCGACGGGACACCTGCGATGCGGATGAGCTACGCGGTTCCTCAAGTCCGCAAGCATATCTACGGGATCTTGAGAGAGGTCCTGGCCTACCAGCCGGATGGTATTGAGATCATCTACTTCCGCGGGCTGCCGCTGATGCTCTGGGAAGATGCGTTCAGCGACCGATTCAGGCAAAAATATGGTGCAGACGCGCGACAGGTTGCCGAAGATGACCCGCGCCTTTACGAACTTCGCGGTGAGATCATGACGGGGTTTATGCGCGAAGTTCGAAAACTGCTCGACGATGTTCAGAAGGGACAAGGCAGAAAACAGCGGTATGAGTTGATGGCGTCGGTCGTTCACACTGAGAATGACAATAAGAAATATGGGCTCGATGTTGAGCGTTGGGTGAAAGAAGGTTTGATCGACAAGATCAGTATCTTCCCCGCCGCTTTCCATACTGATACCAGTAAACCGGTCGATATGGCATGGTTCAAACGGATAACCAAAGGTACGGGGACCGAAGTGTATCCGCTGATGATCGGCTGGCGGATGTCTTCGTACGAAGAAGCGATCGCAAATGCAAAGGAATACTATGCGAAAGGCGCAGCCGGATTGCTTTTCTGGGACCCATTTCCCACCGGCCAGTATACGCCGCGTCCGCCCCAGCCCACACGCCATTACCAGAGGGCTATAGGAAGTTATTGGCCTTTGGTTTCACGCCTTGGGCATGATGAAATGATCTCGGAATGGCAAAAAGAAAAACGTCCCCGAAATAAATACATTCCCTTGAAAAGATACGGGAACTACTGGTTCGGCCGTTGGGTTCCCGACGTAGGGTTCTGATCATTTGGGACTGTTCTGTTAGGCTAAGAGATTCCGACAATGGTGGATCGAAAGGAAAAACTCGGGTTCATTGGTTTGGGCATAATGGGCAAACCGATGGTGCGAAACCTGCTGAAGGCGGGTTTTGTTCCGGTGATATTTAATCGCAGCCAGGCCGCCGTCGATGAGCTTTCTGCGGAAGGAGCGACGCCGGCCGAATCGGCAAAAGCAGTTGTCGAGAAGAGCGAT
The DNA here is from genome assembly GCA_050250045.1 of Pyrinomonadaceae bacterium. Lineage (GTDB taxonomy): Bacteria > Acidobacteriota > Blastocatellia > Pyrinomonadales > Pyrinomonadaceae > OLB17. Next base: position 56,453 of record JBFWPK010000009.1, on the reverse strand, counting down.
ATCGTGATCACGATGCTGCCGGATTCGCCGGACGTAGAGTCAGTTTTTCGCGGCGACAACGGGGTTTTGGCAGGTGCAAGAGAAGGCCTCCTTCTGATCGACATGAGCACCATCTCTCCGGTCGTAACCAAAGCTCTTTCCACGGATGCGAATACTAAGGGAGCTCGGATGCTGGACGCTCCTGTCAGCGGTGGCGACAAGGGGGCGATCGCGGGAACACTTTCGATAATGGTCGGCGGCGAGCAGGACGATTTCGACCGGGCCATGCCGATCCTTGAAGCGATGGGGAAGACCATCGTCCATTGCGGGCCGATCGGTTCGGGGCAGATCGTTAAGGCGTGCAATCAAATAGTGGTCGCACTTGTTATCGAGGCGATCTCGGAAGCACTCGTGCTTGGCTCGAAGGCCGGCGTCGACCCCAATGTGATTCTGAAGGTGCTGAGCGGTGGCCTGGCTCAAACAAGGGTGATGGACCTTCGCGGGCCAACAATGATCAAGCACGAATTCGAGCCCGGGTTCAAAGCGCGGCTCCATCGCAAGGATCTGAACATTATTTTACAGACAGCTCGCGAGTTTGGTGTTGAATTGCCGGTAACGTCGCTCGTTGAGCGGATGTTTACCGGCCTGGTAACAGGCGGTAAGGGGGACCTCGATCACTCCTCACTATTAACCGTGATCGAGGACCTCTCGAACCATTCACTTGTGTAGATGAAACTTAAAGACAAAGTTGCGATCGTGACCGGCGGTGGTACCGGCATCGGCAAAGGGATCACCCGCTCGCTGGCTGAGGCTGGTGCGAGGGTCGTTATCGCTCAATCGACGCTTGAACGAGCCGAAATAGCCGCGGACGAACTGAGAGCAGAGGGGCATGAGATCCTGCCGCTGGCGGCAGACATAAGCTCGCGCGAACTCGTGCAGAAGCTGATCGCCGATACGATAAAGGGATTCGGCCGGATCGATGTGTTGGTCAACAATGCCGCGATGACTGGCTCAAAGGTCTCGGCGCCTTTCCTTGAGCTTTCGGATGAACTTCTTGACAAGACAATAGACGTTAACCTCAAGGGCACTTTCATGGTCTCGCAGGAGGCGGCGCGAACGATGGTTGGCCGCGGCGGTTCGATCATCCACATTTCGTCTGTGGGTGCCTATGCGGCCCAGGAAGGAGCTTCCGTTTACTGTGCGACGAAAGCGGCACTGACGGGCTTGACCAGGGCGATGGCCCTGGAATTGGCGCCGCACAACATTCGCGTCAACGCGATCGCACCCGGCGACATTCGAACGGAGACCAGCGAGAACGTGGTCAAGGAAAAGACAGACCGTGGATTTTCCGGGTCCTACTCCCGAAGGGTGCCGCTGAACCGGCGCGGCGAGCCGGCGGAGATCGGCCCTACGGCGGTTTTTCTGGCCTCGGACGATTCTTCGTATATCACGGGCGAAACGATAGTGGTTGACGGCGGCTTTCTGATCTATTGAGCCGCATTAAAACGGAAAGGGCCGCAAGAAAATCGAAATGAATACGAATGATCTGTTCAGGCTGGATGGGCGTGTCGCCCTTGTGACCGGGGGGGCCGGCATCTACGGACTTCACATTTCCCGGGCATTGGCGGAGGCCGGTGCTCATGTTGTGATCGCCTCGCGCAACCGTGACCAATGCGAACGTGTTGCGGCAGTTATGACTGATGACGGCCTTCAGGTTTCGGCCGAATTCCTGGATCTCGGGTCAAGCGATTCAATAAGAGAACTTCGCGACAAGATCGTTTCCGGTCACCGGAAACTGGATATCCTGTTTAACAACGCGGTCGCGAGGGCCGGCGGCGATCCGTCGACCGTCACCGAAGACGATTGGGTGAGCGCGATGAAGATAAATTCCACGGGCTTTTTTATGGCATCCAAGATCTTCGGCGAGCAAATGATCGAACAGCGTTCGGGGGTGATGGTCAACATTGCGTCGATCTACGGCGTTGTCGGCCCGAACTTTAATATCTACGAAGGCACCGATATTACAAGTCCGGCGAACTACGCTTTCGCGAAAGGGGGCATGGTCAATTTTACCCGGTACGCGGCGAGCTACTACGGTAGGTTCGGAATCAGGGTAAACTCCATCAGCCCGGGCGGCTTCCAAACGGACCAGCCGGACGTTTTCATCACCAACTATTCGAAGCAAACCCCGCTGGGACGAATGGCGACGGACGACGATATCAAAGGCCCGGCAGTTTTTCTCGCGTCGGACGCTTCGGCTTATGTTACGGGGCAGAATCTTTTGGTTGACGGCGGTTGGACTGCGGTCTAAAGAGAGTATTTATGGGATTAAAAGGAATCATTCCGCCGATCGGAACACCGGTGGCCGACGACGAACGGGTCGATGAGATGGGACTGCGGAACCTGGTCCGGTATCTGATCGAAGGTGGAGTGCACGGCATTTTTGCAAACGGGACCATGGGCTGTTTTGCTCTGCTTTCCGATCTTGAGCAGATGCGGCTCATTGACATAGTCGTCGACGAAACGCAGGGCCGCGTACCAGTGATCGCCGGCGTGTCGGATACGGGAACGAAACGCGTTCTGACCAAGGTAAAAGAGGTCGAAAAGCTCAAGGTGGATTACGTTACCGCTGTTCCCCCTTATTACTACAAGCTCACGCAGGAACAGGGCAAGGGCTTTTTTCGCGACGTCGCGGCGGCGTCTGGAGTGCCGGTTTTTGTATACAACAACCCGTACCTGACAAAATTGGACCTCGATATCAAATCGATAGCGGAACTCGCGGACGAACCAAATATTGTTGGACTCAAGGAGACCAGCCAGGACTGTAATCGATGGACCGATCTTTTTGAGGAGCTTGGAAATAGAGAATTCGATCTTTTCTTTGGCACCGAATTATTGATGCCGCAATGCCTGATGATGGGCGCCGATGGCGTGATCGGCGGAGCTCACAATATGGCACCGCGGATCGCGGTGGAACTGTATGACGCGGTATGCGCACGGGACTTTGATATCGCTTTGGCAAGGAGCCGTACGCTCAAGAAGTTGTGTGGCGTATTTCAATACGGCGACATCTGGGGAGGGTTCGAGGCGGCATTGCAGTTACTCGGTATCTGCGATAAGACGACGCTCGAGCCCTATAGTTCGTGCAACGCGGAAGACCGAGATAAAGTTCGCGAGATCCTTGTCGAACTCGGCCTTCTTTCTTCCGGAGGCCAGGCACGAGGCCAGGCGGAATGAACATCCATTGGTCAAAGGTGATGAAGAATAAGATCGGCACTGGGCTCGCGGCAATCGTTATTTTTATGGCCCTTTCACCTCAAATCGGTTTGACGCAGGCAGCCGATAAGTATCGGTTGGCTGTTGAGTCGAGCACGCAGCTTATAATCCGGACGATGGCCGCGCAAAAGATCCCAGGATTGTCGATCGCCGTTGCCGTGGACGGAAAGACGGTATGGTCCAAAGGGTTCGGTTATGCGGATCTGGAGAATAATTTGAAAGCGACGCCCGCAACCAGATTCCGTATAGCTAGCGTTTCCAAGCCGATCACCGCGGCGGCCATGGCGCGGCTTTACGAGCAGGGAAAGCTTGACGTCGATGCCCCTGTACAAGAATACGTGCCGGAGTTTCCGTCGAAGGGCGTTGTGATAACAGCGCGGCAGCTTGTCGGGCATTTATCGGGGATACGACATCTTCGCCGTGATCCGGACCCGGAGAAAGACGAGTTCTACGATCGAAAAAAGTACTGTAGAAATGTGACGGAGGGCGTAAAAAGATTCCAGGCCGACCCGCTTGATTTCGCGCCCGGCACGAAGTTCGGATATTCGTCAAAAGGGTTCGTTCTGCTCAGCGCAGTGCTGGAAAGAATAAGTGGTCGAGAGTATCTGCAACTAATGCAGGAAGAGGTTTTTGGCCCGTTGGGCATGTCGAGTACTACAACGGACGACAACCGTCGGATCATTCCGAACCGCAGCAGCTTCTACTCGCTGGATGCGAATAAGAACGTGATACACGCGCCGTATATTGATCAAAGCTGTGATTGGGCCGGCGGGGGCCTTTTGTCGACGTCCGAGGACATGGTTCGATTCGGCACGGCACATTTGCAGAGCGGCTACCTGAAGCAAACGACTTTGGACATCATGTTCACATCGCAGAAGACACTCGATGGCAAGGCGACTGGGACTGGATGGGGCTGGCGAATAAACCGCGATATGGAAGGCCGACTTTATTACTACCATCCCGGCGAGAACGTGGGCGGCCGGTCGTATTTGTGGGTTTACCCAAAGGAAGGCGTGGTCGTCGCAATGGCCCACAACTTGACAGGTGCTCATTTAGGTTCGATCACCGAGATCGCGCGCAGGTTCGTCACCGCAGCCAAGCACTCGAACTGATGAGAATCACCGAGGACATCTATCTAGTCGGCAGCCTGCAGCTTGGAATATCCGGGCGCTGGGACAGCCATGTCTATCTGGTCAAAGGCCCTGATGGGTTGGTCCTGATCGATGCCGGAGGCGGGACGAATGGGGGAATGATATTCGAGAACATACGCGGTGAAGGCTTCGACCCGGCTGATATAAAGGCCCTGCTGCTTACGCATTTTCATTTTGATCATTCCTGTGGAGCTGCGGAAATACGGAAGGAAACGGGATGCAAAGTGTATCTCTCGGTAAGGACCAAGGACCTCCTCGAGCGAGGTACGGCGGAGGAAGCGGGTCTCGATAAGGCGATCGCGAAAGGGATCTACCCGGAGGGGTTCAAGTTTCGGAATTGCGAGGTTGATCATTCCGTCCATGATGGAGACCTCATCGATGCAGGTGGGCTTGAGTTCAGGACGATCAACGTCGAAGGCCACAGCATCGATTCGGTCTGTTACCTGGTGGAGATGAACGGAAGGCGAAACCTTTTTTTAGGCGACGTTTTGTTCTACGGCGGCGTGATCGGGCTGATCAATGCTCCAGGTTCGACGCTGGAGGGCTATCGCCGCGATCTTTCCAAGCTAGCCGGACTGAATATTGACGGTTTGTATCCGGGACATTATCTTTTCACTGTCACCGATGGCCAGCGGCATATCGATGCCGCGATCGAGCAGTTCGGCAAAGGCTCGGTGCCGCTGACGGTGGGCCAGATCGGGATGATCTTTTAGCGGACCCGGAACCGATGATGGCAACGAATAGAGACATTGATCAGTTCAGCTTCGACGATGCATCTCAGCCGGGAAAGCATACGTTCTTTCTTGAGATGTGTCCGGCGACAAGCGGCGAGCAGATCGGGATCCCACTAATGATCGCCAACGGTCGGAAGCCGGGAAAAACATTGGTCGCGTTCGCCGCCGTTCACGGAGACGAGCTTGAAGGCGTGCAGGCGATCCAGGATGTTTTCCATCAACTGGATACAAACAAGATGAGTGGCAGGTTCATTGCCGTTCCGGTCGCGAATCTTCCCGCCTTTCGGGCTGTGCAGCGGATCAGCCCGATAGATTCGCTGAATTTGGCGAGGACATTTCCGGGCCGGAAAGACGGAAGCGTGACGGAGCGGATCGCATACTATTTAACCGAGCTGATAATGCCGCAAGGCGATTTCCTTCTCGATCTGCATTCCGCCTCTTCGTCGCTGATGCCGACGATGGCCGGCTATGACGCGAGTGGGACTGCCGCGGCGAGGATATCGAAGGAGGCGGCCCTTTGCTCCGGAATGCCGGTCATCTGGGGGCATCCCGACGTGGGACCGGGCCGGTCCTTGTCATCAGCATCCGAGCTCGGGATCCCGTGGCTCTACGTTGAATCGCCAAGCGGCCGCAGGGTTTCCGATGAACAACTCCCATTCTACGTTAACGTACTTTTGAACCTACTGGGCTTTCTGAAGCTGATCGACCGCGATCCGCCGCAAAAGGGGGCAAGACTCCACCTTTTTGGGTCCGGCGATGTAGATAGGACACAATCGGTCAATACTGCTGGATTCTTTGTTCAAAGGGTTAAGCTTCTCGATCGCGTTGATAGAGGAGCTTTGCTTGGCGAGGTCCGCGACCTTTTTGGGACTGTGATCGAGGAGGTAAGGGCCGCGAGATCGGGCTATGTCGCATTGCTGCGGGCAGATCCGTTGGTGAATCCCGGTGACTCTGTATCTATTGTTGCGGAATCTCTCGCTGAATAGTTTTACCTCATCTTCAATTTATTATGCAGTTGAACGCGCTGGATATCGCCGTCATTGTTGGCTACATGGCCGCAATGTCGCTGATCGGACTATACTTTTCGCGAAAGCTCGACTCGCGGACCGACTTTTTTCTGGGCGGCCGCGGGATGCACTGGATCCTGGTGGGTGGAAGCCTTTCGCTCTTCTCGACGATCAGCTTTATGGCTGTCCCGGGCGAGATGATCAGATACGGCCTGGGCTTTTTTGTTGCGTATTTGATAGTCCCTTTGGTTGTGCCGGTCATCAATCGGGTCGTCCTTCCGATCATCATGGGCCTGTCGATCAGCAGTGCCTACGACTATCTTGAGAAGCGGTTCGATATTAATGTCACGCGAGTTTCAGAGTATGCGTTTGTGTCCAAAACGCTGCTCTGGATGGGGGCTATCATCTATACGGCAAGTTTGGCCGTCGCGGAAGTCACAGGCTGGAACATCTTCTTTATCATTGCCATCATCGGTGTCATCACTACGTTCTACACCTCCGCCGGCGGCCTTCAATCGGTGATTTGGACGGATTTTATTCAGACAATGCTCTTCACAGGCTGCGCCCTGGTCATACCTCTCTACGTGATGTATGCAACGGGCGTCGGGCCCTTTGGGTGGTGGGATTCGTTCTCGCAGGCGGGACGGACCGAGATAACGACGTTTAGCCTCGATCCGACCGTTCGGATCACAACCGTCGGCAACATGGCTTCGGTGTTCTTCTACTTCGTGTGTGTGAGCTCTTCCGATCAGATGATCGTACAGCGATATCTGAGCACGCCTTCGCTTGAGGCGGCCCGCCGGTCCGTTTGGGTCTATATTGTGTCAAATCTCGCCTCGGTCCTGTTTCTGGCTATCTGCGGCCTCTCATTGTTTGCGTACTACAGTCATAGTTCCGTCCTCCCGATCAACGAGTTCCAGCAGAATATAGCCGCAACGGCCGACACGGTGATGCTTCAATTCGTCGTACAAGAGTTGCCGCACGGTATCGCCGGGCTGATCGTTGCCGGCCTGCTTGCTGCCGCAATGTCGGGACTGAGTTCGGGCATGAATGCTATCTCTAGTGTCCTGATCCAAAAGGTGGATCCGGCAAAGAGCCGAATTCCGTTACTGCGGAAACCGTTGGTCGTCGAACGCCTGATCGGTATCCTGATGGGAGGTTTCGGCATATTGCTGGCTGTCGGTATCACGCTCGGCATGGCTCGGACTGGCTGGAACCTTGTAGAACTAAGCGGCCGAGTGGTGAACCTGTTTGTTGGCCCGCTGGCGGTACTCTTCTTCGCTGGCATGCTGCTAAAGCGGTCTAACACGACTTTTGTACTTATTGGGTTCGCAACCTCGGTCCTCACAAGCTTTTACATCGGCTTTAGTCAACAGATCTTCGGCCTTAAGCAGCAGCTCTCGTTTATCTGGATCATTCCGGTGTCGTTCATTGTCGGTTTTGGCATTTGCGCGATCGTAAGTTTGCTTCTGGGACGGGGTCAGGATGCGGCGTTCGGCCATTCGGAAGATCCAGCGGGAGACAGGTTATGAGATCGATCAGACTGCTTGCCCTATTTTTTATGGGATGTGTTTGCGTCGCTCAAACGACTAGCGAAACAATGCATATTGAGTGGACAAGAGCGAGCGATATACCCTTGCCGCGTGGTGGCTACTTTGCGGCTTGGCACGATGGCGGTTTGTGGCTCGCGGGTGGGAGTTATTGGAAAGATGGGAAAAAGCTGTGGACGGCAGAGACAAGTTTCTACAACCCTCAAACGGGAAAATGGTCGCGGATGAAACCACTGCCAAAGGCCTTTGGATATGGAGTCACCGCAGTCATCGGCGGGGATATCTATTTGCTTGGCGGTGTCGATAGTGAAGGAAACGCGAACAAGGAGATGTATCGCTTGCGAAATCGGCAATGGAGCAAGGTAGGAGAATCGCCTGCCGCTTTTATCTATCCGGCGTATGCTGTCGTTGGAAAAAAGGTCTACATCTTTGGCGGGTCATCAAGTGCAACCGACGTAAGTCAGGCAACAAGCAAGGCCTGGGTCTACGATACAGCGTCGAAAAAGTGGAATAACTTGCCGCCGATACCAGGCGATCCGCGAGAGATATTTTCGGCGTCTGCAGTGGGCAAGCATGTTTATGTTTTTGGAGGGCTGACACAACGACCGGGCGAACAGCCTTCGAATTTGAACGACGCGTACCGCTTCGACCTAGTGCGTCGTAAATGGGAACCGATCAAAAAGCTGCCGATAGCGATGCGTGCCTTTTGGGCGGGGACGGACGGCCGGGACATTTACCTGATCGGCGGTTACGCTGACGCTGGGCTTGATACTGTGTATCGGTACTCACCCGAGCGTGATTCCTACGAGCTTATCTCGAAGCTCCCTCAGCCGCTTATGGACACTAAGTTCATATTTAATAAGCGTATTTTCTATGGAGCGTCCGGTGAGGATCGGCCCGCCTCGCGCTTTTCGGGCCTTGTTGTCGGCCGACTCACGAGAACAAAAAAATGATGAAAACGCGAGCCGCAGTCCTTTATGAAATGGGAAGCCCTTTTCCCTATGCCGAGAGTTTACCGCTTCGAGTTGCGGAAGTTTCGCTTGAGCGGCCCGGGCCAAGCGAGGTGCTTGTTGAACTTGCCGCGGCGGGCCTGTGTCATTCCGATCTTTCGGTGATCGACGGCTCGCGGCCTCGTGTGATGCCGATGGTGCTTGGACACGAGGCGAGCGGCATTGTTCGCGAGGTTGGAACCGGGGTCGCTGACCTCAACGCTGGCGATCATGTCGTTTTCAGTTTTGTGCCGATATGCGGTGGCTGCACTTTCTGTGCCCAGGGGCGCGGGGCATTATGTGAACCCGGGGCCAAGGCAAACGTCGCTGGAACCCTCTTGTCGGGGGCTCGGTCGTTCTCAGATGACAGATCGACGCTGAATCATCACCTTGGCGTTTCGGCATTCTCTCAGTTCACGATCGCGGCTCGCGAATCGCTTGTACGGATAGATAGTTCGCTGGCTTTGGATACAGCAGCCCTTTTCGGCTGCGCGGTCTTAACGGGCATCGGGGCTGTTCTTAATACCGCAAAGGTCGAACGGGAAGCCTCTGTTGCTGTATTCGGCCTCGGCGGCGTCGGCCTGAGCATGGTGATGGGATCTGTGTCTGCTGGGGCGTCCTCGATCATTGCGATCGACCGATTCGATGACAAACTTGAACTTGCGCGGTCTGTCGGAGCTACCCACACCGTAAACGCCTCGAATGTCGACCCCGTCGAAGCAGTCAGGGACATAACTTCGGGCGGAGCGGCTTACGTGTTCGAAGGCGTCGGCAGCGAACAGGTACTGATACAGGCCTATCAGGCGACAGGGCGCGGGGGTACGACTGTTACCGCGGGTTTACCGCATCCGGAGAAGATGTTTTCAGTACCGGCATTTAGCGTCGCCGCCGAGGAACGCACGATAAAAGGATCCTATATGGGCTCATGCGTGCCGAGTCGAGACATCCCGGCATATATCGAGATGTATCAGCAAGGCCTGCTTCCGATCGACAAATTGCATTCGCATACGATCGCACTCGACGAAATAAACGCCGGTTTTGACCGCTTGGCGGAAGGAAAGGCGGTGCGGCAGATCGTAAAGTTTTAGTGTGGCGGCCCAGCCGTCCCAGAGGCCGAGGAAAATGCATAGGTTCATAGGTTTTATTCTAATAGTTATGATCGGCGGTATGTCGGCACTCTCACAGGTTGAGCGGACGAAGCACGTGCGGATCATTACATTCGGCGATTCAATTACCGCTCCGCGAAAGGGCGTTATCACTTATTCGGATGTACTGCGGGAAGAGTTGAAGGGAAAGGACGTTGAGGTGATCAACGCCGGCGTCGGCGGGAACACCACGGCACACGCAATGAAGCGCTTTCGGACGGACGTGCTCGTGCATTCACCCGACCTTGTAGTCATTCAATTCGGCAACAACGACGCCGCGGTCGATGTGTGGAAGGACCCGCCCGCGACCGGCCCGCGAGTCCCGTTGGACGAATATATCAAGAATCTGAGTGAGTTGATCGCGGCCCTGAAACAGCAGAACGCCAAAGTAATTCTTGTGACGCCGCTTCCGACGCGGTGGACAGAAAAGCTCAAGGGAATGTATGGAAAGCCGCCCTATGACCCAGCCGATCCGGACGGTTTCAACTTTCTGAAGAAGGAATATGTTGCCGCGCTCAAGAAACTGGGTGAGCGGAATGGAATTCCGGTTATCGACCTTTATTCCGTTTATTACCGGTATGCAGAAAAAAAGGGACGTTCGATGGACGAATTGTTCACAGACGGCATGCACCCAAATTCGCAGGGTCATCGGATTGAAGCAGAGCTGCTGCTAAAAGCGATACGAAAGCTGAGACTCGGTATATAGATGGTGAAGAATCGCGACCTTGCCCGAACGGCGAGGCGGATATTCGATGAGGCGCTGAAAACGGCCGACCCCGGAAACGCCGTGCGAGAAACTGTACGGACCGAGGGCCGATTCCTTTTTGCTCGGAACGAACGAAACGGTATTGACCTCACCAGACCGCTGTACGCTGTCGCGATCGGCAAGGCGGCGTATCCAATGGCGGCCGCATTTGAGAAGGCGATAGGAACCTATCTCACTGCCGGCGTGGTGTCGGGGACGGAGAACGTCCCGGGCGGCCAGGATCTTGGCCCCAAGTGGGAAAAGTTTTCGGGTGGCCATCCGCTTCCTAATGAGGAAAGCCTTGGAGCCGCGCGGGCGTGTCTGGCAATGCTGGACCGGGCATGTGCCGAGAAGGCGGGGGTCGTGTTTCTTATTTCCGGCGGAGGCTCGGCGATGATGGAACTGCCGCGTGACCCGGCCGTGACATTGGACGACCTAAGAAACCTGAACCATGCATTGGTCACGTCCGGAGCCTCGATCGCCGAAATAAACTCGGTCAGGCGCTCAGTATCCGCGGTTAAGGGTGGTGGACTTGCGCTTCGTGCTCCTGACTCGCCCCAGATCAGTTTGATAATTTCCGATACCAGGGCCGGTGACGTAAGCTCCGTTGCCTCCGGACCGAGCCTGATCCCCGATGATACAGTTCCGGATCCGTTAACCGTTGTCGACAAATATTCGTTGACGGGATCATTGCCGCCGTCGCTGCTTCGCTCGCTGGAGCAAGACTCGGTCGAGCCTTCTTTCAGGCTGACGGACAATCGTGCGTATGTTTTGTTGGACAACAAAACGATGGTGACCCGAGCGGCTGAAATAGCTGAGGGGCTAGGGTTTGTTACTGGATATGACCCGGCCGAGCATGATGAGATGATCGAAGAGGGAATCGTCAGCCTGTTCACTAGAGCATTGGACTTCAAGCGATCCGTTCCGCCCGGAAAACCCGTTTGCTATATCTCCGGCGGCGAGTTCGGATGCGAGGTGAAGGGATCGGGTGTCGGAGGAAGAAATTGCGAGTCGGCGCTTCGCGCCGCGTTGCGGGCGGAGAAAAACCCCGAACTGCACAACTTTGCGTTTCTTAGTGCCGGGACAGACGGGATAGACGGGAACAGTTCGGCCGCTGGGGGCGTTGTTGACGAAAATACCCTCGAATCTGCTATCGCGCGCGGCCTAGATCCGCGCGAGTATCTTACGAACAGTGACAGCTTTACTTTCCTTAAAAAACTGAATGCGGCGATCGAAACCGGCCCGACGGGAACGAATGTGCGGGACGTCAGGATCATCCTGTCGGCATGAATGGTTAAAAACGTATATGAAAGATGCAATCGTGGTCGGTGATCTAAAGCTTCCGTTCTCTCATGCGGTGCGGACCGGAGACCTGATATTTGTTTCGGGCCAGGCATCGGTTGACTTAACATCCGGGGAAATACTCGGCGGAACTTTTGCCGAGGAGTTCGAACGCTCGGTGGAGAATCTGCGAACCGTTCTCGCGGCTGCGGGGGCCACGCTTACTGACATTATCAAGGTAGGTTGCTTTGTCAGGCGTGATGCCGATCTTGCTGAATTTAATCGACTCTATCGCCAAACATTTTCCGAGCCGTTCCCGGCACGAACCACGATCACAAACTGTCTCCCGCCGCAGCTTCTGTTCGAGATCGATTGCGTGGCGCTCGTAAAGGACAGGCCGGTCTAGGGGTCGGGCAACCGCTGGGGTATCACCCGCGGACGGGGAAGCAGCTATGGATGAACAAGGACGAATGCGGATAGGGGTTTGCGGCGTTGGGTCGATCGGGTCGCGTCATGCGAGGCTGCTCGCACAACGCGGTGATGTCGATCTGTACGTGGCCGACAACGTAGAAGCGCACATACGTGAGATACAGAAGTTCGCCACTGTCGCAGCGTCGACTGCCTCGTTCGAACAAATGCTCGAATTCGGACTTGATGGGGTGATCGTTGCTACGCCTGATCATCTCCATGTACCGTTTGCCGAAGCCGCATGCAGGCATGGAGTGCCGGTACTGTTGGAAAAACCGATCGCGGAGACGGCCGCGATCGCCGAACGCCTCCTGGCCGTTTCCGACGAGACGGGTACGCAGATCCTGGTTGGTTATCCGCTCCGACACAACGCGATCTTCCTGAGAGCGAAAGAGATATTGGATCAAGGACAGATCGGTTTGCCCGTATCTTTTCAGGTGGAGCTGGGCGCTTATGAAACATTGGTTGTCGCGAAGAATCGATTCAAGCCGGGAGACCAGAATAAGATCTTCGTTGACTACAGCCACGAATGGGATTACATCCAGTGGTTTCTGGGCAAGGCGAAACGTGTGGTTGGGTCGAGCCATACCTTAGGCGGGCGAGAGAAGAAACAGGAGCCGAACGTCGTCAACGCACTCCTGCAACTAGAGAGTGGCGTTTCGGGTACGGTTCACCTTGACTATATTCAGACTCCCGGGAAAAGGGTCTTCGGTATTGTCGGTGATGCCGGTGCGATGACGGTCGATGCATCAAGGAGATCAATTTTTCTTCAGCGTTACTCGGATGAGTTTGAAATGACCTACACGCTCGCGGAAACCTTCGATTCCATGATGGCCCGCCAGTTGGACCATTTCCTGGGCGTAGTCGCTGGGAGGGAGGAGTGCAGGGTCGTCGTTGAAGACGGAATAAACGCCCTTCGGGTTGCCGATGCCCTGATCCTCTCAGCCGAAACGTCCTCATGGCAGCTCATAAAGTGACCTTTTGGCGAGTGCGTTCAGCCCGCTGAACCAAACAGGTCGAGAAACCTTAAATTCTATTTACAGGACTGGTCAAGTGTTCTAAGGTCATTGGGTATTCGACCTAGTTAACCGGAAGCCGGAACCTTGGAACTTTCATGGTTTTGGTTTCTAACAACTCTCACCAATCAAAGTTCTATCATCGAGCCCCAAACCTGTGAGGTGAACAAAACGGCTCGAAATGGCGGTAGCTTGTCATTCCACCGCTTCAGGTGTGCAAGGGCAGCCAAGCCTGGGCTCCGGTGAAAACTGATCAAAAGTGACGCCGACAGGCCAGTCATGAAGGAGGATGGGTCGACAAATCAATAAGCCAGATTTTCGGACAGCCGGACGAGCCGATCTTGCATCCATTGGACAAAGAGTAGAAAGATAGCCTGCTATCACGGCGTCAGGGCCAGAAAGGCATCTGTGAGATTCGACCTGATAGGATCGAGCAGGCCTGGTCTCGCTCGGTCCGTAAGGAGAGCCATAAAGCGGCCCTCGACGGCTTGGAATATTTTCGATCGGTCCAGGCAAGGTCCTCCTCCCAATTCCGATAAAGTGTTCGATCCCGACTGGATGCAGCTATAAAGGCTGCGTAGCAGTTCTCTCATTTCGTCGTTCGACGAGGTACCAGGGGAAAGTTTAGAGATCAGCAGGAGGAAATAAATCGTGAAAAAGATAATGAGCCTATGCATTCTCGCACTCGTCTTCATGGCGGTAGAGTTTGGTTTTGCTCAGACGACAAATCAAGGAGCTATCGTAGGCACCGTAAGCGATCCGAATGGGCTGGCTGTGCCTTCTGTTACAGTGACCGTGACGAACATCGCCACCGGCGTAAGCCGGAATACGGCGACCGATTCGAACGGAAATTACCGGTTCGATTTCCTCCAACCCGGGAACTACAGGATCCTCGCTGAGGCTTCCGGTTTCAGACGAATGGAGATCGCGACAACGACGGTGAATGTCAATCAGATCCATCGGGCAGACATAGCCCTGGAGGTTGGAGCGGTAACCGCCGAGGTTGTTGTCACCGCCGACTCGAACAGTGCGGTAAACGCCGAAAATCCGACCTTAGGCCAAGTGATCAACGAACAGATAATCGACAATATGCCGCTAAACGGACGCGAGTTCGTTGAACTGTCCGGCCTTGTTCCCGGCGTGATGACCGGCAGCGGAAAAACCGGAGCCATTGAAAGTAAGGGGGTTTCCGCTTCGTTTGGCGGGGCCAGGGCCCGAGATAATTCATACTACGTCGACGGGGCCGATTCGACCGACAGTTATTTCGGGCAGTTGGTCTCGTCCCCCGCACTTGACGCGGTAAAAGAGTTTCGCGTTGAAACGAGCCTCTACTCGGCACGCTACGGGCGTGCGGGCGGCGCCGTCATCAGTGTTGTCACAAAGTCCGGGACGAACAAGTTCAGTGGATCGCTATATGAGTTTCACAGGAACAAGGCGTTTGATGCCCTTCCGTACTTCTATAGAGGCACGCGCGAAGACAGCCCGAGTTACATCCAGAACCAATTCGGCGGCACCATTGGCGGCCCGATCATCAAGAACCGGACATTCTTCTTTTTCAGCGCCGAGTTTTATCGCCAGAAGAAGCCGGGGCAGTTCATTGAAGGATTCGCGCCTACTGCTCTGGAACGACAGGGCAACTTCAGCCAGACGCTGAATCCTTATAACGGCCAGCCGGTTACCATCGTCAATCCCTACTGCAATCCGCCGCAGACGACACCAGGGCCGCCATACTGTACGCAACCTGTCATTCCCAGCAAGATCCTCCCGCAGAATCTTTTCAATCCCCTTGGCCAGAAACTGATGGATATGATCCCGGACGCCAACTTTGATGACCCCGTCTTCAACTTGCGTGTCTTCAAAAGCGGCAATCGGACCACCGACAAATATCTGATCAAGGTGGACCATAATTTCAAGGATGGCAGCACCCTGAACGGCAGCTACAACTACGGCGTGTATGACAACATCACGCCGGGGCTAACCGACTTTGCTGACATGAACTATTACGATTATGGGAAGACCATCGCTCTCGGCTATACGCGTCCGATCACGCGAAACCTCGTGAGTGACACCAAATTCAATTATACGTGGAGCGACAATGGCTATCGCCACGCGCTGTCGGATAAGAATTACGCCGCCGAGTACGGATTCTGGCTGGGCAAAGAAAAGCCCGATGTGATGGGCTTTCCTCGGGTCCAGCTCTATACGGTTGGCAACCGGTTCATGACGCTCGGTGTGCAGGGGCCGAATATGCGCGACAACAATACCTGGTATCTCCGCGAAGACCTGGTATTCGTCACAGGGAACCACACCCTTTCGTTTGGCGGTGATATTAAGGCACAGGATTATGGCTGGTTGTATGACGTGGCAATGTTCGGGGCTTATTACATTGGATTCTCGGATAACGGCACCGCCGGCGGAAATTTGAACTATCGTGTCACCGGACACACGTTCGGCAATTTGCTTACGGGCATATCGTCTTACACCAATTACAGTTACGGCGATTCGACTTTTGCCCGATCAACACGGAACAGCATTGGCCTTTATGTTCAAGACGATTGGAAGGTAACGGACCGTTTAACGGTGAATCTTGGCTTGCGGTACGATTTCGAACCGCCGTTTGCCTCGAAAGACGGAAAATTTATGACCCTGAACTGGGAAACGGGAATGCCTATCTATTCCGCCGGTACCGATCCCGCGTTGCTTCAGGATCTTCGATTCGATTATGAGACAGGCGGGCCGAATACACCTTTCGATTCGAACAAGCTCGACTTCGCTCCACGCATCGGATTTGCCTATCGCCCGTTCAAGGGCAATTCGACGGTAATTCGCGGCGGATATGGACTGGTGTACGGGAGTGAGACTTTGTATACAACCGGCTACGGATCGTTTGTTGCTCCGTTCAGCGGCCTGTTCCTGTGGCGGACTCGAGCCCCGTTGCAGCCGGACCGCCTGAACCACCTGGTGCCGATGGATCAGGAGCCCTTTGAGCTTCCGCTTACCGCTGCCACGTCTCCGGGCAATTCATGGTCAAACCCGCGTTACTATCCGACAGGGAACGTACAGCATTGGAACCTCGGCGTCGCCAGAGATCTCGGCTGGGGAGTCGTCGCAGAAACGACTTATGTGGGCTCCAAGGGAACAAACCTCAACGGCCTTGGAACCGTCCGAAGCTACGATCCGGAGCTCTATCAGAAGATCCGGGAAAACAATCCGGCATGGACAGGGTCGATCAACTTAAGGTTGAAAGGGTTTAATTCAAGTTACCACGCACTTCAGGCAAAGCTAACCAAACGATTTAAGGATGGGCTTAGCTTCCTCGCATCCTATACATGGTCACACGCCCTTGCTGAAGCGTCGAACGATCACATCGATGAGAATCTTGATGAGGTCGATCCGGAATTGGGAACCTGGAAGTATACGCGCATCCGAACGAATGCTGACTTCGACGTCCGGCACAGGTTTACCTTTTCCGGGGCCTACGATCTTCCTTTTGGGCGGGGAAGGCAATTTGGCAGCGATTGGAACCCAGCGGTTGACGTTATTCTCGGCGGGTGGCGTCTCAATATGATAACGACCATGCAGAGCGGCCAGCCGTTCACCGTCAGGGGAACGAATGGCCGCGCTCCAAACCGGATATGCGACGGCAATCTCCCGTCGGACGAGCGGACAGTGGAACGATGGTTCGATTTTTCGTGTTTCACGAATATGCCGGGTTCGAATGCGAACGGCAATTCTCCGCCCAACATTATCTGGGGTCCCGACCTGGTCAGTTTTGACTTTGGACTGCATAAGGAGTTCCGGTTCAGGGAAAGGATGAAGCTTCAGCTTCGCGGCGAGATGTTTAACGGATTCAACCGGGTGAATCTGTTGGGGCCGAGCTTGAACTACTTCGTTGCGAATGCGTCAGGAGCAATGATCACGCGCCAGAGGGATAATCGGAGCCTCCAGTTCGGGGTTAGGTTCTTGTTCTAGGGCCATTTTCGGAGGCCGCGATCAGAGTGCGGCCTCCCCTTCGACAAACCGTTGTGAAAAACAAGATCGATCGCAGGACATTTATCGGCACTGGCGTCGGGTCTCTGGCTCTCGGGGCCCTGGGCGAGGCCGTGGAAGCGGCAAATAAGAAGCGTCCAAATATCATCCTTATCGTGGCCGATGATTTGGGATTTGCCGACTTGGGCTGTTACGGCGGCGAGATAGATACCCCGAATCTGGACAAACTCGCGGGCGAGGGGATGCGGTTCAAACAGTTCTTCAATTGCGCCGTTTGCAATGTGTCTCGGGTGGCAATGCTGACCGGCGTACATCCGCGGTTCAAGCCAGGCGGACTGCTGAAGCCGAACTTGGTCACCGTGGCCGAAGTTTTGAAGGGGGCGGGATATGCGACCGCAATGAGCGGCAAATGGCACCTCGGCGGCGAACCGACACGGCCGATCGACCGTGGTTTTGACGAGTATTACGGCTCGATGATCGGAGCGGTAAATCATTTTGATCCGTCGGCACCCGATCCGCCATTCGTTAATCATGCCGGCCCGAAACAGCCGTTCGTCCACAATTCAACGGTCTTAAAAAGCGTTCCTGAAAACTATTACGATACTGATGCGATAACCGATCATGCGATCGCACAGATCAGGAAAAATGCGAAAGAGCAAAAGCCGTTCTTCCTTCACCTGGCGCATTTTGCTCCGCATTACCCAATGCAGGCATTGCCGCAGGATATTGCAAAGTATCGGGGGAAATACGACGACGGCTACCATGTGCTCAGAAAGAAGCGCCACGATCGAATGGTCAAGCTAGGAATAGTTTCAGAAAAATGGGGACTTCCTGATCCTGATCCGAAGTTGGGGAACTGGCGCTACGACCTCAAGGTTGATTCGTGGGAGTCGATCTCGGCTGAGGACAAAGAGTGGGAGATACAAAAGATGGAGGTCTATGCGGCAATGGTTGACCGAATGGACCAGAGCATTGGGCGGGTTATGGCGGCCCTGAAAGAAACGGGAATAGATGACGACACTATCGTTGTTTTCTTTTCGGACAATGGCGGCTGTGCCAGTGATATACCGCCGGGCTCCGAGAAGTACGCAGAATATCGGGCATACAATAAAGGTAAAAAGTTTGGCTCGAAAGACTCGTATGTTTTCTGCGGGCCGGGTTGGGCGACCGCTCAATCGTCGCCGTTTCGCCGATACAAGACATGGACATACGAAGGCGGTTTGACGACGCCGATGATCGTTCGTTGGAACAAGAAGATAAAACCAAACACGATGACGAACGAAATAGGGCATTTGATCGATCTGCTTCCTACGTTCATGGAAGTGTCCGGCGCGAAATATCCGGCCGAACGCGGCGGAAAAAAGACCATCCCGATAGAAGGCAAGAGCCTGATGCCGGTCCTCAAGGGCGGAAAGTTCTCGGAGGAGCGCGAGTTGGGCTGGTTCCTTTATGGGTCGCGGGCATATCGTGTCGGAAAGTGGAAGCTCGTCTGGGGCGTTACGGCAAAGAAATGGGAGCTCTATGACATGGATGCCGATCGAACGGAAACAAAGGATCTCGCCGCACGGCATCCGGATATCGTTAAGCGTCTGATCGAGGCTTGGGACGCTTGGGCAAAACGAAGCGAAGTGCCGGCCAATCAAATGTAGCTGTCGTTAAACGGCACGGGCCGGCCGAAATCCTTGGGCACTCCCGATTCATTTCATGCAGCTTAACACGCTCGACATAATCGTGATCATTGCCTATCTGGCGGCGATGTCGCTGATCGGGCTGTATTTTTCACGAAGCCAAAAGTCGCGCGAAGATTTTTTCCTTGGCGGCCGCGGCATGCATTGGATACTTGTCGGCGGAAGCCTTTCGCTCTTTTCGACCATAAGTTTTATGGCCATTCCGGGCGAGATGATCCGGTACGGGCTCGGGTACTTTATCGTTTACCCGTTCGTTCCGTTGGTTGTGCCGATCATCAATCGCATCGTGCTTCCTGTGCTGATGCGGCTCAAGATAACGAGTGCTTACGATTATCTTGCCCAGCGTTTTGATCTTCGCATTTCCAAGATCAGCGAATATGTTTTTGCCGTAAAAACGCTGATCTGGATGGGAGCGATAATTTATACGGCCAGCCTCGCGGTTTCGGAAGTAACCGGGCTGAACATATTTCTAATTATCGCGGTCATCGGGGCCATCACAACGTTCTACACTTCGGCGGGCGGGCTGCGGTCGGTTATCTGGACCGATTTTATACAAACGGCACTGTTTACAGGATGCGCTTTGATCATCCCGGTCTATGTTGCGTACGCGATCGGAAGCGGGCCGCTCGGATGGTGGGATTCGTTTTCGCAGGCAGGCCGTACAGAGATCATCACATTCAGTACGGACCCGACGGTGCGGGTAACCACGGTTGGAAAGATGGCGTCGGTGATGTTCTATTTCATCTGCACCAGTACATCCGATCAAATGATCGTTCAACGATATTTGAGTACGCCGTCCCTTCGCGAAGCAAGGCGTTCGGTGTGGGTCTTCATGATCTCAAATCTGACCTCGATATTTTTTCTGGTCATTTGCGGGCTGGCGTTGTTTGCCTTCTATCATCACAAGTCAGCCGTCCCGATGGACGAGTTCCAGTCCGCGATCGCCGGCATGGCCGACCGGGCAATGCCGCAGTTCATCGTGCAGGAATTGCCGCACGGCGTCTCGGGGTTGATAATCGCCGGCCTGCTCGCGGCGGCAATGTCGGGCTTGAGCTCAGGCATGAATTCGATATCAAGCGTCCTGATCGCCGATCTTTCCAAACAGTTCAAACACGTCGCCCTGTTCAGGAAAGATCTTGTACTTGAACGCCTCGTTGGGATCGTGGTCAGCGGATTCGGGGTTGCCCTTGCCGTGGCGATCACCTTCGGGATGCGTGAGACCAATTGGAATCTTATCGAGTTGAGCGGAAGGCTCGTAAACCTTTTTGTCGGCCCGCTCGCGGTCTTCGTACTTGCGGGCATACTCATAAAGCGAGTGAACGGAACCGCCGCGATCTTTGGATTTATCGCGTCGGTACTGACAAGTATTTGTATCGCTTTTGGGAAATCAATATTCGGATTAGAAGAGAACATCTCGTTCACATGGATCATTCCGGCCTCCTTCCTTGTCGGCTTTGCAATAGCGGTGATGTTCAGTTTTCTCGCAACTGACAATAAGGCGGCCGAGGTTTAGGCACCGTCGACATTCTGGCAGGGGCGGGTTTTTCCTATATGAAGAACTGTTTAGTTTTGATCTTCCTCTCGTTCTTAGCGGCCCAAACATTCGCTCAGCAGAATGTTGAATTAGCGTGGCACGATGCGGCCGATCTTGGGATAGGCGGAAAGGGTTGGCCGAATTCCGAAACAATTACACCGTTCGACCGCCTGCCCAAGAAAGCGCAGAAGCCGGTAAGTAAAGAACTTTGGGAACGGTCGATCAATTCAGCCGGGCTTTATGTGACATTCTCGACTGACGCCGTCCGTATCGATGTGCGTTGGAGGTTGCGACATCCGAGCATCACAACCCCTGTACTTTCCGCGACCAGCGTCGCGGGAATGGACCTTTACGTTCGTGAAGGCGGCAAATGGACCTGGGCTGCCGTAAAGGCGCCAAGCATGACCAGGCCCGCGGGAAGTCGCGTCGGAACCCCGCATGTGACCGAGGCTACATTCATCCAAAAACTGCCGAAACAGGAACGTCAATTCAGGCTGTATCTGCCGCTGTATAACGGCGTTGACCGGGTTGAGATAGGCATCCCGAAAGAGGCCGTTATCAAGCCGGTGCCCGCTCTCGCCGGCAAGCCGATAGTCATCTACGGTACGTCGATCATTCAAGGATTCGGAGCATCGAGAGCGGGGATGAATCTCGGTTCCATCTTGGGCAGAAGACTGAACAGAGAAGTTGTAAATCTCGGTTTTTCGGGCTTGTGCCGGATGGAACCGGAACTGGCGGACCTACTTGCCGAACTCGACCCGGCGATCTATGTCATTGATTGTCTGCCGAATATGACCGCGGCGGAGATAACGCAGCGAACCGCGAGCTTTGTAAAAAAGATCAGGTCGGCCCGTCCGAACACGCCGATCCTTATGGTCGAACATCCCAACTTTGCACACACCTCCTGGGATACAGAAGCGCGTGAATTGATAAATGAAAAGAATGCGGCGTTTTTACAGCAATTCAATAAGCTGCAAAAAGACCGGATCACGGGCCTGCATTATTTCAAAGGCGACCATTCGTTTGGTGACGGCGACGGTACTCTGGACGGCGTTCATCCGACCGATCTAGGTTACGCCAATTATGCGAATGTACTGGAACCAGCTATCAAGCCGCTGCTTGGCAATAGCAAGTGATCGAAACGGTTGTGAAATAAAAGGGAGAGGTATGAAGTGGTTTTTATGCTTGGCATTGGTCGGGATCTTTGCGATACATGCCTATTCACAACAAAAAATTGAAATGAGCTGGTACAGCGCGGCCCAGATCGGGATCGAGGGAAAAGGCTGGCCTGATTCCGAAACGAAAACGCCGTTTTACCGCCTGCCGGCGAAGGCGGAAGGCATGGTGAACAAGGGCGTATGGCAGCGGGGCAGCAACTCGGCCGGCCTTCACGTAACCTTCACGACCGATGCCAGCATAGTCGTTGTCCGTTGGCGGCTGAACAATCCGAGTTTCTATACGCCTTCGTTATCCTCATTGAGTGTTGCCGGAATGGATATGTATATGAGGGAGGCCGACAAATGGGTTTGGGCGGCGGCCAAACCGCCGAGTGCGGTGCGCCCGCCTGGCCATCAAGGAGCGTTTTACCCGGACACGACAACAACATTTGTCCGCAATCTTTCAAAAAAGCTGCGCGATTTCAGGCTCTATTTTCCGATATATAACGGCGTGGACGTTGTCGAGATCGGCATTCCCGCCGGATCGAGGATCGGCAAGCCGAAACCGGACGGGAAAAAGCCGATCGTGATGTACGGCACGTCCATCATTCAGGGCAGCGCCGCGCAGCGTCCCGGAATGACATTGGTCTCGCAGCTAAACCGGAAACTTGGCCGTGAGATCGTAAATCTTGGATTCGCCGGATTATGCAAGATGGAGCCCGAGATGGCCAAGCTGTTGGCCGAACTCGATCCTGAGCTTTACATAATAGATTGCCTGCCGAATATGTCGTTTGCAGAGATAACCGAACGAACTTTCGATTTTGTGAGCACGATCAGAGCTGCCCGGCCAAATACTCCGATCCTGATCGTCGAAAATCCGAATTATGCTCAAGAGATCTGGAATCCCGGAACGCGAACCACGATAAAAGCAAAGAATGCGCGGTTGCTGAGGGAGTATAACCGGCTGGAGCAAGCCGGAGTAAAGAATCTGCATTTTTTCAAGGGAAGTAATTCGTATGGCGATGACGGTGAAGGGACCTTTGACGGCGTGCATCCGACCGGCCTCGGCTTTGCAAATTACGCAAACGCACTCGAGCCGGTAATTCGCGGTCTGATAGACCGATAATTCGCCTATGACGATCGATCTTTCAGGCAAGACAGCGGTTGTCACGGGAGCGGCGAGCGGTATCGGCCTCGAGATCGCCGCGGCCCTCAAGGCGTCTGGAGCGTCCGTTTGCATGGCCGATCTCGAACCTGACGTTCTGGAGATGTCGCTTGCGGAACTGACATCCGTCGAGGGCCGTGGGGTCATTTGCGTTGCGGATGTCAGCGATAGCGGCCAGGTTGAAAAACTGCGTGAAGCTGCGATCCGTCAGCTTGGCCAGGTCGACATCCTGATCAATTGTGCGGGCGTCCAATATGTCAGTTCGTTGGAGGAATTTCCGTTGGAACAGTGGGACCGGCTGATGAACGTAATGCTCCGCGGGTCGTTCCTTTGCACGCAGCAATTCCTGCCGGGAATGATGTCGAAAGGCTGGGGACGCATTGTGAATATAGCGTCGATCCATTCCGTTGTTGCCTCAAAGTTCAAGGCGGCGTATGTAAGCGCAAAGCACGGCCTTATCGGGCTGACAAAGACGGCGGCTCTCGAGGCCGCTGAATCGGGCGTGACCGTCAATGCCGTTTCGCCCGCCTACGTGCGGACACCTTTGGTAGAGCATCAGATCGCAAGCCAGGCAGCACATCATGGAATCTCCGAGGATGAGGTCATTAAGAAGATCATGCTTGCCCCGATGCCCCAGAGAGAATTGATCGACGCCTCGGAGATCGGCGAGATAGTCCTTTTTCTTTGTACTGGTGCGGCCCGCCATATCAATGGGCATAATCTGGTAGTTGATGGAGGATGGACCGCGGCATAAATAGGCATGGGAACAATGGGAACTGACAACAAACGTGGACGCAGAAGCTTCCTTAAGGCATCTTGCGGAGTGGCGGCCGCGGTGGCGGCTACCGCTGGCGGCCCCGGAATTCTCGCTGATACTCGCACCGAGAGGCCGACATCGACCGGCGGAGATCCGTACCGGATTACGCTTGACCTCGGTTATCGGGCCCCGCGCTCTGGCCCGATCACGACGCTCAGGAACGGTGACTTGCTTTGGATAACTACCGACCCCGAAGCCCCGTATTTATCGAAGTCAATGTGGAGCATCTCGCGGCTGACGATGCGAAGGTCCACCGACGGGGGAAGAAGCTGGAGCGGCGGACAGGTCCTGCAGCGAGGATCAAAAGAATATTCGGTCATGTCGTTCGGCCTCCGCGCCCTTCGATCGGGCAGGCTGCTTCACGTTTTTGCCCGCTCCTCCGGCTACGATTATGAAACAGGCAGCCCGGAGAGATCGCTGAGGCTCCTGTTCAGGCAATTCTCATCCGATGGCGGCAGAACGTGGACCGAAGCTGAAAAACTCGATACGGGCGAGCGTTATCACGGCGACGTTCTTTCCCTGGAGCAGCTCCGCGACGGGCGTATCGTCTATCCGTTCTGTTTTCTTACGAAAGTTAGGTCCCAGTTCGCGGTTTCCGCAATGCTGTCCGATGATGACGGCAAGACGTGGTTCCGATCTCCGTCAACTTTGACTACCAGCGGTGGAGGTTTTGAGAGCGGTGCCAGCGAGCCAACAGCGGTTGAATTGCCGGACGGCCGCATTTGGATGCTGATCCGCGCACAAACGGGGTTCTTGTGGGAATCATTTTCCGACGATCGTGGGAAAACCTGGAGCAGTGCAAAAGAAACCATCCTTCCTTCGAGCAACGCACCGGCTACGGCGTTCCGATTGAGGGACGGCCAGATAGCCGTCGCATGGAACAATCATGTCCACTCGAACTACGCGCGGCAGAGTCTTGTTGTCGGCATGACAAAGGATGCAAGAAGTTTTAGCGGTCTTCGCGAACTGGATTTTACCGACTTTACCGACGATCCGGCTGCCTCGATCCCGCATTCTACATATTCGTTCCTTACCGAGACCCTCGAAGGTGACCTTGCCATCTCTTACAACAAAGGAAACTGGTCCCGCCACAATCGTCCGCGCTGCGCCCGTGTGAGCACGGCATGGATACAAGAAAAACGGGTCGTCGCGGACCTTAAGGACGGTCGTACCGGGTGGCACACCATAGATCCCGGTCCAAACCGGTTTGCGGCGACTGAACGCTATATTCTCGATGATGGCCAACTGTGGCTTGAGATCGAACAAAATCCTGGGAATAAGGCCACCACCGGGATAGTCAGAAACGTGCCGCTGGTAGCCGACGGCAAAATTGAACTCGCGATCAAGGTCCCTCAGCCGGACGCTTATCTCGTTTTCGGAAACAGTCTGTTGTCGCCAAGAAATGCGGATGAGGCGTGCCTGCGTGTTCGATTCGGCAACGGGAAGATCTTCCTCGGTTCGGGCCGTGAAACGAGGGCCGAGAATAATCGAAGAACGACGCAGTATCAATATTCGTCGCACAAGATTACCAACGAGATCGAGTATCCGCGATCCTATGCCTCGAATGATCTCCTCAAGGTCCAAGTTCGGTTTCACGCAAAGACCAGCAAAGCACAAGTTGCGATCAACGATGCCGCTTCGGTCGAACTCGATATCGATCAGATCTTCGGCCTGACATTTGTAGGCCTGCTGGTCGGAAACGGCGGAAAATTTCGATTTCATTCGATGACGACCGAACTTGCTTAGATCGATCCCGGATACATTCGAAACGCAGAAATATGGACAAGAAGAAACTGGACAGAAGAGAGTTTATCGCGGCATCGGGGGCCCTTGCGGGCTTGGCGGTCGGCGCGGTAGATATCATTCATCCCCGGCCAGCCCTCGCAGCCGTTCCGGTCTTCGGCGAGATGGAACGGTACTCACTTGACCTCGGGCACCGCGCTTCGCGCAGCGGGCCTATCACATCATTGAGGAACGGCCACCTGCTCTGGGTAACTACGGAGCCAGAAGCTCCTTACCTGTCGAAGTCGATGTGGTCGATCTCGCGCCTTGTGATGCGGCGGTCAACTGACGGCGGCAAAAGCTGGGGCGACCCGCAGGTGCTGCAACAAGGAACGACGGATCATTCGTTACTTTCCCATAATCTTTTTCAGACGGCGGCCGGAACCCTTTTGCACATCTTCGTTAAGTATGGCGGCTATGACTACGCGACCGGGACACCCGAGAAGTCGCTGAGCGAGGTTTACATCCAACGATCGAATGACAGTGGAAAGACGTGGACGGGTGCCGAAAAGATGCCGACCCGCGAGCGGTATCAGGGTGACATTCTTTCAATGGCACAATTGCGGGACGGCCGACTGATCTATCCGTTCTGCTTTCTTACGAATGTGAAATCTCAGTTCGCCGTGTCCGCGATGTATTCTGACGACGACGGGAAAACATGGAAACGTTCGACAAGTGTGCTAAGGACCGGCGGCGGCGGATTTGAGAGCGGGGCTAGCGAGCCGACGGTTGTCGAACTCGATGACGGCAAACTCTGGATGCTGATAAGGGCGCAGACGGGATTTCTATGGGAATCGCATTCAACCGATCGCGGCGTGACGTGGTCGCCGGCAGCCGAATCTGGATTGCCTTCGAGCAATGCGCCGGCAACCGCCCTCAGGCTTCGCAGCGGTGAGATCGCCGTTGTATGGAACAATCATACACACGCAAATTATGCTCGGCAGAGCCTGGTCGTCGGACTGACCCGAGACGGAAAAACATTTCAAGGGCTGCGTGAACTCGATCTTACGGATTTCACTGATGACCCCGAAGCGTCGATCCCGCATGTGACATACTCCTTTCTTACCGAAACGAAAGAAGGGGACATTGCTATCTCGTACAACAAGGGAAACTGGTCACGCCACAATCGGCCAAGTTTTGCACGAGTAAGCCGGTCGTGGATACTTTCAAAGATCGTAACGGCCGACCTGCGTGATGGCCGAACGGGGTGGCATACGATCGATCCCGGACCGTCCGCCGCCGCCGCCATCGAAAAATATGTGCTCGCCGAGGACGGGTCGCTGTGGCTTGAAATACGGCAGAATCCCAAAAACAATAACCCTACCGGCATTGTCAGGAATATTCCTCTTGTCTCAGACGGCCGGATCAAAGTGAGAGTGCAAGCGAGTAAACCAGACGCCTATGTCCTGTTCGGAAACAGCCTGCTGTCGCCACGCGATCCAAACGATGCGTGCCTGCGACTGCGGTTTTCCGGGGACAAGGTCTATGCCGCCGCTGGTACACCCGAACGGCAGCAGAGAAATCGTCGAACGACCGAATTTCAGCATAATGCGTTTCGGATCGGCGAAGAAACACTCTATCCGACAACATTTACGCCTGGAACCGCGTTGGATATCTCAGTTGATTACAGGGCGGAACTCAGTACTGCCCGTATCTCGATCAACGAGCGAGAAACGATAGAAATAAAGACCGCAAAAATATTCGGCCTGACCTTTATGGGCCTTTTGGTCGCGAATGGCGGCCAGATCAGCTTCAATTCCGCCGAGACCGTACTAGCGTAGATCAGCTTTCAAAACACAACATGGACGACATAATTTCATTCCTACAAACGATAGACACCCCGACCGTTTGCAACGCGATCGAAATGCTTGATATTCGGCCGGGTACTGAGAACTTTACCTCGAGCGCGATCAAATGTCTGTACCCAGACCTCGGCCCGATGGTTGGGTATGCCGTAACGGCCCAAATGGAGACTGTTACCCGCATGGGACCGCGCGATCCCGAGATCACGATGCAGTTCTACGAGGCGATCGAGGCCAGTCCAAAGCCTGTTGTTCTGGTGCTTCAGGAGATCGGGGCCTATCGGGAATTCGCATCTCATTCGGGAGATGTGATGACCACGCTCGTAAAGAATTTCGGAGCGATCGGATTAGTTACCGACTGCAATGTACGAGATTTCAATGAGGTGAAAGCGCTGAATTTCCATACGTTCGCGGTTGGTACCTCGGCAAGTCATGTCCACTGCCGCATCGCGCGGGTCAATGTCCCGGTCCAGGTGCATGGGATGACGGTGCGGCCCGGGGATATCATTCATGGCGACATCAATGGGCTGATCCAAGTTCCAACGGAGCGTCTTGCAGATCTGCCGGAGACGATCGCTAAGGTACGAAAGACCGAGCAGGACATCATGGCCAGGGTCAATGCGGGAAATTACACGCTTGATGATCTCAGAGATCTTCTGTTTAAGAAGAAATAAACGATGAACGTAAAGCTTCGCACATTTCGATCGTTGATCGTGACCTTCGCTTTTCTGCTGCTTGTTGCCCAAATATCGATTTCGGGACAGGCAGAGCCATTCTTTGAAGAGGGAACGATCGTCCAACCGGGCAAGAAGGGACAACGCCATGCGTATCCCGTCGCCAGCCGCACTGCTAACGGAAATATCATTACCATTTGGTCGCTGCGGCCGGGCAATCATGCAAAGAACAAACTCGTTGGGGCGGTTTCAAAGGACGACGGAAAAACATGGAGTGCGCCATTTGAGGTACTTGACATCCCCGAGAGAGACGACGGCGATCCGGCGTTGATAATAGACGGAGACCGGATCCTTGTGTACAGCACCACCGTCACTCCGCCCAATAAGATCACGAAGGCCGACATTTTTATGGTAGAAAGCCGGGACGAAGGTGAGTCGTGGACCAAACCGATCGAGATCAAAACGCCGTACAACTATTTCATCGGGAAACGCCACGTTGGGATCAAGCTTCGGAACGGCGATCTTCTGTTGCCTTCCGCATACGACATTTGGGCGCAGGAGGGATGGGTGCCGGCGCGGACCGAGGGCGAGATGGATATGAAGGCAGGCATTATGCTTTCGAAGGATGGTGTCAATTGGACACCGCACATAGATATTCACGTGCTGGCCCAGAAGATCTCTCCGTTTGCTACTAACGGGGCCACCGAACCGGCGGTTGTCGAGCTCCAGAGCGGAGAGCTCTATATGCTGGTTCGAACGGGTACCGGGTTTTTCTATGAATCGAGAAGCAAGGACGGCGGGAAGACGTGGTCAAAGGCGATTCCGAGTCCGCTGGTCGGTCACAATACGCCAGCTTCTCTTTGGAGATTGGATCAGGATCCCAAGGAAATAATTGCGATCTGGAACAATTCGCCCCGGTTTCGAAACCCGCTTAGCGTTGCGATCTCGGCCGACGGTGGGCATACTTGGTCCAAGCCAAAGAATGTTGCGAACGCCGGGCCGTTGAAGAATCACAGCGACCTTCAAAACTCGTATCCCGGCATTACCCAGGACAAAGAAGGTAACTTCGTCGCGGTTTGGCAAAGCGAATTGCCGAATGGCGAAGGCCGCGAGATCCGATGGGCACGGTTCAATCGAGCCTGGGTGTTGTCAAAATAATCCGCGAATGACCTCGCTGCTTGAGAAATACAAAGAATTTTTGCCACCGCATTTGGAGGCGGGCTACGACCTACTTGGGGAGGGGGCGACGCCACTTGTCCAAAGCCGCCGGATCTCGCCGAGCGGGCCTCTCTTCTTCAAAATGGAGCAGGTCAATCCGACGGGCTCATTCAAAGACAGGTTCGCGGCGGTGCAGACCGCGCTGATAAAGAGTGCCGGTATTGACGCATTTATCGCTACCTCATCCGGCAATACAGGTGCCGCCCTGTCCGCATATGCGGCGAGACACGGTTTGAGCTGTCTTCTTTTTGTCAATGAGATCGTTCCTGACAACAAGCTTACACAAATGCTGGCCTATGGCGCTCAGGTCTTTCGAGTAAAGGATTTCGGCTTAACGAAGGAACTTTCCGCCCCGATATTCAAACGCCTCCAACACCTCGCAGAGGAGGAAAACATTCCCCTTGTGATCTCGGCATATAAGTACTGCCCGGAAGGAATGGAAGGCGTCAAGACGATCGCTTACGAGATCGTCGAGCAGCTTGATGTGGTTCCGGGCCATGTTTTTGTACCGGTTGGCGGCGGCGGCCTTCTGACCGGCATTTGGCGCGGGTTTGACGATCTCAGACGGCGCGGCATTCTTGGCACAATACCAAGGATCCATGCAGTGCAGCCAGAATTGAACGACACGCTCGTGACGCCGCTGAACCTGGGTCAGAGTGTCGGGCGCGAGGTTGGGACGACTACGACGATCAGCGGCCTTGCGGTACAGGTCGACATTGACGCGAGTGCTGCCCTTCAATGCGTTAAGGAATCGGGCGGGAGCGGTCATCTTGTGACCGATGAGGACATCTTGCGAGCGCAGAAAATTTTGAGCGAGAAAGAAGGCGTTTACGTCGAACCTGCCGGTGCGGCATCGGTCGCGGGCTATATGAAGGCCCTCTCGACCGGATCGCTCGATGCTGAGGAAACGGCCGTCTGCATCCTCACGGGCCACGGTCTAAAGGGCGGAGCCGACCTTGACGCTTCAACGCGACGGCCTGTGGACATATCCGGTGGCGAAATTACACGGGACATTCTCTGTACACTCTAACGCTAAAATGAGGATCCTGGTTGGCGGAATCTATCACGAATCGCATTCATTCTCGAACGTCCCGACGGACATCGGCTCGTTCCGCGATGTGATGTTTCTGGAAGGCTGGGATTCGATCGAACAGTTAAGAGGGACAACAAGTGAGATGTCCGGCTTTATCCAAGGCGCTGAGAAGTTCGGATTTGAGATCGTTCCGACACTTTGGGCCTGGGGAGTTGCCACCGGACCGGTCACTTCAGAGGCACTCGATCAGATGATCGATATCGTTGAAAAAGCCTATTCCTCGGCGGGTAAAGTAGACGGTATCTTATTTGCGCTGCACGGAGCCATGGTCGCGGAACAGGCACTGGATGGCGATGGTTATGTGCTGTCGAGATTTCGCGGCTTTGCAGGCAAAGATACGCCCATAGTCATTACGCTCGATCTGCACGCGAATATTTCCCAACGGATGATAGAAATGGCGGACGGCATTGTCGGCTATCAAACGTATCCGCATACAGACCAGATAGAACGCGGCTTTGAGGCGGCCGAGATGATCGTGAGAACGGTCCGCGGAGAGATCAGGCCCACCATGGCGATGGCGAAAGCCCCGATGGTCATTGTCCCAAACAAGCAGTTTACGGATGACGAACCGATGCGCCATATTCTTGGACAAGCCCGCGAGATCGAACGGAATGACCGGGTCATTTCCGTTACAGTGGCGGGCGGCTTTGCCTACTCGGACGTCGAAGAGATCGGCCCAAGTGCTGTTGTTATTACAAACAACAATCCTGAACTTGCCAGAGTAAGCTCCGAACGGGTCGCCCGATCGTTCTGGGATGCACGCTACGATTTCCTGCCTCACCTTGCGAATGTCGAAGACGCGGTAAAGGCGGCGATAGAGAGCGATTTGCGGCCGGTGATCCTGGCGGACGTTGGAGACAACATTGGTGCTGGCACACCGGGTGACAGCACATTTATCCTTCGGGAACTGCTCCATCAGAACGCTCGCAGTGCCGTGGTGATCATCGCAGATAGTGAATCGGTTGAAAAAGCGGTCACGGCCGGAGTTGGGGCGTCGGTCGAACTCTCGGTGGGAGGGAAAACTGATAGCTTCCACGGCGAACCTGTTTCGCTGCGGGCAACGGTAAGACTGATTTCGGATGGCGTCTTTCTGAACCGCGGGCATATGCGGGACGGCTTGATCGAGAAAATGGGCCGTACAGCCGTCGTGGAATGTGGTGGCATTAAGCTCGTCCTGACAGAGATCAAGATGCCTCCGTGGAACCTCGAACAACTCCGGTCTGTCGGGATCTTCCCCGAGCGCGAAGAGATCATTGTTCTGAAGTCCGCGGTCGCTTTTCGAGCAGCGTACGAGCCGATCGCGGGCACGATCATCGAAGTGAATTCTCCCGGCTTGTCATCGGCCGATTTGCGGCAATTCAAGTTCAACAACATAAGACGACCCGTTTTCCCGCTTGATCCGGCAGCCGATTTCGAACGCTAGTCCCAGAGACCAAATAACAACTAAACATCCTCTCGTACTTCAAGGAGTAAATATTTATGCGAAGCTATGATAGATCGCGCGAACTTTACGAACGTGCCTGCGGCTCCATGGCCGGCGGGGTGAGCAGTCATTTCAGGATGACCGGCTCTCCGCATCCACTATTCTTTAGTAAAGGCAGCGGTTCGCGCATATATGATGTTGACGGGAATGAATACCTTGATTTTACACTTAGTCAGGGACCGGTCATCCTCGGGCATTCGCATCCGGACGTTATCCAAAAAGTGTGCGCCGAAATGAACCTGGGCCAGCTATATGCGGGCCAGCACATTCTGGAGTTGGAACTTGCCGAGAAGCTCCAGAGCCTTATTCCGTGCGCCGAGTTGATCAGGTTCAGCAACAGCGGGTCGGAGTCTGTTCAGGCCGCACTTCGGCTGGCCCGCGGATATACCGGCCGCAAAAAATACGTCAAGTTCGAAGGCCAATATCATGGCTGGTTCGACAATGTCCTTATCAGTCAGCATCCGGCAGAAGACATGGCCGGCGATGCAGGATTTCCCGAAAAGATCCTTGAAACTCAGGGCCAGTCAACGGGCGTTCTTGATGAGGTGATTGTGCTGCCCTGGAATGACCTCGAGGCGGTCGAGGCAGCATTTCGTGAGGCAGGAAATGACATCGCCGCCGTGATCACAGAGCCCATAATGTGCAATAACGGATGCATCGAACCGCTGCCGGGTTATTTGCAAGGCCTCCGCAAGGTCTGTGAAGAAAATAGGGCACTGCTTATCTTTGATGAGATCATTACGGGATTCCGTCTTGGCCTTGGCGGGGCACAGAAACTCTACGGGGTGATCCCGGACCTCGCGACATTCGGTAAGGCGATGGCATCAGGGTTCCCGATCAGCTTTCTTGCCGGCAAGCGGCATGTTATGGAGTTCATAGCAAACGGAACCGTGATGCACGCCGGAACTTATAACAGCAACAATCCTTCGGTCGCCGCCGCGGTCGC
Source organism: Pyrinomonadaceae bacterium (assembly GCA_050250045.1). Lineage (GTDB taxonomy): Bacteria > Acidobacteriota > Blastocatellia > Pyrinomonadales > Pyrinomonadaceae > OLB17. The sequence continues at coordinate 23,763 of JBFWPK010000009.1, read as the reverse complement.
GACGATCGCTGTCCTCGAATCGGGTGCCCCGAATCTTTTCGAGCGCATGCGTTCGCTCGGGTTGAAGCTACAGGAAGGCCTCCGGCGGGCGGCCGAGGCATCGGGCCACGACGTTCTCTTGTGCGGTCCCGGCCAGATCACGCACATGTCGTTCACGGGATGCGGCAAACTTACTAATTACCGAGACTGTTTGGAATCCGACGGACAAAAATACTCGGCCTTTGCAAAGGCGATGCTCGATAACGGAATTCGTCTCATCGGCCGCGGGATCTGGTATATCTCAACAGCTCACACCGAAGAGGACATTGACCTCGCCATCCAAACCGCAACCACGGTCCTTGCATCAATGGGAAGAAAGACCGAGGTAACCACAGTCTAGATCTCAGGCCATAGGAATTTTCACACCCCTACCACTGCCGTTGACGGCGAAAACTGTCGATTTTTTGGCACCTCATCGACCACCGCGAACCCGGCCTTTTCATGGCCGCATCGCGAGCTGGCGAACGGACCAGTCTGTCCAATACCCTTCACTGACCCTTGCGGCCCCAACCCTGAAAAGGCGTTTCTCGATCAGATCCCTTAATATCGACCACCAGGAATTTTGATCCTTCACCTGTAGGCTTGATGAGCGAGCCCGCGCCGAAACGCGCGAAAAACTCGCCATCGCCGGACTCAATGAGGAGGGATGTGGATCGGCAGTTGATCCGAATGGTGCTGAGGGCGGGAATCGAACCCGCATGACCCTAAGGTCGCAGGATTTTAAGTCCTGGGCGTCTACCAATTCCGCCACCCCAGCTTGACACGTTCTGGCTCTGTAACGTACTATAAATAAAGGAGTTACGGAGGACACATTCGGACACCACCAGACGCATCCGGACGGCCGAGGACGCTAAATTCCCCCCCGAATTCAGGAAATTCCCCCCCGAATTCCCCCCCGAAACGATATGAAGTTGTACATCGCCGAAAGCCATAAAGAAAAAGGTTATTTTATCACCGCGCAGAAGGATGGGAAAAAAGGCGCGGTACAAAGATACCGTGGCATATTTGCCGTATATGATGAAAAGTCCGAAAAGTGGCATTTCAGAAGCCAGAGAGGCTTCACGGCAAAAAGAGACGCGAAAAGCTGGGCCGAGGAAGAATACGCAGACTTTAACGAAAAAGGACAAACAGCGACGATCGCGTCGGTGAAAGGGCGAACCAACTTTGCGGCATTTGTTGAGAAACATTACAGAGACTACCTGGAGAATGACCGGCAATTAAAAGGTGCCAAGCAGGAGTTTCAAAAGCTAGACGTCCTTGTGGAGTTTTTCGGCAACGACCGGATCGAAGACATTGATCTGCTCCGCGTGAAGGAATTTAAGAAGTGGCTCTTGAACCGACCTTATACGCGAAAAGAGGGTGGGCAAGAGTTCTTTCTTTCCAAAACGACCTCGCACCGTTACCTTGCGCGGCTGAAGCACTTACTCCGATATGCGGCCGATACCCTCGGAACCCGCGTCCCGCCATTTCGTGACCTGATCAAGAAATCCGACGAAAAACCGAAAGGCATTAAATTCACGTTCGACGAATTCCAGCGGATGCTCGCGGCCTGCGACCGCCTTTTCCCGCGTAAACCGGAAAACCGAAGACGCTGGCGGCTGGTGCTCGTCGCTGCGTATACCTTAGGCTGCCGCGTAGATGAACTCTTTCACATTACAGCCGCCCATATTAAATATATTGATAAAGAAAAGCGAGTCGGCCTGATCGAACTGACCATGCCCGATAGCCGCAACAAGATCCACACAAAGAAGATGCCAATAACAACCTGGCTATTTGATGAAATGGAAGCGGCAGGGCTTTTCAATAAGGCTCCCCACGAGCGATTGTTCATGTGGACTAAGGCGTATCGGAAACCATTCGACTCGATCAAGGAAGAAGCTAAAGTAAATCCCAAAGGAACGTTCCACACTTTGAGAGCGACATCGGCAACTGATAAGGCTGCAAGCGGTCAAGAATTAGAAACGATCCAGCAAGAAGTAGGACACAGAAAGGGATCCGGCGTGACATCGAAGCACTACATTCATTTCGAAGATCGTCAGATAATCGAAGCCGCGTCGTTATTCAATGAGAGATTAGAGCGGATCCGTTGAGTGGACGAGCATCCACTATCTTCGTTTCATGGATGGAAGATATAAACATCGGTTAGACCGACCCCTTAGTCGATTCGTTAGCTCTTACCCGCAAGGCGATTGACGAAAAGGGAGTGGCCAATCGTACCGAATGCTAAATCGAGACAAAGCACGAGGGACAGTTGATCCTGCGCGACTGTTGGACTGTCGGACGTACGGAAGTTTTCGGCATGCCGAGCTGGCCATTTGCTAGCAGTTTCTTTACGGCAGTTAACATCTTCGACCGCGTATTTTCATACATTCCCCCGCGAGCGCCTCGAAATCCGCAACTCCAGGAAGCCAAGGCTTGGCTGAACTGGAGAGCCTGAAGAACCTCATCGCTTGATGAAGAGATCAGGCCGTTTAGGCCCTTTGACCCCAGGGAGCTTATGAGACCTGCGCTAAACCAATCACCAGCGCCCGCAGTGTCAGAAATCTCAGATGGGAATGAGGCGACACGTTTCCACTGTGTCGACTTAGAAAACTTGGAGGATCTATATTTAAGCCCTTCCTTACCGCAAGTTTCAATTTCCAAGAGCAATGGACTTTTATCTGTAAAAGAATGGAACGCTCTGCCGCGATCGTCCGCGTACTTCACAATATGTGACAAGCGAACCGCTTCTTGGAAATGAGCTTCGTTTCCCACCCCCGACGGTTCAAAATAGATTAGAGATCCCTGTTCGGAGAATCGTCGAGCCAAATCCAGAGCTCCCCTGGATAGTCGATCAAAGAAGAAGACTTGCGGCACCGGTAGATCGTCGAAAATCTCTTTAACAGTATTCGACAAGACCGCTCTATAAGTAGGCAACCAAGCACCACAACTTGGACACGTCAGCGAATACTTTGGGTAGGGTTCCCCACGTAAATTCTTCTTAACTTCCTGAATGATAATCGGAGTGTCCACACTCGGCTCAAGGCTGATGAAATCGAGCTTTACATTCCATGTTCGCAAGTCACGAACCACGTGAGTAGCCGCAGAATCGTTCGTCAACCGAGCCAGCGGATACGAGTTCCACTTCAAGTAGCTAAGGATAGTGAGGACGTTTCCACAAGTTCCTCCAGCAAATGTTTGGGCAACGTTGTCCTTATTGCTTCCTAAAACAACGTCCAGCGTTATGAGCCCGGTGCCGATGGCAATTGGCATCCTTTTCATAGGTGTGTGTTACATCTAATGTTCATGGGCCTAACTGTAAGCCTCCCCGGTGAGCCAAATCTCGACCGGACTAAGGTTTCCCTCAAAATCGGAAAAGTCACCCTCGATTTCATACGAACCTGCCTCAGTATATGAGACGGCCAGGTTACGTTCAATTGACGCAAGCAACATACCGAGTGAGAGCATCTTACTGGCCATCGGCGATACGACGGTCCTAATTTCGCTAAGTCCGTCCAATCGAGAAAGGGTTTCGCGATAGTAGTCATCGACATCCAGTATCTTCCGGTAGATGTCGAAGGGGGATTCTTCGTCGCATAGCAATAGATTATTTTCTGAAACGAGCATCCTTTCAAAAAGAATGGATCGCAATCGCATTATGATCTCGTCAGCCCGCCTCAAATCTCGTGCGGGAAATGGCAGGATTGGGCAAATTTCCGCGCAGTCTCGTTCAATTTGATTGTGAATCTTTTCGAGCCTGCTTGACTCACCTGAACTAATCGCCGGTAGCCAAATGAGTTTGAGACCATCAGGTACATCTGGTCTAAACGAAAATAAATAGTCCGGATTGCCGAACTCCCCGCTCTTGATTCTCCGATCCAGATCTGAATCCTCTGTCACTGCAATATGTAGATTCTCAATGATTCCATCGTCAGATTTTTTGCAAAGGAACTTAATAAGCGGGTAGAAGACAGTTCTGGGTAATCCGCTAATATCTACAATGACATGCTTGTGGGCCGCAATCTTGGCGAGGTTGTCTGCAATTTTTAGAGTGGCGGAGCGGCCCCCAATCAGATGTCCCTCTTCATCCCTGAGCGACAATTCGTCATACGAAGAGACGGTCACCCTGGGGTTAGCCCTTAGGGCTTCGATGTTCTTTTCGGTGAGCTTTTCCAGCTTTACATAGTTCTCACTCAGCTCAGACGTCGGCGGTCGTAAACAGATCGTAAAGCAACTAAGTGTTCCGCTCCACGGGATTGCCGATATTGTGTCGACGACCGTAAGCGAGCGAGGGTCAAAGCCGATTCCCATTACAACGCATACAGACGGGTCTTTATGGAGGAGCTTCGTCCAAAAACCTTGAAAATCTCGATCAAGAAAATAGTTAGACCATCTACCCATAGACCTCCTCTTCGCCTAACAAGGGTTCCACCCATCTCTTTCCCCATTCTCTCGGCGAAATGGGACGCCTCATCATTTCAATAAGAAGTTCAGGTTTGATGTTTTGCCATCCCCCTGTTGAAAGAGGCAGTTGGTATTTAACACAGAGCAGTCGATTTATGTAAAAAACAACTCTTTCCGTTCCAGCTTGCCCTTGCTTTGTTTCCTTAACGAAAAGCACGTTCCCAGCTACAGCACGCGTTAACACCTCGCGAAATGCTGTAACATTTTTGTCTTTTGGATCTGACTCCAGAAATAATCGAAGAGCCTTCCTCTCAAAACCGAAGCCGTTGACCCCTGGCGCAATCGGAGCGTTTGGCCGATAGGTCACCGCATGAAAGAAACCTCCCAAGTTATCGACCAACTGCTTTATGGCATAACCTCTATCAAAGCGCCTGTCAATCAATTCAAAGTAGCGATCGGCGCTCGCACGAATAAGTTTTTGTTGCTCTTCCGCTTGAAGATAGATTGGTCGATTTAGTTCCGCCCGAGAAATGATCTTGTCAACAAACGGCGATGCGATGGAGAGGAACTGTTCGACGTTTCCGGTTGAGGAGTCCGCTAGGGTATCGAATGTGCAGTAATACGGAATACGGAAACGCTTAGACGCAAACAGTCTCGCGGCTTCTCTGACCTTACCGTCAAATTCGGCGTCGTCGATCGCCGATGGGCCGAACAGCGATTGTTGAACCTTGTTCCTATGCCTTTCCAGCAGGATGAGCCTCGCTTCTAGACCCACTAATTCGTCGACAAAGATTTCGGGATCGACTACTGGGTCAATTTCCGCTTGACTCAGCTCAGAAATTCGTTCGCACAGGGTCGTTAGCTCACTTTGAATTCGAGCTGCCGGTATCTTGTCCGTAGCTGGAAGAAGGTGCTCCCCAAAATCATCCACGTTATAGGGTTGCAAGTCACTCGAAATCCTAAGCCTCCGATTTCCAACATTATTAACAAACTTGCGAAACAGTGGGGTTGGTGCAGAGTCTAAGTTCATTTCTCGGAAGTCGCGTCCGTCGTTCGCATCCTCCAAATCGATTAATCGCTCTAGTTCATAAACGTTCTTCCTAACGGCTACCCAACGAGGAATGGCGCTTCTGCTCAAAAATTGTTCACTTATCTGGTCGCGTTGACGCTTGTATAGTTCATGCAGATCGTCGAGCATTACGATTGGCAGAAATCCCTGGAGTTCGGGTGTGGAGCGGCAGATATGATTTAGGTAGGGAATCGAGAAAAGTTTTGAGTGCGTTTTAATCGAGCTAGGGATATCTTCCCCTGGGAAGCTATTGAGGAACGTGGCAAAATCGCGTTCAATCGTGCGACAAGACTCTCTCAGCGACGAAAAAGTCTGGGGGGTTGAGAAAATTGCAGGAGCTATCTCGTCGTCGGGTAACGGTTGAAACGTCATGCCCTCGAAATTTGGAAACGACGAAAGTTCTACGTTAAGCATTTCGATGGAGCGCAGAAAACCGCTCGTGATCCGAATGTCCAAAAGCGTATTGAGCATACGGTCATTTGCGCCCGATACGTTCAGGTTTTCGATATCGCGCAAGCTGCTGTCACAGTGAACATATATTCCGAAGGCCTTCGGAGAATAGTCTTCAATTACACCCAATTCTCGGAGAGAAGTTAGCAGATTGTTGTCAACAGTTCTTGCCTGATTCTTGCATAGTGCGATCAAGGTGCTCGTTTCAAAGAGTCGAAGCAGGCTGCTTTTCCCAGATCCCGGGCTACCATGAAGGATAAGTAATTTAGGAGCGGTAAAGTCTTCGTCCTTTAGCTGGCCCAAGTAAACTGGTGAATATAAGTTTAAGAAAAGCGAAGTATCAAGAACCGTCTGATCGGCTACCCTGAAATTGAACGCGTTCGGAATTCTTGGCATGTTCTACTCCTTTATCGCCCGTGTCGTTCGTAACGCACAAAAAGCGGATTGACCCACTTCCGAGACCAGAGAATGAAAAGGGAATTATTGGGAGTATTGTGATGCAGAACGACCGGAAGACCGCAGTCAGCGTATCCGTACTTCACGTTTCCCGTGTGCTCGTCTTCAATAGCTTCGTCGTAGTACTTGTCGCAAATCCCGGCGATCGGATTCGATCCCAAGTCCGTTTCGCGAATTCTAGCGGAGTCTGGAATTCGGGCGCTTGGTAAGATTCTCAAACTGTGGGCTCCGCATACCGGCGAACGTTTGCTAATCTGTTCAATCCTTACCTGGGCGTACTCGGTTATTAACAACGGGCAGAAATATACTGTTGCAGTCGCACTAAGAATTCCGAACAGTCCTCGTTCAGAAAGACGAGGCAAAGAGCCCGCAACCTCAACTTCGCGGTGCGAGTGGCGTTCAAGTAATGTCTCAAGCGCAGCAACGTATTCTGGTGCTTCGCTAAGGCCCTTCAACGTAGAGATTTCCGTTTCGGAAATTCCGCCTTCTCGATAATTGAGCTTTATTTTTCGGGTTTCCGCATCATATTTGATAAGGGATTTGAGGGCCTCGGGGATTACTAGCTCGATCGAAGCTGCCAATGTATCCGAAACCACCTCTCGAAGAAAAGTCTTACCAGAAGCACAAAAATCATCTATTAAGAATAAACATTCAAACTGTGCATCTGATCCGTATTCCTTTTGGAGTTCCTTTAGGATGTCGCCTATTTTCTCAGCGCTTTGGTCGTAACTAGGCAGAACCTGCTCGTTCGTAATTTCTAAATTCTGGCGTCTTAGGTAATCGATCCGCGAACCATCACTCATCCCTACGTATAGTGACGAGCGCTGAATCCGTTTCATTTCTGGATGTTCCGTGAGCTGTCGAATCTTAAACCTAGGTATTCCCGTTCGAGAACTTACGAGGTCTATCTGGGCCTGACGAATTCGATCGTTGTATAAGATTTGAGTAAGTTGCTCAAACTCTTGCCGCGAAACATAGATGAGTCGATCTCTTATAAAGTTAAGAGCGGCAATCCTTTCGGGCTCGTCAAATTTGAGCAGCCACGCGTAGAGATTCTCGAAAAATAACCGTCCTGGTTGGTACATTTCATAGCGGTCATATTTCTGCTCGGCCAATATGCCAAGTTCGGCAAATATCCGCTGAAATTTGTCTTCGTCGAGGTCACTCTCAGGAATTATGTTCCTCAACAACTGCAGGGCCAACTCTCGCTTCATAAAAGATCCCGGACAAGAAAACGGAAGCCGTCTTTCGACGCTTCAAACCGATCGAGATACCAGAGCACCGCTTGAATACCCCGGATGCCGGGAGGGGCAATATTCCAGCATGTCTCTAAGTCGGTTGAAACTTCGTCGACACTAAGTGAATACGGTGTACTCAATAGAGAATAGTCGTTTCCCGGATAATTGCCTTTATCACCGATGCAGAGGATAGGGGGGGCATTGCCTATCTCAAGCTTAATATAGTCAACTACGGTCCGCTTCGAGACGCTTCTCGGAATCACGTCGAAAGAATGAGTGGAAGAAACGAGAAGGCAGTCCTGATTAGGCACCGAGTAGACTAGGTTCTGAAGATATCCCCACAACTTTTCCACTGAGTAGCCACGGTTGGGCTCAACCGTAATCTGACGCTCGCGCAGAGTAATCGCGGCAGAGGATTCGAGTAAGGGATCACTTAAGAGCAGGTCTGCGATCAATTTTAGTTCTTCAGTGACCCTTTCTGATCCGTTTGGACACATACTCTCGTCGAGTCCACCAATTTGTGACGAGTTGTAGTAGCCGATTACGACCCGAGACCAGAATCTTGAAGGAAGCTTGGACTGCAAATCGATACGTACCGATTTCCCACGTCCAGTCGCGATTCCGAGCACAATATTCGATTTCGAAAGTAGTTGAACAATTTGATTGGAGACGATGGAGGACATTCCCGTAAACCGATCTTTTTCGTCGCACAACGTGCCATCGTAGTCGAAGACGACAGCCTTGTATTCTGGCTCTGCAATCCGACCAATGAACTTGGCCAGTGAGTCGCGCCAAACACTTTTCGAGTTCGGAATGCCCGAAGCTGGACTTAATCGAGCTTTTCGTTCAATCACGACAGATTCGAACGTTCCCTTCGTAAATTCGCCTAATTTCTCTTCCTTAAACGCCTTAAGGCGATATATCTTGCTTCCGAACGACGGCACTCCAGGTCGGCCAGGATCGATACCACGTGCCTCTCCTGCGGAGAGCGATAGATAAAAACTCGAAACTAGTAATGAAATACATGCGGTAAAACCTGAAAGTGGAGTTTCAAGAGTTGTACGAGGGATACCAGCAGGAATGAGTCTGAGTGTCCGTTTCGCTAACACACTGTCGTTCGGTGTTACAAGTGCGACGACAGACGTCGCGTCCCCGTGCTTGGCTAACCAATGGTGCCGGCCATGGGCGAAATTTCGATAATCCGCAATCTGGGTTACCCCGATGGCCGATTCAGTGAATTTTGATTCGATGTCGATGGCCGCGGAAGTAGTATCAGTCCCATGAAGGACAACGAGGTTTTGACGTTCCCAAAGTGCACGTATGCTTCTTCGCGTCTCGGATTCTTTATCAGCGATATCTGAGCCGACACCAAGTAATTCAGACAGGGTGCTCGGTAAATCAGGGTTAAGGCTCGAAACATTGCAGTAGGCTCGCTGAAGTATTACACAAAAAGCCAGCAGGCTATTCGTTGCAAGGAACCCGTCCCGCCTTGTCGGGATATCAAAAAAATCGATGCGAGTGTTGCGTATCAAGTTAGCTCGAGCAACCAAGCGCGAAACTTTTTTAAAGGTCAAAATCAGGATCTGTTTTGCTTCCCGAACAACTGCGCTTTCGTAGGCTCCTAAAATATCCGGATTACTCCCGCCTGCGCTTAGGAGTAACACGGCGGAACTCGGTAGGGTGTTGTTCCGGACAAACTCTAAAGGCGTGATGGGCTTAGAAATCGAACCGAAGTGATGCTCGTGTAGTTTGGACGCAAAGTGTGCAGCCGAAAACGAGCCTCCCGAACCAACGCAAAGGAGTGGCAAATCTCGAATTTTGCCGATACTCGTAATGAGTTCGGCGATATCGACGTTTAAGGCCCACTCGTAAACCGACGAGGTGGCGATAAGTTCAGTTTGAAACGGCTTCCCCACAGATAAAAAATAGTTCAGTTTGAGGTATTGTTTGCACTAATTTACAGCACACCGAGCGGTACTCCAAAACCACGCTGATCGCGAGTCGATTTTGATTGCGAACAATAGGTCGGTTCGGTTTAGCCGACGTGGACCCAAACGCAAAATAGCAACTCTTGGTCTCCCCATCATACTCCCGGCATGTTCTCGACTACTTGGTCATCGTACGGCCCGGGGGGAGCAAGCAGCAGACGTCCAAAAACGCCGGAGACCTGGTACTTCGCTACTACTTGTCCTTTTTTCAGAAACGGATGCGGCGAAACTCCCCACTGCGTTTTTCTCCCCGCCAACGCTCTTGAAGAACTCTTCTTGAGAGGTCCGCCTGAAAGTTCGTCTTGATTTCGACGAGCGGACGAAGTTAGCCGGCTAAGTATATACGAACACGATCAAATGAAATAGGCTGGATTCGCTAAATCGAACATAAAAGCTTGCTTGCGCTATCTCTAAAGATGAGTTTCTACCTCTTTCTGGCCCCGTCCGTAGGACGGTGGAAGGTATCTTCAATAGCGCTGTTTATAAACGATTATTTATGTTCACTTCGAGCAACTCTAGCAACAGATAGGGCTGCTAAAGGTCATGAATCAGAAACGAACAGCAGGAAACTGCACTCAGGAAAATTTTCGAAATGACGTCGAAACACCACATTAATTCCAAGAATCTCAGATAATCGAAACTTAGACTTCACTAATGAGAGCTGGAGCGAAGGAAGAACGCACAAGATGTGTTAACGCAAGATTACTGATAGTTTCGCCTACGTTACTTCGATGTGTCGTGGACGATTTTACGGAAACTGTCTGGATTAGACGGAGCGCTGGACAGTTTCCTGTTCTGAAATCCACGGTAGACCATCTCTAACAGGATATTTGCAAATCCTTCTCGAATTCGTTCTTCGTTAAGCACCTGGCTTGCCATGGAAGTGTAGTTATCCAGTCCTTCCATGACGTTGTCCATCATGACCTTGCGAAAATCGCCGAGAGCAAATTGATCAATGGTGTTGCTTTTCGCCTGCTTTTCCAAGGTCTCATTTTCGAGCATTTTATCTCTGACGTGGTTGGCATAGTTAAGCAAATCTGCTTCTGTCAGTTCGCCTTCAAAGAGCGTGTTCATCTGGGACAGGATCTCGGAGAGTAACGCAAACTCCGGGTCATGAGGTTCGGCGGAACCGATCTCGGTCAGCGGTTTGAGCTTATCGTCGTCATCCGATTCACCGAGTGCAAAGTTTCTTTTCTCGAGATCCCAAACACGGTAATGCGTCAATTCGACACTAGAAAGGTCTAATGGATTTTTCGTATTCGAACCCTTCAAATAAGGTGCAAGGTGCCGGTAAAACACTGATCGTTTTTCTAATTCGGTATCACCGTAATTGATTATCTGAGATAGAAAATCATATGTTCTAGTGAAATTTCCGAGATCTTTGCGAAAGATTTCAAGCTCATCCAGCAGTTTCTTATCGTTGTTTAGTTTTCCTGTCTTTTGTTTCTCCCGAAAGCGGTCAACTGCGGGAGCTATGTGGGCCTGAAGCGCGTGTTGAGTTCCTCTTGAGTCAAAGTACGCTTCTGCAAACGCATCCACCTCAGAGGGCAGATATATGAGTGAATCGTCAAGCTTTGCCTGCAAGTCGTGAATGAGGTTTGGATCGGAAACGTCAGAAAGTTCGGCTTTCTTATAGTAGGTGCGAAATGCTTTTAGGATCTCTTCCCCTGAGTTTACGAAGTCGAGAATGAAAGTCTCATTCTTGCCCTTAAAAGTTCTATTGAGTCTCGAAAGCGTTTGTACCGCCGTAACCCCGGAGAGCTTCTTATCTACATACATTGCCACGAGTTTTGGCTGATCGAATCCCGTTTGGAACTTGTTCGCCACGAGTAAGACCTGGAATTCGTCGGTATCAAAGGTTTCGCGAATATCGTTGCTTTTCGTCGAATTCATTTTCCCTTCGGTTAGAGGACCAAAACCGCTATCCGGATCGATCACTTCACCTGAGAACGCGACCAAAGTTCCTATTGCGTAGCCGTTTTCCCGAATGTATTTGTCGATCGCGACCTTGTAACGAACTGCCTCTTTACGAGATCCCGTCACAACCATAGCTTTCGCAAGCCCGCCAAGTTGATTTGCAACATTTTCCTTGAAATGTTCCACGATAATCGAGACCTTTTGGCTTATGTTGTACGGGTGCAGCCTTACCCAACGCATTACTTGCTTTAGGGCTTCGCTCTTTTCGACCGCAGCGTCGTCGTACTCTCGACCATTGTGTGCAAGCTTGAAGGCCAACCGATACGGGGTGTAGTTCTTTAGCACATCGAGAATAAATCCCTCCTCGATAGCTTGCTGCATTGAATAGAGGTGAAAAGGTTCGGGCAGGCCAGTTTCGCCGGGCCGTCCGAACAGTTCCAAGGTTTTACTTTTTGGCGTTGCAGTAAACGCGAAATAGCTAATGTTGTGCGGCTGAACGCGGCTTTCCATCGTCGCGAGCATTACGTCCTCGGCGCTGATCTCTTCGCCTTCCTCGATCTGCTCGGCAGTGAGGGCCAATTTTAGTTTCTTGGCTGCGTTGCCGGTCTGTGATGAGTGGGCCTCGTCGGCGATCACTGCAAACTTCCGTTCCTTCAATGAAGTGTTCTGACGGATCTCGTCCAAGACAAAAGGGAATGTCTGGATTGTCACAATAATGACCGGGGCTCGTTCAATCAGAGCTTTTGCGAGTTGGTCGGACTTTACACCTTCTTTTTTGATTCTGCGAACAACGCCTGCCTTGTGCTCGAATTGATATATTGTCTCCTGAAGCTGGTCGTCCAGAACGGTACGGTCGGTGATGACAATTACGCTGTCAAAGATCTTCCCGTCGTTATCGTCGTGGAGATCGGATAATTGATGCGCCAACCAAGCGATGGAATTGGACTTTCCAGAACCAGCCGAATGTTGGATCAAGTATTTCTCACCTGCCTTTTCCTCCCGGACGGTGTCAATCAGTTTATTAACGGCCTGGAGCTGGTGGTAGCGAGGGAATATTAGCTTCTCGACGACCTTCGTCCTACCCTTGTCGTCCTTTTTCTCCTCTCTTTCGAGGTGAACGAATCTGCCCAGAATCTTTAAGAGGTTATCTTTCTTCAAAACCTCTTCCCATAGATACGCCGTTCGGTAGCCGGTAATGGGATTGGGTGGATTGCCGGCACCTTCGTCAAAGCCTTTATTGAACGGTAGAAAGAATGTGTCTTTACCTTTTAGTTCGGTAGTCATATAGACCTCGTCCGAACTGACGGCAAAATGTACCAATGCTCGCTTCTTGAAGGCCAGAAGCGGTTCTTCACGTTTAGAGATAGAGTCTTTTGGCTCCCGGTCAAATTTGTATTGCCGGATCGCGTCGTTTACGTTCTGAGTAAAGTCCGTCTTTAGTTCAGCCGTTGCGACTGGGATGCCGTTGACGAAAAATACCAGATCAATAGACCTTTCGCTGCCGAGACTATATCGAATCTGACGGACAACACGGCACCGTACCTTTGAATATCGATCCTGGACATCCTGGTTGAGTTTGCTTCCGGGCTTGAACTGGCAGACGTGAAATTTTGCATTGAGATGTTTGAACCCATGTCTAAGGACTGAGAGAGATCCGTTCTTGTTCATCTCGTCGCAAACACGACCTATCAGTGCTTTTTCTTTTTCGTCCTCAGATTTGATTGAGAGCTTTTGCCAGTCGCTTTGGTTCAGTTCGCGAAGCCACCAGACGAGATCCTCGGAATAAATTGCCTTTTCTCGATCGTATTTTTTCGGGTCACCCTGAAGCCAGTCGTGATTGGTCAAGTGCTGAATGACCTCTGACTCAAATACGTTTTCTTTATGGAGTTCTGGCATTTCGATTCTTTTTTCTACGATATAGTTTTAAGCAGGCAATTGTCCGATTCTAAATCCTACTGATTATTCCATGATTGGCTGACGATTAATTTAGCTGTCTGTTGTGACTTTAGTTTCCGAGTTACTTAACTCCCTAACATCGATCTTGCCTGTGACGGCAGCCGAGATAAGAGCTGAGCGGCGTTCTTGAAGCAATTGGATCGCTCGTTCGGCTTCAGCCGTAAGCTCATTAAAGCTGTTATCCATCAATTTGATAGCGCGACATATTTCTACCGCTTCATGTTCCGGCGGCAACGGGATCCGGATGTTCTTAAACTCATCCCAATAAAGTCGAAGGCGAAAATCTGTAATCCCGCGAGAATGGCGACGCATCTGCTCGATTGCTTGCGGAGTTCGAAGAAGATGCTCCACATAAGTCGTCGTTATTGATGTTTTGGGTCTGGCGACTACATACGCCGGACTTACCATTCCCTCGACGGTCACTGTTCCAAAACCGCCCTGCCAAGCTCGCATCATGTTGTAAACAAGATCGCCGGGTGCGACCCGTTTGTATTTGGAGCGGTCGTCACTTCGCGTTACCTTTCGGTCCATTTCTTCGTCATTAAACTCTTTGTCAGAGACGCCATGATGGATCGATACGCTTAGGATTGGAAGATCCTCAGTTCCAGAATCGGCTACTTCGCGAAACACGTTTGCCATTCGATCGACTTCCCAATGTGCTGGCACGTCGCCGAGCCACTCGATGCCAGAGGACTTTAGTGGGGCGTGCGGATTCAGGCCTTTGGTGACGGCATGGGAGATGATGGACTGGCGCTTTTCCTTTAACAGCTCAATCAGCCGCCGCTTCTCCGCCACCAACTCGTCAATCTTTGACGTTTCGCAACCAATAAAGGACGCGATCTTGGTTTGTTCCTCGCCCGAAGGCTTTGGAAGACGAATGCTTCCTAGTCGATCCGCGGTCAACTTCGGCTGTGCTGCCCCGGTTACGATCGGTGTGTAGTCGTAGGACTGCAATAAGGAACTCCAGAATAAAGCGTCGCCACTGTTCGGCTTCAAAATGTGGGCGTGGTTATTGACCCAATATTTTCCCGTGGCAAGAAAGGCGAGCGGTGTGCTTCGAGAAAGCAGATTCGCACCGTCCTCAGCCACAAGTATTAACGTCTCTTCGAACAAATAATCGTCAACGAGATCAATAATCCCCGATGCACCGTAATATGGATAAGTTTTTTCGAGATCCGCACGATCTTCACCTGCCAAGGGAATCCGCTTGTGATCCAGATTCTGAAACGTAAATCGCAGGGGTACGATCTCCCAATGCTCGGGCACATCGCCGAGCCACTCCACTCCGCTCGCTTTGTAACTGGGATATCTCGGGAAGCTCATTTTGAAAGCCCTCCGATCATAGTAAGAATTCGGTCGGTGACAATCTTCAATTCCGCGTCAATCTCGGTCAGTTCTCGCGGCGACTTAAAGACGTAGAAATGCCGGTTGAACGGTATCTCGTACCCGACTTTCGTCTTTTCGTGGTCGATCCAGGCGTCGGGAGCGTGTGGCAGGACTTCGCGTTTGAAATATGTTTCGACATCCTCGCTGAGCGGTACATTCTCAGTGTCGCGAAGGCCAGCGTCCGGCTGCGGTTTCGCTTTGAATTTTCCCTTTGTGCCGAGGATGGTCTGGCCCGCCTCGTTACGCAAAGGACGATCAACTGTAATCGTGTGGTATCCAAAGTCCTTGTTAGTGAAAATGCGGCTGATCGGCACTCCGTCCTTACTTGACTCCTTAAAACCGCCGAATAGTCGGGTGATTTCCTCAATGTGGTCCGAGCTGAGTTCCTTTCGTTTGCTGCCCAGGCTCTTGCGCATCTTCTGCCAGAAGCCGCTAGCGTCGATCAATTGCAGTTTGCCCTTACGGTGCTCGGGCTTTCGGTTGCTGACGATCCATACATAAGTGCTGATTCCGGTATTGTAAAACATGTCGGTGGGCAGTCCGATAATCGCCTCGACCATGTCATTCTCTAGTACATACTTGCGTATCTCGCTTTCTCCCGATCCGGCTCCGCCAGTAAACAGCGGGGAACCATTGAGGACGATCCCGAAGCGGCTACCGCCATCCTTGGCCGGCCGCATCTTTGAGATCAGGTGCAGCAGGAAAAGTAGAGAACCGTCACTGACTCGCGGCAATCCCGGTCCGAATCGTCCGGCATAGCCTCTCTGATCGTGCTCCTTGCGGATCTCCTTCTCAATCTTCTTCCACTCCACGCCAAAAGGCGGATTGGACAGCATGTAGTCAAAATCGCGGTCAACGTGCCCGTCATCCGAGAGAGTATTCCCGAATTTGATATTCGAAATGTCCTGTCCTTTTAGCAGCATGTCGGCCTTGCAGATCGCGTATGACTCCGGATTAAGCTCCTGGCCAAAGACAACTAGCTTGCCGTTTGGGTTCATTTCCCGAATATGCTCTTCAGCGATTGAGAGCATTCCGCCGGTTCCCGCCGTCGGATCATAAAGGCTGCGAACGGTTCCGGGTTTGGTAAGAGCGTCGTCGTCTTCGATGAACAGCAGGTTCACCATCAGACGGATTACTTCACGCGGGGTATAATGCTCTCCGGCCGTCTCGTTCGAAAGTTCCGCAAAACGGCGGATCAATTCTTCAAAGATCAGCCCCATCTGGTCGTTCGACACAGCATCGGGATGCAGATCGATTGCCGCAAACTTCTGCGTTACCTGAAATAGAAGATTGGCACTATCTAAACGTTCGATCTGACTCGAAAATTCATACTTCTCAAAAACGTCGCGCGTATTTTCGCTAAAGCCCTGAACGTAGTCGATGATATTAGCCTTGATGTTGTTCGGATCATCGAGGAACTTCTGGAAGTCATATCGCGAAGTATTGTAAAAATTCTGTTTCGAAGCCCGCAGTAGAAAAGGCTGCATCGCAATACCCGTATTCTTTCTCGCTTCGTATTCCTTCAAAACCCCCGCCTTCGTTGAGTCGAGAACGCAATCGAGCCGCCGAAGCAGAGTAAAAGGAAGGATCACCTTACCGTAATCCGATTGCTTGTAATCACCGCGAAGAAGATCGGCAACCGACCACAGAAATGCGGCGATAGAAGAAAAACTCATAATCAACAGCTAATTAATGTGAAACGTAGGATTCATTCATGAATGATACCACGCCGCGTAGATGGTACCTTTAGAGAGAATCATTTGGTGAGGACTGTTCAGACATGACCAAGTCTATATGGCAGTTGATCGTTTACTACAACCGGAATTCGGCCAATCTTACCAGGCCAGCCCTTCAACGAAAATCTCCAACAAGTGTGAAGCCTCCCCAGTAGTATGGTTCGTGAAATCCGGATGCCTTATCTTGAATCATCTGGAACGCGGCTGCTTGAATTGCCGTGGATGTCGATACTCCTTTCATAAGTTCTTGGTAGAACAAGAAACTAAATTTCTGTGTCGATTTATCATTCGCTTCCCACTGAGAAGAAATCACCGAAGAACTTCCAGAACCCAATAAAGCCCATGGAATGCTCACCACGCCTTCGCCGTTAAATACTTTGCTGGTATCACATGAAGCTAAAAAGGCAAGACTATTTGGCTTCATGCGCACCGAAAGTAGATCGGCCACAGTTAATCGGCCGGATTCCGACGCATTCTGCTGAAAGGCCAGGAACGAAGAAAGCGGGTTGTCACTATCGAGTTGAGCATGCATCGAGAAGTGCAAGATGTCGGAACTCTCGGCCCGTTTCATGAAGTCGGCCTTTGTAGCTCGTAGTCGCGGTGCTACACCGAATAGTCTTCCAATGCTGGCTACTTCGTCGTTGACGTACGCGAGTTTCCGATTGTTGAAGGTCTCGTTGGCAAATATCTCGATCGTTCTCCTGCGGGGTGGCGGAGCGGATAAAAGCTGCTTCAGTAAATGAACGGATGGAGAATAGGAAATCGTATGGGTTTCAATAAGGTACTTCTGTCCGTCCTGGCTCAAGGCATGAAAGGGTATTCGCCATAGTAGCTTGTCAGGGATGATAACAAGTTGGCGTGGCCTCAACTCCAATGGTTTTAGCAATTGATCGAAGAGTTTTTTCCCGTCGCTCTTGAAGAATATACGGTCCTTAATCTTCGTCTGCGTTTCGGAAGCGAGTCTCGAGACTTGCTCATCGGTCACGCCAAGCCTTACAACCCGCAATGGTCTCGCTGATTCAACTACATAAGCAAGAAGTTGCCCGGACGAGGTGACTTGATATGAAACGACCGCAGTTTCAGCAGGCAGTTTGAGACCTTGTATTGAGAAATCAAGAGTTCGCTGCTTTTCAGTTTGCCGGTCGCTAATGATGCGCTTTTCCAAGCTGATTAGCGTCTCGACATTTTCTTTTCCTTCAATGTAATTCTTAGAAGCGGTGAGAAGCCGGTCCCGATCTGTGCCGGAAAGATCGGGACGCTGTTTCAGAGTTGATCCTTCGATCCTGTCCCTTAGTAAACTCGCCTTCAAGTGTTCGGAGTATTCAAACGCCTTCTCGGGATTCACCTCCAGCTCGATTTCGGACAGCAACCGGTAGATCGAGTGATGGACTTCCATCGTAGCGATCGACAGATTGGTGGAGGTTGTGTTTCGAAAAGGCTCGAATAACGAAAGTGCTTTCTTGGTGTACTCACGTGCGGATCTCACATCGCCAAGACGCCAGGAACCTAATGCGAGTTTGTAATAAATTCCCGGTAGGTCATCTTGGAAACTGCTCTCTTCCGTCATTTTGCGGAGCGACTCAGAATGATGGACGAGATTCTTCCAATCTTGGTCTCTCTCTGCAATTCTGCTTCTCCAATAAGGGACGATAAATTCGCTCGTAGCGTCTTCGCGGGCAAGCTTGGAAAAATAATCATCAGAGAGTTGTCGGTCGCCTTGGTAATTTGCGACCAGAGCATTCCCGAGAAGTGTTTCGTAAGTGAATTGCTTGGCAGAATCTATTGACTCCAATTGCCTGAGATATTTTTCTGCAGTTTCGACATTATTTTCGAAAACTGCTTTAAGAAGTAGAGCGGAAAGGAACTGGCCGCTGTGATAATTGATCTTGGCCGTAAGGGATAGACCGAGACCCTTTATATAAATAGCCTTCGCTGCTTGTTGTTGACCCGTGAGATCGAGCAAGCCGCCTAACTCGAGATGGGCAATTCTGTTTCTCTGTTCGAATTCTCCCCGCGACGATTTTTCTACCAATTTCTCGGCATAGTTCAAGGCATTGGCATAATAAAACTTCGCTGTCCAAGCCAGACTTAGAAATCGAAGTGCGTCGTAATAAATCGCCGTATGCCCCTTCGAGGAGGATGTCTTCTCGGCTTGTTCGAGCCAAACGATCGCGGCAAAATCGTGTCCGGCTGCGTACAACGTGCGACCTACTTCCAGTTGAAAAGCCGCACGAGTTGCTGAATCATTGGGCGCACCTGCGAGTCCCTGACGCAATATTTCGTACGTTGCCTGATAATTACGTTTAGCGCGAAGTACGGAGGCTTTACAGAACAGAAGGGAAGCAAATGTTTCGGGAGACTGTGATCTTAGTTGCGGGTCGATTACCAATGAGTCTACCAATTGTGTCGCATCATCATATCTTCCATGTTGGATAAATGTCCTGCATGTAGGAATAGCCACTTTGGAAGCATCTACGATACGTCCAGCCGTTGATAGCTTTGTGATTTCTCCTGGACCGATAGAACTAATCTGGTCAAAGTAGCCTTTCGAATATAGCGTAGATATTCTCTGTTGTTCGTTTTGGCTTAGAGATGCGACCGACATGAGAACTAGAGTGATAACGATCGAAATTGACCGGTTCACTCTAGCCCACACGTTCGGATAAATTTGCATGAAACTCCTAATTCGACCCTGGCCGGCAGTCCCCGTTTCCATCGCCATCCGCCTCATTGTTAGGACGACAATTCTGACAAGTTCGCAACGGGCAGCTGTCACCGCCTCCGAACATAGAGACAGCCTGTTCGACAACAAGCGACAGCAAGCCCGGGACTACCGTGGTCACGGGGCCGATCGCGAAGATGTTTCCGGCTAGAGATAGTGAAAGGACCAACATCAGACCAAATATTCTTATTTTCTTCATTTTATTCTTCTCCTATTGTTTTAGTTGTTTTCTCAAAAACTCATACATCGCCGCGGTTACGTACCGACCTGCTACGCCGTGACCGGCCTCGTTGGCGTATATGAACCACACCTCGTTGCCTCGATCCTTGAGTTGAGATTTGAGGTTGAGTACATCCCTTTCGGGACTCCTTGTGTCGAGTTTGCCCCTTGTCAAAAATAATGGAGCCCCGCTCCACCGTTCAGGGTTGTTGAGGGGGGACAACTCGTCTAGCCGTTTCATAAGATCGTCATTCTTTGGGTCACCATACTCGGCGATCAAAAACTCATCGACCCAACTCTGGCTAAGCAGGCCTCTTATCGAGACCATTGGATATTCAGCTATCACTGCCTTAACCCGCTTGGGTTCCCGCAAAGCCGTTGCAAGAGCGACAAATCCACCGTAACTTTCCCCCCGGACAAAGACCTTGTCGGGGTCGAGTTCTGGCTGTTTTTCCACCCAGTCGATGAGGGCGCTTATGTCCCTAACTGCATCACCGCGTTTTGACCCGTTGTCGGCATCCATGAATTCAAGTCCAAACCCTTTCGAACCGCGAATATTGGTGTGGATAACTGTGATGCCCAGATGCGCTGCGAATCGTAGGGCTTGCGAATTGAAGACCGGCCGATCAATGACTTGTGGACCGCCATGGACGAAGACTAGAACTGGTGATTTCTCCATGATTTTTTGAGGCTTTATCATGTAGCCGGAAATTTGCTTCCCATCGAACGACTTCCACCTGATTACTTCTGGAGGAGCTGCCTTGTTCTCGAACTGTGCGGGTATCTTCTCTTTCGTCCAAGAGGTACTTGTCTTGGCTGATATGTCAAAGACCTCGATCGACGCCGGTTTCGAGATGTTCTCTGTCGTATAGGCGAACTCCTTATCTGATAGCCACCGCGTATTCCAGATGACAAAGTTGCCGCGCACCAAAGCTGATACTGTTTCGACGATCGCATCATTCTTAAGTTTCCCGACTCGCAAGTTGTCGATCCCGTCCTTCATCTCCTGGATCAGGAACGTCTTCTTATCGGGAGAGACCTTGACGTCTTGGAGATTTGAGATGCCCGTGGGCAATCTTATCTTTGTTCTAGTGCCTGTCTTCAGATCGACGGACATCAAGCACGTCTCTACACATTCAGAGGTTCCCTCGGAAAGCCAGAAGGCACGTCCGTTCCCGAA
This sequence comes from Pyrinomonadaceae bacterium, assembly GCA_050250045.1. Lineage (GTDB taxonomy): Bacteria > Acidobacteriota > Blastocatellia > Pyrinomonadales > Pyrinomonadaceae > OLB17. Next base: position 3,024 of record JBFWPK010000009.1, on the reverse strand, counting down.
GAAGCCTTTGGTGGAGTTTCCCCGGTCTTCGACGGTGCTGAGTTTCTTCGTGTCGATGTCGTATATGTAGAGGCTCTGATTACTCGATGACTTCCAGTATTTGAGAAGGACCTTGCCATGTTGAGAATCGATCACGTTCCATATGCCCTTCAGATCGACGTCGAAACAGGAGCCTGAGATGAGATCGTGTCGGCAAAGGCGAGTTATTTTCTTTTCGTAGTCAACTTGCCCATAAAAAATAGATCTACCCTTTTCGTCCCATTCCAGAGACTCGACTGATTCATCCTTGCCAACGAATGACGAAAGTTTGCGTATTTGTCCTGTATCGTCCCTTAAGTAAAGTTGAAAATTGTCACGGTCCTCTTTGTCATCGATGAAAGCGAAAACGCCACCTTTGGGATTCACGCGAACCATATTCGGAGAACGTCCATCGATCAGGAGTTGCGGTTTCGCCATTGGCGATTCGAGGCGATAAATGTATGACCTTTCATCCGTCATCAGGATTGATCGATTCTTTCGGTCGACATCCCAAATCAGGTTGCTCTTAACCTGCGAGGGATCGAAGAACAGATGTCCCACATCGGAGTTCTTTATTGCAGGGACACCCTCGACCGAGAATGAAGGTGGAACGGGAAACTCATCTTTGGACTGGGCGTGCGTAGAGAAAGTGGCCAGGAATAGAAACGCGAAAATCAGACAATGCCTTGTCGAAAAAGCCGATAAATACCTGCCCACTAACCTGATAAGAGCGATTCGTTTCATTTCTTAACCTCTATAATTCCCGCCGAGGGGGTTCGTTCCTTCGAGTCCGACTATTTCGACTGCGCCGACCCTTAAATTCCCCTGAAATTTTGCGACTGGCCATCCTATCGCCCTTCAACGTTTAACCTTCAGAACAAGCCAATAAGTCCTTCCTTCGCAATCACGCCATGTTGAAAGGTTTCTTCATTTCGCTGCAACACACCGAATCGCAAACGTTCCGCGCTGTTTATCGACGGCCACCTTTTTTTGATAGCTATTCAGAACGCCGCCTGGGTTGAGCTTTTGCGGCGGTCCAACGATCTTGTTGCCATTGCTTAGAGTGATTATTAATTTCCAGCGATAGGTTCGCTCTGGTTCAAGTTCCACAGTAGAACGGTATTGAGTCTGGGAATCCGATTCAAAATGATCGATCAAATTCTCGTCTAGGTCTGATATGTATATGTCGTAAGATGCCGCACCTTTGACCGGATTCCACTTCAGAAATATCTCTTTTCCGTTGGTGTTCGACTCGAGGCTGACCATAGCCCCACCGGAGCACGGATTCTCATCTCCGCGAGTTTCTGCGGTTCGTATTGCGGGCGCTCTGCCTTCCGGTTTTCGGCCCGGACTTGGACCGGTCCGTTTCGGAGCTTGCCGGCGTTCAGAATATTCATCTTTCTTCTCCGGTTCATTCGAGACCGGTGGTTGTGATGCGGTGGACAGCGGTTGCACGACGGATCGTGATTCGGGTGGAACGGGTTCCAACTGAACTGAAGTCGTCTCGTTTTTCGCTATGATCGGCTCGGAATCCATCGACCCGCTCTGGACTCTGACCAAGTAAAGGCCCGCCAATAGCAGGATGGCGAATCCGGCAAAGACTGCTGCTCGTGCAACTGATAAACGTGGGAGCGACACGTTAGGAAAAAGCCTCGATGTGAACGTTATCTTGGTGTCATTTTCGACTTCGCTACCGAGAACGCAGTTACGGAACTCCTGCGTCGTGACCGAAGGCAGCTTTGCCCGACACTCCTTGCAGATCAGAAGATGACGACCTGTCTCGATCGATCTCGAAGAAAGAGATTCCTCCCGAAACATCGCGACCTCAGCAGCTGATAAGTGATTTTGATTCATTTATTCATCAACTCCTTTAGTCTCGTGCGGGCATCGAATCTCGCCTTTTTGATCGCCCTGCATGACGCTTCTTGGTCGAGGGCATTCTTATGCGGTCTCGCGATCGCTGCGATCTCGTTATCCGAGAGAGGCATTCTTCCCGCTATCTCCGGCCATTCTTCTTCTGTGATTTCTAGTGAAGCGACAACTGCTGACTCACCGATTCCGAACTGCAAGAAATAGATCAGGAGTTCTAGTGAACCAAGTAGCAGTGCCCGTCGCTGATACAGACTTAGTCTGCAAATCTCTTGCCAAACTTCGCGAACAAGCGAAAACATTTCGGAGTCGGCGCTGCCTGCCGGCGCACGGTCCTGTATCAGGCCGGCCTCATCCAGCGGCACTTCTGCGGCTCGCTTCGAGTTTGCGCTATAACGGTTAACCTCGTTGTGGGCGGTTCTTGCGGTGAAAGAACTCCACTCCGCCGCGGTCATCTCATCGCTTTTCTGTTGGAATTTTTCGCTCCACTTCCAAAGGCGCAAGGCGGCTTCCTGGGCTACGTCGGGGGCATCGGCTTCGGGAAGGGCGTATCGGCGGCCGTATATGACACGCCATATCAGAGCAAGGGCCGATACGAACGAAACTTCGTCCCGTCGAGGATTGCTCGGCCCCGACTCGTCGCTGATCGGTAAAGATCCGTGATCTTTTTTGATCGATCTCTCCATCTGCTCAAGAGTCTGAAATGCCCTCTCATGAACAAAGCGAGGGATCTCAATTATCCAAACGGTTTGTACTACGGTTGCAGGAATGCGTGTGAGTGACACTCAGTCATTCCTTAACTTTAGCGAAGAATCTTGGTTCAAAATGTAACCACTCCGCTTCCCAAGGTTTTTAGTGTTGAAGGCACAACTTCGGAACGTTTGTCGAGCTTTTCCGAGCGGGAAAAGAATGCATTCAACTTCTAGAGTCTTTGTTTAAATTTTGCAATCGAAGCAGCAGAACGTCAAATGAAAAAAAATATTTCCAACATTGCCGGAAACCTCGAAGATCTCGCCAGCCTGGACTTTCTCGACCTATGCCCCCTTGGTGAAACTGGTACAGGCAAGACGCATACCGGGAAGCTGATCCATGACCTCAGCCCGCGATCGGGACGTCCAATGGTATCGGTGAATTGCG
>JBFWPK010000008.1:0-172220 GCA_050250045.1 Pyrinomonadaceae bacterium | reverse complement strand
TCTTGTCGCCGTCATAGTCGGCTGCGACAAGCTTGTCTCCGTTTACGCCGAAGTTGCGTGTCTTCAGGGCGTTGCTCTGGCCGCTCGCCAGCCACTTCCAGTTGCCGCTCGAAGGCGTCCACACTGCCGCGTCTGCCTTCTTGTCTCCGTCAAAGTCGAACTTGACGGCACGGTCTGCAAGCGGCGGAGGTGCCGGTGAGTTCACAAATGTTACCGAGTTGATACCGTTTACCGGAACCACCGTAACAAAGCGATTTGGCGAGGTCCAACCCGGAGGCGGAATCGAACCGGACAACGAGTAAACATTGACGATCGGGGTTGTGCCCGCTTCTGTCACCGTATACTCCTGGCCGATGTTGAACGCACCGCCAAGCAGGCCGCTGCCGTTGACGAAGACGCAGTTGCCTTCCTGGGTTCCAGGAGCTCCTGCCTCAACCGTCACGCCGTACGAGAATGCCGGGAACATCGGGCCCGGATGGGCACCGCCGATCTGCGGGCTCACCAACGCAACCGTAAAGTCGAAGTCGGTGCCGGCAAGGCCGCCTTCTCCGATCTTACAGACCTTCAGGACCGTCGGCCTGAAGCGGAAGTTGGTGAACTCAACCTCAACGATCGATGCACGTGCATACACCGCCGCGCGGGCAACGAACGCCGAGTTTTCGATCTCAATGCGAGCACATCCAATGACACCGCCCGGAACCGGGGTGGCATCGTTAAAGCCGACCAACCAGTTGCCGTTCATTCCCTTTCCATCATGGACAGAAAGCGAACCAAGCGGCTGGAACGATCCGGCATAGGGGGCCGTTCCGGTTGTGAGCGGGCCTGCGGCCTCATCGTCGAATACGGTCTGCGTACCCGTACAATCGTTGGCTCCCGTGCCGAAGTCAGCACCGGTACCATTGCCCAGACCGAGGTTGTTGCTCAGCCCGACGATATCGCCGGCCGGGCTCGCCATCGCCATCGAAATATCTTCGTCAGCAAAGTCATGAGCCACGCGAACTCCAACATTGACGTCTGTAACCAGGCCTGCATCCGGAACGTTCACCGGTACGACAACCGACGAACCGTCCGGAAGGGCGATCGGACCAGCCGTCTGGAACTGCTCAGTCGAAGCTGGAGCTGGCGTCAGCCACGGATTCGGAGTGAAGCCAGCGACCGTGCCGCTGGTAAACGTCGAACCAAATACACGGATCTGCGAAGCCCTGAGCTGTCCAGGATTTTGCGGGATCGTGTTGTTGACCGAGATACCGTTCTCATAAATATACACCGGCGTACCGTTTACGAATGTCTGGTACTGGTTGTATCCAGGTGCATTCGCTCCCAGTCCGGGTACGAATTCGCAGGTACCGCCCTGTGCGGGATCGCCCGCACGGACATCGAACGTCCGCGAGACGAGGCCATAGGTCGCAGCCTGCGGATGTGCAGCGGTGGTCGCTCCCCATCCAACAACCGTAAAGGTGAACAATGTGTTGATCGGGATGCCGGGTCCGGCAACCTTACAAACCTTCACCCTCGACGGGTTCGAGCGGTTCGTAAAGATCAACAGCGTTTCATTCGCGGCCGAGGCAGACTCAACAATGATCGTGTCCTGGAAGCCGCCGCCCGGAGCCGGGATGAATACATCAGCACCTGTTGGGCTAACACCAACGATCGTGCCAAGTACTGCCGGGCCGTTCGCACGGTTCGCAGGGATCACTTCAACACTCTCAAGATATGCACCCGCACGCGGAAGTTCCGATACGAATGCCAGCGATGCTACTTCGCCCACAGGGAATGGGAACGGTGCAGGATCGCCCTTCGTCACCGAGATCGGGCCGGTACACTGGCCGACCGGTATCGTGAACACCTGAAGCGTCTTGATGTTCGGGTTCTGCTGGTTGACCGAATATACATCCTCGATCGTGTAGCTGAAATATCCCGTTACATCAGGATCACCACCCGACAGCGGGTCTGCTCCCGGCGGGTTGTACAACCTGCTGCCTGACGGAAGCGGGATCGGCCCACTGTCAGGTGCCTGGTTGGTCGGGGCGCCGGTCGCCGCACGTTTGCAGATCTCGACAAAGCCCGTGATCGTTCTTCGGTTCGTGAACTCAAGTGTCAGCTGCGTGTTCACGCCGCCTTCCACCATCGTTATGTTCGCAACTCTCGTCGCAAGGTTTACCAACCCAAGCGTCGATGGCGACGCCGGAGTTACATTCACCACGCTGATCAGTTCAAAGTTGCCCTCGAACGTGCCTGTCGGAGGCGTGATCAACGTTCCCGTGTTCAGCTCGGTCACCGTCTGCGGTCCCGTCGCTACATCGATCGGGCTCGAACACGAATTCACCGGCACACGCAGCGGGTTGCCTGCCGATCCCGGCGAGCCTGCCGCCACACCCGATACCACAAAGTGGAATATCTGGTTCGACAGATCGTTCGCCGCCGTTACCGGCAACTGCTGACGTTTGCAGATCTCAAGCGATCCCGTTCCGCCGCCGAGCACTGCACTGTTGTTCAACTCAACCTTGCCCAGCGCCATCACCTTGTCCGTCATCGTCGTGCCGTTTCCGACCTTGATGTCGCCAGATGCCAGCACGTGTGCACGGAATGCAGCATTGTCGCCGATCTCGGCATTCTCTGCCACAAAGTACACATTGCTCCCCTGAGCTCCGTTCTCGACCCGGATCGACGATCCGCTCTTTGCGTTCAGTGTCCCGGCCACGCGGAATATAAATGTTCCCGCCGCCGAGCCCTGCCCGTCGATCACCATCTCACCGTCCAGTTCAGCCGAGTTCACACAGTAAACTCCAGGCTTGAACGTCCGGCCCGCCAGTGCTCCGCTCTTTAGCTCCGTGCACGGCAGCTGCCTCATTGCGTCGATACCGTTCGCCAGCCCTTTGGTCGCTTTCTGACCCGCTGCCGATCTCATCGCATCGCCTTTGGCTCCTCTTATTTCCGAATTACCTCTATCGGTAACTCCTCTCTCCGCGTATACCGTGTACCCCGATGACGACTTCAGTGCTCCGATCGCAAAATCGATCATCGCCTGTGTCGCCATCTCCGGTGCGTCCGCCGCTTCTGCTTTCGTGCCCGCATTTGCCGACACTTCAGCTTCAGGCAGGAACGTGTATCCCGCTGCGGCTACCGCGACTATCGCCGCTACCACCAGCAGGTACCGAAGTACGCCTACGCGATCTCTAAATGTCTTGGGGACATTCGTCTTGATCTCGTCCATCTTCGAATCCTCCATTGTTTTTCTCGAGTCCTTATCTGTCTTCTTTAGTGTGGGTTTCCTTACGAAAAGACTCCGTAAAACTTCCCATAACGACGCCCCGACGAACATAGATATTAGCCGGGGAACGCCAGGCTGTGAAAACAAACTGCGTTTTCAGGTGTGGCAATTTTCGGGAAGCATAAGTCAGCCACCGTCAAAAGTCTGTATGCTTCCATACAAACCGCAAAATAGTCCCACGGTGATAACTTCTTCCGTTATAGCACGTTATACCACCAATTTGGTCAAGATTCCAAGAAGGAAATCAAAAAGAAAACGATTCCCCAAAAGAGACCTCCATAGAGTGGTTCGAAAGAGAGAATGGCGATCCCCGTGAGAAGCCCGCCCTTACCCGACGGCGAGCTATCGTCAGGAAATCGAAACCGCCCGAACGCTCCCGCCTGTGTCCTCACGGTGCACCGAGAAGGTTACAGATCTTTGGGCCAATGCAAGTAGATCAGGGGCAGATTAGAGATCAAAACTGTGAACGCTTAGAACTTGGTACGTTGAAAAAGGTAGCTTCACCCGATTCTCGTCTGGTACACTTTCAGCAGTTACAACTTTTTACAACTTTTTAGGACAAAACGGGCTAAAAAGTCAGCGGGAGGAAGTTCAAATGATGCTAGCTCGAACACGGTTCCGATCTCGACGTCAAACCTGACGCGGGTCGGCGTGCAAACAGTTGAGCCGTTATCTCTAAGTTTGCAGGATGCGATTCGGCTCGCCCTTCAGCAGAATAACGACATCAAGGCATCCGAAACGGACGTTCGGATAGCCGAGTTTGCCCTGGGTGGTGCTCGCGGTGCCTACGATCCGTCGTTCTCGTCCGAAAACTATTTTCAGCGTTCGACCGCTCCCTCGTCTTCAAGCCTGACCGGGACTCAGCCGGTCACGGAGCGCAGTTTTTCAACCGTTACGGGCGTGAGCGGAAGAGTTCCAAGGTTCGGCGGATCATATTCGGCACAGCTTTCCACTTCGCGGATCGGTTCGACCTCCCCCTTCAACACGCTAAATCCGCAGTACCCGTCAAGCTTCTCGATTGAATACCGGCAACCGTTGTGGCGCGGGTTGCGTACCGACGAAACGAGGCGTTCGATCGAGGTGGCGAAAAAGAACGTCAGCCTCTCGGACGCTCAATTTCGCCAACGCGTTGTGGAAACGATCTCAAATATCGAAACAGCTTACTGGAATCTGGCTTACGCCTTGCGAAATGTACAGGTCCAGCAGTCGGCGGTCAGAGACGCGCAAGCTCAGCTCGACAGTAATAAGAGGCAAGTTGATGAGGGCGTTCTTGCGCCGGTCGATATTGTGCAGGCCCAGTCACAGCTAGCTACACTTCAGCAAAACGTCTATACGGCAAAGGAACAGGTCACCAGCTATGAAAATACTCTTAAGGCTTTGATTTTGCTGAATCGGGAAGACGCGAACTGGGCAAGGGCGATCACCCCAACATCCGAAGTGAGTATCGAGATCCCGCGGGTCACGCTGCGGGAAGCGATCGAATCGGCGCTAAAAAACAGGCCCGAACTAGCTCAGCTCCAAACCAGTAAAGAGATCAACCAGATCAACACGAGGTTTTATCGTGACGCGACAAAGCCTCAGATCGACCTGGTCGCGGGCTACACGACGCAAGGGCTGGCGGGCACTTCCCTCTCGGGCGGAACGAACCCGTTTGCCAATACCGCACTAACGAACAGAGTTAATGACCTATCAGTTCTCGCCGGTTTGCCGCCACTTCCAACGACGCCAACAACCCCGGTCGGTTCCGGCTTGAGCGGCGGACTTTTCAATTCTTTAGGCGGGCTTCTTTCACAGGATTATCCAACTTATCGCGCCGGTGTCAGCGTCACACTGCCGATCGGGAACCGAACTGCGAAAGCGAACCTCGGCAGTTCGCTGGCGGAGGGGACGAAACTCGAATATCAGATCGCACAGCAGAGGCAAAACATCGAATCAGAAGTGCGGACCGCGCTCGAAGCGGTTAATGCCGCCGAGCAGCGAAACAAGCTCGCGACCCAGGTGCGCGAGCTTGCCGCAACGCTCTATGAAAGCGAACGGAGACAAGCGATCGCCGGGACGTCGACGATCTATCTCGTGCTTCAGCGGCAAACAGCCCTCGTTCAGGCGCAAGCTGCCGAACTACAGGCCCAGACCGATCTCAACCGGACAATTTCAAATCTGCAGCGCGCGATCGGCGCTTCGCTGGATTCAAACGGTGTCAAGCTCCAGACAAATCCCCGGTAAAAGTTCGCCCTGGAATTGTATTCTTTGTCCAGGTGCTTGGGTCACATGGATCGGGTGAAGCAGCAGGAGTATTTATGATTTCGTTACGCGTTCTCATCACTGTGGCGGCCTTCTCGTTCCTTGTCTGTACAGCAAAAATTGCGGGACAGGAACCGCCGACTCGAAAGCGGCCGACTGTAGGTCTTGTGCTCAGTGGCGGCGGCGCTCGCGGGTTCGCTCATATTGGGGCTCTTAAGGCCCTGGAAGAAAACCACATTCCGGTCGATTACATCGGCGGAGCCAGCATGGGCGGACTGATCGGCGCACTGTATGCGATGGGCAAAACGCCCGCCGAGATCGAGCAGATCGTGGTCGGGCTTGACTGGGATAAGCTGCTCCAATCGTCCACGTCGTTTGAGAATCTTTCATACCGTCGAAAGGAAGATCGTAGAAACATTCCCTCCGCGATCACCTTGAAAGGCCGGATTGACGACCTAAGGCTACCTAATGCTCTCAACTCGGGCCACGAGATCGGATTGCTGATCAGCGACCTTACGCTTCGCTACGAATCTATCGGCGATTTCAGTTTGCTTCCGATTCCCTTTCAGACCGTCGGTACGGACATGGTCAACGGCGAATCGGTTACGCTAAAAAGCGGTTCGCTATCCCGATCACTGAGAGCGACTATGTCGATGCCGGGCGTTTTCGCACCGGTCGAGATCGATGGAAGAATCCTGTCGGACGGCGGACTCGTCAACAATATCCCAACGAACCTGGTCAAAGCGATGGGTGCGGATATCGTATTGGTCATTAACATTGAGACACAGCTTGGTGACCGCGATGCATTGAAAAGCCTTCCGGGCCTTCTAATGCAAACGATCAATATCGCAACCGTGGACAATTCCAGGCGCAGCCTGCAGCAAGCTGATCTAATTGTGGCTCCTGAGCTTGGCAATTTCAGCTCGACGGATTTTAGCAAGGCTCGCGAGCTGATCGATCTTGGCTACTCGGGCACGGCTGACCGGATAAATCTCCTCCGGGCGCTTTCGCTCGACGAAACAGCCTGGCAGCAGCATCTTGAAGTAAGGCGGCGGCGTCAAAGATCGGAGAAACCGCCGATCGCATCCCGGCTCGCGATCGATCCCAAGGACGAAGCAGAGGCGCGGTTGATTCGGGATAAGCTCGAGGACAAATACGTCGGCAAAGAAATCGACGAATCGGCAAAGCAAAAGCTTGCCGAGGACCTCTCGGAGTTGGTAGGGACGGGCCGATTCGATGCACTCGGATATCGGGTCGCCGACCGCAACGGAGAGGTCGAGCTCGTCATCGGGTCAAATCGGATCCCAGGCGTAAGCCCGAAACCCACTCGACTTGAAATTGGCCTGGATGTGAACAGCATAGAGTCCGACAATTTGAATTTCAATTTTCTGACCCGGTTAACGATCTTCGATGTAGGCGGTAGGGGAGCCGAATGGCGTAACGACTTTCGCATCGGGTCCGACCTTTTTGCAGCGAGTGAGTATTTTCGACCGATCCGCAAAACGAAATTCTTTCTTGCACCGCACGTGTCATTCGAAGGTCGTCGCATCAATGTATTCAATGACGGAAATCGCTTGGCCGAGTATGCCGTCAAGACGTTCGGAGTGGGCCTGGACGCCGGATATTCGTTCAATTCAAAGAGCGAATTGCGGGCGGGTTACTCATTAGGTTATCAAAGCGCGTCGCGACGGATCGGCGATCCTTTGCTTCCTGAGCTCGACGGAATGTTCAGCACGTTCAACATACAGTGGAATTTCGACAGCCTGGATAGGACGCAAGTGCCGACGAAAGGCGTATTGAGCAGAAATTCGCTCAACTATTATTTCGACAGTCCGGGTTCGACCGAAAGGTTCGCTCAGGCGGCGACGAGATCCTTCGGGTTTGTACCGATTTCCGATCGAAACACCCTTTTCGCCTTTGGCGGCGGAGCAACCTCATTTGGAAAAACCGCGTCGCCGCTTCAGCAATTCACTTTAGGCGGGCCGTTCCGGCTCGGCGGGTACAGCGTCGATGAATTTCGCGCCAGCAATTCCGTAAACGGAGGTGTCGGCCTGCTTTACAACCCAAAATTTATTCCCGCGTTTCTCGGCGGCAAAACATATCTGGGCGCTTGGTACGAGGCGGGCAGCATATTCGAACGACTTGCCGAAGCGAGATATCGGCAAAGTGTTTCGGGCGGCGTGGTCGTCGAAACACCGCTCGGCCCCGTCTTTCTCGGAGGTGGCTTCAACGAAAACGGTCGCGGGAAAATCTACTTCTCGTTTGGCAGATTCATTAGATGACATTTCCGGCACCGAAACCGAATGGAAGGACTCAGCCGCTCCCGTTTAGCGCCTAATGCCTGAGTTAAGCCGCGCCAATTGATTCACGCGAGCGGCCCAATCTTGGATATCCATGGACGCTTGCCGACAAGCGCGCCATACGCAGCATTGCCACCGAGCACACAAAGCACCACACCACCAAGATACCGATAAACATCGGAAATCACTTCGGACACCAGCAGATAGACCCCGGCGCCCAAAAGAAAATGTGCCAAGAGCCCCGACAAACATCCGCTCAAAAGTTTTCATTGCGTTCCCCAACAATATAAAGGCGGCTTGCTATTAATTATACGTTTCACTGCGTGAGAATATGGATTCTCCGGCGTCATCCCTCCGAAGTCCGTTGGACCCTACTGAGCAACACCGCAACGGTCGCGAAAGATTCCGGGACATAACAAAAGAATGCGCTAGCTCATGCTAATGACGCTAGCGCAAATCCGGTTCAGAACTGTCAATTAAAAACCCAGGACATTTCGACCCATAGCCGAATGTCCTGGGATCCGGTCCGATAGCAAATAATGTTATCCGGCTTTTTTGCACCACGTCCCCCTTGATTCCCCCTTGCTTATTTGGCACATCATTACTAATGGACCCTCTTGCCGTTTTGCCGGGTTGCCAGCCAGCCGGCTAGTAAGCCGACCCCAAGGGCCGCCCCAGCCGCATAGCCGACCGATTGCCGCGGATTCTTCTTAATGTAGTAGGTGGCGTCCTCGACGACATCCTCGACGGCGCGTTTGCCGTGCCTGGCGACCCGCTCGGCGTCCATGACCGCGTCCTCGACTGCATATTCGACTCGCTTCTTAAGCAACGCCACGTCGATACCCGTTTCAGCGATCTTTCCCGCCGTCTCAAGTGCTTCCTTCAGCCGGCTTTTTTCTTCCGAATTTACTGTTGTTTGTGTTGTCATATGATCAAACCTCCTTGATGTTTTTTCTAAAGAATCTAGCTGCTGGATCTCCAACGCCTGCCGTTCGGTCTTCGGCTATTGAGCCTCTCCGCTGAAGGCTTTCTTAGCGGCAGCAGAGTAAAACAAACCCGTAATGCCGCCGAACAGCAGGTTTACGCCGACTAGCATGCCGATCGCCCACAGAGAACTGTCGGGCCATTCGTACGCGATCATGCCGCCGAGTACGATCGACACGATGCCGTTGAAGATCAGCCAGCCGCTTCCCGGTAGCATCCTGACCTGAAAGTAGCCAATGATACGGAAGATTCCTTCCATAATAAAGATCACCGCCACCGCCATCGTGAGCGTTCCCAGCGTAAATGGAGCATTCAACAAAAGGTAGCCCCCGCCCAAAACATAAACCGCGGCAACCAGCATTCGCCACAGGAATCTGCCTACTCCGAAAGCGGCGAACGCACTAACAAAATGCAGGACGCCGGCCAGAATTATCAGCCATCCGAAGATCACAGAGACAGCGAAACCGGTAGCACCCGGCATCACGATCGCTAGAAATCCGAGGATGATCATTATTACCGAAATCCCAATTGATAAACCGGCAATGTCTTTCAATGGATTACTCAATTCCTGCTCTTTCATAGTCGTTCCTCCTTCAACTTACATTGCACCGCTGTCCTAAAACTTCGAACCGCAAGTTTTAGGTTCTATCGCTACGCCTTGGCAGCCTGGCCGTACTTTTCGATTTCGCCATTCAGTTTTTCGGCCTGTGCTTTGTAGCTCTTCAATTTGTTCTCGTTGTGGGCAAGCCGATATTCGAGAACCTTTCGACGTGTCTCGTCCACTTTTCCCTGAAGGGTCTGCTTGAATCGATCGATCTTTGCATTCATTTCATCGATGTCTTCCTGGAAATCGGCCTTGATCTCGGCTACCTTTGCATCTCGCCTGGCTTTTAGATCCGCGACACCAGCCTGGATCTTTGCCTTTGCGTCGGCAGCCGCTTCATTCCACTCCTTTTCAGCCTCCGCTATTTGCGCATCTAACAGGTCCACTTGGTTTTGAACGTACTTATCTCGCTGGGCATACACGTTGCTCCGCCAGATACCGACATTCGTGCAGCGGATTCAGTTGAATCAAAAACCAGCGATACTCACCAGTCTTACTTAGGATTCGAGCTTCCATCTCGAACAGCTCGCCAAGCTTGATCTTCCGGCCGCGTTCGCGGATAACCTTATCTGCATCGTCCGGGTGAAAGATGCGATTCGGTAGATCTTGCGACACGCTTTCTTCGAGGGTTAGGCCGGTATATTCGAGCGCTTTGCGGTTCGCATAGACCGGCGTGCCGTCGCGCAGCTGGACGAAGATCTGCTGCGGAACCATGTCGATGATGTGCCGCAGCTCCTGTTCATCGCGCCGTACTTGTGCTTCGGCCTGCTTCTGGTCGTCGATGTCGATACAGACTCCGCACCATCGTATGACATCCCCCGATTCGCTTATCACCGGCGCCAATCCGATCCGGAACCAACGATACTCGCCGTCAAATTGGCGAAGGCGCGCTTCGGCCTCAAACTGCTGTTTGAGCCTTTGCCTCAGACATGTTCATGAGCGAACCTTTCAAATTATCGTCATCTACTTTGGTTAGCGAGACGGAAACATCATAGCCCTGTGAGGAAAAGAACAGTTCTATGCCATCATTACTTTCCACGATCTTGCTAAAAGGTACAGGTTTGGTCTTGCCGCTGGGGTCCGTCATTTCGCCCGTGAGTTTGCCATCCTTCCTGGTTATGGTAACGATGGACACCGCATCGCCACTTGGCGTGCCGATAAATGTCAGTTCCCATTTGCCGACGTAAAAATCACTGTATCTGCGGCATTGGCAACGGCGCTTTTTTTAGACTGCTCAAGTATTGCTTGCTTACTTTCTGCAACCGATCTTTCAAAATCTTTGGGCAACAAAACGTTGCGTACCTTTTCGACGGTCCTATCCTCCGCCAGTATAAATTTCCTTTCTAACCTGAACTTCTTACTGGACTCACCGATCTTTACGATTCAAAAATCCCGATGAGAGCTCATTTGCTTTTTTCTTGTAATCGACGAAATGTCCAAGACTTGTTTCATGGGCGAGAAACTAATGCGATCATTCAAAACCCTGCCCCTTGAGGTAATCAGTTTCGAATGACTTTTTTAGATCGTTGGAATCCGCCTCGATCTCAGCGATCAATCTGTAGACCGAGTGGAAGGTTTCGAGCATGCGGCGGCTACTTGGATTCTCGCAAGACTTCAGCAAGAACGGCAAGCAGCTTTTGAGCAGTGATCGGTTTCGCAAGAAAGGTCTTGACTCCAAGATCCTGGAGAGCCGATGTTTGATCGGGAGTCGATAAACCGCTCATTACGATTATTCTCGAATTGGGATCGATGTCACGCAGGCCGCGGATCAATCCGACACCGTCTACATTTGGCATCGCCATGTCCGTCAGTACCGCTGAAACTTCGCCCGCGTTACTCCTGTAAATATTGAGCGCAGAATCGCCATCGATTGCCGTAAGAACCCTATAGCCGAATTTCTCCATGGCAGCCTTCATAATGTCGAGAATATTCTGCTCGTCATCGACAACAAGAATAAGCTCATCATTTCCTTCCGGAATGTTTAATTTTCCGGTCCTTCCTTGGGGTCTCAGCTCGTTGTCCGACACGGGGAAATATATCGAGAAACGAGTACCTCGCCCAGCTTCACTGTACAGATCGATGAATCCGCCGTGACTCTCGACGATCGTAAGCAGGATGGAAAGCCCAAGGCCGGTTCCCGATCCGGTCTCTTTAGTGGTGAAGAACGGGTCAAAGATGCGGTTTGTTATTTCCGGCGACATTCCTACTCCGGTGTCCGCGACGGCCACAACTATGTATCTGCCCGGTTCGGCCGCGGCATTCATTCGAGCATCATTTTCATCCAATTCGACGTTCAATGCCTTGAACGATAGCGTTCCACCAGCGGGCATGGCGTCCCTGGAATTTATGCACAGGTTCATAAGAATCTGATGAATCTGCGTTGGATCGGCAGAGATTGTCCATAGCTCGGGCTCAATGTCATATGTAACCTTTATCGATTTCGGCAGCGTCCCTTTCAGGATAGCGATAAGATCCTTGATGATATGCTTCACCTGAACGGATATTCGTTCGCCGTCCATTCCACGCGCGAAGGTCAAGACCTGTTTCACCAGATCAGCACCGCGTTCCGCATTTTCTTTGATGACGCCAAGCCAACGCTTTGTCTCTGCGTCAAGATCATTTAGCCGCAGCATGTCCACGGACATAATTATTGGGGAAAGAATGTTGTTGAGGTCGTGGGCAATACCTCCAGCCAGCGTGCCGATGGATTCCATCCTTTGTGCGCGAAGCAGATGTTCTTCCGTCCGCTTTTGTTCAGTTACATCGGTATTTGTAACGAGAATATAGTCGGGTTCATTCTTCGCATTTCTTACAAGCGCCCATCGGCTGTCAACGACTATTTTTGCCGATTCCTTCGTGAAGTGTTTGGGTGCAGATTTCCATTCGCCTTTTTCGAACAGGGAAGAATTCGCTGCTTCCATTTCGGCCTCATTTCCGGCGCATACGTCGAAGACATTCTTGCCCAGCACTTCCTGTGCGTTCCATCCGTAAATTCGCTCGGCGCTCTTGTTCCAATAAAGGATCTGATAATTCAGGTCGCAAACCATGATCGCGTCCTGTGCCTTGTCGAGTAAAGAGGCTTGCTGCCGAATGCGGTCTTCGGCAAGTTTTCGCTCGGTAATGTCATAGCGAATCGCGACATATTGACGCGGTTTCCGATCGCTACCGCTAAACGGAACAATCGTTGTGTCTACCCAATAGATGGAACCGTCCTTTGCCCGATTTCGAAGCTCCCCACGCCATACCTTTCCATTTGCTATCGTTGTCCAGAGATTACGCATGAATTCCTTTGGATGATGTCCTGAGTTGATTATCCGATGGTCTTGGCCGAGGAGTTCCGCCCGGCTGTATTTTGAGATTTCGCAGAATTTGTCGTTGACGTAGGTGATCCGGCCGCGCTGATCGGTAATCGCCACGATGGCCGACTGATCAAGGGCAAACTTGAACTCAGCAAGTTCCTTAAGAAGGTCTCGGTCAGTGTCGGCGTGATCGCTTGTGACGAACAGAGTTTGGTTCATATAGCAACGATAATCAGTCCTTTGCCTCAACAAGGTAGTCACCACTCTTCTTCAATTTGTATCGCAGCTGATCCCGCGAAATGTCCAAGAGCTTAGCCGCCTTGGTTAGGTTTCCGCCAGTTCGTTCCACCGCCTGGCGAGCTAATTCGGCTTCCACCGATTCAAGAGAAATACCGTCGACCGGAAGCATGATTGTCGGACGTGGACCGTGGCTGGAAAATGCCGAAGTCTGAAGCAGATCGGCCGGCAAATGTGTTACTGTTACAAATTCGCCGTCTTCCAGGATCGAAGCCCGTTCTATCACGTTGCGCAGTTCACGGACATTTCCGATCCAGTCATAGTTGCGAAAGATCCTCTCGACCTCAGGCAAAAGGCCGCGAAGCTTCATTCCGCCGCGTTTCAGATTTGCCTTTTCGATGTAGTGCCGCGCAAGAAGAAGCACGTCGCCATCACGCTCACGAAGCGGCGGTATATCGATCTGAATGACGGACAAGCGAAAATAAAGATCAACGCGGAAGTTGCCTGCTTCGCTTTCTTTCTTAAGGTTGCGGTTGGATGCAGCAATAATTCTCGCATCGAGAGGAATATCTTTAAGACCGCCGACGCGCCGAAACGCAGCCACCTCTAAAACCCGGAGCAGTTTTGCCTGCAGGCCGAGTTCCATTTCGCCGATCTCGTCAAGAAATATCGTCCCGCCGCGAGCCTGTTCTAATAATCCTTCTTTTCGCTGCTTGGCATCGGTAAAGGCCCCTTTCTCGTATCCGAATAACTCGGATTCAATCAGATTTGCCGGCAAAGCCGCACAGTTGATAGCAAGATACGGAGAATTTGCTCTCTCCGAAGCGAAATGAATAGCTCGGGCGAAAAGGTCCTTGCCAGTACCCGTTTCGCCATTTAGAAGAATCGAGCCAACATCTGAAACGGCCACGCGCCTAGCGAGATCCACGCTTTTTTTCATCGAAGACGATTCGCCGATGATCTGATCGAAGCCGAATGTACGCGAGCGTTCGCGCCGAGCGAGTTTTACCTCGCGTCGGAGCGAACGTGTTTCGGATGCGTTCCGCAGTGTTACACGCAATTCCTCAAGCCTGATCGGTTTTTCGATGAAATCATGCGCGCCGCCGCGGAGGGCCGCGATCGTATTTGCCACGTCAACCTTTCCCGTGATCATCACGGCAATTGTCTCGGCGTTCAGCTCCTTAACCTGGCTTAGAATGTCAAGACCGGAGCCGTCCGGGAGGTCAATATCCAGAAGGACGAACGACGGGTCCTCGTCCGAAACCCGATCAAGAGCCTCGGCTACAGTTGATGCGTCGGTCGTTTCATAGCCCCAGGAACGCAAAGCTTCGCCGAGCGACATCCGAATGAAGCGGTCATCGTCGACAATCAGGATCTTTTCTCGTTTCTCGGCCATAATCGATCGATGAGCTAAGGGCGACTTTCTCGATAGCCTAAAGTATATCCAGATGGATTTCACTCAAGCAAAGTAGGCGCGAAAAATTTCGCAATCGAAGTCGAATTTATCATAGGAATGTCCTCGATGACGTAAACTCTGTGTTTTCGGGACGGCATGGCATCAGACGATCTGGTCATTGTCGAATACCGAGAACATCACGTCGAAGGAAACTTATACAAGGGCCCATGCCGCCTTCGAGAGTCTTCCGACGTCGGTGACGGATAATTCGTCAAACTTCAGATTTTACAGCTTCGATGAACAATCGGGCCCTTTGGACGGGTATTTGGAATTTTGATTGCGTCGAACGTCTGAAGCGTCGCCGGAAACAAATTGCAAAAGAAGCTTGAATTGCGGAGACGACAATCGAGACGCCTGTGTTCGATTTCAGAATCATTGCGAATTCTCATGTGTATCTCCCTTTCTAAGGGGCCGCATCGCAATGTTTATGCCATGATACGGGTGACAGATGTGCACGGTATCCGCTCGACGCTACCGAAATGGCGCGAGATTTCTTACCGGCGGGGCCGCGAAAATATTGACCACTGCGCGAAAAATTTCGCGATAATTCTTAGGCAACGTACAATGGAACTATTCGTTCTCAAAACGCAAAATAGTTGTCTTGCCGTCGCTTCCCGTAATGTCCATACCGTCTTCGTCGCCTTTGAGAGTGTAGTGGACTTTTAGGCTTCGAACGTCGTTTACAGAATGGGAGTAGCTGTCAAGCAGGATCTCGACAGTTGGTAAGTCATTCACTTCGACATCGACGCCAAGCAGCGGCAGGCCGTCTTCTAGCCAATAGTCGTTTACGACATCCGCCGTATTCTCGAAGACGCCCAGCCGCGTCTTTCGCCCTTTGTATTGATCGCTATAAAATTTTAGGAATGTTTCCCATTCATGTTGTGTTTTGGTTGCTTTCATTTTTCACTCCGCAGTTATTTTTTCTTTCGTCGTGCGAATTGTACAGTCCAGTAATTTTTCTTCGAAGAGTTTCACCGAGACTGTGAGAAAGTCATAGGCGGTGATGAGTCCAACGAGCCTTTCGCCTTTAACTACCGGAAGACAGCCAATGTTTCGCTCGCGCATTAGATAAAGAGCTTGGAGCGCCGATGTATCGGGCGAAATTGTGATCAGTTCCTTCCGCATTATGTCCCTGACGACGATCTCCTCTACCTTCTCCATTTTCCCGAGAGCAAGGAGTTCCAACAGATCGCGGTGGGAGACAATTCCCACAAGCTCACCATCGTCATTTTCGACCGGGACATGTCTCAGGTGTTTCCAATGCATAAGGCTGGCGGCAAGATCGATAACGTCTTCAGGTCGAACGGTAAACAAGTCCGTAGACATGAACTGCTCGACCGTTTTGTAATTGTCGATCCATTCAGATTGTTTCGGAATCTCCGCCAGCCTCCACGTGTGAAGCGGCATCAAGGCTTCTTGATTGGCCCTCATAGCGGCGGTCAAGCTTCGCATACGCACATTCTGTTTGGCGCGTTTGTCCATACTTTCAAGCGAATCGATCATCCATTGCGAGCCGGTTTTTTGGGTGAGTATTCTCTTTTCCAACATTCCGAGTAGGCGGTCAATATCGGCCGAATCGATTACGGCGATCTCCAAACCCGTGCGCGCCCTAGGTAGCAATTCTTCAACGATCAGCCGGCCTGCTCGGCGACTCTTGCCATCGATCCAGGCCATCTGTGAATTCAAACCGTAGCGGGCCGCATTGAAAAAATTCGTTTTTGCAATATCGAACGACATTCGTCGTGTCACATCGCCGAACTCTTCGGGCAACGCCGTCATCAAGCCAAGGAAAAAGGCTGCGTTTGCGATTTCGTCGGCCACCGAAGGGCCCGACGGAAGAAATCGTGCCTCGATTCGCAACCCGGCGCGACCGTTCACGATGCCGTAACAAGCACGATTCCAACGCCAGATCGTTCCGTTGTGAAGACGCCAGGCGGAAAGCTTTGGAATGCGTCCGCGCGCAAGCGTATCCAATGAATTTTCCTTAGCCGCCTGGGTAAGAAGAACACGAAAGCGCACGGCGTCCTCACGCAAGACCTCCAAAATGGAATCACCGATCCACCTGTCACCAAAATTTACCCGAGGCGTCTGATTGCGTTCCTTATGTATGTTTGAACGCGTATCCGTTGCATGCTGAAACAAAGCCAGACGCGTCTCATGCCACAACCGGTGATTCAGCAGAAGAGGTGAATTAACAGCCGGCGCAAGAACCGGACCAGATATCGCCTGAGCCCAGTTGTAGTACCGCGAGAATTCACTGGCACCGACCTGCAGGTGTACTTGAAAACTCGTGTTGCAGAATTCAATGAATGTATCCTGAAGCGTAAGTTGAAGCTCGTCCAAACCCTTTATGTGAATATGGCGATTCTCGCCATGCAGTTTCGTAACGACACGATTTATTTCGCGATAGCGCGGATTCGGCGTTAGATTCGCTTCTGTCAGATCAGAAAGCTGGATCGTCGGCAATATTCCTGCGAGCACCACGCTTGATTCAAATTTGCTCGCGGCACGGCGTACAACGCCCAGGATATCTTCCAACTCTGTTTCCATATCTCGCAGGCACGATCCGGAAAATGTCCGCGGTGTCAAATTCGCCTCAAGATTGAAACGGCCTATCTCGGTCGTCAGACGTCCGTCTTTGGCTTCGTCCATTACCTCGGTGACGATTGGCGCGGGGTGGAGGGACGAATCAACAAGGAACATCTCCTGCTCGGCGCCGATCCGACGAACGTCGTTCTCGATCTGCCCGTTCGCAAGCATTGCTTCCAGTGCCTGGAGATCGTTGAGAACCGATCTCGTGAACGCACGCATCTGAGTCTCGTCGTATTCACTGGTAACTGCTTTGTCGCCCATATCGTCTCTCCTCCTTGTGCCGAAAAGGGCTTATCGTGTCGTACCTGCGCCGACTGACCAATAGAAAGTTACGCCGCCATCGCAACCTGCGGAACCCGGGCAGGTGGAAGATCTGCAATCGTCTCTCCTCCTTGTGCCGAAAAGGGCTTATCGTGTCGTACCTGCGCCGACTGACCAACAGAAAGTTACGCCGCCATCGCAACCTGCGGAACCCGGGCAGGTGGAAGATCTGCAGTGGAAAGGACCTCGCAACCATCGTATCGACTTGAACGACTTCCGTATGCTTTGGGTGGCGCCTGATTCCAGGTAGAAAGTGAACGTAATCGGCTAGTCCAAGTCGGCGAAGAATCTCCGATACCCACAGCCAGACTGACGCAATCGGTCGGACGATAAAGAAACCGTCGTCGCCCTGCTTTTGATAGAGAGGCATCAGAATTAATCCGGATTCCAAAGCCTTGATAGCGCCATGTCTATTTGTCGCCAAATGCTGGCCGCGTTCTACCGAGTCAAGTTCGGGCGAACGCCCGAACATTACCGGCTAGAAGGTATACGCGGCCGCGAAGTTTTTCTGTAATCGATTCGGGACGGCATGCTACCTTATCAAGAGCAAGCCGGCCGCTCGGTTCGTTGCCGTGAATACTGACAACGGCGACAACAGTCGGCCCGTCGGCATCACCAACAGATTCACCGATTAAATGGCTTTCGGATTCAGATTCCGCTCTCGTTCGTACTCCCGCGCTTATTTTGTTCATCCAGATCTTCGTAGACGCAATATAAGTGCCATTACGATCTGAAGGTTTTGTCGTGCGAGAAGTTCCAACATCTGCGTTGTTTATGCCGTCCGTATTGCCCCTCGACCCGAGATCGGCAAATTTATGCGTTCAGAACCGTGGAGTATTTCACGAGCATGCGGAAATGCTCGCGTTTCAAAATTGCCATCAAGAACTGGAAGTACCCAGCATTTGCGAGGGCAAATGCATAATCCGGCCCGAGACTCGACTGGCACAAATGTTGCGACTGTCAGTACAGGAAGGTTCCGAACATCTAGAAGAATCATGAGAGTACTCATTGGCTATAACGGAACTCAAATCGCAAATGACGCCTTAGGTGAACTGGAGCGTGCGGGCTTGCCGGAAGACGCTGAAGTCAACATCCTATGCGTCTCGGAAGACGAACCGGACAACAAAAGTGAAGCGATGTTGCGACTCGAGAATGCGGCGGATCGTTTGGCAGAACGATCTCGTTTTCGAAAGATAAACGCCGAAAGGCTCTCAGGTTTGCCTGACCAGGAAATCCTTAACCGGGCGAAATCCTTCGTGCCGGACCTAATTGTGCTGCGTGAAGAAGATCCGACTTCTGATGAGGATGAAATTCGCCAGCAGGGCTTGTCTCAAAAGATCCTGACGGAAGCCGGTTGTTCCGTCAGGATCGCTCGTAACAAACTGGGTCGCAACGATGCCTCACCACCCAGAATCGTAATTGGTTACGACGGTTCGGCCGGCGGACGTCTGGCGGTCGAGGCAGTTCTCACACGGACGTGGCCTGCGAATACCGAGGTACGATTGGTGGTGGTGACGGACAGAGCGGTTCTCGGTTCGATCGGCAGGTTTTCACCTCAAATGACAAATCCGCAAGTCGAGGCAAAAATAGCCACCCAATGGGCGAACACACTTGCTGAGGCTCCATTGAGGAAGCTAAAGGACGCAGGGCTGGACGCAGTTCTTTGGGTTGAACCTGGATGTCCAAAAGAAGTCCTTATTGATGTCGCGGAATCGTGGAATGCCGATTCGATTTTTTTAGGACCGCACTGTCGAAATAACTTGGCCCAGCAAGTTGCGCTCGGCAGCGTTTCGGCCGGCGTCGCGGCAAATGCACACTGTTCGGTCGAAGTTGTGAGGACTTCAACCGTTATATAGGTCTCTTCCATCGACGATTGCGGGAATGCGCTACGCGCGATCCGAGCAGCCTGTTTGACCGACACCCGCCCGATAATCGCCCATAACGGAACAGGAGACTGCAGACGGCCGAGATCCGTTGCCAGCCACGCCAGGGTATTCAGCATTTTTTCTTCGTTAATTTCCAGAAGGTCACTAACATTCATGTCGCCTGTGATTCTCATAGCGGATCTCCTTCTCAATGATCCCACCTCAAACGAACCCTTTCGAGCAACCATCCCGGACGTGCACGAGTTATATAACCCCTGCAAATAGGATAATCGCGGAGAATTCCGCGACTAGGCACAGGTGCTGCGGATTTTTTCACAGCTTCAACAACCGTTTATCCAGCAAAAATAAGGGCTCTGAGAATGGCATAAGCGTTGCCAATCGGAAAGTGGCGGTTTGCGTACATCACCCATACCGCTTATCCAGATCGGACAAGGAGAAAGATATGCTCGTAAGAATCTATTGGACGCTTTGTGCGGCATTCTTGCTAGCCGCGTTAGTGCTTTTCTTAACCGGAAACCTGACAATGACGGTCCTTGTTGTATTCGGCTTTATTGGTTTCGGTCTCGTCTTTATGGGAATGATTTCCGTGCTGCCAGCGACGATAAGCCACCCGGCACCGCGGAAAGCGGGAGCTGTCAGGACTGCGCCTGTATATGCGAAGCAGTCAGAGAAGACTGAAGCGGTTCGCTCCGCGACCGCGTGGTTTCATCCGGATGGCGTGGAAACCCGCAGGCCCGAATATCGATAATCGGTTTAAATGCGTCGGTCCGAATGCAGCTTGGAATGACAGGGGGATTTGATGAGCGACTTCAAATTTAAGACCATCATTCCGGATGTCGAATTTTGGAAGCAGATGGTTCCGTGCCAGACTGCGTGCCCGGTCAAGACAGATGCGGGCAGATACGTGCAGCTCATCGCACAGGGCGATTACGAGGAGGCCTATCTGGTTGCCCGCTCGCCGAATCCGCTGGCGTCTATCTGCGGGAGAGTTTGTGCGGCGCCATGTGAAGATTCCTGCCGCCGCGGGAAGATCGACGCGCCGATCAGCATTCGCGCGCTCAAGCGTTTTGTCACTGAGAAATATGGCGTCGAGTCGATGGAGCCAGACACGCAGGACAGCTTGTTTGAGGGCGGAAATGAAGCAGGCAATAAATGGCGCTGGCACTTGCCCGTCCTGGAAACAAGTAAACGAAAATTCAAACGCGAAGAGAAAGTTGCCGTTATTGGTGCTGGGCCGGCCGGGTTGGCCTGCGCCCACGACCTTGCGTTGATGGGTTACCATGCCACTATCTTCGAGGCGTCGGCAATCGCTGGCGGAATGATGTTTCACGGCATTCCCGAGTTTCGGCTCCCGCGACAGGTCATCGAAAAAGAAGTAGCAAAGATCCAGGAACTTGGCGTTGAGCTCCGCTACAACTCTCCCCTCAACAAAGACTTTGGTTTGAGCGAATTACGGCGGCATGGGTATAAGGCGATCTTCCTGAGCGTGGGGGTCCAGAAAGGGCGAGATCTGAACATAGAGGGAGGGGAACTTGACGGTGTCGTAAAAGCGGTCGATTACCTGATCAACATCAACAACGGCTATCGCGTCGATCTAGGGCGAAAGGTGTTGGTCATCGGCGGCGGGTTTGTTGCATTTGACGCGGCCCGCATGGCCCTTAGGACTGGGTTAACCGGCACGACCGAGATAGACGGAGGAGAATTGGTCGGCGGCGAGATCAAGTCTGCCTTCGACGCGGCTCGTTCCGCCGTTCGTGCCGGAGCTACCGATGTCAGAATGGTCAGTCTTGAGTCGCTCGACGAGCTACCGGTGGTGCGGACGACACAGGGTCAGGAAGAGTTTCACGAGGCGGAAAAGGAAGGGATCGTCTTCCACCCGTCGCGCTCGGCACGAAGGTTTATCGGCGAAAACGGGCGTTTGACTAAAGTCGAGCTGCGCGGCGTCGCTCGTGTTTTTGATGATGAGGGGCGTTTTAACCCAACATTTGACGACAGTATAACCGAAACATTTGAGGCGGATTCGGTGGTCCTTGCGATTGGTCAGCAGGCGGATCTTTCATTCCTAAAGCCCGAAGACAATGTCGATCTGACGCCCGCCGGCGGAATCAAAGTCGATCCAGGAACTCTGGCAACATCCGCTCCCGGACTTTTTGCCGGGGGTGACGTGGCATTTGGCCCGAGGAACCTGATCGACGCCGTTGCGAACGGAAAACAGGCAGCTCTCTCAATCGACGATTACCTACGCGGGCAGCAAAACACAACCCACTTCAGCCTTCGTGTCGAAAAGATCCCGACATATGCCTACAAAATGCCGGAGGACTACGAAAAGTGCGAGCGGACCGCACCGCCGACTGTTTCGCTCGACCGGCGGACCGGTATATCCGAAGTCGAAAGCGGCTACGACGAAGAAGAGGCAAGACGCCAGGCGGAGCGATGCCTTTCGTGTCATGTACAGACAATATATGACGCTCAGAAATGCGTTTTATGCAATCGCTGCGTAGATGTGTGCCCGGAGTTTTGTCTCAAGCTTGTACCTCTCGAAGCACTTGATCTGCCCGAAGAAACAAAACAGCAGGCAATCGCCACGGGAGGCTTCGCAAGCGGGACAACGCTTTCCGCAATGTTAAAGGACGATGAGAAATGTATTCGGTGTGGATTGTGCGCGATGCGGTGCCCTACAGACGCCATGACGATGGAGGTTTTTTACTATGAAGAAACAGAAGCCGCTCGATGAGATCAAAGGCGAGATACTGGAGGCCCAGGACAAGACTCCAGCCGTGGATGATCCCGGGCGGAATGTCGAACTGATTTCGAAGCCCTCACGTCGCGGCTTTCTAAAAACACTGGGCATTTCGGGGGTACTCGTTGCTCTCGGTGGCCAGCTTTACGCGATGTTGCGGTCGCTTTTTCCGAACGTACTTTACGAACCGCCGCAGAAATTCAAGGTCGGCACTCTCGACAAATTCACGGACGGCGGTACCTTTCTCGAAGACAAACGCCTCTTCGTTTTCCGTGAGCAAAACACTTTTCACGCGATTTCAGCATCGTGTACGCATCTCGGCTGCACGGTCAAGATGGTAAAGCTGAACCAACCCAAAACAGTTACGGCCGGTGGCAAAGAGATCGAAGAGCAGGTCGAGTTTCATTGCCCGTGTCACGGCTCAAAGTATTACGGAGACGGCACTAATTACGCGGGACCCGCGCCGCGACCGCTGGACTATTTTCAGCTTGAAGTTTCGCCTGATGATGGGCAGTTGATCGTCGATATGGCCAACAAGGTCGCACAGGACTTCCGCCTAACGACCTAAGGGAGCTTAGAATTCCGAAACAATATATGGCGACAGAACAATTATCAGCACAACCGACAAAGCCGGTATCGAAGCCGCCATTTGGCGAAAGATTCGCATTCAAAGCGGTTTGGGACAAACTAACCTGGACATGGCGGCCCGAAAGCAAGCGCGAGGCGGGCGACGCCATCGTACGTAATTTTGTGCTGCACTGGTTTCCGGCCAAGGTGAGCCTGGAGAGCCTTTCGTGGGGTTATTCGTTCTGGCTGGGAACCATTTCGGCGGTCTTATTCGTGATCTTGACCGTAACCGGCGGCGTTCTGATGTTCTTGTACGTTCCCTCGGTAGAGCGGGCATATCTGTCCGTCAAAGATCTCGAATATTCGATGAGCTATGGCTGGTTCCTGCGCGGCCTGCACCGAATTTCGGCTCACCTGATGGTCGCGGTTGTTTTTGTTCATATGGTCCGGGTGTTTCTGACCGGAGCATTCAAGAATGGCCGGAAGACGATCGGGCAAAATAGGCCGCTCAATTGGATCATCGGCGTTGTCCTTTTATTGATCACGCTGCTTCTTTCATTCACAGGCTATCTGCTTCCTTGGGACCAGCTTGCGTACTGGGCGATCACAGTTGGCACGAATATCGCCAGTTCCGCTCCGGTTTTTGGCGAGTTTAGTCGATTCATTCTGCTTGGAGGAACAACCATTGAGCAAGGAACGCTGATCAGGTTCTACGTCCTGCATTGTTTTATTCTTCCGCTCGCGACGCTTGGTCTCGTCAGCTATCACATGTGGCGCGTTCGCAAAGACGGTGGACTGGCATGTGTGGACAAGATGCATGACGAGGAGCGAAAGGAAACATTGCCGGCTGTTGCCAGCAAGACCTATTCGCTCCTTGGTATCACGAGTGGAACGAGCGTCGATGTTCAGAACGTGATGATCGACGAAGAAAAGGAAAAGGTGCCTTCATCGCCGCACCTCACCGTCCGGCTTGCGGTGGTGTCACTGGCAACTCTCGCCGTTTCGATTCTTCTCACTCTGATAGTGCGCGCTCCGCTCGAAGAAGCGGCAAACCCGGCGGTGACGCCGAATCCGGCCAAGGCGCCCTGGTATTTCCTTTGGCTGCAGGAGCTAGTTACGATCACGACCTTCACGATCGGCGGTTTTACGATCAACGGTGCTCTTATCGGCGGAATTATTCTTCCTGGTGTCCTTGTTCTGGGTGCGGTGATCTGGCCGTATTTCGACAGATCGCCTACCTCCACCGTCGGTAGGTGGATGCCGAAAGAGCGGAAGTGGCAGAACTCCATTTTCTTGATAATCGTCGTGGCAATTCTGGTACTGACCTTTATAGGAACCTATATGCGGGGGCCCTTTTGGGAGATATACATGCCCTGGCAGGAATGGGAGCAAACGCCTCGAAGGTTCTAAAAAGGAGAGAAGGGAATGTTTAGCAAAGATGCTATAAAACTTTACGTTCTGGGATTTTTCCTGCTCGGATTGACGGCTTGGGTCTTCTTTAGGGAAAACCGCACCGATTGGAGCGATTACCAGGCGGAGTTTCGCGAGTTGGTAACCGAGAAATTCGGCGAGGAACGAGCGGCTCAGGTCCCGTCCGGAATCCAACAGGTTTGGGTGAAGGATCTCGACCGCGTTGACCGCTGCATAACTTGTCATCAGGCTGTCGAGTGGAAGGGTATGGAAAACGCTCCCGAACCCTATCGAACGCACCCGAAGGAAATTCTCGAAAAGCACCCATTGAGCGCGTACGCCTGCACATCCTGTCACGGCGGACAGGGGTTTTCAACAACTCTACCTGATGCTCACGGCAACGTCGAGCATTGGGAAGAGCCGCTTTTGGGAGCCGATGTTCGCGACGCATACCTGATCAAGAACAATAAAGCGTTGATGGAAATGAACTGTAATTCCTGTCACCGCTACGACCGAGAGACCAAGGGGATGGAATACATCAACATGGCGAAACGGCTTGTTGAAGAAAAGAACTGCCGTGCTTGCCATACGATCAACGGCCGCGGCGGAATAATCGGACCCGACCTGACATTCGAGGGCGATAAGCCGACCGAGCAGTTCGATTATTCGCGGCTTTCTGGTCGTCATTCGGTCTTTTCCTGGCAGGTCGCGCATTTCCAAAATCCAAAAATGGTTTCGCCCGAATCAGTAATGCCCAACTTTGGGTTTTCCTCCCAACAGGCTCATGCGCTGTCACTGTTGGTAATGAGTTGGAGAAGAGAAGCCATCCCGGCTCACTATATTTCAGGTGTGCAGCTCCGCGACGTGCCGACGCAGGAAGAGATCGATAAAGAGAAACGAATGCTTGAGGGCGAGGGGGCTTTCTTTGTTAAAAATAGCTGCTTTATTTGTCACTCGGTCAGCTCGTTCGGGATCGAGTCCGCGTCGAAGATCGGACCTGACCTCTCCGACGCAGTCACGGATGTTCAAAGCCGCTTTGGCCGTACGCTCGACGACTTTTTGATGGAACCGACCGGAACGATGTCGGTGGTTTTGGCGACACAGATCCCTCTGACAAAGGAACAGCGCCAGGAGGCGATCGCACTGTTAAAAGTTGCCCATCAGCGCAAGCTGGAGCAGCAGATAAGAAACGCTTCTCCTTCTCCAACGCCAGTGGGTAAGTAGAAGACATGAAGGAGAAAGATGAAAAATCTATTAAAGAAAGCTAAATATTGGTGGATATTGATCGGCGTAATTATTTTTACATCGATGCTTGTCATCGGCAGCTGCGGGCGCCGTACGGCAATAAAGCAGGAGAGGGGCGGAACGGCGGAGGCGGCGACACTTACCTATGTCGCGCCGGGTGACATCGACGAATACTATCTGTTCTATTCCGGCGGCCATTCGGGCAACGTCTATGTCGCCGGAGTTCCGTCAATGCGACATATCGCGACGATCCCGGTTTTTGCAAAATATCCGGCGACCGGCTACGGATTCGATAAGGAAAGCAAGGAAATGCTCGGCGGTTTTGAATGGGGTGACGTACACCACCCCGCCCTAAGCGAGACGAACGGCGATTACGATGGCCGCTGGCTTTTCGTCAACGATAATGGCAATAACCGAGTCGCTCGCATCGATCTGCGTGATTTCAAGACAAAGCAGATCCTCGGACCGGTACCGAATATCTCGGGCTTTCACGGCGGAGCATTCGTTACCCCAAACAGCGAGTATGTTCTGGCCGCGTCAAGGTTCTCTATTCCGCTTCCAAAGGGCAGCGTCGCTCCTATCGAGGAGTACGCGTCAAAATACAACGGTGTGGTTTCCGGTATTGCGATAAAACCGGACACTGGTGAAATGAGCGTGGGTTGGCAGATATTGATGCCGCCATATGATTTTGATCTTGGCGACGCGGGCAAGGGGCCGAGCGAGGGCTGGGCATTCTGGACGACCTATAACACCGAAAAAGCGATCGGCAAACTCGAAGTTACCTCAACGCAGCGAGAACGCGACTATATCGTCGCCGTCAACTGGAAGGAGGTAGAAAAGGCAGTCCAGGCAGGCAAGACAAAAGTGGTTGACGGGGTGCAAGTGATCGATCCGGTTCAAACCCCGGGACTTGTTTACTTGATTCCATGCAGCAAGAGCCCGCACGGCGTTGATGTGAGCCCGGACGGAAAATGGATCATCGGAAGCGGAAAACTCCAATCGATAACGACGGCCTACAGTGTCGAGAAAATGTTGGCGGCCATTCAAAACAAGACATTTTCGGGAGAGGAAGATGGCCTTCCGATCCTGGATTACGACGCCGTGAAGGAAGCAGAGGTAAATGTCGGTCTCGGGCCGCTCCACACCCAGTTTGACAACCAGGGCAATGCATACACAAGTCTCTTTGTTGAAAGCGCGGTCGCGAAATGGAAATTGGGGACGTGGGAAGTAGCGGATAAGATCCCGATCACCTACAACATCGGACACCTGGCGACCGCGGAAGGTGACACGGTTGAGCCTGACGGACGATATCTTATCGCCCTGAATAAGCTCTCGCACGGAACTCACCTAAACGTCGGCCCGTCACAGCCGGAAAGCTCGCAGCTGATCGGGATCGACGGCGAGAAGATGAAGCTGCTTTACAACGCCTTTACCGAACCCGAACCGCATTACGCCCAGATAGTAAAGGCGGACAAGCTGAAACCTATCGAGGTCTATCCTAAAGAGGAAAACAAAAATCCGAACGCGATCTGGGATATCAATGACGCCAAGATCGAATCGGGGCCCGGAAGCGTTACGGTCAAGTCCGTGCTCGTCCGAAGCACCATAACTCCGACCGCGATCGAGGTCAATCAAGGTGATAAAGTCACCATCTATCTTACCAATATCGAGCAGACAACCGACGAACTTCACGGTTTCGGACTGTTGGAATACAACATCAACGTGGTTGTAGATCCGGGTGAGACAAAGACGATCGAATTCGTTGCGGACAAACCGGGCGTTTACGCCTATTACTGCACGAACTTCTGTTCGGCCCTGCACCAGGAGATGCAAGGCTACCTGGTGGTTAAGCCGAAATGACGACGGATGAGGTTAGGTGACGCGGTACCAATTGAGCGAAAATTTTCGCTTCGCGATCGCGTCACCTTAAGGATGGATTCCGGGGTGGGAGCAAAATGGAAAATGAAAATGTGCAAAATACAGCGCCCGCAGATAGATCCGAGGGCGTTTTAACTCGATTTCTCAATCGGGAATTTCTTTTTCTGGAACGGCCGCTGCCTATTGGCAGCCGGTTGCTGATCATCATCGCCGGCCTGATCCTGGCGTTGGCGTTCTTGTTTCCGCTTTGGAACATGACGTTCTTTTCAAATCAATATACTGACGGGTTGACGCTGGATATCTACGCCTATCGATTGGAAGGAGGCAAAACGCCAAACAGGGACGACCTGCTCGAGATAAATTCACTGAACCATTACATTGGGATGCGGCCGCTGCTCGAAAGTGATTTTGCGGAGTTTTTATGGCTTCCGTTCGCTATCGGAGGCCTGATGCTTCTTGCATTTCGAGCCGCGGTACTTGGAAAGATGTCGAAGCTGATCGACGTCTTTGTCATCTTCGTCTATTTCAGCCTTTATTCATTCTGGAGCTTTTATTACAGGCTTTACACATACGGTCATCATCTTGATCCGACCGCAGCAATAAAGGTCCCACCATTCACGCCGCCGCTCTTCGGTGAACAGATCGTCGGCAATTTCACCGTTTATAGCTACCCGGAGGTATCGTCCTATATTTTCATCGTATATGGGATATTGCTTCTCGCCGCGATCTATTTGGCCCGGCGTACAAAACCGGGACTTGGAACACGAACGAAAGTAGAGGTCTAATGCGATTCTGGATAATATTGTTCCTCTTACTTGCTGCTTTGACCGCAAACGCTGAAGTTTTGGTTGTCGGACCTGGTGCCCAATTCGAAACGATCGGTGCAGCGATCAATGCGGCGGTTCCGGGCGACATTATTCGTGTCCAGGCTGCGATCTATAATGAGAACTTGCTCGTTAATAAATCGGTGACGATCGAGGGCGTCGGCTCACCAACGGTCAAAGGTGTCGGGAAAGGCAGTGTTATCGATATCGTCAGCGACAATACCATCATCCGGGGATTAAAGATCGAAACCAGCGGCGGCGATCTGGTAGCTGAAGACGCCGGAATTCATATTAGGTCGAACGGCAACACTATCGAGGACTCAGAATTGAGCGATGTCCTCTTTGGCATCTATCTGTATCATTCCTCAAGTAATAACATTAGGCGGAATCGCATCCATGGACGGGCCCAACTTGAAAGCGGTTCTCGAGGCGGCGGCATACATTTGTGGAACTCCACACGGAACGTTCTGGAAGATAACACAATATCCGAGACCCGCGACGGAATGTATGTCCAGAACAGTTCCGACAATATATTTCGCCGCAATCGTGTCTTCGATCTGCGATATGGCCTGCACTTCATGAGTTCGGATAACAATACGTTCGAGGACAATGTATTTTTCGATAATATCGCCGGTGCGGCGATCATGTATTCGCGAAATATCGAATTGAAACGAAACACATTTGTTCACAATCGCGGCTTTAGCTCCTTTGGCATACTTTTTCAGGACTGCCGCCAATGTAAGATCGAGGAGAACCTCGTAATTGACAACGCCGTCGGGCTTTTCCTCGAGGGCACGAGAAACTCTGTTTTTCGCCGCAACACCGTCGCCGAAAACGATGTTGCACTGCAGATCTTCACAAGCTCCGACCGGAACACCTTCACGCAAAACAATTTTATTAACAATTTGAGCCCGCTTCAGCTTGTCGGAAGAGATAGTTCAACACAGTGGCATTCGGAAGAAGGCGGCAATTACTGGAGTGATTATGACGGCTACGATATGGACGGAGACGGCATTGGCGACGTCCAGCATCGAGTTCACAATATCTTTGAATTTCTTGAGGGAAATTATCCGCGGCTGAGAATCTACCTGAACAGTCCGGCCGCGCAGTCTATCGTTGCGGCGGAAAAGTCTTTTCCTATTCTTGCGGGTTCGAAGGAATTCGATGCCCGTCCATTGATGCGTCCCGTCAAAACCACGATCGTTTTTGCACCGCCGGATGAGGGCAAGGCCGCGGCGCACTTTATGGTGGTATTTTCGGCCTTTTTGCTCGTTGTTTCGGCTTTTGTGTTTACGCGAGGATTTGTTCGATGATCGAGATCCGAAACCTGGTCAAAGAGTTCGGCAAATTCAGGGCGGTAGATAATGTTTCATTTACGGTTGCCGCGGGTGAAACCTTTGCGCTATTGGGACCAAACGGCAGCGGCAAAACCACGATCTTGAGATGTCTGGCCGGTCTGTCAAAACCTACAAGCGGAGAAATTATGATCTCGGGGTCAAACGCGCTACGAAAGCCCCGCGAATCGCGGCGGCACTTAAGTTACCTTCCACAGCGTTCGGGCTTTCACGATTGTCTGACGGCGGAGGAGGTTTTGGAGTTTTATTGTAGCCTGCGAAAACTGCCGGCTGCGAGAATAGAACAGGTTCTCCACGGTTCGGAATTCAACTTCAACGGCTTTTCCGAAAAACGCGTTGCCGAGCTTTCGGGTGGAATGAAACAAAAGCTCGCATTAGCCGTCGCGTGTTTGCCCGATGCCCCTATTTTACTTCTTGATGAGCCGACGGTAAGTCTCGATCCGGCCGGTGCCATCGCTTTCAGAAAATTCTTAAAAACCCTGAAGGAGAAAGGGAAAACGATTGTCTTTACCTCACATGTTCTGGCCGATGTAGAGGCCCTGGCGGACCGCGTGGCGATTCTTGTTGACGGCAAACTGGTTGCGCTTGAATCTACCGACGAATTGAAAAACCGTATAAAAGATCACGAACAAACTTTGGAGGAGGTTTATCTAGACTATGCCGAGCGGGCTTAGAACAATCTTATCTTTCCTGACCGTTTTCCTCGCGGCCTGTTCATCGAGCGGGATCGTGCCGGTGCCTATAGAAAGTGGCGATATGTGCTCGTTCTGCAGAATGGCCATTAGCGAAAAAAAGTTTGCGGCAGAAATGATAATGGACGATGAAAGTGTATTGAAATTCGATGACATCGGCTGTATGCTCCGCTTTCGCAAGACACCCGCGAATAGATCGGATGCCGTCGCAACCTTTGTGATGGATCATGACTCGCAGCAGTGGATAAAAGTCGAAAACGCGTATTTCATACAATCTCCAACGCTGAAAACGCCTATGGGCAGCGGCATCGCGGCATTCGAAGACAGATCGAAAGCGGAAAAGCTGATGGCAAATTCCGAGACTCGCATTTTAAGGTTCGGCGAACTGCACGATGAAGGAACGCAAGCAAAATAAAACTGCTTATTCCGACGTTTTTATTATTAATTATTACACGAGATGTTTTTCATTATGGACGTCAACTCCGTAACAACAATTGCCCGACAGGAATTGACAGTTGCTATCCGCAATAAATGGACGCTGATCTTTGCGTTCGTCTTCGGTTCACTCGTGCTGGCAATATCCTATTTTGGAACCATGACGGCTGGCGAGATCGGTTTTCAGGGTTTTAACCGAACGACCGCCAGCCTGTTGAGTTTGGTCCTGTACCTGATTCCGCTCGTGGCTTTGATGATGGGAACACAAAGCTTTCTAACCTCTGCCCATGACGAGATGCTTTTTGCTCAACCGATCTCGCGGGGTGAGATCTTGTTAGGAAAACTGCTCGGACTTTTTGCGGCGATTGTCACTGCAACATTCGTCGGATTTGGCGTGGGCGGGTTGATCATTGCAACGCAAACGGATGCAAATGATTTTCTCGGTTATCCTATTTTTGTCGCTCTTTCACTTGTTCTATCGTTAGTGTTCCTATCGCTTTCAATGTTGGGAACGATCGCGTGCGGCCGTCGGGCAAAGGCCTACGGAGTAGCTCTTCTGGTTTGGTTTTTCTTTGTCATTTTTTATGACCTGCTTGTGCTCGGCGGTTCGCTTTTATTTAAGGAAAAAACGGCTAATCTTTTTATCTTTGGTTCGCTTTTTGGAAATCCGGTTGACATGGTGCGCGTCGCCGGGCTTTTGTCGTTGAAGGGAGGAGAGGTTTTCGGCGCCGCCGGTGCGGCTCTTCTGAAATTCCTTGGCGGCGAAACGCAAGGCATCTTTGTACTTGTTCTGGCCCTTCTGTTCTGGATCCTGGCGCCCTTGTTTATTTCACTCGGCCTTTTGAAAAGACAAGATGTTTGACGAATGTGTCTAGAAGGAAATCACATTCTTTGCCTTAGCAATAAAGCTCGTTTCATTCGCTGCGGGCGCGAGGATCAATCCCGCGGCAAGCGGTTCGAAAAGAAAACCCCATGCGCCGTGCTCGACAGGCAATGCGATAGGCCTTGGCGGAACTTTCGCGGGTCTATTAACATTCAAAACATTTACCGACGATTGCATGTAAGTTCCTAATCTCCGAACGCAGTCTCTCCTTCCATTTTAGCTGCGAGAGGAAACAGTACGTTGTTTTCCAGATGGATATGCTGATGCAGATCTTTTTCGAGTTCCTGCAAACCGAAATAAAGCGCCTGAAAGCTGGGACAAGCATCTTCCGGCAAAGCATATTCGAATGAGATCCTTCGCATCTTACGCAAGATATTGCTCGCTTCTTCGTGCTCCCAACGAAGGCTTCGAGCCGAATCGTTGACCGACCCGAAGGGGGCTGCTGTAGCGGGACGACTTTCAATGCGCGCCTTTTCCAGTTCCATGATGTAGGGAAACAAAACGGTTTCTTCCTTCTTCAAATGAAAAACCAGATCATTGCAAAGCGTGGCGAAGGCCTGCCGCAGATCGCCAAGTTCGGCGTGCTGTTGAAGGTGTTTGCCGCAGACTCTTTCCATCAACGCCGACAAGCGAACGATCTGCTCCCTCGTAAAGACATGGTGTTTGTCGATGATATACTTGATCAGATCGGATGCGTTCTTTCGTTCAGGAAGCTCGATGCCGCCATCTGGCTTCGCCAATGCCTCTTCTATCTTATCGGCAACAATCGGCGGTTCAACGCCGGCGGCCTGACAGGCATCGGCAAACAACCTATCTCCGCCGCAGCAATAATCGATCTTGAATTCTTCGAAGATCTCAGTCGTCGTCGGTGATTCGACCAAAATCTCCCTAACCGTTTTCGCGGTGAGATCAACCATTTTGAAGGATCTCCAAAATAAACTATATCTATGGGGTCAATCGCTTGACCTGCCAGCCTTTTCGGTTCTGGCGTAAAATAGGCGGCCGTGCAACCGACCTGTGCGCCCCTTCCACTTTCAAGCCCTATGTGCGAGTCGGAATTTGTGTAAAAGGTAAAACGGCTTTCGTCAAGACTGCGAAGCAAAACGATTCTCGCCGACGGCTTCCCGGCGCCCGTCGAGGTGGCTAAGACCATCGCGTTCGGTTCAGGAACATCACTGCCAACCGCCTCAGTCAGGCCAGATATCAAACAGCTCGACGGGGTCTTGCTTCGCCAGCGCCTCCTTCAAACTTCTCGTCTGGTAGTCATTTCGCAAAGTATAGATATGGTCCGCCAGTTTTTTATCTCGTATATTTACTTCGATCGCAGTCAAGACTCGACACTGAAATATCCCGCATCGCACTTTTTGCAATCGAGCTCGACGCCCAATTTTTCGCGGCGCCCTTCTTCGGTCAAAACCCATTCGCGGGTTACGAGTGGCGGCTTGTGGCGGAGATGTTGGTAATGCCCGCAGTCGAGTTCGGCTCGCCAATCGCCTTCTTCGTCTTTTCCGAAATTGACAATTTTCCGTTCCATATACTGAAACAGTCTTAAACCTTTTTGTCCCTGCGTTGTATCTGCAAGCCTTCGCGAGAAAACAGATGCAAGCAGTGTTCCAATTCCTTAAGCCCTCGTGATGCCGTAAATGGGGATTCGAGCAAGCATGTCAAGAAGATCAAGTCGCGGAAAATTTCGCGAGCGGCACCCGGGCTGCGTACTTTTTCACAGCGTCGACGATAAATCAACCAACAATATCCGGGTCGACCGCGTGGTTCGATCCAAATGGCGTGAGAACCAGCAAAGCCCGAATACCGAAACATTTGCGCCGCGCACTTTTGATCAGCGTCGCCCTGGGTCTGTTCGTGCTGCACGAAGGAAAGGACATTCTTATACCCGACGTTAGGGCCCTCGCGGCTTATGCTAAGGCGGATTAGTCCAGGTGATCGAACAAATCTGTGATCCACGAGAGTCGGCCTGTTAGCCTAGGTTTGACAGAATATGTTCGGCTTCTAGCTGCTGCTCGTCGTTCACCGGCTTTGGAGGCGCGGCTGTTACCACGCCCCACAAACCGCAGAAGTAAATTCGCCACGCAGTAGTCGCCCTTAAAAGTAGATCTTCTGCTGAGCATAGTTTTGAGCTGCTGGCACGCGCGCTCAGCCGGCCTTAACAGCGATTCTCTTCGGCTCATCAGTCGAAGCTTTTGTCAGCGACAATCTGAGAATCCCATCTTTTAGTTCGGCCTCGACATTGTCGGTGTCTACGGCACTCGGCAGAGTCAGCTGGCGAAAAAATCGGTTGCTTTCCCAATCCGTGTAAACAACGTTCTCGTCCTCTCTTTCTTTGCGTTTTTCGGTTTTCCCGCTCAGGATCAGTTGATTGTCCTCGACGCTGATTTCTATTTCCTTAGGCTTAAATCCAGGAACGGCGGCGCTAACGTCGATGGTTCCGTCGGTTTCTGTAATTTCCACGGCTACCGGCCGCAGCACTTTGGCTTCGGCGTTGAACCAATCGTCAAGTTCCTTGCCGAACTCGCCTCCCCGTTTTCGGAAATACTCATAGGCGTTTTGTGCGATCTCTCTGGTAAGCTCACTCAATTTATCGAACATCTTTTCAGTTTCGATGAAGACCGGTGAGGTTTCCTGTTTCTTTTCGACGGTTGCTACGGCCGTCGTTTCTTTCGCTTTGTTCATATCAAAATCTCCTTATATTTCAAGGTAAAGCTAAGAGGGCTCTCCTCTTTCCAGTTGGCAAAGGCCGTACCGCACTCAGCTGATGATCTAGATTCAGAATTCCTCCGATTTTCGTTGTGAATTAAGGAACCACTCGCCTGTTTTAGGAATCCGAAGGGACCCATCATCCATCCCTGCGCGTGGAGAATTTCTCAGTAGTGCGGAATTTCTCGCGACCATATGCCAGATTCTAACTACGAATACCTAGGTGAGTCCCATTGCCGGGCTCTTATATCGTCGTTTTTTGGAGACAACCAAACGGGGTATACCTGTTGCCTGCTTCATTGCCGAGATGTGAAATGTCGGAAGGGAGAAGCCGATGAAAATCTTGATTGCGACCGATGGTTCCAAATTTAGCCAGGCAGCGGTTGAAAGGGCCTGCGAACTGATTACAAAACCGAAAGAGACGGAAATCAAATTAGTTTCCGTTTTCAGAGCACCCACAATAGCGACCGAACCATTTATGCCGGCCTCCGACTACTACCAAAAGGTTAGCGAAAGCCTGGAAGCACTAGCTGCGAGCTACGTCAAGGAAGCACGGGAAACAATAGAGAACCGATTTCCGGTTGTCCAGCTTACGGAAGAAGTCGTTATTGGGACTCCGGGGCAAACTATCGTTGAGATTGCCGAGGAATGGAGTCCTGACATTCTCGTCGTCGGTTCTCATGGTCGTGGCTTTTGGTCCCGAGCGTTGCTCGGTTCAGTGTCTGATGCGGTGATTTACCACGCCCCATGTTCGGTCTTAGTGGTAAGGTAATCCAGAATGCGGGCTCTGGGAAATTCGCCCCACTGGAAATGAGTAGCGACTGCCTGAAAAATCACGTTCGATGTTAAATGAAAGCAGGGAGAGTTTTATGCAAACCAGCTTAAGAGAGGAAGTTGATGCTGACCTGGCTGAAAAGGACGTAGTTTTCACGGAATATAAGACGGCTCGAAACGCGCACGAAGTTTATTGCGGAGATTGCAACAGGACGCTTTACGCTGACCGCGAAACGTCAGAGAAGTTGCATCGATCGATGGGGCATTTCCGAAATAATCCTTTACTCTGCGATGAATGCCGGCAGGAATACGAAGACCTCGCCTTCGAAAGATGAAATCTTGAAGTCGCCGGATATTTTGAATATTCCGAACGGTGTTCCCGGCTCGGGACTTTGGTACAGGTACTTAAAGATCAATGAAGGCGTATATATTAGAAGCCGCATCGCCAATTGAGAATCATCCCTTGCGTTATACGGACGTCGATCTCCCGGAACCGGGAGATACGGAGATCAGAATAAAGGTAATCGTATGCGGAGTCTGTCGAACGGATCTTCACGTGGCAGAGGGAGACCTTGCTCTGCGCCGCTCGCCTGTGATCCCGGGCCATCAGATAGTCGGTGTCGCTGAAAAGATAGGTGCCGCAGTTCACAACATTTCACCGGGTCAAAGGGTCGGAGCTGCGTGGCTTCATTCGACTTGTGGCAATTGCCGGTACTGTTTATCTGATCGAGAGAACCTGTGCGACCGGGCGGAGTTTACGGGCTGGACACGTAATGGCGGGTTCGCCGAATATGCGATAGCCAACGCCGATTTTGTGTATCCCATTCCGCATGGATTTTCCGATGTGCAAGCCGCGCCGCTTTTGTGCGCCGGGATCATTGGGTATAGGGCGCTCAAGCTTACCGGGCTGGATTCCTGGAAAGGTGCGCGGCTTGGCATTTATGGCTTTGGAGCTGCGGGACACGTTTGCATTCAGATCGCTCGGCACCGCGGAGCTGAAGTGTATGTTGCTACGCGTGATCTAGTGAGACATCAAGCGCTCGCAGAAGAACTCGGGGCAACTTGGGTCGGTGACACGTTTGCGGAACCACCTATGAAACTCGACGCCGCCATAATCTTTGCTCCAGCGGGCGAGATCGTACCGGGTGCATTAAAAGCGCTTCATAAAGGAGGGACACTC
This sequence comes from Pyrinomonadaceae bacterium, assembly GCA_050250045.1. Classification (GTDB taxonomy): domain Bacteria; phylum Acidobacteriota; class Blastocatellia; order Pyrinomonadales; family Pyrinomonadaceae; genus OLB17. Next base: position 136,334 of record JBFWPK010000008.1, on the reverse strand, counting down.
GTGCTGGGTGGCATCCACATGAGTCCGATACCCGAGTTCGAATACGAACTGATTTACGGCGAACGTTTAGTGCGAAGTGTTGCAAACAATACTCGCAAGGACGGCCGCGAATTTCTGGCGGAAGCGGCTGAAATACCGATCCAAACGTCGGTGCATTCCTTTAGGCTTGACGAAGCTAATCAAGCATTGATCGCCTTGAAGCACGACGCCATAAAGGGCGCGGCCGTTTTGGTGATCTAGTCAAATAAACTGCGTCTGACAACTTCGACAGAACAATGAGCCCTCGCCGCCACGGCTGCCGACGTGCTTCCGAGAAGAAAACGTTCCAAGCGGCTGCCGAAGGCATTTGCCCCTACGAATATACAATCGGCATTCCACTTTTCGGTTTCTTCAACCAGAATGTTCTTCGGGTTCCCCGGGTGCACATGCAAGGATGCTGAAATGTTCTTCGTTCGCAGTTTTTTTAGTGCGCTTTCGGCAAGTTTCTCTATCCATTCGCGTTCTGTTTCATTGACCTCCTCAACCATGTGAGTTACCGGCGGAATGAATCGCCCTACGGCCGATGGAGTAAGGTCCTCAGTGGCCGCAACAAGACGAATTTCACTGTAATCCCGCCATGAGCGCGAAGCAACGGCATCAACCGCAGCCTGAGCCCCTTTTGATCCGTCAAAACCGATAACGATCCGCACCGGCGTAGGATCGACCTCGATCCGCCCGCGCGCGACGCGAACCGAGCAATCAGCTTCAGTCAGAACCTTTTGCGAGATGCTTCCTAAAAAGAAACGACTGATCGCGGCGCGGCCGTGCGAACCAACCACGATAAGGTCAGGTTTAAACTCTCCTGCATGTTCAAGGATCGCCCACGCTGGCGAGCCGTAGGTGGCTTCTACGCCAACCCGCCATTTTGGGAACATTCGTTGCAGTCGCTCCTTGGCTTGATTCGCGAGTGTTGCCGCTTCGGCGACCTTCCTTTTATCCTTCTCGTAGTGCCGTTGGATCATCCGCTCCGACTCCTCGTCGAGATTGATCCCCGTAACGTCGCCGGTACCATTTGGCGGCGGGAGCCACACTTCGGCGACAGAGACAACCACTGCGTCACAAGATTCAGGCAGGCCGGCTCGCACAAGATCATCTAGTGCCGCCTCAGAGCATTGTGATCCGTCGTATGCAATCAAGATTTTCATCGCGTTACAGTCGATTCTCCTTTGGGATGCATGTGCAATTCCTGTGCCTCGGATCAGTGCCGGTGTGCGAACGAATCAAAACCCGCGCTTCTTTGGGGGGCGCGAGAAATTCCACGTTCCTGAGAGAGGAAAATCAGCAAAAGCAGATTACCTATTTCTCCGGGGATCCACTTGAGTTCCGTAAACTTATGGATTCCGTGACCAAAGCGCGAATACGGAACGCCCTTTGCTCATCGGATCAGTACAACGAAGAAAACCGATATTTTTCTACAAGCAGGAGAAAAGGAGATGAAAGTTCTAATAGCAACGGAAGGATCAAAATTCAGCCAGGCAGCGATCGATAAATTCTGCAATATGTTCGATGAGTCCGAAAATACGGAGATAAGAATCATTTCGGCGGTCGAGCCCGCATACGCCCCACCGGAGTCATTTAATGTTTCTGCTGAATATACACGTGAACTCGACGCCGCGTCGCGCAAACACGCGAACGAGGTCATTTCGCAAGCATCAGAAGAGATCCGCAGACGGGTTCCTTCCTTAGCCAACAACTTGACGACCAAGGTGGTGACCGGTCCGCCTGAACGGGCCATCGTGAAAGAAGCCGAGGACTGGAAAGCAGACGTGATTTTCGTTGGCTCGCATGGTTACGCCTTCTGGAAAAAGGCGCTGCTTGGGTCAGTGTCGAGTTCGGTCGTACACCACGCACCATGTTCTGTAGTGATCGTGCGAACACCGAAAACGTCAAATAGCAAAAACAGTTGAAACGGAGGAATGAGATGGCAAATATCGTGATTTTGGGAGGTTGACGGCATAATGCGTGTTCACGGTATCGAAAAGACGTATGCCGTTGGCGATATCGTGACATTTTCCGTGCCCGAAATTCGCACATATGGCGGTGCGGCAGGCCGAAGCTGCGGCGGTGAATTATCATCTCGGAGATCAAACGCGAAGTACCTAAGAAAGAGTATTCACGAGATCGCAACCATTATTGACGCGGGCGGCAGGCTTGCGCATGATTGGCACTACCGATTGACCAACTAATTTATCACGTATCGATTGAGACTTATGATCTTGTTAATTTCGGCGGCTTTGCGATCTTTAAGCTCGCGATCATTCCGTTGAATCTTGTTCCATTTTATTGCTCTATGCATTATCGTGGGCTGAAGGCGAAAGGGTTGCAGGAACCAGGTTATGATACGCAGACCGGTTGATTGGTTTATACGTAAAGGATGAACACGGATTGTTAGAAGCAAGCAGGTTCGATAGGAGAAAACCGAGGTGAAAAACTGGGCGATACTGTCTTTGGCAGGTTTAGGTTTGGGTATCACAGGATTGGGTTTGGCTTTTCGGTCGTGGGCAGCGAATTGGAAAAGGGAGACCGATAGGTTTGTTGAAAAAATACTTAAATCGGCGTCGACGACTCCGGAGACAACGGCTTCATTCAAAACTCTTGAAAATTTGCCTGAACCGGTCCGCCGGTATTTTCGGTTTGTACTCAAAGAGGGACAGCCGATGATCCATACGGCGCGAATTCGGCAGGAAGGAGAGTTTTATTTAAATGGCAAGTGGACTCCGTTCACTGCAACGCAGAGTTTTTCGACTAATCCGCCTGGCTTTGTCTGGGACGCGTGTATGCGAATGAATCCGTTGATGAATGTACGCGTACGTGACGGCTACCTAAATGAACAAGGTTTGATGCAGGCGAAGATCATTGGGCTGGTGACCGTGATGAACGCAAAAAGCGACGAAAAACTCGCAACAGCCGCATTGCAGCGATATTTGGCGGAATCAGCGTGGTTGCCGACTGCATTGTTGCCATCCGAAAATCTGAAATGGACCGCGATTGACGACAAAAGCGCTCTCGCGACTCTGACCGATGGTGGTACGACTGTTTCGCTCGAATTTCGCTTTAACGAAACAGGACAAATTGTGGAAATTTTTACACCCGCCAGATTTAAGGAAGTATACGGCGAATACAAACCGTTTCCCTGGGCGGGTCGTTTCACGAATTACGAAGAAAGAAGCGCAATGATGATCCCACTCGAAGGCGAGGTCGAATGGCAGACGCCCGAAGGAAACGAGCCATATTGGAAAGGCCGTATCGCCGAAGTATTCTATGACTTCGTATACTGAAGTTCTGAACATTACACACTGGAACGCGAACAAAACTCAACTCCTTTCCAATTCTAGCAGAGATTCTGGGAGCGAACTGACTTAAGATTGCTGACATACGACCCATTAGGTCTTTTACGAGGTACTGCGTAGATTCTCGCGCGCCTAATCAAAAACCTTTGCATTTCGTGGAGACCCCCGAAACGGCGTGAACGACGAATTTTGTTGTCCGAAGCGAAAGGAACAGGGATCTCACTAGCGTCTCGGAATCGGGACTTCCCATTTGGGTGATGGGTGAGCAAGGGCCTTACTTCCATTTGCTCGGTGCTCGCCGCAATTGTACGCGTTGCGGACAAGTTCTCCCTAACCCGAAAACTCCACTTTAGCCTGGCGCCAAAACAGGGAGGTTTACAGTGAGACATCGTATTAACCAGGGAAAGATTACTCCTCTCCAACGTGACGGTTCCCGTTTGGTCATCCTAACTTTTGAGATGATGCGCGGATTGAAACCTCGCTCTCGAAGTCCTAGATTGAAAGCGTAGCCCGGAGTCAAATGGATAGTAAACAGAAAAAGGCGTCGTTTCAGACGCCTTAAGTTATTGATGATAATGGTGATCCGAGAAGGACTCGAACCTTCGACCCAATGGTTAAAAGCCACTTCTGATCAATCTTTTGCTCGGACTCAAAGAGCAATAAGCCCGTATTTTACTTGGCTTCTCGCTACAATTCGGATTAAACTATTTATCTATTCCGAATTCAAATAGATAAATAAATCGATAAATGGCTGCACCTGCCGATAATCCCAAAAAAAAGAAACGTAAGCGATACGGCTCATACGCTTGGAAATCCCCTTCCGGATATCTCTATGCCAGGATTTTTATCAAAAATGACGACGGTACTATGAAGCCCATATACCGCCGCGCAGAGAACATAACACATGCGGAGCAAATTGGCGAGGAGCTCAAGCGAGAGTTCGAGAATCGAGGACAGGCGTTTATCGATGGCCGAAAGATGACTTTCGGCGAACTTGCTGACTGGTATAAAAAGGAGTTTGTAACTCCGCCGGTTTATGTCGACGGTGTGAAGATCGAAGGAATGAGGACGTGGGAGAACGAGCAGAACAAGATTGATCGAATCGTAAAATCAATTGGGAGAAAGGTCTTGATATCCGAAATCGACGATTCGACCTTTCGATCATTTCGCAAAAAACGAATACGCGAAGGCGTAAGTATAACCACTATAAATCGTGATTTTGAGTCGATTCGAGCAATCATGCGCAAAGCTTGGAAGAAGAAGTGGTTGAAGGAGCTCCCAGACTTTGACGACTTTATCCAAAAGGGGCTGGAGAATAGAAGGACCGTTACCGTTACTGCAGAACAAGAAAAACTAATACTTGATGAAGCAAAAAAGATTCGAATCGAAGCGCCGCGCCTTTATGCCTTAATCATTTCGTTAAGGGACTCAGGCGCTCGGCCCAATGAACTCTACCCGGTAAATGACACCAAAACTGATTATTCGAAAGGCACTTCGACGTTCTACGAACCAATTCGTTGGCGAGACCTATTTGATGATAAAAGTGAATTCAAAGACCTTACGCAGCTTGTCTCGTATAAAAACAAGCGACGCGAGGTGAGATTTGCTGTGATCACTGAAAGGATGAAAACGGCATTCAAGGATCTCTGGCTCGATCTAAGCAAACGCAAGCTGATCCCACAAAACGCGGCCGATATGGATAACCTAATATTCCCCCACACTACTTTTAAGAAGTCGTGGAACATTGTGCGCGAGGCCGCAGGTTTACCCGGACTCCGGCTCCGAGATTTGCGTCGGGACTGGGTAACTAGATTGGGGCGTCTTGGTTACTCGGACAAACTCGCGCAACGAGGTGCTGGGCATAAGAAGATGCAAACGAGTTTCGAATATACGGAATTTGACGAAACAGCAGCACTCCAGGCAAAACGCTTATTGGATGACGACAACCAGTCCTTTTCTTAATAAACCACTTTCAGAAACCGCTCACAAACCTCGTGGGTAGGTCGCAGCATAGCTGCGTATTGGCGGTAAAATCGAAATCGGTATTTCAATAATGCCCCCCGCAAACCAGTAGCTGGCGGTTTCGTCTCATTTAACCGCCGAACTTACGACCGTGCACCCGGATTGTCAACATTCGGCAAAAATCGATTTCAGTATTCCTCCGCTTCCGCGTCAAGATCGATAAGCTGCCGCTCATCTTTCCACCAAAGAAGCGAAAGCACTGTATCCTCGTAAATGAGCTTTGAATCTTCGATTATTGAATAATCTTTAGATCCTGGGGTGGTTAGCCAATCGCTTGCTTCGATCTCGACGGGGCTCACTTGAGGATCTTTCCCCAGTAACAGCTCGGTTGCGTTGGTATACTCCCCGGGCTGATCACGCAGTTCGATCGCCGAAGGAAGATCACGAGGTCGTGAGTTCCATTTAATCCCGGTGGATGTCGAGCACACGACCATTGCGGGAAACGAACCAGCCTCAACTAGTCGTATAGCTGTTGCAGTGATGCTAGTTTCAAAGCTCTGGCATAGTTCGCGAACCGTGGCGAAGGTCATCTCCTTATTCTTTGCGGCAGGACCGAAAAGATACGGGGGCATTAAGAGATCGGCGGCGAATCGGTTGGCTCGACGTTCGGGGTTGTCGCCGGACCAGCCGGTTACGATCTGTTTTTCACTACACGTGAAGCCGGATAGCTTTCCGCGGTCCATCATCCAATGGCCGAGCTCGTGGGCGGCTGAGAAACGCTGTCGGGCACGGACGGATTGCGAATCTACGGTGATGAAAGCTCGATCGCCTACGCCAAGAATTCGAGCAGCGCTTCCATGTAAAGGCTCAAAAACTACGGTCGCACCAAAAAACTGTGCTATCGCATTGATATCGATCTCGTCCGGTGAAGAAATCGCGAACTCCTCGAGTATTTTTGCGGCAGAAAGTTTGCGATTATCCACGTCTAACGCTCTTCGGACTCCTTTTGCAGAATGAAAAGCTGATCGAGCACCCGATCGAGATCCTCGTCTGGAAGACTTTCAAACTCTCTGAACTGTGCGGTAAGAGCTTGTTGCTGGGTTGCGCCGAGCCCGGCCAAGATCGACTGAATCAAACCGCGTTTCTCCGTGGGAGTCTCCGGTTTTTCGAACCTCATCGTAGAAAGCGAACGAACCGTAGCCTCGTGTTCCAGTTTCGCTTCACGAAGGGCCTGCTGCTTAGCGAACTTGATCGCGTTCAGAAGCAGATTTTTGGTTTCCTCGGCAGTATCGCCGGTCTCTGCAACCTCTTCCTGTATTTCCTCATCCGTCATGTTCATGACAGAGTCGGCGAGGCCACTCATGAGATTGAAATACTCTTCGCTGGTTCTATCCGGTTCGCCGATCATTTCACTCTCCCGTCTTTGAATTTCGCACGAAGCTTACGCCTGATCCAAAGCATTTCCGTTTCATGCTGTTGTACAGTTAGTTCCAGTTCCGCGCGGATCTGCGGTCCGTCCAAACCGTCGCTCATTGCCATAATGATCAGTGCTGCTTTCTCACGTGTCTCGACGATCTCGTTTATTTCATCGAGTTGGGCTTTCATCGCTGCATGTAACTCGTCGGTCTCTAATCGATCTTGAATACTCTCGCCCGAAGCCGGAATATTACCGAGCACTTCGGCAGAATCGTCATCGCGGCCGATCGTCAGCGGAGCTTGAATTGCGGCTTTGCGTTTATATTCCTGCCGCCAATTGCTCGCTACGCTCCGCATGGCCTCGTTCAATGTTCGAACGATGTCAATCTCATCCTTTTTCCACTTGCGGCCGTCCGGCTTAAAGAAAGAGAGTACCGTTTCATTGAACAGATCCTGAACGTCACGATTCATCGCCGCAGGTCCAAGACCTCTCATGCGATAAGCGGCCGCTTTGTTCAATTTACGTCTTTCATTCTCGGTTATCCCGTTTATCGCGGCGGTTAGCTCCTCGTGGGTCGCCGCCTTTTCCTCGGGAATTCTTCGGGGGTTATTACGTGCCATGTGAAATCATGCCGTTCGCCCACCTGCCTAGTACTTCAAAAATTGCGTGACCCGACAAAAAAATGTCGGAGGCCTCAGAAACCGCAGTATTAAGCAGGTGAACGAGAAGTTCACCGATTTTATGCCAGTTAAACCTACAAGTAAAAAGGCGAAATCGCCTTTAAAAACTAAAAAGCTACGTTCACCGGTAAAAGAGGTCACGCGAAGGGTCGATCCGAAAGTAAAGCTGCAGCTCTTTGTCCTTGCCGGCGGGCGATGCCAGTTCGACGGCTGCCCACACTACCTGATCGAACATCACCTGACCCACAAACGCGGGATCTTCGCTCAGATGGCTCATATCGTTGCCTTCAGCAAGAAGGGGCCGCGTGGTAACGTGCTCGACCGGCCGGAAGATATTAACAACGTCGATAACCTGATGCTGTTGTGCCCAACGTGCCACAAGCTCATCGACGACAACCCCGAAGAGCACCCTCGGGAGCAGCTAGAGGCCTTCAAGAAGGATAACGAAGAGCGGATCTTCCGGCTCACGGCGATGGCTCCCGACCGTAAGACGACCGTGGTAATCATTGCCGCGAAGATCGGCGGCCAGGCGGTCAAGATCTCGCAAGCTGAGATCAACGAGGCGATCGCTCCGCGTCACGCCGCGTCCAGAGGCGGTCGCCATATAGACCTTTCGACCTTCGACGACGACAGCCCGCAGTTCTTCGAGCTGGCTGAAAAGAAAATCCGGAAGGAACTGAAAGAGGTCATTGAGTCGACCCTAAGTGAGGACGGAACAAATCATATTTCTCTTTTCGTTCTTGGGCCGATGCCGCTTCTGATTCTTGCCGGAAACATCGTCGGTGACAAGATCGCGTGCGACCTATATCAGAAACACCGCGATACGCAGGATTGGGTCTGGAAGGATGGCGGCGAACCAGTTCGCTATAGGGTCGATCGGATGCTGGAAGGCAAGGATAAGGGCATGGTCGCTCTCGTGCTTTCGCTCAGCGGAAAGATCGAGATTGATCGCCTACCGCCCGATGTCTTTGAAGCTGCAACGATCTACGAACTCACCCTAGATGGCCGCTTGCCCGAGCCCGGGTTCCTGCGAACGCGAGACGATCTGGAAGCTTTCCGCGACACGTATCAAAAAGTTCTCCGGCAGATCGGCGTTGACCACGGACGGCTCGAACATCTGCACATTTTCCCGGCGGCGCCGGCACCGGTCTGCGTCCAATTAGGTCGCGGGCTGATGCCGAAGCACGATCCGATACTGGTCGTCTATGACGACGACAAACGCCACGGCGGATTCACAAAAATACTAGAGGTAAATAACTAAACCATCATGACCAACGAAGAATATTTGGAAGCGATCCTGGAATCTCAAACGCTCGCCAACGACGGCGACGAACTGAAGCTCCTTCGCCAGCGACGCGACGATGTCGAGAAGCTGCTGCGTAAGGAATACGGAAGTAATCCGAGCATCCGCTATGGTGGTTCGAAAGCCAAAGGGACGATGATCAAGGATTCATATGACCTTGACGTGATCTGCTATTTCGACAATGACGACACGACCGCGGGCGACACGCTCCAGGAGATCTACGACTCCGTCGCTGAAACCTGCGAAAACGATTACCACATCGAGCGTAAGCCATCGGCCGTGCGGCTAAAATGCAAGGACTCGGAGAACGAGGCCGAAGACTATCACATCGACGTGGTTCCCGGCCGCTTCGTCGATGACGATCGGGACGACGTGTTCCTGTACCGCCATTCGGCCGAAAAGGGACGTCAGAAAACTAATCTCGACGTACACATTAACCATGTGAAGGACAGCGGCGTTATACCGGCGATCCGCGTGACGAAGCTCTGGCGTGTGCGTAACGAAATGCAGGTCCGTAATTTCATCCTTGAGCTGCTGACGATCGAGTTGCTGAAGGACATGAAGGGTAAGAGCCTGACCGATCAGCTCGAGCACGTCTGGATCGAGCTTCGCGACAACATCGACGACATCACGATCGAAGATCCGGCCAATCCGACCGGCAACGACCTTACGGAGCTGTTCAACTCGGCGATCAAGCTTGAGCTTTCGGACGCTGCCCGCGTAGCACTCCAACACATCGCGAACAACGACTGGAAAGCGATCTTCGGCGAAGTTCCGGCGAAACAGACGAATAGTGCGTCGGCTTCCTGGGGCTCCGGCGGATCGTCATCACTTTTCACCCCACGTTCGACGTTCGGAGGCGATCGGTAAATGTCTGATGAGAACTTCAACATCGAGACGAGCAGGGCGGCAATGGCCGAGCGCTATCCGTCCCTCGAGTTTCGTATGGAAGAAACCAACGGCAAGCCAGTCGGTGTATGGGACGGCTGGCTGCAGCCGATCCGATCGCGTGACGGCCTGAACGAGATCGTGTACGACCTGGATGCAGACCGTCAGATCCTGATCGACCGCGAAACGGCGTCGATCGCCCATCCGCCGAAGTGCCTGGCGAATCACGAGAAGCATCGAGTATTCGATCGGCTAAAGCGTCCGGACCGCCCGTTCCGGGTGAGGATTGAATACACGGGTGGAGCGGCACACCCGCGAGCGTGGCTGCTAGATCCGGTTGTGACGGCTGCGACGCGTTACCATATGTTCGGAGAGAACCGTATCTGTGCATATCCGCCCCAGACGAACGCGTGGCGAGCCGACGATCACACCGTTGCGGATTTCACGGACCATGTACTCGTTTGGACGTTCAAATGGAACACTTGGGTCGAAACGGGTTCCTGGCTCGGTTCCGAAGAAAATCACGACCCGATGTACCTTGTTTCGACGATCGCCTCCGACATGCAATGCTGGTGTGGCTCAGGCAAAAGGTATGGCGACTGCTGCCGCCCGAGAGACGCCGAGCGCGCGGGCCTAGAGATGGAAATCATGCTTCGTGCCCGAAGCCCGCTCCTTCAATTCCCGATACTCCACCGCCCGGCGATGAAACGGGCGATGGCCTTTCTGAATCCGAAGCGAACGCGCGTACCATTAAGATAGCTTGAACATCTTCCCTGGTGCGACAACCTGAAATCGGGACGAATGTCCTTTCTTTACCACTAATTCGTCTTTTCCGGCCATGCGGCCGCTCGGTATCTAGGCTAGAATAGGCGAACTAAGGAGATTGTTCCATGTCTAACCAAGACAGCCTAGCCAGCCAACCGGTAGTCCGAATTCCTCGGATACGACGGCCACGAAGGTGCGGCCGCCGGCACCTTCGGGCAGCGAAATTGGGACTGCGACAAAGAGCAGAGTGCCGGTTACGCCCCCGTCGCCCAAAGTAACCACGAGGCGGGGCTAACAGTCCAAGACAAGTACCGCATTGATCAACTTAACCACGAGTGGTAACGATTAAGTGCTTCTACAGGAGAAAATATGAAAAAAGGAACCAGTCCCAAAGTGGCGAAAGCCGCCGCAAAGGTGCTGAAAAGCTCATCAACCGGAGCGAATTCCAAGAAAGCCGCTGGAAGTGCCCTGACTCAGAGCAAGGCGCCTAAGGAGAGGACGTCGTCGGCTGCGGCCAAAGCAGCATCGAAGGTTCTTCGAGATGGCCGAACAAGCAAGGCGGCGAAGAGTGCGGCCGGGAGCACATTATCGCAACGCAAGAAATAACGGTCGTAGCTATTATTTCTATAAAAGGAGGCTTAACGATGCCTGAAGACAATCAGCCGACTCAACCGGCTACGCAACCTCAACCGGCAGCGCCACCGCCGTCCGAACCGAAGGTACCGCCGCCAGCTCCAGCGGGTAGCGATATCGGTTCAGCAACTCATGGCCAGGGACCTCTTGATTTCTTTGATTTCAGCTCGCCCAAAGTGCCAATGAAAAAAGGGTGACAATACCGAAGATGAGGGTCCCCGTGACCATTGTGGAGCGCCATTGAATAACTTCGAGATTGTTGGCGTAGTGTTTACCTGCCCAATCGATAAGGTTGTTCTTGAAAGTCCACTCGTCCCACGTGAGGGTTTTCTCCCTTAATAATCGCGGATCGGGCACTATCACTTTGCCTGCCACCTGGCTGCCGAGAGCACATAGCAGTGAACAAATGTACAAGAGGACAGCGAGAACAAGAGCGAACGAAACTCGCGGAGCCGGGGTTTGCTTGGACGTGAGAGTGACAATAGCCAAGCCGATCGTTGTGATAAAGACTATCAACGTTTGCCCGCGTTTTTCCATTAGGTCAAACCGTTCGCGGGAAATTTTGTAAGCGTCCATCGCGATTGGAAAAGCGAATTCTATTCCCGGAAATTCCTCTTTTAAGTCGATCTTTTTGACTTCCAATTCTTCCATTCTGGTACCTCGCAGTGAAACGAGTATAACGGTCGCGGAGTAGGAATCGAAACGCTACTTAGAGGCGGTTAAAGTTGAGCAACCTCGTATCTGGACTTGAAGCGCGCTAGAATGTTCGGCGATGCCCCAAGCATTCCTGCAATCATTCCTGCTAATACTCATCTTGTGCGTTCCCGTACTGGCCCAAAAGGTCGTAGGTATCTCAGATGGCGACACGATCACCGTTCTGACTAATCGAAAACAGTCCAAGATTCGACTTGCCGGTATCGACGCCCCGGAGACAGGCCAAGACTATTCCGACGCTGCAAAGCGATATCTTTCATCGTTGATCTTTGGCGAAACCGTGGCGCTCGAAGGCAGAAAGGTAGATCGCTATGGAAGGCTGGTTGCGAAGGTGATCCACAATGGCCGAGACATCAATCTCATGATGATCGAGAACGGCTTGGCATGGCACTTTTCGAAATATGCGTCGGAGCAGTCGCCGTCGGATCGGGTCGCTTACTATAAAGCCGAGATTGCCGCTCGTAAGGCGGGTCTGAACCTTTGGCGGTATCCAAACCCCGTCGCCCCGTGGGATTTTCGAGCCGGCAAGTCTTCGCAGAAGGCTACTGCGTCAGCCTTATCAACAATTCGGCCGTTAGTTTCCCGTCCTGTTTATCAACCCACTGCTGGGCAGATCATCGGAAATCGAAACTCGATGATCTATCACGAACCGGGTTGTCGAGACTACAACAAAGTCGCTGAGAAGAACCGCATCTACTTCAAAACGCGCCAAGATGCGGAAAAGGCCGGTTTTCGAATGGCGAAGAATTGTTCATGATACCGATAGAAAACCAAGATAAACCTGCATTTTTCGATTTACGGTCAAACTCAGAGGGCGGATATAACTGGAGCACCGTCGATTCGCAAGTCCCTAAGAGGTTAAACGTAGAGTTGTTGGGCGCCGACCTTCTGAAAAGAACATTGCGGTGTATTTGTCTAACGTTTTTAGTCGACCGGCAATGCTGCTTGCCTCAGCTGACTGCACGACGTTCTTTGCTAAGGCTTTTGCGTCTGCCTCTGTTACACGGAGAACAAGGTAGTTTGCAATCGCCGCGTAAAGAGAGTCGTTGAAATCTTTAGCCTCTTGCGACGCTACTATCATCGAGATTCCAAACTTGCGGGACTCCTTGGCCATTGTCGGAACTAGTTTCAGCTTTCCTGCGCGATGGGCTTCATCGAAGACAACAGCGTGAGTTAAGCCTGGCTGCGAGCCCCTTAGCAACATATTCTGGTAGATGTTAAGTAATACGAACGAAGCCATCGCATTCTGCAAAACCTCATTCTGAGTAGTATGAAGTCTTATGATAACCGGTTCGTTTATTTCTAGAATGCTGGCACGATCAGTACTATTGTCGAAAAACCCGTAGTCGCTCAACTCCTCCAAACGGGCAATGATGCCGGTGTTGGGTTTTGTCTTACTCCGCAGTATTTCGTAAAACCGCTTGAACTGCGGTGTCGGCAATGATTCCGCCGCCTCAACGCTTCCGTATCCGACATCTACATAGCTCCGCTTTATGGCTTCACGAATGTCATTGAGTTGAATATCGCCTAAATCAGGGTATATGGCTGCAAAGATGTCGCGCAGTTTTCCAATATTATCGAGCCAGGCGTGTACGTTTGGCGTGACTATTTGAAGGGGGTTAAACCCCAGCCCGCGGTCAATGTCCACGAACTGAAGGTTGCCAAGACGTTTTGCCAACTTCGTCTCAATATCATCGTGATAAGAAAATATTATTGGGGTTACATTGCCACGCGTAAGTTGCTCACAGATATTTATCAGGCATGTGGTCTTTCCCATTCCTGGAAGCCCGGCAATGAGCATATGAGGATTCCCATCGATGGCCACCTTCCATTCAACCGGGGTCTCCGCGGAAACCGTTGTCCCCAAGGTTACAACAACCGAACTGGTTGGCTGTAATTCGGGGGTCTCTGTGGTAGTGGAGCTGTCAGTAAGTCGGCTATGTTCCTGTCTTTCATCCTCAAATTCGACGGGATCAATTTCATGATCGAGCTCAGCCGCAGCCTTATCGCCATCATTGATGGCCCGCTCGTTAGGCGCACTGCTTTCCCTCTTGTCCACAGGCAAGGTCACTTCCGTGTTAGGAGTAGGCTGGTTAAAGCTGTACGGCAAATCCGGCAATGACTCTGCTCCAAATATCCGGATTTCGCAATTTGGGTCTTCCCGAACCAGTTCGATATTGCCCGTACGCTCCGGACAGAAAACATAACCTCGATCGTTTATTGGATCCTCTGAAATTTCGGTTTCCGACCGAAACAGCTTGTCGATGGCAGCGGCAAGTTTCGCCTGTTCCGCGCTTTCAAGGAGATGACGATTTGCTTTATCTAGATAGAATCGAAGCGCACGTGCTAGTTTCTTCCGCCTCATTACAAGCTGCGTTTGGGTCAACCTCCGTGAGAAATAGGTTTCAGTCCAACGTCTGCGGGTGTTTGTGACCTGCTTGCACATGTGGTCATACAATTTGGGGTCAAGGGCGGATTTGAGGAGTCTGCGATACTTGATTTCGACAAATGTAAACTGAAGCAAGCCTCGTTTAGAAAGAGATACATAAACTAAGTCCGCGCGCAACAGGGAGGTATCAGTAACCTCTTCGCCCTCTGGGTCGAACTGTTTTTCCGAAAAGTTGGAAGGCAGTAGATCCCGTACATCATCAAGTGGAACAAGAAAGCCTTTCTGTAACGAAAGCCAGTCATGACTACCGGCGAATTTGTGGCACCCTGCTTGGAACATCGCGAGGGCTATCATTTCCGTTCGGCCTTGACCACGTTCGGCCAACCGCATTGCCAGGCGCCCACTGATTGCTTTTAGGTTCGTTAACAAAAATCTACCGTTTCGCGGACTGCGGCTCAATGCCATATCACCCAAGGAGTCCTCGAGCAACTGGAGCACTTCGTCGATTTTTGTGGTGGAGGTGACAAGCTGTAACGTATCCAAATCTTGTCGCTCCGGAACGCAGTCAATAACGTAAGTGTCATAAACGTCAGTCGACGATTTAGGCGCATCGAAATACTCGATACCCGCATTGCGATCAACGCTTACGACCCAATCACTAAGTTCATGAATCTTCCGAATGAAATCCAACTGATCTGCCTTGAGACTTGTTTTCAAAACCGCCCACGGCTTCTCATCTGCAACACTCTGGGAGCCAATATTCGTACCTGTTGACCTTACCACCGAGGAGTGAACTCTATGAAGCCTCTCGGTAAGGACCCGAGCAACAGGGTGTTTTTCACCTTCGATCTGCGGCGAAAGTGTCATAATCCAAGTAGGAACGGGCTCCAGTTCGAATCGTCGAATTGTGCTCGGAATGAGGCCGAATCCTTCTATGGGTCGCGGAGCCTGAAATTCCGCTTCACTCGTGGTCACTAGTTGCGAATCGAATATATCAAACGCAACAGAGAGATGCGCCGCGGTGTGGGGTTCAGCATTCAGACGTTTCGCCCATTTAAGTCGCGGCAGTGTGCTATTTCCGACCTCATAGGTCTCAAGCATCCAGCGTTCATCTGCGGAGGTACCGGACGAGACTCCTGATCGTCTGCGCTCGGCCGCCTCGGCGAAGTATCGTCCGACAAGCCGCGTGTTTTTCGACCCGTAACTGGGAAACAAATTGAGCACAAACCCCTGTTGCTCGGAATCGGCGTACTCGAGTTCCTCGTCTAATTTGCTGTCAAAGGACCTTCCTAAAGCCTGGGCGACCGTTTTCCCGTCGCCAGCACGCAGTGCGTTTATGTGGATTGTCCGGTATTGTGGGTGCAGGCTATTATATTTTTCGATTTCCCGGGCGATGGCGGCGGCCGTGGAAATGCCGACGGTCGGAGCAATGTCGTCGCTGGAAACTGCTGAAAGGCAACGCGTCATCTGCGCAATCATCGCTTGAGGCTCTGACTCATCCACCTGAATCATCGCCACCGCGTAAAACCCTAGGGAGTCACCGAAAACGAAATGCTTATTATCTGCGACCGCCGGCAAAAACATCGGAACGAAACTGCCGTCAAGTGACTTCAGCATCGCGACGGTTTCGGATGCCGACAATCCCTCCGTGTAGCGGGCGTGGAACGCGAGCTCGTCGTAGGCATTGTGCCAGGCTACGCGTGTTGGATGACTTGGCAAGACAATGAGACCTATTGTCTCGCCCGATAGACTTTGCACCTCGACCGTGTTGGCGATCGCCAAATCCTTAACTCCCGATTCTATGGCAGTCGTCCATGCGTTTACGTATGCCGCGGCGTGATCATTGTTGTGATAAATCATTCCAACAAAACCGCCGTGATTGAAGGCCCGTTGCGCCAATTGCCGCGTACTGTCTTCTAGTTTCTTCCAGGCGTCGACGGGGTAACCGGGTATCTCGGTTGGTATAAATGTAGGCTCCGCTACTCTTGAACCATCCATTCGAACCCGAATTGTCCAACGACCAATCGCAAAATTATTGGCCTTCCAATTTTCCTCGACAATTCTTATCAGTTCCGGCCGGAAGACCCTTCCGCTTTTACCACCAACATTAAAGTTTATGAACCCGTGAGAGTCTTCCTTCGTAGCCTGAGAGCACGCTAGCTCGAATGAATCATTGTCGAGCTTGACAGCCTCCTCGACTAAGGCACGAGCCTTCTTCCCGACGCTGGTTGTCGTTTTTATGTCGTGGTCGCCAAATGTCAGGATGAATTCGCGGCTTTCTTTCCATCGCGAGCATTCCGCACTGCCCGCCTCGGAAGGTGGACGTTCGTCAATTGGATGAACAAGAACCTTGGCTTGCCATTTCTCGGTTCCGTCAAAATCTGCGAAGTCTTCCCGCGTAAATACACATTTCTGTTCTTTCTTGTCGGTGTGAGAGACTTGACGACCAGCAAGCTCGACATCTGCCCCCGTAACCACTGACACCTTGTATTCCGTCGCTCCGGATTTTAGATTCGGAGGCTGCACCTTCCAGCGAACTTCGAGCTTAGACGAGTCATTGATGAGAAACTCGATTTCGTGAGCGCTGTTTACTGTCAGGCCCGACCACTTGTGCGGAGCCGCATCGGGTTTTGATTGCCACTCCGTCAATTCGATGCTCAGAATACCCTGGCTATTGAATCCCGGTTTTAGTTTATTGAGCCACAAATCTGGGTACTCGCCGGCGCGTTCCGCCGTTTCGGTCCAACGTAGGCCGCTCGAATCGCGCAAGAATTTCTCCATCTCAGCAGAACGAAAATCGTCTTCTTCCGGTAACAAAAGAGACTGTACTTTCGATCGGGGCGTATTTGTCGCTCCTGAAGGTAGCAATATTCGCTCTACAACTTGTGCGGAAATCGCAAGATCTTCCCGGTTTAAGCCGCTTTCTGTTGAAACCGGCCAAAGGCCAAGAAGAGAAATATGTTTGCCGATCAAATCGGCGGCCTCGGCGCACCTGGTATAAAAATCAAACTCGCGCCATGGCGAGATTGTATGGGTTCGACCAATCTTTCTCGCCTGCTTTACCGCGGAATCCGCAAAGTCTTTTATCGTCCTCGATTCCAACTTTTTCTCGGCGACTGCTATTGCTCTGGGCAGCAATTCCTTCTCGCCTATCTCTCGAACTGCACTGTAAATACCGTCCATGCCGGCGCCGGCCTTCTTAGTGTCGACAAAAAGAACCACACTTCCACGCTTCTCTTCTCGCAGGTCGACTGCCTGGTCGGCTGTTATCGTCCTGTGCTCTTGGTCGATATAATCGGAAACAAAGTAAAGCTCCCATCCAGGGATCTGAAACTGCATATCGCTGAAAAGCTCAGCCATAGCCTCCGCTGGAATGGATCGAACATAAGCCATCGTTCCTTCCGTGGGAACCTTTAGAACCTTGGATAGGGCCTCGCCTAGACAAATCGCATGTAATTCACTCAGCATTAATTCCAACCTCGAATCTCTGTTTCAGTCGTTTCATTGCTTCGGCGTCATTTACACCCACAAGTAACCCTAGGTCCCGCAGTCTTCTCTCAAGAAAGTTCCGATTTCTTCGAAGTTGTTCGTCGGGTATCGACATTCCGGGCGGCTCTTGGTCGATGAAGAACCCGTATCGAATACGAAGAATATCGATAAAATCGTTCAGGGAGAGGCTCCGAACAGCACTACTCCGGTTGGCTTTTATCAGATGTCGGTGGACCAGAAAGTCAATTGTCGTATTGCTAAGTACAATTGACCGACGCTCAGCCGACTTGCCCTTCAAGATAGTTCGTCGTTTCTTCCCTAGACCATTTGGCTGGTCAAGCATAAGGCTGGAGTCCAAAAACTTACGGAAGTGGGCGACCTGTAGTTTATCGCCCATCAGAAAAATTAGGGCTTCTGCCATCCGCCACGCCGGGTGAATCGCTTCATTTTCCAACAATTCGGCTGCTTGCGTCTCGCCCGCGTCTCTTAAAGCGTCTGCGAGCTTGTTACAATCACGCCGCAGATCTTTGTATATATCTCGACTTTCGTTTAGCCGCTCATTCAATAGGTCTCCGAGATAATTGATTCGGGCTGTCGGGTCGGGGCACGGCCCCGGAAGATCACGAAGTCGCTCCTGCTCGGCTCGCTGATCAAGAATGCGCAAACAGATCATCGAGACCGGAAGTCGAAATAATCGTTGGAAGAGGTCGTCCATAGACTCTTCAGAAAAGCGGCGCAGCCGATCGTCCGTAGACGCTGAGCAATCCATAAACAATGGCCATGGACTTTGTTCGTCTACGGGCGGCACCACACCGTTCTCGGACCATTTGAGTAGAATTCCGAACGTAGACAAAAAAATGTTCGTTGTCCCTAGTGCTATGCAGGACTCGATCATTGGAAGTAGCGACTGACGGGGGACATTCTCACCGTAGCTTTTGATGAAAACGTTAAAGTCCTCGAGAAAATCCCTCGCTGCCTTAAATGCAACGGTAATCTGGTTGGGAATATTATGCTTTCCACCATAGGCTTTCGTTGGAGCTTCTCCGACAGTGGCGGCAACTCGGACGGCAAGCAATTGGTCGAGACCCAGTTCTACCGATTCTTCGAATCGGTCGGATTTTAGATTGTTAGGCTCGCCCTGGATGGTTACGCCATGGCCAAATAAGGCGAGTAATCGATTTCCCTCGAATCCCTCGCCGATTCGATAATGGCCCTTTCCAGTCCTATCCAAAACCGCCCCGTCGGCTTGATTTGCAATCAAGGCGGTGAACATTTCCGGAACACCACGCAGATTGGCAACATCCCTAGGCAAATCAATCCAACTTGAAAAATAGTGCGCTGGGAACACCCTTTGTACTTGCTCATTTCTACCCGTTTTGTGATTCTTGTTTTCAAAGCAAAACGCGAGCAGGAGATCAGCTAAAATCGCTTGTTCGATATTGCCTTCAAATCCTCGAAAAAACGCCTCGGTTTCTGATAGCTTTTCCGCAACGTCAGAAATTGTGGCGCTATCACCGAAAACCTCTGGGAACCTTCCTTTTCCGCGCCGCTGTCCCCAACGCATCATATAAAGCACGGCGGGTAGAACGCTTCCTAAGGTGTAGTCTTGTGGCGTTACCGGTAAGGCATAGAAATAACCGGTGCCCCATATTTCCTTGACATCGCGCCTTCCTAGAACTTCTTCAACAACATTTCGATTCATTTCGGTACTCCATGGAAGACAGGCTGAAGGTGGATCTGCTGAATTCCATCATTTGTCATGACGCTGAGCTTCATTACCTGCTCCATTGCAGGATTCCATGCGAACAAAAGACGGTCGCCTTCCTGGGCAATCCGTTGCTTAAAGATCGAAAGGTTGGCGAATATCTCGTCGGAACGTACATCCGAAACCTGGAAGCCTTCTCTAAGCTCCAACAAAAGGTTGAAGAGTTCCGCACCAATTATGAGTTCTTCATGATGACCATTCTCAAATTGATAAGATAGGACAACGTGCGTATGGAGAGTTTCTATTCCATCAACGGCCAATGGCTCACTGGGCCGCAGGGAGAATCGATCGCGAGCCTTGCTTACCCAGAAAGCGGTTTCGGTAGGTGTTCGAGGTGTAATCTTAAGGGGCACCGCGTCCACCTCGGCCTCGAACGCTTCTACCGGCAGATCTTCAAGTCTTGCTATTCCTTCGCAGAGTTGCGAACAAATACGACGAAGCTCGTCATCATCTCCGGTGCCGATGCGAAGAAAAGCCTCTGCGTGTTGGGAGTTTGCCAGGGCAAGCGCTGTCCTGGAACCGGAAACTCGCTCAACTTCTTCAGCCGACCATTCAAAGTATGCTTTCCTTCGTAGCGAATCGAGTGAAGGATTATCATTTACAAATTGATTAAGTTCGCTGGCGGAGGTCCTAAGTAGTAAGCGATCAACTTCCGGATGGGACTCCAATGCAGGATCAAGACGGCTTAGTTCACTGAGTAAATCACCTTGACGAAGGGGCGAATGGTAGTCGAACGCTCGATCATAATACATCTCAGGGAACAGATTCGGATCCCCGTGCAAATCCTGGCAATCAAGTATGCCGAAGAAGATATAGACCAGTGCCGCTCGGAGGTTACGAGCCGTGATGTGAATTTCACCTCTCTGGTGAACGGCGAGCAAGGCATCAACTAACCGGCGCTTAACGGTCACCGCCGTCTCAGAGTCGCGAAGGGCAGTGACTGATGCCCAGGCATGGCATCTCATTTGGGCAGTACAGCTCTGGCAAGGACTCCAAATATCTGTGCTTTGGCCGAGCATTTTCTCCAACAACTTCTCAATAAAAATGGCTGAAATCGCCTTTCTATTATTTTGAAAACCGCCAACCAGCGAGCGCTTATTGAGGTCAATAAACCTGGTTCGCGGATCGAGCCCTGCGGAATTGTCACCCAGCGCGTCGTAAAGCTGGTCAGCTAGAACAGTTTCGTCTTGCTCTTCGAGCCATTCAAGCAGTTTGCCGTCATTGATTGCTAAAAGATGTACGGTATCCTTAGGGAACTCGCCTGATTGAAATGGTGCCAAGCATTCATCTAGTAGCTCATTTGCTGAGCGGCCTTGGTAAGCAGCAGAACCGTCTAGATTGGCGTAGATCTTTAAGCCATCTGGTAACGTAAAGTTCCAAATTCGGTTAGCCGACGCACCGACTTCCACACCGAGATTCGCCCCTAGATTCTGAAGGAATGCCGTCTTGCCATCCCCCGCGTTGCCGCAAAGGATAACCAGAGAGACGCGTTTTTCTCGAATGTCGCGAGCAAGCATTTCATCTAAGGCCGTTTCGACATAAGTCATCTTTGCGAACTCGGAGTCGAGGCCTCGGGTCTCCGCGTTACCTTTTGGTGAGCCGGGATAGCTCTGAAGCAGCTGGCTTAGCCAGGGCACAATGTTGTCGGTTCGAATCTGGGCGGCGTCAGGAGCGATGATTCCTTCAGCCGCGGAAGCCGGTTGAATCAACCGGGCGAGAAATTCCTTGGCATCCATAGCCGACGAGAACCTGTCGGTCCTATTGGCCGATGTCGCTTTGTCGCAAAATGCCTTCATCCTTCGCCATTGAAGTTGGTCGATATCATTCCAGTTCAATCCGCGAGATTTTTGCGGGCCATCGTCATACTCAAATGGAATTCTGTCGAAGACGGTACTGAAAAAACTCGCAGCAAGGGCGAAGAGATCATCTGAGAATTCGATGGGTAACTCAGATGCAACTTCAGGTGAACAAAAATACGGAGTCATTCCGAGGGGCCTTGTCATCGCTGGCGCTGCGGTGTCGAAATCAGTGAGAGTAAGATTCGTACCATCAACAATGATGTTTTTGGGACTAACATCGCCGTGCACAAGACCAACGCTATGAAGTTGAGAGAGTGCCCCGCACATGTCAGTGAGCCACAGAAGAATAATGTCTTCGTACTCCGTGTGACCGAAATCCTCTAGGTGGATTTGCAATACGCCTTTCAAATCATCTAATGGAATGCCGTTTATCCATTTTAGCAACGCTGTGACCGAGTTCGGATGCCACTGACTTGCAACCTCCAACACGCCTGCTAAGTGGTCTGTACCGGTTTGCGCACGTACTTTCGCATAAGCAGTGGCGGCATCGCTTCCGGCCGTCTCGTTTGTGATGGCCTTTGCAACATATGGCCCGGACAAGTCGTCCCCCGTTGTCGGATCCACCTCCATAACCTTGAAGGTAATCCCAAAGCCGCCGGAGCCTAATTTAGTTATGATTTTATACGACCGGTGATTAAGGTCTACGATTGTACTTTCATCCCAGAACTGAACGTCTGGAACGGCTACATCTGGCTTTTCTGGCTCGGAGACGATGTCCGCTATCTCGTGGTAGACCTGAGCAAGACTCGGGCGCTTCGCCGGATCATCATTTAATCCGCGCGAGAGAGCATTCAAAATCTCTTCCGACTCAGGCGATTTTATGCTGAGAGGAGTTTCTGAGAAAGCTATGCTCAGCGTGCTACACAATGAGTATACGTCCGAGGCAATCGTGCTCATGCCAATGCCGCCACGTAGAACTTCAGGCGCGAAATACTTCGCCATTTGTCCAAAATCTTCAGGTGCGACCCCCGCCACCGTTTCCGCACCCGGAAGTTTCGCGAGATGAAGTTGTGTAAGCAGCGGTTTACCGTTGGAACGAATGTGGACCGTGTCCGGGGTAATATTGCGGTGAAGGATCGGGCTGCCGCCATCTGACAAAGTTTCAGCGTGGATCTCCTCTAAAGCCTCGATCGCCCGAAGGCAAGCATAAAGCCGCTCTTCAAAACTCCAGCTTTTATCTCTAGTTCGTTCAGTAAGTGTTGGAGATTCCGTGTCGACGTAGGAAAAGAAGTAGAGTTCGCCGGGATAATGTTTGGCTTCCTGAAACGAATCCATCAAATTTGGGAGCCATTTCGATGTTTGCAGCCGCTGCAAAATTTGGAATTCACGGCGAGCAATTTCGATGGAGTTTTTCTCAGACAATGCCGTCAGGTCATAGATATGTAGTATGACCTTATCTCGACCGGGTTGACGCCGGGCTCGGTAAATTCTTCGGAACGGCGATGAAAGTCCTTTTACCGGCGTGAGTTCAAAGAACGTATTGTCAAAGTTCTTGATTTCGTCGTGACCCAACGCCGCTACTTGCGGCTGAAGGGTCTTGGCTATCTGCGCGATCTTGTCGTTTGTTAGGATAATTTGGGCATTTACATCTAATAGATCCTTCCACTCAGTCAGTCCGTATACACCTATACCACGGATCCGACGTCGCTTTATGCCCTCCGCGAACTTTTCGTTCTCGCTCTTTGTGAAAAGGAATTTCCCTTCGACGAAACCAACGTCGAATTTGCACGCACGTTGCAATTTACCTTTAAGTCTTTTCGCTTTCTCATTCAGTTTGTCGGCTTCCGACTCCGCTATATTAATCCGTCCATCCTTCATATCGGCCGAACTCCAATGTTTGATTTCGACCACGACAACCCCGCTGGGTCCAATTACAACCAAGTCCAGTTCGTCGGAAAGATATTGAGCGCTCGTGGAGTTTGAGTAATTCGAAAGCAGCGCCCACTCGACCGAATTTGCATGATTCTGAAGTCTGACTTTTAGGAATTCGACGGCGTAACGCTCACTGTTATTTGCATACGCTCCACAAACCAAATGTTTAACTGCCATAGGAGTAGTCAACTAGCGACTTCGCAAGAAAATATAGTCCTTGGTAAGCTGACTCTAGAAGCGGAATCGGAGCCTACGAGAAGGAGCAGACTGTACATCGTTTGAAATTCGGGTGAACTTACAGACGCCGTACCAGAGAATTTAATCAAATCCGAAGAATTGTCAAGTATTTGAGGCCTAGTAAGGGTGACCAATTTACCGATCGCCGCAGCTGGCTCCCGCTGTAGCTTCCAAACAACCTTCGTTCATACTCGGTAGGTTGGGCGCGGGACGGATTAGTCGCAATCCCCGGCGAGGCTGTTGAAATCAGCCTTCCCCGTCACTTGCAAGGCCATTGAGTTGGTAGCCGCAAAAACCCAACAATTCCGTAATTCGCACTTATTTGCAAAAAGGAGCATTCCTTTCGCTTTCAACGGTTTAGTCGCCCGCACCTAGAAGCGAGTGATAATGTCCAGCCGCTGCGTCGGTTCCCCTGATGATCGTATACCTCATCTGACTTGCCGCGGCGAGTTGTCGAGCGTACGCGGCCTTTGCCTGGACGACCGAGGCTTCGATCAAATTGTCTCCTTTCACCTCGACTATCAGCCACGAATCATCTTCGAGCTGCACAAGAAAGTCGGGGTAATAGCGCTTTACCGTGTGCGAATCAGGGTCGATGTACTGGATATAGAAGTCCGTCTGGCCGTGGGTCAGCATTCCGGTGAAATAGATTTTCTTCACACGCTCGTCGGCGAGAAGGTCGCAAAATAAGGCGTTCTCAGGATTTGAGTCGAAGCAGTAAGCATCAAGGTGAAAACTCTTGGAAACGAACTCGGAGATCTGCGAATCAATATTCCGTACGATCTTGTCCGGTTCGGCGCGAACGGAATAGAAGTCCTTCCCTGCCGGTGGCGGTTTCACAAGTTCGATCTCGTGCTCATCTTCACTCTTGAATTCGCGCAGTTCGTACAGCGACTCAAAGACCCTCGGAATGACTGCATCATAAAGGAGCTCGTTGAACTCGTTTACTCCTTCGAGAATACCTGACACTCCCTCCTTCGTCTGAGCAAGGATCTCTTCGACTTGCAGAGGCCGAAGGTTCAGATATCGCGAGATCTCCGCGACAAGAGTTATGTCACTAAACGATCGTCTTTCGCGATGAGCGGTTAAATCTTCAACCTTCTTGAATGCAGCATTTCGGTGTTCTTCCAGTCCTTGCTGCTCGACATGCAGAAGACGATATTTATCTTTATCCACCTGTTCAAGACCGAGTGAAAACCCCGGTACGAGGGGTTTATCCCGCATTTCGAATCGAGACGAAATCCGCTTGATCTTGATCTTGACGGGTGGCGGAACGACGCGAACTTCGACCGTTTCCTTATCCTTTCCGGCGTTCTCCAAATCGTCGCCGCTGATCCTAAAGTTCTGCTGCAGTTCGTCCTCAAGGATCTGAAGATTTTCGTCGCTTAGGTAAATCTGTCCCGTGTATTGCATGTCTCCGATCGACCTTAAACAACGCATTGTCGCCTGAAGAACGAAGACACGTGATTTCGGTTTTCGAAATAGAGCGACTCCAAATAGCGAGCGGCAGTTCCAGCCCTCCCGACCTTTATTCACCAAAAGGATGAACTGTTTCTCTGATGTAGGTTTGTCGAGATTGTTGAATTCGCGGATCTCATCATTTGAGGTCAGCTTCGGATCGCCGACATTAACGAGAATTTTCTCGGCTGAATAGCCGTGCTTCGCTATTGCTTTCTCAACTGCAGGACGGAGTTCGGAATTAAGGTCTTCAATTGTAGGAGCAAAGAACGCGATCTTCGGAAGTATTCCTTCCGGACGCACGAATTCCCCGTTCTCCTTCACACTTTCAATGAAGTTATCTATCGCTAGCTGGACAAATTCCTCCGATCGAGGATTTGTATAGCCGTGCCGTTTGACCTTTTTGAGCAATCCTTTCTCGATGGCTTCTGTCAGGCCGTAAGCATAGATGACTTCCGGCAATACCTGGTCTCCGATGTACGGCGTACCGGTATAGTTGAAGCACGCAACGATCTTGGTCCCGGTTCGCTCGAGACTCGCGGCAAGCTCGTCGATCGTCAGCCGAAGACTTGTCTTCGAAGTCTTGACGCCCATGTCTTTTGCAAGAGGGTCGCCAAATGCATGGTGCGCTTCATCGACGTAGATACCCAACTGCGAAAGACGTTTCAGTTTTTCGAAGCGTTGATTTGTTGCGAGTTCGCCTTCCTCCTCGGGCTCCTCAGCGAGCAGTTCTGAGATCTCGTCGTAGACTGACGGATCGACCAGAGCCTGACGTTCATGAGTTTCTTTCTCGTTGCCGAATAGAGCGTCGGTCGCAGTCCTTTCCTTGTGCTGCTTTTTGAGAATGATTTTTTGCGTGTTCGATATTACGATATTGAACTTAGAACGATCGAGCAGATTCAGCGTTGTGCCGGCATCGTCGAGGAAGTGAAATTTGAGGTGTGAATCCAGCCAATTCACATACTCCTTCGGAACGACCAGGCTCTTATCGAATTCAACGATCTCTCGCAGCGAATGCAGGACAGTTTTGTCCGGCGCGAAAACCAATGCGTTGTGACAATAGTGCTCATCGAAAGGAAACTTGTTGGCGAGAAGAAATTCGTAAAAGATGCACGTGGCCATCAGGATCGTTTTTCCCGTGCCCATGGTAAGAGCGTAGATGTAGTTCGAGTATCTACGCGAATTCTTCTGCATCTGCTTGTACAGCCCTTCGAACTGTTCTTCGGTAACGGTCTCAAACAACGTGGTCTGGCCTCCGCGGGCAACGTTCCCACGTTTCTCAAAAAGATCTCTTCTCTCAAGCCACTCTCGGAACAGTCGATGTACGGGAGCATTGTTGCAATACTCTTTGATGAAGACATACATCTCCAGAGCTTCGAACTGCGGAATCCTTAAATATGCGTCGTTATCTTTCGGATCGTTGAAGTCGAGAAACTTCTTCGATAGGTCTTTGTAGTGAGATCGAATGAATCGGCGATTTTCGGCGTAGAAATTCCTCAGCGCACCGAAGAACGCGAATTCAAGACCGACTTGTTTCTGCTTCTTCGCCATCCTCTAGGCATCAACCTCCAGCGATTCGCTTAGGAGATCCGTTATCTTTACGCGAATGTTGCCTGCGTCGGCCGGGATTTCGTATTTACCCGTGACGAGTTCGTCCTCCTCCGGTATGTCAAGCAGGGTAGGTTGGAAGACAGCTCCGTCGTAGTTGAAATCGATCATTACCGACTCGACCAACTCGCGCCAATCTTCTACGTTCTCCTTAAATAGCGATAGCTTTTGAAGCAGGTTCATCGGATAGAACTTCTCAATGACCAGCTCGGTTTCTGTGGTGGAGATCTTTGCTTCGGAATCGCGTTTGAACTCAAGCTTCGAACGATCGCGAAGAATATCAACAACCTCGATATCCAGCTTAAACGGAAGCATTTCCTTTTGAAGGTGGGCCGCAAGGTCCGGCTCGTGTCCCATACAAACGAGAAGAAGTTTCTCAACCGGCTTGTTCGGGGTCTCATTGTGCTTCTTTTCGAGCGTTTTGTAGTCGAAGTTGGCGATCAGCTCATTCAGGTCCGCGCGGGTTGCAAGCCGGTTCACCGGCATGATCTTAACCAATCGTCCGTCTTTCTCTCCGTCGTAAACGACCGACGCGGGTAACGGTTGAATCTCTAAAGCCTCGATCAGTAGATCCTTTGCCTGTATGGGGTTCCGAAATAGGTCGTAGTGATTTACATTGTAAACCTCGAAGCCCGTAAATAATTGCTTGTAATCACTATCATCGATAAGTTTATTCTGCGGATTATCGTTAGCAATTTCGATCAATCTTTTCGTAGTGGTTTGAACGGCTCCAAGATTAATGTCACCACCTAAGAACCTGCGGCCAAGTTTTAGTGCAACCGCTTGCGTCGTGCCACTGCCCATGAAGCAATCAAATACAACGTCGTTCTCATTCGAAGCCGCTCTTATCACACGCTCAATTAATGCTTCAGGTTTTTGAGTTGGGTAATCTACTCGTTCGGAAGCCATTGAACTCAAAGCAGAAATATCATCCCAAAGAGATTGAACTGCAACGCCTTCACCTTCATCAAGATAGATCTTCTTTCGGGGCACAGCCCCGTCGCTCGTTTGAACGACTAGTCCTCTGGATATTAAATCGTTCATTCGATCACGCGAATAACGCCAATGACGTTCGATTCCCATCACTTCATAAAAGGGATTACCCTTGGATTCACCACCGGGAGCTGTCATGCTGATTAGCTGGTAGCGCCTTCCAGTCTCGGGTTCAACATACTTGTAGAAATTATCAATGTACTCCTGTGTATATTCTTTGAACTGATTATTAAAGGTGTAACTCTCTGACTTGCTATAGAAAAAAAGTGTGTCTGTGTTTTCGCCGAAATACTTACTACCTTGACCGACATTACCTTTTACGGTATTGGCTCTTTTCCAAATGATTTCGTTTCGAAAATTTCCCAAGCCGAAAACCTCATCCAGCAAACAACGTAGATAGTGATTCTTGTGGTAATCGCAATGAACAAAAATTGAACCCGAATCAGCTAACAACTCACGCATCAAGATAATGCGCTCATACATGAATTGAAGGTATTCATCGTTTGTCCATATATCCGTGTACTGCTTCTCCTCAAAGGTGTTTTGTCCACCAACGACTTCCTTCCCTCGAAGTTGAATTTTCTTTTTGTAATCGGCTTTCGAGTCAAATGGGGGATCGATATAGATAAGGTTGACCTTTCCGCGAAACTCTTTTAGCAAATGCGACATCACCTGAAGATTGTCGCCCCAGTAAATGCGATTCCTCCAGCCGTTCACGTCCCCGCCGTAGGTCTCCTTCAACTGCGCGGGATAATACTGCGTCGAGGTAAAAGGTCTCTTCCCCTTCCAATAGAGCATCGGATAGCCCTTTATCGGTTCGAATTCGTATTTATCGACTGTCTCTACAAGTTGCGGTTGATCATTCATCTGACAAAATCCTAAATCTGTTTTTCCTTTGCGTCGCAGTAAAAACGCATATCGCAGTTACGGCACAATTTCTTCGGCCTTTCGGCTATTGCAAAATCCCGATTCTCTATGCGAGACACAATTCCGTCAAAACTCTCTATCGTCTTACCAATCGAAACTTCGTCGTTCGGAAACGTAATATACGGACTGCCTGATTCTTCCGACGTATAGTATAAGTGCATTCGGCTGACATTCAGGCCGGTTCGTTCCGCTACGATGTGCGAATAAACTTCGAGCTGCCGCCGATAGCGCTCTATCTTTTCGCGCTCCTCTATCAAATCCGGTTTCTTCTCGGATTTGAAATCGACAATCTCAACCGTGTTAGGGGCAGCATTCTCGTCCCGGATCAGGTCGATCGTGCCGGCGAGAATGTATTCGTCCTTAACAAGCGAAACATCAACCTCAGCTTCTTTGAGCCTCGACCAGTCGTGGTTCTCACGACGGTAATATCTGAGCACCTGTTCCAACGCGGCCATTCGCGGATATTCGGAAAGATAGACACGCTCCTTTTTGCTGAGAGCTGCGTAATTTATCTCGAACCAGCTGCGGATGCGATCTTCATCAATCGTCTGCTCTTCTCCGCGCAGAACGGTCTTGTGAATGTCTTCGATCGTCTGGTGAACCAACGTACCGAACAAGATCGGACTGGTGCGTATCGGGGCGAATTCAAGCTGTCGAAAGAAGCGATACTGCTCGGCACAGTTCTCAAAAAGAATAATGTCTGAGGTAAAGGAGTATTCGCGCTTGAGGTTTACCGTCTTAACCGGCTCAAGCTCCAGTAATTCAGGTCGGAAGACAGATTCCTTCCAGTCCGGTAAAGCGTTCCAGATCCCTTCGAGATACGACGACGGCACTCGTCGCTGACCACGCCCTGGAGCCTTGGTTTCCGCAGTCAGGACAAGCAAGTTCTGAGCTCGTGAGAACGCCGTGTAATACAGCCGCCAAAAGTCGTAGTATTTGGTTTTCTCTATCGGCTCGAACGGCGGCCTGTGGTAATACTCCGATTGGAGGATCTCGTCAATATCACTGTGCTGTTTGTACGGTACAGCCTCCATCGACCCGACAAACACAACAGGAAACTCCAGCCCTTTCGACTGGTGAATGGTCAGAAACGAGACGCATCCGGACGGCGCGTATTCGGAAACATCTTCGTATTCGTTAATGCCGCCGTCCTTGAGGAACCTGAAAAACTGGTTAAAGAGCTGCGTTACCTTATCGTCAACGTCCTTTGCCTGTAAGACGACCACGTTATGCAAATACTGAAACTTGCTAAGCAGCTTCGAGAATATCGCCAGATTTCGGCCAGCCCGAGACTCACGCACATTTCCGGTCGCATCGTATCCGAGATAGCGGCTAAACAACGGAAACTGAAGTAACTGATAAAAGAGGTCAGCGAACGCATAGTCCGTGTTCTGTGCAAGTTTCTGATTTCTGCGCGCCAGCGGAATTATCCACTCTCTCAACTCCTGATTCTCGGGTGACTTGATCTGCTCAAGAAACGGCCGCACACAATGGTTGTCGTAGTAGTCCCAGATACTGAGGTCGATCTCCGGATGCCATTTCCTGATGGAAGGATATTGAGGAAAGAGAAAGATCAACGCCCCGAGCATTAGCCGGACCTCTTCGCGGTCGAAAAACATGTTCGAACGCGGCGAATAAACCGGAATGCCGCTTTCTTCAAGGAACTCGGCCAATGCGACGGCCTTGTCATTCTTAACCGACCGGAACAGAAATGCGATCTGATTTAGGTCTTTCAAGCCGCCTTTATCCCGGAGCGTGTTAATGAGATCGAGCACTTCGTTGTGCCAAGCTTCCGGCGAATGACCCGAAAGACAGAGTGCTGTAGCCGTTTCGGGAAACTGCTTGTCGGTCCGGGGCTCAATGGTCTTTTCGAGTCGAAATGCCGTGCCTTCATGAACCCAGAAGTGGCCGCCCATCCAGGTGTCGTAACGCGCAATTATGTCCGGATGGGAACGATAGTTCGTCGAGAGTGTGACCTCAGCACAACCACCGGCAAACTGATCTCGGAACTGAAGGATGTTCCGGATCGAAGCTCCTCTAAAACGATAAAGCCCTTGATCGTCGTCTCCTACTACACAAAGATTTGGATTTTCACCTGTGACCTCCCTGAGAATCAATTCCTGAATGGTGTTCGTATCTTGATACTCATCCACCATTACGAACTCGAAACGTTCCCTGAGTATATTCTTGATCGTTTGGTGGGTTCGCAAGAGATTTAGCGTCTCAAATTGGATAGTCGAAAAATCCAATGCGTTCTCGTCACTTAGAAGTTGATGATAAAGATTGCAGGCTTCGCCGAGTGCTTTAATCTCCGGGTAGTGAGATTTAATAAGCTCATCCGGATCAACTGCCTCTTCAGAAATCTTGTTTATCCAATTGAGAAGCCTGTCGGACAAAGCCCAAGAAGAAGTTCTGCCTGGATCTCCAGTGACTAGCTCAAGGTTGCTGATCGATTCAAACTTTTTCTGCTTTTGATACAGGAAATACTGCTGGTCGAATTCGTCCATCAAAGAATAGTTTCTTCTAAGACGGGTGAATTCACGGAACTCCTCCAAGATCCGAAGGCAGATCGAGTGGAAGGTACCGAGATACATCTCATTGAGATTGAACCTGATGTTCATCTCGGTTAGACGATTTGAAATGCGGGTTCTGAGTTCAGCAGCCGCTTTGTCTGTAAATGTGAGGATTAGCAGCTTGTCCGGTGAGACGTTGTGACTTGAAATCAGATAAACGATGCGTTCGACAAGCGTGAATGTCTTACCGGATCCGGGGCCGGCAATGATCAGCAACGGCCCGTTCGTATGTCGAATGGCCTCCTGCTGATTTGGGTTCGCAGAACTTTGAAAAGCGGGAGTTGTATCCATAAATGTCGAAATTACATTTATTCACGGACTGCCTAACCCCCATAGAAAGTACAGATTCACCTTTATGAACCGATTCCCCGCTTGACATTTCGAAATCCAAATTTATTGGGTTTTAGCAGACAATAACCATCCCTTATAATACCCCCAAAGAGGTTTTTGGAAAAGTATATGAGCTTGAGATTTAGCCGACTAAAAGGGCTGAAATCGTTTTCGGTCTCAATTCCGACGGATGAAGAAGGATTCGTCGGCCGAGAATGCCCGGAAGATGGGTGCAAAGGCTACTTTAAAGTCAAGCCCGGAACCGGATTGACCGGAAAGAATATACCCTGCATTTGCCCCTACTGTGGGCATGCGGGATCGAATGACACATTCTTCACAGAGGATCAGATTCAATACGCAAGATCCTACGGAATCCGCAAGGTGACCTCAGCATTGAGAGAAGACTTAAAGGCAATGGAATTTAAGACAAAACCTTCTGGTTTCCTCGGTCTTTCCATTAGCATGAAACTAAAGCCAGGCCAACTTCCACGGCTGCGACATTATCGGGAAAAGTCTCTTGAGACTAAGGTCACTTGTGATAGTTGTACCCTAGATTATTCGGTTTTCGGCGTGTTTGGATATTGTCCCGATTGCGGCGAGCACAATTCGTTGCTGATCCTGAAGAAGAATCTGCTACTCATCGATCGGGCTTTGGAGTTGGCAGAAGGGCTGGAGGATTCGGAGCTACGAACTCACTTGATTGAGGATGCGTTAGAAAACTGTGTCTCATCATTCGATGGCTTCGCTCGGGAAGCTTGTTCGATACGCAAATCAAGAAGTACGGATGAGAAGAAGTGTTCGAAGCTTTCCTTTCAAAATCTGAAGCGCGTCGCGTCCGAGATCAGCACACTTTTCGGTATTGATATTTCGAGTAAGATTCCACCTTCGGATTGGAAGATTCTACACGTTCGATTCATGCAGCGGCACCTTTTAGCTCACAAAGCAGGGGTTATTGATGAAAAGTTTATCGCCGAGGTCGGAACAGACTATGGGCCGATTGGTCGAAAGGTTGTTTTATCCGTTGACGATGTTCGCCATATAATGCCGATCATATCTTCAGTAGGCGAATCCCTGGTGATTCATTTGCCAAACTAGGCTCAGCCAATCAATCTATAGTTTTCGGAGTCCCTTTACTCTCCTACTCAGTTGCTTTCGGAAACCAAAAAAGACGGTCAATGACAGCTTGTCCTCCCGCTCAGTGAATCAGCAGAAGAAGACGAATCGTTAGCGTTCGAATTGTGGTTTGAGATTTGTTAGCTTTCCGATTCGTCGGACGATCGTTCCAGGGCTCGGACACTCGCCTTGGATGCTCGCACGTCGGATCTCGTGAAATGTCGGCATCCGGCCGACCTTTTCCGAAAGTTTGCGGAGGGCCGACACGATCTCCTCATCCTTGTAAGAACGAGGTTTTGCCCTCGTGTAACCAGCGGCGCGATAAGCTGCAGGCAAGCTCCCGAACATGCTCGCGAAGGAACTCGAAGATGCACACATGCCCAGCTTGCTCGCGGCATTGATGTCCCTGTCGGTCGGCTTTCTGCCGAGGTTATTCGCCAGAGCCTTGAGCTGTGCGATCAGTTCTTCTTTAGTGTATTTTTGCCAATATTTTGTACGTGTCTTCGCTTTGCGGTAGGTCGCCTTTGTGCGGGCGGCTCGTCGCGCTTTTGCAATCGTGCTGAACTCCTTTAGAAACGTTTTCACCGACGGACCGTTCCCTTCGTCGTATAACCGCTGCAGATCCGCGGCCTGTATCGGACGATCGAGCGTCGCGTCCAACGTTTTTAGGATCGCGATCAATTCCTCGCGGCTGTAATTCTTTTTAGCGGCGCCGGCCACTTCGATCGCGACAGGAACCGATCCGAATGCGCGGACAAAGTGATAAGGGGGTGAAACCTCTCCTCTCCGTCGGGCAGCATCAACATCTTCATCAAAGAGCGGCCGACCCAACTTCCGGCAAAGTTCGCGAAGCTCCCCAAGAAGTCTTTCGCGATCGGACGAGTCAAATTCCTGTTTATACTTCGGTTTCAGCTTTGCCCGCTTCACGGCTGTAAGGAAACTGCCGAACACCGCGTAGTACACATACAAGGGGTAAACCCGTTCCTGTTCCCTTAGGACGGGCCAGTCGTAAGTTGTGGGTGCCCTGCCTAACTCTTCAGCAACTTCTTTCAGTTCGGCGATCAGATACTGCTTTGAAGGCAGGTCCCCTGTCTTGCGGCTCTTCTTTTTACCCGTTTTGATCTCGGGATTCTCAAGAAACCAGCGTCGGCAGGCTCGGCAATAGAATCTTTGCTTACGGTGTTTGCCAAACCCGGCCTTGCAGGTTTCACCGCTGCCACAGTGATAACAGCTAAAGCCTGATCGTGTCGCCGGTCGTCCCATCTACCTTATCGTAGCATTCCCGATAATTCTCTGATTTCGCGACCCGCGATACTCACCTGCCCCTTCCCGCAGGCTGACCATATACGGACCATCGATAAGCAAATCGATGTGGGTAAGGATGTAGTCGATGCTCGGTAGCCGTCGCTCAATTAGCTGCTCAATCGTGAATCCAGAATAGACCGTGACGTGAAGACCGTGGTTCTTCAGTCTTGATACAAGCTCGGCAACAGACTCCGGCTGGTCGAATGGCTCGCCCCCGAGGATCGTTACCCCATCGTGTCGTTCACGTTCCATAACGATTTCATCAACGATTGATGAGATCGACACAAGCTTTCCGTTTTCTCTCTTATGTGTTTCAGGTATGAAACAGTGCTTACATTGTATCGAACATCCGCTTACCTGGATGACACTCCGTCTGCCCGGGCCATCCACAACTGAGTTGTGATAAAGCCTGTAAAGCCAAATCGACAAAGGATTAGAATGGAGCTGATTAACTTTTGACTCAGGCTTCAAAACGGGAAGGTTTCTTTCTTTTTCCGCCGGCTTTGCGCAGTTCAGGTTTACTCGTTGCCCGAGGTCGCGCGCAAGGTCATCTACGGGTTGTTTTGATGCTTGTGAGATCTCGACCGTAACCCGACCTGCGTCCGGCTCAAATACAAAGACTATTTCTTTACTCATTGGACCCCACTCGCCTCTTCGGTGCCAGTTTGATTTGATACTCGGCCGTTTTCCGATCAATCGTCGGTGCCCCGAGAACCTGTCTAAGCTGACGTGCGGTTTGTTCGCACGCAGGCCCCTGGATACCGTTGATCGTCGTTTCGCAATTCCCAGTCTCGGTATCGATCGTGAATTCGATTTCGGGCATACCATCTCCTCTAGAATTTCACTCGGATCTTGACGGTCTTTCCGATGCGTTCTTTGACCAAGGTTCCGCCCAGTTTCTTTGCCATCCTTCGTGCCGCCGCTTCGTGGTAGTGATTTTGCAGCCGAACAACAAAGTCCTTTCCCAATCGGTAGTCCAGATCCATGTCGTCAACGACAGCGACATAACCGGATGGGGTTTTCTGAAAGCCGATATCTGCAAGTAGATGATGCGTCTTTACGTCCCTTCGCCGAATAATAATGTCGGCGGTACGGGTGTTTCGCTTGTCCCACCCGTCAAGCGGCAAATCCTTTCCTTGCGTTACCGTGGTGAACCCCAGATCCGATAAGGCTTCGAGTAACAGTTCACCGTTCGCGAACGACTGCGACTCGAACGACATATACTTGCTCATAGAAACAACCTCCTCGCAGTTCAGAACTCGTAGATCCGATCTCCTCGACTTCCGGCCGGGCTTGGGTTGTCGATCCTGCCAGCCGCACCTTTGATATTGTTGCGAGCCCATTTTCGGATCTCCTCGATCTTCTCGCTCATCATCTGGGCGGTGGGCGTCATCGTTTCGACCGCCTTTAGGATGTCCCGCGTTTCGGCCTGGCGATCGCCGTCGATGAATGCTTCAAGAACGCCATCCTTTACGGCTCCTTCGATCTCCGCCCCGGAGAAGTCCTTGCTTCTCTCGACCAGCTTTTCGAGGTCGAATTGATCAGGATCCAATTCGCGTTTCTTTAGATGAACTTTGAAGATCTCCGTCCTGTCCTCCGACCCGGGCAGATCGACGAAGTGGATATAAGAAAACCGGCCGATTCGGAACTGTTCGGACTCAAGCTCCCTAACGTCATTGGCGGTAGCGAAGACAAGAACATCTTTGTTGTCCTGCATCCAGTTGAGAAGGTAAGAGATCGTTCTAGCCGTCTCGCCGCCGTCAGTCTTGTTCGAGGACTTCATGCCCGAGACCGCCTTTTCGAACTCGCTGATACCGAGAATTCCCTTGATCGTTCCCGCAATGGAAAGAGCTCTTTTGATGGACATGGCGGATGAGCCGATCACACCTCCACCCTCGCCCATGATCGAGCCGAAATCGAGATCCAAAAGGGCTCGGTTCGTTATGCTCGAAGCCACACGTTTGCATAGGTCTTTGCCGCAGCCAGGCAAACCAACGAGCAGGATCCCTTTACACGGTTCGACGTGCCGGGCTTTCGCTCGCGGACTGAACGTATAGGCGGCACGCTCAAGGATCGCTCGTAGAGACTTGTAACCGCCAAGATTGCTCGCTGCTTCGGGATGAACGTAAGTCAGTGAGCCACTTCCGCGGATCACATTCTTCTTTTCTTCGAGAATGACGTTGATCGAGTCCCGATTGAGGCCGCTGCAGCTGATCACCGCCTTTGCGATCACATTGCTGATCTCACCGGCCGTTAGGCCGAGTAATGATTGGAGCAACGCTGTCTGCGTTTCTTTTTCGAGGTCGATAGCAAGCCCGCTCGATCGTAAGTTTTCAAGCTGCAGTTCGATCGACTCTTCGATCTCGTTCTCCTTCGGGAGTTCGAGATCGATCTGGGTGATCTCCTTTTCAAGGGTCTTCAAATCGGGGAAGCTCGGGCCGACGAACAGAACCGTCGCCTTTGTGGATTTGAGTTTCCAGGCGATCTCTCGAAGCCTACGAACCAATAGCGGATCTTCCTGACCGTATGGAGAGATGTAGGGAGCGTAGTCGCACAACAAAAAGATCCCCGTCTTCTGTTCCGAGATGAACCCGAGAACGCCCTCCGGGTCCTCCGTATCTCCCACCGACGCCGGATTCTGAAGGATGCCTTCTTTCGGATCGAAGGTCTTCTGCAATCCGCTAGGCCGGCTCCAGAAATACAGAGGTTTTTCCTTGTGCCTCTCCTGGAAAACAAGATCGATCAGAGCTTCGCGGACGCGATCTTCCTCATAGGTGTTGATCGCGATCAGCGGATAACGGGCTCTTATCCTTACGTCCAATTCGCGCAGGAATCTATCGACGCTCTTTGCGTCCGGTTCTGAAGTTGTCATGTTGGTTCTATTTGTCGATCAGAACTCGACGCGGAACTCGGACTCCCTGAGTTGCCGCCATTCGAGCTCGTCTGCCGCGGTTATGCGTAGGCTGCGTCTTAGCTGCTGATCCTCATCAGTATAGGAATCGTAGTCCTCGTACCCACTCCGATCGTCACGCCACCTGAAGTAGTTCACCTTCTCGGGCGACAACGATACGCGCCGTCTCGATTCCTGGTCGTGCATGATAGCCGTCGAGATCAGAGTTCTAGAGCCGATAGCCGGTCTTCGTCCAGGAGTTTTCTAGATTGAACAGTGGTCGCACGCAGGATGTCGTTGAGAGCGTTTCGCATTTCTTCCGGCGAACGCTGCTTTGCCTCGCGGCCCGCAGCCTCCTGAAGTTTCATAAGAACGTCCTCGAGCGAGTCATCACCCGTGAAGTTCATCAGGCCGTACCATTCGCACATCTGACGTGCACGCTTTGCAAGGCTCCCGGGTACGAACCGGGCGTCCTGAAGCCGTTCGGACATCTCCTGCGCGGCTTCACATATCCTTGCTGTGATCTGTGCGAGACCCTCTTTTATCGGCGAAACCGCTTCTTCCGCCTCTCGGCGAGCAGCCTCGATCTTCATAGTCCTAATGCGTTCCTTGACCTCACGTTCGCGTCGCTGATCTTCCTCGAATCCGCTTACTTTCAGCCGCTCGATACTCGCCTTGGCCTCAGCCTCGATCTCGATAGTTCGCATCTCCGCCTCGGCCCGCGCCGATTCAAGCCGCAGATCGCGCGTCAACTTCTGTTCGGCCGCCATCTCCGAGCCCAGAACGATTACCTTAGGCTTCATCTCGATCGTTAATCCGTCGCAGATCATCTCCGGTGTCGGCACCATCCCGATCGCCTGTGCCGCGACCGCGTTAATGAATTCGGCTCTGTCGAACGACTCGTCAGTCGTCGCCTGGAACCGGTCTGCCGAATCCTCGGCCAGTGTGTAGAAACTGTCCTGCAGGACCGCGAGTATCTCGTCGTATTTTTCAAGCGTCTCGGCCTTCGCCGCGGCAAGCGTTTCGTTGGCCTTCAGGTATTCCGCCTCGAACTGCTCAAACGCACTCCAGGGGATCCATTTGTACTCGCTTGTTCCCCAGACGGTCTCGCAGAGGGTGAACCGGAAGCCGTATCTGTTAAGGGCGTTGTGAGCTTGTGCCGCACCGCGCATAAGCTTGTTTCGATAAACATCAGGAAGCAGTCCTGCTCTCGGGGGGCTGACCCGCACTGCGGCATCTTCAGGCAGTTTCACGCCGAGCGTCTTCCACTCCAACTGCCTAACAAGACTGCCGAACCCGCGGCAGTCGATGTTCATGAAAATGCCCTCGCTCTCAAGCTTAGAAAGATCGAACGGGAGCGATTCCACTTCATCAACCGCGATACCGAGTTCGACGGCCGCCTTTTCCTTGCGGCTCTCCAAACGGGCAAGGATCTCGGTCGCGTCGACCGGTTTCGATTTGTCGATTATTTGGGAATCGGCTTCTAGGTCGGTAACACCATGCCCGTTCCCATTTCCAAAAACGCTTCGCAGGATTGAAGAGGCGAGAGCGTTTGCAGGCGGAGCCTGCACGAAAGTGTCTTGATGCATTTCCATTATGCTTTAAATATCGAACCGTATTCGCAATCTCTGTCCGCCGCTCGTTTTTCGCGCCAACGAGTCGATTGAGAAACACAGCTGCAGAATAAACACGGTTCGAAGCTTTGGCGGATATTGAAAAAAGATGTTCGAGTGATAATAGGGCTAAATTCGCGTATTATCATTGGAGTTTGGTGTTAATAAGTAGTTAGCCGTCAGATGCCACTCGACACGCTCAATGAAAACGACGTTGCTCTCATCGGACGGGCTCTTGGCGCTCTCGCTGCAGGAGACATCATCGAGGAGTTCGAGTTTGACGCACGTATTGGAGTGGAGTTGGCTGACTTTCGAGAGATGCTCGCCCGATGGCCAGCATGGGATGACGTCGATGACACATCTGCTGAGTGTCTTGCCATCAACAACACCCTCAACGATCTCCTTCACGGCGTTGGGCTGTCGGAGCGACGGTGCGTCGAGGTGCTTGGAGCCGGTCGAGACGAATTACTACGCGTATATCGCGCTTGGGCCGATTCACGCGGTTGGACTGCCACCGGCGTGAGATGAGAACGGCTAACCGTGCGCTGCAGCGAACGGCGGGGCCTGTCGCGGTGGTCATCGCCGCGCCCCGTGCCGCCGACTCAGAGCTTTTGACGTTATTCCGCTCATGTCAATCGAAGCCGCTGATCCATCAAAGGTGCTACGCGAAGGGCAGGAGTTGTTCTTCGCAGAACCGCCCAACCACCGCGGCGCCGCAGAGCGCTTCGAGCGGGTTGTCACTCTGTCTCCAACTTGGGCAGAAGGCCATCACTGGCTCGGATCGGCATTCGAGGCTCTCGGAGACGAAGATCGCGCGGCAAGGGCATGGCAGACAGCGCACACGCTCGATCCGAACGACAGCCGATGCCTCATCTCGCTGGGCGTTCTTCGAACGCGACAGCGGCGATTCAACGATGCAATCCAACTTCTCGAACAGGGCATCGCTTTGAAGCCACACTACGGCTTCGCCGATGCAAAACTGTTTTTGGCCGAGGCGTTGGAAGGCGCGAATCGTATGGAGCAAGCCAAGCAACAATGGCGTGAAGTGCTTGAACTGGAGCCGATGTACCCGTCGCATGATGAGCCCATGAAGGAAGCGCGGCGGAAACTGCAGCTACACGGTGGGGTGGGATAACCAGCCGTTGGAATGGATGGCCCGGATAAGTAGTTAAGACGTCTTTTCTAAATCGCAACGAGACGATTTTGCAGGCGTTCTTGCAACGC
This sequence comes from Pyrinomonadaceae bacterium, assembly GCA_050250045.1. GTDB lineage: Bacteria > Acidobacteriota > Blastocatellia > Pyrinomonadales > Pyrinomonadaceae > OLB17. The sequence continues at coordinate 96,998 of JBFWPK010000008.1, read as the reverse complement.
TGATGGGACATTCACTCAACAAAGCAGTATGAAGTTCAAGACTTGTTTTATCTTTTGTTTATTGCTTTTGGCTTTGGGCGAGATCGCGTATGCCGAAGAAAATAAATCTCTCCTCTTGCCCGTAAAGCAAAACGGTAAGTGTGGCTATATTGACAGGGATGGCAATATCGTTATTGCACTGAAATTTGATTTCTGTTGGAAATTTTCCGAAGGTTTTGCGAGTGTTACCGTGGGCGGCAAACATGGTTTCATTGACACAAAAGGCAATTATTTAATTGAACCCAAATTTGACGGTTTCTGGCGTTTCTCGCGGTTCCGCGAAGGTCTCGCGCCCGTTTTTCTGGGAGATCATCGGCGTGATAAAGGCAAAGGAAAATGGGGATTCATTGATACTAAAGGGCAAGTTACTTTTCTGCCCGGCGTAACTTTGTTGGGCGACTTTCACGACGGTTTCGCTTTTTTTAAGAAGGGCGAACGCGCCGGGTATTTTGATACAAATTTGAAAGTTACCATTGAACCGAACTTTAAAAGCGTAGGACATTTTTACTTCGGACGTGCGAGGGCAACCGCAATTGACAACTCTGAATTTTACATAGACAAATCAGGACGGAAAGTTTTTGACAACCGCGAAGGTAGCGACTTCCAGGACGAACGAGCGTTCTTCAGTGTTAATGGTAAATACGGCTTTATCAATATAAACGGCGAAACGGTCATCGAGCCTCAATTCGATGCAGCTAATCATTTCGGTGACGGTTTGGCTGCCGTAAAAGTCAAAGACAAATGGGGCTTTATTGACACAGCCGGTAAATTCATTATTGAACCGCAATTTGATGAAAGCGGAGTATTTTCTGAAGGGTTGGCAAGCGTAGCAATCAACGGTAAATGGGGCTTTATAGACACAACCGGAAAGGTTGTTATTCCCTTACAGTTTGATAAATGGACATATTGGTTTGAGGACGGAGTTTGTGAAGTAAATATTGACGGAAAAACTGGTTATATTGATAAGTCCGGCAAATACCTTTGGAGTCCTACGAAATAAGCGTTCTGCGAAAGATTCTCCCGCTACGGGCAGCATATGTGGGTATCCACATTTTCAATTCTCAATAAGGTGGATATGATACAGGACCAATGAAGGTCTCCGTTGTTTTCTTATATTGCATAGTCACATCAGTCGTTTTGTTGACTTCGAGTACTTACTCCCAAGGAAAACCACCTCTGCCTGAGGATTATCCCGTGCGAAAGAGCGAGATATTCAAAGGCACCCCTGCACGTCCTTTGCTGGACAGCAAACGAGCCAGATTATATCGAACAGTGCTGAGGCAGGGCGCCAAAGAAGGGCCCAATTTCGCGGGACGCTATACGATTGTCACCTGGGGTGCCGGCCCGGGCGTTTTTTCTATGGCTGTAGCCGATGCTAAAAGCGGGAAAGTATATTTTCCTCCTTTCAATACTGTCGGCAACACTGCCTATGGCATGCCATTCCTCGACAAGGGCGAGAATCCAGGCTGGAAAGTGGATAGCAGACTTATTGCGTTTGTCGGGCGTCCCGACGCGAACGACCGAGGTATGGGGTTGTATGTGTATTCATTCGATCGGGGCCGCTTTCGGTTGAAGTATTTTGAGAAAGAGGATGAGGAAGAAAGGAAGAAAAGTCAGGAGGCATGGGAGAAGGAGATAGATAGGCGTTTAGTTTCTATGTCCGAGATATCTGGATCCTTTCGGAAACGTATCATTGAGAGTTACGCTGATGTATGGTGCCACCAGGGCCCGCCCAAAGTAAGATACCCGTGGCCGTCTCTCGACATGACATGCACCGAGGACGATCTTATCGTCGGCATTAATATGGACTACCTCTCAACGCCTGACGACGCCGCTGAACGGATCAAATCTGAACTGCAATTCTCCACCCTTCCCAAGTGGCGTCCCGTCGACGGGTTGGGAGAACAAGGAATCGAAACTGATGAATGCAGCCGCGCATGGGTCAGATTCCGAAAAGGGAGTTTCTACGTTTGGATAAATGCCAATCTAAACAAAGATCAAATGGACGATCCTAGTTGCTCGAATGAACAAAATGTGGACAGTAAGAGATTGGCCGAATTTGCGAGGCGGCTCGCACTCAAGCTTGCGGATGTACTAAATAGTAAATAAAACTAGCGGCCACCGGACCCGGCTGTTTAACTCTGGTGGGTGCGGACACTTGCTCACCGGCATCGCCATGAAGAGCGCGCAACAGGGCGGTGTGCGCGAGCTAGTTTACGCGCAAGAAGCTGAGATACGCGAAAGTCATTGCAAGTTCAAGTCGAACAAACACGCGCTGAGTTTGCTGGGTTCGAAATAGCAGTCTCTTTCAATCGTAAGGCCTTTGACATTTACTCCGTCCAGCTCGCTCAAGGCGAAATATCCCCACTCCGCTTCGAATCCGATCACATAACCGAAAAATGTAAAGTCATCGCCTTCGGGCTGGCCCTCGGTGACAAACCAAGTCCACGCGCTGCCAGGAAAGAAAAACTTCAGGTGAACAATTGGGTCTGATACATCTTGTTGTGTGTAGAGCCGTGGAAGCCTATTTCTAAGGTCATCCGGCAGAAGTTCGTTCATGTCATTTTGCGTGAGCACGCTTAACCTTCGAGCGGCTTCGGACCGTAGACAGTGCTGATTCTATACTCGACGGCGTGCAGTAAAGGGAGCGGGTTGTTCCACTTTCGAGATCGAAGTAGGTGGCGAAGCGTCTAAGATTGCGTGTAAGAAACATCGCTGTCAGCATCTCGCCGATCTCAACCGCGACCCGCTGGTTAACGTTCAGGCTCTGCTCCCCTAATCGGATGCGGTCCGGACAAGAAATCGGCCCAATCGGCCTCGTTTCCTTACCCAGGTCGGTCAATAACTCCGGGTGAACCAGAGACGGGGCAGGCAGCGATCTGCAGATGCTCGACCCGACAAAGAGTTTTGCAGCCTTGAGCGGCTTCGCATTCGAGCCGATAAGGACCTGTCCGGAAAACTTTCCGTTCCCGCCATCGATCCACCAGATGTTCGCGGCGGCGTCCGACCGATAGCCCTGATGCTTTTCTACGCCTCGGTGCATCGCTTGCCTTGCGAGGTGATTATCCACGCAGCCGACGATCACGGTGAGCGTGCGGTAGTCTCCCGAAGATTGCTTCAGATGGACTTCAGCATCGAACGGCTCGTTCGCGTAGTGGCATTCGAGGCCCCAGGCAAGCGTGATCCTTTTCGCGAGCGTCTGGGCCTTACTGCTTCCTATCTCCGCCGTGCAGAAGTTGCTTCTCGGAATGTTCCCGCTTTCAACTACATCAGGATCGACAATTAGGAATTCAACTGCTTTTCCGGACTCCTTTAGCTCGTACATGAGCCGGGCGATAGCAAGTGAGGCGAATGACCCTGTACCGCCCGCCCCTACTTGTATGATCCGAAGCGTGTTGTGCTCCTTCGGCATCACAACGGCGGCTTGGGCGAAGCTGAGATCTATCCCGTTCATGACAACGTCTCCACAAGGGCGTCTATCTCATTCAGGTCGATGATACCGTCGGGCATCTCCCCGACCCAGACGGCCGGGATCGGGATAAGGTGATCGTAAACCCCGCAGCGAAACCGTATCTTCGGCTTATCGTGGACATCTATAAGGATCGCGAAGATGCGGAACTTGCCCAGTTCGTCTCGATTATCCGCTCCGCTGAAGTGGAAAGCTCCGGGCGGGTGAGTATGCAGCTCTATGCAGCATTGAGCGTATTCGGGGAGAGTATCGTCGGCGATGGTCGATGCCCAATTGCTTTCACGGCCCGATGCTCGCCATTGCCAGGCGCCGAGGACCTGATCCCAATAGATCAGGTAGACTTCTTCTCTAAAGTTCGAGGATGTGTGCGTTTGCTGGCTATGTCGCAGTATCGCCTGCCACAATCGCGCTGGGATCCTCGGCTTTGTCCACGAGATCCCGCTCGGGCCGTTCGGAAGGCCCCATATCTTCTGCAAACTAAGCGGCAAGGATACTGCAAACTCCCTTCGTTTTGCCCGGACGAATAGACCATTCCCGGCGAGGAGATATTCGAACAGAGCCGCATCTATCGGGTCATTTTCAGTCGCAGCGATGCGATGCCCGACCAGTTTTGGTGGAGCAAGTAGATTCGATGACATATAAGAAGAATTGAAACTAAAGGCGGCTGTCGTATCGGGTACGTTCGACTATGCTCTCCCAGGCGTCCTCGACTGTACTGGACGACATGATCAACTGGGTGGCCGGGAACTTCTTAAGTTTGTCCGCCGCGAGTTTTGCAAGGAGATCGCGAACATCATTCTCCGTCTGGCATCTGCCCGTCGAATGATCGCCGTTGAACGGTGCGTCGAAGATAAGTTTCCAGATGGCTTGTAGCGACGAAGGATGTGTCTCCGGGACCTCATTCTTCCCAAAGCAAATCTTTCCCGAACCGATGTTCGGCAAGGGAGCCACAGCGAGACGAGAACTAGGTGTGACTTTCGATGTCGAAGAGGCCCACAAATAGTAGTCTTTCCCTTTCCCGAGAAGGATCAAGGTCGGAAGAGGCAAGGTTAGGGTCTCAATGCGATCGCCGGGAAACGCAACCGTGATAGTTCTCAAACCGGCTGGCAGATACGAAAGTATCGCGTTCCCGTCAGTAGCCTCTCGATATCTTAAGACCCTTCGATCTATCCACCCGGTATCCGTTTGAAGATCGCGAAAAGCCCTCGTCACTTGTACGCTCGACAAAGCCTTCAGGCCTTGCCTGGTCTCGCCGAAGGTCTCGAACAGGTATTGCCCCGGAAGAAAATAGAGAGCGGCCTCCGCATCCGGCGGTACTGTGTGATTCCTCATGACACGATCCCTTAACGGACCGGGACGGACCCGCGGGTAGGTTGATTCGCGGAAACGGGACGCCGGTTCTGGGGCGGCTGATTCTGCGGAGTAGGCCGAAGATGTCCGTTGCCGTTCTTCGCCGATGCCGCATTTCCGTCGTCATCGTCGTCGGCGACTATCCCGACGATGGCAGCCAAGCCGTAGCGCCTGCCGTACGTGATGGCCGAACCGACCCCCTGCGGATCGTTCTTCGCGAGAGGCATACAGAGTTCGCTTTGTATCCATTGTCCGGATTCGTGCGCGAGGATCGTTTCTACGATGACCGTGTTGTTGGCCCCAATGCTGTTCCCCTGGATCACACTGAGTCCATGCTTCGCCAGAAGCCCTCGACAGCTCTCCCACACCGAGCTGAGATCGGCGTACGTCGAGTTGAAGAACGGGTTGGTGGAATCCCTCTTCGCGGGTGCGAGACTGGCCTGCACCAGGGCCAGAGATTTCGCGAGATTACCGATGCTTTCGCTCTTATTCATACGTCTTTCTCCACAGAGACTGGCAACACAAGTCCCGGATGCTCTCCCTTGTTCCAGAAGTCGATGAGTGCCCGCAGCATCTTTTTCGGATCGGCCTCGATCAACTCATCGAGGATATTCAAGCTCTCGTAGATCTCATTCGCCGCCTTGTATTCCGCAGTGAGCCCTTCGATCGTTTCCCGGTCCCAGCTGAACCAGTCGGCACTTTGGCAATAGTTGCTGTCGAGCCATGGATTACCAGTCGAGTGATCGACCAATCGCAGAAGTTCCCCGAATAGAGAACCGTTCTTTCGATCCCAGACGTTCGGATGGGGATCGGAATCTATCTCGGGAAAATCACTTCTTGACAACTTGAACCGCTGGCTTAGGAAATCCCAAGCGTCATCGGGGATGTAAAAGATCAACGCCGCGGCGTAACTGATCTTCAGGTTTTCGAAGTAGATATCCTCGCAGCAGAGATCCACGTTCAAGGGCGGTATGGCGAACTGCTCGAATTCGTTCTCCGGGTCGTCGTAAGCGAACTCAAGTAGCGGGAAGCAATTCTCATTGACCAGATTGAATAGCTCATTGACCCGCTCGCTGTATCTCCCGTAGTAGCCGCGCCTGTATAGACTCGCTCGGGAATGCTTCCATTCCTTCGGGAACATCTCCCGATACATGGCATATTTCCGCTGCTCGGAGAGAACACGTTCGACAAGTTCGTAAGAAGCGATCGCGTTGTGACTTCGCGCCTTGAAACTCAGGTACTCAAGCGATCTCGAAAGCCGTTCCCAGAACACAAGTCCATCCGCCCTTCGCACTCCAAATTGCACGGACACATCTCCTAGCTAGAAGCCTGTCGGCGTGTGAATCGACGGACTTGGGGAAGATCGCTCGAAAGCTACGATCTGACGCCGTATCGTCTCGATCTCCATTCTGCCTTCGTTCAAGACCTCTTCTGCGCGGTTTACATCTTCCGCACTGAGAAGGTCGGCGGCATCCCTTCGCATGAACTCCTCGGCTAAAAGGATCGCCGGATTCACTTGTTCCGTTTCAACGATCAAGATATTGAGTGGAGACTTGCCGTTCATCATGCTCCTTTGTGCTGGGCACGCTTGACGATCGTCACCGTGAGCTTCCCGTCCTTCACTTCACGCGTGATATTCGCGTTCTCGATAGACGCGAAGTGCGGCTGAAGGACGACCTTTAAGGTCTTATCCTCCTGTGCCAGTGCAGCATCAAGCTCGAACTCCTGTCCTTCTATCTTGATCGTTGCCTTCGTCTCGGTTACAGTATCCGCGCTCGTATTCTCCGTAGCTTTCGGCTCAGCGGCCGGAGCTTCTTTCTTCTGTTCCATAATTGATTTCTCCTGGAATTCTTGTAGAAGCCTACGATGCGAAAAGCCCTCGCTGGCTTTGATCCGTTTCCGGATTCGGGGCGGGAGCGGCGGCCGTCGTTTCAGAGTTCGTCGCCACCTTGGATTGGACGGTGGTCGCCTTCGTCGACTTTGAGCCGGACTTAACTTGTTTCCTGGCAGCCGGCTTTTCCTTCTTCAGTTTCTCGGCGGCTTTTGCGGGAAGATCGATCCGATACTGCTCCAAGGCGTCACTCAACGCAGCGGAAATATGCGGGATGATCTCTCCACCTCCCACCTCGCTTACGGCAACCATCGGTGCAAAATCGTGGGTCCGCATGCTGACGATGCATTTACGTGAGCCAGAATTTTCGGGAAGCATTTGAATGACAGCCGTAACGGTACAGGCATCAAGATTGTAAGGCTCCTTTTCGGCAAGGACGACAGACTCTATCGACTCCGATTCGACCGATTCCGCAACGTCGGGCTGGCCTTCGTTTGCGGCAACATCACTTGAAGCACTTGGCTCGATTGTGATCGGATGATCTGTTCCTGTTTCTTTGACAGGCGCATCGGCTGTCTCGGTGATCGCGGGTTGTGCCGGTTCCATGCCGAGCTGTCCGGACGATCCATCGGCATCCGGGTCAGGATGTTCATTCTCGAGCCTTTCCACGATTGCGTCGATATCCGCATCGTATTCCGGCACACATTCGTCAGCATAGGATGATCGCTTATTCTCGGCCTGGTCATCCACCCGGTCATCCGCAGGAATAACGCCGAGGTATTCATCCTGTGTTTCAGTTTGAGAGGGCGGTTCCGGTACTGTTTGCAGTGCCGGCGGCTGTGGCGGTTGAACTGAAACTGGAGCTGGTAAAGGCTGTCGAATCGGTTCCGGTTGAACGGGCGCCGCTGCATGTACATTGGGAGTTGTCTTAGCCTGAACTGCTCGCTCTTTTTCGATCTCACGAAGCCTCTCGAGGAACTTGCTTAGGAAGAGATTGCGGATATTCGCTTCTTCGTGAGCTCGGCAGACATACTCTGCCCCCTTCCACATCTCAAGCCCGAGTTGATGATTGGCCTGACCGCTGTTCTGGAATCCTTCAGTCCGACTTACTTCAGTCGCAAGTTCTCTGGCAGTGTAGATAAGCTGGTCGATCTTTTCCCGGTTGTCGAGCGGTACGAACGAACCGCTGTTCAAGATTTCCATATTCGTTGTTCACTCCACACTGCTGCCCTCCGCATATTTTTCTAATTTCAAGCCAAATGCGAGCGTCTTGATGAGTGAGTGGATCGTTTTCTCACTTCATCTCGAAAGGGAAGGAGGCAGAGATATCGGGCAGATCCGCGAAAATCAGGCAAGCGTAAAACTGTCTATGATCTGCGGATCTATAAAGCCAATACAGCAACAGATCAAAGACAGGTTATACGTAACGTGGGAGTTGCACCGGAAAATGCTACGCGGCGGCGGAGTAGGCCGACTGTTTTGGCGGAGCACAAGAGCTGGTCGCGACACTTTCTTTGTGCTTCTTCAATATCCGCGAAAGTGTCGAATGCGTCGTCCCCATTGAACGGGCGGCACGACGCAGGTTCCCACGGGATCTCTTGAGCGCATGTTCGATGAACGTGGCAGCCGCCTTCACGTAAACGCTGTCAAGGTCGTCCGTGTCCGCATCCAGCGTCACCGTTACAAGATTCGATCGGTTCAGATGAATGCCCGGTTCTATCGGGGAGTCGGAGACTTGTGCTTTGCTTTGGCCGATCCCGGCGACATGTAGAACGATATCCTCCGTGATCGAAGGAGCGTCGAAAGCCTGGACTGCAAGGCGGGAGGCAAAGTTCCTGAGTTCTCGATAATTACCTCTCCATTCGAGCAACTCGACCCTCGCAAGAGCCTCGTCGTCAATAACAAACGGGCAAGCTCTGCCCACTGCGGCACTTTCCTCGTTCACCTGCCGGATGAACAGATCGCGGATCTGCTCCCGCTGGAACCGAAGCGGGATCGTCTCAAGTTGCAGTATGTTGAGACGGTCGAATAGGTCGGCCCGAAATCCCCCTTCAAGAACCATCGAGTGGAGGTTTTTGGAAGTTGCAGCGATAATCCTTACGTCAATCTCCCGCTCCCGATTGCCACCAACACGCCGGAGGCGTTTTTCTTCGACAGCCTTTAGCAGTTTAGCCTGAAGACTGAACGACAGTTCGCCGACCTCATCGAGGAAGAGAGTTCCGCCGTCAGCGGTCTCGAATAGCCCTGATTTGGCGGCATTCGCTCCCGTGAATGCTCCTTTCTCGTAGCCGAACAGCTCCGATTCGAGAAGTTCTGCCGTGAAGCTAGCGCAATTGACACTTACGAACTCCCGTTTGAATCTCGGACTTTGCTCGTGAAGCTTCCGGGCGATCGTCGTCTTGCCGGTTCCCCTCTCGCCGGTGATCAGCACGTAATGCGGTACTCGGGCGTAAAGCGCTATCTTTTCCTCCAAGATCGACGACCCTGTGTCGGTGTTGGCGACAGCATCCTGATTGTTCATAAGGCGGATCTCCTCGTAAAAACGTCGATAGGTTATTTCAATTGAGGTAAATCACCGGTGATTCTCCCGCGCCGGACGAACCTGGGATACCATTCCGATATTCACCCTACATAACTAAAAACCCGGATTAGACGGAAAGGTTACTTTCTAAAACCAATTTTCTACGATTTATTTGACGAACGGCTTTCTGGACCTCAATATTCACGCCGGGGCATGGGCGGGGTTGAACCGCAGGCACAATTTCTAAAAAATCGACTAGCTAAAAATGCAATTCGGCCCCGTTTACTAAGAAAGAATTACGTGCCATCTTTTCTTAGAGCATTTCACTAAGAAAATTTCTTTCCCGTTCAATGAGGCTGAGAAAAAAGACAAGATCGGCTATTCGTTCGCGACCGCTATATGGATCTTCTGCAGGAAGATATTGAGGACACCTAGCTCCCCTCTTCATCGCCTCAACTCAAAAACAGCGTCTCCTCGAGTATTTGCAGTTCGCTTACGTCTCGCGGATCGGGTACAGATAGCCACTGAGGCAGACTTATAGGCGCCTCTTTCTTAAGAGCCTGGAACTCAGGCTTTAATTCCGGCAGAAGATCGATTTCGGTTGATTTGGGCGGATAAAGAGCAAGGATCGGTTCGAGATAAGTATGCGGAGACAGTTCGGGCAGGAAGAACCGCTGCTTTCCGTTCTGAACGATATTGACCAGCCCCATCCCGCGAAGTTCGCGGATCTGCTCAAACGTGGAAGGGCAGATCTCAGTGAGAGGGCGTCCCTGAAAGCGCGTCGTTTTTACCCGGATATCCCCGGTGAGATGCACAGTGTTGTTTTCGAGATCGACTACGCGAAGGACCTCGGGGGCTGTTGCCGGAATGTCTGATCGCAACCCGAAGTGGCGGAAAAGATCACGGAGCCATTCCTCCGATATCTTAACGCCGACGAGCCTCGTGCCGTCGTCCGTCGTCGTTCGAACGATATTGAGAGCATCCTTGCTGAGAGTCTTCAGGTACTTCCAGATCGGGAGCAGTGCCCCGCTGAGCAGATGTATTGTTTTATGCTCATAGGCAGGGATCCTGGCCTCTTCCTCGAGCCACCACTTTTCCGCCTTTGTTTTAGGGACGATTCTGTACTTCTGATTCAGTTCACTCTCGCGGATATATGAAAGATTCCGGCCTTCCGGCTTAGAGATCGAGAACATCTGGTACCTCTCACCGGTTTCAGGATCGGTATGCGACAAGGTTCGCCGAACAGCGACAAACGATCCGGCACGCCGATCCTGAAAGAACTGATGAACGCCACCTTCGGATAAGTCCACGTACCTTGCAGGCTTCGTGGCCACCTTTAGATCGAGCTTGTAATAAACCGTTTTCGCCAACGTGAGAGCGTCCGAGTGCAGAACCTGTGGCGGTTCGGCGATCTCGACAGACATGGCTTTAAGATCTTCCATGCCGTCGTCCAGTTTTCCCTTCTGTTTGAGATATTCGAGAGTCTCAAGGAACGTTGCGTAGAAATGATCGAACAAGGCATTCTGCCGGTCCACTTCCAGGGAAAGGAGTCTATTGAGGAAACGTGGGATATTGGTCTTCTCGCTATCCGGAACCACTTCGCCGTCATCGGTATTTCGGACAAGCCCCATATCACACAAAGCCTGTTTCGGATCTTCGATCCCTTCGATCTCAACGCCACGCATAATGCCGGTCAGCACCACGTTCAATGCCGAGCGGCCTTCCTTCGATTCGAGATTGTACTTGTCGAGATTGCCTGCCTTTTCCGCCTTTCTGTCGCCCTTTGTAAGGGCTCCCATGTTCCCGAGCCTGCGGGCGATCGTCGCCGAGAACCGCTTTTCTCCTCCCAGTTCTGTAAACACGAGCAGATAAACTGGCGGAAAGACTTGTCCCGTCCGATGAGTTCGTCCGAAGTCCTGGATCTGCTTGTCCGCCGACCATTTCAGTTCGGCGGCGATGTGGAGACGCCGTTGCTTGTTGCCGACCTGTTTTCCGGCGTGAAGGCTGTCGCCGGTCGATGCGACTTCCGACATGATCGCAATCCGTTTGTCGCCGTTCTGGAATGCATTCTTCTCGTGAAGATTGATCAGCTTCGACGGAACTCCCGGAATCTGGCGGGGACGATATTCAAGCGTGCCGGAGGTTGTCCGAATCAGTCGCTTCTTCCGGCCGGTCATCTCCGCTACGTTCTCCACTCCGAAATAGTTGACGAGTTGATCGAGCGGATGCTCGGGGACTTCGAGGACTGAGAGTCTATCCAGCAGTTCCGCCCTTAGCTGCAAAGCTGCACGGCTCTCGACTTGATTCCCGTTAGAGTCAAGCACGGGAATATATTCGATCGTGCCGCTATACGGATTGGTGCGTTCCTGAAAGCAGGCGGTCGGAAAACAGTGGGCAACGAGCCGGGTCAAGGTTTCGCGTGGGCTAAAATCCAGACTGTCGATGGCCTCATCCTGATCGGCGGCACGCTCGATCTGCTTCTTTGTCTGGCTTTCACCGGTACCCGTTATGGAGACGACAATCGACTCCCGTCGTCCGAGAGCGTCTTCGATCTCCCGGATCAGAGTTGGAACTTTGAAGGCCGTTATCAGATTTCGAAAACACCGCTGATGCTCCGCCCAGAACTGATTAACCGCCTGGGCTCGCGTCGCTTTCCCGGAATTGGTGAGGTCGAGGGCACGGTGGATATTTCTGAAGACCTCCTGCCAGCCTTGAGCCATGTTGTCGTACATCGTCCGTTGGGCTGGAGTGAGCCAGTGAGTCACCTCTCTAAACTCAACCGCGAGGCCGGACTCCGGATCGGTTCCCATGCTCAGGTTCCCGCAAAGGTATCGACCCATCGCTTTCAAGTCGCGACAGACCATTTCGAGCGCACCGACGCCGCCCGATTCGATCTCCTCCGCGAACTGCTCGAAGCCCAAAGGAAAGTTCGTCCCCTCGCCCCAAAGTCCAAGCCGAGACATATATGCAAGATGCCGTACTTCGCCTGCGGAAGTGGCCGATGAATAAACAACTCTAAAATCGTGATATTTCTGCGGGTCCTGTATCTCAAGCACCGCAGCACCAGTCTGCGTCGATTTTCCGCGATCGTCCGCGAACGCGTATTTGGCTTTATGGCCTTCGTCGAAGATGACAACTCCTTCGCTTCCCAGCCAGCGGGTTATCTGGTCGATCCGACGGTTGCCCGATCTCGAACGCGATATCAGGGAGCGGTACGTGCAGAAAACTATTCCATCGCCAATGTCGATCTCGCCATCGGTCGGATAGTCGTTTATGAGCTTTATCGGCGGCTTCAGACCAAGCCTCGCGAATTCATCCGAGACGGCTTCGATCAGGTCGGCCTTGACTGAAAACCATACCGCCCGCCTTCTGCCGTGAAACCAGTTGTCGAGAATTATTCCCGCAAGCGTCGCCGTCTTTCCCGTCCCGGTCCCGTCGCCGATACTGATGCCGGCACGTGAGCCGTCCGCAAGTCGTTGCTCGTGAGCTTGCCCGGCGTAGATAATCCTCTCGATCTGCATCGCCGAGAGCTTACTTGTTTCGGACAACTCTCTCGGCAAACACGGACGATAAGTGATCGGAGGTGGTTCTACGTTCGCAAGGCCGGGCGGTTCGACTATGACGCCGGGATGTGCGGCTCCATCAACAACGAATCGAGGTGTGTATGCTTGGATCTGACCAGTGGTATCAGGCTCGCTCGCCTCCACGGGCACAGTGGCCGCCGCTGTTGCCGAAAACGGCGCAGCTGTGCCCGCCGATTGCTGGTAACTTGGTAACATTTCAGGGTGGTGGTAGGTTTGAATTGAAGTCAGGCTTGCAGTTGCCTGTTTCCGAATCCCTCAATCTACGTCGTAGCCGATGAAGTTTTCGTCGTTGATGAGCAGGTAATAGTATCCATTGCCACAGCCTGCATATTCCAACGACAAGAAGCCGCGAAAGTCACCGGTCTCGGCGTTGTATTCGGTTTCGATCGATATGTCGTACCCGGCGAACTTGGCCCAGCGGTTGGTGATGATGTTTCCGGCCGACTTGTTACGGATGGATTCGCGAAGGCGCTCGATCTCACGCGGATACTTTTTAGCGATCCGGTTCAGCGAGATCACCTTACCGTCAATGTTGGTCCCGGTTGTTATGTGCAGTTCGTGCAGAGTTTTCGGGCGCGGTTCTTTATCCTTCTCCCAGGAATTCGGGTCGACAAGATCCTTTCTCCACGTATCGAAACAGGGGAGTGCAAGACAGTCGCGAATGAATGGATTCGAAAAACTCGCTTCGCCAGCCATCCGCTTGTACTTTTCGATGAGACGGTATTCTTGTGGGAGCCTCTCTTCGCCGGTCTGTGGACGCTTGGAAGATATGAATTGTGAGTAGCGCGCAAGATCCGGTTCGTACACCGAGTACCCGCGCCTAAAGCTTCGAGGTTTGAACCGGCACAAGCTGCCGCCATCCGAAATAAAGAATCGATGTTTCTTGCCGTCGTTATCGACGGCGCCGACGATGGAGCCGTTTTTGACGGCTTCATGAAGTTCTCGGTAATTCATATCTATTCGGATCCGATTGTCTCGAAGGCTGCTTCGATGTTGTCGAAGCTCTGTAGCTCGTGCTTGGACGGGACTTCGCCTTCCGCTTTATCGACTGAGGATTTACGACCGAGGATCAAAGTTATGCCAACCGTTGTGCCATTTCGGTAATATTCGCGGCCGGGAAGGCTGATCGATCGGGTAACTCGAATGCCTGGCGATACCGAATCCCAAAATCGCTTTCCCGCAACATTTCTCGGCGATCCTCCTTCGCCGAGGATGACCGCGAACCGGCCTCCGGCTGCTAGACGCCGAAGAGCAGACTCGACGTGTCGGAACCCGAACTTATTCCCGTTCCGTTCCACACGCCCGCCGGTAGAGGAGAATGGTGGATTGATCAAAACAGTGTTCGGGACAATGCTCTCAGGCAATAAGTCATCGATGAACTCGGCATCATGACCGGTCGGATCGAGGCCGATAATTCTTGCAAGCTGCCGTCTACGTGGATCTATCTCATTCGTGACCACAGTCGCTCCCGCCGCATGTGCCCACACGGCAAGACTGCCCGTACCGCACGACGGTTCAAGCACGGTGTCGCTGCCGCTTAAATTCGTTAGGTATGCCGCAAGGTATGCGATGGGTGCCGGCGTGGAAAACTGCTGAAAGGTGACCTGGGTTGCGCTCCGCCACGACTGTGTTGGGAGACGCAGTTGCAGCAGTCTGAGTATTTCGGAGCACGCTCTTCGGGGATCTTCCGAAGACAAAAGTTGTTTCCCGTATTTCGTCGCTATGAGGTAGTTAAGCGCCGTTTCGCAGATCTCATGACACAGGTGCGGATCGGTCGCTAGACCATCTATCCCCCAGTCGCGACAAATTGTCAGCAGCTCACGGTTATTTAGCCTTCTTCCCAAATCGATGATCGCGGCGATCTGTTTGATGAGGTCAAAAGGAATGCTCGATCGTTTGTCAGACTGGCGCATCATATCTTTCTTGCCAGCCGCTTGTTTATTGCTTACACGGGAGACAGTTGTCGGTTCGCCTGGTCCCGACATTCCGGTTTAAGCTCTTTCAGCCATTCCGCAACGGACAACGAACTCAGATCAAAGCCGGCAAGTAAAGCCTCGTCCAGCCCTTTCACGCGTCTGTCCCAGGACAGGATCGTTACCGCGTCGTCGTAGGAGAATGACCTTTGATCGGCTGACCGAGAACGCACTAAGGCGGCGAGCGCGCGGGCTACGTGCGGATTGGTAAAACTGTCGTTGTCGAAAGCGATCTCAAGAGCCTTTCCGCGAGCGGTTTCGATGATCTCTCGATGTGATGTAGCGACGCCGCTGTTTCCAACCACATATCTGTCCGGTAAAAACCGTTGAGCGGTTGCGGCCTTTAATGCGCCTTCAGTAACGAGGATCGTTTTGGCTGAGCGTGAACAGGCATTGGCGTGATGCAAGGGGGCACCCGGGCCGCATCCGTCTTTTTCCTTCAATGACGATAGCCAGACGTAACGCCCCGATTTGTTGGGGATATATCTCATGAAGCGTATCTGGCAGGCCCGTATCAATTCATCAGGCCCGACGAACGGTATAAGCATCAGATCATCGAACGCATCCTGCTCGCTCCATAACCGCAGGCGACGTTTCGTATCTCTCCAGAATCCCGGTATCCCCTCAAAGGAGCGAAGTCCTTCTTTGCCTGACTCTTCTACGAGCCGTTCAACCAATACCCGTCGCTCATTAATCAGTCTCGGGAGGTTTCCATAGTGAGAGAGATCCGGTATTCCCCTTTCCAGCAAACCGCCTCGCCCCTTTACGATCACGTGGTTCGAAGTTGCGGGCGATAGCTCGATCAGCTTGCGGTAGACCTTATCCAGGATCGCCGCCGAGGCCATATCATGCGAAACCTTCGATTTCTTCGTTTTCGGCAACTGTTTGAAGTTTCGTTTGAAATCGAAACTGAAATCGGATCGGGATGCGTCGTGATAAAAGACTCCCCAACCGTATCGGCTTACACGATCGGAGTTCAGAGTAGAGCGAGCGCAGAACGATATAGTTTCCGTCGCGGTCGTACTGCACCAATCCGGCTTCCCGCAGATATTGCACGGGCGCTTCTTTGAGACTCTCTTGTATCCGGTAGCTAACATTCCTGATCTTTTCCGTATCCCTATGAACTGTCTGCAGCCTGTTTTACAGCTCACGGCGAGTTTCCATGTCACGGGGTCGATGCGAACGCTGTTGCACACTTGCAACAGATTCCCGATTGCCGGTAATATATCCTTCCGATGAAAATTGGCCTTTCTGAACGGGAGGTAGCCTTTCGAGCGGCTTTCGATTCGAAGCATTGTCCTGGTTGCGGAGGTTGGAGGCAGCAGAGTGTTCAAGTCTTTTGCGACTGGTGTGAGAAGCAATTGCCTGTGAATGTTATGAAAGGCCTCCGCAACAAAGCGAGCTTTGCGTGGGCATATTACGAGGCAATGAAGATCCTTCGCCCTGAGGTATATATGTAAAAAAATCTTGAGTTTGGAAAATGGCACGAAAGGTATCGAAGAAAATGTGGCGACCTCTATTCGAGGGAACGTTCATCGGTCCTATTCAGATTAAGAATGCACTCACTCCGTGCCAGAACTTCGAAACGAAGTGCCATAGATGCAGTTAGACTTCTTATCCCAAAACAGATGAGGAAGCGCGTGACATCTTGCTCTGGCATTTAAATCAGGCCCATTCCAATCCGCCTCCGCTTCCGGAATATGCCTCCGATGCAGGAGAGACAAATCAGAGGTAAAATACGACTATGTGTGGACGAGCATCGCAGGAAGAAGTGGATAGATATTTCGAGCGAGTTTACGGCTGGCGAATGCCGGAGCACTTCACTCCTCGTCGGAACATCAGGCCGACGGAGGAAACCAATATCGTCGCTCATCTATCGGCAGGACAGGTTGCAACCGTAAAGGCAAACTGGTGGTGCCAGTGGGACAACGCAACCGAATTCGACGCGAAGTTTCCAGCGTTCAATATTCGCGTCGATTCTATGGACCAGAGAAAAATGTGGCCGCCGCTACTGAAGTCAGCCAAGCGGTGCATATTTCCGATCGATGCCTTTTGCGAATGGCCGACAAAAGGGAAAGGAATCCCGCCGGTCAAAATCATGCTCGCTGGCCGCCAGCCCTACGCGATCGCCGGACTATGGAGCAGATGGTTCGATAACGGATCGCCCAGATTTTCTTTCGCAACCTTTACCGTTGAATCGAACGATTTCATGCTGCCTATACACCCGCAGGCGATGCCTGTCATCCTCGATCGCAAGGACGCCCAGAAAGAGTGGCTGCTGAGTGGAAACCGCGATTTGCTCGTCCCATACGCCGGCCAGATGGTAGCGGACGAAATGCCCGACACGCTCGAAAAACTCTACCCCGAAGAAAATCCACCGCCCAAACAAAAAGCGCAAGAGGAGTCCATAGCCGAAAAGGGCGAAGAGATCCAGCAAGGATCTCTGTTCGGATGATGCCACGTTAGCAGGTCCGGCAAACTGCAGACTCCACCGGCGCGTGCGTCTATACAAAGTGAAGCAGGCCGACTTTTGCATTAACCCTGCTTCCCTCTACCCGCGCCATCGATGACCTTCTTCGTCAATGTAGGAAGCAATGGGTTGAGGAGGCGGCGGGTCAAACCGGTAAGGCTTGTCGGCGTCGGACGCCTTTCTGGATGTTCACCATCATTTGAGGCGAGCAGCAAACGTTCACAAGCTTCTCGCGGTCCTTCTGCATCTCCGGATCGTCCTTCAGCATTTCCATCGTGGCCGCGAAAACCTCAGCCGCCTTTTTGTTCGCTGGTGGCGTGATGCAGTAGTGCATCCATTTGCCGTCGCGCCTCCCTGTGACCAATGAGGCCCGTTTCAAATACGAAAGGTGTCTGGAGATCTTCGGATTATTGGTCCCAAGCGTATCGGCGAAAAAGCAGACACACACCTCACCGTCACGCATGAGATTCAGGAGTCGCAGACGTGTGCGATCCGCTAATGCGGCGAAAAACAGTTCAGCATCGAATGCATTTACTACCGTCATACGTCAATAATACCACAAACACTTACGGCTTGACATAATTGAGAAACAGGGCTAGCCTCAAATTATGATTACGGATAAACGTAATTGAAGCTTATACGCGAAGGAAGGTAATTATGTCAGAGAACATCGAGCAAGCAGTGCGGTCAAGATACGGATCGGTTGCAGTCAGCAACCTTTCCAGTGAGCATGAGGGCGTTCGGGCGGTTGCCGAGGCTTTCGGTTACACTCCCGAACAACTGTCTTCGATCCCGGCCGAGGCGAATATGGGGCTGTCGTGCGGCAACCCGACGGCGACGGCCCATCTGAAAGAGGGCGAAGTGGTAGTTGATCTCGGATCGGGCGGTGGATTGGACGTGTTCCTCGCTGCTCAGAAGGTCGGCTCCACCGGCAAAGCGATCGGGATCGACATGACCCCCGAAATGGTCGACCTGGCGCGCCGCAACGCGGGAAAAGGTAACGATGGAAAGGGCTACTCGAACGTCGATTTTTACCTAGCGACGATCGATAATTTGCCGCTCCCGGACAACTCTGTCGATTGTGTTATCAGCAACTGCGTTATCAACCTCGCGCAGGACAAACCGGCTGTCTTTCGTGAGATCTCGCGAGTCCTTAAACCCGGCGGCAGGCTGGCGGTCAGCGACATCGCGCTGAAGCGGGAACTTCCTGTCGAGCTTGGCTCCGACGTGATGGCCTACGTCGGTTGCATCGCAGGAGCGATCGCCATCGAAGACTACAAGCGTGGGTTGTCTGACGCCGGCTTTTCAGGCGTCGAGGTTGTAGATACCGGATCTGATCTGAACGCCTACACAAAAGTCGAGAATCAATCGGGTTGCTGTTCTCCGCCGATGAAGCAGACCGAGGGCGGTTCAAAGTCATTGCCGACCTTTGATTCCGGATGTTGTGCGCCGGTGCAGGCGAACAACTCGGATGAGAATCTGCACAACAATCTAGCGGAGCTTCTTCGTCGCTACAACGTCAATGACTATGCCGCCAGCGTGCGGGTGTATGCGGTCAAGCAACACAACAACTAATGCCCGGCAAGTCACGTCGTGCGGACCGCGTGCTGCTCAATGGCCCCGGTGTGTTGAAACTTAATATTAAAGGGAGAAATGGCAATGCGTTCCCACCAGAATATTGTCTCCGGTCTATGGGGCGAGTCTAAGAACCGGATACGGGGATTCATTGCCCGCCGCGTCGATAACGATTCGGATGTGGAAGACATTCTGCAAAACGTCTTCCTCAAGATTCACCAAAACATCGGGGAGTTAAGGGACGCTGAGAGGCTTCAGCCTTGGGTTTTTCAGATCGCCCGAAACGCGATCATCGATTATTACCGCG
Organism: Pyrinomonadaceae bacterium; assembly: GCA_050250045.1. Classification (GTDB taxonomy): domain Bacteria; phylum Acidobacteriota; class Blastocatellia; order Pyrinomonadales; family Pyrinomonadaceae; genus OLB17. The sequence continues at coordinate 77,879 of JBFWPK010000008.1, read as the reverse complement.
ATCAGGGCATGGCCGCTTCCCCGATCGATGACACGATGGGAATTGCGGCGTCCGAGCCCGAACATACCGCCGCCGAGGAAGAAGTACTCAGTTGGCTTGAGCCGATGGCCGGTGAACTGCCTGAAAAGTACCGAGATGCCTTGATATTGGCCGACATCGAAGGGCTGACACAACAGGAAGTATCCAAAAGACTCAACATCTCATTGTCGGGTGCGAAGTCCCGGGTTCAGCGGGCAAGAGCGCAGCTCAAAGAAATATTGGTGACGTGTTGTCGAATCGAGTTCGACCGGGCCGGGACGATCGTCGAGTACAAACAACAAGCGGACGATTGCCGTGCGTGCTCTAATTGAAAATTTTTTGCGTCCTTTTTCCGAAATCCCCGTCTTTAGAAGCGAAACCCAGATGGGTTAAATAAAAAATGCTTCAAAGGAGAAAGACAATGACGGAAACAAAAGAAAAAGGGACGGGGTGCGGTTGTTCAGGCAATACGGCTGACTTACAAATGGCGGACACCGCGAAATTGAGGGAGAAGCGGGTCGAGATCGAATTCCTGTATTTGGATCTGGAATCGTGCGATCCGTGCAGGGGGACGGACGACAGTTTGGAAGAGGCATTGTCAGAGGTTTCGGGCGTGATCGGAGCGACTGGCGCCGTTGTCGATCTGAAAAAAATCCACGTCACGTCGTACGAGCAGGCGCTTGACCTGGGTTTGGTCAGGTCCCCGACGATCCGGGTGAACGGACGCGATCTCGCATTGGAGGTCCGCGAAAACCACTGTTCATCTTGCAGCGAAATCAGCGGCACCGAAACCTTCTGCCGCGTATGGGATTATGAGGGCCGAGAGTATCAGGTTCCGCCGAAGGAATTGATCGTCGAATCGATCCTGCGGGAAGTGTACGGCAGCCCGAAAAGGGATAAGTTTGTGGCCAACGAAAAATCCCTTGCGAATCTGAAAGCGTTTTTCAACGGCACCAGGACATCGGCAGCCTCTTGCGGCTCCGGCGTTTGCGGCTAAGCAGAATGGAGGTCAAAGAAATGGAACATCTTGTAATTCTCGGATTCGTATTTTTGAATTTGTTCATGATCGTCGGGGCCGTGGATCTCTTTTATTTCCATTTGTGGAAATACAAACTCCATACGCGGCCGGAATCGCGTTACGAGCACAAACTGCACATGGCGTTCGCTTTCGTTATGGTGCCGTTGGCGTATTTTCTCTACTATCAGGATTTCGGCGGTTACGCGCTTTGGGCCGCAGTCCTCTTTGTCGGGGCCGCTCTAGGCGTCGAGATGCTGGACGTGTTCTCGGAGGGTGATAGCAGGGCGTCCTTGGGCGGACTGACCACCGGGGAATATTCGCTGCACGTAGCGGCGACGATCCTGAAGGTCGCGTCGTTCGCCTTCATGTTCGCGGCGAAGCCGTTGTCGGCGTGGAGCACTGAATCACCGCTTGTCCTCGGCTCTTATGGGGCAACCGGCGAGATCACTGCTATCCAGGTTATGGTGGGGAGCCTTTTCGTGGGCGTACTGCATTTGGCGTTGCTGAACAAAAGGGTAGCCTCGATCTCGTTCAAATCCGCATGCAGCAGGCTCGGCTGCACCAGCGTTAGCTGCTGCGCCACAGACAGAGCATGATGAATCTAGCCCGTCGCGCAGTTTCTGAAATGGTAGGTACGGCATTGCTGCTGGCAACGGTCGTCGGCTCAGGAATCATGGCCGAACGGCTCGCCGGCGGCAATGTCGCGGTCGCGCTGTTGGCGAACACTGTTGCAACGGCCGGTGCGTTGGCCGCTCTCATCCTGACATTCGGCGGGATCTCGGGCGCTCATTTCAATCCGGCGGTCACGGTTTGCGATGCGTGGCAGAAGGGTATTTCCTGGCGGGACGCATCTGTTTACATTCCGGCGCAGATAATCGGCGCGATCGCGGGTGTTGCGGCCGCGAACGTGATGTTCGATCTGCCAGTATTTTTTGCGTCGGCCAAGACGCGGACGGGCGGATCGCAGTGGTTCAGCGAATTCGTCGCGACGTTCGGTTTGCTGGCGGTCATTTGGGGATGCGTCCGGCTGCACAGGAGCTTGATAGTTCCCTTCGCCGTGGCCGCGTACATCACAGCCGCATATTGGTTTACTGCCTCTACATCGTTCGCAAACCCCGCCGTCACTATTGCACGTTCGTTCAGCGACAGTTTTGCCGGCATCCGTCCCGTTGATGCTCCCATGTTCGTAATTGTTCAATTCTTAGGCGCGTTCGCGGCGACGGCGTTATTCCGCTGGCTCGTTCCTATAAGAGCCGAGGACGCGGAAGATGTGATCATGCCGCACGAAACGGCAAAAGAAAGCGAAGAGGCGGTTTCCTAAATCGCCGATCGGAGGAGACGAGAATGAAGATCCTAATTGCGACGGACGGTTCGGAATTCAGTGATGCCGCCGTGGAAGAATGTTGTCGGATCATCACGGGGCCGGAGGGAACCCAGGTGAAGGTGATGTCGACATACCATGAGGTCGTCCCGATCGACAATTTTGCTCAGTCGGCGGAATACGCCAAAGAACTCGAGCAAAAGGAACATGGCCACGCCGAAGCGATCGCGGGCAGAGCAGCCGATCGGATAAGGGAATGTCACCCGGGCGTCGAAATCACCGAGCAAGTGTCGGTGGGGGCCGCGGACCGATCGATCATCGAATCCGCGGAAGAATGGGGCGCCGATCTCGTCGTGATCGGCTCGCACGGCCGCGGCTTTTGGGGCCGTCTACTGGTCGGATCAGTCACCGATGCGGTGGTCCACCACGCGCCGTGTTCGGTGCTGGTCGTCAGGAAAAAATCAATATGAAGGATAAAAAACGAGTGTTGATCTTATGCACCGGCAATTCGGCTCGCAGCCAGATGGCGGAAGGTTTGTTGCGGCACGACGGCGGCGACCGGTTCGAAGTGGAAAGTGCGGGCGTGATCGCGAGCTTTGTACGGCCGCAAGCGATCGCAGCGATGAAAGAAGTCGGGATCGATATTTCCGGCCATCGCTCGAAGTCCGTCGATGAATTCGTCGGCCAGGCATTCGATTACGTGATCACCGTTTGCGACAACGCCAAAGAAAGCTGTCCTGTGTTCCCCGGCAAAACGGAGCGCAAACACTGGAGCTTCGATGATCCGGCCGAAGCGACCGGCACCGAGGACGAAATACTTGCCGTATTCCGACGCGTCCGCGACGAGGTCCGGGATCGTCTGGGTGAGTTTATCAAGCAGGCGTGAATCAAGATTATGGAACCGAAGAAAAAAGTGCTTTTCGTGTGCAAACACAATTCGGCTCGCTCGCAAATGGCGGAAGCGTTGTTGAACGATCTGGCCGGTGATCGATTCGAAGCGATGAGCGCCGGGATCGAGCCGGGCACCGTCCACCCGCTCGCGATCGAGGTGATGAAAGAGATCGGCCTGGACATAAGCCAAAACGAGACGAAGCGGGTTTTCGACCTTTACCGAGCCGGCAAGATGTTCCAGTACGTCATCGCCGTATGCGACCGCGAAACCGCCGAAAAATGCCCAATCTTCCCCGGCATCAACAAACGACTTGATTGGAGCTTTCCCGATCCGGCATCTTTTACCGGAACGACTGAAGAACAACTCGAACAAACCCGCCTCGTCCGATCCATGATCGAGGAACAGATCCGGGATTTCATCGCCGCTGAATCGGACTAGCCGCCGGGGGCTTCCAATAACACGTGCTCCCCGACTCTTCGACGTGCGGGCTAAACCGATCCGGCTCAAAGACGTCCGTTCCACCCCATCGTGCAAAGAACTATCTACCCCATTTCTATTCCTTTCTAACTAAATGCCCTTGAACGTCGTTCCTAGAGGTTCGAGGTTTTTGATCGTTCCGCAAAGTAACTAGGCGTCCCGCCCTCGATCTCGATCCTGGTTTTTCTCGGGCACCGGGGTCGAACCGAGGGTATAGTCGTCCGGACGGGCTAGAATTGCAACGACGCAGGTCTGAGCCCCTTTTCACCAATAAAAAAGGCGGCTCCGACGGGGCCGCCTTATTCTTTGATAATTGCGAACCCTTAGTTCGCTGGCCCGGCCGCTGGAGCCGTCTGCGGGGCAACGGTCGTTTTGGCCCTCGCCGCCGCCTGCTTTTCCGCCCCGTGCTTTTCGTAATAGTCCTTCACGTAGCCCTTGATCTTGCGATGGAACAGCCCGGAAAAGTACTTGTAGTTCTTCATCTCCTTGTACGCGGTGTCGTAATCCCAACCGTCGTTTTCGAGGCGGTAGATCGCGCCCACGAGTCCGGTCCGGTGCTTCCCGGCCGCGCAATGCACGTAGATCTTGCCGTTCGACTGGTCGTTTATCTGCTCAATAAACTCGGCGACGCTCTCGTCCTTCGTGGTCCAGCCCGTCATCGGGATGTTGACGTACTTCATCCCGAGCGATTCCACGGTTGATTTCGAGTAATCTTCCGAATCCTTCCGCAGATCGATCACGGTGGTGATCCCCATTTCCTTTAGGGACTTGTAGTCTTCTGCCGTCGGCTGAGAGCCGCGGTAGAAATTCTCGTCCATCTGGCCGAAATTCTTGATCTTGATGTTCGGGAATTGTTTGGGTGCGGTCGTTTGAAATTGACCTTCGGACGCGCCGGCCGCCGGCGCGGTCGGCTGAAACTGTTGTGCCTGGGAAACCGTCGCGAACGCGACGAACGCGACGAGGAGCGAGAGAAAACTACGCATGTTCATTTTATTCCTTCCTTACTTCTTTACTTCTTTTTTTGGAGCGACCCTCTCCGGCAGGGGCGGGAATCTCGACACAATTTGCGGCGAGCGGCGAAAAATCACCTGGGTGCCAGAGCCCAGCATGTACCGATGCATCGCGAAGGGGAGTCAATTCAATCTTAGTGTTAAACGTTCGGCATTTTGAAGCCCTGCAGGAAGACCGCGTTGCCAAAATCTTTAGCTGAGCGGAAAAGCATTTCCCATCGATCGAAGTGCTCATCCGCCGGGACGTTCCACCGTGCCCAGTTTCCCCAATAACCACCGAAGAAGGAACCCGGTACCCAGCAGGATAAGGCCGGCAATTACGGCACCGAAGTTCAAGGAGACGGCCAGCAGTCCGCAAGAGACGGCTCCGAGGATCGCGACCCACCGTGGGTATATCTTCTTCTCCGGTTTCAGCTTCAACGCCGCGATGTTCGCGATTAGGTAATACAGCAATATCGTGAACGCCGCGGCGGACAGCACCCATTCCAATGTTCCGAAAATACTCAGCAGCACGATCACGAGCCCGCTCAGTAGGATCCCCGCGTCCGGCACACTGTACCGTTCACTTGTGTGTTCCAGCACCTTCGGGAGGTCGCCGCGGCGGGCCATCGCGAACATCATCCTGCTGATCCCGACGATCTGGCTCAGCAGCACACCGAGCATCGCGGTCGTCGCCCCGACCCCGACGACGAGCGGGACGTTCGGCCAAGCAAACCCTTCCGCCGCCCGCTGCAGCGGCGAGTTTGTTTCCGCGAGGGCTCCGGCCCCCACATTCCCGACCGCGACGAGTGCGACCGCCGAGTACAGCAGCACCGACACCACGATGGTGATCACCACCGCTCGCGGGATGGTCTTCCGAGGTTCGCTCACCTCCTCGCCGAGCGTGGCGATGCGGGCGTAACCGGTGTAGGCGAAGAAGAGCAGGGCGGCCGATTCCGCGATCCGCGCGAAGCCGTGCGGGGCGAACGGCACGAGATTGTCGACCGAGAATGTGGGGATCCCGGCGGCGACGAAATACAACAGAGCAAGCAGCGTGACGGCCACGACCGCCGTGTTCAGCCGCCCGGCTTTCTTGATCCCGAACAGGTTCGCCGCCGTCAGGATGATCGCCGCCGCGACCGCCGCCCACCGCTGCGGCACCTGCGGGAACAGCCGCGAGAAATACCCCCCGAACCCGAGGGCCACGGTGCCGCCGGCCGCGAGCTTGCTGGCCAGAAACATCCAACCGGCTGCGAACCCGAACGCCGGGGTCAGCAGCCGGTACCCGTACTCGTACGTCCCGCCGGACTGGGGGTATTCGGCCGCCAGCTCCGCCGAACTGAGTGCGTTGCACGTCGCCGCCACGCCCGCCAGCAGCAAACCCACCAGGAAAGCAGGCCCCGCCACCCCCGCGGCGACTCCCGTCACGACAAAAATACCCGCACCGATTATCGCTCCCAAGCCGATCCCCACCGCATCGACGAGCGTAAGGTCGCGTCTCAGTTCGCTGGTGCTACTGCTGTTCTCCTGGTTATCGTTCACGCTAAGCACCTCCGCCGCGTTTCGACAACATCGCGTCCACTGATATCGACCCCGCACCCACGATTAGCAGAAAGATCGAACCGAGTAGCATCGCCCAATCGGTCCGCATTTCGTGCGCCATCCCCCAGAAGCCGTAGTACGAGACCTTCCGCAGCGAAAATCCCAGAAATTCGTAGCCGAGCAGGATCGGGATCTTCGTCGAAACTATCGCCGTCAGCATCGTCACGATCAGCGGTATCGACGCCAGCCGCGTCAGCAGCCCGAGTATCAGCAGCGTTCCGCAAACGATCTCGACCACCCCGACAAACGGCCCCATCACCTCCGGGCTCGGTATCCCGATCCTCGCAAACCGGCCCGCTCCGTTCTCATCCGGATAGAGAAACTTCTGTATTCCCTCCGAAAGAAAAACGGGCCCAACAATGAACCGTACCAATATAGTCGCCGCCGGTGCGCTCGTTAGAATGATTCTGTCAAACAATGTCATCTACTCCTCCTTTGTTCTACCGCTGCCGGGCGTTGTTCCTTATCCGCTCGACCGTGGTGCGAAAATGCAGCACATTCTCGGCCCGGTGACAGGCTACACACGAGTTGTGCAGCTGCTCCATCGCCTTGTCCATCACCGTCGCATCCTGACTCTTGATCGCCTGTACGACCGCGGGGAGGTCCTTGTTGAGGAAATCCTGCGACGAGGCGGCGCGCTTCGGACGGCGCTCGAGGGCGAGCCTGAGTGCCAGGTCGATCTTCTCCGTCTGATACTTCGCGTATTCCCAGTTGCGCTCCTTGGTCGCGTGGTGCAGCTCCCCGTACCGATAACCGATCTCCGCCATCGCCACATCAAGTCCACGCAAGTGCGTCTCGACCTGTGCGAGCTTCTCGTCCGTCGTGCCTTTGAGCCACGAATCTCCGCTCGGCGCCGGGGTGGGCGTCGGCCGTTTCGCGTCCGCCTGAGCCTCGACCGGGGTCGGCGAGCACCACCCGTTTTTCAGTCCAATACCGGCTGCAAATACGCCGGCGAGCAAAACGACACCTATCAAGACCACTGGCAACTTCACTGAATATTTCATTTAACCTCCTTGTAAAACCCATCTGGACACATCCTGATGATCTGCCCGCAGCCGCCGATCAGTCGTGTACCTCCGACCTGGCTTGTACAAGCGCCGTTTCACCTTCATCGGGGGGGCCGGTGGACGCGACCCTCACAGTCGCCCTCACATTCTTCTTCAGAACGCAGGCTCCCAAGTAACGCGACTGACGCAACCTAATCTCCTCATAATTCTGTTTCGATAGGCCGGACACGCCGGCCTCAAAGCACCGGTCAATTGGTGATCTTGTCGGTGCGAACGACACGGTGGCCGCTTCGCAACACGTCTTCTTTCGAACGCAATGTCTGTGGCTCGTAGTCACGCGGCACGACTACATAATTGTGGCGCCACAGCGGAGAATAACCCGGGTCACCCGGCTTCGTGTCGTAGATCGTGTACTGCCCCTCCACCTTCTCCGGACCGTCATCACCACCGTCCATGGAGTAGACGATGATGTACTCCTCGGCGACAGGGGACTTTTCGGGATCGACCGCGACCGGCCCGCACGGAATCGACCACACCACCTGCCCGCTGACCCAGCGCGGATGGACGGTCTGTTGGTGCGGATTGCTGTAATCAAGATCTTCGTAGTGGACCGGGGTCGTTACGTCCTCCGGTGACGGCAGTTTTTGTTCGGTCATATTCTGTTCTCCTCCTTTTTCGATTTTGATCCCAGACGCTCATCAGCGCTTGTTCTCGTTACCCCTAACTTGCTGCAAACTTGTACGTTCATGGCAGAGTGCATTTAGCGCGCCGGCGGTAGCGGAGCCGTAAACTGTGAAATGTCAGCCAATCCCAGGCTCGCTTCGACATCGACGATCTGCTTGACGGCATCATCGAACCCGTCTTCGCCGAACAGCCCATGTTCGATCTCTTCAAACTTCTCAGTCATTTCTTTGTATTGGCTGCCCGATATTGCTTTCTTCCAGGCCGGGAAGACGATCGTGTCCTCGCGGGCGGCGTGCGTTTCGTACATTCGGACGAACGCTTCGAGCGTGTCGGCTAAAGCGTTTGCACTTGTTCCGATCTTCACCGAATTCGTGACCGCTGTGATGTAGTCCGTGATCTCGCGCCCGCGGTTGTGCTGAGCGATGAGGATGTCCGGGTAACTGCCGATCTCTCCGCCTTGACCTTCAAGCACTGGGAAAATGAACGTTTCTTCCAGCTGCTTTTCGTGATAATCCTCACCGAACGAACGAAACAGTTTCGCGGTTTTCTGCAGGGCCGCGGGGGGAACGTCCGCGGAGTTTTTCCGCAAACGGATGGCAGATTCAGAGTAGACTATCAACGCTCGGCGAAGGATGCCGTGCTCACGCATCAGATCTTCGGCGGCAGTGACCTCTTTTTCTTCCGAACCCTTTTTTTCCTTGTCTTGCATTTTCCCTCCTTGGTTGCCGTCACTATTTTGATCATTTGCCGTCGACGTACTGCCGGCGCACCCGCTCAGAGCGAACGCGGATCCGACCAGCAACGCCGCATTCTTGAGGAAGTCTCTTCTCGAATTATCGTCGTGTTCCATTGATGTTCTCCTTACCTCGGGGACTCATTCGTCTTCAAACAGTTCGCCGAACAGTTCCTTGACCTTCACTTTGGCTTCCGCGAGCGCCCTCTCCCCATCATCCGTCGCCCGATAAAACCGGCGTGCGTGCTTACCGTCGCGTTCTTCGACAGAATGCAGGTAACCCTTCGCCTCAAGCCCGTGCAGGAGAGGATAGAGCGTTCCGGCGCTCAGCTTGTAGCCGTGCCGAGCTAACTCCTCCATAACGCCGAGGCCGTAGATCGGTTCCTTGGCGGCGTGATGGAGAATGTGAAGGCGGATCAATCCCGAATAAAGATCACGCTCCGGCGTCATATGCGAAATATATCGTAGTTCGATATCGAAGTCCAATATAGGCGTATCCGCGTGCGGTCAAGGGCCAGCGGTTCGGCTAGGCCACTCCGCTGCCAACGCAAAAACACCGAACTTCATCAGAACACAGATGAAACATTGGTCACGATCGCTTGTAGTTAGCCTGGCCCTGATCTCGTGTGCTCTCTTTACGCTCGAAACCCGCGGCCAGCGCGCTCAGGTGCCCGACATCAAGATGGCGACGATCGACGGAAAGGTGTGGACGTTTTCTAATCTGCGGGGCAAGGTCGTGATACTAAATTTCTGGGCTACCTGGTGCGCTCCCTGCAGGACGGAAGTCCCGTATCTGGTCGCCCTCGGTAACCGGCACAAGAAAGAGGGGCTTGAGATCGCAGGGATCTCGCTCGATGAGGATGTCAGCCTCGTGCCGAAGTTCATAGCCGAATACAAGGTAAACTACCCGGTCCTCATCCCTGATCCCGCTTCGCCCTGGCGAAAGCTGGACAACACCCCGACAACACTCCTGATAGACCGGCAAGGCAAACTGATCCAGAGATACATAGGAGCCGTCCCGGAAGAGACGCTTCGAACCGACACGATATCCGCCCTCGCCGAGCGGTAGTCTTTTCGAGGTGTCTCTGAATTGCGCCCGCTATCGGCCGTTCACGGCGACTTAAAGAATAATCCTGGGAGCATATACGGATCTAGGCGGTTTGAGTCCCCTCATTCGACGCGGGGTCAAGCAGAAAGCGCCCCCGGATTGGCCCGGCATTGACCTCGCAACCTTCTCGCATGACGACCGCGACGATAGTGCCGGAGATGAAGGTCACAAGTCCTATTGAAAGTATGGCTGCGGCGAAGCCGAAGCGGTCCGCGATCAGGCCCGCCGATAGAGCCCCGATGGCGTAGCCGAGATCGCGCCAGAAGCGGTAAACGCTCAAAGAACGGGCCCGCCATGTCGGATGCGAAGCGTCGGAGACAGCTGCGATCAGGCTCGGGTAGACCATCGCCGTGCCGATACCTAGGAGCAGGCTGGCGAATATCCACCATCTGAACTGGCCCGTCAGGCCGGTCATGAACAGGCCGCCCGCCTGCACCCACATCCCGGCGACGATCAGACCTTTGCGACCCCATCGGTCGCTCATCGGCCCGGTCACTGTCTGGAAAAGGCCCCAGACGATCGGGTAGACAGCCTTGAGGAGCCCGATTCGTTCAACCCCGACGCCGAGCGTGGCGAAAAACAAGGGGAAGATCCCCCAGCTCATCCCGTCGTTGAGGTTGTTGATGAGACCTGCCTGTGAAGCCGCGAACAGGTTCCGGTTCTTGAACGAGGTCAGCACGAAGACTTCACGGAAGGTTAGCGGCGATGCTTCTTCGGTGATCTCGTCGGCTTCCAGTTTGACGTGATGCCGCGTGTCGCGGACGACAAGGATCGAAAGTATCGTCCCGGCGATCGCGTAGAAAACGCCCAGATAGATCGGCACCGGCCGCAATCCGTATCGGCCCGCGAGATAGCCGGTAAGAAACGCGGTCAACCCCACCATGAAGTAACCGGCGAACTCGTTGAGTCCGACGGCGAGCCCACGACCTTTGGGGCCTACCAGATCCACCTTCATGACGACGGTCATCGACCAGGCGAAGCCCTGACTTAACCCAAGTAAGACGTTCGCGGCGATCACCCACTCCCAGCTCGGAGCGGCGATGATAATGAAAGGGACCGGGAGACCGATCAGCCATCCGGCGACAAGCACCCGTTTGCGGCCCCAACTATCAGCCAGCTGCCCCGAAATCAGGTTGGCGAATGCTTTCACCAGACCGAAGCTCACGATGAAGGACATCAAGAGCGTCGTGGATTCGACTTGGAAAGTCTCTGAGCCGATCAACGGCACAACGGTCCGCTCTATTCCAACCATTCCCCCGACGAAGGCATTGGTCAGAACGAGCAAGGCGAACTGGCGCCAGTTCTCTTTCAGTCCAAGGCGTACACCTGGACGAGCGATAATCGTCGCTTCTGACATCTTTACGCCCTCGCACGCCCAGAATTGATCGCCCGGAGGGTGGCCGCTTCGATCGGAGCGGGCGGGATCTCCTGTAACATGAACTCAACGAAATCCGCCTCCGAGTCTATCGCGAAGGCTTTGTTGTGACGCCTCTCGTACCGAGTGTCGAGATCGGGTTGCCGCTCAACCTGCGTCCGCAAACCGAGCCCGAAAACGCCCCCGGAAGAATCTGAATGTAGTACGGAAGAGCCTTCAGCTTTTGAACGCTTTGGAACAAATCCTTAGCCCCTTGCTCGGCGCTTACCGCCAACTCGGTGCGGCCTAGATCTCCAACCATGAGCGTATGGCCGGTCAGTAGTAACCAGGGTTCTTCGGCTCGTGTCCGGTCGGTGACCAGAAGGGTGATATGCTCCGGTGTGTGGCCCGGCGTCGCGAGTATTTTGATGGTGACATTGCCGAGCTGGATCTCGTCACCGTCGCGGACCGGAGTGAACGGCAGATTAAGGTCGGCCTTTTCGGAAAGTACATACTCGGCGTCCGCCGCATCGACCAGGGCCCGCCCGGTGGAAATGTGGTCGGCGTGGACGTGTGTGTCGATCACATAGTTGATGTTTACGTTCGCCGCCTTCGCGGCCTCAAGGTAAGTATCGACATCAGCGCCCGGATCAACGAAGGCGACCGTGCTTTTGCCGCCGCATCCGAGCATGTATGAGATGCTGACCGGATCGTTATGCAGGAATTGTCTCAAGATCATTAAATTGCGCTCCTCAGTAGAAAATGTTAATATCATTCAATCATTCTGCTGAATGTTAGAACAATGGATAAAAACTTGTCAAGCTTTAAACCAAAACTGGTCATTTTCGAGAGTCTCGCGGAGGTTGCACGGGCACTGGCCCATCCGAACCGGATCGATCTTCTTGAACACCTCGCCCAGGGAGAGCGATCGGTTGAGGACCTTGCGGAAATTTCAGGGATCACTTTCGCGAACACCTCTCGGCACTTGCAGATCCTGCGACGGGCGCGCTTGGTCGAGCCGACGCGCCAGGGAAAGCACATCCTTTACAGTCTGGCGAGCGACACGGAGGTCGTGACGTTGCTGAAGGCATTAGGGCGCGTCGGCGAACGCAACATCGCCGAGGTGGGGCGTGTGATGGACGATTACTTCCGTTCCCGGGATTCACTGGAGCCGGTCGCTCGTGAAGACCTTGTCAGCAGGATCGCGGACGGTCTGGTGACCGTGCTCGATGTCCGTCCCGCAGATGAATTTGCGATGGGGCACCTTCCCGGTGCTCGCAATGTCCCGTTGGATGAGTTGGACCGACGGCTCGGCGAACTTCCGCAGGACCAGGAAATCGTCGCCTACTGCCGCGGTCCCTACTGCGTGTTCGCTGTCGAGGCCGTCACCGAATTGCGGGCGAAAGGCTTCAAGGCCAGGCGGCTTGAAGATGGTTTTCCCGAGTGGAAGGCAGCAGGACATGCGGTCGAGACTTCGTAGCCCTCTGGCTGGGTCCGCATCGGCATTCGGGGACTTCTTGTGGCCTTGGTTGCTGGCCTAAACGTATCGCCGCCAGTTGGGCTTGCTCCGAGACATTCCTGCCTCAGTGGCGCACGCGACCAAAGCCCGCCCGGCGCTAGTATTTTGGCTTCATTTCTTCCAGGCGACGATCCATATCCCTGAAAAACCCGGTCACAACTGTCGATACCATACGTAGACGGGCGGCCTCTGTAGCAGCAACCTGGTTTATCGAAGCGGCCGCGGTGCGCCCCTCGAAGTTGAGCTGATTAGCTACCTTCTCCATATCGGCCGAGCGACGGATTCCCGATAGCTGAATACCTGCCCCCTGACGGCTGCTTGATGCTGCAATTCCAGTACCCTGATCTATAGCGGCAAGGTTCTGCGATGCCTGCGCTTCGTAGGCTTTGTTGATCTCACCCTGGTAGGTATTCGACGCGTCGATTTTTTTACCGGCCACGATCTCGGTGTTGTTGTTTTGAAGCGACACGTTCGCTCGCGTGGTCGAATCCATTTGCTTATTCACTTCCTGAATCGGGTGCTTGTCCCGAGACCAGTCGAAGAGTTCCTGTCCAGCGCGTATCGGAACGGAAGTTCCGGCGACCGACGAACCCCCGGGTGTAAATTCGTAGGTCTTCATGCCGAACCGTTCAAGGTTACCCTGGCCTCGCAGTTCGACTTCTTTTTTGCCGTCAAAGGTTCGAGCCTCCCGAGTCCCTTCCGCCTCGGCCAATGTGCCGGTGATCTCGCGCCGAGTGGCAGCGGAGCTGCTCGCGATTCCGAATGTCTTGTTGGCTTCTGCAAGAAGTGTCTGCGTCACCTGATTCGCACGGATCTGACCGAGACTTGTGACGAGACCGCCTTCCACGCCGGCGACCGATGACACCAGCCTCGCATCTGTCGATTGGTTGGCAGCTTCGAGTGCTTTCTTAGCGGCGGCCTGCTCAGCGTTGTATATGCCTTGTATCTGTGTATTCTCGGCCTGACGATGCAAAGCCGCTCCCGCAACAAGACCGTATGTTTCCAGGGCCGTGCCTAAAGAAGAAAGCATCCATCCCATTGAGACCTGCGATACTCCCTCATAGACCTGACCCCGAAGGACCCGATAGCTCAGCCACGGAACAAGGATGAAGCACAAACTTGAAACGAAGAACAGCGCGGTAACTATGAGAGCACTCGAAGCCGGGTCGTAGTTGCCGTTGGTGATTATCGTCGCGGTCGTCGGATCGAGAGAAAACAACGCTTCGCCGTTGTAGATGGATAGCGCGAGAAGGCCGATGCTGTAGCAAACGTAAAGCGTCACCGCTTTGACGATCGGGAACGCGAGCGCGAACGTCGCCACGCCCCAGCAGAACGGGTAAAAGATCTGGTTAGCGAACTTCTCGTCGAACCCGAATGCGGAGAGCACTGGAGCAGCAAGTTTGAGCCCGATGAGAATGAACAATCCGGCGACGGCCAGAAAAACGGAGCCGAACTTTATGATGTTCTGCCCGATCACCATGAGCGTGAACATCCGGGGCATATCCCAGCCCAGGATGTTCATCTCGCCCGTGATGTCCTTGACGGTGGAGTTCTTGTCGGTGATGATCCCGACCAGTCCCGGTTGCCCATTCGGTAGCCGTTCGGCGAGGAGTTCGTTCGGATCCTCGACCGCGAAGTTGTTCTTCACGTACTGTTTCATCTTCACGTCGAACTCGGCGATGAGCGAACTGTTATAACCACGTATCGGGCGTGCGAAGAATTTCCCCGTGACCGTCAAAGCGTCGATGATGAACGGGCTCGCCCCGATAACCACCATAAACACGATCGTCCTCACGCCCCACGCTACGAGCTGCTCGGGGCCGAGGCCTCGATTGTCGTGGAAGCGGCGGATGAAGGCTACGATCAGCACGAAACTTGCGATGATCCAGGCGAGAAACGTAAGGATTGGCATCAGCGGCCTGATAATCGTGTCGAGCACCGACCGGAAGAGCCACTCCTGACCTGTTCGCATAAGATTCGTGACTTGCTCGCCGAAACTCGGTGCCGCCGGTTTCGGGGGAATTACCGGAACGGGCGGGGGCGTCACCGTCGGGTTCGCTGGGTACTGGTTCTCGAACTGCTGAAGAACGGGTGCCGGGCTTCCGTCGAGTGGGGGCATGAAAGGCGAGTCCGGGTTGATTCCCATTATCAAATCGTTCGCGGTCACGGGCTGCCCGTTCATCGTCCCGATCGGCGTTTGCCCTTCGACCCTTGGCGGGCGGGGACGAGACGGCCGTTGACCGGCCGTCGTCGTCGTGAAAAGGCAGGCGAAGAGGCAGGACGCGAGCAGGGCGGTGAGTGCGGCAAATTTGCCGCTCAATCTGTTCTTGAGTTTCATGGCTTTGCAGTTTGACTCCCGGAAGAAGTTGGGCATCAGGGAAGCGGGCTTTGATAGACGTCGTCGTTCCAGATCTCGTGTCGCTCCAGTTCGTGCAGGAAATCGTCGGAGGCCCGCGTGACGCCCGTCATCATTTCCGTAGTGCGCCGGATCTCCTTGCCGAACTCAGTCATCTGCTCGATCTTCAAGCCGTACGCGACGAATTTCGCCTGGATCTTCGCTTCGAGCTCGCGGAGCTGGCCCTCGACGGTCGTGATGCGGAGGTTCACGGCAAGCATCTGGTCGATAAGGGACTGCACGCCGTCCTGGTTCGCGTCGGGGTTCGCGGAGATCGCCCGGGTCGCCTCCGCGATCCGCTCGCGTTCCTCGTAAAGCTTGGCGAGATCGAGGAGCATGTTTTCGCGGTCGAATAGCATCCGCTCCAGTTCGGAGTCGAGTTTCGCTAGGCGTTCGAGGTTCGCCATGTGTGCGTCCGCACTGCGCCCGATCGAATGGCGCAGGAAATCGTCCAGGTCCCGCTTGTTCGCCTCCATGTCGAAGATGCCGTTTTTGAGCCTCCGGGCGATGTTCACCACGGACTGTATCTGGCTCGTTATGGTGGCTTCGATCCGTTTCTTCAGTTCGAACGTGCCGCGGATCAGCCGCCCCAATGTCGCATAGGTCGTGATCAGCTGCTTGTGCCGCATGATCTGCTCGTCCACTTTGTCGAGGATGCCGCGAAGGTTCGTCACGCTCTCCACCATCTTCTCGTATTGCTTCACGGCGTTCTCGTACATCGAGATGTAGTGGTTGATCGTATCCACCCAGCGGGCGGCTTCCTCGATCTTCTTCTCGATCTGGAGCGCGTATTGGGATGGGTCGAACACGGTCCACTGCGCTTGAGCTGGCCTTGCGTCAAGGCCGATGAATATCGACGAGAGAACAGCGCCGAGAAGGATTTGCCTAACCGTTAAGTTGATTCGCATCATGCCACCACCTCCAGTCCGCCAAGCTCGTTTAGGTCCCGCTGCGAAATGCTGGTCAGCCCGACCGCCGTCAGGCCGCTCGGATATTTCGAGGCGAGCCACGAGACGACAATTTCGGGCGGAAGGTCAGGTCGGACGTTCTCGACCAGTCGGCGGGCGTTCGCCTCGTTCGTGTCGTTCGTGTTCGCCCAGAGCATCGCGGGGGACAGACGGATCTCCGCCATCTGGACGATCTTGTCGGTGCCGCTCCCGATCACGAACACCCACTGGGTGTAGCGGCCGTACTGGTTTCTGATCCCACGAATCGCCGCGATGGTCTCGGGCGCGAGTTCGCAATCGTCGGCGAGGCGCTCGAACCCGCCGATCTGCTTCCCGATCATCTTCACGCCGGAGTTTTTCACGAGATCGATCCCGGTGACGTTCGGTTGCTCTGGGGTCCCGGTGAAATGCTCGTAGGCTTGCGAGAAGAGGACCGTAACAAGCCCTTCCTTCCGCCCCGTCACGGTCGCCTCGGCGATCAGCTCCTGGATCGCGGGGAAATGCCTGTTTATCTCGCGCATTTCGTCGCACAGGAAAAGGATCGGAGTCTTCTGGTTCTGAGCGTTCTCCTCGCCGATCTCCTGCATGATCTGGGCGCTGATGCGGAAACCGACACTCTCGCGGATTTTCTCGTCTAGGCTGCTTATTCCAGATAGCTCGAACACGTCCAACATCGAAGGCTCGTCGTATTCAGGATGTGTGGGGGCGTTCAGCCACGGGTCTTTTCTATGAATGTTCAGCTTCAGGTAAAGCTCGTTGGCCTGCCTCTCTTCGCCCGCGTTCCAGTGATAGCTCTTGAGAATGTCGAGGAAGTGCCCGAGCACGGGTTGGAACTTCGGTCGGCCGGAACCGTTCCGGGCGAGAGCCACCTTATAGACTTCATCAATTACGGTCGATGCGATGGCGCTTGTGATGGCATCCGTTTTCGGCGTCTTGCTCAGGATCAGGATGTCGGTGAGAACCATCGCAAGCTGCCTTTTTGTGGGAGGCACGCCGTGCTCGATGCCCGGATAGTTCCAGATATTGATCGGTCTTGGATCTTTTTCGGTGAACTCTATATGCCTTCCGCCAAACAGGCGGCAAATAGGTTTGAACGAATGGCGATAATCCATCACGCGCACTTTCACGTTCCCGCGGTGTGCGCGTATGTCGGTGATCAGCATCGACGCGAGGAACGACTTTCCCTCACCCGACGCGGCCGTCACGATCACGGTCGGTGATTTGATCAAGGATCGGTCGTACAGATCGAGGCCGAACATCTGTCCGTTCGGAGTGGTAAAGATGCTGTGCGGCCTTTTGCTGCCTCGCCAACTCGTCTCGGTTGGAACAAAGGCTATGACCGAGTCAGCGGTTTCGGTTAGCTCCTGGCCCGTGCGCTTCGCAGATAGCTCGCCCGCAAGCATCCGAGGATAGAGCGCGCGCTGACGAACGGCGTCTTCACGAACCGCATCGGCACCGATCTTTTTTCGGATAGCTGACACCACGGCATCGCATCGTTCGTCTAGTAACTCAAGCTGCTTCCGCGCCTCTTTTACTCCTTTCGAGCGTCCGGCAAAGACAATCACGTTAAGTCGGAGGTTGCAGATCTCTTCGTTATCGCTTTCGACCTGCTCCAGAAGATTCTCCAGATCGGATTTGATGACTATCGCGTCCTTCTTCAAGTTCCGAAATCCGAGCCAGGTGTTGCGGCTGCCCTCGATCCGGTCGATGCGCTTTTGAAGATCCTTTTTCGCGGCCTGTTTTTCGGTGGTCATCAGATCTACAACGATCTCGTGAGGAAACCCGAGTGCTCGCGTCGCCGTCAGGTACCGCATAACATCCGCGGTCACGAAGCCGTTCGGAAGGGTTTTCAGGCTGACCAAACTCACGGGGGTGCCATTGTGCCGAACGAATTGCTCTCGCGCGCTTTCGATCTCTGTACTGCACAGATAACGCCTTATATCGACGAACGCGGAGTTGGGGAGCATGGGAACGGATCGATGCTCCCGTCGGTGACTGATAAAAAGTGCCTCGAAAACTTCCGGACGGTTCATCTCCCGAATCTGCAGGCTCCGCGGGAAGTTTGCTTCGAGTGACTGGAATACGCGTGACGCTTTCGATCTGCATGCGGCCTCGATTTGCGTTTCCCGTTTCACCAACAATTCACTTTCGCGATTTCTTATTCTTAAGAAGGGGGAGCGTAAAAAATATGCGATCCCGTTCTCCTTCACGTCCCGGAGAAGCGAAGGCAGTAAAGACGAAAGCATTCCTTTATCGGCCGAGTCCCGGACCGGCACGCGAATCCAGACGGTTGCAGTCTGCCGCATCACTTCGCCGGACCTGATCGCTTCTTCCTGAAGCGAAAGATTGGTAGCGTGAAGAACTCCTGCTACCGGATCTGACGACTCAGCATCTCGCGAAAGCAGATGATCCCGGAGCACCTCTCCTGTATCGGGCGAATTGAGGAACCGAAACTGGATGATCGTGTCTTTCGGCTTCTCGAATTTGAGAATGGTTTTGAGTTCCTCGATGCGTTGTTCAGTTACGTTTCCGTCAACGTAGAGACTGTTCGCGGGTTCGAAGACATATGCCTTTCCAAAGCTCCCATCTCTATAGCGGATCACGTTGCCGTCGAGACCGGCGATCTCGGTCGGGAACAGCCGTCCCGGATGGGTGATTTTTGTATATTGGACCGCGTTGGGATTCGAGTGAACCGCTAATTGTCCCTTGTGGGCCTTGAATGCCGGAACGATCCGGTATCCGACCATAAGCGCCAGCCCGACAGAAAACAGACTGCCGAAAAGTGAGATCGCTACGTGTGCGAATGAAAGGTTTGCTGTGTCCATGATTTATTGTTTTGTTTTATTTACCCAGACGGCTAGATCTAGTTCGGTGTGAAGCGGTGGCCGGATCGACTGCCACCTATCGATCTCCGCGTCGAACTTCTGCGAAAGCCAGCATTCGGGTTTGCTCAGGCGAAGGTAGTTGAAGGTTCCGAGCGAGATTAGGAACGTAAGTAAACCAAGAGGAAAACCAAGCGGCACATAACCGAACCAGAGACCGAAGACGAACGGCGTCATATATGCGACACCGGTCGGCACAAGTATGTACTTCCAGTCGGTTGAATAAACCCCGAAACGCTTTAGGCCGCGAAACACGTTGGGCCTGGTCGCTCGTCGTCTCATTTCGCCCTCCTAAAAATTGGTGTCGACCCCGACCGCACGGCCTTGAGCAAGCTGCCAGAAGACGGCGACGATCGTCCCGAACGCAAACGAAAGCAAAGACCCGAACGCCTGGTTGCCCCATTCCTTCCCGGTCATCTTGTTGTAGATCGCCCAGGCAACACCCACGGCACCTAGACAGAAAAGCACGATCGCCATCAGCTTCAGTGACTCGCGGATGATGTTCGAAAGATTGCTCGCATCCCCGGTGAAGATCGGTCCTTGCGCAAACAGGATGTTTGTAAAAAGCAGAACGGCCACGACCGGAGCCAGCTGCGCCGCGGCGTATCGTATGGTTCGTATAGATTTCTTCATTTCTTGTCCTCGCGTAAAAGGTTTTCCTGACACCTCGCTAGACTTCGGGAAGCGTCAACGGTTTGGCTC
This sequence comes from Pyrinomonadaceae bacterium, assembly GCA_050250045.1. Classification (GTDB taxonomy): domain Bacteria; phylum Acidobacteriota; class Blastocatellia; order Pyrinomonadales; family Pyrinomonadaceae; genus OLB17. Next base: position 58,231 of record JBFWPK010000008.1, on the reverse strand, counting down.
GCTCTGCAAGGCTTGTGCCGCGTCGCATGTGAGGCGGTTGGCACGTTGGTTGCGATCCGGTCGCGTCATGCAAAAACGAAATCACATCGCTACTCTGCTTTTAACGCTCGGATGTCTCGTAAGTCCCTTGGCGATCTCTTCTCAATCCCGCACCGTGTTCACGCGGACCGCACTTTCAAGAATGGATGTACTGTCGCGAGCCGCGCTGTTCGAGCGAACAATTGCGGATGCGGCGCTGAAAGAAGGCGTCGATCCTCATATCCTCTGGACGATCGCATTCAACGAAACGCGGTTCCGGCCGTGGTTGACGAGTCCGAAGAACGCGAAAGGCTTGATGCAGTTTATTCCCGCAACCGCCGCACGATTCGGTCTCGTCGACCCGTATGAACCGAACTCGTCGATCCACGCGGCTGCTCGGTATGTGAAGTATCTCGGCCGGCTTTTTGATCGGCGCCTGGAGTCTGTTCTTGCTGCCTATAACGCAGGCGAAGGCACGGTTTTAGCGTATCTGGAGGGCAAGACGATCCGCTCACAGGGCAAGCTAATAAACCCTTCCGGACGACGAACGTCCGGAGGAGTTCCGCCTTACAAAGAGACAATTGCCTATGTTGCGAACGGAACGAGGATTTATCGCTGGCTGGAAACTCAGGGCAAGTTCCCGGGAGTAAAGAATAGGTCAACTCTCGATGAAGCTACACGGACATTTGCGTCAGAGCGAGAAGCTCGCGAAGAAAAGAGTCCATCCGGTACCTCGACGATTGTCGTGCTTTATGATCCACGTACCGGAACGCGCTTTCGTGTAAATGGTCAGGGCAAACTACAGCCAATAGATCACAAGGCTCCTGTGATCATATCTTCCGAAGTTCGAGGCCTACCGGCGCAAAAAGGCAGGTCAACTTTTGCCGGCGCTCGACCGGGAGAACGCTGACTGGTTCATTTCTGCCGCGTACCGCCGCACCATCGGTTCGGTTTTGCTCCAACCGAAGGAAAGCCACCTCTAGAACTGCGAAGAAATACCACGTTAACTTTGGCACTCATTTTGCGAATAGTCGAAGCACGGCGGCCAAGTCCGCACACGAAGTGATGAAAGAAAAAACACCAGATACAAAAACATCCGAGGTTGCGACTGAAGCTCTTGCGCCTTCCGAGACACCACTCTACTTGACTCGTGATCCCGAGGATGTACTTACAATATCGTCGCTATTCAGGGCCGTATGGGTACTCCTGATAGTTTTGGTACTCAGCGTCGGCATCAATGTATTTCTGTCTTTGAGAAAGGCTGACCGCATTGTGATCGATAGATCCTCAGGACGTGTCGTGGAATTAAACAATCGAGACTATGGCTCAACCGAAACAGTCAGTATCTCGCCCGACACCCCAACCACCACGGACAAGAAATATCTGGTGAAGGAGTTCCTTGCGGCCCTCTACGAAGTCGAGCAAGCGAACCGCGAAAGCCAGGTCAACAAGCTGCTCCGAATGCTCGACCCGGATCTCTCGATCGCGATGGCGACACGTCTGAAACAGAACGGCGTGCTCGCGACCGAGAAGGCGGAGAGCGTCAACTCGTCGTGGGAGCTTCAGGACCTCACCGTCGATGAGAACGATCCGTATGTGCTTCGGGCAATAGGCATTCGAAAGATCCGCCGTAAAGCTGCCGGGCAGGATGTCGAGGAATCGGTCCAGCTGAAGGCCAAGTTCCTGCTCAAAGATAGCCCGTCATCGCCTGTAAGGAACGACAACAATCTGCGAACCGGCTTTACGATCCTTCGCTTCAGGGTAGAGCCGGTCAACGGCAAATCCGTTTCGCCCGTGACGCTGATCGCGGACGAGGCCGAACAGGAGACCGCAGCCGCCCCGCCGTCGCCGAACGCGATACGGGGCCAGTAGTCCATCCACAAGAAATACATGCTTATCAATCTTATGAACATTCAAGTATCAAAACTCGTTCTTGCCTTTCTTCCGGCACTTATCTTTCTTGGCTTGCCCGAGATCGCAGCCCAAGCACAACCGAGACCGATTAAATCAAAAACGGTCAAAAAACGACCGCAGAAATCCGTTTCCCGACCGGCCGCCGAAATCTCTGCGAAACTACTCCTGTCTCCGCAGTCGACGCCGGTCTCGATCGTCAATCTGGCTGAACCTGAGTACCTCTCGGGCGAGACCAGGGTGACGGTCAACCCAAAACAGCCGACCGTGATACGGCTGGGTCTCGCTCAAAACGCAGTCTCGATAGTGGAGTTTCCGGCCTCGGACGGCATCTACTACATTCACGAGGGGAACCCGAAACTCGCCTCAGTCTTTCAATCGCCGACAAAGGAAACGGATAGGTCGGTAACCATCTATCCCGGAGAGTCGTTCCTGCCGTCGCGAGACGGCTCCTCCGCTAGTGCGATCAGTCTCCAGATGAGATCGGGGCTTGTCCTGATCCTCGAATTGGTCCCGGTCGCGGAACTTAGAAAGAACGCTCACCGATGCGTCATCACCTATGACCGCGATGCCGTCGTTTCAGCGAGACGAGCAGCTGGTCTCGCATACGATCTCGGCAGCGAGAGCAATTTGCCTATTCCCATGAACTCACGGGCAGTCTCAAAGCTCGTTGGATCATCTCTAGCCGTTGAACCGATGAACTCAGGTGAAACGCCTCGTGAAAGAAGTCATCCGATAAATTCCGCGTACGCAAATCTTGGAAACTCGAGAAACGCTCGCGGTAAGGGCGCGGACAAGAAGAAGACAGACGATGAGATATCCTCACTTGCCAACAAAAAGCTCGCCGAGTCTTTGAGGGAGCCGAAGAAATATTTCGGCTCATGGTCGAAACCGCAGCACGGCCTTGAACTCGCGGTATCGCGCATCACGGAGCTCGATCCGGAAATGCGGCTCGTAGTGGTCGCGGTGCGCAACATCACCGCCTCAAACCTAAGACTTGTGCCGGGTATGCCCGAGCTTCAGGTCCAAACAACCGACACAAGTGGAAATAGCATTCAGACAACACGGGTTGCAGCTCAATACGTTGAGTCAACTACTTTGGAAGGACTTTTGCAGCCCGGTTCGACCGCGTACTACGTCCTCGTCTACAAGGCTCCGATTCTCGGTACTAATCAGAATGTCCGCATCCTGGTCGCACACCGTGAAGCCGCCGATGCGCCGATCGCCTCAAGTCTCGGCGATCCAAAAGGAAAGGAGTAGGAAGCACACAATGGAAAAGACGACACTTGATCCAGCCGACGTACCAACAGCACTACCAGGTTTCGAGGATGACGATGTGAGAGAAAAGCTGCTGCTTGAAAACTCTTCGGACGAACTTGAAGACACAGCCGACGAAGATAATGCTGAAATTGAGGAGCGGGGTGAAAAACCAAACAAACGCCGATGGCAGGTAGTCAGGACCTTTGCTGCGTTCGCGGTCTTCCTTTGCATTCTCGTCGTCGCTATCGCCTGGTTCTTCGGGATGGGGTGGTTTTCGAAGCCGCAGACTCAGGCGGTGAACCGTAGCAGCCATCAGAAGGACGCTCAGACCTCCGCGCCCGTAACTGAAGACGAGAAGCTGAAGATGGCTCTGAGTATGGTCGCTCCTGCGTCCTCGGCTCCTGTCAGTGCAGTGCATCCGGACGACTCGGGTGTTCCGGTAGACATTATTCAAGCCGGGATTCCTACTGGCAAGGGAGATGTTGATGATATTTCTCCAAAGGCGGGCGCCGCCGATCAAGACGCGAAGGCATCGATCGGGGAAAAAGAGTCATATCCCTTTCCGTTAACCAATCAGATTTCGGCAAGCAAACTGAGTTCATCTGACCCGTCAAAATCCGTTACCGCCGAGATTGGGACTCGAAGCGTGCCTACGTCGAAAGTTACGAATTCGGACGATGCTCGGGGTCGATCCCTTTTCTTCGGAATAACCATGAACCGTTCCGCGAAAGACGAAAGAACGGGAAGCCCTGAATTCGAACACCCGAAACCGACACCGACAACTTCGCCCGTTGAAATACCTTTCGGAACGATCCTGCCTGTTCGTCTCATCGGCTCAATCTATACGCTTCGCAACTCGGGCGGATTCGTGCGATTGGAACTGACGCGCGCCGTCGAAGGAAAGGGATATTCGTATCCGGCCGGAACGATGATTGCCGGGAATGTCCGGGGCGGTGGATCCGTTAGGGCTTTCGTCACCATAGTTGGCCTCATCGATCCGCTTTCCGGTGAGCTTGTCAGATTCAGCGGAGAACTTCTCGGCCGGGACGGCGCCTCGGGGATCGAAGGCAAGCGACGAAATCTCACCTCGCAGTGGGCCCGATTCTTTCGCGGAATGAAGGAGACTGCCGCTTCGGTCCTCGGTTCGGTCGGAGCGATCCGTTCCGGCAGCACCGTGATCCTTTCGGAGCCGTTGCGTCGGGGTACCGAGTCGATGACCGAGGATCTGTTCGGTGGGTTCCTGAAAAACGAGCGAGAGGACAGCTTCCTGGAGGTTCCTGCTGGCGCGAACGGCTATGTCCTCGTGACGGGCCTGCCGGAGAACTCTGCGGCAACGACAAGCCAACCGACAAAGGAGGCGCGAAAGGAATGATCCCCCACGATCCCGACCGGCCGCAGATCGATCCACGGCGTCTCGTAAGAAACGGGAGCGAACGCGAGCTATACCGACTGCTCTGCGGGACAGGTTATGTGCCCGGTGAACAGGTGTTCGAGGATTTCTGCGAGAGCCTGAAGTCGGGCCGTGCGTGGCTAGTATCCGGAACACGAGGGAGCGGCAAGACCGCCTTCCCAGAAGCCGTCGCCTCGGCCTGCAACCTGACGATGTGCGTCGTGTCGGGGCGCGACGGTCTAAAACAGGAAGAAATCCTTTACGACTGGGACCGCGAAGAGCAGGAAGTGTGGATGCGCGAGAATCTTGCGCTCGCAAAGGAACTTCCTGCGAGCGAGCAAGTGGAGCTTCTCGAAACGGCACGAAAGATGAAATGGCAAAGACAGTTCCTCGTCTTGGGTGAGGTTGGCTTAGCGTACGATCTTGCTGCAAAGGCCGCGCAGTCCGCACCGAGAAATCCGCCGCCAGTCTTATTGCTGGATGAAAGCGACAAGTTTGGCGCAAGTATTGAAGATTCACTGCTAATGCCACTTGAACGAGGGCTGATATACATTCCTCGATATGAAAATGGATGCATCGGAGTTGCCGATTGGGAATCACGTCCGATAGTCATAACTACGTCGAACGATCTTCGCCACAAGCTGAGCGGTCCTTTCATCTCACGGCACATCTACACTCGGTTCAGTAATCCGACGCTTGAAAAGGAACTGGAGATACTACGGGCGCGAAACCCGAAAGCGTCATCCGCTCAGCTCGCCCTTGCGATAAAGCTGCTCGACGCGGTTCGCGGGATCGCCGGCATGGAAGATCATCCCAGCATCCGCGAATCGATCGATGTCGCCGGTGCCTTTGTAAGGGACTCGATAGATTCGCTTGATCATCGCGTCCTGCCCCGCTTTTTCTGTTACTTCGTGAAGACCGGTGACGCACGCGAACTTCTCGGTCTGCAGCTCGATTACCTGCTTGCATTGACGCACGCATTTCATCCGGTTGTGGACACATGGCTTGGCTCAAGCGACTCCGAGTGGGCAATGAAATGGAATATCGCTATTTAGTTGGTCTATGAATACGAATCGATCCAAACAGAAGGGGAACGATGGCACGAGAGACGAGGACGCCACGCTACGGCAGCACAGCGTCGACCGCTTCATCTTGAGGTGGAGACGGTATAGAGGTTATCGGACATTGATCACTCCACTACTTGTGGTTGCTCTTTACTTCACCGCAAGAACTTTTTACGGGGGAAATGACAAGAGTGTCCAGCTAAAATTCGTCGAAGACCCTTCGGAACAAACCGCCGCGTCTGGCACATCCGAGGTTGAACCCTCGAAACCCATCCTCTCCGGCGAGGCTTACGAAGCTGCTGTGAGGCTTCGAGAATCAGGGGCCTTGCTGATGGCGGTCTCACTGTCCTCGTTCGAGGAGTTCCGAATGAATGGCAGATTCCCCGCGACCGTCAACGAAATACTCACAGGGCTTCAAAAACGCTCGCTCCTTCCTCCTGGCATCGAGATCAAAGACGGGGTGCTTAGCTCGACTTTGAGTGAACTGAAACTGAACTATCGGGCTGAGCCATTTTCTTTCGAGATCGTCTCTTTACCGATTAGCAAACCCGGAGGTTCCGCGATCCTGTTTCGCTTTCCCTTGCCGCCCGCTGAAGCGAACTCGGTAATGTATTTCGAAGCGCGGAATCCTGTACAGTTACCGGCGCAGTTCAGTACCAGTGAACAGATCACGGCCGCGGGCTGGAAGATCAGGCATTGGCGAGGTGAAGCAATGCCGTTGAATGAAACCGTTATTCGAGATCTTCGTGAACAGAACGAATGGCTTAACTCTCAAAATCAAGGTCGGTAGAAGATATGTTTGCACGTGAACGGATAGAACGATTTGATGCGTCATATGGCATCCCGCGCAAGGCTAACGAGCAGTATTTGCCTTCGTACAACGCGTTCTGGCATTGGGCCGCCGATGTCGGGAAGGGAGGGTTCTATGTTTGCCTCGGGCTGATCGAGGCGGGCTTGTTCCTTTTCGCGGGATGGCTGTTCGATCAACCGGGACTGATCAACCTGGCATTCTGGGCGATGGCGCTTTGCGGCGTCTGCGCGGGGCTTTCGGATGCTTATGACGAGCTTTCCCCATATCGCGTAAGAAGAATGAGTACGGCTCATGGTTCGGCTCGCTGGGCGAAGGTGAAAGACCTTATCCGCTGCGGCCTGATGAACCGCGTTCGCGGGCTGCCCTTGCCCGTCAATGCTTTGCCGATCGCGAAGGCATTCGGCGGCAGGGACATCTTTCTTCCTCCGAGCCAATGGCTCCGGCATTTTGTCATGTTCGGGCCGACCGGCTCCGGAAAGTCGAAAACATTTTTCATCTCGATGATCCGAGCGATCTTGGGGCGATCGTCATGCCTCGTGTACGACCCGAAGGGAGAGCTTTTTACTCAGACCGCCGGAACCGCTAAAAGGGTGTTCCGTTTGGATCTCAACGACCCAGGTAGGAGCGATCGTTGGAACTTTATCCCGAAATGCCGGAACGATCCCGCTTTTGCCTGTCAGGTAGCTGGGATGATGATCGGTATCGAAAGCCGCCGTAAAACAAACGCAGATCCGTTCTGGGGTGATGCGGAACAGATCGCGCTCACCGCGATCCTCCTGCACATCGCTGAGATCTATCGAGAAAAAGCGATTCCCGCTTTTGCCGCAGACTTCCTGATCTCGCTGGGCGAAGACGGCAACGACGCTTTCGCTCACGCAATGGAAAACTCGCCAAGCCTATACGCTAAGCAGGCATACTTAGCGTTCCGACAGGCTCCGATCCAAACTCGAGGATCGATCCTGATCGGACTTTACAATAAGCTCCGTCCTTTCACGTTGGCACCGGCTCGAATGGTCACAATGCCGCCGATGGCGGAAGAGATAGAAGCGGGCTGCAGGAATATCGATTTCTCGAATCTTCGCAAACCCGGAACAGCCATTTATCTCGTCGTCTCCGAAGGAGCCGCCGATATCTATAAAGAGTTCATCGCAACATTCCTTGGGCAAGCCGTAATGGAAATGCGTCTTGATGGTCTGAACGAGCCCGAACATCCCTGCTTCGTCCTCATCGACGAGGCGTACCAGCTTAACGTGGCCGAAGTGAAGCGCATATCGGGGATCGGGCGCGGACGCGGTGTGGGCTTGGGGCTCGGATACCAGGACCTTCCGCAGATGTACGACCAGTACGGGCGGGAACGTGCTAATGCGATTCTGGGAACCGTTATGACGAAGATCTTCCTCCCCGGTCTAGACGATGTGACCGCCGAATACGCTTCGAAGCAGCTCGGCGATACCACGATATTCTCAAAAACGTTTCAGGACTATCCTGGAAAGAAACACGACAATACCAGATACGCGGAACAGCGACGCGCTCTTATGCACGCTTCGGAGATAAGGCAGATAGCCAGGCACTCGGAAGTGCTCATAGTCAGCGATACCGCCCCGCCGATCCGGGCGGCCTATCCTCCATATGCGGTGCTGAAGAACGCTCACGCGGCTGAACGGAAAGGCTCGCCGCGAGAGGTTCACCTTCAAGATATCGACCCGGCATTCTTATTGACGGCGGCGATGCCGAAGGCGGTTACGGAACCTAATAACGAACAAGAACAGGTTGTAGTGGACAGTGTGTCGGGCGAAGTAGAGCGTCTCTATTCCAACGAAAAGCTTTCATCCGTGGTCAAGCACTCGGCCACGACGGAGGTGCCCAAATCCGAAGCGGAAACCCGCCGCCCCTACACGCCAAATCTCAACGATCTTGTCGGTCACACACGGCTGTTCCTGGCAAGGCAGTACGAACAAAAAACACAGATGGTGCGGGGAGCAGCATAAATTCCAATGCGGAAACAACTGAAGATCACGCTTATCCTGTTGCCGGTCGCTATAGTAGCGGTGGTCGGCTTCTATGTTTATTCATTGTGGGCGAAGGAGAGGCAGAGGACCGCGGAAACGCCGGTCGAATCTTTCGATGTAATGATCCGCGACCTCCGCTTGTTTCACAAGAAACGAGGCGGATTCCCGAAGGGCCTTAGAGAACTGGAAGGCGTCGTATGGGAGAAAAAGGAGACCCGCGAGTTTTCAAAGGACGGGTCCGGTCTAGCGCACCGGAACTACCACTACCTCTATTCGCCGATCGGTCATCACCAGTTCGCGCTCTGGGCGATCCCGATGGGTCGGCGGCGTGAGGAGGCCGCTACGTGGTTCCTCGTAATAACGCCTAAGTCTCAGCGACGTTGGAAAGGGCCGGCTCTGACTCCTGAAGACGTTAAGGCTCTCAGCCTCTATCCATCGGCACCACAGTTGAACGTGCTTGGACTTGTCGAACAGCCAACGACTCTCCATCAAAAACATTAGCTATTACGGGGCCTTTCGACAGAAATTTACCTGAAGTTCCTCAATTTGATCTAGTTGTCCGCTGCCTCTCCAAGTCACATTACCACGAAGTATAAGCCGATTCTCTTTAGGAAAGTACCAGCCCCTTTCTGCTGTCACCGTTTCACGCTTGAAGTACACAGTAACTGGTAATTCGCTACTGGCTGAGAAAGCTTTCCCATCTGCAAACGTGCCAGCGATAGAAGTTGTAAATCCCGTGTATTCGATTGATCCAACACTATTCTCAAGCGCCTTTCCATACCGAATCAACATTGGGAAGGTCTTTGCTGTATCAGGGCAGATATTCCAAAGCTTCTCATCAAATGGACCACCAATTACAGATTTGTCGGATGATCTATTCGAATTTCTGTCATATTCCGTAACATTCTTTATCGAACACGGAATTAAGATGAAATCAAATTCTAACAAGTCATTACCAGTAAGTTCGAACATTGGTCTAGTTGAGTCGCAAAAACCAAGTCTACTCACCTTAATCGTATAATTGGATGGTCTCAAATTCGCGATGAATTCTCCGGACTCGTTCGTAAGACGCGTCTTTACACCCGCGCCGTCAGAGAACACGACACTCGCGTTTGGAATTACTGCTCCGGTCGAATCCCGCACGACACCTTTAATAACGCCACCATCCTGAGCCGAAACATGTAACGTCGCGGCTAACAGGGAGAAATAGAAACCTAGTAGGAAGATTTTAACCATAAAAGCATGCCTCCAACCGCCAAACCATATTAGTACCCCTTTCGCAGCTCTATAAGCATTTATCCTTAACTTTGTCAGAATTCGATTTGCTGACACTACCATTGTCAGCGTCATTAAGAATTTTCGAAGCCCCAGCTCCGTACTTAAATTCAGCTGCGTGGCCAAGTTCGTGAATCAGCGTAATGAGTCTATTCTGAGCGTCGGACTTGCCGTACCGGTTATTGTAGCCACTTTGAAATTGCGATGATGCATTACTGTTCAAAGTGATAATGGATCCCCCATCTACTCCAAGGTTGCGCAAACCTTTTGATCCGTCCGCCTTCGTGAACTCCTCATAACGAAATGTCGGAGTAGTTGTCGCATTCACCGTCGTCTTCTTCCCATCTTTGTCAGTAGCGGCACCGAGATCGCCACGTCGTATATTTCCCTTCTCCACCAACTCGAGTAGTAATTTTCTAGGATCAACATTCTCGCCGAACAATGCGCGACAGTCTTTTTTACCGAGGGCCTTATACACGTTTAGCAGATCAGAAAACAATCCCCAGTCAAAACCGCCATCGCCCTCGCTTGTCGTCGGGGAGCCGTATCCCGTACCATCGTCAAACCAATAGACCGAGTAATTCTCGATACATCGCCAAATGTTTACTCCGTTCACCACATCCGACAATACGCATGAAAGCCCTTCATAAACCGTGATTGAACGCATTTGAAGGCCGCTCGGATCAACATAGTTTGTTGGCTCATTTTCAACATATGCATACCTGTTCCAGCTTTGCGGGCTTCCTATGGCGGCGCTTCCGTTGTATGGATCAGGCGATGTCCATCGACCGGCTTTGTTCTCATGTTTGCGGAACCACGTATTATCGAGACCGGTGGCTTCATCACGCTCGGTTGAGCCGTATTTGTGACGGACGCTGCTGGCAACCCCGAAGCCTTGTTGGGACGTTCTTTGACCTGTTCCGGTGGCTATCTCCTCGCCGTACGCCGAGTAGTCTGAGCGCGATATCACGTTTCCAGAATTGTCAGTCGATGCGCGTGCCGATCCCTGCCAGTCCGAGAAGACATATTTGACACCGGAGGCTCCGGTCGTTCCGCCATACTCCTCCACTAAATTTCCGCCAATGTCGTATACCAAGTACCGCCAAGTTTCGTTCACCTTCTCGGCGACGCGCATCCCGCTCGCATCGTAAACTGAATTAGCCTGATTCGTGTTGTCAGTATTGGACGTTTTGAACATGCGTCCGTTCGCATCGTAAGAGAAGTTCTTACTCCGGAATTTTGAGTCTTGCACGACATTGCCGGCATCGTCGTAGGTCGTGTTTGTGGCTAGCCGATTGGTCGCCTTGTTTATATCGGAATCCTCAATTGCGGTATAAGGAAGCGAACCGCTATTATTTGCCGCCTTCCGATACATGTTCCCAAACCTATCGAAGTCGTACTTGGATAGATAGACCTGTTGGTCATTGTCCCCGCGAAGTTCTTTCTCTTCTGACAGCCGGCCTATCGCGTCGTAGGACAGCTTTTTTGTCCACTGCTTACTTGCTCCGATAAACGATTCCACCTTAGCGAGTTGGCCGTTGTTTTTCGACGCGTCGAGATTCCCATTCGAATCGATCTGCCCGTAGCCGTAGTCGTACTTCTGCAACACCTCCGAGCCCCGCATCAAGCTTTGGGAAATCATCTGCAACCGATCGTTGAGAGTGTAGATTTCCGCGGTCCCGTTCCCAAGACTCATCGAACTCAATGCTCCACCGTACTGTTGGTATTGCAAACCGCTTAGGTAGGTCCTACTTTGATCTGCGATTCCAGCAAGACGGCCGTTTTGATCGAAGCTGTTCGTAACGATCTTGCCTGACGGATACTTCTCAGATACGAGTTGTCCGGCCAGGTTGTAGCCGTATTCGAGTTCGTACATTTGTGCGGCGATCGATTGCCTATGCTTGGCAACACGACCCATCTGATCATAGTCGAACTCCGTCGCGGTCGCGGGCGTGTCGGGACGCGCGGCACCGCCATCCGCTGTTTCGACCCGCGTCAACGCACCGACGTTGTAATAGCCACTCCTGGCCTGATCGTATGTGTAAGTGACCGTGGGCGTGCCATCAGAGAAGGCTACAGTTTGGACCCGATTGACGCCGTCATAGGTTAACGTTGTTCTGACACCTCGAGCGTCTGTTCCCTCGAGGAGGAGGCCGTGGGTATTGTATTTCAGGACTTTAGTCCATTTCGAAGGATCGGGGGATCCCTTCACGCCGAGTATATCAAGTGTTGGATTAGCTTCAATCTGCTTTTCGTGGGTCAAGCGAGAAAGCGAGTCGTATTTGAATTTCCTCTCCTGGGTTACCGTGCCGTCGGATTGGATAACTTTGACAAGATTATCGTTGCCGTCGTATTCGTAGAATGTGGGTTGGGCCGGAGTATCGACAGAGCCAAGATTACCACTTGCATCGGGCTCATCAACTCTAACGATCCTGCCAAGAGCGTCAATCAACTGACGCCTTTTCTTGCCAGCCTGGTCTGTGACAGTTGTAAAAGTGAGCCCCAAACCCGCTGGAGTAGAAGTTGGACTGCTGAATTCCGTCGCGATCGCAGTGAGGTCCTGAAGCCTTACTTCGGCAGTCCGTCCGAGAGCATCGATTTGCGCGATTTCGGTGAACTTTGTTCCCGTCGGCACGCTGCCGTTCGGAGTCGAGGCGTAAAACGGATTGTAAGTTATGCGAGCACGACCAAGTTGATCAAATTTGGTCGCTGTGACGCTCCATCCATCCGGCGTAAGCGAGGCACTCTGTATATTACTCCCCCGGCCGTCAAAATAGCTGTAACGCTGGACTGAGTTATTAACATCTATCGTCGCCGTCGTTCTCGCAAATCCTGGGAGCAGATCGGCAGTGCTTGTTATCAGCTTATCGCTGTATTCCCTGAGAGTGTAACCGCCGTTTGGAGCAATCGTTTTTCTCGGCCGCAGCGTATCTGCCTCGTATTCGTAGCTGGTGACTTGACCGTTTTCATTCGTAGAAGTCAGGACAAGCCCAGTGTTTCGGTTGTAGGTCACAGAAGATGTAAGTTGCGGCGATGTCCCCTTTGTTTCGGATCGTGGGTACGCATATTCCTCGTCTTTGCTGTATGCAATCGTCTTGAGATTGCAGCAGCTCAGGGTCGCCGAAACGAGAGAACCCGCAATATCATAATTAAAGTCGGTCACATCGGCGTTCGGATCCGTCGCCAAAGTCGCATCGGCAAAACGTGTGACCTTCGTCACGTTGCCCCGGTACTTGCTCGCACCGGTGTAACCATAATGGTAAATCGTCACGCAGCCACCCGGGTCCGACTGCGGCGTGACCGTTCCACCGCTATTTGTGTTAGTGTTTGTGTTGCTCTTTTTCTTGGACGTGTTGGTATTTGAGTTCGTTTGCGATTGCACCGTCAGCGGGTCGTCCGGACATACTTCTTCTGTGTACGCCGGATAAGCCGGATTGTAGTAAATGTCATGTGTTGAAGTGCTGATATCGTCTCGCCGCGTCAGGGTCGCATCACTTCCGTTGTGATCGTACTCGAGCAGCGTTTTCGAAACTGTAGTGCCGCCGGCGATCGTCTTGACGGATTTCGGAAGACTTAACAAATTCGCGTTGATCCAGCCGTTTCCGGTCTCGTAGGTGGTCTCTGTAGTCCGAAGCAGTGTGCCGAAGGTGCCGGGTGCGGCAAAATCGTACTCTTTCGATCGCGTTTGATTATTGTATTGGTCGTACTCGAACTCCGTCGCCTTCGTCAAGCCGGAGTCGTTTGTAGCTTCGGTCTTTGTCAGACGGGGATTGTTCCCGCCCGTTCCGGTCCCCAACGACCAAAAATATTCCGTCGAGGTCAACGTTTGAGGGTCGGGCCGCTCGTTGGTGACGGGGTCGATGGCTCCCGTTCGCTTTATCGTGGAGGTCTCCTTCACCAAACCATTTTTCCAATCCCCTGTGTTATGCGAAACGGTCTTGGTCACTACATCGAAATCGATATCACGGACTGTGATCTCGGAAACACGGTCAGTTCCTGCGGTCGGCTCAGGAGCATCGTAAAACGTTTCCTGTGGATTAGCCGCCGTTCGGCCGAACCAGTCGTCGGTTCGCTTTGTGTATTTCGGAACATCCGACAGCGCCGTACTGCCATCCGGGTAGTCATACTCGGTCGTTGCCGCGGCGAGACCGTCACCGGTGACGTTTCCTGTTGCGGTAAGCGCCGTGCTGCTCACCGTTGTTCCGACTAGGCGAGTAATCTTTTTTATCATTCCGTAGTTGGAATGGTAATCGTACTTGAAGGCGGTTTTCGTGGCAGGCGTGTACACATACCGCAGCACCCTGACGGTCGAGGGGGCGGTGATCTGCCCGACGAACTTGCCGGACCAGTTCAGCGTCATGTCCTCATAATAGAAGCGAACGGTCTGCAGTTCCTGACCGGCGCTCATCCCGGGAACAGTGACGGCGACGAGCTTGTCCGGGTTACCGTAAGCGTCGTTCTCATAGTAGAACTTGATCTGCCGGTTGAGCGTGTCCTGGATGTAATTGATCCGACCGGTATTGTTCTTGTACCAAACGATTATCTTGTTCCCGTTGCGGTCACGGATCACATCGGGAAAATACCTGACGGCATTGGTGAGCGGACCGTAGCCGAAATTTACCTTGCTTCCGTCAGGGTACAGCGCGTTAAACCCGGGAACCTGCGTGTATTGCGCTTTGTTTTTGTAAACCTTTACGAACGACCCGTCGGACGTTCCCCAAGATGTGCACCTCGTGTTGTAGGTGCCGAGAATCTGTTCGGTCGTTTTGCAGTCCAGCTGACGGCGCGTTCCGTCGGCCTCGGTGATGTCGAGCGGAAGCACTCGGTGATCGTTGCCGTGTTGCCGTTCGTGTAATAGATAGTCCGGCTTCGGGTAGCACTGTTCATGTACCCGAATCCTGCGCTAAAACCGGGTGCTATCCAACTCGCCTCGACGTCGTACGTGAAGTGGTTCTGACTGCTGCTGTTGACGGATTTGTTCCACGTCCGGCTGTTGTAGATGATTCCCGTGCCCGCGTCTAAATTGCGCCCGGGAAGCGACGCGAGGGCGACATCGAAACTGAAATTGGCGATACCGGCTCGATGGCGTATGTCCAGCGTTGAGGGTTCGGTCGGTGCATCCGCCTCGACCTGTCCGGGCGGCGTTCCTAAATTGTTTTCGTACGAATATAAGGAACCTTGCTCGCTTTCGGGTAGCTGCTGCAACATCATCGGCGCAGGGACTGCGGTAGTCTCGACGGATGACCCTCTCAAGCCGATTTTACGTTTTCTTAGATCCAGTTCGGTCGGTTCCAAATCGGAAGGTGACGACTGTGCATTATCAACCGGCGGAGATCCATGATTTCCAAGTCCGACATTCGATCTTCCACTATCTGCGCTGGTAGTTAAGGCCGCCTCTTTCTCCTTATCGCCTGAAAACAAGTTCGTTAGGGCATTTTCGATCGAAAACCTCGCGAGGGTATGGGCTTCATCATTCGTTTCCGTTGTTTCTGTCGGATCGGTCGCCACAGCGAAACCGCCACTCGACTCCTCAACAGCAATCAGCTTCGATCCCGCATAAATGTAGCTTTTGGATAACTGTGCCGTGGTGGGCAACATCGAGTTGATCGGATTCCAAACGTTCCCTGTGTTCTTCGGTAGCGGTTTCCCGAACCAGCCGGTTTTTGCTCCCGTAAGACCATCAATGAACGGTAGCCAGCCTTTTTGGGCAAACACTCCGATTCCTATGAGGCCAATCAATATAAGCGCAACTGATCCTGCAAAAAGTCGCGAGCGCTT
The DNA here is from genome assembly GCA_050250045.1 of Pyrinomonadaceae bacterium. Lineage (GTDB taxonomy): Bacteria > Acidobacteriota > Blastocatellia > Pyrinomonadales > Pyrinomonadaceae > OLB17. Next base: position 42,715 of record JBFWPK010000008.1, on the reverse strand, counting down.
TTCGACACGCGGGAGCATTTGGAGAGACATACAAAATTCCTCTTTTGTTATCTTAGATTCAAGTATTTAGATTTCTAGTACGAAAAAAGCAGTTGGACGGATTGCTGTGGAGGAATGGTAACTGAAGGATCCGAAATTAGCAAATACCAAGGACTCTTACTCGATTTGTTCAGGACGGTTTACAGCACAAATGCCGAGGTTATTGTCGAATGAGATCAGCGTCGTTGGCCGGGACATATCTGCTAAACGCCGGAAGTTATTCTTAAAAGTAGCTAACGGGTGTACTGGTCATGAGTTCTGTTTTGGAGTCTATTCGTATTCTCTTTTATGCTTTCAGGGTTCGGCCTACTGGCTTGTGGCTGACGGGTCGATAATTGTGACGGAGTCTTGCCGATCCTGTCTGAAAGCTCCCCGCTTAGGATGCTCATTGCTTCGTGGTCGGCTTTGGCTGCCAGGCCGTTCCTTGCGAAACTCGCATCCAGTATCTCCACGGCCCGGTTGGTAAGTTCGTGATGGTCGAGGTCTGAACCGGACCTTATACGCGTTAGTATCTCGGATTTTAACTCGTCACGGAATTCGCCGAAGACCTTACCCTCCGCTTTCGGAACCGATTCCTGAATCGGCTTCTGGCGATCCAGTTCGCTAGTGCTCACCTTCGATTGCAACTCTTCTTTCTGGAGTACCGCTCGCTGGTAAACGAAGTCTCTTTCGGCCGCGGGCAGTTTCCGATAAACGTCGCTGTGATCGAATTCGTTCTTGTAGCGTAGTTCATCATTCGGCGTCTTCAGGCTTTGCAGGAAATGTCTGGTAGCGGATATCGAGTCCTTTAGCTGCCGCCTGCTGAGCCTCGATTCAAGACTGTCGATCAGCTGGGCCGCTTCCGGGCTTGGGCGTATCTCGCCCCGCATCAAGGCATCTGTCTTCGTCTTGGCATCGCCGCCGACGCTCACGTAGGAAAGTTTCGCTGCGGTCATCTCCAGTGTGTAATGGCGCGGAGAGGATTCCGTTAAGAGAAATCGCATCTCTTTCGAGGTCAGGGGTGGGGCGGTCTTTGCCTTTTCCTTCTCCGGTAAACTTTCCCACTGAAATCCGAGCCTTGCATTCTCCAATCGGATCTTCGATGCCGCATCGATCACTTCGGCCCTTGTGGATGCCCGTTCGAGCATTACCGCATATTCCCTGTACCGTGCGTTGGAATGTCTCAACCTGGATTCAGGCTGCTTCAGTTGGTGCGCGATATAAGCGGATGCAAACTTGAGATCGTCGATCGCGGCCTGCTTCTCATCCGGGCCGTTTTTCGCAACGTAATACACATCGTTCTGGTAAACTCTCAGGATCGAATCGACCGGAGTTCCGCTCTCGAGAGCTTCATCGAGCGCCGGAAGACGGACTTCTGTCCACCTGTCGAGTTCCTCCTTCGACATTTCGGAAGCCATTCGGGCGAGCGACGTGTCTGCCAATTCCGTTCGATCGAATTCCAGCTGTCCCCTCCCGTAATCATCCCGATCGAGGGATCGAGTCCCGGCTTCTCGACCGATTGCTTCTTCATAAACGGCTTCAAGAGATAGTTCATCGTCCTCTCTATCATGCCCCTCGAATACGGTCCGCTCGCTGTGCGAATCGATCAGGTCGAGCCTGTCGGACGGCTCCAGTTTGCTCATCTCTTCGGCCAATCCCGAGATATCCTTAACCACTCGTTCGACCCTTTCGTCTTTCGATTCGGTGTTCGATTCGCTATTGCGGATTTTGGAGACCGAGGTGAGAAGTTCGTTCCGGCCCTCAAGGGCTCCATAGATCCAATTGAAGACCTTCATCTGGGTGTCGCGGTCGGCTGACGAGCCAGCGATGCTCTTACCGTGCTCGACTATTTGCGGTACGAGTTCTTTGGCTCGCGATTCGCCCACTAGAGTTGACAGTCTCTTGACCCCATACTCATTGGTCGCGATCGCAAGCGGCGGCGCGGATGAAGGGGTTTCCTTCGGCGTTATCAGCATCCCGTCCTTAACCACCGCTCCACGTTCGTAGAGATCTCTTGCGAATTGCGATTGGCCGTTAAGGTGAGACGCATGTTCGCCTCGATTGCGTCCTTGAGTATCTTCCAGTTTCGCAAGCAGCATTTCCGACCTACTAACGGAAAGGATCTCGTTTATGGCTCTTTGGGTTCGCGGGTTTACTCGGGAAGCTGGAGTATGCTCAGCGACGGATTTTTGAGACCTCTCGACAACGGATTCACGGCCGTTTAACCCATGTCCGAGCTTTTCGATGGCAATCTTAACGATATCGGCGTGGCATCCTTCCCCCGCCCGGCAGAAACATGTGATGTTGATGGTCTGGCCGTCGCGAAAAGCTTGCCCAAGTTTCAGCATCCCGTCACGCAAGCCTCCCTCGTTCGTTCGGTAGCTGTTTCGAAGACGTTCCGCGTAGGCGATAAGGGCCGCGTCCCGGCCCACGCCTTTTGGTGCTATTTCGCTCCGCTGGGGCGAAAGTAAACCAAGTTCCGGGGTCCGGATATTCCCGAGATCGAGAGTCCGGCTTGGGGTGCCGCGAACTTTCTCATTTATTCGAGCGATAACGCGGTTGTTAAGATCTGACTTCATATTCTCAATGCACGGGTGCCCTTATCGGCCTTCCGGTGCAATGAGGTATGTGCAAGCGGTGTGCCTTTTTCGCTTGCCGAAAGCCGCCTATCGAAAAGGGCCCTCGATCACGTGTTGGGTCCGACGAGTAGACGTTGTCCGCTCCAAGTCCCCTTGCTTCCGGTTTTCATCTGCCGGGTCGTGCTTCGGAATATCGATCTCCTTAACTTCAGCATGAATTGTTTTCGGGGACTCGAAGTCTCGCAACAGTTCGCCGACGGAACGTATCGATCGATCCTCAGCAGCCTCCACAAGCGATCGCAGCCGTTCGGCTTCTTTTGGGTTGCGGGTTTTCGAGATCCGAGACTCTAAAATCGTGATCTCAGGATGCGTGAAGATCGGCTGATAAACCGATTCGCTTCTCAGCCCGAAGTACGAAAATTCCTTGAACTCCGACGCATGGCGCGAGGCGGAAGCCATGATCTCTTTCGCAGCCGTTACATCGTCTTTCAGTCTCAGCTCTTTATCTTCGACAAGGCCTGAGACCGTGCGGCGAAGTTTTCGGTGCTCGCGGCTTTCGAAAAGTTCGTTGATCGCCCTGTCGAGCAATGAGTTTCTTTGAGGCAGATCGACATCGTGCAGGCTCAAATACAAAGTGCTATTCGACCGCTTATCTTCCATCGCGACCTTCTGAAATCGCTTCCCATCGTGGAACGATCTCAGGTCGTCTTTAGCCTGATCGAGCTCAATTCTTGCAACGATCTCCCTGGCAAGAGCGCGGCCGGCAATGATGCCCTTCCTATGTTCGGGAAAACTGGCCGCCGCATCGGTCGTCATTAGTTTTCGAAATGCGATGGAATCGCTTCTGGCTGATTCGATCATCGAGCGTTGATGTTTCCAGCTGTTTTCGTAGTCACTCTTTAGTCTCAACTGAACCGACAGTTTCTCGACCTCCGCGATCTGTTGCCATGAATATGATGGATCGATAGTGCCATTCTCCGGATTGGCGTTCAGCATACCGGCAAGGATCTTCGCCTTGTTCTGTTCGGCCTTTCCTTCTTTCTTGATGCTCGCCAGCTGCCCGGTCAGTTTCGCGGCGACCTGGTCGCGTAGGGGGTCTGTCGGAGTCGCTTGTGCTGATACCGCTCGATTCTTGGATAATCGCGTTGCTGCTGCCTTCACCTTTTCAAGGAAAGAATGTGGCGAATTGCTTTGATCCTTTTGCTCCCGATCCAGGTCGGCGAGCGACACCGACCGTTCGTCGATTTCGATCCGGAGATAGTAGCCTTTCTCGCTCAGTTCTTTGTGCATCTTTTCGCTCAGCTGTGACCGAAGTTCGGAGATGTTTTTCTGTGCGAGGATCGACCGAAGATCCTCGCGGCTTCGAGGCTCTACTTCACCCGATCTCACCAGTTCCGTCCTGATCCTTTCAAGGTACGAGAATCGGCGAACGTCAGATGTCTCAAAAAAATGCTCCTGAAGCCTGTCGACTTCCTCTTTTGAAAGCAGAGGAATCGGAAGCTGGCGGCCGCTCTTCTTATACTCGCCTCGGATCAGCTTTGCGTCCCGGATCACCTCGGGATATTCGTTTTGAAGCTGCTGCTTTGCGGCCTCCTCCTTCGCAAGCATTTTGTGAAGGATCGTCCGGATCTGCCGTTCGGCTTGTGTTGGTTCGCCGGTTTCGTTTCTGGTGTCGTGTTTCTGGAGTTCCTGAAGAGAAAGGCGTTTTTTTCTGCCGGTGACGGGATCGCTTACCGTGAATCGCATTTTACCGCCGCGATCCAGCAAAGACTCGATCCTGGTCTCGACGCGAAGAAGCTCGTATTCCGCAACTATTCCTCTTGCCAGAATCTTACGCTCTTCGGCGATCCGCATAGCTAATTTTCTCTCCTCGAAAGTCGTTCCCCTCTCCGACCTTTTCGGAGCTTTATCATGCATCCGCTCGCGGCCGATGATGGCTTCCATTTTCTCGGTCGCTGCGTCGATCAGGTGCCCATTAACCAGCACTATTTCGTTGTCGCGAACCACATAGTGAGGAAGAGCTTCTCGCGGGATCTTTGTCATGGTTTTTCTCTCTATTTCTTTGGTGAGATATTGTTTTTGGATCGCGATGTGAACGTGCGGGTTCCTTGTGTTGCGATGCACCGCCGCAGTCCATAAAAGTCGCTCTGCATTTATGGAAGTTTCAAAGCTCTTCATCGCCGCGCGAGTGGTCTCCTTCAAGGCTTTCTTTCGCCCCGCTTCGTTAGTCCCTATCTTCCGGTAGTCGTCGTCCCGAAATGAAAGAACGAGATGGTGCAGCTCATCGTTCGAAGGCCGGCCTTTAGCGATACCGACCCTCATCGAGTTGTTGGCACTTTTTACGGAGAGTTCGTCGGCGAAAGCGTTAAAGATCTCGCGCGAATTCTGCGGCTCTTTTTCGGGATCGACTTTGCTATGGGCTAGGTAATGAACCAGACCGCGCGAGCTTCCTCTTTTCGCCTGCACGCTTGCGACGACTCTCATAGCGGTTTCGATTCGGGAGTTACTCCATCCGGTTTCGACGGGACGAGCCCGCGAAGCCGCGTTGCGAAGTACAGTTCATCCATCAGCTGCGGCCCGGAGTCGATGCCGTGGAAGGAACAGCATTTGTCGAGGTCGAGGATTGTCTGAGAGATAACCGCCTGCATTGTGCCGTCGGTAATAAGTTTGATGTTTTCCTTACCTGTTTCCTTCGGTGAAGTGAGCTCGATCATACGGCTTAAGATGATGTTCAGCACAAGTACGGAGAGACCCGACAGCGAATATATCTCGCGGGAAAAAACGGAAGTATTTTGTGCTTCGATCCTCTGGTTCTCTTCGATATTCTTTAGCCGGCTGACTATCTCCATCAGGCGTTGGGATTCGTTCTCGTCTTTGCGGCTTTGTTCGACTAGCAGATCTAGCCTGTCCCGGCACGGATTCGCGCTGAAATGTTCGTACTTGTCGGACAAGGCAAAGCGGATCATCTTGCGGACCAAGAGGGATCTTTCTTCTCCCGTTTCCCTGACCAGTTCGTCAAGCTTTTCTTCGTCCGATTCGAAGGGTCTGATGGTAATGGGCTGTCCGGGTTTCTCGTCGGAGATTCCGTGTAACTTGTTGGCGATGCTGTCTCGTTCTCGCTTCCTCATATTCGTCTCGTCGAACCGCTCATTTCGTTAAAAGGAGCTCCGCCTTTGTGTACGAACGATTCGAAGCGAGACCAAGCAATATACGCACCGTATCTGAATTCGCGGACTTCTATTCGCACTCGTGTACCTTGTGTACAAGCCTTAAACCTTTGTATCTGTGAGTACTTGCGGGAAATACGAAACGAAAAGCCGGTCTATCCTGTCGTACGGGGACGGCAGGCTTTTACGCATTTTTGAACCAACCGGCGTCGGGCGGCTTATTTACACGCCAAAGACCCCGGGCTTATCACCTCCTTCCGAGACAAAGTCTCGCTGGCACATGAGTTGATTGCACTCCTTGCGGCTACTACTACCACCGCAAAAGGAGTCGATCAAAAACTATGTCAACAACGCCCGAAACAAACTCGTCGGTAAAGCAAAAACAGGAGCAGCCGATGCTTCAGATTAATCGCCTCAACTACATCCGGATCAACGCCAAGATCCTCGACAGCACCGATCAAAAACTGAAGAGATACCTTCAATTCTCCGGCGAGCAAATGAACACGAAGGTCACAACCGACGACGTCATCGAATATGCTCTGAACCTGCTTTTCGAGCGGGACTCAGCCTTCAAGAGTTGGAGCAAGACAAGAACCTTATCGGCACCCGATCTAAGCGGAAAACGCTGAAGGAAGTGACGCTACTCCGTCGAAAGTCGAATGCGAATTGACCGGATGGCCGAAAGTCGTGTAGCGGCTGATGATCTTATCAAGCTCGATCTCGAATGAGCGGATGTTCAACTGGTTACTCTCATCCGAAAGATGCTCCCTCAGCAGCTCTATATCGTCAGAAAGCAGATCGGTTTGAGCGGTCGAGGCCGCCCGAGCTAGCCTATCGGCCGCCTCCTGAAACAGAAGCCGTCGTGCCCTTTGACCCATCGCCAAGTGATGTGATGGCCATAACATTTCTCGACCAACTGTCCCCAGAAAGGGCGGTTTGTCTTCATTCTATTCCTGCCATTCATCGTGTCGATCACGTACCGCGAATCGGAGAAGATCTCTACACGGCAGGGACGGCGAAGCTCCTCAAGAGCATTCACGCAGGCGAGTATCTCGGCTTGCTGGTTCGTCATCGGGCCGAGATATTTCGCAAGGAGCTTCAGTTCCATTCTGTTGCGATCTACTATTACCGCTCCGCAGCCGGCAGATTGATCCGGCGAACCGTTACGAAGGCACGAAGCGTCCGCGTATATCGTCACGATCGGTGTGTAGGTTTCGCCCGCGTCAGTGCGGCCGTTCTCTTTCACGAGCTTCAATGCGGTCACAGACTTACCTCCCGAAAAACAATTAAATCGGGCACCGAGATAGTCGATGCCCGTGAAATAGACTTCAAAAACTAATAGCTGCCCTAGAACTGGTCTACGAACGGCTCTGCGGGTTGCGTCTCCGCATTCAGCGGACCCGTATATTCAGGGGTTGAAGGCTCCTGATTCTCACCGCTTGGTGCGTCCGATTCCTGTCCATCGGAGCGGTTTCCCCCGACGAACTCGAACGAGAAAAGGGCTACCTCGGCGCCGGATCGCGGATCTCCTTCATTCGTAGTCCACGGATTGAATGAAAGCCTGCCGTGAACGAGAAGGTGGGTGCCCTTCTTCACATATTCGGCAAGGGTCTCGGCAGTCTTCCCGAACGCGGTCACGTTGAACCAGTGAGTGACCTGGACACGCCCGTCGGGACCGTTCTTGAATGAGTTCGAAGCGATCGGAAAACTTGCTACCGCCGTACCTTTTTCCGAATAGCGGAGACTTACGTCGCGACCCGCGTTTCCTAATATTGAGATAGATGCAGACATGGTTAATTTTTGCTCCTTTGGTTAATTTTTACTCCGTCCGGGAATGGCGGCCGGGCCTTTTGCGCGGATGCAACCTGCGTTTCCGCTGCCTGCCTGACCGCCGCTTCTTTCCAATGGTTTTGCTACTCAACCTATGCGCCTAAACGACGATCTGAACATATTGCCGCTGCTGCGTCTGAGCATTCTGTTGCTGGCGCGTGCGATCGGTTCCACCCTGTGCCTTCAGCTCCGTTTCACGAGACCGTACAGCATCCCACAGCCTCTGTTTCTCCTGGCGTGTGAGAGCCTTCGCCTCCGGATCGTTATATAGCGAGAACTTGAGATACCGAAGCCCTCCGGTGGTCGCCATTTCGATTCTCCGAAGCCAGTGCCTTGCTCCTTGCGAGAACCGATCGCGAAGGCGGACTTCCTGAGATTTAGCGACCGTGTTCAAAGCCGTGAACTCTTTCAACGAAAGCTTCTTTGCCTCCTTGAAATCCGCATACGCCTGTTTCTTCAGATTCGCCACGTCCGCGGTGTCCGAAGTGTTTCGAATGGCGAGATACAACTCCTGATATGCCTCATGCCGCAAACTCCTCAAATGAAAATCCGAGTACTGTCGACGCCACAGAAGTCTTAGAACCGCGGCCGCGTACTGCATCTCCTCGAAGTCTGGATTGACCTCCTGATCGGTGACGAATTCGACCGCATTTCCCTTGCTGAATGTGAACATCCTGCGGGCCGAACGAACCACCTTTTGATCGTAGATCCGGTCGAGTGAAAGCGAGAGCCATTCCTCGAATTCGTAATCCGTGAACGGACCCTTCGACGGCTGATTCCAACTTGGGACCGGTAATGCCGACCCTGTTCGATTCGTCCACGCCTCAGCAATCATTCGCCTACCGTTTTGAACTGCGTTCGCGCCCATCGTATGGCCGACAAAAAGCCTTCCTAGTTCGGATGCCAGGAGTCTTGCCTCGCCAGGAAGACAGGATTCGTCCACCTCGCAGTCAAGATCGAAAACAACCACCGACCGCTGACCGCTGTTCATTGTGAGGCCGATAATGCCGTTCTCGTCGTATTGCTCGATGTTCTCGAATGTGAGGAAGTCCCGATCCAGATCTTCGATCGATTTATCTCCGTCCTGGAGATAGAATTCCGCGAGGTCGTCATAGATCATCCGGCTCGCTTTTTGTCGTCCAACGCGCCGGAGAACCGCCTTCATTTCATCGTCGAAAATCGAGTATCGAGGCGGGAGCGGCTTACGGTTCTTGGCCGCTTCTTTAACCCGGCGCTGATCGGCAACCGTGAGCTTCTGCTCGGCTCGCTCGAACTCTTCAAACCCGATCTCGCGATCCGAGATGGTGACCGTCACAGCCTCAAGCTGCATACCGAGGAGTCCCATCTCCTTGAGCACGTCACTCACGTTTCTCTTGCGGATCTCGCCATAGTAATACGCTGCTATCTGCTCGTACTCGAACTGGCCGGCATCGGGGCTGACGATCGCCTTTACACACCGGACAAACTCGCGCCCGTCTTCTTCATTGCCGAGTATTCGAACCGCGTATTCGAGCGACATTATTCGCACACGATCTAACGGTTCAGGTTCGAGTTCGTCGGCAATCCTGACAACTACATCGCCGAGGATCGCGAATTCTTCAAGCTCCATCCGGCGCAGCGGGTTGTTTGCGAGATGTGCGCACCAGTCCTGCATCGGGGATCCCGTATTGGGCGGTGAGAATGCCAGGATCGGGCCCTGCGGTGCGAATTTTCTAAGCTGTTCGATACTCAATTGTTCTGCCATAACTTCCTATGTCGGAATCGAGAGATCCGAGAAAACGCGTGGTATTGAGGGCAGCGCTTTCAAAGCCCTGAATAAAAAGTCACTTTCATTCAGGCTCGAAAATCCCTCTCAAGTTTCGGCGGGGACAATACGGGATAAACGGGTGAAGCTAACCTTCAGGCGAAGACAATTCGGTTAGCTTTTGGTGGAGATAGGCAAAGGTTAGAGTGCTCTTATGTCTGGTTGTGCATGGGCGGAACGGCAACCGTTCCAGGGGACGGGGAGGCGGGCGAGGAATTGTGCGCCACGTATTGGCCAAACCGCATTCTCGGTCTTAACCCAGCGTATTTAATACCCTGACCAACACGTCGCCGTGACACGCTTTTGGACTGCACCAGCACCCGAGGATCTTTCCCCGCAGTTCTTCAATATCCGCGATCAATCCACTCGAGAAAAGATACTCTTCATAGCATCGAACAGCTTCTTCTCTCGACCGGACAATATAGTCGGCCTTCGTTTTTCGGTCCGACAAATGTGTGAAAGGGTTGCCCCATTTCGAGGGTCGCCCGATGTAAACGTCGTATCTGTCCTTCTTGCAGTGAACCACGAGAGTTTGTTGACCTGACATGTGAAATCTCCTAAACCGGATCCAACCCGGGGAAGCGGTATTTAAGGAAGCTGCCTCCTCAGCACCTGAATAAAAACACCCGGTTTCAGGCTCGAAAATCCCTCTCAAGTTTGGGCAGGGTCAATGTGAGATCTACGTTAGGGCGTTGTTATTCGGAGGCGATCTCTGTCAGGCTCTTCTGCAGGTGGGCGAAGGTACGAGGCGCACGTCTTTCGAGCTGAGCGCGTCCTGTACCGAGGCCGCCCGAGGGAATAACAATTACGCGAATTGAATCCGTGACGGCATTCATGATCTCGGCAAAGGCGGCATCTATAGAGGCCTTGTTCTGTTCGAACTCCTCGTCGGAAAAGAATGCGTCGTCTCTATAGCTCGGGCTCTTTTTTGTCGGGATTCCTATGGCATTCGGCTCACCTCGCATCGCGGCGGCCTGGCCGCCGAAACCTCGACGCTCCAGGTTGTCGCCAAAGAGAAACAGCTTGTCGCGGTTCTCCCTGACGTATTCGCGAGTGATGAACTTAATCCGTTCGACTTTGTGCTTCATGACGCTCCAGAGCTTTACGATTGCTGTGCAAGGGGCAGACCACCGCCAACGTTGCTCGTGTCAGATACGATGACGGCGGTCCGATAATGGATGGGCAGGTTGATGGCAGGTTGAAATCGGTGTCAATATGCCGCGGCCTGCTGGACCTCGGTCGGCATATCCGTTGGCGGAGGCATGGCAGCTGCATCCATACCGCCGCCATCCTCTTGTTTGCCCGTTAGAAACTGAAACTCCTGCAGAACGATCTCCGCTCCGGACTGAGGCGAGTCATTCCGGTCCAGCCAGGGGTTGAAAGTAAGGCGGCCCTGTACGTAGAGCCGATGGCCCTTACGAACGTAACGGGCGATCGTCTCGGCCTGCTTGCCGAAGGCGGTCACTCGAAACCAGTCGGTCTTCTCGACCCGTCCTTCAGCTGTGTTCCTGAATGTGTTCGAGGCGATCGAGAAGTTTGCGATGAACGTGCCGTTGTCGGTGATCTTTGTCTCCGGTTCCTTGCCGAGGTTGCCGATAAGCGAAATGTTAGCTGACATGTTATTGATTACACTCCTGTTATTGTTAGTCTCTGTGCCCCGAAAGCGATCCGACCAACGATCTTTAGCGATTGTCTCGCCGTCCGAGCCGTGGATCTGTCCGCCGCCTTTATTTTTGTTTTCAGAGAAGAAAGCCGGCCCCGCTAATTCGGGGTTGCCCCAAGTTCTGCTCCTCCGACCTTGTGCAAGTAAACAAAGACCCGTTTCCCGCATGATCTCGCATACTCGATCGAGTGCTTTGTGCCCCGGCTTGTACCGTCCCAGACTGCGATAACAGCCTCTGCTGCCCCAACCATCACGTAGTTGCGAACGAATCCCGCTCGTTTCCCGTACTTGTTCCAGTCAGCGAGATATTCCGTGAACTCGATGCCGTGTGACGCCGCATACTGGCTTGCCAGCCTGTCGACACCCCTTGCCCCACCGGAAATAATGTGAGTCGGACGGATGCCGCTCTGCGCAACCGCCTTTAGTACAACGGTCGAATCGCTAATAGTTCTGCTGCCGCAGATCAATACTTTCATGCTTTCTCTCCTTCGATCTTGATGGTGATTTGAAACGAACCACCCCGAGAGGCCGTCGATTCCGCAGTTGCCGACAGCCTTTGTTTTGCGGGTTATTTGGAAGGGAGCAGATTTAACGAGAGATTGACGGACGGCGAAGCAAGTCGTTCTGCAACGCCGACCACGGCGTGCGGAACGGTCACCTTACAGGTCGGAGGCTGATCCGTGAGGGTTATTTATACAGATGTTAGATATCGCCGCAGGTAAAAGGGAACATTCCGCGAACAATGAAAAGGAAACGGGAATATCAGTCTGTCGCGGACGGATTTTAATGTCCTAATTAGCCCTAAATGGGACATTATAATGTCCTATTTACACCTTTTTAGAGGCCATAATGTCCTAATTAACCTTGTTGAGATGGGAACTTGCCAGTATAATGTCCTAAATAATCTAAAATTAGGACATTTGAAATGTCCTATTTAGCGAAACATTGATCACTATGCGGGAACCGAAAAAGACGGCTGAACTTGAACCCATTATTTTGGAATTACTCAACGAGGAACCGGAGGTCAGCATCCGTTCGATCGCGGCGGCGGCAGGCGTCTCCAAGGACGACAACACCGCACGGAAAGCGATTCGACGAGCCTTGATTTCTCTGGAAGAAAGAAAACTGATCATCCCGAAAGGCTCGGCCCGCTCGCGCGTCTACGTGCTTTCTGAACAACCACCCGCGGACGGTGAGCCGTCCGATATCAACGAGTACGACCCCTTCAAAGGAATACAACTTTCTCCCGAATCGAAGTCCCTCTTGGAATATGTGTCTCGGGACATAAAGGAGCGGGAACCGGTCGGATACGATCGGGACTTTTTGCACTCCTACCAACCAAATGAAACTTTTTATTTGGGGACCGAACAGCGCGAAGAGTTACTAGCGGTCGGACGGGTAGAAGCGATAGAGCGCCCGGCGGGCACTTACGCTCGAAATATATTGAGCCGCCTTTTGATCGATCTTTCCTGGAATTCGAGCCGGCTTGAGGGAAATACGTATTCGCTGCTCGAGACCAAGCGATTGATCGAACAGGGTGAGACAGCCGCCGGCAAGGATGCATCTGAGGCTCAAATGATCCTGAACCACAAGGCGGCTATCGAATATATCGTGGAATCCGCCGAGGAAGACCAGATCACGTCTCAAGAGATCCGCAGTATTCACGCGCTTCTCTCCGAGAATCTCCTCGGAGACCCTGCCGCTTCGGGCCGTCTGAGATCGCTGATCGTAGGCATCGGGGGCTCGACCTACATGCCGCTCGAAAATCCTCAGATCCTTCGCGAATGCTTCGACCTCTTTGTGGAGAAACTCAATGCAATAGAGGATCCGTTCGAGCAGTCCCTATTCTCTATTGTTCATTTGTCCTATATGCAAGCTTTTGAGGACGTGAATAAGAGAACGGCGAGGCTTGTGGCAAACATTCCCTTAATAAAGGCGAACCTTAAACCACTCTCCTTTACGGATGTTGATCAAGCCGTGTATGTCAGCGCTCTCCTTGGCGTTTACGAAAAAAATGATGTCAGTTTGATCCGCGATCTATATATGTGGGCCTACAATAGGTCTTCTCAACGGTACACGGCTGTTCAACGGTCCCTGGGGGAACCCAATCTGCTGAAACTTAGATACCGGGAGCCGATCCAGGAAATCGTCAGATCGATAATTCTCGACAAAGTGGCGGGCGAACAGGTTGTACAAAAGATTCGCGACCTTATCGAAAAACAACAGATTCCGGAAGCCGACCGAGATCCTCTCTTCGATCTGATCGAAGCTGAGATCATTAGCCTGCATGATGGGAACGTGGCGCGATACAGGGTTCGGCCGAGCGAATTTCATGAGTGGAGAGATTTGCAGTGATGCATCGACGCCTGGAACCGGAGCCTGAGATCCGCTTTCGATGGTTCATTTTTGCACCGAAGTGGTTTATTTATGCACCAACACAAGCAGAAATAAACCACCGATACCGCCAACGATCAGTGTGCCAGCCGTTTTAGTTTCTTTATTAGACCCGATCGGCTAATGTCCAGATATCCGAATAACTCTGCCTCAATGACCGAGGGGGTCAGTTCCGCACAATTAACGGCCACAAATGGCATCTTGGCTCTGGGGCTTAGATCATGGATCAGCCTTGCGGTATGAGTTTTGCTTGTTCCTGTTTCACCTAGAAGGCAAGGGTCGAGAAAATCGTAACCTGCGAGAAGAGCCAGGTTTCCGTTATTGGTTAAAGTTTTTAAACATTTGACTAATTTTCTTTGGCTATTGCAGAATTTATGTAACGCGAGAACAACCCCGGCCCACGTTTTCCTGCCCGAGATCACGAAAACCCAAGCCGACAAATTTTAGATATCTAACTATAAAAACCCTCCTTAACCTCCGCGGTTACGCTTTAGGCAAGGTTTTGAGGCAGATATTGCAAAACCGTCTCTAACAGACGGAACGATCAGAAAGTTTTCGCCCGGAAGGACCTGGAAGGTCGCCCTCGAAAAGAGATTAATGATTGATTCTCTTTTAGAAGAACTACCGCAGCGAAACGGCTGCGATGAACAAATGGCGAATCGAACGTCACATGCCGGCAGTGCGCCCTCAGAGTATTCGATTCTCGCGGCACTGCCGATCGTTCATCGAATCGTAGCCCGTCGCCGATCGCGCCTTGATCCGGACGACAAGTCCGATCTTGTGCAGGAGGTAACTCTACGGATCTGGCGGTGGCGTACGAAGTACCAAGACAAGAGTGAGAAAATGTCCGGCGAGGATTGGAATTCCTTTACGGCGAGAACAGCCTACAACGAGGTGAATCGTGAACTCTCCCGGGATGGCAGACAACTGCGCCTGTCGCTCGACGAAGTTTCGGAAATTGAAGAACCATCCGTTGAGGGCCAAACCGACGCTGAAGTTTTTTCTCTCATTGAGCAAGTCTGGCAAGCAACTTGCAAACTGTCATTGCGGCAGCGTCGATCTTTGCTGCTGCATTCACAAGAACTAATCATCTACCTTCTGCAAATCGGTATTACGGAAAAGCAGTTGGCAACGGCTTTGGATTTTAGCGAAAAGGATTGGAACGACGTTTGTGACCGGCTGCCCATGACCGATGCGGAAATCGCCGAAAGAACTGAAGGAACAGCTGGATCGATCAAGAAGGCAAGGTACGAAGCACGGGTGAAACTCGAAGGATCGATACGAAGATGAATCCATCGGAGCACTTAACAAGGAATCAGATCGCGGCGTTCAGCGCCGGATCTCTCGCTGCAAGTGAGTCGCGTTGCATCGGCGGGCATCTGATCCGATGTGCGGAGTGTCGCGGGCTACTACCCTTGCCGGATCCTAGGAAATTTTGGACCACCGTCATGGGCGAAGACGGTTCGCAAGAGTCACAGACCAACGACGAGTCGGTATATTCGGTTCCGCCGTACATCCGCACTATCGGCGGGTTCTTCACCAAGCCGAGCGGTCTAGCCTGGAGCGGCGGCGCTCTGGTCGTGACTCTGGGGTTGGCACTTGTGCTTCTTTTTTCCGCTTCGAACGAACCGGGTGTTGAAAGCGAGGTCGCGAAATCATTCGAGAGTGAAAGTCCGATTTCCATTCCAAGACTCGATGAAGCTAAAGAACCGAACGTCGTACTTCCTGATCAACCTGATGGAACCAACCGTGAGGATCAGCCGCCAGATCGAGTCTTAACAGACCAGCGACAGATCGGGCGTCGTGTGAAGCAATCCTTGAAAAGTCCCAGCGATAACCGAGTGGCTACGGCGAGGCTCGTTAGTGATGGTGTCTCCCGGACCAGAGGTGTGATATCGAAATGTGGGACAGAGAGGACGTTCGGGATGGATCTCGAGTACGTTGAACCTGACGTGGTGTTGCGGTGGCAACGTGTTCCGAATGCCGCGAAATATCACCTCTATGTTTCGGACGACGAAGAGATCCTAATCGATGAATTCGAAACGGAGAACTCTACGTCATACCTGTTGAAGAAGCAACTGGATCCAAAGAGATCGTATAAATGGAAGGTGATTATCACGCTCGAAAACGGCCAAGTGATAGTGGCGGATTCTCAAAAGTTTACGCCCGACGATATCCGATCGGTTCAAAAAAGATTGTCGAACAAAAAACAAAGGTCAGTGACTCGTTGCTCCGGAAATCAATAGGCAACGAAAACTATTTCAAGTTGCACGGAGAAAGGCAAGGATGAAATTCACAGTCAGAACGCTAAATTTAATTCTCCTCGGATTCGTATGCGTTTCTCCGTTGGCGGCGCAGGACAAAGATATACTTCCCGTGCCTGAATCATACCGGGTCGAAGGCGTGCCGCCTATCCGGACTTCCGAGGTCAGCAAGCTCTTTTATGAACAGAACGAGATCAGAAGCAATCTGATCTGGGATGTCGACAAGGCGAATCGGCGGTTGCTGGTGACCGATGAGACGAGAAATATATATCTTCTCGACTCCCCGCTAGCCAAACCCGTAAAACTTACGGAAAAAGCGGTCCCCCACCTGGTCCGCTTCAGCCCTGACGGCCGCTCGTTCCTGTTCATTTCGGACCACGAAAAACCCGACACCTTTCAACTATATCTGTATGATCTTAAGGACCGGACCGAAAAGAAAGCCGCGCTTCTGACGGGTAAGGACGAATCGATCGAATCCGCCGTGTGGGGCAAGACCGGCGAAGCGGCCTACTACACAAAGATCGATTATGAATCGAAAACGAGCAAGTTGTGTCGGTCGGCCGCGCTGGCCGAGACGTGTTTTGAGGCCAAGCTTCCGGGAATATGGTACGTCCTTGACGCGGATGAGAAACATCTACTGTTAAAAAACTGGCGGTCGTCCTCGACCCAGTCCTTGCATGTGTTCGAACCCGAGACAAACACCCTCTCAACGATAGCCGACAAAGGCAATTCGCCAAAAGGATCGCTTGCCAGCGGGTACGTCGTCTACAGTTCCGAGGGGTCCGATGTCTGCAAGGGCCAGACGTGTATCGCTGTTTACGACCTGAAGAAAGGCCGTGCGGCTGCGTTAAACTTTCCCGGCACTATAGCACCGTCACATGATTTTAAGATCTCGCCCGGGGGCGGCAATCTGCTGGTGCAGGAAACCCGTGATGGCATTGACCATCTGAGAATATTCGCGTTCAAGAACGGAAGCCTCGGAAAAGAGGTCCCGCCGTTTATAAAAGGATCCTTTGTTATATGGAATACGCGATGGCTAAGCGACAGGGAAGTGGTCTATACCCTTGAGAACAATGAAAAACCAACTTTTATCCAGTCGTTCAACCTCGCGACCGGCGAGACGGCCAATTGGACAAAGGGACGGCTGCCCGCGGCATTGGACGGGACGGTCGGGCCGCCGGAGGTCATCAGATGGAATTCGTTCGACAACATGGAGATCACCGGCTATATAGTCAGGCCGCGTACGAAGACCGGTCGGCTCCCGGTCCTTATCCGCGTCCATGGGGGTCCTCAGGTCCAGGATAGACCAATCTTTGATCCCACCGACGCACTTCTGGCATTACAACTCGGCGTCTCGATCATCCACACGAATATCCGAGGCTCCTCCGGGTTCGGGCGCTCGTTCATGGATGCCGATGACCGCGAAAAACGGGAGCATGCGGTCAAGGATATACGAACACTTCTCGATTGGGTGGAAAAGCAAAAGGACCTCGACCCTCGGCAGATCTATCTGCAGGGTCAGAGCTATGGCGGATTTGTCGTTCTGTCCGCAGCAATGCACGAACCCACACGGGTAAAAGCCGTGATCGCCGAGTCCCCAGTCGTCTCCATTCGCGGTTACCTTTCGCAAAGCTGGGTCAACGATTTTATGAAGACCGAATACGGAGACCCAAAAGATGAGGCTCTGATGGCGAAGCTGGACACGCTGTCTCCCTTGAACAACGCCGACCGGTGGAACAAGATCCCCCTGCTCATGGTGATGGGAAAACGGGACGGACGAATCCCCGAAGCGAATGTGGTTGATCTAAAAAATCAGCTGCAAAAACAGAAGACCGAGGTCTGGTATATCTACTCGACCGAAGATGGGCATGGAGTTGGCGGAAAATACGTAACTGCTACGATCTATAAGTTCTTAAAAACTCAAATCGAACAAACCAAAAGGAGAAAGTAAAACAAATGAAAAAACTACGGTCGGTTATTCTTGTAACAATATTTTCGACGGCTCTTGCCGGTAATGTATTTGCCGGCCCGGTAGTAGGCGGGTTTTACCCGATTCTTGACATCGTTATGAACGCGGTCGTTTCGGTACTGTCCGTTGGTTCGGGCGATGACAACTGTCCGCTCAGAATCTGCACTTGCCCAACTGGGGGCTGCCGTCCACAGCCGTAGAACCAAGACCATTTATGCGTCCTATCGTCATTTTTGCAGCACGCTGGTTCATGCGGGCGGGCTTGCTGCTTTATTATTGCTGTATAACGGGTGCAACACTCGTATCTGCCCAGAGCACGCCGACCGGGGCGCAATTGGCCCTTTGGGAAGGTGATGCGGAGGAAGCGATGACGCGTGCCGCGAAGGATATCGCCCTCTATGAAAAACAAGGCGATGTAAAGGAGAATATCGATCGGCTCTTTATTTGTTACAACACTAGGGCTCAGGCCCTTATCGCTCTCGGCCGCTATACAGAGGCCGAGGCGGCAGCCGAGCGTACTCTTGCATATCTTTCCCAGGCCGGGTCATCATCAGGCCCGCCCGCTCGCCTGCCCGCACTTGCCCATCTGACCTTTGCCGAATTGTTTCGGGCGAAGCGCGATATTGCCCGGTCGATCAGTGAGCTAAAAAAGGCTCTCGAGACCGCCCCGTCGGACGCGGGGATCCAGGCGGAATACAACCTCGGCGTCGGCCGGGCGCTTTTTAAGGCCGGTTATGATATCTCCGCAATATCGTGGCTCGAAAAGGCCGAAAAGCTTTTTGATAAACAGCCGCTTTCGGCGGCAAAGCTTGATACGCACAGATTTCTAGCCCTTGCATGGTCGGCAAAACTAAACTATTCAAACAGCCTAAAGCATTTTCGGATGGTCGTGGACGCGTCCGACGGCACCGTGTATAAAGGCCGATACCGCGAAGCGCTTTTCGAATATGGATCGGTCCTTAATGCGAGCGGTCAAAAGCACCAGGCAATGGCGGTCTATGAGAAGGGCCTAAAGGCATCGCTCAGCAGCCTTCCACAAAGCCGTCGCCAGGCCTGCACCTTTCTCGCCACGCTCCTTTTGGATGCCCTTTATAACCACGAGATTGCGAAGGCCAAACAATACCAGCGGCGTCTGACGGAACTGGATTCCGATAGTGAGTATCGACACGAACGGCTACTCGGCGAGGCCATCATTCACGGATTCGAGGGGCGGCGAGACGTCTCGGAGCAGGCCTTCGCGGAGCTCGAGAAAACCGGGAAGATGTCCGAGTTCGTGATCCCGAACTGGAGGATCATAATCGCGGAACATTTTAAGGACTGGGAGACGTCGATCAGACTGAACAAGGAATTGTACGATCTGATCATAAAGAACAATTTCCGGGAGGACCTACCGCGGATCTATCTGTCACTTGCGACCGCGTACTTCCATACAGACAGAAAGCGTGAATCTCTTGAGAACCTGGAAAGATCGATCAGCCTGATCGATGAAATCCTGGTTTCCGAAAACGGGGCACTATCACTCGGCTTATCCGATACCTTTCATACCGCATATCGTTTGCTCACTCAGATCAATCTGGAACAGCCGCAAATAGCATTGCAGTCAAGTGATTATTTAAAAGGTAGGATCCTAAGGGACCGGATAGATGGTGCAGCAACCAGACCCCGGCCGGGATTCTCGCCGGAAGTTCATAAACAAGCTGGGGAGCTTTCCGCGGAGTTTATTCGTAACCCAACAGCTCCCGGCAAACTCGAGGAATTTGAGCGTTCGGTCACGATGGCTCTTCCTCGGCTAGCTTTAGCCAAGGTTGACCTTGCCAAGTTAGATCAAATTCGAGACCTCGAAAATGTGGCGATTGTTTCATACTTCTTCGCACTTGACGGGCGGCTCAGTGCGTTCGTATGGGAAAAAGGAAAGCCAGTGAAATCGGTTGAAGTTCCAGTCACAGAAGTCGAATTAGGCAGGGATGCTGAGGCGGTTCACAGGAAAATAAAAAACTCTATATTCTTCAAAAGAGACGGCAAGGAACTTTATGACAAACTTTTGAAACCGCTTGCTCTCACCGCAAACCATCTCGTCATCATCCCGGACAAACATCTCTGGAAAATTCCCTTTCAAGCTCTAAGTCCCGATGGAGAGCGTTACCTCATTGAGGAGAAGCTGGTTAGTTATTCACCATCTGTTTCGCTATTGTTAGAACACTTGAGCCAGCCAAAGCCGAACAGACGCACTATTCGAGCATTCTCTAACTCCTCGTTCAACGATCTCAAGCTGCGGTTCGCAGATTCCGAAGCATCGAGCGTAGCTGGTCTTTACGGATCGAGCCCTAACCTTGCTGCTACCGCAGCGGGTTTTCGCCGGCATTCGGACAACACTGATATTATTCATCTATCGATGCATGCTCAGGTTGATGGCGAACAACCGCTTGAATCCTTCCTTGCCTTCCGAGCGGCCGGAGCCCACGATGGCCGCGTTTCGGTCAACGATCTTCTAAGCCTGAGCTTCAAGAAAGGCAGTCTTGTATTTCTGGCTTCGTGCGATACAAACAGTGTTCTAAACGGCGAAGGGCTCGTCAGTCTTGCATGGGGGGCGATGGGAGCCGGAGCAACGACTGTGATTTCAGCGCAATGGGAAGCGAATGACAAACTGACCGGAATCTTCACTAATGCATTCTACAGATATTACAAACAAGGTAGTTCATCCGCGGAAGCATTACAGCGAGCGTCTTTAGAAATGATCAAGAACAAGTCAAACGAAATGCACGAACCATATTACTGGGCGGATTTCACCTTAAACGGGGATTTCAGGTAGTGCCGTGGTCTCAGGCTGGTGACTTATAAATGAACCGGCCGACCGTGATTCTGGCGTAAAAGTAAACCGGTAAGTTAATCTCCAGTACAAAAATCCTGTATTTCCCTCAGTCTTTCAAGAGGCATCTTAATTGCTTTGACCTGATTCACTGAGAGGATAAAGGTAATGGAGAATAAAGTTGTCGTAATCCCCAAAGAAGAACTCGACGAAATGATCACGAATCGCCTGAATCAGGTGATTGAGGATAAAATCGGAATTCTTACAGCCCATATTGCATTGAAGCAGAATGACGTTTGTAAGGCTATTGGGGTGACCGACGACACCGTTAGAAATCATGCGAAAAACGGTCACGTTGGTGTACTTCAGAGGGATGGATCGCGCAAGGTCTATTTTGAACTCTCAGAGGTTCCTGAACTTAAGCGGCGCCTTCGAAGAAAAACTTCTTGAGATTTTGTATTCGGCGCCAAAGGATTCTTCTTCTTGTCACTCTCGCACAGGAATAGTTTCCGATATTAGTTTAAAGGCCTGCAGAAAATCACATTTTTTTGATTCAAATAGATACCAAAATAGATAAATGAAAGAAAAGGCATCCGCAATGGATGCCTTAACTTATTGATAATATTGGTGATCCGACCAGGACTCGAACCTGGGACCCAATGGTTAAAAGCCATTTGCTCTACCGACTGAGCTATCGGACCACAAACGAGGATTTTACAGAACTGGCAATTCAATGGCAAGTTCCATTCGAATATCGGCTCGGGCGTATTCAGAGTTCAGATCGATCGGAGTTTCGACGAATCCGAACTTACGATACAGCCCGAGCGCCGGCTTCAGCGAGCGGTGTGATTCGAGAAAGATGACTCTGGTCCCGATCTTGCGTGCGTATGTTATGGCGGCGGCCATCAATAGATTGGATAAACCCTTTCCTTGATGCTCCGGATCAACCGCCATCTTCGTCAGTTCAAGCACGCCCTCGCCGGACGGGATCAACGCGACGGTACCAACGCCCTTGCCGTCACTAACGGCCATAAGGATCTGCCCACCAGGTTCGATCACGAACTTCCGCGGATCGTCGAGTATCTCGCGGTCGTGCTTCTCTACCGAGAAATACGCCTCGATCCAGCGATAGTTCAGGCTCGCAAACGCGTCGGCAAACTCATCCCTAAACTCAACGATCTCAACGCTCATTTGTGAACGGGTGAATTGAACCAGCTCTCCATCACAGACTGTTTAAGGATTATCGTTTGATCGCGCTCTGGGCCGGTCGAGACAAGCCCGATCTCGACACCGACCTGATCCGACAGGAATCGAACATAGTCTTGAGCTTTTTGAGGCAGCTTGTCGAAATCTGTCGTTCCGACCGTATCGGAAACCCAGCCCTCGAGGGTCTCGTAAATCGGCTTTATCTGGCGCAGGTCATGCGAAACTGCCGGGAACGTGTCCACGCGTCTTCCGTCGATCTCATAACCGACACATACTTTGATCTCATCCAACTCATCCAATACATCAAGTTTCGTCAACGCGATCGAGTCGAAGCCGTTCAGTTCAGCGGCGTATCGCGTTGCTACCGCATCAAACCAGCCGCAGCGACGCGGCCGCCTGGTGACAGAGCCGTATTCGTTGCCGCGTTCGCGGATCAACCGAGCGATCGGCTCCTCATCGTCAAGCATCTCGGTCGGGAAGGGCCCCTCGCCAACCCGAGTTGCATAGGTACGAACGATGCCAAGCACGCCCGAAATATGGTGGGGCGGAATGCCGGCGCCAACCGATGCCCCACCAGCGGTCGGATTCGATGACGTCACGTACGGATAGGTCCCGTGATCAACGTCCAGGAGCGTTGCCTGGGCTCCTTCCAGAAGTACTCTCCGGTTCTCTTTTCTGGCCTGTGCGAGAAAATGTGATGTTTCCGTCACAAATGGACGAAGCCGTTCGACTAACGGTGCGATCTCATCATATATCTCATCGGCGCGGAGCGGTTGTTGGCCGAACAGAACGATGATGCGGTTTGCCTCGTCAAGGTTCCGCTCGATCCGCAGCCTCAAAATCTCCGGCGAAAGAGCATCGGCAACGCGAATGCCCCGGCGGCCGGCCTTGTCCTCGTACGCGGGCCCTATGCCGCGAAGCGTGGTGCCGATCTTCTCGTTCCCGAGTCTTTCCTCAGAAGTATGATCGAGCGCCTTGTGATAAGGCATTATCAGGTGCGCACGTGACGAGACTTTCAGTCGTTCGGGCGTAACATCGACGCCCTTTTCCTTGATCTGATCTATCTCTTCAAAGAAGGCCTTCGGTTCGATCACCATGCCGTTCCCCAGGACGCATGTCTTATCCGGATGGATGATGCCGGACGGAAGCAGCCTTAACACAAAGGCCTTCTCGCCAACGTAAACGCTGTGGCCCGCATTGTGACCGCCCTGATACCGGGCAACTATATCGAACCGGTCCGCGAGGAGATCGACGACCTTTCCTTTTCCCTCATCACCCCATTGGGCGCCGATAATGACAATTATCATATATAAATAGAGTGCCTACTTGCTCCATTCGGACGCGAGCAAACCGTATATTTTGTAATCGTGAAACGTACCGCTGCGGAGGACCGCTTGCCTAAGCAGCCCCTCTTCAACAAAGCCAAGCCTTTTGGGGATTGCGGAACTTCGATGATTCAATGCCGAGCACCGAATCTCAATTCGATTGAACTCAAGATCATTAAAGGCAAAATCGATAAGACATCGGCATGCGGCTGTCACGATCCCTTTTCCTTCCTCGTGCCGCGATATCCAGTAGCCGATCTCAGTCTTCTTCGCGCCCCAATCGAAATTTACAAAACCCGTCGCTCCGATAAAACACTCTTCCCGGAAGATCCCAAGCGCCAGGGATTCTCGCTCTTCCCACCCCGTAATGCTCCTCGCTATAAACTCCTCCGCTGAAGCTAGCGAGTACTCCGGACTGATCCAGTCGACGAATCGAGCAAGATGATCGAAGTTAGCCATCGCAACCGTAAATATGTCGTGCGCATCACGCGGCTGAAATTCCCTTAGCGAGATCTCTTTGCTTACCCGCAAAGTTACCATAATTCGAGCGTCCAATTGTAAAGCTCGACATATTTGCGAGCGGCATTTTCCCATGAGTTGTCTTGTGTCATGCCGTTCTTCTGAATGCCGCGCCAGGTTTCCGGATCGCCATACGCGAACAAAGCCTCATAGATCCGCTCCACGAACTTATCGGCCCGGTAGGGCCCGAACTTGAAGCCGTTGCCTGTCCCCGTGACAGAATCGAAATTTTCGACTGTATCGTCCAGGCCGCCAACCGCCCGTACGATCGGGATGGTCCCGTAGCGGAGACTGTACATTTGATTCAGTCCACAGGGCTCGAACTTTGACGGCATTAAGAACATATCCGCCCCGGCCTCGATACGATGGGCAAGACTCTCGTTATACCCTCTGTATACTCCGACCTGCGACGGAGCGTAGTCCCGAAGGCTTTGCCAGAAGTCCTCGTATTTTTTCTCTCCCGAACCAAGCGAAATAATGTATGAACCGGTGGCAATGATCTCTCCGGCGGCCTGCATCATTAGATCAATACCCTTCTGTGCGGTCAGGCGGGTGACACTGGCAAAGATCGGACGGTCTAACCGTACTGGAAGTGAGAATTCTTCCAGGAGCCTGCGTTTACACTCGCGCTTTCCCTCAAGATCGTCGGAGGAAAAGCCGGCGGCAAGCTCCGGATCCGACTCGGGATTCCAAACCTCGTAGTCGACACCGTTAGTGATGCCGACCAATCGGCTTGAGCGCTGCCGGGTCAGCCAATCGAGCCCGTAGCCGTTCTCGGGCATCTGGATCTCAGCGGCATATCGTCGTGAGACAGTCGAGAGTGTGTCTGAAACACTCAACCCGGCCTTCATCGCCGAAGCCGAGCCATTCGCCAGGAAGGCATTCCGGTCCTCGGCACCGCCGAACCCGAATTTCCAGAGGTCTTCCGTCCCAAACACGCCCTGATAGGCCATGTTGTGAATCGAAAAGACCGTTCGCGTGTTACGCCAAAAGTCATCCCACCGCCGCGAGGACGCAAGTTCGACCGCCGCGAACCCACAGTGCCAGTCGTTAAGATGTACGATGTCCGGGGCTTTTCCGATCCGCCGAAGTAACGTGATCGCCGCGTGGTTGAAAAATGCGAACCTCTCGTGGTCTTCGCGATAACCATAGATCGAATCGCGATGAAAATATGACGGTGCATCGATCAGGAAGGTGGGCGATCCGTTTGCCTCGCTGTAGAATGCCTTCGCGGGATACACACCGCCCCGCCAATCGACATTCAGATCATCAACCGCAGTGCTCCAAAGGTGTTCGCCTTTCGTCTGCCAGTAACAGGGCGTTATCAGAACCGAATCCACACCAACCTGCTTTAGCGCCTTGGGCAAAGCCCCGGCAACGTCCCCCAACCCGCCCGTCTTTGAATACGGCACGGCTTCCGCAGATATAACGGCAACGCGCATAGTCTGAACCTGTCGATCGGCTGTTTTGAATCGAACCTCACCAATTCTAACGAAAAAAAGACTGTCTGAAAAACCAGGTTTCAGACAGTCGTGAAAATAAGGGGTCGATTCAGTACCGAATGACCGCTTAGAAATAGTAATTCACACCGAAAGTAAACGATCGACCGCCAACATTTGTGAACCCGAGGTTCAGGAAGGTCGTCGTGTTGACCGTATTACCGATCGTATTCGCGGGAATCAGAGTGAAGTTGCGACGGTTGAACACGTTGAAGATATCGGCCCGGAAACGAAGCCTTTGTGTTTCTCCAAAGGTTCGAAAATTCTTTGCGACAGACAAATTCAGATTCTTCGTGTCTCCGGTTCGTTCAGTGTTTGCCCCAAGATTTCCCAAGATACCGGAATTCACCGGGTTAACGATGAAATAGGCGTTTGGATTGGGTGCGGTCGGTGTTGAAACCAGCGGATACTGGCCATTCGGATTTACCGAAACACGCTGTGAGCCTTCCACGGTGCTGATCTGCCCGGGCAAAATGCCCAATGCGTTATTTGCGCTCAGCACCGAGAAAGGCGTCCCCGAAGCGATCGTCCCGATACCTGACAATTGCCACCCGCCAAGCACCCGTGAGACCACTTCCCGGGTAAAGAAATTCGAACTGCCTCGGAAGAATTCAGGCGAATTCAGTGTGAAATTCACGACGAATCGATGAGGCTGATCAAAACCGGAACGAGCCCTGTCAAGCCCGGGATCCCTCGGGTCGGCAGGAAGGGTTCTGTTTGCCTGGCCGCCAAGGATATCGTCCGACTCACTTATGAACGAGCTGTACGTATAGTTGGCGTTAAAATCCAGGTCGCCGAAATTCAACCCGGCCACCCCGATCCTCCCGAAACGTTTCTCGAGGGTAAACTGACCCGAATGGTAAATCGAACTTGCCATTCCCCTTCCGATCAGGATCGATCCCCGGGTAGGATCCAATCTTTGACCGGTTCCCCCTGACGCGACGGTAAATCCGTAATTAGATTCTACTTCGCGAACCAGATTGCTGCCCCTCGTCCCAATGTATTCCGCTTTGAACACGTAGTCGCGGAGTAATTGGTATTGCACACCAAGTGTCCATTGGTCCGATCGAGGCTGCTTGATCCGTTCCCCCGGATGGAACAGTCGTACGGGCAAAAGGAGTGTATTGCCTGTATACTCTTCCGGCGTCGGCGGCTCAGGGAGGTTGATAAAAGGCAATTGTCCGTTGATGTTTGTGAACGCGACATTCACGCCGCGGGGAAAGTTTCGCGAATTGTTCAACAGGATATTCTGGAAAACTTGGTCGTACGAGATCGCGAACGCCCCCCGTACAACCGCCCTGCCATCCAGAATATTCTTCGGATTGTAAGCAAAACCGAGTCGAGGGCCAAAATTGTTGATGTCGGCCTTTGCGTCGGAGAAATAGCCCAGCGGCGACGTGACATACTCGTATCTAAGTCCAAGGTTCAAGGTCAGATCTGGGTTGACCTTCCAATCGTCCTGAACGAAAAAGCTGTTTTCGTATGTCGTCGCCGCCGTCAGCCCATTGCCTGCGTACTGAGAAAAGGACGCGGCGGTGTCTTGAAGAAAGTTGACCAAACCGGGATAGCTGACAGTACCTCTAAAGTTAGGAGCGAAAAAACTGTTCAGCTTATAGATAAGGAGGTTGTACCCAAACTTGATCGCATGGTTCGCGGTCGTGTAGGAGATGTTATCCGTAAACTCATAAACGTCATCCTTTCGCGACTGTGGAAAGTTGGCGTTCCCCAGACCGAACGCGGAACCCGTGCCTCCGATCGCGAATGAGAATCCAAGTTGTTCGGGAAAACTAAATTCACGGCGACTATAGGTAAACCGAGCTTCATTGAGCCACTTTTGAGAGATGATCAAACTGTCGTTCACCGTGAATGAATCGTTACGTCCGTTTTGCCCGACTTCTTGTCCGGGAAGGCTAGTCGGTGCCCCTGGGTTCTTCGATTGATCAACAAGATAACGGAACGAGAGTTGATCGTTCTGGAACAGTCGTGTATTCACTTTCATCAACCAGCGATCAAAATCAGTTCCAAACGGAATTCCAGCCTCAGCTCCGCGATTGTACGTCGTGAAAGGGATCACGTTGCACTGCGGATCCGCTGGAGGACATGCGATGGCAGTGGTCCCTGTCAAAGTAAGTGAACCGCCGGACGTCGGATCATTGGCCACCGGATACGTATTCAACAGAAAATTCAGCGACTCCGGGACAATCGCCCGTCCCGGCAATTGAAGCCGCTGCCTTGCCAACGGACCAAGAGCTAGTCTCGTCGCGGAGCTGACAGTCGTCCGGAAGTCGTTAAAGTCCAAACTCGTAAAGAAGAAGGTATGATCTTTAACGATCGGGCCGCCGAATGTAAATCCGTATGTACTGTCAACCGTCACACTGCGTGCCTTTCGCAGAGCGACTTCGTCCGAATCACCGGCAGCCTTATTTGCATTAAACGAACGCTGCTGACTGGTCGTAAGTGCGTCCAGGGTGTTTCCTGCCCACGTATAAAACGCTGTTCCTGAAAATCGATTGGTTCCCGAACGGGTGATCTGGTTTACGTACGAGCCCGCATTTCGTCCATATTCCGCAGCAAACGTATTCGTAAAGATCTGGAACTCCTGAATAGCATCCACGGGAATATTCTGGCGTGGGATCGAAAGCGATTGGTCGTTGTTGTTCGCTCCGTCGATCGTAAAGTTGTTGGAACGCGTACGATTTCCATTAACCGCAAAACCAGATCCTGGGCGACCCTGAGCATTCGGTAACACGCCGGGACTTAAAAGAGCCAGTCCGGCTTGGGTGTTGCCTCCCGGAAGAGCAAGGATCGTCCTCCGGTCGATGGTTGTGCTAACCTGGCTCTGCGTGCTGTCGAGTATTTCACCTCCGCCCGTAACCTCGACTATGGCCTCGACGGTTCCCGGACGCATTGTAAACCGAATCTCGCTGTCGGTCCCCACGGTTACCTGGACCGTTTCGTTTGTGGCCGGTGCGAAGCCTTCCTTTTCAACGCGGATCCGGTAAATTCCAACCGGTAGGCCGGCAATGCGATACAGCCCGGAGTCACTTGTGGCGGTATTCCGCGAAAAGCCGGTTTCAACATTGGTGACCGTAACGGTTGCACCGGGAACAGCCGCTCCCTGTTCATCAACAATCGTGCCGGTCACATTTCCATTTATCGTCTGTCCGATGGTGTAAGACGCTGTTATCAACACCAAACAGACGGCAATCAACAGTTCAAATCGTAGTTTGCAAATCATCTAATCCTCCATTTAGTAAGACGAACAGACCAGCAAATCTATATCCCTGCTTGTGAGTCAAGGCCGCTTGGGTGAGATTCGCAGCCACCTACGAAGAACTCGCTGCACATCCCTCCCTTGGTTTGTAGGGTGAATCTCTACCGGACCAAAAATTGTTAGTGCAATGTTCTGAACGAACCTGAAATGCGAGCAAGTGAAAGGCAACTGACGTGCCAATACGGCCTTCGTTCGGTTACCCGCTGATTTCACGTCACTTGAAAAGGAGTCACTCCATTTTTTGTCGGATCGAATATTGAAGAATTTAGATAAAATT
The DNA here is from genome assembly GCA_050250045.1 of Pyrinomonadaceae bacterium. GTDB lineage: Bacteria > Acidobacteriota > Blastocatellia > Pyrinomonadales > Pyrinomonadaceae > OLB17. The sequence goes on along the minus strand of JBFWPK010000008.1, from coordinate 14,121 downwards.
CAAAATTATGAATATTTTTTCTATTTAGTCAGACTTGTAATCGAATGAAAACAGGCTCTTAACATCGTTCAACGCACTTTTGAATGGACATTCTTGTGTGCGAAGCAGTTCGACGTGAATATTTGTACAACATAGTCATCACAAAAGAGTGAACAAAAAAGGCCGCCCCATTACTTGGAGCGGCGCCGTTGCGTGGAGATAACGGGGAGTTAGGTTTGCATCGAAGCCAGGAACTCTGCGTTCGTCTTCGTCTTCCCTAGCCGTTCGAGGACGACTTCCATCTGCTCGACCGGTGACAACGGATTCAGCACGCGGCGCATGACCCAGACGCGTGCGAGGTCTTCCTTGTCAATAAGGAGCTCTTCCTTACGAGTTCCTGAACGCTGAAGGTCGATTGCCGGGAAGAGGCGTTTGTCGCTTAAGCGGCGGTCGAGATGGATCTCGGAGTTACCCGTTCCCTTAAACTCTTCGAAGATCACATCGTCCATTCGCGACCCGGTATCGATCAATGCAGTTGCGATGATCGTCAGGCTCCCGCCTTCTTCGATATTGCGGGCCGCCCCAAAGAACCGCTTGGGGCGCTGGAGAGCATTTGAATCAATACCGCCTGAGAGGATCTTGCCCGATGGCGGAACAACCGCGTTATGTGCGCGGGCGAGGCGTGTGATCGAGTCAAGCAGGATCACAACGTCGCGCTTGTGCTCGACAAGGCGTTTGGCCTTCTCGATGACCATATCCGCGACCTGGACGTGCCGCGTAGGCGGTTCGTCGAAGGTCGAGGAAATAACCTCACCCTTTACTGAGCGCTGCATGTCCGTGACTTCTTCGGGCCGCTCGTCGATCAGCAGCACGATCAACGAAACTTCCGGGTGGTTCTGAGTTATCGAGTTCGCTATCGTCTGGAGGAGAACGGTCTTACCCGTTCTCGGCGGCGCCACGATCAGAGCACGCTGGCCTTTACCGATAGGCGTGACCAGGTCGATCACACGGGCCGCGATATTGTCCGAGCCGACCTCCATTGTGAGCTGCTCATCCGGATAGAGCGGCGTCAGGTTGTCAAAAAAGACCTTTTCCCGGGATTGCTCGGGAGCTTCAAAGTTGATCGCCTCGACCTTGATCAGGGCGAAGTACCGCTCGCCTTCCTTCGGTGGGCGGATCTGGCCCGAAACAGTATCACCCGTGCGCAGGTCGAATTTGCGGATCTGCGACGGGCTGACGTAAATGTCGTCCGGGCCCGGCAGATAGTTGTATTCGGGAGCCCGCAAGAACCCGAAACCGTCTGGCAGCGTTTCAAGAACGCCTTCCGAGAATATCAGGCCGCTCTTCTCCGTCTGCGCCGCCAGGACCTTAAAGATCAACTCCTGTTTCCTAAGGCCCGTCGCACCCTCGATCCCCATTTCCTTTGCGATATGGGTCAACTCGCTGATCGACATTTCCTTGAGGTCCGCGAGATTCAGAAGTTCCGGCTTGGAAGACTCGGCGGGCTTCGATGGAGGCGCGGTGCCGTCATTGCTCGCGGCGGCCTCGGCAGAACTCTCGCGAACCTCATCCGGAGCATCATTGTCGTTATTCACGCCTTTCGATTTGCGTGATTGTGTGGTTTTGGTTGCCATGGTGTTTTCGGTGTTACCGTTATTTCGCATCCGACCCCGCGGACACTGAACATTTCCAACGTATTAAAGCAAAAGCCCTTAGTTCCTGGCTTGAAGTAAAAGGTGGAGTTAATCGTATGGACTAAACGTAGTAAAACAGCTGAAACATGCTCGAAAGCTATGTAAATTTCGGGATTTATTGATTATTACAACAACAAGACCAATAAAGCAACTTAATTTTCAGCTTTTTTTAAAGAATGTTCGATCTCAGCCCAAACTTCCCCGCGGCCCGTGCCCTTAGACGTAGAATATGGCAGAATTTTGCTCTGCGGCAGGCCCTGGCCGATCAACCGCAGTTGACTCTTCATCTGATTGCCGGATAATTTGTCCGACTTTGTCGCGACCACCAGATGGGGTTTATCGTTTTCAAGCAGCCAGTCGTTCAGCTGGCGGTCAAGTTCGCTTGGAGCGTGTCGTGAATCGACCAATTGGATGAACAAGACCAGTTGTGTGCGGTCGGTCAAATAGTCACGGGCCATAACGCCCCAATCGGAACGAATGGCTTTCGAGACCTTCGCATAGCCGTAGCCTGGAAGATCGACGAAGTAGAATTCGCCGTTAACCAGGAAATAGTTGATGCTCTGGGTTCGTCCGGGTGTGTTCGACGTTCGCGCGAGGTTTCTGCGGGCCAGCAGCGAATTGAGAAGCGATGACTTCCCAACATTCGATCTGCCCAGAAACGCGATCTCGGGCAGGTCTCCGGCAACCCAGTGACGCCGGTCGAACGCGCTTTTGACAAACTCGGCGCTGCGGATCTTCATGACAATTCATTCTACGGTATATCAATTATTTCTCGTAACTAAGCAAAATTCCGTTGAGGATTGCGTCCTCACAAGCGACAATCGTTTTCCGATACGTTATTGGTGGAGCAGGATGCTCCGCCCGGATCACGCGCCTTGTTTGACAGTGAACGGCTTTTACGACAATCTTAGTTCTATTTAGCTGTCCCGGTTGCGTTTATTCTGATTTTTCGAACAATGTCCGGGTGATATTATTCTTCGACAAATTACGCGTGGTTCTTTAACAGCGTGGTGATCACGAACCTTCGGCCCGCATTCATTGGCAACTGCCGTACTCTGCCTGGCTCGCCTTGTATGCGCGGACGATTCGAGACCTGAAACCGCAAGTTTCTGCAAAAATGAGGAGAACCAAGATGTCCCCATCTATCACGAGTGGCCTACGCCTGGGCCGATCAGCCGAATTTCGTTTTGCCGTTATTGAACATTTTGCCCTGCGGCCAGTGTTGCTGCTCGTCGCCATATTGGCCTTGGGTTTGTCCGGACTTGGCCAGAGCCCGGTAAGCGGCAGCTTTGCCGGGGTCGTCATTGAACAAGCGACCGGAACGAAAATAAGCGGTGCGCTTGTTACGTTCAGGAACCAGGATACCGGATCGCAAACCACGGCCATTTCAGGCCCTGACGGACAGTTTCTAAAAACGTCGCTCGCTCCCGGATTTTACGCGATCGAGGTTAGGGCCGAAGGTTTCCTGCCGGAAACGAAGATCCAGCGGCTGCTTGCGACTCGAGAGAACTCGGTCGTTCCGGTCCCCTTCGAAATGATAAGGCCTGTCGCAACCGCGACGCCGACGCCTCTTCCGACATCGACCCCGACCGCGCTCGCTGAATTCAACCCAACAACCACCGACGAGGATCAAACCATAATCGTCAACCCCCGGCGGGACGGTGCCTTTGATGCCAGGTCCATACGATCGCTGCCGTTGGGCGGGACCACCCTGACCCGGACCTTTGATGAACTTGCTTTTCTGATCCCGGGTGTTTACGCTCCGCCGCAAGCCGTCGGCAGTTCAGTCGGCCCGGGCATTGGCAGCGGCGTCGGCACTTCTGGACAGTTCGCGGTGAATGGCCTTCGCTCACGGGCCAACAACTTCACCGTCGACGGGTCCGACAATAATGATGAGGATATAGGCGTCCGGCGGCAAGGCTTCTTTTCACTCGTGCCGCAGCCGATCGAATCGATTCAGGAGTTCCAGATAATAACTCTCCTGGCTCCGGCCGAGTTCGGTCGGAATCTGGGAGCCCAAGTGAACGCCCTCTCAAGATCGGGCTCGAATCGGTTCAGCGGGACCCTTTATGGCCTCGGCAACGCCGATTTCCTTAACGCCCGAAATTTCTTCGATAATACTGACGGAAATTCGACCTTTTTGCTGAGCGGACGGAGGCTGGACGACGGCGTTTCGATACCAGTTTTTCGTGACGGCGAGCGAGTCGAGGTGCGAAACGACGCCGGTGAGAAGGACACGTTCTCGCTGCTGCAGGGCGGCTTCGCCGTCGGCGGTCCGGTCGTCCGTGACAGGCTGTTTTTCTTTGCTTCGGGCGAGGGCCAAACCATGAATGGTTTCAAGGAGCGACATTTTGCCGTTCCCACGCTTGAGGAACGCGGGATCTTCGGAAGCGGAGCTCAGGGCTTTCTTGCGGCGGGGGCCAACGGCACGGTTGTACCGATCTTCCCGACGAGCACGGCGGCAGACGCGGCCTATAGCCTTATCCCGTTCCCGAACCACCCGGACGGTGTGTACGGGGCGAACACTTACTCAAAGGAGTTGTCGACCGATGCGCGCGGGATCATCCTCTCCGGCAAACTGGACTACAACCTCTTTGCGGACTCCGAACGTCCCCAGCTTCTGACCGCGCGCTATAACTTCACGAAGGATAGACGCGACCTGACGGACGTCGGCGGTGCGTTGTTTTCCGCGATCAGGCCGAAAGTGAGGACAGACAATTTCTCGACCTATTTGACCGGAGCACTTTCCGAGAATGTTTCCAATGAGTTCCGATTCTCATTCGGGCGAACGCGTTTGAATTTCGACGAGCTTCGCGACGACTTCATGCTCCCGCTTACCAGCCTTTCCGAAGGTGAGGACGGCCGGTTTGTGCTGAATGCGCCTTACTACGTGAATGGGACGATCGCTCAATGTCCCAACGGTGCCCCTCAGTGTCTGCCGTCGGAGGTGATACTGCCGTCCCGTGTTGACCTTGCTACAGTCCCGTTATTTGGCGGCGTCGCGCCTACGGAGTACGCCAATCTGGGTACTGTCGGCCAACTGATCATTGGCGGCTTCAGCCCGCTCGGAGTGGACGTCTTCAATTTTCCGCAGGATAGAAAGAACAACACGCTGCAGTTCGCGGATACACTCCGCTGGCAAGTACGCGGCGGCGGGCTTCACGATTTCGCGTTCGGAACGGACATCCGGCGGACTGTGTTGGACAGCCTGCTGCCTCGAAATCAGCGCTCGCTCGTTACCTTCTACGGCGGACAGTGTACGAACCCGCAAACCTTTTGCCCGCGCACGGCGGGCTTTGCCGAGCCGCTCAATTTTGTCGCCAGCGGAGCGGCAACTGGCTTTTTCCAATCCCTTAAGCACGCCGGGACGACGGACGATATCAGTCTGAGCTATTACCAGCTAGACTTTTTCGCCCAGGATAATTGGCGGCCGACGCAAAATCTGACCCTAAACTTCGGGCTTCGATATGAATTGAACACAAGCCCCAAAGAGGCAGATCGCAAGATCGAGGACACGTTCCCGACGACCTTGCCGTCGTATCTCAGCGGGTTGGGCCAATTCATTGGCGGCAGGACTGATATCTTCGACACGGACCGCAATAATTTTGCTCCGCGATTCGGTATTGCCTATGCTCCAACGGACCGCACGGTCATCCGCGGCGGATTTGGTGTGTACTTCGACCAGATCCTCGGGGCAGTAGTCAGCCAGTCGCGAAACGTTTTCCCAACCTACACGAATGTGAATTTTGGGGGCGGCCTGCTCGCGGATAATACTGTCGGAGCGGGCGCGGGCCAGCAGTCGAGCATCTTTACGATGTTCAACCCGCGTTTCGCGATATTCGATCCGGCCACAGGGTTTGTCTGCAACTACTACGACATGCTCCAGGGCACGGCAGTTCCCTGCCGCGAACCGGGGGCGGGAAGTATCTTTCTTATTCAACCGGGCACGCTGAACACGATAAATCCGGAGCTGTCCGACCAGCAGATCGAGGCGATCTTTGAAGATATCTTCAGCCTCTTCCCTGCCGGAAGCCTCTTTGGGACAACACTCCCGACACGGAAGCTCGACACGCCGCTCTCATACCAGTACTCGATCGGCTTTGAGCACCGGCTGTTTGGCGAAACATTTTTCTCAGCCGCATACGTCGGCACCGAGGGCCGCAACCTGCTCCGGTTCACGACGCCGAATCTCGGCGGAAATTTCGTCAGCCGGATCGAAGGTTTCTTCTACGACGAGGGAGGCTGCGTGAACGGCATCACCTTGTGTGAGCCCCTGACCGTGGGTACAACTTCAGGTTTCGCACCGCGTCCGGTCGCCAATGCCGGTGCGATCAGCCAGTTCGAAACCACCGGCCGTTCAAGGTATCATTCCCTTCAAACCGAGCTTCGCGGACGGCTTAGCCGGAACTTCTCATACCGTGCGGCCTATGTTTTCGGTAAGGTGAAAGACGACGTTTCAGATGTCTTTGACCTCGCCGGAGCTTTTGCCCTGCCGCAGGACAGCCGTACTTTCGAGGGTGAATACGCCGCCGCAAATTTCGACGTGCGGCATCGGTTCGCGTACAATGTGGTCTTCGATACACCCGAACTCCGGGGCCATAGCGGCATCACGCGTGCCTTGTTCGGCGAGTGGCAGATCGCGGGTACCGGGAGATTCTCGACCGGGCAGCCGTTTACGGTCAATTCGATCATTGACATCAATCAGGACGGCAATCTCACCGACCGCCTCAACAACTTGCGGTACCTTACCGAGACCGGTGATAGGGAACAGCCGCTCACCCTCGCATCGGACGCGGTGTTTCGTGAGATGCTCGCCCCATTCGGCCAGAACGGGGCTATCCCGCGGAATACGTTTCGCGGGGGAAGCATTCTCGAACTCGACCTTTCATTCAACAAACGATTCCGATTCCGGGAAACCCAGGATGTGAGAGTGCGGGTGGATATCTTCAACTTTATTGACCGGGCAAACTTCGGCCTGCCCGTGCGCTTTCTTGAAGCGGCCGGATTTGGACGGGCTACGGAAACGCTCACGCCCGGCCGACGGATCCAGCTAGGACTGCAGTACAATTTCTAGATCGGAATGTTACTTCAGCCTGGAGCGAATCTGTTGGACCAGAAATTGTTATGAATGTTCGTCAGATCCTGCTATTCACTGTTATTCTCCCAATGATCGGGCTGTTTGTCGGCGCTTCACCGGCGGCAGCCCAATTTGGTTCCCGTATTCCCATAGTTGAGGCCGCGAAACGACCGGTCTCGTCGGGCCTAAGGCGGGTGCGGCGGCCCCGCCGTCCAACAGTGGTCCAAAAGGTGAACAATCGCGTCGTCGTAAAAACCGAAGTAGTACGCGCTAGCAACCTGAGCGTGACCACAGAACCCGGAGCCAAGGTTGTGCTCACGCCAATCGGCGCCGGAGGGCGAGCTCCGCAGTCGATCATTGCAAGCCGCGACCGGAGTGCGGTCTTTGAGAATCTGCGGCCGGGCAATTACAGGATCTCCGCCGCAAAAGAGGGGTTCGACACTCAGGAGCAGGACCTGGTCAAGATCTTGCCCCAGAAGACGCACGTACTCGATCTCGATCTAAAGCCGGTGACATACCAGTTAAAGATCCAGACCAATCTGGCCGACGGCGAGGTTCGTTACGCGCAGGCGATAAACAAAGGCAGGGATTCAAAGGGCTCAATAATCTCCGAGGAGATCGGCAATTACTGCATCGTGAAGATCCAGAAGAACGGCGAGGCGCTTGTATCGGATCTTAGACAGGGCTATTACAATCTCGATATCCGTCCCGCCGCGCTTGAATATGAGCAAACGCTTGTTGGCGTGAATGTGCCCGACGACACTGAACAGGACGACGAGACGGTTGCGAGCGAAACCAAGACCTTCGAGATCGACGTCGAGAAGAAGATCAGCACTGAGACCTTTGGTACTGCATGGACGGCGGATGAGTGGGAGATGCCGAAAAGTTGGTCGCTGCAGCGCGGAATGAAGATCAACAATGCCCTCGGCGCAGCGTTCCCGCGAAACGAGCAGTATCGCTATTACACGGACTTCGAATTAATAAGTGACCTCAGGATCCAGGATGGTGGAACCGCGGGTTTCGCTCTTCGTGCCGCCGACGCGGAGAATTACTATTACGTAGAGTTTTCCGGGGCCAGGGCCGCCGAACCTAATGTCGCGAAGGCCTACATCGTGAGAAAAGGGGTAGCGCGCCAGATCTTTGCGGCTCCGGCCTCGGGATTTGCGTCGGCGTTGGCATCCAAAAATGGGTTCCGCGTTTCGATCAAGGCCGATGATAACACTTTCCTCCTTTCGATCGAGAACAGTGAAACCGGGGCACGCGAACCCGTCGGTCAGATCATTGACCGGGATTCCACATTCAGAAAGGGAGCCGTCGGCATCGCATCACGTTCGAAAACTCGGTTTGATGTTACCTATTTTGAGGTTTGTCCGAACAAATGCCGATAGTCTGAAGCACCCGCCGCAAAGCTTTGGCTCCACGTGAACGCCAAACCTTCACTGCGGAGTTGATGTTTGCTCGTTTTTCAGGATCAAACACCGTCCGATTTCGTAGTATGATAAATACCCAGCGCCCGTGTCGATGCGATGAAGGAATGCTCAAAATGCCGGTCTTGCTACGAGGACACGCTCGAGACTTGCCCTCTCGATGGAAACCTGCTCGCCTTCACCATCGCGGGCGGGACCGTTATCAGCGGACGGTACATCCTGGAACAAAGGCTCGGCCAGGGCGGCATGGGCATCGTTTTCAAGGCCCGGCATAAATTTCTCAAATCATCCCACGCAATAAAGATAATCCTGCCGAGCCTGGTCAGCGGCGACGAGTCCCTGCTTGTCCGGTTTCGTCAGGAGGCGGTCCTGTCGGCTTCGATCGACCATCCCAATGTGATTCGCGTAACGGACTTCGGGGTCGAGCATGACAACATGCCGTACCTGGTGATGGAGTTTGTCGATGGCACGCCGCTTTCGCACTTTCTTACCGAAGGCAATCCGCTAAGCTTTGAAAGGGCCTATGAGCTGTTTCTTCCTATTGCCCTCGGCGTCGGGCAGGCACATAGGAAAGGTATCATTCACCGGGACCTAAAGCCGCCAAACATCATGGTGCAAAAGAACCTTGCACTGCGGAATGCGGTGAAGGTCCTCGATTTCGGTTTGGCAAAGATCAAATCCGTCGAGTCGTACCCGTCGCTTATTCAAGCCCAGACGCAGAACGTAATGGGCTCCCCGCCGTATATGTCTCCCGAGCAGTGGTCAGGTGAGGACATCGACCACCGTACTGACATTTACGCTCTCGGTGTGATCTTCTATCAAATGCTTGCGGGGCGGCTTCCGTATCAGTCGGAGTCGATGCCCGGCATGATGTATCAGCATCTGACGGCTCCATTGCCGGCCCTTGGATCATTCGGGATCACTGTCTCACCCTTCGTTGAGTCCGTTCTGCAGAAGGCCTTGGCCAAGGATCCGCACGACCGATACGCAACGATCGAGGCAATGGTCACCGATATTGGGGAATCGGCCCGCGGTCTGGTATCGTCGCCGGACATTATGGGTGCCGCGACCGAATATATGATCCCGCCTATCCCAAGTGATTCGGGGATCCCCCGGCCGCCTACTTCGCCCAACCAGTTCTCCGACTCGCAAAAGCAGCGGCTGTCGACTTTCTTCGACGGCGATGCAACGAACCTGAACGCCGATCCTAAGCTCGCACGGGACCTATTGGAGGCCCAGGATCGGTTTGAGATGGCCCGGACCCAGGCGATCGAGGCCGACGTGCTGCTTCAGCAGCTTGAGGAGGCCGAAAAACGTGCCGAAGAGGCACAGCAAAAAGCTTTACAGGCCAAGCAGCAGATCGAAGCAGACGTGCGGCGCCAGGTCGAGGCCGAGATGGAGAAGCTGGTCTTCGAGGAGCGGTCCAAGCGTGAGGCTGAGGCCAGGCGCCTGACCGAAGAGGCCGCCGCCAGAAAGATCGCCGAAGACCGGGCAAACTACCTGGCGCAGGCCGCCCTTGATGCACAACGCCAGGCCGAGGCCGAGCGGGCCCGGCGGCAAGAGGAGTCGCAGCAACGCCAGCTCCACGAAGGCGGCAGGCGGCAGGCGGAGATAGAAGCTCAACAACTGACCGAACAAGTGGCCGAGGCAAAGCGCCAGTATGAAGAGGCGAGAAAGCGGGCCGAGAGCGAGGCACATTTCAGGTCCGAAGCCGAAGCTCGCCGCCAGCAGATCGAGTCGGAACTCCAGGCAGCCTTTAGAAGCGAGTCAGAGCGCCGAAAGCTGATCGAGGTTGAAGCCCAAAAGCAGATCCACGATCAAGCCGAGCGCTATGAACGTGAGGCCATCGCCGCAAAACAGCATCTGGATGAAGCCAGGGCACTGACCGACCTCGAATCAAAGAAACGCGAAGAGGCCGAAGCGGCCAGGCTGGCGGCCGAGCGCGAGGTCAATCGCCTGGCCGAAGAGATCGCAGTGGTCCAGCAGCGGATGGACCGCATGCAGGAGTCTATCGAGGCCGAGGTACAGCGCGAAAGGTCGCGGCCGGACCTGGCCATACCCGAACCTGGGGTTAGCGGCGATTCCCGGATGAGCACCACGCTCCCAAGTCATGTAGAACAGACCCAGGGCGGACAATCGGCAACGTCACTCAATCTTCCGCACGGACTGATCGAGACCGGTTCGTTCGGCAGGACTCGCCGCCTGTGGATAACCGCTCTGGCGGGAGTGGTTTCCGTAGCGGTTCTTGCCGGACTTGGGACTGGCGCCTACTTCCTTCTCGTTCCTGCCCCGCCTCCGGCAAACAACAGCAGGCCTCCGGTCGAGGTGCCGCCGCCCTCACGAGACATGGCCCAAATAAAGGGCGGGACGTTCCTGATGGGCCGCAGCGATGTTCCCGACCCGATGGACCCTGAATGGGGAAACCAATTTCCGCAGCATTCTGTAGAACTCCCGGACTTTTACCTCGACAAACATGAGGCTTCGAACGCTCAGTACGCTGAGTTCACCAAAGACACCGGGCACCCTGTGCCGGCGTCGTGGAAGAACGGAACCTTTCCAAAGGGGACCGCGAACCTGCCGGTTACCGACGTCAGCCTCGCTGATGCAACCGCTTATGCGGGCTGGGTTTCAAAGCGGCTCAAACGAAAATGCACGGTGCCGACCGAAGAACAATGGGAATACGCCGCAAGAAACGGCCCCAAAGCAACAGCCTTTCCGTGGGGCGGCGAGTGGCGAAAAGGCTCGGCCGTCCTGAGCGGAGCTCCTGCGGCGGTCGGATCATCAGGCGACAGGACACCGGAGAGCGGCATCAGCGACATGCTGGGGAACGTATCCGAATGGACCTCATCGAAATACTCGCTGTACACGGACCATCCAGGGGACAAATCGCTTGACAAGGAGTACATCTCGGTTCGCGGACTGAACTGGAAAACGCCGGACCATCTTCTGGATAAGCCTGAAATGCTTCTCACGTACAGGAACTATTTGACCGCCGACCAAAAGAATCCTTACGTGGGCTTCCGCCTGGCGTGCGATCCATAGCAACGTATCATCACTCAATTGATGCAGAAACGTCGGGTGTTGCGGTGTCCGGATTCCACAATTGAGGCGTATCGAGGGCAGTCTCGACCTTTCCAGCCTCCAGCGCCCGTTCCAGGACCTCATCTATCGTATCGACCAGCTCGATCGTCAGGTCTTCACGCACATCATCGGGAATGTCCGCCAGGTCCTTTTCATTCTCCTTCGAGAGGATCAGAGTTTTCAGGCCAAACCGATGCGCGGCCAGAAGCTTCTCCTTTACACCGCCTATCGGGAGCACCTTTCCGCGCAGAGTGATCTCGCCGGTCATTGCAACGTCATGCCGGGCGGAGGTCCGGGTCAGTGCCGAAACCATTGCGGTCGCGATCGTGATGCCGGCGCTGGGGCCGTCTTTTGGGATCGCACCTTCCGGCACGTGTATATGAAGGTCCTTTTCACGAAAGTCCTTGGGATCGATCCCGAGAGTTTCGGCCCGCGATCGCACGCATGTAAGCGCCGCCCGTGCCGATTCCTGCATCACCTCGCCGAGTTTTCCGGTCAACGTAACCTCGCCCTTGCCTTCGACCAGCGTCGCCTCGACTTGCAGCACATCGCCGCCGACCTCGGTCCACGCCAGGCCGTTCACAAGGCCGATCTCGCTTTTGCGGGCAATGTCCTGTTTGCGGAAGCGGATCGTACCAAGCAGTTCCTTGACCTTTTCGGCGTCGATCACTACGCGGAAATCGTCCTTATTCTCGGCGACCACGAATTTCCGGGCTATTTTCCGTAGGCAGGAACCGATCTCACGCTCGAGGTTTCTTACTCCGGCCTCGCGGGTATAGTGGCGAATGATCTCGAGGATGCCGTCGTCGGTGAACTTAATGTTCTCGTAGTCAATACCCGTATTCTCCGCGGACTTGCTGATCAGGTGGCGTTTCGCGATCTCGGACTTTTCGCGTTCGGTATATCCGGAAAGATGCAGTATCTCAAGCCGGTCCTGAAGCGCCGGCGGGATGGTGTGCAGGACATTTGCGGTCGCAATGAAAAAGACATTCGACAGGTCGTAGTCCACGTCCAGATAATGATCCCGAAACGTGTTGTTCTGTTCCGGATCGAGGACCTCAAGCAGGGCCGAACTCGGGTCGCCGCGAAAATCGCGTCCAAGTTTATCGACCTCGTCTAGCAGGATGACCGGATTGATCGTACCGGCGCGTTTCATAAGCTGTACTATCTGTCCCGGCAAAGCACCAATGTACGTCCGGCGATGTCCCCTGATCTCAGCCTCGTCATGAACGCCGCCGAGCGCCAGCCGGACGAATTTGCGTCCCGTCGCCTTTGCGATCGATTTGCCAAGCGAGGTTTTGCCGACTCCCGGAGCCCCGACAAAACAGAGGATCGTTCCCTTCGGATTCTTGACCAATTGCCGGACGGCCAGAAACTCGAGGATTCGCTCCTTGATCTTTTCAAGGCCGTAGTGATCGGCATTCAGGGTTTTCTCGGCTTCGTTGAGATCGTCGATCTCCTCTGAACGCTCTTTCCATGGAACATTGATCAGCCAGTCGAGATATGTCCGCGAAACCGTGCTTTCGGCGGACATCGGCGGCATTGCCTCGAGGCGGGAGAACTCCTGAATTGCCTTCTCCTTTGCCTCCTCGCTCATGCCTGCTTCTTCGATCTTTTTCTTTAGCTCGTCAAGTTCGGCCTTATCGTCTTTACGGCCAAGTTCCTTGTGGATCGCCTTTATCTGCTCATTCAGATAGTACTCGCGCTGATGCTTGTCCATCTGCTTCTTCGTCCGCGAATGGATGGTACGGTCGAGCTGGCGTTTGTCGATCTCGGCTTCGAGCACTTCGGTCAGCTTTTGCAGCCGTTCCTGGACGGAGAATGTTTCGAGCAGGTCCTGCTTTTCTTCGACGCTGATCCGCAGGTGCGAACTCATTGCATCGGATATTTGAGCGGCCGAGATCCCGCGAAGGCTTGCATGAAGAGCGTCAGTATATGCATCCGGCGACACACGGAGGAACTGTTCGACCAGCGAATGGATCTTTTGGAGCAGCCCATCCGTTCGAAAGCCCGATTCGTCAACCGACTGGATCTTTCGGACGTGGGCATAGAACATTCCGTCCTCGTCCTGTTCGACCTTGAGCGATTCGCCGCGGTCGCGGCCCTCGACGACGACCTTGATCTGTCCATTCTCCTGCCGCTGGGCCTGGAGAATGCGGCCGAGCGTCCCTACCTTATAGATCTGGTCCGATTTCGGCTCATCCACCGTTGCGTCGTGCTGGGTCGCCAGAAAAATGTCCCGCTCGCCCGACATTGCCTCTTCCAGGGCCCTGACGGAGCTCGGGCGCCCTATCTTGAACGCGACTTTTGTGTACGGAAAGATAACGACATCGCGGATCGGAACCATCGGATACCGTCTGAGGTCCGCGGGCAGTTGGTCTGTAAATTCCTGCATATTGAAGGGGATTGGCTTCGCCGTCAGTATCGCGGGGCGTTCACTTCGGGCTAATTCTATTTACGCAAAATTGGCGGCTAAATGCAATGAAAACTCGCGCCTGCTAGCGTAATACGACTATTCGGAACTAAGTTCTATAATTTCCCGCCGGACCTCACCTCGCAAACTCGATGCCACCGGCCGGGTATCCGCCGGCATTTCACAAAATTCGTGTCCCACTGTCCAAGACGTGTCCCACGGCCGTGTGGGACAGCGTAATTGGTTGACTCAATTGAGCTTACAGCCGTTTTTTGCCACTGTCCCACGAGAATTGAAAAAAAGTAATACTATGTGGCGTGACTTGACTCGTCCTGAAAAAAGTTGACACTTTTTGATGGTTCGTCCTCCTATAAGTTTACGTTTTTGGGATAATCCTAGAACTGGTTTACGATGGATGCCGGAGACGAAGCGGAAGCGAGCTCTGCTGGA
>JBFWPK010000007.1:0-196835 GCA_050250045.1 Pyrinomonadaceae bacterium | reverse complement strand
TCGCCTTCTCCATCGCGATCTCCGGGTAATTTCTCATGACTCCTTTCTATAGCCATTTACCCTCAACCGCCGAAAGCGGACATCTCACCTGCTATTCTCGTAGGACATATGATGTGCTAACTACATCGGCCTGATTGAAGTATTGTTTAACCGAGCCAAAACGCCTATAATTGCGAATGGAGATGCGACCTGCCCGGCCTATGCGATTTCCCTTTCGCCAAATCCTGCTCAGCTTTCTGGCCCTTGCGGTGACGGCCATTCCGGCGGCGGCGCAGGATTTTTTGCCTGAGTTGGTCAAGCGGATAAAGCCATCGTCGGTCGCCATTGAGACATTCGATCAAAGGGGCAATTCAGTCAGCCGAGGCTCGGGCTTTTTTGTTGCGCCGGACCGGGTGATAACCAACCGCCACGTTATCGAAAGATCGTCGCGTGTCGAGATCCATCTCGTTGACGGAAAGAAATTCCGGGCCAAAGGCGTGCTGGCCATCGACGGGGAAGGCGACCTTGCGTTGCTTCAGGTCGATCTGCCGCCGGGTTTGGCGGTTTCGCTGCCGATCTCAAAGAGCGTTCCGCAGGAAGGTGAATCGATCCTTGTTGTAGGAAATCCCTTTGGTTTAGAGGGCTCGGTGTCGAACGGGATCGTGTCCGCCGTTCGCGAGATCTCCGGTTACGGCAAGATCATTCAGATCACGGCGCCGATCTCGCCCGGATCATCAGGCTCGCCGGTTGTGAATATGTACGGCCAGGTGATCGGCGTTGCGACGCTGCAGGCGGCCGAGGGGCAAAGCCTGAATTTTGCCGTTCCGGCCGAGCGCATTCTTCAGCTCAAAGTTTCAGAGCTGCAAACCGTATCATCGCTTTCCGCCGTGACCCAAAAGAACAAGCGGGCCGCCGCCGAGAGTTTTTATTCGCAGGGCGTTGCGCTGCTTTCACGCGACGATTACGCCCGTGCTCTGCCGTTCTTTGAGAAGGCCGTCGAGACCGATCCGGCTTACGCGGAGGCCTGGTATCAGTCCGGATTTTGCTACGGTATTCTCGGCCGACACGCCGACGCGCTGAAAGCCTCGAAGCAAGCCGCAAAGCTTCGTCCTGAATGGGCCGAGACGTATGTCAACATCGGTGCGTCCAGTTACGCACTTGGGCAATTTAAGGAAGCGGTCGAAGGTTATCGGAGAGCGATCCGCCTGGACGACAGCAAGGCCGAAACACAGTACGCGCTGGGACTGAGCCTCGAAAAGCTCAATCGCACCGATGAGGAAGCTCTCGCGTACAAGCGTGCCCTAATGCTCAATCCCGGCCACGCCAACGCTATGGAAAAACTCGGGCTTGCCTATATGAAGCTCAAGCGGTGGAACGACGCTTACACTGCATTTGACCAGCTAAAGATCTATAAGCCCGAGGCGAAGACATACAATTATATCGGTGAAACGCTGTTCGAACTCGGCCGGACCGAAGAGGCGAGCGAGGCATTCAACACCGCCGTCAACTACAACCCCGACCTCGACAAAGCCCGATACAACCTCGGCCGCTCTTACCTGAAACTAGGCAACACCGCCATGGCCCAGGCCCAATACGAGATCCTCCGTTCCACCCGCTCCGACTACGCCGATCGGCTGCTGGTCCTGATAGATCCGTGAGACCGGGCGGTCATTTGGGTTACGGGAAGATTCTACAGATATGAAATGCCGGCCGTTCTAAAAAGCATACCTGAAAGGTCGGCGTGGCCGCATTTGCTCAGGCGCTCGATCGATCCTTTGGTTGACCTGTTTATTAGGATGTTGGTTAATTGTCGCCGCGAGGGCGCGTCAAGTCGCGCGGCTTAGGAGCGGCCGCGCGAACGGCTTTTTGAGCTTTAGGTCGCCTCGTGGTGAATCCGCTCTTCCGAACGGACCCAAAGATCTTTGGCAGCGAATCGGACGGCTTTCGAATCGGCATATCCATAGCATCCGTTTTCTGTTTCTGTCGATCAACACTCATTTTGTCGAACCTGTAACGCTTCAATGCATCTCACCTGTTTCTGAGATTCAATAGTGCAAACGGCGTACCGGGCTTGTTCAGCGAACGTTTCAAAGCTCCTAATACTTCTATCGGTGCATCCCTGAACCGATCTTTCGCACTCGTCGATCCCGTAATAAGCTTCATCACAAACTTATTGGACAACCGAACGATAAATGTTTCCGTCAAAGGAACGAACCTTGGCGATCTTGATCAAAATTCCGAATACTCGTTGACGACAACGAGAACGATTGCCTGTACAGCACGAATCGCGGCATCCCGATGCCGGGACAACAAGAACAAAAAAATAAGTAAGTTATGACAAGACACCTCACTTTCTTTGTCGTTGTATTCACATTCTCAATCTCTTCTTTCGCACAAACGTCGCCCGCCTCGTTCCCGAACATCGACATCGTAAACTTTGGAAAAATGGATGACCGACTGTATCGCGGCGGCCAGCCGGAAGCGGACGACTATTCTGCGCTAAAGGCACTCGGGATCAACACGGTCATCGATCTGCGGAACGATCCAACCGAGTATGAAAAGCGCGAGGTCGAAGCACTCGGCATGAAATACATCAACATCCCGATGAGCGGTTGGAAATACGCAAAAGACTCTCAGGTGCAGCAGTTCATGGGCATTATGAACGACCCAGCGACCGGCGTAGCTTATGTTCACTGCAAGGCGGGCAAGCACCGAACGGGATTGACCGGCGCGGTTTATCGGCTCGAGAAATATGGATGGGATTACGATCGAGCCTACAAGGAAATGAAGAATTACGATTATTCGTCATGGCCCGTCCACTTCTACATCAAATCTTACGTCAAGGATTATTTCGAAAGGAACAGCAGCAAGATCGGTCGAAAGTTTGCGAAGCCTCAGATCGCGGAAGCGGCGCAGGCCGGAAACTGAGATCTTGCTTGGTTTGAATTGATCCGCTCGGATGTCTCGACCAGGCCCGGCGGGCGTTATTGATATACGTCCGTCGCATTTTTCGTCCGCGCCCATACGATCCCTTCTACATTCACCGGATCGGTGGTCAAGATGGTTTGGCTGATGAAATCGGTACTAATGTTCAGCCTGAGGTTGAGATAATACTGCAGTGAGCCTATCGGATCCTGCTCATCGGACGGGTCGATCTTTCGCACCTCGGCTTCCAGGTCATGTTTCTTGAATATCCGCAAGAGCATCTCCTGCGTCGCGTCCGTATCGCGTGACCGCACCGTAAGTTCCATCGACCGGAACGCATGCATTGGCTCTTTGTATTCAAGGATCCCCAAGAGCACCAGCGAGAAGAGGCACAAGATCGCCCCGAGGTCCCAACGTCCGACGCCGGCGGCGAGCCCGAGCGCCAGGCATATCAAAAGTACCGTCACTTCTTTGGGATCGCGGATATTCGTTCGAAAGCGGACAAGCGAAACCGCCGCGAAAATAGCGAACGCCCGGGCGGCATTGTCGCCGACTATCATCATCAGCGCGGCCGCAACCGCCGCAAGCAGAATCTGGGTTTGCGACACATACAAATTGCGGCGGAAGAGTGGAAAATTCTTTCTTGGGCGGAATGCCAGAACTGCAGAAAGGAGCACCGCGAGCAGAAGACGTATCGATACCTCGAGAGAACTGATCGTCCAGTCGTTTTCAGGCCCAAGAGCTCCGGGGCCGAGCCCGAAGATCTCCTCCAGGATGGGAACTTCAGTTGTCGCAGCAGCGGAGTTAGCCGCAGCGGCCGTATCGGCAGGGCGATCGTGCCCGCTGAGTCTTGCGAAGAACAGCGCAGCCGTGATGATAACCGCCCCGACTATCGCGCATATTACGATCCCGTTGAGCCGACGCATTATTTCCCACCGGCCAGATTCGACGCACGGGCCGCCCTCTCAAGCTCGCCTATCTTTCCCTTCACGGCGCGTGTGTACATCGCGACTTCAGCCGGCGAGTAGTTTGCCGCCCTGAACGCGTCGCTGATCTGCTTATCGCTGAGTTTTCCCAGCAAATCTGCCAGCCAGCGGGCGTCGGCTACGGTGAAGCCTTCAAAAAGATCCCGGTTCTTTCCCTTGTAGGCCAGATCGACCTCGCCGTCCTCAACCTCGTCCACGAAACTGGTCTTAACGTAGTGTTCAGGACTACCCGTCTGGCGGCCAAGCCTGTAAATTATTGGCAGGTTGTTGTTCCCAAGCCGTCCGAACGTTGCACCCAGATCGCTAACGATAAATTGGCGCTCCCCATTGGTCTCCAGTACTTTGTTCTGGAGGTTGAGCACGTCCCAATTCGTCATGAAGACCATCATCATCTTCAAACCCTTAAGCTGTTTCGTCCCGACAAATGGGTTGGACCGCCAATCCCATTCCCCGGCCCGCTCGACATTCGGCCGGCGAGCCTCGAGCCTGACGTTCTTAAATGTTCCCTTGCCCGGTATGGTGAGTGTCGGGGCCAGATAATTTATCTCCGTCTTGTACCCAATGGCCCAAAGCAATCGGACCGCAGCAGTTTCCGGCCGGGCCTCGCGTCCAAGCTTGGCCACCCAAATGCGTCCCGATCCGTCCTTTATCCGGTATTTTGTGTTATGCCCGCCGGTTTCCTCCTCGATAAACTCGATCCTGCTCAAGTTCGGGCGCATCTTTTTACCGCCGGGGCCGTCGTACAGGTTTCGCGCACTGATATTGACCCTTTCCCACATTACGGCTTTCGGTTTCTGCTGGGCCGCCGCCAATCCGACGCTGAATACCAGAAGAAAAAGTGCCGCCGTCAGATGACGATGTAAAGCGATGATATTCATAGATCATTCCCCCTTGAAGATGAAACTAAGCACGGATCGCCGGGAACGGTCCGCTTGCCTTGAAAAAATTCCTGAGCCTCAAACGCCTCTCCTGTCCGAACAACGCGCTCGTAAGTACCGTCAGGACGCAGTTGCCGGGCCTTGGTATTGTCGCGGAGGTAGGCTTCCAGATACTCGTGCCGCAAATACCGGGCGATCGATCTGTCGCGGATCGGGGCAAGCACCTCAACGCGGCGGTCAAGGTTACGCGGCATCCAATCGGAACTTCCCATAAATACCTCGCGTTCGCCGCCATTTTCGAAAAAGTATACCCGGCTGTGTTCGAGCAGCCGGCCGACGATGCTCCGCACCCGGATATTCTCGGAAAGTCCCGGAACGCCCGGCCTGAGCGTGCAGAGCCCGCGAACGATCAGATCGATCGCCACACCTGCCTGTGACGCCGCGTAAAGCAAATTGACGATCTTCGGATCGGCCAGGCGGTTGAGTTTTGCGATGATTCCTGCGCTGCGTCCCTTGTTCGCATTTTCAATTTCCCGTTCGATGAGGCCGGTCATACGCTCGCGCAGGTTCAGCGGAGCGATCAACAGCTTTCTCAACTCGAGGGGTTCGGTGTATACCGTAAGATAATTGAACAGGTCAGAGACATCCGCTCCGATCTCCGGATCGGCAGTAAGCAGGCCGAGGTCGGTATAGATCGTCGACGTCCCCGGATTGTAGTTCCCTGTCGCCAGGTGGACGTAACGGGCGAGTTCGTCGCCTTCCTTGCGCACGATAAGCGTCGTCTTTGCGTGCGTTTTGAGCCCGAGCAAGCCGTAAATTACGTGTACGCCCGATTCCTCCAACTTTCTGCACCACTCGATATTGTTCGCTTCATCGAACCGCGCCTTGATCTCGATCAACGCTGTTACCTGCTTTCCGCGCTCACTGGCCTCGATCAGCGACTCGCAGATCGGCGATTCGGAACCGATACGATAAAGACAGATCTTGATCGCGAGCACATCGTCGTCCTCGGCGGCTGACCGGACGAGGTCCGTCACCAGGTCATACGGATTGTACGGATGATGAAGGAGGATGTCCTGGCGTTTTATCAGATCAAAATGAGACTCCTTCGAATCGAACACCGCGGGAATGACAGTTCTGATCCGCGCGCATTTGAGGTCATTGCGCTCGAGATTTACGATGGTCCAAAAATCGCCGATGCTGATCGGTTCGCGGATAAGATAGATCCCTTCGTCGGACATCTCGAGTTCCCGCTTAAGGTAATCGACCATTGTCGCGGGTGCCGACGCGGATATTTCCAGCCGTTCAACGCCACCGAACCGGCGTTCCTTCAGATTCTCCTTCATCGTCGCGACGAGATCGACCGCTTCCGATTCGCGCAGTTCGATGGTGGCGTCTCTGGTAAGTCGGAAGAAGTGGCAATCGCGGGCCTTTGCACTTGGGATCATCTTTGCGATATTCGCTCGGATCACCTGTTCGATCAGGACGCATCTGAACCGGTTCCCCGCATCCTTGATCTCAACAAACCTCGAGAGGAATGCGGGTACCTCGATGACCACGAAAAACCTTTCATGATCGGTTCCAAAGGCCTTTGCGACCTTTGATGGTAATTCAGGCTCGATGAACATGCCTATGTTGATCGAACCATTCGTGATATACGGGAAAGGATGCGTCGGATCGACTGCCTGGGCGGTAAGTACTGGCCGCACATGCTCGTCGAAGTAGGTATTGATCGACCGCTTCTCTTCCTCGCGCAGATCGTCGAAATCGACGATCTCGATTCCCTTTCGGTGAAGCGCCGGTATGACGTCATCGGCAAGGCAGTCCGCCTGCCGTTCCGTAAGGTCGATGGTCTTCCTTCGCGCCTCTGCCAATATCTCAGCGAAACTCAATCCAGCGCGTGCTATCGATTGCGGTGCCTCTCGCTTTTCCTTTAAGCGTGGTATTCGCACCATGAAGAACTCGTCAATATTCGATGAAAGTATCGCAAGGAACTTCAGACGCTCAAGAAGCGGAAGCGACGCATCAAGTCCCTCGTCGAGTACCCGACGGAGAAACTCAAGCTGGCTCAGGTCCCGATCGCAATAACGCGCAGCTCCGATGCTTGCCCCGGTGGACGGAAGCGGTATTTCCTTGTTGCGTACGACTTTGAGCATAACTCGTGAAAATTTGGCTAATAGCTCAGTCAAACGAGGAGAGACCATACTATCGACCGCAAGTCGCGTTCCAAAGGTAAAGTTTTGGACGGCTAGCCCTTTTCTCAATGGGCTATCGGTCAACATGCGTCGTGGGTACAGATACTGATCGGGAAGGACTCACAATCGAAGGTGTTCGATTTTCGGACACACGAAAGTCATGATTCCGCACCCAACATCGGATGCCCATGACTCATAACGAGAGGTTTTTACCGGAACTGATAGCCCCGCGCTCATGGAAGCTCACGAAAGCCGGCAAACGCCTTATTGGCGCGGCCGGCTTTGCGGGGGGTGTGGGCGTAAAAAAAGGGTCAGCCTGAAATGCTGCGTGCGGGCAGTTCGTGATAGCAGGCACAGGACATGCTTCTGAGCTTGCGCTTGTCGGTTATAAATATCTGGCCGCGAACGTAGTCGATCACGTTCTTTTCCCGCAGGGATTTTGCCATACAGGTAACGCTGGGCCGATAAACGCCCAGTACTCCGGCAATATACTCCTGGGTCATATTGAACCTGCTCTTTCCGCTCCGGTCGTGAAGCATCAGCAGCCAGGTGCAAAAGCGTTCTTCAACGGCGTGATGCGTATTGCATATCACCTTTTGCGAGATCTGCTTGATATAGGCATTTATCTGGTCGTGAAGCCACCGCTGCAGCGGCTTGCTGTACGTTAGTTCGCGTTCAAGTATTTCAACCTCGATCTTGTAGGCCGTACCGCCGACACAAACCTGAGCACAGTTCACCGCGGGCGACGTGCTCCAAACGGCCGAAATGCCGACCGCGCTTTCAGACCCCGTAACGGCGACTTCGATCGTTCGGCCGTCGGCAAGCATCTGAAATTCGGAAACGACCGCGGAATCAGGGAAATAGACAAAATCGACCCGGTCATCCTGCTGGTGGAGGTAATCGTCCTTTGCAAGCTGGGTAGGCTTTAGCATTGGAACAAGTTTCTTGAACAGGCCTCCGGGCAATCGGCCCAGAACCAACCGGTCGGGGACCGCCCGAACGGGTTCACGATGGTCGATGCCAACTTTTTCGTAGGTAGTGGTTCGTATCACGCCATTGATCCGTAGTTCAGGAACGAGATTCGGCGAATCGATCACCGCACGCCGAGCGAATCCTGAACCGGCCTTGTAACCTTCCATTTCTCTAACTACCTCCGATAAAGCGCCATTCCCCTGCTCTTTCCAAATACTTGCAGCAAAATTATTTAGCCTGATCCCAGACAAGATCCGGCCCGCATTGCTGCAATTCAGTTACCGACAGGTTCGGCAACGCCATCTGAACCCGATGCCTTTTGCCTATGCAAAATGGACGACACGAGCGAATGGTTTTTGCCCAACCATTTACATATGTTCAACAGTTTAGTTCGGGCCGGCTGCTTGACGTGATCTCGCCCGTCCTACCAAATTATGGGCCTGGAGAGTCATAGCAAACCGTTCTCTGTCATCTTTTCAAGCGCCTTTCTTCAGCCACTGCAACCCAAGTCAACCGAGTTTCCGCCTTGTTTGGACGCGATCAAATGTTATGAACGAATAGAGTGTATTTATACGATATATCAAGCTCACCGAAATGCAAAGCTTTTTTATCTGAAGATGCCGGTTTGGATCGGGATAATTAGGCCGGAGAATGCTCTTGGGGTATAAGGCTTCAGGTGATCGGATATTGAAAGGCCGGGGCGCGTCGATCGGGCCGCATCGCCTGATCCGGGACACCATATCTGCTTTTGTAAGAGGAATTTGGTGGAGATGAGGGGGATCGAACCCCTGACCTCTGCAATGCCATTGCAGCGCTCTCCCAGCTGAGCTACATCCCCAAAAGGCAGGAACCGTCCGTGCTCGAACGGCAATGAATGACTTTATCGAAAACGAATCCGAGCGTCAAGGCGTTCTGCGTTCGAGCCTAGCCCGCCGATCCGCGTTTCAGCGAGCGGCACTCTAATCGACGCCCCGGCTCATCGGCCCTTAAACTCAGGCTTGCGTTTTTCGAGGAAGGCCGAAACGCCTTCTTTCTTGTCCTCGGTCGAAAAACAGATGGCAAACAGGTCTACCTCGCGCCGCAGGCCTTCGTCCAGATTCGAACGCGACGCAAACTTCACCGCCTCCTTCGCAAGCTGAAGTGCGATCGGTGCCTTTTCAGCGATCTTCGCCGCCAGTTCCATCGTCATCGAGCGAAGTTCGCCCACCGGGTACACATGATTCACCAACCCGAACCGATGGGCCGTTTCAGCGTCGATCATATCGCCGGTCAGGATCATCTCCATCGAACGGCCCTCGCCGATCAGTCTGGTCAATCGCTGTGTCCCACCGCCGCCGGGGATGATCCCAAGATTGATCTCCGGCTGGGAAAAGCGGGCATTCTCGCTGCACACCCTGAGATCGCATGCCAGCGCAAGCTCGTTCCCGCCGCCAAGACAAAAGCCGTTGACCATTGCGATGATCGGTTTGGGAAAAGTGTCGATGCTGTTAAAGAGTGTCTTTTCGTGAAAAACAGACCGCTGCGTAACGGGCGTCTTGCCTTCGAATTCGCTGATGTCCGCTCCGGCGATGAAAGCCTTCTCACCTGACCCGGTGATCACAACCACCCGAACGCTGTCGTCCTGGCGAAGGTCGTCAAGCGCGGCCACGCTCTCAATGTGTACAGTGCTGCTCAGGGCGTTCAGTTTGTCCGGCCGGTTGATTGTCAGCACCGCCACCTTCCCTTCTTTCTCGATCGTTATCGTTTCGTATGCCATAAATAAATACGACAGGCCGTCAGCCTGTCGCCCGTCGCCTTCAACAAGAGATCCCGCCCGCTATTCGTCCATCCCCTCAACCACGTTATCGTCCGCGATCCACGCGACGAAAAGCCGCAGCCATGCTTCCTTCTGCTCTATTATCGAAACGCCGACGCGCGAAGCACCGTGGCTTCCCTGCGACAGACGCACAACTTGCGCCTTAACCTCAACCGGCACTCCGTCCGGCTGGTGCGAGCGAATGTACAGCGAGTCGCCCGACGCTATTTTCTGGTTAAGCTGAAACAGGGCGCCAAGCGTCGAAATATCGTCGGTTTCCGTGGGCTCGCTCCATGCGGCGCCGTCATCGGAACGGCCCGAAACTACGATCGGGAGGCGCAGGGCCATCCGCAGGGCGAAGCGTTTCTCTTCAAATTGGGGCTGCATAGAGCTAGACATCCGAAGCCGTAAGCTGATATCCGCCGGGTAAACCGAAACAGTTTAACACGAATAGTTTACAGTCAACTATCGTGCTCGATCCAGATGTTTGAAAATCTCGCCGATGCGGCACGCGGAGAGCATACCCCGTGTGCCTCGACTAATTAAGCGCCCGATAGTTATACTATAAGTAAAGTATTTATCTCAAATTTGGCGAGAAACCGCAAACATTGTTTACCCTATGTCAGTTACGACGATCAAACGAAAAGTGCTGATCCTCGGTTCAGGCCCCGCTGGTTTGACCGCGGCCATTTACGCCTCGCGTGCGCAGCTTGACCCGCTTGTGATCGACGGCCCTCAGCCGGGCGGGCAGTTGACCATCACGACCGATGTGGAGAATTACCCCGGCTTCAAGGGCGGAATTATGGGCCCGATATTGATGGACGAATTCCGCGAACAGGCCGAACGGTTCGGTACGGAATTCATGAACCTTTGGATCAGCGAGGTCGATCTGTCAAAAAGGCCGTTCACGCTGTTCGGAAAGGAGAGCCCGGACAGCGAAGTTGTAACGACCATCATCGAGGCCGAGACGCTGATCATCTCGACAGGAGCATCGGCCAAATGGCTCGGCATCCCGGGCGAGCAGCCGGTTCCCGAAGGGTTTGGCGGCAACGGAGTATCGGCGTGCGCTACGTGCGACGGTTTTTTCTTCCGTGACGTCCCGATCATCGTGGTGGGCGGCGGCGACACCGCGATGGAAGAGGCGCTATTTCTTACTAAATTCGCGTCCAAAGTCACGGTGGTTCACCGCCGCGACGAGTTCCGGGCCTCAAAGATAATGCAGGATCGGGTGCTGAATCACGATAAGATCGAGGTGCTGTGGAATACTGAAGTGATCGAGATCCTCGGCGAAAAGGCGACCGGAGTGCACAAGGTGCGGCTCAGAAACATTGAGACGAAGGAAGAGTCTGAACTGGAAACGCGCGGCGTTTTCGTGGCCATTGGTCACAAACCGAACACTGATCTTTTCAAAGGAAAACTCGATATGGATGCCGTTGGCTACCTGATAACCGAGGGCAAGACCATGCGAACGAACGTGCCCGGCGTTTTCGCGTGCGGCGACGCTCAGGATTCATACTATCGCCAGGCGGTTACCGCCGCCGGCACCGGCTGCATGGCCGCAATCGATGCCGAAAGGTTTCTGGTCGAACACGAGGTCGAAACGGCCGTTTCGACACCGGCGAACTGCTAGGTCCGCGAGCGACCAAGGCAGCCGCCGATGTCACCCAATTACGCGTTAGAATATATGCCGATCTACGAATATCAATGTGAAAAATGCGGCGCGCACCTTGAGAAGCGCCAGGCCGTTTCGGATGAGCCGCTCAAAGTATGTGAAGAATGCGGCGGCGAACTTGTGAAAAAGGTATCGCTTTCGGGCTTTCAATTTAAAGGAGCCGGCTGGTATGTCACTGATTACGCTGCCAAGAGCGGCAAGTCGAGCGAGGGCAAGTCTGAAGGCTCGGCCGAAAAAACTTCCGGCGCTGAATCAACCACCGGCCCGGAAAGTGCATCAAAGTCGAAAAGCGAAGCACCGGCCGCATCAAAGGCCGACTCGTCCGCCAACAAGGATTAGAATGAACAAAACCGCCGCAGGCATCATCGGCACGGTCTTTTGCCTACTTTTGGCAAGTACCGGTGCGTCGGGCCAGTCGCGGCACAGCGATCGGACGGTAGATAACGAGGGAACGATCCTGAGCGTAACGGCGCGGCGCACCGACAAAAAGACCGACCCGCTAACGGCTGAGAACTTGTATCTTTACGAGAATGGTGTCCAGCAAAAGATCAAGGGCCTTAGCTTTGACCCCTCGCCCTCCCGGATCGTCATCCTCGTGGATAATTCTCAAACTGTGCCGGCTGACATCGATCTGCTCAAAAAGGCGACAATGGAGTTCGCTTACGAGATCTTCGATGGCGACCAGCTTTTTGTTCTCGCATACGACGAGAAGGCCGAGATCGTGCAGGAATGGACCGATGACGCAAAGAAGCTTGAACATTCGCTCGGAACATTTCGCAAAAAAGGCAGTCCATACCTTTTCGATGCACTTAGCTCTACGGTAAGAGAGATACTCGTGCCGCTGATGCCCGGAACGCGTAAGACCGCCGTGGTGATCATTGGCGATGGCGTCGACCGGGGAAGTTCGACACCTTTCGAAACCGTGTTGTCCGAGCTCCAGGGCCTGAATGTCACGGTTTATGCCCTTCAGCTTCCTGACCGTACGCGAGGTGCCTACAAGCGCGAAGGGCCAAAGGCCGCAGCCGCGATCAAACTGCTGACGGAGGGCACCGGCGGAGCGGCGTTCCCGCTGGACGACGCCCGGGCCGCGGCAAAAGCCATTTGCGACGAACTTCGCCGTAATCGCTACCTTCTTTCCTACTTTCCGGTCAATACATCATCCTATGACGCACGCCGTGTCTTTCTGATCGCCGATGAAGGCATAGCCGTCCGGTCAAAGAATGCACAGCCGCCGAACATCAAGGTCCAGTAGCCGGCATCTTTTTTCATCTGAAAGTATCGGGCTGATTTGAACTGTGATAAAATCCGAAGGCTGGTATATTTTTCGCCGCGCCTAAAGAAGCGAGCAACATTGTGAGCGAAGACAATAAATTTCCAGGGCCGCCGCCCGATGATTTTTCAAAGACTACGCCGAATGTCAACATCGGCGGCGGAGCGCTCGACGAACCTCAGAACGACTGGGACAAGACAAATTACAACTTTCCCAAACAGCCGGCCGCAGACGACTGGGGCAAAACCGTTACGAACATTCGCCCCATCGACACGAGCGGCCCCGATTACGGAAAGACTGTCTTTCCAGGCTCGCAGCAGCAAGCGCCGCAGACACCGGAATGGGGAATGACGGCGGCAAATGTAAACGTGAATCCGGCAGACATCGGCTCGACGGCCGAAGAGTTTGGCGGCGGTGGTGGTTACGAGAAAACGACTCCCTACTTCCAGCTGCCGGAGGCCGAGCGTGCAAAATACCAGAATCTGCCGCCGACGCCGACCGAAAAGGTGGAGCAGGAGAAACAAGAACAGGCCGCAAAAGGCGGCGTCCCAAGCTGGCTCTGGGCAACACTGGGCATATTCGGGATGTTCATGTTTGCAATGGCGGTGCTGGGCGTCGTTGCCTTTCTGATACTCCGTGATACGTCGTTCGAAGTCGAGGTGAGACAGGCCCCGCCGGGCAGCCGCATCACGGTGGATGACAAGGCATGGGGCTTCACAAGCGAGAACGGCTCACGGCTATTGACGAATCTCGAGCCGGGAACCCGCACGGTAAAGATCATCCATCCTAACTTCGAGTGCCGGCCGCAGGTCGTGGAAGGACATGCCGGTGAAACACCCGAGCCGATCGTTGCCCGCTGCACTCCGATCGAGGTAAAACCCGGCGAGGACTGTGGAACGTTCAAGCTGGGCGAGTTTGATAAGGCCGAACGCTGCTACTACATGGCGCTGAAGAATCTTCCCGATCCGTTCACCGCTGAAGATCTGATCAACGCGCTCAATATCCTGATCGTAAATTTTGACAGCGGTAAGTTCGATATACCAGTCGACCGCCTCGCGGCACTTCAAAAAGCTGCCGAGTACATAATCAAGATTCAGCAGCGAGAACCTACTCTCGTACTCGAGATCGGCGGCCATACCGACAGTGACGGCACACCGGCGATCAACAATCCCTTATCGCAGAACCGGGCGAACGCCGTGAAGGACCAACTCGTCAAGTACGGTGTCAAGGCCAGCGGCCTGCAGACCCGCGGTTACGGGGCGGATAAACCGAAAGTCGACAACAACACGGAACAGAACAAGTTCCTGAATCGGCGTATACAGTATTCGATAGTGAAGTAATAGACTATACCGCCACGGGCGCCGCGATCTTGCCCCAGGACCGGTAGTTCTCCAATTTCAAGTTTTCAAATTTGAAATTCAGCAATCCGTCCAAGCCTTTCAAGCTTTCAGCACCGGTCACCTCAAGCCGCGGCAGTTCAAAAGGTTCGCGAGAGAGAAGTTCGTTCACCTGTTCGATATGGTTTGAGTAGATATGCAGGTCGCCGAAGGTGTGGATGAACTCGCCGACTTCCAGGCCGCAAACGTGAGCGATCAAATGGGTCAACAAAGCGTAGCTGCTGATGTTAAAAGGCACGCCCAGGAAAGCGTCGGCCGACCGCTGGTATAGCTGGCAATGAAGCGTTTTGCCGCCGTCGACCTTGAATTGAAAAAGAGTGTGGCACGGAGGCAAGGCGACTTCATCGCAGGTTTCCGGGTTCCAGCCGGTCACGATCAAACGGCGTGAATTCGGGTTCGTCTCGATCTCGCGTATCAGCCTGGCGATCTGGTCAATGCCGTTTATCTTCGGATAATCACCACCGAACGAGCGCCACAAGTATCCGTAAACCGGCCCAAGATCACCCTCCTTTCGATCAAACCTCGCCGTCTGCTCGTCAGTTGCCCATTCCTGCCAAATATCGACGCCGCGCACACGCAGATCGGCCTCGTTCGTCGAGCCGCTCAGAAACCAGAACAATTCCTCCGCCACCCACCGGAACGGAACACGTTTTGTCGTAACGATCGGAAACCCAGCGCGCAGGTCAAACCGCGTTTGATAGCCGAACGTCGATATCGTACCGACACCCGTCCGATCCTCATGCCGCGTGCCCGTTTCCAAAATATGCCGTAGCAGGTGGTGGTATTGTTTCATTAGCTATGGCTTCGACTGTTTCGGCTTCGGAGTTGCAGGCTCTATCATTTCCAGCCTAAATTCGACTGCATCCTTCTGCTCATCGTCTATTAACAACCCGACTGGAGAAGCTCCGGCCTCCTTGAGAGCATCCACGATCTTGATCACATCGCCAAATTTCACTGCACCCGCGGCCCTGAGCCGCACCTCTTTTTCTATTTCATTTGTATCACGCCGAAAAACACCGTTCTCTTCCCTTGCTTTGAAGATTGCCCGCAACCGATCTCGCAGCATTGAGGTGTCGCTTAACGACCCCTGTGATTCATTGTTAAGCGTAAGACCCGCATTATTATCGAGACGCGTCTCCAATATGAGCGGATTCGGATAAACCGGCATGTTGGGCAATTCCTTCGGCTCAGGGTAAATATAAACATGTGGGCCGTCGATGCGGGTTGACGCTTCGACGTTAAAGCAGCGGTCAAGTGCTTGTCTGACCCTTTTTAGGACCTTAACCACCAATTCATACCGAAGGTTGGGATCTGCCTTTATGGTAACGGTCGGCTCGAACGCCGAGGTCAAGATATCATTCGCAAATGACGGCTGGTTCGCGTCGAAAAGAACGCCGGAACTACTACTTGTTTGCGTTGTCAACGTCACCCTTCCCATTTTGTCGATTTGCAGAATAGTGGCGAAATTTGACTCCGGCGGTATACAGATCGCAGGCTCTGCGGAATACATGGAACGTGCAGGAATCGGCTTCTTTTTAACGGGCTTCCTTTTCTGACCAGAAACGTCCAAGACCGGACCTGATGAGACCATAAATAGAATGAGAATCGCCGACCAATAAGGCGAACGGTGATTTTTGACCGGCAAAGATCGCATCTGATTCCTCCGTCAGCACTGGACATGAATAGTTTGTGACATTTTCTCCTTTAAAGTTACCATAGCTCTTTCAATTTTGAGGAATATGGCAAATAAACTTGAAGTCAGTTTCAATAGCCCTCAATGCGGATGGATGTCGATCGGCTTTGATGACGGTGTGAATGAGTTTCACACGACTACTGCTCACGCCCCGCACGAACGAGCTCTTCCCGATCTGTTAGGCATCCTGGCGGCCCTCGCGGCGCCGGAAAATGAACAGGCTGTGCGGTTACTCAAATGGAATCGCGACCCCGAAGAATTCGATTTCGAATTCTTTCGCGACGGTGACGATCTTGTGATAAAGATCTACCAGTTCCCCACCGACGACCGCAACAACGCGGAACGCGAGCTGGTTTTCGAGCATTCGGGAAAAGCTGCGGACGTGATCCGCGCGTTTGAGGAAACCTTCGATCAACTATACGCCGACCGCGACACTGACGAGTTCGAGTTCAATTGGCGGCAGCCTTTCCCTTACGAGGAATTTGAAGTTTTTAAATCCAAACTCGCCGCCGGACGAAATTAGTTTCGAGGGCCGACCCGGGCCGGAACTCCAATGGCCTATGCGAAGATTCCTGCTCAGAATACTTGCGGTACTCGTTGTCGCTTCGGTCTTCCTCGCCGTTTGGATCGCATTCGATCTTTACCGGCCGCACACGGTGGATATTCGCGATTTCGATCCGGATGAGGTTGCACGGCTCGATACGGCGATGTGGCGGTCGTATTATTCGCGACAGCGCGTGCAGCTTTACCGTGAACTCACCGAGCTGCTGGAGAAACAATACAAGTTCCCCTTCTGGCGTCGTCAGCTCGTGGCATTCCGAGCCGCAAAAGCAGCGTTCGTTTTCAAGGACGGCAGCAGTCGGGCGGATTACGAAAAAGCTCTGCCTGACCTCGAGAGATTCTACGCCGAGATCCGCGATATCAGCACAACGGATTTCGACGCGAACCAAGCCGCAAAGCTCGAACTCGAATGGTGGATCGTACACCGGGAGCGAAAAACCTATCCGGCCGGAAGCCTTTCACGGGCCCTTGCCGAAGCGGCCGCCGCTGTTTACAAACTGCCGCCCGAACGCTTTGTCGAACACGCCGACCTCCGGGCCGAGGCAATGGAGATCCGCGATACCAAAGCCGAACAAGGCGGCGTCACTGAGGCAGATTGGGCCCGAATAGACGACCTGCTTCACCGTTCGTGGCGTTCTTTGCATGCGGCAGTAAACCGAAAATAGTTTATAATATCCTCTATGAGTGATGCGGTCTTATCACAGATAGAAAACAGCATCCTGAGTCTGACGACAGACCAGCAGCGTCAGTTGTTATTGAGGCTTTCAGATAAACTGCGTCGGGATCCGGCTGTTACATCCGATTTCGAGTCCGAACTCGCGACAATGGCGATGGATGAAGATATCCAACGCGAAATAGCCGAGATCGCATTGGATTTCCGATCGGCGGAGTTTGACGGTCTTGCCGAATGATTCGACGCGGAGAAATATATTTCGTAGACCTAGACCCTGTGAAAGGACGCGAGCAATCTGGCCGGCGTCCTGTTTTAGTGTTATCGGTCGATGCCATCAACAACCTGCCGTTGGTTGTTACGGTTGTTGTAGGCACAAAGGGTGAAAATGTAAGGCGAGAGTTCTCGACGAATCTTCGCGTTTCTCCCACCGAAAGCGGTTTGCCGATCGAGACCGTATTCCTTTGTTTTCAAATTCGGTCGATCGACCCTCGACGTTTTCCAGCAGAACCTGCCGGAAGGCTCGCAGAAAGTAGCCTGAAAAAAGTAGAAGGTGCTGTGCGGCGCTGTCTCGGATTGTGAAAGAAAAACTACTAGACCTGCTCGCCTGCCCGACCTGCGGCGGCGACATCCGGCTGGCGGATGCCGGCAAATACGAAGGAAAGGAAATAATCGACGGCGTACTTACCTGCAAAAAGTGCGACCGCGAGTACAAGATCGTTCGCGGCGTTCCGCGGTTTGCCGATCTCGGAAGTGTTGAATCGGACAAGGCCGCGACCGCCGAGAATTTCGGCTGGCAGTGGACGAATTTCACTCAGGAAGACGCGAGATATAACGATCAGTTTCTCGGCTGGCTTCAGCCTGTGACGCCTGAGTTTTTCAAAGACAAACTCGTCCTCGAAGGCGGCTGCGGCAAGGGCCGGCATACGAAGCTGGCGGCGGAGTGGGGTGCGAAGGAGGTGGTCGGCATCGACCTCGGGGACGGTGTTGAATCGGCCTTTGCCCTGACGCGCAACGTGCCGAATGCCCACATTGTCCAGTGCGATATTTTCAAGCTGCCGCTCAAGAAAGTGTTCGATTACGCATTCAGCGTCGGCGTGCTGCATCATACACCCGACCCCAAAAAGGCGTTTCGGTCGCTCGCGGGAAAGGTGAAAAAGGACGGCCACATCTCGGCCTGGGTTTACGGTGCCGAGAACAACGAGTGGATCACAAAATACGTCAACCCGATCCGCGAAGGCTTCACCTCAAAGATAAACCAGCCGCTTCTCTACCAGCTTTCCAAGCTGCCGACGCTTTCGCTGTTCCTGACGACGAAACTCGTCTATCGGCCGGCAAACATCGCCGCCAAACCGGTCGCCGCCAGGCTTTTTTACAACGACTACCTGAACCACCTCGGCACCTTCGGCTGGCGCGAGCACCACAACATCGTCTTCGATCACCTCGTCGCCCCGACGGCGTTCTATATCTCGAAGGAGGAGTTCGAACGGTGGTGGGAAGAAGTTAAAGCCGACGACGTGGAGATCACTTGGCACAACCAAAATAGCTGGTGCGGGTTTGGCAGGCTAAGAAGTTGAGATGATGGAGAAGTGGACTAACGTCGATATCAATGATGAAGGGCTATGGAATACACTTAAATCGGTAGCTCAACCTACGTTTGTTCACTCGGTCGCAGCAGGCCTCATTGCTCTAGTATCAGCCTTCTTCTGGTGGTTCGGTCTACTGCTGTACATACCTTTTGCGCTCTACGTGCTGTTCAATTCGGTCATTATTACTTTCACAGTTCTCAGCGAAATAATTCTCTTTATGGCGGTACGGACTAAGGCGAAGGATTCAAAACGGTTGAAGGGATATGAGAAACTGAATCCTCTTTTCTCATTGTTAGCCAGAAATACGACTGTCGTCTTCTTGATTCAATTGTACCTTTTGGTGCTTACAATATTTGTTGGACATTTCATTTTTAGCCGAGAATAGATCTCATGAAATTCGATAGAGGCACCGCCAGAAATTACCGAAAGTCCGTCGAGGACGCATTCGACGCGATACTCGATCGCGGCACTGATCTACAGAAGGAGATAGCAGAAGACATTGTCGAATCCAAGATGCTTATCCGCGTTGCTCCGGTGAGCGAGGTAAATGCGTCGGGCGTGACCGGCGTGATCGATCCGGAGAGGACAAACGAGCGGATCGCTAACGAACATTTGAGCCTCCGCGAAGCCCTCGGCGAGATCTACATCGCGATCGCCGAGGAAACGATCGACACCGGCGGCCAGCGAGGCTGCGAAGGGACGTTCGTCCACGAAGGCCGTCACGCGTACGATTTTGCCCGCACGATCGAAAGCTTCTCGAACGTCGATGTGAATCCATTAAGCCTCTTCGATCCAACACTTTACGAACTCGAACTCGAAGCTCATAAGATCTCCGGCGACTATATGCTATGCGTCAACAAACCCGAATATATCGACGAAGGCCTCGGCCTGATGATCCTCGGCCGCGACGACGACATCAGCCCGTGCTATGTCAGCGACGACGGCATCCACCGCCGCCTTAACGACAGCTACGGCCTCTCCCCCAACGGTAACCAAGGCCCGAGGGCCAGCGAACTGCTCGGCCTTAAACTGAAATGATCGCCTCCTCACTATTCGTTATACGCTATTCGTTATTCGCTATTCCGACGAAAGATCTTTTCCGGAATAGCGTATAGCGTATAGCGAATAACTACGTATAGTTGTGGCACAATAGTATTATGAGCACCGCGCTTCCCCAGGAGATGCAGCAGCACACATACGCGATCATGGACCGCGTGGAGGATTCGCATTGGTGGTTCGTCGGCCGGCGGGCGATACTCGAGAGTTTTCTTCGGGGTTTGGAGTCCCGCCTTCAGGCGGCCGCGCCCGCTGAAGCGGGAACTCCAAGCGAACTTCGCATTCTGGATGTTGGCTGCGGCACGGGAGCAAATCTGGAGATGCTCGCGCAATTCGGGGCGGCCGAGGGAGTTGACGTTTCAGATGAAGCACTCGAATTTTGCCGCGGAAAGGGCCTAACAGTGCAAAAAGGCCTCGCGGAAACGCTGCCGTACGCCGACGAAACTTTCGACATCACCACGGCTCTCGACGTGATCGAACACCTCGATGACGACATCGCCGGATTAAAGGAAATGCACCGCGTGACGAAAACGGGCGGTTACTCGCTAATTTTTGTCCCTGCGTTCATGTGGCTCTGGGGCGTACAGGATGACATCTCGCATCACCGCATCCGTTACACTCGAAAGCAGATCACCGAACGCATCGAGAAAGCCGGTTTTGCGGTTGAGCGGGCCACTTACGCGAACTTCACCTTCTTCGCACCGATCCTCGGCGGACGCACGATAATGAAGCTGACCGGCATCAAGCCCGAATCGGAGAACAACGTTAACATCTCGGCGCTCAACGGCATTTTCGGAAAGATCTTCTCGGCTGAGCGACTGCTTTTGGACCGAATTGATTTCCCTTTTGGCGTATCGATCGTTGTGACTGCACGTAAGATTTGAAGACCCTTAAACCTGTTCACCAATGCACCAAATAAGTACCTTCTGAACGAGGCCGTTCCCTTATCCTGAATAAGTTCGCGGTCTTTCCGCCTTTGACTGATCCTCGCACGAGCAACCTGCCAACCCTTTTACCCACAGGGCTTTATGCCTTCCCTCGGCGACCCATCCAAGGCTCAAATCCCCAGAATCGGCCCATCTGGCACGGTCCTTGCGCCTCTAAAATGCGTGAATTAGATATTGCACAGCACGCGCGTCGGCGTCAGGCCATGATGCGTACCCTGGCAATTTCATATTTGGAGGAAGTCATGAAAAACATTCTTAAGTATGGAGTTTTATCACTCGCGGTTGCGTTCGGACTGGTTTTGGTGATGCCTGACAGTGCCGATGCCCAGAACCGCAGATATAATCGAGGATCCTGGGAATATAACAGGTCCAGTCGCGCCGCCCGGGAATACAGGCGAGACGTCAGAGAGGCCCGTCGCGAGTATCGCGAGGACATTCGTGATGGCGACAGTCGCCGTGAAGCCCGGCGAGAATATCGCGAGGAGCTAAGAGAGGCCCGACGAGAGTATGCCCGCAACGTGCGGCGCGGCAACAGCGGATGGTATTACTATCGCAACAACCGCAGATACGACCGGCCGTACTCACACTGGTACTATCGCAACGGTTACTTCTATCGCCGTTACTGATCGACTCGGCCCGCGAACAAAAAGTGGGTGCCTGAAACCTGCTGATCCCTCAGCGCTGTGTGCGTAAAGTTCGGCGGCCTCTGCGTTAGATTTTGGTCAAACGCCGAGGCCGCACGGACCGCCGCGAAAGGAAACTTCACCACCCACATTCTGACGGTACGTTATCAGAATCGTCTATCTTTCAAGCACCCTTTTCACATCTGACGCGGAACGCCTACAATCAGCAAATGGCTGACATCGAGGATTTCTATTGCGATCAGGTACTTAGCGGGAAGACCGAGGTAAAGAAAGTTTTCGAGACCGACAATGTTCTTGCCTATCATCACACGCGGCCGTTTTGGGAAACGCACATCGTCGTCATACCCAAGGTCCACGTCAGGTCGCTGCTGACGATCGAGGATAACGCGCTCTTGCTTGAGATCATCGAGGTCGTCAGGCGCGTCGCGGCCGTGGTCGTTGAGGAAAAGGGAGCCGCTCGCGTCCTGACAAATCTTGGTTCGTACCAGGATTCAAAGCACCTTCATTTTCATGTGAATTCAGGTGACCAGCTTCGGTCCTGACACCGACAGTGCAGGCGGCGAGTTTACTTCGCGGCGGCCTCGACTACGGACGGTGCCGCCTGGTGAGATTTTTGCCCGCGCTGGATCAGTTCGGCGTATGCTGCCTCATCAGCCTCGCTCATCCAAACGATCTGGGCGCCGATCAAATAGCGCTCCGTCGAAAGATGAATGGCCACCCGCTCATAGCGGACGCCGCGGGCCCGCATTCGCAGTTTCCGGCCCGAAATATCCAGCTCAAGATTCAATACTCTGTCCTGGCCGACCAGATATTTTTCATTTATCCGGATCGCAGAAACGATAAATCCAAGCCCTTCGGCGCTTAGATCGGTCGTCTCGCCTGACAGAAAGGCTTCGTCGCAAGGGGTGGCCGTCTTTACCGGGTCTTTCTCCACCGGGGCGAAACAAACTTTCACCGGCAAACTGTATCTTTTCCTGACCGACGCCCGCCTTTCGGCAACGATCCTGCTAAATTTCGAAACCAGTTCTCTTAGCATTTCATTACTTCCAGAAAAGAGTGAAACTGGGGGTGGTTGGCGGCCGGAAAGAAGTTTCGGCCAGTAATATTAGAAATATCGAATGGCCGCGGCGTTCCACTCAATTCGCCAGCGGTTTTCCGCCCGTGTCCATACTGGTCAGGAGCGGCGAGCCTTTTTCGCTTAGCCTGACCAAAAACGAGTTCACGCCGCTTCTTCCATACTCTGCCGGAGTCGCGGTCGCGTAATACTTCATACCGTTCTCCGTAATAACGACCGCGTATGCGTAGCCAGTCGATTCCGCCGAAAGAACATCCGATGGCAGCAGCCTGGCATCGACAAGCGCACGCAGCTCGCCAAACTTCCCGCCGTTCTGCGCCGCATGGGCGATCTGGGCCTTGGCGATCCGGTTCAGCATCTGCCGGGCCTCGTCCTGATGGGTCTCGATCCGCAGGTTCCGGAGGTAGTTCTTCCCTTCCTGCTTCATCCGATTCTCGGCCGCCTCATCCACCGTCAGGATGACCCAGCCGTTTTCGCCTTTGCGAAGACGTATCTGCTGAAGTTCTTTCTCCAGATAGTCGTTCGGCAGTTTCGCTGTAACGGTTGCCGAATCTCCCGAAATGATCTCGCCGTTTATCTCGATCTCCGCCGGAACGTGGCGGGCAATGCTCTCAAGATCGACTTGAAAGTCCTTAAGCTCGTCGTCCGACAATCCCTCGATCGCCGGCCGCAGGTTCGTCAGATAGATCGCCTCGCGAAACTTGCCTTCGCGCAAGCGGCTGTAAAAGGTCCGCACGATATCGGCAGGCGAGTTCGGCTTGATCTCGATCGACGCTCCCTTTTTCTCAACGGTCGGTTTCGCAGGCTCATCCGGCACCGATGTCTTAGACTCGGCAACCGAACATCCGCCGGCCCCGATCAACAGAACGAGCAGCGAAAACACGCCCAAAACTGGCCTGATACGCAGAATTGTCATTAGGAAAACCCTTTCGGTTTATGATTGGAAACGGTGTGAGCAGGTTTTAACACGGACGGCGCGGCCGGGGTTAAAAAAGGTCACGCCACAGGCATTATAGCTATTCCTATCGAAAACGCAAAAAGTTTTTGCGTTTTGAGCCCTTCCTAAGCGGCCGGCTGGCGTTTTTGCGGTTCGACCTGCCACGCCGATGTGCGGAAAAGAGCAAAAAATGACCATCTTCTTTGTTCGGCCAGTGCTAGCTTTTCGGGCCGCTTCTGATCGTACCTTTCGCTGTCTTACCAGCCTCGATCTTGAAGGTCTGTGCTTTCTTCACGGCCTCCAAAAGCCAGTTGACGAAATGGTCGCGACGGCCGCCCGGCCGCTTCGGGACGATAACGGCCGCATATTCGAACGGCGGCAGGTCAAGTTTGATCAGTCCCTCAGCATTGGACCTGGCTGAGCGGTAATAACTCGCGTTTCGCAATTTCGATGGGTCGGTCGGTACAAATGTCAGTTCGAGGCCTATAACGGGGCGTTTGTCGTCGTTCTCGATCATCACTTCAAGTTTTCCGGTGCCCTTCGCGAGAACGACCTTAACTCGCGCAAGGTTCTCGCCGGTCTTCATCTCGACCGGGCCCTTGATCAGATCGGCCCCGCCCGCGGACACGCTCTTTACGTAGTATTCATCGTCAGCCGAACGGACGGTCAGATAGACCTTCCCGGCGCTTATGCCATCGATCGCGAAGTCCTTCGATTTTGACGCAATGACGCCTGATTCCTCGCTGTAGTCATAGCTCGAAACGGATTCCGAGATCGTGGCTTCGCCCGATTCGTCGGAAGCGGTTATCGTTACGGAGCCCGGCAGACTCTGGCCGCCTTCGACCGTAACGGTCCCCGAAATGACGGCCCCAATGTTCAGCTCGATCACCTGCTCGGCCAGGTCCTTGTCCTCGATGACAAATTCCTGCGACTTTTTCGAAAACTTCGGAGCAGGCGGTTTTTGCGGCCCGTTGGCGTTGCCGTATCGGGCCCCGTTCACGGCATTGCTGATCGCATTAGCCGCATTCGCAACGACGTTCGCGGCGTATCCGTAATCGTCCGGAGAGATCGGCCTGCTGCCGTATGCCTTATCAACCTCATCGAATTCTGAACTGACCGCCTGGGCGCTCACCTTGTACTTGCCTTTTGGCAGCTCAACGAACTTCCAATTGCCTTGATCGTCAGTGTATGCGACGTTAATATTCCGCCGCGGCCCGTATTCGGGCTGTTCGACCACCTCATCGCCCTCGCGAGTGAGCGCGATCCGGGCGTTGCGGATCGGAAGCTTGTCTTTTTCGGCAACCAGCTTGCCCTCAAGCGTGTAAAGCCGACGGTCGGGGATGGTGATGTTTATCTCGCTCAGCTCCTGGCCGAAATCGACCTTCAGCAGCTGGGCCTTGTCCTCTTCGAAAACATCCTGAAAATAGACGTTGATCATCGATCCGCTGCCGAAAAGGAGTGTTTCGATCCCAAAGCGGTTCGAATTCTCCGATCTGGTCGGGTGGATCACCTGCTCGGTTACCTTGACAAGATACTGGCCCGGCGGGAGGCCCGCAAAGCGATACTGGCCGCGGTCGTCCGTCTGAAAGCCGCCCGCTCCGCCGAACATCATTTGGGCGAATGCCGACAGGTTTGGCACCGTTGGGAGAAATTCGTCTTCGACCTTTCGGAGGATCTCGACCTTGACGCCGATCGCCGGATCGCCGTCTGCGTAGGCGATACGCCCGCCGATAGCCCCGCCGGTCTTGACGGGAATCACGGTGTCGATGTCAGAAATACCGTTGACGATGATAGCGGGAAACGGGGCAAGCTGCTCCTCGAAAGACTCAGAACGCGCCCGCCGAAGATCGATATAGGCCAACGGCGAAACAGCTCCCGGTGCGTTGACAACGGCGTAATATTTGCCCGCACTCAGGTTTTCGATCACTAGGTTTCCCGATGCGTCGGTGATCCCCGATGCCTCGGCCGGCCCGCTGCCCTGCGACATCAGCAAAACACTGGTCCGTTTGACCGGGCGGCCTGTCATCTCGTAGAAAACCCGGGCACGCAAGGTCGATCTAGCGAGTATCGGCGTGGGCGCGGGTTCCGGCGATTGTTGGCCGATGGCCGTTAGGGTGAACAGTAGGATAAAAGGGAGAAGGTACTTCATAAAGATAAGGGCTTACTCGATCCTCGACAGCTACCGAAAGAGTATATCGCAAGAGCGGCGCAACCGCCGAAGTTTTTCCGGCGACTGTGCCGCCCATGCGGACGGGGCAGGTGATCGGTTAGTCCATCTTGCCGTTCTTCAGCCAGCTTTCACGGCCGACCATGTAGAGCACAAACGCAAGCCCGAGGAACGGCACAAGGCCGAGCAGGTTTGAGAAGTCGCCGCCGAAAAATGGGTTGTGCTCTTCGGACCATCTCTCGATCGAGCCGACGGTACCGCTCAAGAATTCGGCCGAAAAGGCGACCAGAATTCCGGCGAGAGCGCCGCCGGCGATGTAACCCGAAGCGAGCAAAACGCCAGGGCTCTTGTCGGTTTCGGCTATCATTTCGGCCTCCGTGAGGTTCCTGTCTTTAAGCCGCCTAAAGATAACCTTGTCAACGCCCCACCGTACCATTCCGCCGATAAATATCGGCGCCGAGATGGCGATCGGCAGGTAAACGCCGACGGCGAACGCAAGCGAAGGAATGCCCGCAAACTCAAGCGTTATCGCGATCATTGCCCCGATGATGACAAGTGCCCACGGCAGTTCTTGGCTCAAAATGCCCTTGATGATATAGCTCATCAGTGTCGCCTTCGGTGCCGAATATTTTGTCACTTCAGTACCGTCGGCCTTTTCAAGTATATTTCCGTTCACACCCGGATCGACCAGATACAAGATCTCGCCGCTCGCCGACAGGAGATACTTTCCGGGCGGAACACCGCCGGCCGCGTCGGTCTTGTGCCACCCGCGATAGGTTCCCGGGACCACGCCCGGTTGGTCATCGGTGATAGTTTCTTCGGGGCCGATTACCGCGTCGGGCGGTGCGGCCGCTCCCTTCGGGAAGTTCTCGAGGACCCGGTAAGCGACCTTGCCTGAGCTATCGACCAGGAATTTGCCGGCGGGAATGCCATCTACCGCTGGTTCCTTCGATCCCGCGGGAACGCGGTTCTCGAATACAAGATAGTTGCCCGCGACCGGCGGCTGAAACTCCCCCGTATATGCGGGCAATCCGCTCGGGCTAACCGTCACGTTCGAATTCGCGAGCCGTGCAAAAGTGGTCGGGCCGGCGTAGACGGTCCCGCTGTGATTCAAGGCCAGCAGGATCGGCCCCAACACAAGTGCCGACGCAAGGGCGCCGATCAGGATCGCGATCTGCTGGGAACGCGGAGTTGCTCCAACGAGGAAGCCCGTTTTCAGGTCCTGCGAAGTGGTTCCGCCGTTCGAGGCCGCGATGCACACGATGCCGCCGATCGAAAGAGCAGTGACAAAGTACGGATCGGGATTGGTCCAACCAACCAACAGGAATACGAGACACGTCAGAAGAAGCGTGGCGACCGTCATTCCCGATATCGGGTTGGACGACGACCCGATCTGGCCGGTCAGCCTGGATGATACAGTGACGAAAAGAAAGCCGAAGAGAACAATGAGTATCGCTCCGAGCACATTCATCTTGAGCAGCGGAACAACCGTGATCAGAACGATCAACGCCAGAATGCCGGCGACGACAAACTTGATCGAGAGATCTCTGTCGGTCCTGGGCCGTGCCTCAATGTCCGCAGCCTCGCTTGTCTTGCGCAGATCGCCGAGGCCGGCCCTGATGCCGTGCCAGATAATCGGGAGCGATCGCACGAGGCTGATAATTCCGCCCGCCGCGACCGCACCGGCCCCGATATAAAGAATGTAATCCGCCTGAATGCTGTTGCGGCCCTGAATGCCCATCTCCGCAATTGGCACGGTTCCGGGAGCGAGCGGCTCCACCAGGCCCGCACCGAAATATTTTATCAGCGGGATCAGAACAAGATACGAGAGAGCGCCGCCCGCGAACATGATTCCGGCGATACGCGGCCCTATGATATAGCCGACGCCAAGAAGCGCCGGATTGTTCTCATTCGAGATCGACCCGCCCTCGAACCGCCGGCCGAATATCTTTGACGGCGTTTCTTTCCAGGCCTTCCCGACAAGCATGAACGCATTGAACAAAAAGCCCATCACAAAGCCGATACTGATGATCTTGCCGCCGTGCGTTGCCGAATCGTCCGATGCGGCGGTGTCGCCGTCGTGCGAGGCTTCGCGGGATTCCTTGCCCGCCCCAGCAATCAAAACCTGGGCGCAAGCCGTGCCTTCAGGATATTTCAGAATGCCGTGCTGATCTTTGATAAGCGCCCGGCGGAGCGGGATCATCATCAGGATGCCCAGCAAAGCTCCAAGAACGGCAACCAGTGTCACCCGCCAAACATCTAGGTCGAACCCGAGTATCAGGATAGCCGGCATAGTCACGCCGACGCCGAAGGCGATCGATTCGCCCGCCGAACCGGCAGTCTGCACGATATTATGTTCAAGAATGGTCGCATCGCGGGCGCCCAGTTTCGAGAGAATGCGGAACAGTGTGATCGAGATGACCGCCACCGGGATCGAAGCCGAAACCGTCAGCCCGACCTTTAGCACAAGGTAAAGCGACGATGCTCCAAAGATAATGCCCAGCAGCGTCCCGACAATAAGCGGCACCGGCGTCAACTCGCGCAGGGTCGTCAAACCTGCCGGTATATACGGGCGAAAGTTCTCTAGAAACGGGTTCTTCATCCGAAAAAAGCCTCCTGATTGTATGCCGGCCCGCCAAAAGGAAGAGTGGCGGTGTAACCGTATGATGCAGCAATTAAGGGAAAGTTCTGCATTGCAATTTACATTTAACAAGGCGGAAACACAAGCGGTAGCGAGTGTGTCCCTCGACAATTGGCCGCTCTCAATTAACCTACGGACGCCACGCGCAAGGACACACTCCCTACCGGTCGTGTTTCCGCCTTTTTTCATCTAAACTTGGAACAAACTCTGGCTCTCGCACAAAAAAACCTTATGAACTTCTTCTCAGCATCTTTGCGTCTTGGCGGGATACTCTTCCTCTTCACCCTTGCAACAACGGCCCAAACGATCCCAACCCCAAAAGACACGCTCGGTTTTACACCCGGCGACGACCGCAAGCTGGCAAGCTGGGCCCAGGTCGTCGATTACTTCAAAAAACTCGACGCCGCCAGCGACCGGGTGATGTTCGAAGAGATCGGCAAGACGACGATGGGCGCACCGTTCGTTTACGCCACGATCAGTTCGCCGGAGAATCTCAAAAACCTCGCGAAGTACAAAGAGATCAACGACTATCTAGCGGATCCGCGCAAGATCGGAACGCGGACACTCCTGTCCGCAACGGGCGACGCTTCGTCGGCCGTAAGCGGCGGCAACAGTTATCTCGCCGGAGGAACCGGCGATGCGGACAAGAGTGTCCGCGTTCCCACGTTGATCAAACAGGGCAAGACGATCGTCCTCATCACCCACGGCATCCACTCGACCGAGGTCGGCTCGACGCTCTCGAGCATGCTCATCGCCCACCGACTGGCGAGCAGCAATGCGCCTGACATCAGGAAGATCCTCGACAACACGATCATCCTGATGGTGCCGAGCCTCAACCCCGACGGCGTGGATATCGTGAAAAACTGGT
This sequence comes from Pyrinomonadaceae bacterium, assembly GCA_050250045.1. Lineage (GTDB taxonomy): Bacteria > Acidobacteriota > Blastocatellia > Pyrinomonadales > Pyrinomonadaceae > OLB17. Next base: position 167,918 of record JBFWPK010000007.1, on the reverse strand, counting down.
ACGACAAAACGCTCGGCACCAAGTTCGAGGGCACCGAGCCGCCGGTGCTTTATCACAAATACGTCGGGCACGATAACAACCGCGACTGGTATGCCTTCACTCAGGTCGAAACGCAATTGACGGTCGATAAAATTCACAACGTCTGGCACCCGCAGATCGTGCACGACATCCACCAGCAGGGCGAGTTCGGCTCGCGCATGTTCCTCCCACCGTATATGAGACCCGTCGAGCCGAACGTGCCCAAACAGATCGTCGAGGGCTACACGGAACTCGGCAATTACATGGCCGGCGAGATGCGGAAAAAAGGCTTCGCCGGGATCACCACCAACTCCACCTACGACGCCTGGACCCCGGCCCGCGCCTATTCGCACTACCACGGCGGCGTGCGCATTTTGAGCGAAACCGCCTCCGCCCGCCTGGCCTCGCCAATGACCGTAAAATTTGAGGATCTCCGCGCGGGCGGCGACGATGGCTACGACCCCAAAAAGGAATCCGACAACTTCGGCCCCGTCTGGAAAGCCGGCGAATGGAAACTCCGCAACATAATCGACTACATGACTACCGCCGCGTTCACGTTGCTGAATCACGCCGCCGACAACCGCGAGCGATGGCTGTCGAGGTTTTATGAGATCGGGAAGGAGGCGGTGAGATCGAGGAAGGATGGCGAGATATCAGCGTACGCCTTGTTTGATTCTCACGATAACGATGAATTGCCACAGGTGCTCGAACGAGGAGACGTTGAGTTCGAGGAGACCCTCATAGAAAATTTCAACGACAAAGGTGATATCGTATTGCTCGTCAAAATGGATCAGCCCTATGGAGCATTTGCCAAGGCACTCTTGGAATCCCAAGCGTATCCAAACCTAAAAGACGGGCGAGGAAATCCAATCGCTCCGTACGACGTTACGGCACATACGCTTTCTCTTCTGTTTGGCGAAACCGTCCGTCCGATTCAAGGCAAAATTCGATACAGCAAGAACGGCTTCGGTCGCGGTTATCCTAGCCAGCTCGGCTGTGCCGGCCAAGCGAAAGGGATAACGGCCAAACTATACAGATCAGAGATTCCGGTGATGGACGAGGGCTGGACTCGTTACATTTTCCAGAATTTCGGTCGTTTTACCATAAGGCATAACACCGATGGAACCTGTACGAGGCTTAACGCCGAAGAAATTCGTAACGAAGGATTAAGGCGTATCGGCGTCAGCGGTTCAAGCACCACAATCATCTTCCCCGACCAACCGCCCGCGCAGATTCTCAACGGCTACCCGAAAGGCACGATGCCGGATGAGTACACGGGCGGCGTCGGCAAGGAGGGCGTCGAGAACCTGCGGAAATTCGTCGAAGCGGGCGGCACGCTGGTTTTCCTGAACCGTTCGTCCGAATTCGCGATCGAGCAGTTCAAACTCCCCGTCAAAGACGTTACCGCCGGCCTCACACGCAAGGAGTTCTATATCCCGGGTTCGATCCTCCGCACCGAACTCGACCTCACGCACCCGATCGCCAAGGGAATGCCGAAAGAATCGATCGCATGGTTCGAGAATTCGCCGGCGTTCGAGATCGACCAGGCGACCATGGCCGACAAATCAGTCCCGCCTGCGGCAGCGGGAAGGTCAACGTCGGCCAGTGACAACGCAGCGTCAACGGCTCAACTTCACTCCACCGCTGCCGCAGGGGGTACTGACAACATCGGCGTTCGCATCATCGCCCGCTATCCGTCAGACCCGAAGCAGATCCTTCTCTCCGGCTGGGCCCTCGGCGCCGAAAAGATCGCCGGGAAAGCAGCGTTGGTGGAATTTACGGTAGGCAAGGGAAAGATAGTGTTGTTCGGCTTCCGGCCGCAGTATCGAGGACAAAGTCTTGCAACATTCCCGCTATTGTTCAATTCGATCTCGCAATAAGCAAGAAATCACAGGCCGCCCCTACGGGGCTGATAAAAATATATGTAACTTTTTCTACAGACAGACCGCCCCTCCGGGGCTAAACCCCACCGCTGGATTCCTGTCTGTGGCATTGGTAGCCCGCTGGGGCTAAACCCCATTCCCAAACGAAGTGTTGATCAAAATCCGTTCGTGCCATTCGTGGCAACTTAATGTAAAATGCCGACACACCCTATGGATCTTTTCACAAATCTTAGTCTCCTATCTCTCTTCGTCATCATCGGCGGCCTGGGTTTCATTTTTCTTTTGGTATCGCTGGTGGTGGGCGACCTGTTCGAAGTGTTGGGCGGCACGCCGGACATCGGTGTGGATTCGGGCGTCGATTTCGGCTTTCTTGACAGTCGCGTGCTGGCGGTATTCATTACGGCCTTCGGCGGGTTTGGGGCGATCGGCGTGCAGATGGGTTTCGGGGCCGTGGCGAGTTCGTTCTTTGGGCTGTTGGGTGGAGTGATATTTGCGGTGGTTGTGTCGCTGTTCGGGCGGTTCCTGGTCGGGCAACAGGCCTCGAGTTCGTTCAATGACGATGCTTTGATCGGCCGGTCTGCCCAAGTGACGGTCACGATCAAACCGGGCGAGGTCGGGCAGATCTCAACACGAATTGGCGATGAACGCGTCGACAAGATCGCTCGGTCACGGGATGGCGAAGAGATCAAGGCTGGAACGACCGTAACCGTTGCCGGTATTGCGGGTGATTCGGTTTTGGTCGAGATAGAACGAAGTTATCGGGCGAGTTAAAATTTCGTGTTGGGCGAGCGATTTTTGAACGCGGATTGGGCGGATCAAGCGGATCTCGCGGATCTAAACTTCAAAGGATTTGTTAGATCGGGTTTTTCCGCCTGATCCGTTAAATCCGCGTTCAAAAAAAATGTCGCACATTTAACGACATGATTAGAAAGAGGTAAATCGTGGACATACTATCAGATTACGGCGTGCTGCTGATCCCAGTCATCATCCTCGTCATTGTCGTCGCGGTGCTTATCGCGTTGATGCTGATCTCGCGAAACTACATAAAAGTTTCACCAAATCAGGCGGCTGTCATATCGGGCCGCAAGCGAAAACTGGCGGACGGCTCGGTGGCGGGCTACCGGCTTGTCCGCGGCGGCGCGACGCTTGTTTTCCCGTTCCTTGAAAAGGTCGAATACCTTGACCTGAACGTGATAACCGTGCCCCTTGCGACGTCCCGCGCGTACACGGTGCAGGGAGTTCCGGTGAGCGTAAAGGCAGTCGCAAACGTGAAGATCAAGGGCGACGACACCTCTCTCAGGTCCGCGTCCGAGCGATTCCTCGGGATGCCGCAGCAGCAGTTTCATCAGCTCGTTTTCCAAACACTTGAAGGCCACCTCCGAGCGATCCTCGGAACATTGACGGTCGAAGAGATCAACAACGACCGCCAAAGCTTTGCCCAAAAACTGACGACGGAAGCCGCCGGTGATCTTGAAAAAATGGGTATCGGACTCGATGCACTGACGATCCAGGAGATCTCCGACGACGAAGGCTACCTCGACGCCCTCGGCAAACGGCGAACGGCCGAGGTCAAACGCGACGCAGAGATCGGGCAGGCCGAGGCGAATCGCGATTCGAAGATAAAAGCGTCGCTCGCCCTGCAGGAAGGTGAAAAGGTCCGCCTCGAAACCGAGGCACAGATCGCCCAGTCTCAGCGGGAGACCGAGATCCAGAAAGCCCAGGTACAAGCAGAGATCGAGGCCGAACGCGCCAAGGCAAGCCAGGCCGGCCCACTCGCCGAAGCAAAGGCGCAGCAGCAGGTTACGGTCGAAGAGGTCCGCGTCGAAAAGGTCCGCACCCAGGAATATATTTCCGTTCAGGAGCAGGAAGTCCTGCGTAAAGAAAAAGAACTCGAAGCCACGGTCGTAAAACAGGCCGAAGCCGACCGCCGCGCTGCCGTCCTGCGTGCCCAGGGCTTGCAGGAAGCCGCCATTCTCGAAGCCGAAGGCCGCAAGCAGGCCCAGATCGCAATTGCCGAAGCCGACGCTCAGACACTCCAACGCGAAGGCCAGGGCCGTGCCGTTGCCATCGAGGCCGAAGGTAAGGCCGAGGCCGAAAAGATCCGCGCCGTCGGCCTCGCCGAAGCCGAAAAGCTCCAGGCAAAGGGCTTGGCCGAAGCTAAGGCGATCGAGGCGCAGGGATTGGCCGAAGCCAAGGCGATCATGGAGAAGGCCGCTGCGTGGCGCGAGTTCAATGACGCCGCCCGGCTGCAGACGATACTCGAAAAACTGCCGTCGATCATCGAATCGTCCGCTCCCGTATTTCAGGCCGTCGCCGAACCGCTCGGCAAGATCGACAAGGTCGTTATGATCGACCAGGGCGGCGGAAACGGCAACGGCGACGCGAGCGGCATAAATCGATTCGCTCAAACCGGGCCAACGCTTATCTTCAACCTGCTCCAGCAACTCCAGGCCCTCGGGATCAGTTGGCCCGAGGTGCTGGCACAACTCGGCGTCGAACAAAACGGCACGGCCAGTGAAAAAACGGTCACGCCTCCGATGCCGAAACCACCGCCGATCGACAAGGAATAATTCCGGAGGGCGGACGGCTCGTCCGGCTTGGAATTTCGAGCAAAGCCTACTGGCGGACGGGCCGTCCGCCCTCCGAGGCTGTGCTATTCTCTATTCTTTCGCCTGCAATGAATGAAGAAATAAGAGAAACACGCCTCGACAACGGCCTTGTGATACTCTCCGACCGGATGGCAGGTGTGCGATCCGCCACGATCGAATTCCTTTTCCGCGTGGGAGCGAGGCACGAGCCAACTGAGCTGAACGGCATTACACATTTTATTGAGCACTGTGTTTTCAAGGGTACGGCGAAACGCAATGCCCGCGAGATCGCCGCCGAGCAGGACCGTCTTGGCGGCAACCTTGACGCGTTCACGACGCACGAAGAAACCGGGTTCGTCATCAAGGTCGTTGACGACGAGTTCGATAAAGCCTTCGATCTGCTTTCGGATATGATCGGGTGCCCGCGGTTCGATGAAGCCGAGCTGGCCAGCGAGCGGCGGGTCATAGTGGAAGAGATCAAGATGAACGAAGACTCGCCCGAAGAGGTGATAAGCGATATCTTCCATCGCGAGTTCTTCCCCGCCAACCCGCTCGGGCTAACGATCACGGGCACGCCCGAAACCGTTGCGTCGTTCAACCATCGGCTTACCGCTGACTTTCATCGACAGGCCTTTTCGCCCGCAAATCTCATCATCACCGCGGCGGGCAACGTGGACCACGAACATCTCGTTGATCTTGTCCGGAATTCGGCGTTCGGCATCGAGCAGACCGACGGAAGCGCTCTGAACCGAAAGCCGCTGACGCCTACAATTGCCGCCCCGATCTCGGTAGAACACCGCCCCGATCTCGAACAAGCTCACCTTTTTATGGCAACGCCGATCGTATCGGCCCGCGACCCGCGGCGATATGCGGCCGATCTCCTGACGACGATCCTCGGCGGCAGCACCTCAAGCCGTCTGTGGCAGCGCGTACGCGAAGAACGCGGCCTGGCGTACAACATCGGCACCTCTACCGCCATGTTCCTCGATTGCGGCTTTATGGCGATATCGGCCGCCTCCTCGCCCGAACATGTCAGCGAGATCGCAGCGATCGTTGTTGATGAACTCGGCTCGATCGTACACGACGGCGTCAGCAATGTTGAACTCGAATTGATGAAGGACCAGACACGGGCCTCCGTTCTGCTCGGCCTCGAAGACTCCGCCGGCCGTGCCGCTACGCTCGCCCAATGCGAAATGGTCCACGGACGACACATCCCGGTCAGCGAAACGCTTGCGAATCTGGATGCCGTGACCGCCGAAGACGTTCGGCTAGTGGCTGGCGAGTTCTTCCGTTCCGAACGGCTTGCCCTTGTCGCTTTGGGCGATCTGGAGGATATTTCCTTCACTCGCGGCGAGTTGAATATATCGGGGTAATACCGGATGAGAATGATAGCCTTTCGCCGTCAACTAATTTTCTTATACGGGATCGGATCTTCGACACCAGCCTGCTCAAAGCCTCTCAAGCGCAACGCACACGAATCGCACGTCCCGCAGGCAAGGTCTTCGCTGCGATAGCACGACCAGGTGAGATGAAGCGGGGCATCGAGCTCGATTCCTTTTGCGACGATCTCGGCCTTTGACATCTCGATTATCGGCGTGCGTATTTCAATTTCCGTGCTGGGTTTCGTGCCGATGTCGATAACCCGTTGAAACGCCTCGTAAAACTCCGGCCGACAGTCGGGATAACCGCTTGAATCTTCTGCGACCGCTCCGATGTAAATCGCTCCGGCACCGAGAACTTCGGCCCAGCTCGTTGCGATCGAAAGCATATTGGCGTTGCGAAACGGCACATAGCTTGTCGGAATTTCCTTTGACGAAAGATCAGCCTCGGTCACGTTCATTCTTTCGTCCGTGAGTGACGATCCGCCTATCTTGGCGAGATATTCGATCGAAACGTCAAGCTGTTTTTCGACTCTATAATGATCGGCAATGTCATTGAACGCCTTTCGCTCACGCACCTCGGTCCGCTGACCGTATGAAACGTGGAGAAATGCCAACTCGTCTGCTTGACCCGCCGCGATCGCCGCGGTCACGCACGAATCCATACCGCCGGATACCAGGCAAATTGAAAGATCGGTGTGGATCATAGAGGATTAAGAATCGAACAAAAACCAAACGGATAGCGTACAATGATCGACAATGTTCTGCCCAAACTGTTCCGCCAATAACGCTCCCGAACAGCATTATTGCCGAACCTGCGGCCTTATGCTCGATGTGATCGCAGCGGAACTGGCATTACAAAGGCCTTCAACCGAATATGCTGTGCTGGTTCAGCGAAAAGAAAGATTTGAAAAGCTCGGGGTAGCGTCGATCAGTGTTTCAGCAATGATCGCCCTCGCCGCTTTTCTTTCTAAGATCCTTGGCCTTGAAATTTTCGGCCCTGGTTTCTCGCCTTGGATCGGTTTTATCATCTTTGCCATATTTGGCTTATTTGCCGTCTTTTTCTTTAATTATCCAAAAATATTCATGGAATTTGAAAAAGTGAATCCGCGCCTTTCACCCTCGAAACCGGCTAACGAAACAACACAGCTTCCGACAAACAAACTGCTCAACGATCCGCCATTTGAACCTGCAAGCGTTACTGAGCGTTCGACCGAACTTCTTCCCTTATCACGGGATGAGCGGAATTAAATGCCTCTGGCATCAGGCCCCCAGATATATTTGTGCAATTGTAGATTCAAGCGGACGCTCATTCCGCTGCGCGATATCACCTCAGCCAACTCAGATAAATTCTCAATCCCGTGGACAGGAGAGATCAATATCTCTTTCGTTCGATCCACTAAGTTGTTTGCTTCGATCAGCTTCCGCGCAAATTCCCAATCGTCGAGATCAGCGATGACAAATTTTACCTCATCCAATTCCGGCCTTAGGCGATCTAGATTCGGCCAGTGATTTCGCTCGGCCTCGCCCGATGCCGGACATTTTACATCGAGAATTATTTTCGCCCGCGGATCGACATTCTCGGTCGAAACGTAGCCGCCGGTTTCGATCAGCACTTCGTAGCCGCGGTCACACAGCTCGGTGATGAACGGGAAAACATTTTTCTGCGCGAGCGGTTCGCCGCCGGTCACTTCGACAAGCGGGCAGCCGAACTCTTCCAGCTTTGCAAAGATGTCCTCAAACGATAGCCGCTCGCCGCCGTAGAAAGTGTACTCGCTGTCGCACCAAACGCACCGCATCGGGCAGCCCGTCAGCCGCACGAACGAACACGGGCGCCCGGCGTGCGAAGACTCGCCCTGGATCGAGAGGAAGATCTCTGTGATGCGCAATTCCATTCTTAATTCAACAGGATAGACAGGATATTCAGGATAATTTTTCTCTCTCATCCTGTCTATCTTGTCCATCCTGTTAACAGGACTTTTAAGGCGATTCGAGTTAAACTTAATTCAGTATGCGAGCACAACTTAAGCGATTCATCGATCAAATGGAGCCGAACTCCATCGCCATCATCCCGGCCGCTCACGAAGCGACACGCAGCTACGATACCGAGTTCAAGTTTCGGCAGGATTCGGATTTTATGTACCTGACCGGCTTCCCCGAACCGGACGCGATCGCTGTGATCGACCCAAAAAGCAAAAAGCCGTACACACTGTATGTTCGTCCACGCAATCTTGAGATGGAAACCTGGTTCGGCCGCCGCGAGGGCGTTGACGGCGCGGTCAAGAACTATAAAGCCGACAGGTCGCAGCCGATCGAGAAATTTGCCGGCGACCTGGCCAAGCTGATCGACGGACACGACAAGCTTTATTATCGATTCGCCGTCGATAAGGCGCTTGATCAACAGATACTGCAATATCTTTCCGGCCAGCGCGTGCGTCGCTTGAAGACCGCTTATCCACCGCACACAATAATCGACCCGACCGTGATCATTGGCGATATGCGCCTGCACAAAACGCCGGATGAGGTCGAGTTGATGCAAAAGGCTGCGACCATCTCCGCCGAAGCGCACATCCTGGCGATGAAAAAGACAAAGCCAGGAATGAACGAGTTTCAGGTCGAATCAATGATCGAAGCGTACATGCGCGAGAACGGAGCGAACGGCGTGGCTTACAATTCGATCATCGGCGGCGGCGAAAATGCGACCATTCTGCACTACGTCGAAAATAATCGCCCGTTGAAAGACGGCGATCTGCTGCTAATCGACGCCGGGGCTGAATACCGGGGTTATGCGGCCGACATCACTCGCACTTTTCCCATCAACGGCAAGTACACTCAGGCCCAGCGTGAGGTTTACGACGTGGTCCTTGACGTGCAGGAAAAATGCATCGAGTACACAAAGCCCGGGAACACCGTTAAAGGCAGACAGGAGTATTCGATCGAACTCCTTACCGAGGGAATGAAAAAACTCGGCCTGCTCAAAGGTAAGACCCAGGACCTGATAAAGAAAAAGGCGTACATGAAATATTACATGCACGGTGTCGGGCATTATCTCGGCATGGACGTACATGACGCCGGACGCTACTTCACAGATCAAACAGCCAAAAATTCTCGCCCGTTCGCTCCCGGCATGGTGCTCACCGTCGAGCCTGGACTTTACATCCCGCCCGACGACAGATCGGCACCGGCGAAATACCGCGGTATCGGCATCCGGATCGAAGACGATGTTGTCGTCACAGAAGCTGGCAACCTAAACCTGACCGCAAAGGTCCCCAAGGATCCGGACGAGATCGAGGCGGTGATGCGGAAGACCCGAAAATAGATTGGTCACCTACACATTGTTGCATTAGGAGCGTTGTTGTTCACAACGATAGCCGTCGGCCAACCCGACTCCGATAGAGGCAGACCCGAATGAATACCTTCGCGCTGGCGGTTCTAGAGGCGGATCATAACGGCGTCAAATGTGATCTGCTGTCGAATACACGCTGTACCGGACCCGTCAGACGACCACGCGCAATGATATACCCTCGGATCTTCAAAGTTGGTGGCCGGCGAACCGCGGGTTCGATCCATCTGTTGCCTCCAAACGTTCCTGCCCGCATCCGCGGCCCGATTGAAGTATATTGATCGTCCGTCGCTCGACCAGGCCATCCACGTTTCTGGTACAAATTCCAACAACCGGTCGTCGAACTGGCCTGGAACTGAACGGAGGCGGGTCTGGACCTTTCCCACAGCTCTGTCAAAACATGCGATCGCGATCTGTGAGCCGTCCGGCGAGACCGCGAAGGCTCGAACGTCCACTCCAGTAACGATCCTCTTTGCGTCACCTCCGTCTGCCGGCACCCGCCACAACTCGTTAAGACCGTCTTTCCACGCACGAAAATACACAGCATTCTCACCATCTGACCATTGCGGGGACGAGATATTCTCGGCCACATCGGTGAGCCGCGTGAGGCCAGTTCCATCTATACTCATTTTCCAAAGCTGACTCTTGCCGCTTCGATTTGAAACGAAAACGATGACCTTGCCGTCCGCGGACACGGTCGGCTCCGAGTTGTTGGAGCCGCCTTGCGTCAATTGCTGCCGCTTCCCGCCGTCAGGCCGCATCCGCCAAATATTCCGAATGCGGTAACCGCTATTCTCGTCCTCATCTGAGACGAGATAGTCGTTTCCTGCCCAGTCCACTGTATCGAAATGCTTCTCAGTATCGCTTGTTATCGGCCGAAGATCGTTCAAATCGTTTCGAAAACCTGCCCAGATCTGACGGTTGTCGTATACCTCGCCAGTAACGATCGTCCGGCCATCAGCCGTCATGCTAAAAGCGTCGTGCCCGTTGACATCATTCGTTAGCCGGCTCAACGTCCCGCCTGGATACGAAATGTAATAAAGCTGCGGTGAATTCGTTGTCTCGTCGAGTACTATTCCAACGAACCCTTTTCTGTCTGGCATCCATCGGACTGATGCGATCTTCGCCTCGGTCGGATTCGGGATCCGTTTCTCGGCGCCGCCCGCCGCGGGGACTTCCGCGACATATCGGGCCTCCCCATCCGACGTTTGCCGCCTTATCGAATACAAGATGCTCTTGTCGTCGGGTGACCAGTCCATAGAGTAGACGACAGTTTCAAGCTCGGCTGAGACCAGGACCGTTTCATTCGCGGGTTCGCCGTCGGTGACGGCAATCGTCGTCGACCGTTCCGCGATGTTCGAACGGGAGAACACGAGTCTCGAACCGCCTGGGGACAAGCTGTACCCGCTGACATTCTCGATCAGTTTCTGCGGTACGCCGCCAAACAGAGATACCCGATAAAGTACGCCGCGGTCGGAACCTTCGTCCATGGAAATGTAGTAAACGAACTTGTTGTCTGATGAGATCGAACTTCCCCACCGGCTCACCCCGGGACTCGGCTCAACGACTTGAAGAACGTCACCGGTAGCGATCTGGCGAACACATATCCCGTGCCCGCCATCTTTCAGGCAGACGTACGCAAGATACTGTCCGTCCTGCGAGATTGCCGGTGACACCACATTGCCGTCCTGGGTAAGTTTTGTTTGTCGCACACTACTGAGGTCGATCGCCTTCCCCCCGATTAGACCCGAAAGGCCAGCATAGAGCAGTATTCCGACCGATCCAGCCAGAACAAATACTCCGATCGTGATCAGCCAGACTCGCCCTCCGGCCGTAGCTCCGGTCGTTGCGGCGTCGGCGCGATCTGATGTTTGAGCGGGGCCGATTGCTCCTATTCGCCGTACGTCTGCAACAAATCGATATCCGTGTCCCTGCACGGTGACGATGTACTTGTGCCCCTTCCCGCTGTCGCCGAGTGCCTTACGCAACATGGAGACATTACGCGCAAGATTGCCTTCTTCGACAAAATCCTCATGCCAAACCTTCTCGATTAACTCCTCCTTCTCAAGGAGCCGCCCGGGGTTTTCGGCAAACACAAGTAGAACGTCAAACACCCTGGCCGTAACTGGCACTTCAATGCCTGCGCGTACTAGCGTCCGATTAGCCGCATCTATCTCAAACGCGTCAAAAACGTATTTGTCTCCGTCAGCGGAAGTCCGATCTCTATTGGCGTCTGGCGTTTCCAAAACTTTTCCGAATCTTTTCCAAAAATCCCAAAGACTTAAAAGGCCACTCCCGAATAAAACTTCGTGGGCGAACTCAACAAAGCGCGTTGATTATATGCCACTTCTTGATTCGCCGAGAAGCAAATTCTCGTGAGAATCCCAATTTCGCCGACCCTAGTCTTTACGGAGCACGAATTATGAGGACCAACATTCTTTTTATTGTTTTCATCGTGATCGTCCTGCTGGCTTCCAGCGCGTCAACGCCCTCTCAATCGTCATCAAATGCCGAAAGGAGTACCGCCTTACACAATACCGCCGTCGGACAATATCGTGCCGGTGCTCTGCACAAGGCATTAGAGGCCTATATGCGCTCCATCGAGATCGATCCTTCCGCCGAAGCGTATAACAACATTGGCGTCACGCTAGGAGATCTCGGGCGATACGGAGAGGCAGTTGCTTACTTCAAAAAGGGAATAGAAGCCTTTCCGGAATCGGCCCACCTGCATCGCAATCTCGGCTGCGCGTTCTATCGGTCAGGTAACCTTCCCGACGCAGTCATTCACTTCAAGGAAGCGATTCGGCTGGCACCCGATTACGTCACGGGTTACACGGATCTTGGCTTAGCTCTTACCGAACTCAACCGTGCCGAAGAGGCGATCGTTTTTCTTAAGACGGCTGTAAACCTTGCACCGAAGGATGCCGTTGCGTTTCATACCTTGGGCAATGCGTACTTTGTTGCGGGAAAATACAAAGCAGGGCGCACAGCGCTAATGCGAGCCGTCGAGCTCGACCCGAACCTTCCCGATGCCAGATTTCTATTGTCGATCCTGTACGCATTAACGGGCGATCGGGGCGAGGCCCTCGAACAGTATGCCTACTTGAAGTCGCGCGACCCGGTCCTTGCTGCACGGCTTTTCACGGTGCTTAATCGAAAGAAGGTGATCGCTGCGAAGTAGCGTATCGAGAGGTTCGCAACTTTGATCCGGACGAGATCGAGGCGGTGATGTGGAAGTCCTCGCGAAGATAGTTTCGCGGCCTCTTAACTTTCTAACTCTCAGATACATAACTATCGATGGAGAGGTTTCCGTTGGAGTCGCGCTATAATCGGCGGCATGAAAAATCGATCGTTCGGTGTTGTCGCTGCCTTTCTGGTTCTTGTCAGTTGTTCGATGCCCGTCTCATTGCATGGCCAGCGGACGGCAAAGCCCGTGCTGTATGGGCGGCACTGGGTGGCGGTGACGGGCAAGCCGATCGCTGCGACGGCGGGTGCACGCATTTTTATGAAAGGAGGGAATGCCGTGGATGCGGCGTGCGCAATGATCGCGGCGACCTCGACGATGTGGGATACGCTCGGGTGGGGCGGCGAGACTCAGGCGTTGATCTACAACCCGCACACCGGCAAGGTGATCGGGATCAATGCTCTGGGCGTCGCCCCGTCGGGTGCCACGGCTGAGTTCTACAAAAGCAAGGGGATGAATTATCCGCCGGAATATGGCCCGTTGGCCGCCGTCACTCCGGGAACGCCGGGCGGGATCCTTGTGATGCTCGCGGAATACGGCAAGCTGAGCCTGAAGGACGCGCTGGAACCTTCGATCGAGATGGCGGACGGCTATGCGATGGACGAAGGCACGGCGCGAACCATCGAACGTCAGAAAAGTTGGATCAAGAAATGGAAGTATTCGCCGGCTGTATTCCTCCCACATCTCGGCGAGGAGCGCGAAGGCCCCGCGGCGGGCGAGATCTTTCGCCAGCCGGACCTGAAGGCCACGCTGCTCAAGCTGGTCGAGGCGGAACAGCAGGCACTGAAGGCGGGCAAGTCGCGAAAGGAGGCGATCATGGCCGCATACGAGAGATTCTACAAAGGTGACATCGCGCAGGAGCTAGTCCGCGGGACACGGGAAGATGGCGGCCTGCTCACGATGGATGACCTTGCCAAATGGCAGGTGCGGATCGAAGAACCGGTCTCGACGAACTACAAGGGAATCGATGTCTACAAGCTGAATGTCTGGACCCAAGGACCTGCAATGCTCCAGGCCTTGAACATCCTTGAGAACTACGATCTCAAATCCATGGGCTACAACAGCCCCAGATACATCAACACGGTCTATCAGGCGATGAGCCTCGCATTTGCCGATCGTGATTTTTACTATGGCGATATCTACTCGCCCCCCGTCGAACCGGTTGCGGGACTGCTGTCCAAGGAATATGCGAAAGAGCGGGCAAAGCTGATCGACGCTCGGCGGAGCTATCCATCGATCAAGCCGGGGAATCCTTATGCATTTCAAGGCGGAACGAATCCGTTCGCCGACTTGCTGGAGAAATGGAAGGTTGTGCCTTCCGAACAACAGACGCAGGCCCCGGTGGGTCAGGCGTCAAAGCTCCCATCCTTGTTTAAGGACGGCGGGCCGCCGTTTTGGCCGGACGGGGTAGTGAATTCCGCGGGTTCACAACTCGATGACAATTTCCTTCGCTCATTCTATTCCGGCACCACATCGGTCGAAGCCGCTGACGCGGAAGGCTGGGTGGTTTCCGTTACACCGAGCGGCGGGTGGATACCTGCGGTGATCGCCGGGAAAACAGGTGTGGGATTGAGCCAGCGCGCCCAGAGTTTTGTCACCGATCCGGCCGACGGGCCCTACAACGTGATCGAACCCGGTAAACGGCCGCGCGTAACCCTGACGCCGACGCTCGCCCTGCGCGGCGGCAAGCCATTTCTCTCATTCGCTGTTCAGGGCGGCGACAGCCAGGACCAGAACCTGCTCCAGTTCTTCCTGAACGTCGTCGAGTTCGACATGAACGTCCAGCAGGCAGCCGAGGCTCCGAACATCAACAGCTTTCAGATGCGAAGCTCATTCGGCAGCCACGAGATACGGCCCGGCGGCCTTCTGCTGGCAAACTCGGTCCCAAACAACGTCCGCGACTCGCTGATACGAATGGGCTACATCGTCTCATTCGCCGAACGCACGTCCGGCCCGATCAACGCCATTTACTTTGACCAGCAGCACAAAACAATGTGGGGCGGTTCAAGCAATCACGGCGACGATTACGGGATCTCGTGGTAGGTCGGCCTCGCGGCAACTATTCCTTTATTTTCGAAACCGTGAACGTGGCTGAATAAGCAGACGGGCTGTATTTTGAAGTTGTGGTTGGATGGGGGGCCAAGCTGGTTAGAGCAACTGAGTATCCCTCGAAGATCGCCGGTTTGTCCCTTTGATTCGTGTTTAGTTCAAATTCCTCGGACTTGCCGTTTTTGCTGAGTTTGACTCGTATGCGGGCAACGCCAGCCCAGATGCAGTTTACGTCGGTTGGGCAGCGTGAATCTTCGATCAATTCCACGAACTTTACGCATATGCCTGAGGCCTGCGCAGCTTTTGACTGGCCGTTGTTTATGGTGATCTGCTCAGGCGTCGTTTGCGCGGGAGCAAAAATCGACCCGATCAGGAGTGCAAATGAGATAATAAGAGTTTCCATCAGTGACCTCCTTGTTTCGCGGAGCTTCTCAGCTGCCTCCACTATTAGAACGGAGGAAGAGGAACGAAGTTGCGTCGAAAAATGCGCCCGACGCCGATGTTCCAGATCGAGAACGCGGGATTCGCAATGCTATGCCGCAACGGCCTGCTCCATTTTCTCGACGATCGCCCGGGCAAATTCGTTGGTTTTGGCCGTACCGCCGAGGTCGCGGGTAAGAGTTTTTCCTTCGGCAAAAACCGCCAGCATCGCGTTTTCGGCACGGGCTGCGGCCTCGTTCTCGCCAATGTGCCGGAGCATCATTATCCCGGACATCAGCACCGCGGTCGGATTCGCGATTCCCTGTCCGGCTATATCGGGCGCTGAGCCGTGGACGGCCTCGAATACCGCTCCCTGTTCGCCAATGTTCGAACCCGGCGCGAGTCCGAGCCCGCCGATCAGGCCGGCGCAGAGATCAGAGACGATGTCGCCATAGAGGTTCTCAAGCACAAGCACGTCGAACTGCTCAGGCCGCATCACAAGCTGCATGCAGCAGTTGTCGATGATCTTGTCGTCGGATTCGATGTCAGGATAATCCTTCGCAACATTGTAGAAACACTCCAGAAACAACCCGTCCGAAAGCTTCATAATATTCGCCTTGTGCACTGCGGTGACCTTTTTACGGCCGTTGGCCCTGGCGAACTCAAAGCTGTAGCGGGCGATGCGCGTAGAGGCCTTCTCGGTAATGATCTTGATGCTTTCGACCACGCCCGGAACAACGACGTGCTCGAGTCCGGCGTAAAGGTCCTCAGTATTCTCGCGCATCACAACCAGGTCAAGGTCCGGGTAGCGGCAGGGCACGTTTGGCAGCGCCTTGATCGGCCGCACGTTCGCGTAAAGATCAAGGGCCTTTCGCAGCCCGACATTGACCGATGTAAATCCCTTGCCCACCGGCGTCATCTGCGGCCCTTTCAGCGCAACCTTATTTCGCCTGATCGACTCGATGGTCGATTCGGGCAGCGTAGTGCCGTATTTCTCCTGGGCCTGTGCACCTAAGATGTGCGTTTCCCATTCGATATCGACACCCGTCGCCTCGATTATCCGCACCGTTGCCGCGATTATTTCGGGGCCTATTCCGTCGCCGGGGATTAGTGTGATGTGGTGTTTCATTTCCTATTTGTTTTCCGTGATCAGCGCAAGCCCGTTGATATGTTCGAAGTGTTTAGCGTTGTGCGTTATTAGCGGGACATCGAGATAGAGTGCGGTTGCTGCGATCCACGTATCCGACGATGCAAGTGGTTTGCCAAGCCATTGGCGTTCATTTGAGATCGACGCCCAGTGCAAACAGATGTCCCGATTCGAATATTGTATCGAATACGACCGAAACGCCCGGTCAAGCCGATCTTTCTGAAGGCGGCCCCAGTTTCGATTCAAGGACCAATGAAGTAATTCTGCAATCGACATGAAGCTAAGAAAAAGAAAACGGTCCTCAAGGTGAGGTTCGTAGATCGAGGCGCGCGTATCGTTCTTAAATATGAACGAAAAGACGTCGGTATCGACTACGGCAGACAATCCGTTTTCTCCTTCGTGTCAGCAACACGTCTTTCATTCCGCCATTTCAAAAATTCGTCGAGTTCGAAATCCGGATCGACAACAGCCTTTTCCGGAGCAAAGCGTGTCGCACCAAGTTCCCGCGCGATTTGGTCCGCTTTGCTCACGCGGGTTGAAGTTTTGATATCCCTATCTTTTTTTAACGTTCCAGCCATCGTCCTCCCATCAACCCGTCCGATTCCCTCAATTAGTACCAGAGATTATTATAGACTAAGAAAAGTAAGTATGGGTAACTCTGCGAATCCAGAGATTCTGATCGTAGGCGGCGGCGTGATCGGCCTAAGCCTGGCACGAGAACTCCACCGTCGCGGGCAGCGGCGCATAGCCGTTGTCGAGCGAGGTCGTGTAGGGCACGAGGCTTCGTTTGCGGCGGCCGGAATGCTGGCGCCGAATGCTGAAAATGAAAGGGTCGATGACTTTTATCGGCTTTGCGACGAGTCTCGTTCGATGTTCCCTCGATTTGCCGAAGAACTCCTCGCCGAGACCGGTATCGATATCGAGCTGGATCGCAGCGGAACGCTCTATGCAGCGTTCACCGAAGCCGATTCGGAGCACCTGGGCTTGCGCTATTCCCGACAGATCGCGGCCGGTATTCCGGTGGAACGTCTTTCGGCCGCGGAAACATTGAGTGCCGAGCCGAACGTGGCGGCGAACATTCGGGAAAGCCTTTTTTTCTCCAACGATTGGCAGGTGGAGAACCGCCGGCTTGTTGCCGCATTGAGGGCCAGTCTCGAAGCCAACGGTGTCGCGATCCTCGAAAACACGGCGGTGGAATGCGTAACCACCAAAAATGGTGAGGTTACCGGCGTTGCTTTCAAGGATGGCCTGATCGCTGCGGAACGAGTTGTCCTAGCAACCGGGGCTTGGACGTCGTTCATCAAAATTGGCGATGATGCGATGCCGTTCGAGGTCAGGCCGATTCGCGGGCAGATGATATCCTTCGGCCCGAGGAGTCGCGTGGTCAAGCGGGTAGTCTACAGCCCACGCGGCTATTTGGTCCCCCGTGCCGATGGACGCGTCCTGGCCGGAGCAACCGTTGAAGATGTCGGATTCGCCGATCAAACGACGGAGGAAGCGATAGCGGGGCTGAAAATAACAGGCTCCGAGATAGCTCCGTGCCTGGCCGATCAGCAGATAGTAGAAAAGTGGTCGGGACTGCGGCCGGCGGTCGAAGACCGGCTCCCGGTCATAGGGCAGGTGCCCGGGTATACGGATCTTTTCGTTGCCACGGCCCATTTCCGTAACGGCATCCTGCTGACACCGATAACCGCCAGATTGCTCGCGGACTTGATCGTGAATGGACAAGGTTCGGAGTATTTTGCCCAGTTCGGGGCGGGCAGACTTTTCAATATGGGATCGAATGCGGCAGCTTGACCGTTCTTGTGCAGAGAAGATTGACAGGGAATGAAAAATAACGCTCGTTTCAGTTTGATAGGGCCGCTCGCACTGCTCCTTATCCTCGCTGCCGGATTCGTCGCGAACGCCCAATCCGGGCGAAGCCCGCGACCCACGACGCCTGCAGGATCTGAGACGTCAGTCAAAGCCATGTTCGACGAGGCCAACGGGTACAACAAGGCCAAATTCGAGGAATACCAGGCAAAGAAGGTCCCGTATAGCGAGGAACTCAGATTGCAGACGGAACGCGAGCAAAGGCAGTTGGCCGCAAAGTACGCCGCGGCGGCCGAGGCGAGAACGACCCTCGCCGCCGATGACATTTATTACGCCGGACTGCTCCATTGGATAGCGGAGAATCTTGACGGCACGAGCGAGGCCCTGAAGAGGTATTTGAATTCGTCGGGGACCGCTCCGGACAAGGCACAGACCGCTCGTTCGATCGTCGCCGTTATCGCCGCAAAGCAGCGAAGGTTTGAGGACGCCGCGGCGATGATCGCTGAGTATTCAAGGAATACGCCCACAAAGCTAAGCGATCGAATGCGGATGGAGATCGAGCTCGCGAAGGCCTACCACGCCGACAAGAAATTCGCCGAAGCTGCCATCCATTCGGCCGAGGCGTATAAGGCGGCAAAAGCAGTGTTGGTTGACAGCGGAATCACACAACGCGGCCTCGACGAAACGCTGGACGCCGCCATGCAGCTTTTTGAAAGCCATCGGGCCGCGGGAAACCAAAAGGAAGCAGATGCCGCCCTCGAAGATCTGCGAAAAACGGGCTCGGCGATCGGCTCCGCGAGCCTCTTTGCCTACGGCGCAGATAAGCTGATCACGCATTTGATCGAAAGCGGCCGCAAACCGTTGGCGATGGAAACGTATCTCACATCGCTCATCGCGGCGGGCAAAGAATTTTCGTCCAAAGCGGTACAGGACCAGGCGATCAGGCTTCTGAAGAAACGCGAGAAGCAATACAAACTTCTCGGCGAACCGGCACCCGAGCCGACAGGAATTGACAAATGGTTCCCCGGAACGCCCCAAACGCTTCAGTCGCTCCGCGGCAAGGTGGTCTTGCTCGATTTTTGGGCCACGTGGTGCGGGCCCTGTTTCGATGCGTTTCCTTCACTTGCCGAATGGCACGGCGATTATGCGGACGATGGGCTGGTCATTCTTGGGATGACCCGCTATTACGGCCGCGGCGAAGGATATTCGATGGACGAGGCCGCCGAGATCGAATTTCTGAAACGCTTCAAGGAAAAGCACAAACTTCCATACGATTTCGTCGTTTCCAAGGGGCAGGCCGCTCAATTCCAGTACGCTGCGACCGGCCTGCCGACTGCCGTTCTCATTGACCGCAAAGGCGTGATACGCTATATCGAAAGTGGGACCAATCCAACACGGATCGAGGAGATGCGTACGATGATGCTGCGGCTCCTCGCTGAAAAGTGACCGATGAAGGCAAAGGCTGCGAAGAAGAGCAAAACGCAAACCTTCTACGACCGAATAGCCGAGGTACATAACCTCGCGCTAAAGGTCAACGGCTACCGGGCGTCGGTTGCCAAATATCTCAGATCGCTCGATCTGGAGATCGGCCCTGAATCATATGTACTCGATGCCGGCAGCGGCACGGGTATTGTCACTCTCGGCTTTCAGGACTCAGGTTTTCGCCCGAAACAGTCTATTGCCCTCGATCTTTCAGGCAATTCGCTAAAGATCGCTCGCGATCAGTTTCGCAAGGAAAAGCGAAAAATAGACTCAAAAAGAATTTCGCCGGTTCAGGGAAACGTGCTTGAACTACCCTTTGCCGAAGATACCTTCGACCTTGTCCTGACATGCGGCGTGCTTGAATACGTCTCGCTGGACGACGGGCTGCGCGAGATGTCTCGCGTTCTCAAACCCGGTGGCAGGCTGGTCTTCATTCCCGTTAAGCCTTCGCTTGTTGGTTCGGTCCTGGAATTCCTTTATAAATTCAAGCTCCATCCGGTGAAAGATGTAAGGCGGGTTTCGCGTAGGTACTTCAATATTGTCAGCGAACACGAATTTCCGGTTTCGGAACCGATCGGATGGTCGAAATCGATCTTTCTTCTCGAAAAAGCCCGCGCCTGACCTCAATGGAAGATAGAAATGCATGGCCGTTGATCATCGGCCATCGAGGAGCGAGTGCCTTCGCACCTGAGAATACGCTTGCCGCGTTCCGGCTGGCCATCGATGTTGGGGCAGACGGGATCGAGTTCGACGTTCGGCTCGCCCGAGACGGCGTTCCGGTAGTCGTGCATGATGCAACGCTTGCTCGTACCGGTCGCATTCGGGCCGCCGTTGGAGATCTTACGTCAACCGAATTGGCGGGGATCGATGTCGGGACTTGGTTCAAGGGCCCGAACGGAGTTAATTATTCATCCGAACGCATTCCCACGCTATCCAAAACCCTTGACATCCTTCGCGACTTTCCCGGCACGTTGTTCATAGAACTGAAATGCGATGGTGAGGATACCGAACCGCTCACCGCGGCCGTTTGTGAGGTGATAAAGAACTCGCCTCTAGCTTCGCGGATCATTCTAAAGAGTTTCAGCCTTTCGGTCATCCAGCACACGCGGGCCCGCGCCC
Organism: Pyrinomonadaceae bacterium; assembly: GCA_050250045.1. Classification (GTDB taxonomy): domain Bacteria; phylum Acidobacteriota; class Blastocatellia; order Pyrinomonadales; family Pyrinomonadaceae; genus OLB17. Next base: position 147,434 of record JBFWPK010000007.1, on the reverse strand, counting down.
CACTCATCCGCACCGCGGCCCTATTTGCTCCAAAGATCAGAACGATCCTGCGTAAGGAACGGCAGCTCATAAACATCGCGAAAGAAGTGAATGCCGACGAACTCTCGATCCATTACTCGCTGGCGACGAACAATCTCATCGAACTCGCGCGGGCCAACGCCCTGCCTGTGAATATATGGACGGTCAACAATCTCACCTGGTTGAAGCGAAGCCTGCGGCTGGGCATTCGGTCGATAATCACCAACGATCCGGCCCGTTTCATCAGCCGGCGGAACGAGATGCCTGCCTTCAAAACCTCCTGACGGTCTCAGGTTCAGGCATTCGCACAGCTTGCCGCGCTTCGATAATTGGGGTGGTCTGTTTAGGAATCCAGAACGACATGTCCGGCGGACCGGTTCGAGCCATCGCCGCACCGCACTGGGCACGGATCAGGACGGCATTCCGGCGTGACGAGGCACGGAGCGTGAAGTCTACCGGCAGGCCGCTGTTCTGCACCGTGAACGCTGCCGTTACGGGTGCCGTCGTCCCGAACGGGAACGCCGGTATCGCCACGCTCGCGTTTGTCGAACTGACCACCGTGTATCCCTGAAGCCCTACGAAATTGCTGTCCGCTACGTCAACCGTCACCGTTCCAGGCCCGGACGTTATCGCCTCAAATGCTCCCGCGCTTCCCGGCACAACTTCGGTCACCGTAAGCGTCGGCGTACAGACTCCCGGATTCGGCGTCGGCGTCGGCGTTGGCGTTGGCGTCGGCGTTGGCGTTGGCGTCGGTGTCGGCGTTGGCGTTGGCGTCGGTGTTGGCGTTGGAGTCGCCGTCGGTACCGGCGTCGGCGTTGGCGTTGGCGTCGGTGTCGGCGTTGGCGTTGGCGTCGGTGTTGGCGTTGGAGTCGCCGTCGGTACCGGCGTCGGCGTCGGCGTCGGTGTCGGCTGCGGGCCGCCCGAACATTGTGCACGGATCAGGATCGCCTGCCGCCGGGCCGATGCCCGCAGCGTGAGATCAACCGGCTGCCCCGAATTCGGAATTGTAAATGTCGCCGTTACCGGGTCAAATGTCCCTGGCGTGAACGACGGGATCGTCACATTCGCGTTCGTCGAACTTACCAAGCTGAATCCGTGCAGCCCGATCCCCGAATTCGCGATATCGACCGTCACCGAATTCGGCCCCGCCGTGATCGACGTGAACGCATTGATGCTCCCCGGCATCACCTCGGTCACCGTAAGCGTCGGCGTGCAAATTCCCGGATTCGGCGTCGGCGTCGGGGTAGCCGTCGGCGTTGGCGTCGGAGTCGGCGTTGGGGTCGGCGTTGGCGTCGGCGTTGGCGTCGGCGTCGGCGTCGGAGTCGTACCGTTAACGATCTTCACGACTGTGCCGCCGAGATTTACAGCGTATAGCTCACCGGCCTCATCTTCGCCGAATGACGCCAAACTAAAGCTTGCCGGATCGAGAAGCACCGACTGCTGGCTTCCGTCCCACATGAGTATCTCACCTGTACAAAAATCGCCGTAGATGTATGCACCATCGGGAAATGTTCCCTGTGAGCCGCGATAAACGTGCCCGCCCGTCACCGAACAGCGGGAACTCGGCGACGCACTGCTGTAGTCGAACACCGGCAGCACATGGCCCGCCGGCGGCGTACAGTTGCCGCCGTTGAAGGCCGGATTACAGATCGTGCCTTCCATGATTCGCCAACCGAAGTTTCCACCGAGTGTGATAATGTCGACTTCCTCGCGGGCTCCCTGGCCGACGTCGCCGGCCCAAAGCTGTCTTGTGCCGCCCCGGTCGAACGACCATCTGAACGGATTCCTCATTCCGATCGCGTAGATCTCGTCGGCGCCATTTACGCCAACAAAAGGGTTATCCGAAGGCACCGTATATGCGGTTGTCGGCGTCGGATCGAGGCTGGGCGTAATGCGCAGGAATTTGCCGAGCAGATCATTGATGTTCTGCGCCCGATTGTCCGGATCGTTACTGCCGCCGCCGTCGCCGGTCCCGATATAAAGATTGTCCACGCCCGCGTCGTTGCGAAACTCGATCGTCCCTCCATTGTGATTCGAGTTCGGGTGCGGGATCGTGAGGACTATCTGCTCCGAATTCGGGTCGCCCGCGGTGTTATTGTTGATGGCGGAATACCGGGCCACAGTCAGGGCACCGTTGGGCTGGCCGGTGTAGAAAACAAAGAAGTAGCTGTTATTGGCGAAATTCGGATGAAACGCAAGCCCCAGCAGCCCCCGCTCGCCGCCGGTCGCAACTCGCGAAGATATGTCCAGAAAGGTGGTCGGCGTGGTTGAGCCGGGTTGAACTACTTTTATGAGCCCGCCCTGTTCGACAATGAATATTCGCAGGCTGCCGTCTTTTGCGTTCGTAACGTAGAGCGGCGATGACAATCCCGAAACAAAGGGCTGCAAAGCGATCGTCGTCGTGCCTGCGTGAGATCTATTGACGAATGTGAATGGAATGATCAGGACCGCAGCAACGGCCAGGCTGATAAGTGCATAACGTATAAGCTTCATTAAACCCTCCCTTTTCTCGCAAACTTCCGACGGCATGTCACCGACACTTCGACGAGTCGATATTAACCAGCGGCCATAGTGACGTTGGATGGCCCGGAATCGCCTGGACTCCGGCGCCGATCCAACATTCATTGACAGTTCATTCGCGGCGGCGAACGTGTCCTAGAACCCGAAAATGTTCCCCAGGCCTGTGAGCCAGGATACATCGGTATTGGTCCAGCCCTTCCAGGCTTGCGGCCTTGTGGGCCCCGAGCATTGGGCACGGATCAGGACGGCATTCCGGCGTGACGAGGCACGGAGCGTGAAGTCTACCGGCAGGCCGCTGTTCTGCACCCCGAACGCCGCCGTCACAGGTACGGTCGTCCCGAACGGGAACGCCGGTATCGTCACGCTCGCGTTTGTCGAACTGACCACCGTGTATCCCTGAAGCCCTACGAAATTGCTGTCCGCTACGTCAACCGTCACCGTTCCCGGCCCGGCCGTGATCGCCTCAAATGCTCCCGCGCTTCCCGGCACAACTTCAGTCACCGTCAGCGTCGGCGTACAGACGCCCGGATTTGGCGTCGGCGTTGGCGTCGGCGTCGGAGTTGGCGTTGGCGTCGGTGTTGGTGTGGCGGTCCCCAACGTATTCGTGTAGGTACATGCCACAGTATCTCCCGGACCAACCACAACCGAGATCACCCCGAATGCAGGCCCCGGTAACGGAACAGGCTGGGCTCCGAACGTGCTGTCGCCCAAAGGTGCTACATCAGTGATCGAACACGTCATGTTCGTCAATGTCCATCCCGCCGGGACCAACTCGGCCAACTGATACTGGCCCGGAGGCAGCGGCCCACTGTTGTTCGGAGGCGTAGCGTCCGCCAGGAAGAAGTTTTCGGCGTACGTCGTGTCAAACTCGAAGTTGGTCGGATTTCCACTCGGGGTGGTTACCTTATCGAGAATGATCCGGCCCGGAGGCGGCGGGGGCGTCGCCGTCGGAACCGGCGTCGGCGTCGGTGTCGGCTGCGGGCCGCCCGAACATTGTGCACGGATCAGGATCGCCTGCCGCCGGGCCGATGCCCGCAGCGTGAAATCAACCGGCTGCCCCGAATTCGGAATTGTAAATGTCGCCGTTACCGGATCAAATGTCCCCGGCGTGAACGACGGGATCGTCACATTCGCGTTCGTAGAACTGACAAGGCTAAATCCGTGCAGTCCGATCCCCGTATTCGCGATATCGACCGTCACCGAATTCGGCCCCGCCGTGATCGACGTGAACGCATTGATGCTCCCCGGCATCACCTCGGTCACCGTCAGCGACGGCGTGCAAACTCCCGGATTCGGCGTCGGCGTCGGAGTTGCCGTCGGCGTTGGAGTTGGCGTCGGCGTTGGCGTTGGGGTTGGGGTTCCAGTCGGCGTCGGCGTCGGGCCGGTTCCGCCCGGGGCCAGCACCGTTACGTTGATCGGCGCTCCCGTCTTGAAGAACCCAACGGTTGCGGAAGTGCTCCCCGGTGCTGTATTCGAGTCAAATCTGAAATTGTAGAGTGTGCCCCAGCGAATAGCATTTGCATTCGGATTCGTGCCGATCGGCTCGGTAGCCCACGAAATTGCCCCGCCTGTCTGAGTCGACGCCCACGGGGTGCTGCCGTATCCGGCATTGTTCGCGGTTCCGTCCGCCGTCCAGCCTGGATGCTGCGGCGGGGCGTGGAACCCGACGTTGCTGATAGTCGCTCCGGCCGCGACCGGTACGCTGAATGAGCCAATGCCGCGGTCAAGATTCTCGTTATAGATAGCGTATTCGTAGTGCCAAACGCCCGGCCCCGTATTCGTCACCTTATACGCAACCACGCCTGTGCCGTCCACACCCGGTTCCGGCTGTATCTGAGACTGAGTCGAGCCCGCCCACGCCTCGATGGCCGGCGTCTGCTGCTTGGTCAAGCCGTCGGCCGCAAAAGTGAACGGGCTGGCGGTACCGGTCACGTTGTACTTTCGGTACGAGACATTGTTGTACATATTGCACTGGCCCGGAAACTGCTGGCACCATGCATATTCGTGCGGCGTCACATACTGGGATTCCACGTAGTATGTCGCTCCGGCATTCTGGCCCGTGTTCAGGTCCGAGATGTTCGTCAGGATGCGGTGCGACGGCCCCTGGTGGGCATGCCCGGAATGAGTATTTGGCGGCGTTGCCGAATCGCCCCGAGGGAAAAATCCCGTGAACGGATTTATCCACGCCCGCGAGCCCAGATTCGGCCCCGCGTTCAAGCTGGCGGAATAAGGGTCCGAGCAGCCCGAGCCGAGCCTCGTTCCGTTGGGATGATTCACGCATCCAAGATTGCAAAGGTTGTTCTGCAAGGCCGTAAAGGCGTGCTTGACGTTTGATTGGCCGATCTGTTCGAATCTTTCATCGTTTCCGGCTCCACCGCTCATTCGATAGAGGTTCTGCGGTATCACCGAGTGGTCGTTGTTCGGCAATGCGAACCAGTTCAATGGCTCAGTGCCGAAGTTGCACGAATCGGTCGCCACCGCCAGGCCCACCTGGCCGTTGGCGGCAGACCCAAACTGGGCAAGTCCCGATAGCTGGCCGACGATCACGTCAGGGCCGGGAACGCTCCCGGCGTTCGGCGCGGCGGGCATTTCGATCGATTTGACCTCTCCATCAGCAACCTCAGTTACCTCGATGGCACGCATTTCCGCGGTGACCGAGATCGTCCCGGCAATAGTTCCGGCCTCGGATGGACGGCCGAGTTCATTCGCGAGCGCGTCGGATATCAGCAATCGTCCGTTTGAGATCGACAGGGTCCGATTGGCCGCATTGTAGGCAAGTTCATGGCCTTCGATATTGAAAAGGACCATGCCGGTTCTAACGTTCCTGACGGCAAGTTCGTGATCTTCTCCGGGCGGCAGGCTCTCAAGGGCAAATCGTCCCTTCAGGGCGTTGGACTTTGCAGGTAAAATCCCGTTCTTCGGCTCGCTGAGGGTCAAAGTGCTCGGAAGCACCCCCCGCAGTTCACCGTTGAACGCGATAATAGTGAAGAACGTGTCGCGTTCGGAATCAACCCTAATTTTGGTCGAGCGCGGCCCCTCTTGCCGCCGTCGAGTTCCGTCAAGACGGTCAAGATCGAGGTCCATCGTAACGGTCCCGCTCGCCACGATCATTTTCTCCAACGTACCCGAGATTCCATCAGCACCTTCGGGTACCGGATCGGCCGATGCCGGGCTCGACCCGAAATAAACAACAAGCGCAAAGATGGGTAGCAGCGCGGCGACAATTATCTTCTTCATAACCTCGGAGTCCAGCTCTAAAAGCTCGGTAAGTTGATCTAAATTTTCTTGGGAGTGCAAAAGCGTATCTGACCTTTTACACTCTTTCGGGTGAAATAATCAAGTCAGTTGGATAGAATGCCGTTTCGGCCCTATTTCGCTGGTGCGGGATTCTAGCATTTTATGAAAGACGGTTGTGTAAGCCAGCAGACAAAAACCCGGCGCTCCGTAAAGCTTCCTGTTCTTGCGAATCCGCCCGCCGAGGATGGTGCGATCAAACGATCAAAAACCAGCCGATGGCGGGCTGGAGCGTTGATCGCGCTCAATCTGCTCATGATCGCCCATATTATTCAGTGGCGAATGACCGGCACAACGGTCACTCCCATCGAGCCGTCCGAGGCGATGCACACGCTTCAGACCGGAGCGGTCAACGCGGGCTTCATCTTCTTTGGCGTTGCCATCCTTGCGACGCTGATCTTTGGACGGTTCGTGTGCGGATGGGGATGTCACATCCTTGCTCTGCAGGACCTGTGCTTGTGGCTGTTGAAAAAGGTAGGGCTGACGCCAAAGCCCTTCAGGTCCCGGCTGCTGGTTTTCGTTCCGTTGATAGTCGCGCTTTATATGTTCGTGTGGCCGACTGTCGGTCGAATGATGGTCAAGCCGGCGAATGAGTCGCTGATCCCTCAGTTCACGAATCACCTGATCACCAGTGACTTCTGGGCAACCTTTCCGCCTGTCTGGGTGGCAATTCCCTTTCTTTTCGTTTGCGGTTTCATGACCGTTTATTTTCTCGGATCGAAGGGATTCTGCACTTATGCATGTCCCTACGGCGGTTTCTTTGGCCTCGCAGACAAGGTTGCGCCGGGCCGCATTCGGGTAACCGACGCGTGCAATAGCTGCGGCCACTGCACGGCGACTTGTACATCGAACGTGCTCGTCCACGCGGAGGTAAAGCAGCACGGAATGGTCGTCGATCCGGGATGCATGAAATGCATGGACTGCGTCAGCGTGTGCCCGAATGACGCTCTTTACTTCGGTTTCGGCAACCCGGCCCGAGCGATCGGCAGATCCGTGAGTAAGAATTACTCGCTTACATGGCCGGAAGAAGCCATTGCGGCGGTCGTGTTCTTTGTCAGTTTTCTGGCTGTTTGGGACGTTTATCAGCTTGTGCCGATGCTGATGGCTCTCGGCATCGCCGGCGTGACGACGTTCCTTGCGCTCCGGAGCCTTCGATTGCTTCGTTCTGCCGATCTCTCCTTTTACAGATTCACTCTGAAATCGTCCGGCACCATCAAAAAAGCAGGTTGGGCCTTCCTGAGCTTTGCAATGATCTGGATCGGCCTAAATGTTCACAGCGGATGGATCCGCTATCACGAACGGGCCGGTACAATGGCGTTTGAGAACGTCCGCATCCCGGACGAACTCGCTCTTGCTCGAACAGATCCCGGCCAATGGCTCAGCCGTGAGGAACGCATCCAGGCTGCGGAAGGAATGCAGCATTTGCAGAAGGCCGCAAGCATCGGGCTGTTCGTGAACAAGGAGGCGCTTTCGAAACTCGCGTGGCTGGAGTATTTGTCAGGCAACACGGACGAGGCTCTCGAAACCCTTGGCGACGCCGCGGACCGGCAGGAAGGAACATCGCGGGCCTTGAGCTTGTATTATCGGGGCGCGATCCTGAACCGGCTTGAGCGTTACGCTGAGGGCTTGAACGATCTCAACCTGGCACTAACGGCACGTCCGGACCTTGTAACCGCACGCGAGGAAAAAGGCGAATCGCTTTGGCAGCTTGGCCGGAAAGAACAAGCAATTCGCGAGTGGATCGACGCTCTGCAAAGCAATCCACGGCTTCCGTTGGCGACATACTTTCTCGCCGGTGCCGCTCAGTCCGTTGGCGACCCGGCCGCAGCGGGATATGAAAGAGCAGCCGACCAACTGACCCCGTCCGATGCACGCTTCCACTGGATGCTGGCCGTGCGGCTCGAAAATCTCGGTATGAACGGCCTTGCGGAGAAACAGTTCTCTCGCGCAACCAAACTCGATCCCTCGCTCCACCTTCGCCGCGACCTGAGCCGTTAGATCGGCGCCCTTTGCCCGCGAATCGGTATGGGTTTAAGATTATACTCACATAAGCCAGAGCGTTTCTCGGCTTAGGCCCATCAATGCAAGCATGAAATATTACAACGACATTCTCGAACTCGTCGGCAAGACGCCGCTTGTAAGGATCAACCACTTCACAAAACAGCACAAGATAAAGGCCCAGGTATTCGCGAAGATGGAGAGCCTGAATCCCGGCTACTCAGTCAAAGACAGGATCGGCGTATCGATGATCGACTGGGCTGAGGAGAAAGGCGTTCTCAAAAAAGGCGGAACGGTCATAGAGGCGACGAGCGGGAATACAGGGATCGGCCTGGCACTTGTTGCGGCGGTCCGCGGATATAAGTCCATCTTTGTATTGACCGATAAGGTTTCAGTTGAAAAGAATCGGTATCTGAAAGCGCTGGGGGCCGATATTGTTGTCTGCCCGGCGGCCGCAAAGCCGGGAACGCCGGACCATTACGTGGCAACCGCGAAACGCATCGCGGAAGAAACACCGAACTCATTCTATCCCGATCAGTACAATCATCCCGCGAATCCGGCGGCCCATTATCGAACGACCGGGCCTGAGATATGGGAAGACACCGAGGGAAAGATCACCCATTTTGTCGCGAGCATCGGCACGGGCGGAACGATCAGCGGTACGGGCCGCTACCTAAAGGAAATGAACCCGAACATTAAGGTCATCGGCGCCGACCCGTACGGCTCCATCTTTAAACCTTATAAAGAATCGGGCCACGTGCCCGAAGCAACGCCGTATCTTGTCGAGGGCATCGGCCAGGCCCTGCCGACCGGCAATGCCGATCTTAATATCGTAGACGAGATCATCAACATTACCGACCGTGAATCCTTCGACCTCGCCCGCCAGCTAGGAAGGCGCGAAGGCATATTCTGCGGCGGCTCGACCGGAACTGTGTTTGCCGGAGCGCTAAAGGTCGCCAAGGACCTGGACGAGAACGCGATCGTCGTTTTCACGGTCTGCGACACGGGTGAGCATTACCTCACAAAATTCCATTCTGACGAATGGATGAAAGAAAAACTGCTCCTCGAACCACAACGAATCTCGGCCGGGTTGATCGTGGAAACCAAGAATTCGGGCTCGCCAGCGGATCTGGTCTTTGTTGCGCCGACCGACACGGTCGCGGCCGCCCTCGATAAAATGAACGAAAGCGGCGTAACGCAGCTGCCCGTGCTGGTGGACCATCAATCTGTCGGCAGCCTGCGAGAGAGCCGCGTCCTGGCAAAATTGTTGAAAGATCGCGATCTCCTTGAGTCGGCTGTCTCTGAAGTGATGGATGACAGTTTCCCGGTGATGGAGGTGGACACGAATCTGGCGGAGATCAAAAGGAAGCTTCAGAAGGAACCGGCTGTCCTGATAGAAGAGTTCAAACGGATCACGGGAATCATAACCCGCTCCGACGTTCTGGAGCTCCAACGATAGAAATAGGCCGATCAATAATGGAAGCCTGCGAGTTTTCGGTTGCAATTTTCGCCAAATCGCAATAGGCTTTCTTCGATTCAAGGTTTTCAAACAGGGCAATAGGCTCAAATGCCTCGACCAATCATGGGGGATCTATGAGCGAAGAAGAAAATAACGCTGACAACTCAGGGGCGGCGACGGCTCCGGCTGCGGATATTCCTTCCGACCCGCCATCGCTTGACGAACACACGACGGAACCGAACGCCGCCGAACCGGTGACGCCGACATCCCCGGACGCACCTGTTCCCGGCAAATGGCAGATGCCAAAGCCAAAGTTTCAGCAGACCAGCGGTTATCTGCCCAAAGGTTACCTGGAGAATCTTAACAACGATCCGGGCTCCTCGCCGGAGGACGCAGCGGGCTCCGAGGACACCACCAAAGAACACGTTGCGATCGTTTCGCCTTCGCCCGCTCGGTCGGCGGACGCAGAGATCGCAGCCGCTGCGGTCGAACCTCAGCCGGAGATGGCGGACCAGTTGATACCGGAAGAACCGTCCGCCGAAAACCAGTCGGCTCAGGCCCAGAAACATAGCGGTTCCAGCGGGTTTTTCAAGCTCGCTCTGGGCGTTATCGCTATCGTGGTCTTTCTTTTGGCTTTTCTTTTTGCCGTTTATTATTTTTTCCTCTCAACACCCTCTGGCGGCTTCAATTTCTAGCCGGCCCGTGACGACCGAGGCCTGAAACTGAGACGAGGCCCGACACAAGCAAAATGCGAAGTGCCGGCTCGTCTAATATGGGCGCATAGCGGTCGCATGCGTTTCGGCGTTATCATGGATACGGCCGCATTTGTCACTGATTTTGACCGTTTATGCCCGACGTGCGACTTAAATTCGACGGTGGTGAGATCATGCCGAAAGACGGCGTGACGACACTCGGGCGCACATCGGACAATGATGTTGCCTTCCCGTCGGATTCGAATGTTTCGCGTTACCATGCTGAGATCGAGGCCCGCGAAGGGGAATTTTGCCTGATCGACCTCAACAGCAGCAACGGAACCACCGTTAACGGCGTTAAAGTGACGGGGGAAACCTATTTGCAGCCGGGCGACCGGATCCTGCTCGGAGGTTCAAGCGAGATCATCTTTGCGGCACCGGAAGAGCCGGAGGAAAAAGCCGCTGACGACGAGACCGAAGGAGCCGGCATCTCGGTTTCGCCGCCGCCGGTGGGCGATGCGGTGCGTCAGGTTCCGGGCCTGGCATCTTCGGGCGTATCGGCGGGGTCAGGCTCCAGGACGATGCTCTTTATCGCGGGCGGTGCCATCCTGATCGCTGTCGTGGTCGTCGGGGTGGCTGGAGCTATCTATTACCGCAGCGTCACATCCGCGTGCGACGCTAAGGCCAAGATCGTTAAGCCCGAACAAGGCGAGACACTCTACGAGGCGACAGAGATCGAGGTGGAAACTGAAAATTCGGAGTGTGTTGCAAAAGCGGTATTCACGCTCGACGGAAAGGAGTTTGCCAGTGCGGACGGAGCGCCTTATACCGCCACGGTCGACCCGAAACAACACCCTGAACTCGCCGACGGCTTTGACCACAGCCTCGGAATTACGCTCATCGATGAAAACGGTAACCGAATTCCCCAGCCGGGCGAGGTCCTGCTGGCGATGGAAACGCGCGAGATAGAGGCACCGCCGGAACGAGACACCCCCGCCGACATAACCGACAACCGCACACAGCCCGGCGGCGAAACCAAAACCAGCGAAGTTTCGGCGATCGATGCGCAGCGAATGATCGTACAATTCGCCCAGCAGTTTCCAGGCGGCCGGACAGTACCTGGCAAGCAGTTCGTGCTCGATGTACAGAAAGCTTCGGCAGAATACGCACAGGAAGGCTATTACGCACGCGCCGCACCTTACCGCGATCTGATAAACGTCACGTTCGTAAAGGAGTATAATTTACCTCCGGCTTTCGGGTTCGTCCTGCCGATGGGCCGGACCAAATTTAACCCCGGTAAACAGGGGGCCGACGAAGGACTTTGGCGATTGAGCCCGGTGCTGGTGGCGTCACAAAACTTTGGCGGCGACTGCGGGGGCGAATCTCTCTCCGACCCAAAACAGGCGTGCGCATCCAAGGCGGCCGCGGCCTATATGAAGGAACTCTATTTCACGGTTTGTTCCGCCGATTTCATGTGCGCCGTCGCGGCATTCGGAAAACCGCTCCAGGACGCGGGATCGTGGCGGGCGAGTTTGCCGAAGAACGGCTTCGATCTATGGAACTCCGCAAAAGCGGGGCCGGAACGAGAGCAGCTCGTTCGCTTCTTCGCCGCCGGGATCGTGACCGCAAACCCTGGGAAGTTCGGGCTGAAACGTGACGCCCCGATGTCGCAGTTGTATCCATAGGAGTTTCAAGGCAAAGACGCACGAGGAAATATCGTCCATTCAGTAGATGCTTGAGATAACCCTGACATATCCGGCCCCGGAAGGTTCGCGCGAGATTCGCATCGACGCCGAGAGGACGACCTTCGGTCGCGGGAGCGAGGCCGAGCACAGATTTGACGATGATGGACTTTCACGACGACATGCCACGCTGTATCGCGACGGTGACAGGATATGGATCGTCGACGAAAACTCGTCGAATGGGACATTCGTCAATGGCCAACCGACGGCCCCGGCCGGAACGCCTCTGCGTAGCGGCGATGTGATACGCATCGGACATCGGACCGAACTCACGGTCCGCATCAAAGAGAGGTATGAACCGGCCGCGGAAACTTCCGGCGCCGCGATTCCCGTCGCCTCCGTCGCCAGGCCGCGCGCCGCTCCTTCAGGAATGAGCGTCGTGCCCGTCGTCTTGATCGCCTTCGCGATACTTGTTGTCAGCGTATCGACGGTCTTTATCGGCTACACGGTCCTCGGCCGCGGCAGAACGGAGATCGTGCAAAACACTGAAGATGATCCGGAACCGGAAGACGACGGGCCGCGAAACACCCGCTCCGAAAGCCCCACGCCGGGTTCGGGGAAACAGGATACCACCGCGACGCCGACGACCGATGAACAGCTTGATCAGCCGCCGTCCGGCAATCATATTGCTCCAACGGACATTCTGAAGGGCAGGAAATATATGGACCTCTCGGATGTCGAAAAGAGCCAGTACCTGAGTGAAAGGGCGATGAAGATCGCACAGATCATCGGCAACAGCAGCAGCGACCCGATCCCACCCGCGGCGCTGGACAAGATAAAATCCTTCACCGATGGTTATGTCCGTCGACTGAACGCAAAGAGTATGGATGGCTGTCCGAAGCGCTATCCCTGGGCGGACAACCTGCAGGCAACATACAAGCGGGCAAGCGCGAACGCGCCGTTTATCGTAAAGGCCTTCCGCGAGAAAGGTGTTGACCCAAGGATCGGTATCTACCTGGCAATGATCGAGTCTGAGCATTGCGTGTGTTTGCAGAGCCCTACCAAGCCGCTTGGGATGTTTCAGTTCACGTATGCAACGGCGAAGGCCCACTTTGAACCCAACGACGGCGTGATAAACGGGGCGACCGATAACAACCCGGATGTTCGATGTCAGCCGGAGCCCGCCTCGCGCGCCGCTGCAGCGTACATGAAGGCGTTGACGGCCCGTTTCGGCACCGGGCCTGCGAGTGTGCCGCTTGCGATCGGGAGTTACAATAGTGGTGAAGGCGGCCTTAGTTCCAATCTCGTCAAGGCCCTTGAGTCTAACTCAGGGCTTCCGCGCGATTTCTGGACGTTGATCGCTAACGGAGACAAGCTTTCGAAGCAGTTCCAATCGGAAAACTTCAAATATGTGCCGAAGTTTTTCGCGGCGGCGATAATTGGCGAGAACCCGAAGGATTTCGGACTAAACCTGCAGCCGCTTTCAACCTATTCGGGATGACGGCGTGATCGATCTGGTATGCCCAAGCTCTGGCTCGAATTTAAAAGCGAAAACGGCGATGATGAACGCGTCGAGGTAGATCGCACGCCGTTCGTCGTCGGCCGCCATTCCGAGTGCGGGCTCACCATCCTCGATGGACGCTTGTCGCGCGAGCATATTCGGATCGAGTGGAAGACGGACAAGTTCGTCGCCTCGGACATGGGATCGAGCAACGGGACGACGCTGAACGATAGACCGCTGACCGAACCAGTTGGGATCCGGGACAAGGACACGTTGAACCTCGGCGGCGTAGAGATCCGGATCGTACTTGAGGCTTTCGAAGATCCTGAACCGGCTGAAGCTGGCCCGCCGCCTGCTCCCGATGCGGACGTTGCGGCCCCAGATTCCGACGTTGCGGCTCCCGCTGCGGCTGTTCCGGGTGGCGCTCCCGCGGTTGGCGGGGTCGGAGTACCAGCCATTTCCGCCGGGGGAGGATCGTCAGGGATCCCGACGGCGTTCTTTTTCATTGCCCCGCTGCTCGGCGTTTTTGTCCTTGCGGCTGCGATCGGGGCGGCTATCCTCTTCGGCGGCGGACAAACGACCGCATCGTCGAACGAGTACGAATCCGACTACCCGGAAGACGAGCCGTCAAAGGACACGCCGGATCCGACAAAGTCGAACGGATCGAAGACGCCGAGACCATCCGAAACCGATGAACCAGACGGGCCCGACATATCATCGACACCGGGATCGAATGGTACCGGTCAACCGCCTCGGGAAGAGGACAGCGAGACCGCCAGAATAGAGCAATACGGGGCCGCATTCGTCCGGCTGATCGCCCAGAACGACCCGAATGCCTTTCTTACAGGAGAGCAGGCTGCGAAGGTGAACATAAAAGTGAAGCAGTTCGGCCGTTCCTCCGCATTGGCCGACAATATCAACGAGGCTCGAAAGAACGCCGCCGCGATCAAGGGCCTGGCCAAGGAAAAGAACCTGAAGCCGCAATTCCTGGCCGTCGCGGCACTGACCAAGCTTGGAAACACCCGCGGCGATGTGCTGAAGACCGCCGAGACTGTCGCCGATGTATATGACCAGCTTCGTATTCAGATCGGGAGCGAAAATTTCGATGATGCTTTGCTCATGGTGGCGGCCTACGATCATGGAGTGGCGGGCGAGACAATGAAGATGCGCAACATGCTTCAGGGCCTTGCCGCCAAATCGTCCGAAGGGCCGCGGACGATCCGCTCGATCTGGTTCCTTGAAAAGAACGGCAAGATCACCGCCGCCGAATACGAACGGGCGTTGACCTTTCTCGCGATCGGAACGATTGGGCAAAATCCGAAGGAGTTCGGCGTCAATGCAGAAGCGCTAAGGCTTTGACAGCGGCCTTAACGGCCGAGTGACGTGTATGGAAACCGACGAAATGCTGTCCGGCGATTTGAAACTCAACGTCGGCGGCGAGAACTTTGAACTGAATCTGACCATCCCCGCGGCCCCGGTGAAACCGCAGCGGATGCTGCCGGTATTCCAGAAGCTCACCAACAATATCGTGGCCCGCGGGATCGAGCGGGCGACTGAGGACGGCAAGGCGATCTCGTGCAAGGCGGGTTGCGGGGCCTGCTGCCGCCAGCCGCTGCTGATCTCTGAAGCCGAAGCCTTCAATCTTGCTGACCTGGTCGAGACGATGCCCGCCGAACGCCGGCTTCGCATCAAACAACGCTTTCGCGAAGGCCGCGAGCGTTTTGAAGAACTTGACTGGTTCAACAGATTCGATTCGATCAGCGAGCGGGCGCGGTCAGCCCGCAGCGACGAGCTTGGCCGCGAGTTTGTCGCGTTGCTGACAGAATATATTGAGCAAAGGGTTCCGTGCCCCTTTCTCGAGGCCGAATCATGTTCGATCTACGAGGACCGCCCGCTGATCTGTCGGGAATATCTTGTGACCTCGCCGGCGGAGAATTGCCGCGATCCGCGTCCGGACAACACTGAAAAGCTCCCGATCAGCGGGCGGGCCTCGACGGCCTTTGCTTCATTGACAAAGACTGAGAACTCCGGCAGTCCTTCGTCCTTATTGCTGATAAGGCTGCTTGAGTTCGCCGAAACGCACACGGACAAGTTCGAGGAACGCATCGGGCCTGCATGGGCTGACGATTTCTTCAGGCTTTTGACGCACCGGGCGGAACCGGGCCTGCCGGAAAGCTCCAAAACGGTTGATGTGAAATAGCAGGCGAGTAAATTCGGCCGCAAAGTGGTATAAAAGCAAGCGCCGAATATTGACAACGGGAACTATCCAGAAGCTTCGCGGCCGGCTACTCTTCTTTGGGCCGCCTTGCGGCTGACGCCCGGGATCGACCCGTTACTTTGGCTGCGGTGGTGTTTACTAATTTAGTCGGTTCGTTTTACTATCTAAGGTCTGGCCTTTCTCTATGAGCAAATACCGCAAAATAGTCTGGAACGAAGGGATGCTCCTGACGCCGCATCATTTCCAGCAGCAGGACAATTACCACGAGGAGCTGCTGAACTCGCGCGCCCGTTCAATGATGCAGTATGGCTACGGCGTCATTGAGCTCCAGGTTAGCCATGAGTCGGTCGCCAACGGCAGTTTCCAGATAACGAACTGCCGGGCCGTGCTGCCTGACGGACTTATGCTCAATGTTCCTGATGCGGAAGGTGTTCCCGACCTCCGCCCGGTGGGCAACCACTTTGGCGTGGAAGCAGAAAAACTGGGCGTTCACCTGGCGATCCCGGCCAGAAAGATCGGCGAGGCAAACTATCAGGCGAGCGGCGCCGCCGCTAACGGAAACCTGAGGTTCCTGCAGGAAGGCGCGATGGTCAAGGATGAGACCAGCGGCACCAACGAACAGCCGGTCGCTTACGCAAAAAGCAATCTGCGAATAATCTTCGATGACGAACTCCGCGACGGTTTTACCTCGATGAAGATCGCCGAGCTCGAGCGAACCCCGACGGGCCAGCTCAAGATCTCGGACGAGTACATTCCGCCCATCCTGAATGTTACAGCGTCAATGTGGCTGGCGAATATGCTCCGGCAGTTGGTCGAGATCCTCATCACAAAAAGCGGCAGCCTCGGCGAACAGCGGCGCTCGACAAATGCTTCGCTGGCGGACTTCACGACATCCGAAACCGCGGTTTTCTGGCTGCTGAACACTATCAACTCATCGATTCCGACGATGACGCACTACTTCCACTCGCCAATGATCCACCCGGAAAAACTGTACACGGAGATGGCGACGCTGGTTGGAAGATTGATGACCTTTTCGCTGGAGACGCATCCGAAGGATATCGTCAAATACGATCATGACGATCTTTATTTCACTTTCTACAGCCTGTCGACGCAGTTAAGGGACCTGCTGGAAACCGTTATCCCGAGCCGGTGCGTACCGATCCCGTTGGAGAAGACACGCGACACCTTGTATGTCGGCCGCATCGAGGATGAACGCCTGCTCAAGGAGGCCGAATTCTATCTCGCCGTTCGTGCCCAGATGCCGGAAGCGAAGCTTATGGAAGGCGTCCCGCGGGTAGTAAAAATAGCCTCACGCGATGTGATCGATTCGGTCATTGGCTCGGCCCTGCCTGGTGTGGTGCTGACCCTGGCCAGCCCGCCGCCCGCACCAATTCCGGCTCGTGTCGGCTTCAAGTACTTTAAGCTCGACACTATTGGCCCATATTGGAACGGAATTGACGGGTCGAAGGTCATTTCCGTTTATGTTCCGAACGACATCCCCGATGAGAAATTAGAGATGTACGCCGTAAAACCGTAACTATGAGCGACACCGCCACAAAAAACGATCTCGTGACCTTCGCCGGCCCGACCTTTGACCTGATCCTTAGGTTAAAGGCTGGGATCGTTGCCCCGTCGAATGATCTTCGTCCAAAGATCTGGGGAATGCTGGAGGATTTCGAGAAACGGGCCGAACGCTATCGCTTTAATCACAAGATCGTACAGGTTTCCAAGTTCGCTCTGGCTTCATTTGTTGACGAAACGGTGCTGACCAATAATTTCCCGCTAAAAAACGAATGGGAGAAGAACCCTCTGCAGTTGGAGTATTTCGGCGAACAGCTTGCCGGAAATAAATTCTTCGACAAGCTTGGGGCAATGCTCAAACAAATAGAAGTAACGGCCGACGCGGTCGAGATCTACTACTTCTGCATGCTTCTCGGGTTCAAAGGGCGATATGCCATTTACGAGCACGACAAACTGCTCTCCATCATGCAGTCGACCGCAAACGCGTTGGTGAAGGTCGGGAAGATAAAACCGGTCGAGTTGTCGCCGCATTGGCTGGCGAACGACCAGCCCGTACCGGTGGAAAGGCGTGGAATGCCGACATGGGCAAAGATAAGCGCGGGTGCATTGCTCGGCCTCGCGATCATCATTTACGTCGGAATGTATATCATGTCGATGAAGTTTGTTCAGGACGCGGTTGATAAGCTTACCGTGTAGCGATGATATGAGCTGGCACTTAAACCAATTGAAGTATGCCTTCGGGCTTGGCGGAATGATGTCTTTCTACGGCATCGTCGGGCTGATCGTTTGGGTGCTGCCGCCGAACATGGTTAGCAATCAGTACAAGATCGTTATCATCGCTCTGGTACTGCTAACGCTGCCGTTTTCGCTGGTGTTCATGTTCGTCGCCTCCCGGCGGGAGAAAAAGAAGAAGAAAAAGGAAGAAGAGGCTGCCAAGCAGGCAAGCGCGGATGCTGCCGAGGCGACGCCGGCCCAGGCGCCGGCCGCCCCTGTCGGTACATTTACCGGCCTGACCGGCGGAACCGAAGAAGCGGTCCAGTTCCTAAAGAGTTCGAATCTCGGCAGCGGCGGACGCGACGCTGTCTATTCCCTGCCCTGGTACCTGGTCGCCGGTGCCCCGCGTGCAGGCAAAAGCTCGCTGGTCCTAAGCTCTAATCTGAATTTCCAGACGCTTCCGAGCCAGCGTCAATCCGAGCAGAAGTTCATCCGACCGACCGGCAGCGTCGATTGGCGGGTAACAAGTGACGCGGTCTTTGTCGACACGGCGGGCCGTTATCAGACCGAAGGCATCGATGGCGACGAATGGGCCTCGCTGCTCGAAACGATCAAGAAGTATCGGGGAAACCGGCCGATCGATGGGTTTCTCCTCGTCGTCAACACCGAAACGATCCTGAAGGCGGACGAGCGGGAGATGGAAGAGCTGGCGAAAGTGCTGCGAACCCGGCTCGACGATTCGGTACAGCGGTTGAAAGTACGTTTTCCCGTTTATGTCGTATTCACCCACGCGGATGCACTCGAAGGCTTCCGCGACTCGTTCTCCAGCTCGAAGAATGAGGATAAGACCCTGGTCTGGGGTGCCACGATCCCGATCGAGAAAAGCGAGAATGCCCAGGCGCTTTTCGACGGCGAATACGAGCTGCTCCACAATTCGCTGATGAAGCGGCGGATCGTTCGCCTCTCGGCCCCCTTCGCTCCGGTAAGGCAGCTCCGCATTTTCAACTTCCCGCTTCATTTCGGCTCGGCCCGACGAAAGTTCGGTGCGTTCATCAACGCCCTTTTCCGCCCGAATCCATTCGCCGAGAATCCATTTCTTCGCGGGTTCTATTTCACCGCTTCTCCGGTTGCGAAAACTACGGGCAGCGCTCCGGCAACGGTCGGAAATCATTATTTCACGGAGCGCTTTTTCCGCGATGTCGTCCTTCGTGACAAGGACCTGGTGCGAACGCAGATCGAATCACGCCAGCGACCGCCCATCCTGGGATGGCTGATGACCATCCTTGCCGGCGTCGTCGTTCTCGCTTTATTGATCATGTCGGGCGTCTCGCTCGCAAGCAACAAACTGCTGCTGAACGACGCTGAACTCCGCGGCCAGAATCTGCTCCAGATCGTAAAGGCCGATGCGGGACTCAATCCCCTGGATAAAAAGGAAGCCGCTGTCCGTGACGAACTGAACCAGACCGAGAATCTTCGTCAGCTTCTGGTCAGGCTCGACAACGACGACAGGAACGGCCCTCCGTTCGTCATGCGATTCGGCCTTTATTCCGGCACGCGGATATACAAGGAAAACCTTCTTCCGATGTACTTTCAGGTAGTCGAACAGCGCTTCAAGGAACCGGCTGTGAAGAAACTTCAGGCCGATCTTGCAAAGTTCGCTACGGGCAAGCCGGTTGCGAATGCTTCGAAGCTGACACCGGAAGAAGAAAAGACCCTTGAGAAACATCTCAACATGCTCAAGGTTTACTTGATGCTCACCGGCGGAGAATACAAGGCAAACGCCGATCCGACGCTCGTCAACAGCGTGCTCAAGGATTACTGGTTCGCCGAATCTAAGGTACCGGCGGATCTGCGGCCGGTCGCCGAACAGCAGCTTGAGTTTTGGTCAAAGCAGATCGACACCAAGGACATCAGTTTCCCGTGGATCCCGCTCGACGCGACGCTCGTTGCCGGCGTAAGGGCCAAACTCAAGGACTTTCCGGCGGAGTACATTTATCTGAGCAGGAAAGTGACCGAGGTTTCCAGGCAGATAGATGACACCATTGGGCCGACATCCGTTGACGCTATACTGACGCGGAACGGGTCTGATTCAAGCTTCCTGACCAGCAGCCACCCCGTCCCGAGCGCCTACACGCGCGCGGGCCTGGAGTTGATGAAACCAGCGATCCTGAACGCCGACGAAGAGATGAAAAAGGACGACTGGGTGATGGGAAATGTCGGCAAGGGAAATGTCGGCGGCCCATCAAAGGTCGCGTTGATCGAAGACCGCTACTATCGCGATTACGCGCAGCATTGGAGCCAACTGGTTCGCTCAACGGATGTAAAGAAATATAACAGCCGGGAAGAAGCCGCCGCCGCACTGCAGGCATTCTCGCAGCCGAACTCGCCGATGAAGATCCTGATGCGCGAGATCGCCAAACAAACCAATCTTTCGGAAGAACCGGAATCCAGTGATTGGTGGCCGTGGATAAAGAGCTGGTTTGTTAAAAAGGATCCGAATAAGCTCGGCAGTTCGGAACCCGAAAAGCTGTTCCGCCCGCTGTTTGGGTTTGTAGGCAAAAAAGATCAGGGTGAGAACGCCCCGATCGAGAAATACACCGGCGAGATCGGTAAGACCCTCTTGACTTTCAACAAGGAGGCCGGCTCTGAGAGTGATCTCGACAGGATCTCTCGCGAAATGGCGGGAGATAAGGATCCGCTCAATCTCAGGACCCGCGAAACCGGTATCTCGAACCTAACGGCGACCTTCAAGGAGTCTGCGGCTGGACAAGAGCTGGCGACGCTGTTGATGGAACCGCTGACGCGTCTGCGAACGCTGCTCGGTGCGGGGGCGAAGGAACAGCTGGCAAAGACATGGACCGACCAGATCCTCCCGGCGGCGAAAGAGGTCGAGAAGGGTTATCCGTTCGAAGACGGTGCGGCCGAAGCAGACCTCAAGAAACTGACCGCCTACCTGGCCCCGAAGGAAGGCAGATTATCGCAGTTCTACGATGGGACCCTGTCAAACTACTTCGAGGAGGCGAATGGCCAGTACCGCGTAAAGGCCGACAGCGAGGTTCAGTTCTCCGATGAGTTTGTGGCCTACTTGAACAACGCGTTCGCCCTGCAAAAGGCCCTTTTCGGCACCAGCGCAACGCCAAAGTTTGACTACGAACTTGCGCTCGGGCCAGTAAAGGATGCCATAATCGAGATATCGATCGACGGCCAGAAGACCGATTCCGGCAGCACCGGATCTCTGCGAGGAACATTCCCGGGAGCGAGCGCTTCGGAAACGGGCGTGATAATGAAAGTTGCTTCGACCGGATCGACATCCGCGC
This sequence comes from Pyrinomonadaceae bacterium, assembly GCA_050250045.1. Classification (GTDB taxonomy): domain Bacteria; phylum Acidobacteriota; class Blastocatellia; order Pyrinomonadales; family Pyrinomonadaceae; genus OLB17. Next base: position 126,500 of record JBFWPK010000007.1, on the reverse strand, counting down.
CGCCTTCGGCAAATTCCTCCGGTTCGAACGTCAGTCCTGTAAGCGGCAGTCCGTCCGGCGGGTCCGGCGATATTGTGGAGCAGGGCCAATGGGGCCTGTTTAGATTCGTCGACCGCGGCAACCCGGAGAAACAGCCCGGCGGAGAGTATCTGTTGAAATACACGGTCGGCGGCAAGTCCGTCACCGCAACTATCAAAGCAAGCGGCGGCGACTTGTTCAATAAAACGATGTTCACGCAAGTTAAAGCCCCGCAGAATTTTTTAAAGTAGGCCTCGTGCTTCGCATTTGCGGTGCCGGCCTTCTCGATCTTCGCGTTCCACCCGAACTCTAAGAGGGCGCGCGACAATGAAACTCTATGAATGACGCAAAGATGCATCTCGACAAAGGGAACCTGTCCGCGGCGGTCGAGGCAGCCCTTGCTCTCGTGAAGTCGAATCCTACGGTCTATGCCGCCCGCTCGTTTCTGTTCGAACTTTCGCTTTTTTCTGGGGATTGGGACAGGGCAGACCGCCAGCTTGACGTGATCGGCCATCAGGACGCCAACGCCGCGATCGCGTCGCTCATTTACCGCCAGAACCTTTCAGCCGAGCGCGACCGGATCAAGTTCTTCACCGAAGGCTTGCGGCCCGAAACGCCTGAGACGCCCGCCGATCACCTAAATGATCTGTTCGCGGCCAACGACCTTATCCGCGAAGGAAAAACGGCCGAGGCCCGCGAATCGCTCGACAAGGTTGAAGAGGACCGGCCGGCGTTTCCCGTAAAGATAAACGGCGAAGGCTTTAGCGATTTTCGCGACTACAACGATTCGACGATGTGCGCCTTCGAAGCTATTGTAAAAGATTCATACGTCTGGCTTCCCTTCGAGAGCGTCAAGAGCATCCGCTTTCTGGAGCGAAAGTCCCTCCGCGATATTTACTGGCCCCAGGCTGAGTTTGAATTGACCAACGGCACTAACGGTGAGCTGTTCCTTCCGTCGCTCTACGTGAACACATGGAAGAACGCGGACGATCAGGTCCGTCTCGGGCGGACCGTCGATTGGCGCGATGCGGGCGATGATATTTTTATCGGCGAAGGAACGCGTATCTTTTGGATGGACGGGAAGGACAAACCGATCCTCGATCTTCAAACAATAGAATTCGAGCATGGGGAGTGAGCGCCTGGGTTTAAATGTGCGTTTCGCAAGATTTTCGTTTATTATAGTCTCCGTTCTCCGCTAGTTAGTGAGTTCGGACCTCAATCGCCCCGATTAAGAAAGGAGCCTTTCTCTTGATGAATGAGGAGCTGCAAAAGCCGCCGGTAATCGATCTCGAAGTTCTGCTTCAGCCGATCTCCGATGAAAATCCGTCTGGCGAAAGCCTGCGCTACTCAGGTATCTACGACGAGATCGCCGAGGCGCGGCGGGCCGACGAGAACCTCAACCAGGGAGAATGGGTAACCGACCTCAAGGTTGCTGATTACGCCAAAGTCGTTGACCTTGCTCTTCCCGCCCTTTCCGCCCAGGCCAAAGACCTTCAGATCGGTGTTTGGCTGGCTGAGGCGTTGATCAGAAGGCACGGGCTTGCCGGCTTCCGTGATGCGCTGCTGATGCTTCACGGATTTCATGATCGTTTCTGGGACACTCTTCACCCCGAAATAGACGAAGGCGACATGGAAGGCCGCGGCAACGCTATGTCCTGGCTGGATGTTCATGGAACTACGGCCCTCAGGACCGCCCCGTTCACTGGAAGCAAGGGCTATAACTTCAACGATTTCGAAGATTCGAAGAAATACGAGTTTCCGGATAACATCGACGCACTCCCGACCGAAGAGAAGGACAAGTTCACCAAGCTGCGGGCTGAAGCGGAGAAGAACCGAAGTGTTACGGCCAACCTGTGGAACGCAGAAAGGATCGAGACAAGGCGTGCCGCCATGGAGGCGGTCAACTATACGATCGAGGAATGCAAAACTGCCCTAATTGACCTCAACCGCATTGTCGAGGAAAAATACGACCGGAATCAAACGCCCGGGTTCTCTAATATCAAGAAGGTGCTTGACGGCATTGACGAACAGGTAAAAAAGCTCCTCGAAGAAAAACGGATCGAGGAGCCTGACGAGGTTGAAGAAGAAGAGGCTGCCGCCGAAGGCGGCGAAGCGGTGACAGGGGCCGCGAAAGGTGACGGCTCGACAGCCGGGGCGATTGCGAACCGCAAGGAAGCCCTTCGCCGTTTGGGTGAGATAGCGGCGTTCTTTCAGAAGACCGAGCCGCACAGCCCGGTTTCATATCTCGTTCAGCGTGCGGTCAAGTGGGGTAACATGGGCCTTGAAACATGGCTGCAGGAGGTTATTAAGGACCAAACGGTCCTGGTTCAGCTTCGCGAAACGCTCGGTGTGGATGGCGGCGGTTCCGAGAATGTTGCCGCCGCTGACGACCCTTGGGCCCAGCAGTAGAACATTGGCGGGCGAGCTTCTCTGCCAAAGAGGTCTCGCCGTAGGAATCATAGAGATCAATTTATTAGAAAGGAGAAAAGCAGATGCCAAAGAAGGAAAGCATACAACATAAGATCGACCGTATTCGCCCGCCGCGGGTCCAGATCACGTACGATGTCGAGATCGGCGGAGCAATGGAGCTGAAGGAACTGCCGTTCGTCGTCGGAGTGCTCGGTGATTTCGTCGGCAAGCCCGAGGAAGCACTTCCCGGCGTAAAACAACGAAAGTTCGTCGAGATCGACCGGGACAATTTCGACCAGGTCCTCGCCGGAATGAAGCCGCGTCTTGCGTATACCACCGAGAACAAATTACAGGATGACGGAAGCAAAATGGGCGTCGAGCTGAAGTTCAACAGCATTGAGGACTTTGAGCCCGACAATGTTGTCCAGCAGGTCGATCCCCTTCGCAAACTTGTCGACGCGCGACAGAAGCTTTCGGACCTTCTATCGAAAATGGACGGCAATGACAAACTGGAAACACTGTTGAACGACGTTCTGGCGAACGCCGATCAGCAAAAGGAGCTGAGCGACGCGCTTGGATTAGAAGGAAAGGAGAACTAATTTTATGGCTACCAAGAAAGAAACAGAAGCAGTCGTTCAAACCCAGGAAGCCCCGGCCGAAGGCAGTTTGCTTGACAAAATATTGTCCGACGGCAGAATGGCCCGCGACGACTTCCAGAAAGAACGGGCCAAAGACATGATCGGCGAATTCGTCAGCCAGATCATGGCCGGCACGTTAACCCTGTCGAAGAACATGGACCTCGCGATCAATTCGCGCATTGCCGAGATCGACCGCCTGATCAGTTCCCAATTGAACGAGATCATGCACCATGATGATTTCCAGAAACTCGAAGGTTCGTGGCGCGGCCTGCACCAGTTGGTGATGAACTCAGAAACCAGCTCGCAGTTGAAGATCCGTGTTATGAGCGTCAACAAGAAGGACCTTCTCAAGGACTTTGAACGTGCCCTCGAATTTGACCAGTCGGCACTCTTCAAGAAGATCTACGAGGAAGAGTACGGCACGTTTGGCGGAGCTCCCTACGGTGCGTTGATCGGCGATTATGAGTTCGGCAATCATCCTCAGGATATGGCCTTGCTTGAGAAACTATCGCAGGTCGCGGCCGCATCACACGCCCCGTTCCTGGGCGCCGCTTCGCCAGACCTGTTCGGATGGGAATCGTATACCGAGATGACCGAGGTCCGCGATATTTCGAAGATCTTCGACCGTCTCGAGTATGCCAAATGGCGAAGCTTCCGCGACTCGGAGGATTCGCGATACGTTGGCCTAACCATGCCGCGAACTTTGGCCCGCGTGCCGTATGGGGCCGCTACCAAACCGACCGAATCGTTCCGCTTCGAAGAAGACGTGGACGGAAAGGACCACAAGAAATACCTCTGGAGCAACGCCGCCTACGCACTTGGCACACGGCTCACCGAGGCATTCGCGCTCCACGGCTGGTGTGTTGCGATCCGCGGAGTTGAAGGTGGAGGGCTGGTTGACGGCCTGCCGACCCACACGTTCGCGACCGACGAAGGCGAAGTGGCCGAAAAATGCCCGACCGAGGTGGCGATCACGGACCGCCGCGAGAAGGAGTTCTCGGACAACGGTTTTATCCCTCTCGTACACTGTAAAGGCACCGACTACGCGGCGTTCTTTGCAACCCAGTCGGGAAACAAGGCGAAGAAGTACGATACGGATGCCGCCAACGCTAACGCCCGTTTGTCGTCGCAGCTCCAGTACATCTTTGCGGTATCGCGCTTCGCTCACTACCTGAAATCGATGTGCCGCGACAAGATCGGCAGTTTTATGTCCCGAGCGGATGCCGAGATATTCCTAAACCGCTGGATCATGAACTACGTCACGCCGGACGATACCGCGTCGCAGGCGGTGAAAGCAAAGTTCCCGCTGCGCGAGGCGCGCGTCGATGTGGCGGAGATCCCGGGCAAGCCTGGCTGTTACCGTGCGGTCGCCTTCCTGCGGCCCCACTTCCAGCTTGATGAACTGTCGGTTTCGCTCCGGCTGGTTGCCGATCTTCCGGCACCCGCCAAGGGCTGATCCTGACGCCTTTTCCACCGGGCGGCGTACCAAAACGGCCGCCGCCCGTCGTCACTGAAAATTTCATGCCGCCTTCGGCAAAATTTGTTGTACGGCCCGTCGTATAAGTGTTGCGGGATTGGCCGCTGACGAAAATAACGAAGCTGACTCGAAGGGTCAACAAACCACATGAGTAAAGCTCGGAATTATGATTAGTTAATTTTGGAGATAAAAGGAGAGACAAAACTATGCCTTCGATGATTGATGCTTTTTTGAAGATTCCTGAGATTCCGGGCGAAAGCCAGGATTCTACACATCCCGGTGAGTTTGACCTTCAGAGCTTTTCGCTTGGTGTGTCACAGACTGGTTCAATGGCCCTTGGCGGCGGCGGCGGTACCGGGCAGGCCCACTTCCAGGATATTCCGATCATGACGTTTGTCGGAAAGTCCACACCGGAGCTTTTCCTTCGTTGTGCAACCGGCAAGCACTTCCCGAAAGCGGAGATCATCGTCCGAAAGGCCGGCGACACGCCCTTCGAGTACCTCAAGATCGAGCTTGAGGAAGTGCTTATCTCGAGCTACTCGATGAATCCGGGAAGCGGTGGTGAACTGGCGATGGAAAACTGGTCGCTGGACTATGCCAAGATCAGCTATTCGTACAATCCGCAGAAGAAGGATGGAACGGGCGAAGGCTGGATCACCAAGTGGTACAACGTGAAGACCAACGAAAAGGGCTAGTTCCGGTTGTCACGAATCACAAGCCGCTGCTTTTACCAGTCCAGCGGCCCAGAAATAAACGGCTGAAACGGTTTCGGTTTGACGACCGAAACCGTTTCGCCGCTGAATATTTTCCTATTTGAGTTTTCCGAAAATGGCCCGGACCGATCACGAGATACGCATCACGCCATCGATTCTCGATCGGCTTCTCGATTACGATCCGCAAGCATCGGCTGAAGCACCGCGGTCTCAGGCCCAGTCGCTCGCCGAGCTTAAAAAATCTGTTAAACGCGATCTGGAATGGCTGCTCAACACGCGCCATAACGGCATCGAAATACCGGAAACACTTGAGGAGCTGAACGAATCCCTGGCAGTTTACGGGTTGCCTGACCTCACCAGTTTGAGCGTCCGCAACCCGGACGAACAGAACCGGCTGTCAAAGGCCATCGAGACCTCTTTGCGCATCTTCGAACCGCGGTTCATGAACGTCAGGGTCACACTGGAACCGATCGACAACACCGATCGGCAGCTGAGGTTCCGCATCGAGGCCCATCTCGATGTTGAGCCGGTTCCCGAGCCGATAAGTTTTGATACCGTTCTTCAGGTTGGAAGCGGCGAGTTCGCGATATCACAGAAATAGGCCCGGGCCCAAAAACGGCCCGCAGCGGGCCAAAAGAGAAAATATCCCTTACCAAGTATGCGCGACGAGCTATTAGGATACTACGAACGCGAGCTCATCTTCCTGCGCCGCATGGGCGGAGAATTTGCCGCGAAGTACCCCAAGATCGCTGCCCGCCTGCACCTTGACGAAGAGAAGATCGAAGATCCGCATGTCGAACGCATGATCGAGGCGTTCGCCTTCCTAAGCGGCCGTATCGGGCTAAAGCTCGACGATGAGCTTCCGGAAATTACCGAATCGTTAATAAATATCCTTTATCCGCACTACCTAGCGCCGATACCGTCGATGGCCATTGCGCAATTCTCATTCGGCTCCGAGAACGATAAGCTTACAAGCGTCCAGGTGATGCCGCGAGGAGCTCGTTTGAACTCACGTCCGGTCGATGGCACTCCGTGCCGCTTTCGTTCTGCCTACGACGTCGCGCTCGCCCCGCTCAAACTGGAATCGGCCGCCCTCGAATCACCGGCCCCAAAGGACGCCCGCGGGATGTACGCAAACTCGCACATCCGCCTTAGCCTGCGCTGCTTTGGCGACGCGAGCCTCGGGGAAATGACGGTCGGCTCGACGCGTGAACCCCCGCGGTCCCTGCGGTTCTATCTTGACGGCGATCCGCAGTTGGTATTTCCGCTCTATGAGATCATTTTCAATCATGCGGTCTCGGTAGAGTTTCGCCCGAAAGAATCGCCCGTCGGCCAGCGGACGTTAAAGACACTGACGAATTTGAGGCTAAAGCTTCCCGATCCGATTATCGTCCCCGCATCCGAAGCGATCAAACAGGTCGGATTCGCTGAAGAGGAAGCCGTGCTCCCCTTCACAAAACGCTCGTTTGCCGGTTATCGTCTGTTGTCCGAATATTTTGCGTTCCCGTACAAGTTTCTCTTTTTCGACCTGTTCGGCCTCGACCGCGCTGTCACGGCGGATTTCGGAAGCCATTTCGATATCCTCATTCATTTGAAGGATGTGACACCGCCGATAGCCCCCGTCGTAACCGACACGTTCAGGATGGGCTGTACGCCGATAGTAAATCTATTTAACCGTCTCGCCGACCCGATATATTTGTCGCAGCAAAAATACGAGTACCAGGTCATTCCGGACGTGCACCGGCAGTCGACGACCGAAATATACTCGGTCGACAGTGTCGTCTCGAACGACCCTCGCACGAACACAACACGCGACTTTTCGCCGTTCTACTCACTCCGCCACGCATACGGCGAGCAGATGGAGAAGGCGTTCTGGTACGCGGCACGGCGCGGGTCTCAGCGGCCCGGCGACGAAGGTACCGAGATCTACATGTCGCTGGTTGACATGAGCTTTAACCCGCGAGTGCCGGCCGTGGATGTCCTGAACGTAAGGACCACCTGCACCAACCGCGACCTTCCCGCCCGGCTTCCGTTCGGGGGAAAGGAAGGCGATTTCGAGGTCGAGGGGACGGCCCTGCTTTCGCGCGTCCGCTGCCTTACAAAACCGACCGAAACGATCCGGCCGCCGCAGCGAAAGGCGGCGCAATGGCGGCTGATCTCGCACTTGAACTTAAACTATTTGTCCCTTGCCCGCGGCGAGGATGTCACTCCCGAAGCGCTCCAGGAGATCCTTCACCTGTACAACTTCAACGATTCGTCCGTGACGCGCAAACAGATTCTCGGGATAACAGGCATCGAGTCGCGAAAGGTTGTCCGAAAGATCGGCGGCCGCATCGGCGCGGGTTTCGTGCGCGGCATTGAAACAACGCTGACATTCGATGAAGAGCAGTTTGTCGGCAGCGGAATGTTCCTGTTCGCCTGTGTCCTGGAAAGATTCTTCGGACTCTACGCCACATTGAATTCGTTCAACCAGCTTGTTCTGCGCACCGAGCAGCGCGAGGATGAGGTGAAACGGTTCCCACCGCGTGCCGGTGAACAGGACCTTTTGTAGATATTGAAAGGAGCACGGACGGGTCCGTGCGTTAACAGGCGGACGAGCCGTCCGCGCTCCGAATGACCGACAGACCGTTAAATCAAGTACTGCTCGACGAGCCGTACCGCTTTGAATTCTTTCAGGCGGTGAGGCTCCTCGAAAAGGCGTTTCCTGAAAGGCGCGCCGTTGGCCGCAACGCGATGCCGAAAGAGGAGGTCGTGCGTTTCCGCTCGCGCGTCGCTCTCGATTTTCCGGCGAGCGAGATTCACGAGTTCCGCGAGACGTTCGATGAGAAGACCGATGAACAGCGGCTCGAGATGCTGGTAAACTTCATGGGCATGGTCGGCGTGAGCGGCGTGCTGCCTCAGCCTTACTCTGACCTGCTTCTTGACCGCATCCGCCACCGCGACACTGCCGCATGGGCCTTCCTTGACATCTTCACCCACCGCTCGGTTTCGATGTTCTACCGGGCATGGCGGAAATATCGCTTTCCGATAGGATACGAACGCGGGAATGACGATTTCACCGGCTATCTCTTCGATTTTGTCGGCCTCGGGACGAACGGCCTCCGGGGGCGAATGGGCCTTGCGGATGAATCGCTGCTCCCGTACGCCGGCCTGATCGCACAGAAACCGCACTCATGCAATGCCCTTGAGAACGTCCTTTCTGATTATTTTGGCATACCTGCTAAGATCAGGCAGTTCTCCGGCGAATGGCTCGTTCTTGAAAGATCGGATTACACAAAACTCGGTGAGCAGAATAGCGCGCTCGGCGAGAGCGCCATTGCCGGCACCCGCGTTTGGGACCAGCAGTCGAAGTTCCGGGTACGCCTGGGCCCGCTTGGCTTTAAGCATTTCCAGGCCTTTCTCCCAAACGGGACCGCCTATCAACCGATGAAGGCGATCGTAAAGTTTATGGTCGGGCTCGAATTGGATTTCGACGTAAGCCTGATACTGAAAAGGCAGCAGGTGCCAAGTACAATTCTGACCACGCGTGCTCTGCGTAAGCCGCTGCTCGGGTGGACGACGTTTCTGAAAACAAAGCCGTTCACGGCTGATGATGAGCAGGTAGTGCTACAAGTTTGACGGGTAGGATCCAACGAGGAGAAAAAGATGAATGTAAATCTGAAAAGTTTAGTAGGCAGGTTGAATGATGTAACGCGAAACGCTCTTGAGGGCGCCGCAGGACTGTGTTTGTCGCGGACAAACTACGACGTTGAGATCGAACACATCCTTGCGAAGCTCCTCGAACAGGACGACACCGACCTGCACAAGATAGCTGTTCACTTTGAGGTCAATATTGATCGCCTTACCAAGGACGTAAGCACTGCTCTTGATCGGCTCAAAAGCGGAAATTCCAGAACGCCCGGCTTAAGCGACCGCATCCCGCAATGGATACAGGACGCATGGCTGCTTGCCTCGGTCGATTTCGGCGCGGCCCGGGTTCGTTCGGGCCACATGGTGCTTGCATTGCTCGCGAACGACCGGTTCGCGCGTATCGCCCGCGAGATCTCGCGTGAGTTCGACCACGTCTCGCTGGAAAAACTGCAATCCGACCTGCCGACGATCACCGGCGATTCAGCTGAGGCACGTGATGCTGTTGCCCTCGGTGAAAGCGGTGGCGTGTCGGACGGTGCTCCGGTCGTATCGGGCGTTCCGGGTAAAACCAAAGCGCTCGATCAATACACTGAAGACCTGACCGCAAAGGCGATGGCGGGTAAGATCGATCCGGTTTTGGGCCGTGACTTCGAGGTCCGGCAGATCGTGGATATTCTCACGCGACGTCGTCAAAACAACCCGATCCTGACCGGCGAGGCCGGTGTCGGCAAGACCGCCGTGGTCGAAGGCTTTGCGTTACGGATATCGCAGGGCGACGTGCCCGATCCGCTCAAGAATGTGGCCGTAAGGACACTGGATCTTGGCTTGCTGCAGGCAGGGGCCGGCATCAAAGGCGAGTTTGAGAATCGGCTGAAATCCGTCATCGACGAGGTCAAAGCCTCGCCGCAGCCGATCATCATGTTCATCGACGAGGCCCACACCATGATCGGTGCCGGTGGAGCGGCCGGTCAAAACGATGCGGCCAATCTGCTCAAGCCTGCCCTCGCCCGCGGCGAACTTCGGACGATCGCCGCGACCACCTGGGCGGAGTACAAGAAATACTTTGAGAAGGATGCGGCGCTCGCCCGCAGATTTCAGGTCGTCAAGATCGAAGAGCCGGACGAGGCCAAGGCGATCGCCATGATGCGCGGAATTGCCGACAAAATGGAGGGGCATCACAATGTGCGGATCCTCGATGAAGCGATCGTCGAATGCGTCAAGCTCTCGCACCGCTATATCACGGGCCGCCAGCTTCCCGACAAATCCGTTTCAGTGCTCGACACCGCCTGTGCAAAGGTCGCCATAGGCCAGGGAGCGACGCCCGCGCCTGTTGAAGATGCGACCCGCCGGATCCAAAACCTAACCTCCGAGATCGAGGCCCTCGAACGTGAGCAAGTTACCGGTGCGGGCCATGATGAACGGCTGGGAGAACTAAAGGCCAAGCGGGCCGCAACCGAAGAAGAATTGGCCAAGCTTACCGAGCAATGGGAAAAGGAAAAGAAACTGGTCGACGAGATCCGAACGGTTCGGCAGAAACTCGAGCTCACAAGGCTCGACGGTAAACTTGCCGACGCGGTTGCGGGAAATGGCTCGGCGGCACAAACTGACGCCGCGGCAGCGACCGCCGAATCTGACGCGGCACCCGGTGACGACACCGGCGGGACCGCGGCCGCTCCGGCACCGGAAGCCTCAAAGCCTGTCGATACCGAAGTTCTTAAGTCGGAGCTCGCCCGAATGAATGCCGAGTTAAAGGAACTCCAGGGCGAGAACCCGCTGATGCAGCCGGTCGTCAACGGCCAAAGCGTCGCCGAGGTCATCTCCGGTTGGACAGGCATCCCGATCGGCAAGATGGTCGCTGACGAGATAAACGCCGTACTCAACCTCCACGAAACACTCGGCGAACGCGTACTTGGACAGGACCACGCTCTCGAGGCGATCGCACAGCGCATCCGCACGTCGCGTGCCGGCCTGACCGACCCGAAACGCCCGATCGGCGTGTTCCTCCTCGTTGGGACATCGGGCGTCGGTAAGACCGAAACGGCACTGGCGCTTGCCGAATCGTTGTATGGCGGCGAACGCAATCTCATCTCGATAAATATGAGCGAATATCAGGAGGCGCATACCGTTTCGAGTTTGAAAGGCTCGCCTCCAGGATACGTCGGCTATGGCGAAGGCGGCGTGTTGACTGAAGCCGTGCGAAGAAAGCCGTACTCGGTCGTTCTGCTCGATGAGGTGGAGAAGGCCCATCCAGACGTGATGGAGTTGTTTTTTCAGGTGTTCGACAAGGGTGTTCTCGAAGACGGTGAAGGACGGGAGATCGATTTCAAGAACTGCATCATCCTGCTTACATCGAACGTCGGTACCGACACGATCATGAAGCTCTGCGCGGACCCGGATACAAAGCCCGAACCGGACGGCCTGGTCGAAGCGGTAAAACCCGAGCTGGTCAAGGCGTTCAAGCCCGCCTTGCTCGGCCGCATGGTAACCGTGCCTTACTATCCGATCTCCGACGATATATTGCGGCTGATCATCAAGCTCCAGCTTGGCAAGATCAAACAGCGGATCGCTGACAATCACGGCGCGGCCTTCTCTTACGACGATTCGGTGATCGAAACAGTGGCGAAACGGTGCACGGACGTCGACAGCGGTGCCCGCAATGTTTACAACATTCTCACCGGGACCCTTTTGCCGGAAATGAGCGGCGAGGTACTCTCGCGAATGGCCTCCGGCGAGGGCATTAAGAATGTTCACGTGTCGGTTGACGGCGGCGAGGCGTTCGTCTACCAGATAACTTAGCTCTTGGGCCGGGCACGGTCCCGGACCGCGACACGGGGCGCGGCTAGCCTGTGACAGCCCGCCTGGAAGTAGTTAAACCTTTTGCGGAAGGCGACTTTCACCGCCTTCCGCCGGTTACTCAGGCAAAAATGCCCCCGATCTTTCGTCAAGTTTTGCGCCCGATCATTTGACGGCGGCCGAAAACGTGTATGGCTATCAAAACAACGCAGAACGAACGCCTTATCCAAATGTCGACCCCGCTCGAAAAGGACTATCTCCTTATCGAAAGGCTGCGGTGTACCGAGGGTTTGAACCAGCTGTTTCAGATCGACCTCGACATCCTTCATGAGGAGCAGGTCGAAGGATTTCTGCCGACGGCCGTTGATGCAAAGGCCTTGCTCGGCAACCCGTTCACGATCTCGGCCCACCAAATGGGGGATACGACGCGCTATTTTCACGGTATCTGCGTCAGCTTCGCGCAGGGCGGCCGCAATCAGCGTTTCTCGGGCTATCGGGCCGTTTTGAGGCCGCAGGTTTGGATGCTTACCCAGGTATCCCGCAGCCGCATCTTCCAAAACAAGACCGTTCCGGAAATATTGGATGAGTGCCTCGAAGGCTACAAGGTCGATAATGAGATCGACACCTCAGGGTTCAAACCGCGCAACTATTGCGTTCAATACCGCGAGTCCGATTGGAACTTCCTCACGCGGATCATGGAGGAAGAAGGCATATATTATTACTTCGAGCATACCAAGACCGACCACACCCTGATCCTGGGCAACACTTCCGGGTCGCACCGCGTTACCCCCACCGCCCCGAAGATCACTTTTGCGCTTGAACGATCAGAACTCGCCGAAGGATGGATACCATCGATATACGAATGGCTGCATCAGGACAATATGTTCACCGGCAAGTATGAGCTGCGTGATTTTCAATTTCAGATCCCTACTAACCCGCTCCAGGCGAATCAGCTAAGTATGTTCGATGTCGGGAAGAACCGGGAACTCGAGATCTATGATTGGCCCGGCGAGTACGCCAAGCGTTTCGACGCTATCGATCCGGGCGGGACGGAAAATAACTCACGGCTCGATCCGATCTTCCAGGACCGCGAACGAACCGTTAAGATCCGGCAGGAAGAGCTCGACGTCGCGTACAAAATGTCGACTGGCGTTTCCGACAATTGCGCCGTAACCGCTGGTTACCGCTTTTCGTTCATTGACCACCCGAACAAGAAACTGAACATCGACTATGTTGTCGTCAGCGCGGTCCACGACGCATTTCAGTCGCCATTTTACATATCCGAGGAAAGGTCTGCGCAGCCATACGCCGTCCATTTTACGTGCATCCCGCATGGTTCGGGCCACGCTCCGTTTCGCCCCGAGAGGTCGACGCCGAAGCCGATCGTTCATGGCCATCAAACAGCGATGGTTGTCGGCAACCCCGGCGACGAGATCTTTACGGACAAGTATGGCCGCGTCAAGGTCCATTTCCATTGGGACCGCTCGGATCACAACGACCAGCGAGCCTCCGCGTGGATCCGTTACGGTACGCTCTTCGCGGGAAATAAGTGGGGATCACAGTTCATTCCGCGCGTCGGGCATGAGGTTATCGTCGCCTTCCTCGAGGGCGATCCCGACCAGCCGATAATCGTCGGCTCGGTCTATAACAAAGAGAACATGCCGCACTACGAGCTGCCGAAATTCAAGACGCTCTCGTATATCAAAACCCACAGCACGCCGAAGGCGAACGGATTTAACGAGATCCGCTTTGAAGACAAGGCGAAAAAGGAACAGGTTTTCGTCCACTCGCAAAAACGCTACGACCTGCGGGTCCGTGCGTCGATGTACGAAACATGCGGCGGCAACCGGCAAGAGGTGATCGGCTATAAGGTCACCGACGCGGACGGCGAAGTGAAAAGCGGCGGCAACCTCGCGACTACGGTCGGCGGAAATTTTGACCTGCATGTCTATGGCGACAAGTACATCGGTGTCGACAAGGATTGCTACGAGGTAATCAAAGGAAACCGTACAGAGGGCTTCGACGGCTATCAGCAGACGGCGGTTAAGCAAAAGGTTGAGATAAATTCGAAAACCATCACGCTAGAGGCTTCGCAGAAGATCACCCTGATGGTCGGCTCAAGTGTCATTATCGTTGACCTAATGGGCATAACCATCCAGGGGCCGATGGTCAAGATCAATTCAGGCGGCTCCGGGTCGCCGATCGCTCCGGCCAAGATCGCGGGCCCGATCGACGCCGAACACGCCGATACCGGCGAACCCGGCTATCTCGACAAACCGCGAACCGGCGGCGGCGGGGGCGGCCGTCAATGGGGCACGACCAATATTCAGCATGCGCCTGTGGTAAGGCGGCGTGACGACGGAGCATACACGGTCGGCGAGAACGAAAGGATCATTGTTGAAGGAACCCCTGAGTTTCAGGAGCAGGCTCTAAACGATCTTTCGACACTGCATAATACGCCGACAGGCCGCAACACTCTGGACAACATCGATAATGGCACCCATACAACAACGATCCGGGAACTTCCGCTTGCTGACGCTCCGGATGTCGGCGGCGGCCAGGCCACTCGCGTTCAGGGCGACGATGCCCTGATCCAACCAGACGGAACACCGGGTTCGGGTAGTGACACTATAATCGAGTATGCGCCGGGATATACACCGCAATACACGGACCAGGATGGGAATACGGTAGATGGTGTTCGGCCGGCAGTACTTGGGCACGAACTTATACACGCTGGTCATAACGACACTGGTACGAACCGGCGAAATGAAAGCGATCCGGCGGAACCAACCAGCAATCAAGAGGAGTCTCAGACCATCGGTATCAACGACCATGCCGATGAGGAGCATACGGAGAACGACCTTATTCGGGAGCTTGATGGTGAATATCAACGGACCGATCACGACTTCTCCGTGACAACACCGTGAGGTATTGCTTGATCTCATTCTTCGGACATGTGTGCCCTATGGTGCTTTTGGCGGCTGTGACATCGTGCACCGTGCAAGCGCCGCCGGCAAATGCCGGCACGACCATGGAGAATCCGACGCCGCAGGTAAACGCGGCAGCCACCATGGAGAAGCCTATGAAAGAGCCTAACAATTCCACGCACCTTTCTTTGACAGGTAGCGCGTCGGTCAAGGACGGTAAGTTGATCGTCAACTATGAGCTGAAAAGCAATTTACCGTATTCCGTCTATGTTTTTGACGAAATGATCGCCTACAACGAAGAAGGACGACCGAAGATAGATCGTTCAACGGCATATCGGTTCTGGGAAGAGCCAAATACGCTTCGGCTTGTACGGGCAGTATTAAAGATGCCTCGTGAGAAGGACGTATATTCGCTTGAGATACCTTACGCTCGTGAGCTGAAGCCGCAGGCCGAGTTGACCGGTAATATAGAATTGGACGTCCCGGTAAAGGAAAAGAGTCCGTTCTATGGTTTTCCCAAACCCGACACGTCGAAGGAGGTCGAATGCGACAGGATCAAGCTTTACATCGGCTGGACCGAAGCGACCGACGGAATAAAAATACAAGAGGCTACGATCGGCGGCGAAAAAGTTTTGCGTATCCGAGGCAAATGGCAGCCCCGGCTGGTGAGCGCAGATTTTAACGTAGCCGTGAAAGTGGTTGCGCATACGGACACATTTGATCGGCAAATGCCGCAGCAATAGTTGCGCGGATTTTACTAAACGAGGAGGAACTTTATGCCGCCAGCAGCCAGACTTACGGACCCTGTTGCACATCCGCTGCCGCCCGTACTTACCGGAGGGCCGACAGCGATAACGGTTATTATCGGAAATCTCCCTGCGTGGCGAGGCGTTGGGGCGGCTGTAGCGGCCGCGATGAAGTCCGCAAAAGCGGCGTCCGATGCGACAATCAAGACCGCCGAGGCCGCAACGGCGGCGGCTGCGGGAACTCCCGGTGCTCCCGCGGCAAAAGCGGCGGAAGAAGCCACGAAGGCTGCCGCCGCGGCGGCGATGGGCTCGGCAATAAGTGGAGCCGCTGGAACTTCAGACATCCACGCCTGCGTAACTCCATTGCCTATTCCGCCCCATGGCCCCGGGATCGTGATAACGCCGTCAAAGACGGTTATCATCGTAAACAATCCGGCCGCCCGGCAGGGAGATGAGATTCTTGAAGCGGTTGGGCCGCCAAACAAGATCACGATGGGATGCCCAACTGTTATTATCGGCGGGTGATCCAGTTATTGCGGATCCAAGGTTTATGACGGTCGAACCTGATAAAGGAGACCGCATACGACGGAACTTACGGATGCGTCATCTCTTCAGGCTTTACTAGCTCGTCAAACGTCTCGGCGGTCAGCAGTTCAAGCTCGACCGCCGCTTCTTTTAGTGACGTTCCTTTCTTGTGCGCGTGCTTGGCGATCTTGGCGGCGCTGTCATAGCCAATGTGCTGGTTCAACGCCGTCACGAGCATTAGCGAATCGCTGAGATAACGATCGATCTGCTCTCGATTCAGCTCGATGCCCGCAATGCAGTAATCGACAAAACCGTGGCTGGCGTCGTGGATAAGCCGCACCGAATGCAGGAAATTGTGGACCATCACCGGCTTGAAAACGTTCAGCTCAAAGTTCCCTTGCGAGCCCGCAAAGCCGATCGCGGCGTCGTTGCCGAAAACTTGAACGGCGACCATCGTCATCGCCTCGCTCTGCGTCGGGTTGACCTTGCCGGGCATTATCGAACTTCCCGGTTCATTTTCCGGCAGCGAAATTTCGCCGATCCCGCACCGCGGGCCGGAGGCGAGCCAGCGAATGTCGTTCGCGATCTTCATCAATGAAGCGGCGAGTGTTTTCAAAGCGCCTGAGGCAAATACAACCTCATCGTGAGCTGACAATGCCGCAAATTTGTCCGGATGCGATTTGAAAGGCAGCCCGGTCAATTCCGCGATCTTTGCCGCCGCACGCTCCGCAAATTCCGGGTGTGCGTTCAATCCCGTCCCGACAGCCGTGCCGCCGATCGCAAGGTCCATCAAGCCCGGCAAGACAATCTTCAACCTCTCAATGTCGCGGTCGATCAAATTCGCCCAGCCGTTAAATTCCTGTGAAACGGTCACCGGCGTCGCGTCCTGCAAATGCGTCCGGCCGATCTTTACAACGCCTTCAAACTCTTTTGCCTTTGCCTTTATCGCGTCGCTTATTTTCTGCACTTCCGGGATCAACGCCGTCAGCCGTTCCGCCGCGGCAATGTACATCGCCGTCGGGAAAGTGTCGTTCGACGACTGAGATTTGTTCACGTCATCGTTCGGGTGGATCGGTTTTTTCGAACCCATCTCGCCGCCCGCGATCTCGATCGCCCGGTTCGAAATGACCTCGTTTGCGTTCATGTTCGTCTGCGTACCCGACCCGGTCTGCCAAACCCGCAGCGGAAAATGCGCGTCCAGCTTCCCTTCAATTACTTCATCGGCAGCCTGGACAATCAGCCCCAGCTTGTCGTCCGGCAATTTCCCGAGATCACGATTAACGATCGCGGCCGCCTTTTTCAAAATGCCTAACGCGCGGATCACCTCACGCGGCATCACATCAAACCCGATGCTGAAATGCTTCAGCGACCGCTGCGTCTGCGCTCCCCAATAAACATCGACAGGCACCTCGATCTCGCCCATCGAATCCGTTTCGATTCGGGTCTTCAATGCTTTTTCAGTTGCTTCCATGGTTTTGAATTACGTCCAGGCAAATCTTCCTTAAATACAAGCTTACCCTGAAAACCGGTTCAAAAAAAGAACGCGGACCGGAGCCACGCCTGTTTCACTTTCCCGTCATAGAGCCTTCGTCGTTCTCCCGCTTTTCCGCGGAGTTGTTCCGCCGAGACCCGGCGTTGCATGCTCCGCGCAGTCAGGTTGAGTATCCCAGACGCGGCAGGATAACAAGCTGAAGCAGCAGCCACAGCCCAACTATCCCGCCTATCCAAGCAATGTCGTACCACATAGATTTTCGATCATTTCTGCATTGGCAGCCCTGCCTTTTCCCAGGCCGCAGTCCCGCCCGCAATGGTTACCGTTCGCGGGTAACCGGCTTCGTTCAGCAACTTTGCCGCTTCCATCGATCGCCTGCCCGTCGCACATATCAAATAAACCGGCTCGTTCTTATCGATCAGATCAAGGTTCTCCATCAGTTCATCGAGCGGGATGTTCCTCGTCCGATTTGCATGTCCGGCGGCATACTCCTCCGGCGTCCGCACATCGATAAATTGCGAATAAGCGGCCTCGACCGCGGGCCTCGCCTCGGCCGGTGCCATCTCGCTCACACCGAGCTTCACAACCGCCTGCGAGTCCGTCGTTCGAGCCGGTGGCGTGGTGCACGCCGTTGCCGCCAGACCCAATATAAATAGAATTGCTGTTCTTCGAATGGCTTTTTTCTTCATTTCATTCCTTCGTGCATTACACGAGACGCGACGTATTTACCGGTTTTTCCATCTTGTTTAACTCTCAAGAAACATCCAAGAATCCCCGATATAACCGAGAAGGCATTTCTTTCTTTTTCCGTTCTTCCTTGTTTTCTTTATTTCTTTTTTCGTGGACGTCCACATTCTTGGACGAAAGAGAAAGCATCCACGAACGAAGAAAGCAGAAACCAAGAGAACACGAAAAAAAGAAAGTAAGGTGACGGAGAACAAAAAGTCCTACGACGCAGCTTTTGCCGCGGTCTCTTCACTTGGAAGCCCCGCTTCCAGCCATGCCTTTGTTCCGCCGGTCACGTTGTAAACCTGCTCAAATCCGGCATTCTCAAGAATGCTTGTTCCCAGGCTTGACCGGTATCCGCTTTGACAAATGACGTATGTCGGCTTGTCGGGGTTGAGCCGGTCGATCTCGCGTGAAAGCGTGTTGAGCGGAATATTGAGCGTATTCACAGCATGGCCGCATGCATGTTCCGCTGGCCGGCGAACATCAACGAACTGAACATCCCCGTTCAATTCTTTCGCAACCTGATCGACCGCGACCTGTTCGACAACTTTCTTGTCACCCGCAAAGTCAGCGATCAAAATAGATCTTTTCACCGATTCTTCACCGACGCGGGCAAGCCGCATAACCGCTTCATCAACTTGCTCACCGGTCTCAGCAACTATCGCTATCGGCGTCCCGACCGGAATAAGCGTTCCTGCCCACGACGCAAACTGGCCTCCAAGCCCGATGTTGATCGAATTCGGAACATGGCCCGCTCCATATTGCGTATCTGGCCGAACGTCGATCACAACGCCGTCAAAATTTGCGATCTGTTCGCTGTCGAGGCGTTCCGGTTTAGGTATATCTGCCAGATCGGCCGAACCTTTGAGGTTCTGTGATGCGCTGACAGGGAAATACGCCGGAACCTCAGGCTGGTCCGAAGCGACCGCTTTGATAAATTCTTCGCGCGACATCGGCCGAAGCGCGTAGTTCGTCCTCCGCTGTTCGCCGAGCGTCGAAAACGTTTCCGACGAAAGCGATTTGCCGCACAAGCTGCCCGCTCCGTGTGCCGGATAGACCAGGGTGTCATCCGGCAGCGGCAGGATCTTTTCGTGCAGCGAATCGTAAAGCATCGAACCCATCTGTTCCGCTGTAAATCCTTTTGACCCGATCAGGTCGGGCCGGCCAACGTCGCCGATGAAAAGTGTGTCGCCCGTGAACATTTTGATCGGAGAGCGGCCACTCATGTCCGCAGCGCTGCGGTTATCCGCTGACGGCATTTCCAACGCCGAAGCGGCGTCAGTGGGGACAGGAGTGTCCCGGCTCCGCTCTTCAGCAAGGATCGTAATGCCTTCGGGTGTATGTCCGGGCGTCTCAAGAAATTTCAGGTTTATGTCGCCAAGTGAGAGCTCGTCGCCGTCCTTTACCTTGAGCGTTTCAAATTCCGTGTTCGCCCGCTGGCCGAATATGATCTTCGCCCCTGTCTTTTTTGCGAGTTCGACATGGCCGCTCACAAAATCGGCGTGCGAATGGGTCTCGATCACATACTTGATCTTGTCGCCGTTTGCCTCGGCCTCATCAAGATACTGTGTTACATCCCGCTGCGGATCGATGACCGCGGCCTCGCCATTCGAGCTCAAATAATATGAAGCGTGTGCCAGACATCCCAAATAGAATTGTTTGAATTTCATTCCGACTCTCCAAAATGCACTAAACTTTAACAACCCGCGTTGAATGGTCAAGACAGACCGTCCGCCGCCGGCTTGCGCGATGCCGGTGCCTTGTTCCACGGCATTCGTGCAAGGACCATAGCCATTCCGCAAGTGTCCGTAATACCCGAAAACGTCAATCCTGCACCAACAAACCCACTCAGCAAAAATAGATAAGGAGATACAAGATACCCAAGGACAACGCCGGTCAGGATGATCAAGCCCGCCGCAAATCGCACCTGTCTCTCGAGCGACCAAACCTTTGAACCGCCTTTCACGACGGGCAGGTTCGCCCCGCTCCACGCCGCCATTCCGCCCTCGACAATATGGATGTCCGTGAAGCCTTTTTTCGCAAGCTTTTCAGCCGCCTGTTTTGCCCTGTTGCCGGAACGGCACATCAAATAGACGGGCTTCGCGTGATCGATGTCATCAGCGTGTTTTTCAAAATTTGACAGCGGCATCAACTGCGCCTCGGCAATACGCTCGCTGTTGAATTCAGAAAATTCGCGAACATCGATCACCTGGCACTCGCCGCCTCCGTTGAGCATCGCGTTTATTTCATGTACCGTCGCTTGCTTTATCATTCTGCTTGCAATTACTCCTTTTGAAACATTATAATCCATTTGTACGTCAGTATATGCGTATGTAGTTATATTGTCAAGTATGCCGAAAGAAAAGAATTGGAAAATGCCGGTCGAAGCCCTCGTCGATGTCGCCGCGAGATTCAAGGTGCTGTCTGAACCATTGCGGCTGCAGATCCTGCAAGAGCTTGAGACCCAGCGGCTAAGCGTTAGCGACCTCGCAAAAGCTGTCGGCACGACCCAGCCGAACGTGAGCAAACACCTAAAAATACTGCAGGACGAAAGGCTAGTCGGCCGCCGAAAGGAAGGCAATACCGTCTATTATTCGATAACCGACCCGTCGGTCTTTGAGCTGTGCAGCGTCGTCTGCGGCAGCCTCAAGGAAGAATTCGCCGAACGAAGCGCGATGTTCGCATAATTGCTAATATCGCGCGGCTTTTCAGCGTCTTCGATATTCGATAACGAACCGCCTTTGCTCGTCTTCCGCGTCCCAAATGTCGTCAAAGCTCTCCTCGGTCAAACCGTTCTCTCCAAACCTTGCAAGCTCTTCTCGCGACAACGGCCATGGCACGATATCAACATCTTCGCCGTCCTCACGCCCGCGTGTGACCACCACCAATCGGCCGCCGGGAGCAACAAACGCCGCTATCGAATCAATAACCTTTGACCGCATTTCCAGCGGCAGCGGCTGGATGGTATAGATCTCAAGGACAAAGTCAAAACCACCTGCGGCAGCGGGTGGTTTTTCTTTCTGCCAGATCCATTCTCGCGGCGGGTCGAACAGATCGGCCGTTTCAAATCTGATGTCCGAATCGCCGTAAACTTTTTTCGCCCATTCAATTGCCGTCGGTGACAAGTCGAACGCCGTCACATTAAAGCCAAGATCGTCCAAATACTTTGCGTCATCGCCCAGTCCGCAGCCTACGACCAACGCAGAGCGTCCATCACCTTTTAGCCCTTTCGATTCGGCCCATTCGCGAAAGAACCGGTTCGGCTCCATATCCGCCCACGGAACTTTCTCGCTGTCGCCGTCAGCTTCCTTATACAAGGCGTCAAACCATCCCAACGGTTCACCTTTTTCATTGAACTCGGCGGCCAGTTCGCGCGTCCTCGCGCGCCTTTCGTCGTAGGACAGCTTTTCTTCGTCGGTCATATTTAAAATCTATTCAACAGGCGCTTCGGCCGCTTTCCATGCCGACCAGCCGCCGGCCATTGACCAAACATTGGTGTAGCCCATTTTTTGAAGATTCACCGCTGACAGGGCTGAACGAAAACCGCCGCCGCAATAGAGTATGAGTTCTTCGCTTTTGTCCGGATGTTTCGTGCGGATATCGCGCTCGATTATGCCTCGGCCCATATGTTCGGCCCCGGCGGCACGTCCCGCCGCGTACTCGTTGTCCTCGCGTACGTCGATCAACGCTGCACCGCTTTTCACGCGTTCAAGCGTCTCCGAGACCGAAACTTCCCGAACGCCGTCCATTGCTTCCTCAACAAGTTCAAGAAACTCAGGTGAATGATCCATTGTGCAAGTTTAACCCAGTCAGAACCGCGAGCGGTAGCGACCGGGCTCCTTTGCGGAGCGTTGCAGAAGCCCGCACGAAGTAAGGGCGAAATGCGATGTTGGCCATATCGTCCTTACTTCGTGCGGACTTCTGCATCCTGAATCGACCTAACTAGCCTAGCTGATAGCAAACTTCTATAATGTTAGTTTCGTTTTAATTAAAATATACATTGGCGAGGGATAAAGCATTGGCTGAACAATTTGACGTAACTATCATCGGATCAGGGCCGGGCGGCTATGTCGCGGCGGTTCGCGCGGGACAACTCGGGTTAAAGGTCGCATTGGTCGAAAAGGAAAAAGATGCGCGGCTCGGCGGAACCTGCGGCCTGCGTGGCTGTATTCCGACGAAAGCATTGCTGAACGCGGCGCATCTTTACGACAAAGCGTCTCATTTTGAGAACTTCGGCTTAAAGGTAAAGGACCTTAGCTACGATTGGACCGGTGTTCAGAAGTACAAATCCGACGTTGTGGCGAAAAATAGCGCCGGCGTGACCTATCTGATGAAGAAGAACAAGGTCACTGTTTTTAACGGCTTTGGCAAGATCGCCGGTAAGGGCAAGGTCGAGGTCGCTCTTGATGGCGGCAAGAAAGAGTCGATCGAAACAAAGAACATCATCATCGCCACCGGTTCGGTCGTGCGTCCGATCCCGGGGTTTGAAACGGACGGAAAACAGGTTGTCAATTCTGATCACATCCTCGAATTGACCAGCGTGCCGAAATCGCTGATCGTCATGGGATCCGGCGCGGTCGGTTCGGAATTTGCGAGCGTCTATCACCGCTTCGGGACCGAGGTTACGCTTGTTGAACTGCTCGACCGGATCGTTCCGCTGGAAGACGCCGATGTTTCGAAAGAGCTTGCCCGTGCGTTCAAGAAACAGGGCATAAAAGTAGAGACCGGTCTGAAGCTCGACAAGATGGAAAAGAGCAAGAAAGGCGTCAAGGTTTCGGGTAAGAATGCGAAAGGCGATACCGTCACGCTCGAAGCCGAAATGCTGCTCGTCGCCGTCGGCCGAATGGCGTATCTTGAAAACCTCGGCCTTGAAAATACAAAGGTGAAAGTAAGCGACCGCGGCACCGTCGAGGTCAACGAATACTGTGAAACCGCCGAGCCCGGAATTTTTGCCATCGGCGATGTCATCCCGACCGCTCAACTCGCCCACCTCGCTTCAAAAGAAGGCATCTTGGTTGTTGAAAAGATCGCGGGCAAAAAGGTCACGCCGATCAAGCACAACCTCGTCCCCAACTGCACCTACTGCGACCCCGAAGTCGCATCGGTCGGCCTGACCGAAGCCAAAGCAAAGGAAGCCGGCTATGACGTAAAGGTCGGCAAATTTCCGTTCTCCGCCAGCGGCAAGGCTCGCATCCTCGGCGAGACCGATGGCTTTGTAAAGATCGTCGCAGAAAAGAAATACGACGAGGTCCTCGGTGTCCACATAATCGGCCCGCACGCCACCGAGCTCCTTGCAGAAGCCTGCGTCGGCATGGCCCTCGAAACCACCGCCGACGAACTCGGCCGCATCATGCACGCCCACCCGACCGTCAGCGAATCCGTCATGGAGGCGGCAGAAGGCGTGCATGATCTGACGATCCATATGTAAAATATCTTGCAATAACCTAACAGTTAGGTTATTCTGATTATGCCAACTGTTTTTCGAGAACTCGGATTTGAAATTGCTATCAGACCAAAAGATCATGGACCGCCGCATGTTCATGTCTTGCATAGTGGAGAAGAAGTCGTGATATTGCTCGGAATCGGCGATGTAATTCCAAGTGTCCGCGAAAATCGCGGGATGCGTTTACGGAACATCCGCAAAGCGATGGACATAGTTACAGCTCACAACGATGAATTCTTAGAGGAGTGGCGAAAGATATACGGATGATGAAAACAGCTACAAAATATTATGTCAGCGATGCCGAGCTTGATCGTCAGATACGCGAAGCCGAGAAAAAGGGAATTACCGAACCCGAGGCAAAATCTGCCAGATACAAAAAAGGCAAAGTGCAAATAGAATTGGCATCAGGGTGGAATTTTGCATTTGACCCGAGAACATTTTCAGAATTTACGCATGCAACCGAAAGCGAACTTAAGCAGATCGGGTTGTGGGGAAAATACACGCTCGGATGTCCTCCGCTGGACGTTCATATAGGAATTGGCACAATAATTTTCGAGTTGATCGGTGATAAAGTCATCAGCGCAGAATTTGGCCGCCGCAACGGCTCGGCGACCAGCGAAAAGAAGAGAGCGGCATCACGAACAAACGGCACACTCGGCGGTCGGCCTAAGAAGAACGGTTAGGAGTCAAAGCTATATAGTGTTATTGTGCTCGCCCAACCGTTAGCGAATCGGTCAGGGAAGCCGCCGAAGGCGTCCACGATCTGACGATTATAGTGCCCCGCCACCTGTGAAATAGCCTACGTATAATATTTCGTTTTTTCTTCCAAACAAAGCTTCGATTATTGCTGTTAACATTTGTCTTCCTCCCCTCTACTGATATAGGTGGCCCACCGAGTACATTAATTGGGCCTTTACAATAAAAGCTACGATTATTGCTGTAAACATTGTCTTTCTCCTTTACTGAATCGGCCAGGCACCATATAGACAGGTTGGCCTCCTGAAGATGACGTACAACCTATGCGATTTTGCGTCCTTAATGGACACATTTCTTTTTTCGAGAACGACAGCCCTCTCAGGGGCACATTTGAAATCCCGCTGCGAAAGTCCGACAATTCTCTTTCTATGAATGCGACCCTTACATCTTATCCGCGAAACAAGATCAAAATACTTTTGCTCGAGAATATCTCCGACGCAGCTGTCCTCGAATTGAAATCCGGGGGCTACACGCAGATCGAGCGTATCGGCGGGGCATTGAGTGAAACGCAGTTGATCGAGGCGGTGAAGGGCGTTCATTTGCTTGGGATCAGGTCGAAGACGCGCGTAACGAAGAACGTGATCGAGGCGGCGGATAAGCTGTTGGCGATCGGGGCGTTTTGTATTGGGGTTAATCAGGTCGATCTTAACGCCGCGACGGAGAAAGGTGTTGCGGTTTTTAATGCGCCATACTCCAATACGCGGTCGGTGGCGGAGTTGGTCATTGGGTTGTGCGTGATGCTTATCCGCAAGATCGCGGACAAGAACGCGGCGGCTCATCGCGGCGAGTGGTTGAAAGAGGCGAAAGGCAGCTTTGAGCTTCGCGGCAAGACGCTTGGGATAATCGGTTACGGCAACATCGGCTCGCAGGTTTCGACCATGGCCGAGGCGATGGGTTTGCAGGTGATCTATTACGACGCGGCGACCAAACTCCCCTTGGGCAACGCAAAACAGACAACGGAATTGAAGGACCTGCTGAAGCGGTCGAACATCGTAACACTTCATGTGCCGTCGGACGCGACGACCCGCAACATGATCGACGCCGACGCGCTCAAGGCGATGCGGAAAGGCAGCATTCTGATCAACCACAGCCGCGGCGATGTTGTCGATCTGAATGCGCTGGCAAAGGCGTTAACGTCCGGCAAACTCGCCGGTGCGGCGGTCGATGTATTCCCCGAAGAACCGGAGAAAACGGGCGACGCGTTCACATCCGTTTTGCAGGGTTTGCCAAATGTGATCCTTACGCCGCACATTGGCGGCTCGACCGAAGAAGCTCAGGCGAGCATCGGGCTCGATGTCACATCAAAGCTGATCAAATATCTCGACTTCGGAACCTCGGAAGGCTCGCACACCGTCCCGCCCGTTTCCCTTCCGCCGCAGGCCGGAACGCACCGAATCCTGCACATTCATCGCAATATCCCGGGCGTGCTCGGCGAAATAAACTCGCGACTATCGAAACGCGGCATCAACATCACCGGGCAATACCTGAAAACGAACGACGAGATCGGGTATGTGATCCTGGACGTAGAGTCGAAGCTGTCAAAGGAGGCATTCGCGTTGTTGAAAGACGTTCCGGGAACAGTGAAGGCTCGGATGGTTTATTAGCCAGTCGCGATCGTCCTCCTGTCAGAACCGGGAGCGATAGCGACCGGGCTCTTACGACGTAAGGATAAAGAACCCAGTCGCTACCGCTCCCGGTTCTGACAAGAATGTTATGAGAATCGTCATCCCAGGCGGCACAGGCCAGGTCGGCACGGTTTTGGCTCGAGCACTTCACGCTGACGGCCACGATGTCGTCGTGCTTGGCCGGTCGCCTGAGAAACAAATTTGGCGGACGGCAAAATGGGACGGCAAGACGCTTGGAGATTGGGCCGGCGAGATCGATGGTTCGGATGTCGTGATCAACCTTGCGGGCCGGAGCGTGAACTGCCGATACAACGAAGAGAACCGCCGGCAGATGATGGATTCGCGGGTTGATTCGACGCGTATCGTGGGCGAGGCGATAGCCAAAGCGGCAGATCCGCCGAAGGTCTGGCTTCAGGCAAGCACGGCGACGATCTATGCTCATCGATTCGACGCACCGAACGACGATGTGACCGGAATCATCGGCGGCCATGAAGCGGATGCTCCAGACACTTGGAACTTCAGTATCGATGTTGCAACCGCCTGGGAGGATACGGCAAACAACGCCGACATGCCAAAAACGCGCAAGGTGCTGATGCGTTCGGCAATGACCATGAGCCCGGACCGAGACGGTATTTTTGACGTGATGCTCGGCCTTGTCCGCAAGGGCCTCGGCGGTACGGCGGCAAGCGGTAAACAATACATTTCGTGGATACACTATCAGGATTTTATCCGGTCGGTCTATTGGCTTATCGAACACGAAGAACTCTCAGGCCCGATCAATCTATCGTCGCCCAATCCGCTCCCCAACCGCGATTTTATGCGCATCTTCCGCGAAGCCTCGGGAACCCGAGTCGGCTTGCCGGCGATGGAATGGCAATTGGCCATAGGCGCATTTTTCATGCAAACCGAGACCGAGCTTATCCTAAAAAGCCGCCGCGTCGTGCCGAAACTGTTGACCGATTCTGGATTTAAATTTGAGTTCCCCGATTGGACGGACGCGTGCCTAGACCTATATGCGCGTTGGCGAAAGTTGAACGGCTGATGGTGAATCGGCGAGATGGACGATTCAATTTATTTATATGATAAGTGTTAAGTTAGGTGCTATCTTGTTCCAATCGGAGAATTGTTTTATGTGGCGAAAACATTTGATCGGAATTGGTCTCGCAATGCTCGGGTTTTTGTGTAGCATCTTCATCCTCCCATACAAACCACTTATTTCCGACGGAGAGTTGACTGAGAATTTTTACAAACATCAGTCGAACTTCGAGAAAATCATAAGTATGGCGAGTGAAGATTCAGACGTGATGTCTGTCGACAAAACATATGTTTTGCTAAATGGGTACAAGTCTTGGCATGGCGACACTGACGAAGTTTTTTCGACTAAACGCTGGAATGAATACAAAGTGCTTTTCAATCAACTTGGAAGTCCATATGTTCATGGGATTTCCAAAAAGGACAATGTAATAGATATTTCTTCGGCCTCTATTGCGGTTTCGGACATAGACGATTATGAATCCATCGTAATTTCAAAAGGTTACGCTTACAGTTTGAATGAGCCATCACCGCAAGTAGAGTCATTAGATGAATTGGGATTTGAAAGCAATGGAATTTACTACAAAAAAATTGGCGAGCATTGGTATCTTTATTTCGATTGGGGAATCAGCAAACCGGAATGAATACGAAGCGTCACGCAACAACTTCTATCGCAGTTTCAACACTATGAAATCCGTATTTGGCATTGTTTTACTGATCATATTTTCCGCGAGCGTTTTTGCTCAATGGGTGAAGCAGACAGTCGATACGAAAGCCTCGTTTCGCGGCCTGTCGGTTGTCAGCGAAAAGGTCGTTTGGGCAAGTGGGACGGGCGGAACCGTGGTCAAGACGACGGACGGCGGCAAGAAGTGGCGGGTCATCGCCGTTCCCGGCGCCGAGAAGCTTGATTTCCGCGACATCGAAGCGTTCGACGCAAATACTGCTTATATTCTCAGCATCGGCAACGGCGAAGCCTCGCGCATCTACAAAACGACCGACGGCGGCATGACATGGAAAGCGCAATTTACAAACTCAAGTGAAAAAGCGTTTTTCGATGCCATCGCCTGTTGGGACAGCAAAAATTGTATGGCAATGAGCGATCCGGTCGATGGACATTATCTGTTGATAAATACGACCGACGGCGAGACGTGGCAGCCCATCACAAGCAACAGCCTTCCCGCCGCCAAAGATGGTGAGGCGGCATTTGCCGCAAGCGGAACTTGTCTGATCGCGGTTGGCAGAAGCGACGCCTTTCTCGTTTCTGGCGGGACCGATGCTCACGTGTTCCGCTCGAATGATCGCGGAAAAACCTGGACATCGGTGCCGACACCTATTGTCAAAGGCACGTCAGGCAGCGGCATTTTCTCGATAGCTTTTCGCAATAAAACAAACGGCGTGATCGTCGGCGGAAATTATGAAAAACCAAAGGATGCGGCAAACAGCCTTGCTTTCTCACGGGACGGCGGAACGACCTGGAGCGCGGCTGAAGGCCTAACCGGCTACCGCTCGGCCGTGACCTTTATCGACGACCGAACAATGATCGCCGTCGGCACAAATGGAACCGACATATCGCGCGACAGCGGCAAAACGTGGACACAGATCGGCACCGAAGATCTGAACGTGGTCGCGGCCGACGGCAAAAAGGCGGTCTGGTCGGCCGGGCCTCGCGGCGGCGTTTATAAACTGAAGTGACGCTTGCCTGGTACAACATACTCGGCACGGCTGGCGTGGCGACGATCGTCATTACCTACATCCTGCTTCAGACCGATCGGCTGCGGAGCGATAGTCTTTACTACTCACTCCTCAACGCCATTGGCGCGATCCTTATATTGATATCCTTATATTTCGAGTTCAACTTTCCCTCGTTCGTGGTTGAATTTTTCTGGCTATTGATTAGTCTATTCGGTATCGGAAAGTACCTAAGGCGGAAACACGACCGGTAGGGAGTGTGCCTCGTTATGCAAGGCTTCACCAGCGTTCCATTCAAAACCGAGAGCAGCCACGGCCTGACGACCGTGAACGGCGTGGCAAAGTTTTCGCCGGCCGGGATCGTCCTCGAATTTGAGTCAAAACTGTTCGGCGTCATAACCCGTGGAGTGAAAGAAGTCCGCCTGGCGCTGGCCGAGATACTTGACGTAAAATTCCGCAAAGGCGTTTTCAAACACGGCTCGAAGATCGAGGTGCGGACGCGCACCTTCGCAAAACTTGCCGAGCTGCCGAACACCGATGGCAAGCTGACGCTGAAGCTCGTCCGCGACGATTTCGAACGCGGCAAGGCAGCGGTCGAGCAGCTTCAACGGGACCTGATCAACCACCATGAATCTCTCCCGCCGCCGCAAACTCCCGTTAGCCAGTTGTTTCAGGACGAAACGGAAGAAGAGACAAAACAATTGACGAAATGATCCCTTGCCGATCTAGCGTGCCGCCATTCGCGGATCTTGCTTCGGCGTGAGTTTATATTCCTTCGGCGGCTCGGCTCCCATCAGATTCTCGACAAAGTAATCCCACCGGCGACGCATCATGTAATAGCTATCGGCCCCGTAGCCGTGGCGGGCATTTGGGAAAATGATCAGGTCGTAATCCTTGTTCGCTTTGACAAGCGCGTCAACCACAAGCCAGGTATTGTACGGCGGAACGTTGTCGTCCATATTGCCGTGGGCCAAAAGGAGCTTGCCTTTCAGGTTCTTCGCAAAGTTCTGGTTCGCCTGGTCCGTGTAATTGGTCTTTTGCTTGCTGTCGTTAGTTTCGGCACTGTGTTTTCCATCCGGACCGACCATCAGGCCAATGTAGCGTTCGCCCCAATCGTCCTCGTAATTGCGGTTGTCGTGATTGCCGGATTCCGAAATGCCGACCTTGTAAAAATCCGGAAACCGGAACATCGCCGCGGCCGTCGCAAATCCGCCGCCGGAATGTCCCCACATGCCGACCCTTGTCAGGTCGATGAACGGATATTTCCCTGCCAGTTCCTTAAGTCCCGCTATCTGGTCTTCCAGCGTGTTGTCGGCCATGTTGCCGTAGCAAACGTCGTGGAACGATTTCGAGCGGTCGGGGTTACACGTACCGTCGATGATGATGACGACAAACCCAAGTTCGGCCAACGCCTGATGGTCCGATCGCGAAGGCGAGAACGATCGGCTGCCGACACCGCCGCTCTGCGGCCCCGGATAAATATAGTTCACAACCGGATATTTCTTACTTCGGTCGAGATTGGTCGGCGTAAACATCAACCCGTAAAGGTCCCATCGGCCGTCACGCGATTTAACGGTAATAGGCGTCGGCGGCTTCCATCCCGCAGCCGCGAGGCGCGATACATCGGCCTTCTCAAGCCGGGTTACCAGCCGCCCGGCCATATCACGCACATCGACGATCGGCGGAACGTCCGGCTTCGAATAAGTATCGATAAAATAAGCGCCGTCCGGTGAAAGGGCGACTTGATGATTGCCGTCCTCAGGCGTCAACAGCGTCAGATCGCTGCCGTCAAAGTTAACGCGGTAAAAATGGCTGAAATACGGATCGCGGCCCGGCTCGCGGCCATTGGCCTCGAACCAGATCACGCGAGCCTTGTCATCTACTTTCCTGATACGAGTTACCACCCAGTTTCCCTTTGTGATCTGATTTTTCAAGCGTCCGGTGGCAAGGTCGTGCAGATACAAGTGTCCCCAATCGTCTTTTTCCGAGTACCAGATAAACTCGTTCGACGCGGGCAGGTACCTCCAGTTGATCTCGCCCTGGCCCGATTCATATTGCGTCGCCACCTTTTCCTCAAACACATCGCGCACCTCACCGGTAGCCGCGTCGGCAATGCGGAATTTCGCCTCCTTGTGGTCGCGCGTGCTCGAGACAAATGCGAGCTTTGATGAATCAGCACTCCACTCATTGTCATCGAACGAGCCCGAGCACGAGATGTCGTCGCACAGCGTGCTGCGGTGGTCGTCCGGGCCAATTTTTAGCCGAACCATCTTGCCCGTCTCGACATCGATGATCACCCGGTGGATCTTCGCGATCTCCTTGTCCTGCGGCAGCGGATATTTCCACGCCTCAAGCACCGGGGCACCAACTGTCGTCTTGACGAGATACATATCGCTCACGTGCCGCTGGTCCTGCTGAAATGTCGCAACCTTTTTCGAATCCGGCGACCACAGCACGATCGCCCTATCGCTGTGTTTCCAGCCGGCGTTGTCGGTTGCGTAGCCAAAATTCTCCACGCCGTCCGTTGTCAGCTGCGTTTCCTTTTTGCTTTCCAGATCACGAACCCACAGGTTCCAGTCCTTGATATAGACCTCGCGTTTCCCGTCCGGCGACTTGATCGCAAGGCCGCCGAATCTAAATCCGCCCGGCCCGTTCGAAGAAGGAGTTATTCCCAACTTCGCCAGGCTGTCGGAATTTTGTTTCGATCCGTCATCCGGATTTACGAGAACATACTCACGCCCCGTCGGCGTCAGCACCTGGTACCAGAAGCGGCCGTCTGGCAAAAACATCGGCCGAACTCCCATCCGATCAACAAGCGGGTTAGTGTTATACGAAAGCATCTTCTCGGCCCGGGCATAATCGGATGCCGTCAGGGCTGTCTGAGAGATCGCGGCCTGGGCCGTGAACGCGACGATAAATGCGAAAATGACGAACGTTCTGTTTTTCATGGGTTTTGCGGTCTTTTAGCGAAATGGTTACTGAAATAATAACTTAGAGGCCGAAAATTGTCATTGCGCGGGAACTCGACGGTTTGATGCTCGATTGTCCGCAATTGTCGGCTATAATCGTGTCGGACTTGAGCGAAGCGACAGATCAGGATATCAAGGGTAAGGAGGAGACTGAACATATGCCAAAGTACGTCATCGAACGAGATATCCCAGGGGCCGGAAGTATGTCCCCTGACGAACTTGGCCACGCGGCCGCAACGTCGTGCGGAGTACTCGAGAAACTGGGTAATGACATCCAGTGGATCCATAGCTACGTGACCGGCGATCGCGTTTACTGCATCTACACCGCACCAAGCGAAGCGTTGGTCCGCGAGCATGCCGAACAAAGTGGGTTTCCGGCAAACCGGATATCCGAGGTCAAAGCCATTATCGACCCGACACGCGCCGCTGCGGCTGCGAAAGCCGCGTAATGCCCTGACCAGGCCCGAACAAGGACGAAGGCTGTCTCCTGACTTTCGCCTCGGGGGTTTTGTCTGTCCCAACTGTGCCCGAAACACCACAAGATCTGGGCCGACTCATCAGCAGCCACTCGACCTCGCCCGCTTATCTCCAGCGCGCGGCGATCGTGGCGGTTATTTCTTTCGTATTTTTTCTTGCCACGCTCGGGGCGTTCTACATCCGCCAGCAGATCGGATATTTTCTTCTCTCCACGGCCTTCCTGATCGTGTACCTTTTCACGCTGATCGGTTGGGTGATGCAGAAGCGGAATGTCGTGACCCTGTACGAGAAAGGCTTGAAATACAAGAGTTTCCATGCTGCCTGGCACGAGATAGCGTATGTCAACACCAGCCCGGATGGTTTGACGATCAAGAGGACCGAGCGCGAAAGAACGTTGATCCCGCGGTCCGTCAGTGGATATGAACACATCCTGCTCGCCGTCAAAAACGGCATTGAAGACCGGCAGTAAGAGCGGCCGCCTTTCCCCTAATTCGAGCGGAACCGGAGCTTCCGCAATGGCGGCGGTTTGTATCCCTAAATTTCGATCTCCCACGCCGGCGTTTTAACGGCAGCCTTATAAACATTGACGGCGAACGGGGTTTGATGTAACCTGAAACACAGCAGTTTCAGCTATTTAGAAAGTAAAACCCGATGCAGCGATCACCAAAGACGGCTGGTGCTTCGAATCTCGACCGGAACCTGATCAGCGTACTGCAGCAGGAATTGGATCTCGGAACTCAGGCGCTCAAGCGAGGTAACCCTGACGTAGCGGTCACCTTTTTTCAAAGCGCTCTGCGGAAAATGACGGCTGAAATGCCGTTTTACGACCACGCGATACACAATCTCCTGCTCAGTTACAAGAATCTGGTCGAAAAGCTCTTCGCCGACGGGAATACCGACCTTGCGTTGAAATTCGCCGGATCGGCGCTAGAGCTTGAGATACGCGGAGAAATGGCCGATGACGCGGCGTTTCTGCGGCGCTTTGCCGACGCTGTGCTTGCGCTTGGGCTGATCTTGTTCAAGAACGGCCAGTTCACGGCTAGCGTCGCGTCATACCGCAAGGCGATAGCCGTTTACGATTGCCCGACCTATCACGTCAACCTGACGAATGCCCTCGCGGTGACCGGCGGGCGGGCGCGGTTGTCCGACTACACGACCGAGATCACGCCGGAGCAGGTCGGCCGTCACATCTTCATCGCCTGCGTACCCAAAAGCGCCTCGACGTTCCTCAAGGACCTGCTCGTAAACCTGACAGGCTTTCAGGACGTATTTATGGTGTATGCCGCGGGACAGAGCGAGCATGAGCTTTACCTGCCGACCATCCGCGAGTTTGCCCATTTCAACACGGTAACGCAGATGCACTCGCGGGCCTCGGATGCGAACGTTCACCTGATGCAGGCGTTCGGGATCAGCCCGATCGTGCTGGTCCGCAACATCTTCGACTCGGTGATGAGCCTGCTGGATTTCTACAACGACCAGGGAGCGTTCTTTAATTCGTATTTCCGGGCGGATTTCCAGTCGCTTGACGATGAAACGAAGATCGACCTGCTGATCGACAATGTCATCCCGTGGTATTTCCAGTTCGTCGCTTCATGGGACCTGGCGGAGAAACAGCGGCGGCTCGCAATTAAATGGCTGAGCTATGAGGACCTGATCGCCGATAAACCGGCCGCCATCGAAGGCGTACTGAGGTTCTATGGCCTTGGGTCATCCGCAAAGGCGATCGAAACAAAGATAAAAGAGACTGAATCGGAAGGCCGCAAGATCCGGTTCAACAAAGGCGTTGCCGGCCGCGGAAAGGCTGGTTTGAACGAAGCACAAAAGGAGCGGATCCGCCGGCTCTCCAAATATTATCCAACGACGGATTTTGACCGCATTGGACTGTGATAATAAATAATTCGAGGAGGAAGAAAGATGAAAGTTAGAAACGCAGAGCCAGAGCGTTTGGATATTTTGGGAAAACCCCAGGCTCTCCGAACACCGGTGCTTGACGCAGCGGCCGTTCGGTCGTGGCGGAAACAGATCGGATATTTTTCGTTGTTCGCCGGGTTGGCGACGATC
Source organism: Pyrinomonadaceae bacterium (assembly GCA_050250045.1). GTDB lineage: Bacteria > Acidobacteriota > Blastocatellia > Pyrinomonadales > Pyrinomonadaceae > OLB17. Next base: position 92,351 of record JBFWPK010000007.1, on the reverse strand, counting down.
GTCACGTCGCAGGCCGGAAATGCCATCGCGGGCGAGAACGACAAGGCAATACCGCCCCGTGTCAAACGTCAGGCGGCTGAGCTTGTTCAAAAGCTAAAGAGCGGAGCCTGCTCGAAGCCCGAGCTTCTTCGGCGTCAAAGCGAATACAGGCTGCCGGGCCAAAGATCACAGTTCAATATGGTGGAGATACTTGCCGGTGCCGACAATTGCCCTGGGGCGCCGATCCCGTCAGGAAACTATACGACCGGCGCTCCATTCACCGATACCGGCAGCACGGTCGGTGCCAATTCGACAGTGGACTTCCCGCGGGTCGGGTGCAGCAACTACGACCAGACAGCCGGGCCGGACCACATATATTCATTTAGAATGAGCGCCCGGGGCGCAAACCCGCAGATCCGTGTTGCTCCCGGTAATGGGTTATACGATACATCGATCTATATTCTGAACGGTGCTACCGGCGAAATGTGTCCGGTTACACCGGGTACCCAAGCCAACCCGATACAGAATTGCCTCGTTGGTTCGGACTCAGTTTTTGCGGGCGGTCAGGAGATTATCACGGCGGCTGAGATGAACTCGCTTCCGCTCAACACGCCGCTTCTTTTGTTCGTCGACTCTTTCTATGATGCCTCGCAAGGAACCCTCGCTGCGGGTCCCTACACGCTGACGATCCAGGATGTGACCATAACGCCTCCGGTGGTCCCGCCCGCGAATGACGCGCCGGTCGACATTAATGGTGATGGAAAGACCGATTTCGTTACGATCAGAAATGTCGGCGGCGGCTCGTCCGGGCAGGTAAGGTGGTTCACATCCTTCCAGGACGGTTTCCCGACCTCGACGACGGATTGGGGCATTGCTTCGGATTTCTTCGTCCCGGCCGACTACGATGGCGATGGCCGTGACGATTTTGCCGTGTGGCGGCCCGGATCGCCTGGGGTGTTCTATATCGTAATGAGCGCGACCCAAACGCTCTTCACAGAAACGTTCGGCCAAACCGGCGACGACCCGACCGTTGTCGGAGATTATACAGGCGACAACATCGACGACCTCGCGGTCTATCGTGCCGGCGCCACCCCCGCCGATCAAAGCACCTGGTATTACCGGTCGATCACCGCTCCGCCGGGGATCCAGTCGGTCCAGTGGGGCAAAGGCGGCGACGTTCCCGCCCCGGGCGATTATGACGGCGACAAGAGAAACGACTTCGTAGTCCAAAGGATCGATTCGAACGGCTTCAGCGGCCGATTCTGGAAACGAATGGCGACCGGCGAGCAAAGCTCTGAACATTTCGGGCTTTGGACGGATTCGGTTGTCCCCGGCGACTATGACGACGACGGCAGAACCGATATCGCCGTGGTCCGCGATGACAACGGGACGCTGCGCTGGGAGTTTGAACCGAGCGGAACGGCCGGAAGTACCGTCGTAAGCGATACCTGGGGCGTTACGGCGACCGACTGGATCGTCCAGGGCGATTATGACGGCGACGGCCGCACCGATTACGCCATCTGGCGTCCCGGCAGCCCAGGCCTGTTCTACATCATGACCGTCGGCGACCGCGTCATCTCCATCCGCCCGTGGGGCGAAACGGGTGATGCTCCCGTCGCGAACTACAATGAGCACTTTTAGTGGCATGTAACGTACATTTCGTTAGCCGCGAAAGTTGAGAAGTTAGCCACGAATGCACGAATTGCAAACAATTTATTCGTGCATTCGTGGCTTGCCTTTTACCATCGGCACTAGTGCACAAGCCCGCACGCAGTAAGGGCGATACACTCGATGTTCCGGAAATCGCTCTTACTTCGTGTGGGCTTGCGCAGTCGCGGCGAACCAATTCGATTTCAAACTGACCCGCTACCGCCTGGCGGATAGTGCCGCAGTTTGAAATTATTTTTTTGACCAGCTTTGCTGTAATGCAGGGCGGTCAGGCTTGCCTGACCGAGGCGGGCCACTAAAACCGGCGAAGCCCGCTTTAGCGGGCGAAAGAGTGTCGCAGGCACAGCCTGCTCCGACAATCATGAGCAAGTCGCCCGGTCAGGCAAGCCTGACCGCACTGCAGTCGGGCAAGCCCAAGTAATGAATTTTCAAACTGACCCACTACCGCCTGGCGTTGCGTGTATTACACTATTGACAATGTGTGATACAATATTCTTGGCTCGGTCGCCTTGACTGGGCTTGTTCCTTGAAAATTTTGAGGGCATACCGCCTTATCGGAGCACTTTTTGAGCGGTGTCCCACGGGTGTGACGCGGCGACAAACCCGCAAGTCCTTTGTTTACAACAACTTCAGTTTTCGAAGCACGCAAGTTTTTTGTAAAATTGGTGGGACACCACTTAAGTCTAATGCGGACAACGAGTTAGCCGTTGGGACACACGGCGGGACAGGCTGGGACAAGGCGGCCCAGGCCCGATCGGGTCCGGCAAAACCGCCAGGCTTGGGCGGGCGGCTTTTGGGCCTTCGGCGGAATGCGGCCGAGGCCGCCTTGCGTCTTTCCGTCGTTCCTTTACAATCCGTGTATGCCCGTTGGTTATTTCAGCCTTATCCTGCACGCGCACCTTCCGTTTGTGAGGCATCCGGAGTATCCGTCGTTCCTTGAGGAAGACTGGCTTTACGAGGCGATCACCGAAGTTTATCTTCCGATAATCTTCATCCTCCAGAACCTTCACGAGGCCGGAGCAAAGCCGCGGCTTGCGATGAATGTTTCGCCGCCGCTGTGCGAGATGCTGGCCGACAAGCTGTTGGAACAGCGGTACACCGCGCATCTTGAAAAGCTGCTCGAGCTGGCGGAGAAGGAGGTCCGCCGGACCGAAAAGGAGGCGAGGGAATTCATCCCCGTCGCACGAATGTATGTCGAAAATCTCTCGGCATCGCTGCATCTTTGGAACGACCGGTATGATCGCAACCTGGTCAACGCCTTTCGCGAACTGCAGGAAGAAGGCGTGCTCGAGATAATCACCTGCGGAGCGACACACGGCTTTCTGCCGCTGATCTCGACGCCGGAGTCAAAACGTGCACAGATCGAGGTCGCGGTCGCAAATTACAAGAAGCACTTCGGCCGCCAGCCTCGCGGCATCTGGCTGCCTGAATGTGCGTACGAGCCGGGGATCGAAGATCTGTTGAAGGACGCCGGGATCGAGTATTTCATCTCGGATACTCACGCCATTCTGTACGGCGACCCGCGGCCGAAATACGGCGTCCACGCTCCGGTGGTTTGCCCGAACGGCACGGCGGTTTTCGCCCGCGATGTCGAGACAAGCCAGCAGGTCTGGAGCGATGTCGTCGGGTATCCGGGCAGCGATGTTTACCGCGAGTTCTACCGCGACATCGGCTGGGACCTCCCGCTCGATTACTTGAAGCCATACCTCGACGACGAAGGAAACCGCAAGCATCTGGGCTTGAAATACCATCGGATCACGGGCCGCAACGTGCCGCAGCAGATGAAACTGCCTTACGATCCGGCCGCCGCTCGCGAAAAGGCCGCCGAGAATGCGATGCACTTCATCGGCGAAAGGATCAAGCAGGCATACAAGCTCCGCGATGCCTTCGAAGGGCATCCGCCGCTGGTCGTCTCGCCCTACGATGCCGAACTCTACGGCCATTGGTGGTTCGAAGGGCCGCAGTTCATCGACTTCTTCTTCAAGAAACTGCACTTCGACCAGGATGAGATCGCCGCGGTCTCGCCCGGAGATTTCCTCGATTCGGGAATCGCCATCCAGGTCCAGCGGCCCACCGCATCGTCCTGGGGCGAGAAGGGTTATTTCAAGGTGTGGTTGAACGAGGGGAACTCATGGATGTACCCGTACCAGCACAACGCGGAAAGACGTATGACCGAGCTTGCAAACCGGTTTGCGGCCCCAAGTCCCAGATCCAATGTCCCAAGTCTTTCGGTTTCTGGTCAAGGGGCATTGGACATGGGACTCGCGACTCGGATACTAAACCAGCTAGCCCGCGAGCTGCTGCTTGCTCAATCAAGCGATTGGGCGTTTCAGATCTATCAGGGAACAACCGTCGAATACTCGTCGCGGCGGTTTCGATCGCATATCCACCGATTCGACCTTTTGGCAACGATGCTCGACACCGGCGAGGTCAACCATGCTTTGCTTGAAGAGATCGAGGGCCGCGACAACATTTTTCCCGAGATCGATCACAGGATCTATTGTTCAAAGGCCGGCCCCGCATGACCATGAAAGAACCGTCCACCTCAGCCCAGTCCGCGAATGAGCATTACGTCGAAGCGCCAGCCGCCGCTGACGTAAGCAAAACCGCCGTTATCCACCGGAGTAACGTCGAGAACATGCTCATCGCCAATGTCGGCTATCTTCATTGGTGCCGCCGCATCAAGGCCGGTCCGCCAAAGCGTGTTTCGCCCGTCGGCAATGAGAGTATAGTAAAGCTCCCGGCCGTCCGCCGCCCACGCCATAGGACGATTAAACGATGCTCCTTCCGGGGCTTCGAGCACCTTGACGTTCTGTTTTGTTGACAGGTCCATTACGGCAAGCTTTCGCACCATTCCTTCAGTAAAGAAATATGCGGCGCGTGTGCCGTCGGGCGACACTTCGGGATTCGAAAGCAGGCGGTCATGCACGGAAGCCTCGCCAGATCCGTCGGCCGCCACCCGTCGGAGCAGGCTGTCCAGCGTTGCCTCGTAGAATATTTGCTTGCCGTCAGCGGTCACCGACAACGGGAAACCACCGGCGTCATGCGTGATCTGACGGCGGTCGGAACCATCGGAGTTCATGCCCCAAACGTGCCGCTTGCCGCTCTCGTCGGTCGAAAAGTAGATATACTTGCCGTCTGCCGAAACGCATATCGAATTCTCTGAACTGCGGCTCCGGGTAAGCTGGCGCTGTTCGGTCCCGTCCATGTTAACGGACCAGATCTCACCATCGAAGGTCGAGTATGCTAACCGTCCGCCGGGCATGGCAGCCACTTCGCGTGCAACCGCCAGTTTCGCGGGAGCACCGCCCGAGACAACATTCAGGCGATAATCCGGTACGCGTTGGACAGCCAGAAGCCGATCGGACGCGCGGTCAAGCGTGAGCGTCTGATAGCTGGCGGCATCCCGGGTAAGCTGCTCAAGCGACCCGCTCCGGCGATCCGCAAAATAAATGCTCGCCTTGCCCTCCTGGAAATCCGATGCCGAAAACAGTATCCCGCTGCCGTCAGGAACCCATTCGAGACTCGGGACCTCAGCGAACCGCTCGGTGAACATAGGACGCTGCTCGGCGGTCTCAACATTGATCTCGAAAACAGCGGCGTCATTCATCTCGTTGGATGCCCGGCCCGTCGAGACTGCGATCGAACGGCCGTCAGGCGCAAACCGCACGTCCCCGATATGAATGCCGTTCTCGGTGGCCATCAGCTTACGCTCGTTCGCACCATTGGCATCGGCGACGAACACCCCGCAAAAGTCGGTACGCCGATAGCGGCAACGGGCAAACGCTATCCGCGAATCATCGGCCGACAGGCTGACGCGCTTCCCGACATTGTCCGCAAGCTTTACGGGCACACCGCCGACCGTATCGATGCGGTATAGCGAAGGCAGGCCGTGGAGGCCGTGGGCGAGTCTGACAAAATAGATGAAATTGCCGGTGCTAGCGAATGTGAGGCCAAGATACTCATCATCGGACGGCGGCACGATCTGAACATTCTCTGAACTATCGAGATTTCTGAGCCATACACTTTCCTTTCCGCCGGACTCTTCCGAATAGACGACAAATTTTCCGTCGGGTGAAAGTGCCGCATGGGCGCTCTTGCCGGATGTGGACAGTTGCTCGACCGCAAAGGGCCGAGAAAGTATCGATGCGGAGGGATGGTCGCCGGCCCGGGTGACGAACCAGATCCCGCCCGCCACAAGAAGTGCGGCGGCACCCGCGGCCGCAAGCTTGGCAGGAACGCTCCGCCACCATGAGTGCGGGCCGATCGCTGGATCCAACGCAGCCTGTTCACGAACCGGACCATCCTCAACCGCGGCTTCGATCTCGACAGGAATGGGCGTGACGGGAGCGATGAACCTGTAGCCGCGTCTCGGAACAGTCTCAATGAATCGCGGCTCATCCTTGTTATCGCCAAGTGCCTTGCGCAGCGAGAAGGCCGTAAACGGCAGGTTGCCCTCTTCAACGAAACTGTCCGGCCAGACGGTCTCCATCAGCTCGCCCTTCTCAACGACCCGGCCGCTGTTCTCGACGAGCGTTTTCAGCAAAAGATACGCCTTGGGCGTGAGCGGTACCGCATTGCCCTCGAAGAACAACGCCTGTTCCTCGCAATCCAGGACAAAATCGCCAAACTGAAAACCCTTTACACTCGCCGACATCTATGAAACCCTGTGGAACCGATTTTAGCATGGAAGCGAAAGCGGCGTTCCTCTATTGAGTAACACCGCCTGATCTGCGCGCCGAATCGAGATCCGGAACCGCTTGAGTACTTTGCCCCGGAGTTTAGACGCCGGCACTGAAAACGTGCGAGCTGAGAGGGCCGGGGATGCCCGGAGCCCGCCTGCGTCGCCGCGATCTTCGCGGAAAACCGACGAGGCTTGCCCCAAAAACGGCGGCATCAGACTCGGCCTCGAGGTCAAACTCCTCGGCATCGAACTCAAATTTGTCTCTCAAGGCTGCCAGAGCCATATCCTGACTAATGCTGGCCAGGGCCGAAAGAAATCCGAACAGACGTTCGCTAATGAGTCCGCGAAGTTCATCGATGTGTGCCCCAGAAGCAAGTGCGAGCATCGCATAACGAAGCTCGTCCGCGGCGAGGCCGGCAAACTCCCGATACGGCCGGCCGCTGAATTCAGCGAACGCAGACCTCGTTGCGGTATCGGCGGCATCTATATCATCACCCGCAAGGGCCACATCGAATGCGTCCCGGGCAAAGCCCGCCGCATCGAGGGCCTGCGCAAATCTCGCAGCAGGTACACGCCATTCGGCTGCATCAGACGTCCGCGGCGAAGGACTCTTTCGCGGGGTCGCGACCGTGTTCGAGAACAAAATGCGGATATACGGCCGGTTAACGGCGTAGAATCCGATCTCGGCGCGATACTGCCCGTCAGCATCTACGTCAAACCACCAATTGCCCTTTTCCTCAGCCGCGTGGATTCGCTCATCGCCGGAGTGAAGGTTTACCAGTTTCACAACCAGCATGTAGCCGCCCGGCTGGCCAAAGGCGCGGCTCAGCGTGTGAAACGGATTTCTGCCGATCGACCAATAGAAATAAAGCCGGTTTGGTGACTGCATCAGCAGGCGGGCGAGATTGCCCTTTGAAAGCACCGGCAGCTTTGGCATTGCAAGCTCGAGAAACTCAGATGAACGCGGGATCTCCGCCGCCTTAGCTCCGGGGTCAGTTTTGGCCTCCTCAACATCAGGCATTCGAAATGCCGCCGTGGACGAACCGGGTACCTCATCATCCTCGAGCAAAAACTCGACCTCCGAATCACCCAATTTCTTCGATATCCTTCTTTCTGTACTTCCTGCCATAAAATCGCCTCTTCGCCGAAAAGAATTGATTATGATGGGTTTTAGGGGCGGATACAAGGGCGCAAGGCAATTAACGCGTGACGCATCGGGATCATCCGACGACGTGCTGGTGAATAAACGTGGCCGCGCTGTACTCGAATTACGTATTTGCTTTGGAATTCTTCACGGACTGGATCTTTATTTCGATCCGCCCAATAGAGGAGTTTACCTGCGCTCGAACGGGAATGCGTCGCCGGTCATCAGTTATCCAGACGATCATGCTCCCTTCTCCTTCGATCAGCCGGCCGGGGCCGAAAACGTCCGGTTCCACGCGCCAGCACCAGAGCTTTCCGATCTCCGTTTTCTGACGCTCGCGGCCGGTCACGCGGACCGGGACCTTGTATACGAGGCCCGAATCGCTGACCGTCAGCTCAAGTGACGTACCGATCGCCATCGGCTTCGTCCGAAGCCAGTAAATTGCTGATATCAGATCGAAGGTATCCGGCTCGATCTCAGACGCGATCCGCCGTGGCGGCCGCATCGGTTCATTTGGGTCGGTCTCAGTATACGTTACGCGGCCGTTCGAATAATCGAAAACCGCCAGGCTGTTGCGTATCCGCTCTTTCTGGACGTCGTGTTTCTTTGTCAGCTTGACATACCCGTCGCGAGCACCGAATGTCGACTCGATCTGCTGGACAAAACTGAAGCGAAAGAGTTTGGTCAAGGTCCCTTTCGAACGAGCGTCGGCCTTGACGAGAAAATCGCCGTCGGGGTCCGGCTGCGTAAGCGTAAAGGTAAGATCGGCCACAGCGATGCCGCGTACGATGCTCTTGCTGATCTTCCCCTCGTAGGCCAGCGTCTCCCCCACAGCGAAGGGCAAGCTCAGCGGAGCGGCCGGCTTCTGCTTCGATGAGACCGCCGCAACGTGGCGATCCCGCGAGCTGTCGCCATCCTGCGCCAGTCCCGCGATCACCGCAAGCGCAGCAAGAAGCACGACCGAGCTTAACTTCTTGAGGAGATCTGTCATTCGTTTCTGGTCGGACCGGATCCCGGAGCCATCTTTAACCTTTATCATATCTTATCACGGAGCGCAGCGGCCCAAACATCAAAAAATCAGCCGTGCCAATTCTACGAATGCGCAAGCCGTCAATTAGATGCCTGTTTCCTGCAAAATTTGAGGCGCGAGCCGCATTTCAACGGCCGAGACGACCCGCTCGACGCCGATGTCCATACAGATCCAGTTCGAACAGACACGTCGGTGGCAGTCAACCCGGCAGCCAATATCGGTCCGCTCAACGCAAATATCCGCGGGATTCGGGCTGCCGTTTCGCCACCATTCGGTCGGCCCGAAGATCCCAACTACCGGTGCCCCGGCAGCCACGGCAAGGTGGGTAGGCCCCGTGTCACCGCCGATATAAATTCGAGCCAGTTTCGCCAGTTCAACGAAGCCCTTCAGGCTCGGCTGGGCCATCACCGCCCGTCCGGCTCTGCTGGCATTGATCGCAGCGACACCCAATTCCGCCTCGTCGGGGCCGACCGCCACTATCGACCGAATGCCACTTCTTTCCCACAATTCATCAGCCAAACGGCCATAGTTCTCTGCCGGCCAGAGTTTTGTCACCCACCCGCCCGCCGGATTCAAGATCGCGAACTCGCCGCCCGAAGTCGCGGCTATCTCTTCCGCTTCTTGAACGTGAACAGCTTCCGTGGAGATCGGGAACTCAAAATCGCCTTTAGGGACAGGAATCCCGAGGGATTCAGCCGCGAGCCTCAAATTCTTACGGATCACATGTACGCTGCCTTCAACTTCGACGCCGTGGGTCAGGAAAATGCGGCTTGCGGGCTCGCGCAATGATCCGCGGGCGAAACCGTATCTCCTTTTCGCCCCTGAGAGCTTTGCGATCGCGGCAGATTTCAGCAGCCCCTGAAAATCGATCGCAACGTCAAACCTTGAGCGACGCAATGCCCGGAACTGCTCTCGAAAACGCGGCAGTATCTCGGCGACCACCTTTCCACTGCGAAGCGACCGCGTATCGATCTCGATAAGGCGGTCTATCAGCCTGTTCCCTCGAAGGATCTCCGCCGAACGTTTTTCGGCGACCCAACTGATCTCGCAATCAGGCAGCGCCGCGCGGATCGCTGCCAGCGACGGCAGCGTGTGCACGATGTCGCCTATGCTTCCGAGTTTTACAACAAGTATTCTCATTGAATGTGACGTTAAGGTTGTTTTGGCTTTTTGACGGCTGTCTGCCTCGCCGAAAACCCCTCCGAGGGCCTAGATCACGGAAGGAGAAATTTTTGTTGACTTGCGATGCGATCCATAATAGGCTCAGTTTAATTCACCCTAGGTCAAACCAGTAACGATGAGAAAAGGTGCTTCCAGGCTCTGGATCATACTCGTCCCACTGATGCTTATTTTCGGCCTTATTTTCGGCTCTGCGGTATTGTGCGTTTTGGTCCAGGACTTCCTGCCGGATACTAATTCCAACCGAGCCAACGTCATTCCCAATTTCAATGTCAGCGCGACACCTCGTGCTAATACCAGCACACCCGACACGAATAAGGGTAACACCGCAACGCCAAACACTAACAAGGGTAACGTCGCCACACCCGGCCCGACCCCCGCCGTCGAGCCAACATCCGAACGGCCTACGGTTGACTCGATCCGTGAAAGTCTCGCTATCGGCAGCATAGCTTTCAACAAGCCGTCGGAGATGCAGCTGGAAGAACCCAAGGAAGTGCAGCTTGTGCTAAGCCCGTCAGTTGCGGTCGAAGAGCTCAAAAAACGGGTTACCGGAGACGGTCCGATCCAAGGCAGTGAGGCACAAGTTTCGGATTACATGGAAGCAACACTTTACGGCGACAATTTTCTAATAACAAATGCGACGCAGCGAAAGCTTGTCAGCAATAAGGGGGTGACCGAATGGCGCTGGGACGTAACTCCGACAAAAGCGGGGAAGCAGCGGCTTCATATGAGTTTGAGCGCTATCGTAAACTATAAGGACGGCGAAAAGGCACTTGAGATCGAGACGTTCCATGAGGTCATCGCGGTCAATGTTACCTTATCGCAACGCCTCTATGCCTTTGGCAATGTGATCGGTTCGCACCTGCAATGGATCGCACCGAGCCTTCTGATCCCGCTGGGCCTGTGGGTATGGAATCGCTGGCGAAAAAAGGCCAAAGCGGGAGATGCCGAAGCTGCTCTCCCACGGTCGGATGACGAGTCACCAAAAGCAGCTTCAGCATCGGCAAAAAAACTGACCAAGCGCTCAGGCCGGCGAACCTAGTGCAGGCCCTTTTCGGTATTGAAACCGTCCCGCGACCGCACTGCTGGCCCCCACAAATAATCATAACGTGCTTCAAAAAACACTGGTGTTCCAAGCCCAAATTGCGATATTCTAGTAACTTGAGTCCGCCCGCTGGTTGCCTCGACATTTCTCCTATGCAGAAACCAAAGCGTCAAGACCGCGATCTGCGTCCCGCTCTCGTTTTTTTGTCCGGCGATCTGATTGCCGTGCCGATCCCGCTCGACCGTGAGGAGGTGATCCTTGGCCGCGATATCGGGGCCGATGTCCGTGTTAATGATTCAAAAGTGTCGCGGCGGCACGCGATGATCGTCCGGTCGATCGAACCGGCTACCGGCGATACAGTGTACACGTTGAAGGATTTCGGCACACGGGCCGGCACACTCCTGAACGGCCAGCGGATCACTCAGGAGGCCCTTCAGCACGGGGACAAGATCACGATCGGCGACCAAATGCTTCGTTTTGACCTGCTCGATGAGATCGACCGCGAGTATCAACGGCTCATTCACCGCCTGATCTCGCATGATGACCTCACCGGCCTCCTCTCGAGTCGCTCCTTTTTCTCGGAACTGCGGCGTGAGGCTGAACGCTCAAAGATGATCGACCGCCCTTTTTGCGTGCTTATGATGGATGTGGATCATTTTAAGAACGTGAATGACACGTACGGGCATCTTACCGGCAGCAAAACGCTCGAAGAGATCGGGGAGACCATTATCAAGTGCCTTAGGACGGGCGACGCGGCGGCCCGATTCGGCGGCGAGGAGTTTGCCGCATTTTTGCTTGACGCCGAGGCCGGCCAGGCAATGGTTGCGGGCGAGCGGATCAGGGCGGAGATCGAGCAACGCGAATTCAGCGTAATCCGCCAGGGAAAGCTCGCCAATTCGCATCGCATAACGATAAGCATTGGCATTGCGGCCTTTCCCGACGATTCGACCGATCCGATCGAACTCGTCGAAATGGCCGATTCGGCCCTTTACCGTGCCAAACGAGAGGGGCGAAACCGCGTCTGCATCTATGGCGCCGTTGACGCCGGCGACCTCGACTCACAGCTAAAGCCGCGGCGGGAGTAATTTTTGCAACTTTTCGGCCGGCATTGCCGTGAAAGACATTGCTCATGATTTCTGGTAGAATTCGGGGCTTGTCGTAGTAAACCTTGAAAGCGGCGAGCCTGCATTAATAATCGTGATAACCAAACTTAATTTGAGCAGTCATCCGTTCCGGAACCGGACGACGCCGTATCTGATCTCGGCATTGATGATCGGGATCGCGGCGGTGGCCGGAGTATTCTTTCTGGCCAAACTTAACGGGAACCGCGAACTGAACAAGTCGATCGTTTCCAATATTTCGGAAATGGACGCTGAGGTTAAACGCCTGAAAGGCGAGGGAGAAAAAGTGCAGCAACAGTTAACTCCGCAGCAGCGTGAGCTTCTGGTCGCTTCCCATAAGCTGGTTGCAAATAAATCATTTGGGTGGTCGAGGCTTTTCGCCGACCTGGAATCAGTTCTGCCCGGCAGCGTCAGCGCTTCGCGGCTTACGGTTGAGAATGTTTACAAGGATGGCGATCAGGTCAAGGCGGAACTGGACTTTGCCGTGCTGAGCCGTGATTATCCGGCAGTGATGGCAATGATCGACAGCATGAATAACTCTGGCCTTTTTCAGGCTGAGCTTCGCGGACAGGACCGGCAGAAGACCGAACGGATAACCTACACGGAATTCTCGCTTCACGTGATCTACACTCAAAACTACGCACGTCCGGCCCAGACAGCGGCACCGGCGACCGACATCGCGCAGGGAGGGCTGCAGCCGTGAGCGAACAGGACCTGAACAAGAACGTCGCTGGCGGGCCGCCGGCCGATACCGAGCCGTCTATCCTGCGCAACGAATACGGCGCGGCGACCGACCCGAATGTCGTTATCGACGAACCCGGGCGGACGGTGATGCTGACCGAGAACGAAACGATCATCGTTGAGAAAGAGCCGCACATCGACCTGCCGCCGGCCAACCGTCCGCGAAAGGTTTACACCGGAATGTGGGGCCCCGTCGAACTCGGCGTTCTTGGCGCCGCGATGTTGGCGGTGCTTGGCGCCATTTTGCTTTATGTTTTCTTTGTCGTGCCGTCAAACAACGAGATCGAAAACAACCGGGCGCGTCGTGACAAGCTTGATGCGGAATTGACCTCGGCAAAAGAAAAGTTCGGCAATATTTCGAACGTCGAGCATAAGGTTACCGAGCTGATCGACAGCGTGAACACCTTCGAGGCCAGGTTTCTTCCGGTGCCGTCTACGGGCCGAACGGCCCTTTATCATCGGATCAACGCGCTTATTGGAAGCTACGGGCTCGTCAATTCATCCGGACCGGACTACTCCCCGCTCGACATCATTGACCCGAGCAAACGCGGCGAGGAAGAAGACCGCAGCGGCAAGGCAAAGTTTCGCAGCTTTTTCCCCGGGGTTTACGTTACGATGACGCTCGATGGGCCGTATACCAGCCTTCGAAGATTTATTCGCGATCTCGAGACCGGCAGTGAATTCGTTGTCGTGAGTGCTGTCGAGATCGAACCTTCGGATTCGCAGGAAGCAAAGTCGGCGGACGAGACCAACGCCGGGCAACCGGGAACACCGGGAACATTCGGCCCGGGATTCGATCCAACGTCGCAGCCGATGCCGATGAACACCTCGGTGCCGCTGCAAACGCAAACCGGTTCGCCGAATAGCTCACGAGGAAAAACCCGCGGTGCGGTGGTGAGCTTACGGCTGGAAATGGCTGCGTATTTCAGACGTCCGGAGATAGCTCCGGCCGCGGCGGAGGTGCCCGCTCCAGTAACCAGATGAAACTTTTTGAAGGGAAAACGAAAAGCGAACGGAACAAGACGATAGCCGCCATCGTCCTGGGTGCGGCGTGCGTTGTCGTCCTCTTTTTCGCCTTTGGCCGTGGGATGTTCACCGGCAGCACCACTACCGCCGCCAAACCGACGCCAACACCCAAGAAATCGACTTCGTCGTCGAAGGCCAACTCGGACAAACTGGAGATGCCGTCGGCCCGCGATCAGCTGCTGCATGATACGACCCAGCTGATCGCTTACGAGCCTGCTCGGTTCGGCGCACCCGACGCCGGGCGAAACATTTTTGCTTTTTACGAGCCGCCGAAGCCAACTCCGTATGTCGCGACGCCGGTGCCGATCCCGTCATATCCGCCGCCAACGCCGGCCCCGACACCGCCGATCCAGATCGCTTCGATCAACCCGCAAAGCGTTTACGCGGGCTCGGACGGCTTTCGAATGGACATCGCCGGCGACCGTTTCACACCGGAGACACGGATATATTTCGACCAGCAAGAGGTCCCCGCCAGATTTATTAACGAAACGCGGATGACCGCCGATATCCCAAGGGCCTTTCTTCAGGGTGAACGGCGGCCGACCATCTTGGCGCAGACCGCCGACGGGACGCTGATATCGAACCCGATCCAGTTCGACATTCAGCCGCCGCCCAAACCGACGTTCCAATATATTGGAATGATCGCCCGGAAACGCAGCAACAACGACACCGCCTATTTCCAGGAACCGGGCAAGCCACTGCCAACCGGGGCAAGGCTTAACGACGTAGTCGCTGGACGATTTCGCGTGATAAGCATTTCGGCTCAGGAAAGCGTTCTGGAGGACGTGAATCTTGGCTTTAAGCACAAGCTTGCGTTGTTCTCCCCGCCGCCGACGGCCACGCTGAGCCAGCCTTCGATGCCGGGCGGTGGAAGGCCTCCCAGATCGATGCCCGGCGGACGACAGGTCTATACACCGATGCCTCCGGCCAATTCGATGTACCCGGGTGCGACTAATTCGCGAATACCCGGCATACCGGACAACATACCGCGCTATGTTCAGCCGCAGCCCGGTGCCAATTCTAACGTGGACCCGAAGGACGATGACGAGGACGGAATCGACTAATGAATCGGGAATGACCCTGATGGCCGTGATGGTCTTTCTGGCTGCATTCGCCTTTATGCTGATGGCGGCCGCACCGTCGCTGTACCTTGACGTCCAGCGCGAGAAGGAACGAGAGGCCATTCGTCGGGGAGAAGAGATCGCCGACGCGATCTACCTGTATGTGATCTTTCATCGCGGCCAAAAACTCCCGCAATCGATGGACGATCTGCTCGAAGGGCTGCCCGACGGAACAAAAAAACGCCAAATACTCAGGCCCTCCGCGGCCATCGATCCGCTCAGCCTCGATGGGCAGTGGAACCTCGTCCCGCCTGATCCGGACGTGATCGCCCGGTTCGCCAAACGCGTCCAGGCTTACAATAACGGATTACTTCCCTCGTCGCCGCCGCCGACACAGTACTTCGACAAATTCACCGTCACGCTCGCCAATGTCCTGAACACTGAAACGGCCGAGGAGGATTCCCTACCAGACGAAGCGGACGATTCGAATTTCTCTTCGAGTGGGCCATTCATCGGAGTTTCGAGCAAAAGCCGCGCCCGTTCCGTTCTTACTTATTACGGAGCGGAAAATCACTCTAAATGGATCTTCACGCCGCTTTTCCGCGGCCGAGGGGCCCGGAGTATCCGCCCCGGCACCCGCCAGCCTGTGTCTCGCTGATCCGGATCTCGCGCGATCTATTTTTCCGCCGGATAGATAGCGATCTCGGCGGCGTTCAACTTCTCAACTATCCCAATCGAGGCTCGATCAAAAACCTCAAGCGGTTTGTCGTGATTCGTGTTGATCCAGAAACTCACCTTGACCGCAACCCCTTCAGGAGTCAGATCTGAAATGATCACGTTTGGTGCCGGATCATTGACAACACCGTCAGTGCTGCCGAGAGCTTCCATAATCAGTACCTTAACGCGTTCAAGAGTGGCCTGATAAGCAACACAAAAGGCGAGGTTCATCCGCCGGTTGGCCCCGGCGCCCCGAATGGTAAGAGCCCTCGAATACATATCCCCGTTCGGGATAAGTACCAATTCGCCATCGTCCTTGCGGAGCGAGGTCGCTCGGACGCCAATGTATTCCACCTTCCCCTGCTCATCGCCCACAAAAAGATAGTCGCCGGTCTGAAACGGTTCCTGCCACAGGATAAGAATCCCGGAGAAAAAATTGTTCAGGATGTCCTTCACCGCGAACCCGACGGCGAACGAAGAAAATCCGAGCCCCGCGATCATGCTTCCGAAGCTGAACCCCGGAAGTATTACTGTCAGCGACGTCAGAACACCGATGCCAACCACTAACACCACCAGCATCCGGCTGAACAGAAGCCGCAAGCGAGCGTCCAGTTTCGTGCGTCGCGTGGAAACAAGAAACACGTTTTTGGCCAGCTTCGACAACAGCCAGAAGATCAGCAGGACAATGATCCCGGCCAGCACGAACGGCAGCCGGGCGAAAAGTCCGGTGACCATCGAGTTGATAGAATTCGAGACGGCCCCGTGAACATCGGTCGTTAGCCCGCCAAACCAATTCCACCAACCCAAACTTTGAATTACTAAGTACATATCTATATTCTTGAACATACAGAAGATTTTTCAAGGCGTCGGGAGCTATTTTATCAACGCTTGACTTTACACAAAATTGGAATTAGAATAATTCTAATTACAGGAGGATATATGGAATTGCATAATACGAAGATCGATATTGCTAAAGACAAACGGGAAGAGCTGATCGGGATACTTAATCAGCGCCTGGCGGATGCGGCCGACCTGAAATCGCAGGCGAAGCAGGCCCATTGGAACGTGAAAGGACCTAGTTTTATCGCCCTCCACGAGCTTTTTGACCAGGTCGCAACCGAATTGGACACGCACGTTGACGATATTGCCGAGCGGGTCACGACCCTCGGCGGTGTGGCGATGGGAACTGTGCGCCTCGCGGCCAAGAATTCATCCCTGAGCGAATATCCACACGAGATCTCGGATGGTACTGCTCATGTAGATGCACTGTCGAGTGCCCTGGCGGATTTTGGAAAGAAGGTCAGGAAAGATATCGACGTTACCGATGAGCTTGGCGACATGGACACGGCCGACCTGTTCACAGGTATATCGAGGAGCATCGACAAGCTGCTCTGGTTTGTCGAGGCACACAACCAGGCATAGAAGTCGGTACCGGCAACTGCGTGAGGTCGAAAAAGCGTAGCGCCGGTACTGACTTACTTGTAATCGAAAACGATATTCGCAAACGCCTTGATTCCGACATCGAGCCGGCTATCGTCGATATAGAAATCCGGCGTATGGTGAGCGGCAGCGGTTTTCGGGTCCTTGCCTTTTGGCATACCGCCAACAAAGAAATAGAACGCTGGGATCCTTTCTCCGAAGAACGCAAAATCTTCCGCTCCGGTCACCCACGGCCGTTCGGCGACATTTTCTTTGCCGGCGGCCTTGTAAAGAGACGGCAGCATCTTTTCGACCAGCGCGTGGTTGTTGAACGTGACCGGGGCCTTTGTATCGATGGTGATCTCGACCGTGGCTCCCATGCTCTCCGCAATACTCTTTGCCGTTGAACGGATCTTTTCGTGCACGTCCTTGTGCATGCCGGAATCGAGCGTTCGGATCGTACCGGCCATTGTTAACTCTTCAGGAATAATATTTTCGCGAACACCGCCATTGATCCGGCCGACCGTAATGACGACCGGCGCTTTCGGAAGGTCAGAACGCCTCGCAACGATCATCTGCAGGCCCGTGTATATCTGAGTTGCAACGGCAATCGGATCGATCCCGTCCCAGGGATACGCTCCGTGCGTTTGCTTGCCCTTTATCTTTATTTCGAACCAGTCGCTGGCCGCCATCGTGGCACCAGGCTTGTACGCGAT
Source organism: Pyrinomonadaceae bacterium (assembly GCA_050250045.1). Taxonomy (GTDB): domain Bacteria; phylum Acidobacteriota; class Blastocatellia; order Pyrinomonadales; family Pyrinomonadaceae; genus OLB17. Next base: position 74,821 of record JBFWPK010000007.1, on the reverse strand, counting down.
CTTTCCGACCTCGGTCTGCGAATTGATATGGATCCCAAAAATTGCATCGATCTTCGGGTTGTCTAAAACTCCCTCTTTGACCATCAGCGGCGCTCCACCTTCCTCCCCGGCGGGCGGCCCCTCTTCGGCGGGCTGGAAGATAAACACAACGGTGCCTTTGATCTTGTCCTTCATCCCGGCGAGTAGCTCGGCCGTTCCCATCAGCATCGCGACATGAGTGTCGTGGCCGCACGCGTGCATCACGCCGACCTTCTGGCCATTGAACACTGCCGTTTCCTTTGACGCGAACGGCAGTGAATTCCGCTCGGTCACCGGCAGGCCATCCATGTCTGCCCGCAATCCGATAACAGGCCCCGGCTGGGCTCCTTTCAAGATCCCGACAACGCCCGTCTTCGCAATTCCCGTGCGGACCTCGAGCCCGAGTTTTCGCAGATGGTCCTCGACAAACTTTGCCGTCTTGACCTCGCGGTTGGAAAGCTCCGGATACTGATGCAGTTGCCGCCGCCATTCGATCACCTTCGGCATCAACTTCGCTGTCGCCGCATCGATCTCGCCGCTCATGTCGACGGCTAAGGCCGGTGTGACGAGAGAGATCAAGACACAGATCGAAACCAGGAACCTCTTCATGTTGTTTTTCTCCTGAGGATTTGAAGTGCCTTTATTGTATTCGGGAGCGGTGATAATGCAAAAGGCAGAAACACGACCGGTAGGGAGTGTGCCCCCCGTTTAGTCCCGAGTCCAAAGTCCAAGGCCCCAGGTCTGTAGCACGCTCGCCTCGGGACATGGGACTTGGGACATGGGACTTGGGACTTGGGACTTGGGACTTTCTTACTTTGGACTAACGCGGGGCACACTCCCTACCGGTCGTGTTTCTGCCTTGAATCCTGAATCACCTGAATCATTTCGGCGAGAACGCGGCCGAGCGGCTTGCCGAGGGTTTGCGGTGCGCTTGTGTTTACCTGCGCGGCGACGGCGATCTTCTTGTCAGGGAAATACATCATGTCGGTAACATAGCCGGGGAAAAATCCGCTGTGGCCGTATGAAGTTCCGGCGGCGGTGTTGCGGATAATAACGCAGAGGCCGTATTTCGTATCTCGCCCGAGCATCGGGGCCGAAACGCCTTCGAGCACCTGCGGCAGCAGCAAAGCGTCGAAAGCTTTTCCCTCGAAGTACAACTTTGCCCAGCGTGCCAGGTCCTCGCTGGTCGAGGCCCAACCGCCGCCGGTCCATTCGAGCTGCGGGTTTACGATGAACTTCCCTTTCTCGATCATCGCATCTTTCCCGCCGAACGGATTGTTCGAACCCGCATAGCCCTGTACGACGCCCTTTATCACAGGGCCTTCTTGGGCGATTGTGTCGTTGAGTTTGAACGGTTTGATAAATCGGCGGCGAGCCTCATCGTAGAATTTCTTGCCGGTCACTTGCTCAATGATCATTCCGAGGACAATGTAGTTTGTGTCCGAATAATCCCAGCCCTTCCCGGCCTCGAACGGCGCCTTCGCGTCGAAAAGATACGCTAGCCGCTCTTCGGGCGTCCAAACCTTCATCGGATTCGCCGTCAGGTAATCGGTGAACTCCTTCTTGAACTCATACCTTACAAGTCCGCTCGTGTGGTTCATCAGCATTCGGATGGTGACATCCTTCGCATTTGGAAGCCGCACGAACCACGGTTCTTTACCTAGATATTTTTCGATCTTGTCGTCAAGGTCGATCTTGCCTTCGCTAACAAGCTGCAACGCGGTCGCCGCGGCAAACGTTTTTCCCGTGCTGCCAGCCAACATCCGATCATCCGGTTTCATCGGAGTCTTTGCGTCGCGGTCCGAATAGCCGACGGCCAGACCAAAGGATTTTCCGTCGGCCAGCACGACCCCGAGCGTCGCTCCCGGGAATTTACCGGCCTTGTGCCATTCGTCGAGCTTCGTCTTAAGCTCAAACTGAAGCGCCTTCGTGCCCGCAGCCTTGCCGGCCTGCTGACCCGGCGTGCTGATGCAAAGCGCGAGGACAAAGAGCAACACGAAAGTGGATCGTGGTCTCATTCGCTACTTCTTCCTTTGGTTTATTTGACCGGATCGGGCTTCATAGCTTTTTCCTTTTCGGTGCAGTCGCCCGGATCGATGGTCGAGGCTCCGTTGGCGATCTTCCAGCCAGCGTCGGTGCGAACGAGGTTGAACTGGTTGATTCCGCAATGAGAGATCTTATCGCCGACGAAGAATACGTATCGGCCCCAGACCATCGCCCAATCGCCGCTGACCTCGACGTTTGGCGCGTACATCACTTCCTTGATCGAGCCGGGTTTTGTAAAGAATTTTGAGAATGCCTCGCCGCCGATCACATCGACGCGCGTTTTGCCGTCTTTTAGTTTGCGAATAGCAACGAGTTGATTCTCGGGCGTTCCGGTCGCGAGAATTCCGGCGGCATTTGCGGCAGCCATTTCGTCAAACAGCTTGTTGACAACGGCCAATGCGGCCCTTTTATCACCGGCGGCCTGGCCGAAAGAATAGGAAGCCGAAAGAAGGGCAAGTGCAAATATAGTTAGTGCTTTTTTCATAATCGTTGTATTGGTTGGACAGAACTAAATACCTATTCTGCCCGTTCGAAGACTTTGCCATTTTTCATTATGAAGTTGACCTTTTTTAGAGTTGAGATGTTATTCAGCGGATTCTCTGGGACGGCGATAATATCGGCATACTGCCCCGGTCTGATCGCCCCGCGTTGATTCTCGACACCGAGTAGTTTGGCGGCATTGGTGGTCAATGTTTGAAGAATGACTTTGTTGGGAATCCCTGCTTCCGTCATCGAGTCGATCTGCGAAATCGTCCAGGTTCCGCGCGTTTCGTCCGGTGCGTAGAAAATCAGGTCGCTGCCAAAGGCAAGCGTTACTCCGATCTTGTAGGCCCTCTTGAGACGGTCAATAGTCCCGGCGCGGATGTTCTTTACCGCATTGAGCGGAATCTGGTAAGCAAGCCAGGCCTTTTCGGTGAAATCCGTGCCGACAAGGACAACTCCGTTCTTTTTTGCCAATTCGAGAGTTTCATTCGACATCTCAAGGCCATGTTCGATGGACGCCACTCCGGCTTCGGCTGCATTATGCGCTCCGCGTTCTGTCACGCAGTGAGCGGCGACCTTCACGCCCGCTTTTGCCGCCTCATCAATGATGAATTTGATGTCGCCGACAGAATAGATGTAAGGCTGGTCATCAACGACGATCTTAATGACCCGTGAGCCGAAATGGATATTCTCGCGGACGGCTTTGAGCATTTCGTCGCGCGTATCGGCATAAAAATATTCCGGCTCGCCTAGCTTACGCCTTTCAGGTTGAAGCCGATATTGCCCGCCGAAAGGCGCAATGATCCTCCCTGCATTAATGATGGTCGGACCCGGAATCAATCCTCGATCAATCGAATTCCGCACATCGGTCATAATGTAGTTTCCGTCGTTGCCGATGTCGCGGATGGTTGTGAAGCCCGCTTTCAGCATATCGCGCGAATTAATGACCGCATGAATTGTCCGGTTAGCAGTCGTATTGGTCAGATCGTAATAGTAGAGCGCATTGCGATCTTCGGAATTGGCAAACATTGCCATGTGAGCATGGGAATCAAATAGACCCGGCAAAACGGTCGAGCGCGATAGATCAATGACGTTTGCTCCCGCCGGAATCGGTAAACCGGCCCCGACCGCTTTGATCCGTGATCGTTCAACAATAATTATCTGATCCTTGAGCGTTTCGCCGGTTTCGGGAATAACGAGTTCGCCCGCTCTGATTGCGGTAACTTGCCCAAAAACGCTCATTTGGGCCAAGGTGCTAAAAAGAACAACCAAGTAAAGAATTCTTTTCGAAGTTTTCATATTCTCCCTTCAAGGCCTTCTGTCTGGAACTCCGATACAAAAGCTAATGCGCTTTTTAGCTAATCGACAATATCACAGTGCCTTTTCGCGCCATTTATTCGTTTGAAGCCTGCGGTTTTTTCTCGATGAGAGAACCGGCGATCTTTGGCGCGATCTCGTCGAGCCAGTTGTTCAATTCCTTTTGCGTGTACCATTTGCCTTTCAGCATCACGCCGGCGCGGTTCTCGGTGGCCGAGATGTTTTCCAGCGGGTTCGCATTGAGCAGGAGCAGATCGGCTCGCTTGCCTTTTTCGATCGTTCCGGCTTTGTCGATGCTGCGGAGATATTCGTGAGCGTTCCGCGTCCCGGCTTCAAGGACGGCGTAATTCGGCAGCCCCGCACCCGCAAGCGCCTTCAGTTCGCGGTGCTGTGAAAAGCCGTACAAGAACAGAAATTCAGGCGTATCCGAACCGGCCATTATCTTGCCGCCGGCTTTGTATATTGCAAAGATAAGCTTGTTTCTTAGATCTATCCACCGGGCACGTTTCTCGAGCGGCACGGTGTTTACGAACTTGTTCTTCTTGTAGAACTCAAACCACTGCGTCTGCACCTTTTCCGGATAGAAGCGGAAATCCGGCTGAGCCCGCATCGACTCCTCGCTTCGAGCGACGCCGAATGTGTTCTTCATGAAATGCTGCGTGGGATTGACGTATCGGTTCGACTCGACCGTTTTTCGCGCGATCTCAGGAATGCGGCTTTCGTCCATGTGATCGAAGCTTTTCCAGTTGTCGGGATTGTAGATGTAAAGGTCGGAGACCGAGCCTTTCATCGGAGCGTCCGGCTTCAGAAGCAGTTCCATATAGCCGTCAAGGTGCTCGATCTGCTGGCGAGCCTTCCACGCCCGCTCGACGCCGACAAAGCGGCTGTCGGCGTGGCCCACCACTCGGATATTCTGTTTGGCCGCTTCGTCCACGGCTGCCTCATAAACCGGAGCTTCGATGAATGTCGTTATTTTAATGAAGTCGTATCCAGCGGCTTTCGACTTTCGCACCGCCTCGCGAGCTTCGTCCGGCGTCTTGACGACAAAGTTATTCCCTTGTTCGCGGCCCGTCAGATGCGGGCTGGCGACGAAGATCGTCGGCGCCACGATCTCGCCCTTTGCCGAGCGAGATCGCAAGTCAAGAAGCTCCGGCGTCCCGATCATAAAGCGGATCGTCGTCACGCCGTTCGCAACCATAACGCGAAGCTCGTCCGGAGCGATGGAATCAGGGTATTCGTCACCGTCTGACAACAGATGCGTGTGCATGTCCACCAAACCCGGGATCAAGTACTTGCCGACGCCATCAACGCGAACCGCGTCCTTGGGTATCTTCACTTTTCCGGCATCACCGATCTCCGCGATCACTCCATTTCGCACAACGACGGTCTGGTTTGACAGCACTCGTTCGCGATCCATCGGAATAACACTCACACCGACGAACGCCGTCGTTTGGGCAACGGCTGTTACCGAAAGGAAGAGTAGGACCAAAATTAGACCAGTAAATTCTCTCATTGTCTGCATCATTAGTTAATCCAGTTTAAACGGCTAAGGCCGCCGCTCTGAGCCCTCTCAAAAACCCGCGATCGCGATGCCGTCGGGCACTTTTCCGGTTTGAACGCTTCCCTTCACTTTGCCGGAGTCGAGATCGACCTTAAGAACTGTGTCCGGTTCGCCTGCGGTCACGAAGGCGGTCTTTCCATTGACGGAGAAGACAACGCCGAGCGGCGCGCTTTCCAGTTTGATCCGCTTGATCTCTTTACGCGTTGCGGCGTCGATGATCAGCAGCTCCTTCGTTGCGGCCATTGTGCAGAGCACCGACTTTCCATCCGGCAAAAACTTTACTCGATACGGCCGTCCGCCGATGTCGATCTTCGCGACCGATCTGTGCGTCGCTGTATCAACGACATCGATCTTGCCCTCGGCGTTGAGGCCGGCCCAGACTTCCTTGCCGTCGGGCGAAAGGTCGATGGCCTCGGGCTGTTGGCCAACGGGAATGTGAATGATCCGCGACTGTGACGGCGGCGGGGCGTTCGGAAACTCAAACGCCGTTACCGTGTTTGAGCCAATGTTCGCGGTATAGAACCGCTTTTGGTCCGCGCTTCCGGCGATCATGTGCGTTCCGTTCTGCCCGCTTCCCATCATCCAATCGACCTTGTTTGTCGCGGGATCATAGCGGGCGATCATCCGATTCGTCTCCGCTGTAAAATAGACCTTTCCGCCAATAACCTGAATACCGTGCGGACGCAGCAGCGGCGAAAGATCCACTCGACGAACCTCCTTTGCGGTCGTAAGATCAATGACCGAAAGGGAGCTTCCCGGTATTTGCGCTCCGTAGTTTGCAACAAATGCCGTCTTCCCGTCCGCAGACAGAACCACTTCGTGCGGACTGTCGCCGGTCGGTACTTTGGCGGTAACTTTCATCTCAATCGGATCGACGATGGCAAGCGTCGCGTCCGACTTGTTCAGCACGGCCAACACCGGTTTCGTTTGTCCGATGACGATCGTGTAGCCGCGGAAAACGAACATTATCCCGACGAGAAATAAAATGATCAGATGTCTTTTTCTCATGACGAATAAAAGGGAAATAACTGCATTGTGATACTAGTCAGAAGGCCCGCTGATGAGTATCTATTTGTGACGAAGCGTTTTGGTGCGTGACGAGAGGTTTGCTTATTGAAGATCACGCCTGATTCTCGAACAACTCGAGGAACCGCTCACGGTAGTTGCGGCTCAGTGCCAGCTCGGTGCCGTTGCGAAGGATGACGGCGTAGTCGCCGCTGAACATCGGGTGAAGCTCTTTGATGCGATCGATATTGACGACCGTTGAGCGGTGGATCCGCAAAAACCTGTCCGGATCCAGCTTTGCCTCGATGCCGTTCATCGTTTCGCGGATCAAATGAGATTCCCGTCCGGTGTGAAGGTTGACGTAATTTCCAGCAGCCTCGATCCAGTCGATCTCGTCCACCTTTAAAAAGAACACTCGCCCGACCGATTTGACGACAAGCCTTTCCAGATATTTCTTCTCGGCTTTCAGATCTTTTATCAGCGACGCCAATCGTTCATCCAGGTTGCCGATCCGCTTCGTTTCGATCTGCTCGCGCGCGTGCGAGACAGCTTTGTGCAGCCGGTCGCGGTTAAAAGGTTTCAATAGGTAATCGAGCGCGTGAACATCGAAGGCCTGCAGGGCATACTGGTCGTATGCCGTCACAAAGATGATCGCCGGCATCGCCTTTTCATCGAGTGCCTTAACTACCTCGAAACCGTTCTTCTCCGGCATCTGGATGTCCAGGAAAACAAGGTCGGGCTTCTGCTCTTTGATCGCCGCAATAGCTTCGCGGCCATTCCCGCACTCGCCGATGATCTTGATGTCGCGCTCATCACGCAAAAATCTCTTTACGCGATCGCGAGCGAGCGGCTCGTCATCGACTATAAGCGTGTTGATCTTCATTCGATCTCGGCCCTCGTATCGGTGATTGACCGTGGAACGATCACACATTCCTTGTAGGGAATGACCAGGTTGACTGACAGCCCGGACGCGTCTTCGTTCTTCAGCGTGAACGAATGCCTCTCGCCGTAAAGATGGCGAAGTCGGCGGCGCGTGTTCGATATACCGACGCCTTCCGAAAGATTATCGACATCGCCAAACGGCACGCCCAAACCATTGTCGCGGACGGTCAATGCCAGATGGCCGTTCTCGCGGGCGGCGGCTATGTTAATCTGTCCTCCTTCACCGCGAGGGCCGATGCCGTGCTTTATTGCGTTCTCGACCAGCGGCTGAAGGATCATATTCGGCACGCTGGCATCCAGCGCGTCGGGTGAGATCTGCATCTCCACCTTGAGCCGGTCGTGAAAACGCGTCAGTTCGATCTCGAGATACTTCTCCAGAAATTCAAGCTCCTGCTTGAGCGAGATCTCCTGCACCTCGAGATTCTCGAAAGACATCCGCAGCAGATCGCTCAAATCGGAGATCATCCGCTCGGCTGACTCGGGGTCACGGTGGATCAATTCCGAGATCGCGTTCAGAGTATTAAAAAGGAAATGCGGGTGAAGCTGCATCTTCAACACCTGCAGCCGCGTCGTCGCAAGCCGTGCCTCAAGCTGAGATGTACGGAGTTCGCGTTCGCGATACATTCGGAAATACTTCACCGCCTGCTGGATGCCCAGAACGCCCCAGTAAATGGCAACACTGAAATGGAGGTTCACCAGCAGAAACTTCTTCAGCATCACCAAATAGGTTGTCGTTGCGGCACTGCTGGCCATGTAGCCGAGTTTCGGCAGCACGAACGCATCGATCGCCAATTGCAGAATGGCAATGATCACGCTTGCCGCGAGATGGATGGGAATACTCATCTTCCACTTCCCATCGTCAAATGTGAACCTTCGCCCAAGCCAAAGAACGACCGGACTTATCAGGAACCACAAGTACCCGGAAAAAAGCTGCCACATCAAAACCCGCCAAAACGGCGTCGGGTTAGGAAATACCTGGCTCTGCAGCGTCACCTGGCTGGTAAAAAACAGCCCGAACAACGTCCACAGGCCCCAGATCGCCAGCCATTTGAGATACTTTCTTTCCAGTGCGGCCTCAAGATTCATTGTAGGTATTATCTATCAATAGAATGGACATTCCACAAGTTCGATGTGATGAAACGATAATAATCGTTGATAACCGGAGCCTATCAGCTAAGTTGGTACCGAAAGTTCGAGTTATAGAATGGTCCGAATCCGAACGTTTAGGCAGCGGCTACGGGGCCGCCGGTTCTGACTTTTGGGCCATCGAGATTAGAATGCTTACCTATGAACGATGTCCTGACCGGGACCGTCAAAGGCCCGGGACTTCTGCCTCATGAGTATCTTTTCATCACCCGCGACAATGATCGGACGCGGATCGGGGAGTTTGTCCATTATGACGCAAAGGTCGGCGACGAGCGGCGGCGGATCGTGGGGACGATCACGGCGCGCAAACTTGTACGGAATTTACCAGACGCGTTTTTGGCAGATCCGGCCACGCCGCCGGCGGCGGTTGCTTCGCTGATCGGAATCGAGGGCGATCTTGAGATTTACGAAGTTACCGTTTCGACGATCGGGTATTTTAGCGAGCGGCTGGGCGATTTCGTCAACCCGCGTATTCCGCCGCAGCCGGGCGACCCTGTTCACATTGCTTCGAGCGAAACGCTGGCGGGAATGCTTAGCCCGCGGACTGTAGCTCAGCCAGGATCGGCGCATATCGGAAGCCTTTTGACGCGAGAGCCGGGCGATGTGCCGGTGGTGCTTTCGGTTCGCGATGTTGTTTCTACTCACCTTGCGATACTTGCCTCGACCGGTGCGGGGAAGTCTTACACGGCGGGCGTTCTTGTCGAAGAACTGATGCAGTCATACAACCGCGCCGCTGTGCTGATCGTCGACCCGCACAGCGAGTATCACACGATGTCCTCGATACAGGGCGATGGCTCATTTACGGACGGCGACGGATATAAGCCGGAGGTGAAGATCTTTACGCCGGACAAGATCCGCGTCCGCTTTTCCACGCTCACCGAGGCGGATGTGAAATATCTGCTGCCCGACGGGACATCCGACAAGATGCTGCATTTTTTGCGGCAGGCTTTTCGGAGCTTGCAGGATCGACTGAAAGCCGAGGGCCGACGCGATTACCTTTACAGCTACCACGACCTTCGCGATGAGGTGCAGAAGCAGCAGTACGGACGCGACGACAAGGACGCCGGCGACGGCGGGAATGTTTCGTCAATACAGGGCCTGCTCTGGCGGCTCGACGCTCGATTTGTCCGGCAGGACAGCATCTTTCACGCGCACGAGCATATCGAATTAAGCGAGCTTTACCGCCCTGGCCGCTGCACGATCTTGCAGCTATCAGAGATTGAGCAAACCGAGCAGCAGGTGATCGTCGGTACGCTTTTGCGGCGTGTGAACAAGGCACGCGAACTGACCGTCGGCAACCACGTGGACAAGGGTGAGAACTTTCTCGATTACCCGGTATTTACGTTATTGGAAGAAGCACACCGCTTCGCACCGGCGGGACACAGCGTAGTTTCAACAAACGTGCTGAAACAAATATTGAGCGAAGGCCGCAAGTTCGGCGTCGGCATCGGGCTGATCACCCAGCGGCCCGGCAAACTCGATCAGGACGTGCTGTCGCAATGCATGACCCAGATCATAATGCGCATCGTTAACCCGATCGACCAGCAAACCGTCGCCCAATCGGTCGAAGGCGCGGGCCGCGCCATGCTCGCCGAGCTTCCCGCCTTAACCAAAGGCCAGGCCATCATCTCCGGCGTCGGCATCAACACGCCCGTAATGTGCCGTATCCGCCCCCGAACAACTGCCCACGGCGGCGAAACCTTTGATGCTCCCGCCGAATGGATGAAATGGCACTCGGCAGGCGAACAGTCGAAACGCGAGCAGGACGAGGCACCCTATTTAAAACCGAACAACGATAAGAAGCCGGAAAAGATAGGGAATATTAGGATTTAGAATGATTTTCCGCGCGGGTCCGAATGCCGCTCTTCGTAAAACAGTTGCAGGCTATAGAAAGGGGTAAAGCTTGATTTTCGAATTCGTTCTGAACAGAGGTTACTGTGACCCGTCATCGCGTTTCATCGTCAAGCATCAGATCCGTTGGATATGATCCAGAAAACCAGATTCTTGAGATCGAGTTGCGACGCGGCGGGGTTTACCAATATTTTCAGGTTCCGCCGGAGGCCCATCAGGCCCTTATCGGAGCATCATCTATTGGCCGGTTCTATACAAAATTCATCAAGCCGGAGTATCGTTTCAGAAAGGTGAATTAGCGAGGCCCGATATGGAAAGCCTGAACTATTATGTTCTGCTGATCTTCGCTCCGCTGCTGGTTGTTGTCGGAGTTCTCGGCTTTGTCATACCGCAGAGCAAAAGCCTCACAAGCGGTGCTCCCGCATATAATATCTTTCACATCATTTTCGGCCTGGCCGGAGCGGTGATCGTTTACATTGATCACGAGCCATGCATCCGCGCCTTCAACATCGGCTTTGGGCTGATCGATCTTTATCAGGCTGCGGCGAGCTTTATTCACCTGCCGCCCGAAAAGTACTTTCGGTGGACTCGCGTGGATGACGTGCTCCACATTGTGATCGGTACGGCACTCGTGCTTGTCGGCGGTCTTGGTTAAGGATTTCTCAATCGGTATAGATCGCGTGCCTCAGGGTCGGCGATATCATTGCGAACCAGCAGCACAAGGTCGACACCGGGCCGCAGAGGGTAGATCCCGTCGAACTTGTACTTATCCGAATAACGCATAATGACTTCGCGGTCCTGGGCGTCCTTTTTTGCAACGATCAAGTCAGCGTTCGATCTGTCGGTGAACTGGCCCTGGTAAACGGCCTTGGGATAGTCGTTCGTGTACCACACCATTGGCCAATAGTCCGGCGAGATAACGTCGATGGACATCTCGCTGCCCTTACCGCTCTTTGCCGCGTAATGATCGATGCGGCGCATCATGTTCAAAAACTCACGACGCGTGTGTGCGTAAACGTATGTTCGGCCGTTGTTGTCGTAGTTAACAAAACTAAGGTCGTACGCCTGATACGCAAGCAGCGCACAGGCCGCAGCGGCGGTCGCAAGGCCGACAGCCTTCACGGCTGTGTTGCCCCAGCGAACAAGCTCATTGATGCCGTAACCCGCGACGAGGCACATCGGGAGAAGGAAACTCAATGCGAGCCATGGAGTTTTGTATGGGATCAGCGAATACGCCAGGAACAACCCAAGCGCCCACAGTCCGATGAACATCGCAACACGATTCCTTCCTTTGAAAAATGCGATTGCTGTTCCGACCGCCGATAGCACTATGACCGCTCCATCGACGGCGGTCTTGAGTTTGGAATCCTGAGCGTTGTCATATCCAAAGCTCCATCGCAAGTAGCCCCAAAAGCCGCTCTGGGTATGATCCTTGGTGCCGGTCTTGGTCCAGATCGCATACGCCTCGAACGCTTTCTTCACGCCTTCCGGATAGGTGAAAAAGGAAGAGAAAAACAGAACATTCACGTAAATAAAAACGGCAGCCACAGCGGCGACAAGAAGCCAAAGATCCGTCCCTTCGCCGACAGCGATCCGGAAGTTCTGCCATGTGATCTTGCCTTCTTCCGTGTCGTCGTCACCGCCTCCCGCCGGATATATCTTCCGCCAAATGATCACGCAAGGGATCGCGATCAACATCGTCCCGAGCGTGATGAAGGTCGTTTCCTTTGTCGCGAACATCAGAGCCGCCGATGCTGAAGCCAGCAGCATATAGATCGGCCGCCCGCCGCGCCATGCGAGCAACATTCGCATAACGAAAAATATCAGTGCGGCCTCAACAGCAAAGAACCCCAGCCGATATGACCAGACAGCCGCCGTGCTCGTCCCGCCGAGATACGTCGCAAGCATCAGCGCCGATGGAAGAAAACAAACCAACAACAGCAGTGCCATCCAGCCCACCGCGAACGGCCCGGCCTTTTCATTGCGGATAAACAGCAGCACCGAAAGCACCAACGCAAGTGCGAGAAAAACAAAGAAGATCTCGTGAATAAAGTAGCGAGAGATAAAGACCATTCCCGGCGACAAGGCGAGAAACAATGCAGCGGCGAGGCTGCCCGTTTTCCCAATAAATGGACGAAGAAAGAACGCGAGAACGACCATCAGCACGCCAAAGATCGCCACGCTTGCCCGGACGGAGATCGTGTTCAACCCGAAAAGGCTCGAGAAAAATAGCGCGATGTAATAGAGCGTCGGTCCGTGATAATTCGCCGGGTCGTAGGTATAAGTACCATTACGGAAGAGCGACGTGAGAAAAAAACCATTCACGCCCTCGTCATGATGAAACGGCTTCAGCCCAAGGTCGAAAAATCTCAAGAATGCCGCGAGCGCCGTTATCAAAGCGCAGTTCACGATCCACTGAATGTCGTACTTTGATGCTTCTGTTTCTTTTAACTCGTCCATTTATACCATTTCATGCATTTGCAATTGCCCACCGCCAATGGGAATTGAAAGCAGTTGCTTACCTTATCCTATAGACCTTGTACTGGCCTACCTCGGCCGTGACCGAAAACTTCTTGAAGAATGCCTCATTCGCCCGCAGGGCCGAGCGCTCTTCCGGTGAGATCAAGACATAGTCGATGCCATAGCTCCGCAACAGCGCTTCTGCCTCGGGGCCACCGGCGTACATCTTTTTCACGTCATTCTCCCGCGAGGCGTAATCGATCCCGTGTGACGCTAAATGTCCGGGATAACGCATTAGCGATTGCCGTCCCGTCAGCACCACCGCCGAATTGTAGGTCGGAGCGTTCAAGAATAGTGCGGCTGCAGGCGCCGATCGCTTGATCCTCTCGGCCAGCTTCACCGCGTCCGCGTCGAACACTCGCGTTTTGACCGCTCCCGAAACGGTGCGCCAAACGTCAAGCGAGCCGGAAAAGATCAAAACGGCAAAACATGCTCCCGCGACCGCCTTCAACGCCGTTCCTTTCCTCCACATCCACGCAACCGCAAGCGCCACGAATGGGATCGAGCCGATCCACCAATAAATGAGCACCTTGATGTTGTCCCATTCCCACGGCGCAAGCTTAGCGACATTCGCGATGACGAACAACAGCACGAAAGGGATGTAAAAGAGCAATAGCTGAAACGCATGCGGTACAGAAACGGCGTCATCGCGGTTGCTCTCGTCTTTCGCGGTCTGACGTCCGTACCGCATCAGGACCAGATACATCCCGGCCACCGCCATCGGAATGAAGATCCCGGTGTTCTTCAGCCAAAACCAGAAAATATTCGCATCGCGCGAATCCCATCCAAAATGCCATTCGAAGAACTTTGCCGTTTCGGAAGCACTACCGGACAATGCCCACATCAATTGAGGAACGGCAACAATGCACACACCGATGCCGAATGCCGTCCACTCCCGCCACCGGTCGAGCCGAAAAAAGAAGAGTACACCCGCAACAACAAACAATACCGCAAGGCTGTGCAAATGGACCAAAGGCAGCATCCCGGCGATCAGGCCTACAACGAACGACGGAATGATCGCCGCGCTCTTCCTGTCGGAACCGGGAGCGGTAGCGACTGGGTTCTTCCCGCCCGCGGTGTTTCGGAATCCTGCCGCTACCGCTCCCGGTTCTGACGTAAAGATCCGCCACAACCCGCCCAAAACGATCACCGTCAGCGGCATCCCAAGGAGTAGGCTTCGCTGGGTCATGAACAGCGTGATCATCGAATTTCCCCAGCGAAACTCTTCCCCGATCGTGTAATCCTTGGGCAGCTGACTGACAAACTCGACAAGGCCCTTTCCCTGCGCGGCAAAATCCCCCAAAAACCAAATGAACCCGAGTCCGCCGCTAAAAAACAAGAGAAACGGAGCAAGCTTTGATGCGAGGCGATCACCCGTCAACTTCAGTACAAACCGTTCGAGCACCACCAAAAGTGCGAATGCCCACGCAATGTTCTGCACTACCATAGCCTCACGCAGCCCGGCGCCGAGCTTCATAAAACAAGCGGTCACAAGGTCGGATATAAAAGGATACGAAAATTTCGCGCCGGCAAACGATGGGTTCTGCGGCGGGAAATTGGCACCGTCCGTAAAACTCAAGATCGCCCCAAGATGAAAGGGCAGATCGCCCAAATTGTTTGAACCGCCAGTGAAAATCCCCTGGTCCGTCTCGTACATTGTCTGGGCAAAAAACAGGACAAACAAAAGCAGGAATGCCGCGTAATAAAAAAAACGCAAAGCCTTAATTCGGCTGGCCCCCTGCATCTTGCCCTTTGCTCGGTCCCAATCGACCTGAAACCTCTTTCGCCTCGGCCCGCGCAAAATCGCCGCGAGCGGCAGCAGCGTGATCACGAGCGCGGCTACCGCCGTGCCCACGTTGAGTCCCACGGCCATCGCCAAAACGAAACTAACCATTCCGAAAACTGCCGAACCGATAACCGTCCCCGCCCCAAACCGCCATAGGAAGGGCTCGTCGTTCTCGAAAAAATAAGTGACGGCAAAACCGCCGGCGGCAACCGCCGCGATCAGGATCAAGGCTACGAGCATAGATCGTTTACAGAACGCTTGAAACCTTAAGTTAGCTCAAATCGTCGGACAGATAAAGGAAACCATACGCCCAGCCATCTAAAAAACTTCCTGAACCATTCGAATCTTTCGTATCGTCCATATCATTCGTATCACTCGTCTCTTTCGGATCGGGACTTGATCTCACTGTCCGAAACGCGAGTCAACGAGCGGCAAATTGAACGTCCGCATTACGATAGACTATACTTCTAGCACTTTCCATCAGAAATTCTGAATACTGGAGAACAGGAATGAAGATCATCGGCGCTACCCTCCTAACACTCACGCTCTTTTCGTCGGCTGCGTTTTCCGGATCACCCAACCGGTTAAGTATTTTTTACAAGCCGCCGCCAGCATCTTCAGGCACTTCGGTCATAAGAGGTATTCAGGTGTTCGGGAAAAGCTCCGGCATCGTTTATACAAGTTCAGCGGCTTACAGGACCGACGACAACGGTGCGACCTGGACCGAGTTGCCCATTGGACGGCTATATCCGTTGGCAAGCATCCGTTTCGCTGATGAGGAAAATGGCACCGCGGTCCTGATTGACCAAGGAGCGTTCGGGATTCGTAGGTATGACACGCGCGACGGAGGCAGCACCTGGATCGAGGCACGCCTCGGCGAAACTCCTGCGTTGCTCAATGACCTCGAAAACGCCGACCTCGAATCGGCGGTGATCTGGACCGACGAGAACGGCATTGAGATCCTGGAATTCCGGCTTTCGTCGAGTTCGAATTTCGACCTGACCGTGTCTTACCGGCGCGGGTCCGATGAGGCTACCTGGGGCTATCGACGTACCCGCGAGAAAGATCCGAATCATCAAGAGATCGCTGGCAGCCCGAAGAAGGATCGGTGGGGCGGCCTGCCGGACCTGCCTCCCGGTCGTTATCACACGGGCTTTCTTCCGGAGGATCCTGTGATCATGCGTGATGAGAATACACCCAATTCTCCGTCAAGGGTGCATTCAAATTGGTACGTGACGCAAAATGGTTCTTGCGTTGGCCCTAAGTCAGGCTGCGTTCAAACCACAGCTTTGTACAAGACCGTCCGGAAACACCAAAACGCCGCCACTACCTTTTCATTCCAAGACATCACACCGCCGCAGCTAGTCGAATTGAACCAATCGGAAAAAGAAGCCGCACGCATCGAGGCCGATCAGAACCGGATGTTCGCGGCGCCGCCGGGCGGGTCGATCCGTACCAGCCTGAATCGCGGTTTTGACAAATGCCAGGCCGGCACGGTCGCTCAGATGCAGCTCTGGTGGAATAATTCCTATTTCTTTGACACCAACATCTATTTCAGCGGCCGAAATCGTGCGTGTCCATCGCAGCCGTTCACGAATAATCCTTCGTGGATCGACCAGGTGTCGGCGATGGGCTGGGGCTTGATCCCGACTGTCGTCGGCTATCAATCGCCGTGCACTTCATCGACCACCACCGCAAAGCTCAGTTACGATCCGGTCGTTGCCGGGCAGCAAGGACGCGGCGAGGCCGACATTGCAGCCGCGGACGCCGCGAGCATTGGCTTGACGACAGGTTCCGTACTTTACTACGACATGGAGCGTTACGATCCGCCGAACCCGGACACGCTTGGCTGTCGTACTGCGACAGTGGCGTTTCTGAAAGGCTGGACCGAGCGCATACACGAACTCGGCTACGTTTCAGGTGTGTACGGCTCGCCGAAAAACGCCATCGAAGATTGGCAGTCGATGCCGCCCGCAAGCCGCATGGACGCGGTCTGGATGGCACGATGGGACAATGTTCCGTCGGTATGGACGTTCGTTTCGTTCCCGACGTTTCCGTCAAACCTGTGGAACAATCACCAGCGCATCAAGCAATGGCAGGCCCCGCACAACGAAACCTGGGGAGGCGTAACATTCAACATCGACGGCAATATCGCCGACGGCCCGGTCGCCGGGATTCCAGTCCCGCCGAACATAGTCGCGGATTTCGACGGCGACGGTAAAACCGACATCAGCGTTTTCCGTCCGGGCACGGGAAGGTGGTACATTGCCGGGTCGCTTGGGCCGTCATACAACTACTACGATTTTGGTTCCAGCTCGGACATTTTGGCCCCGGGTGATTATGACGGTGACGGAAAAACTGACTTCGCCGTATTTCGGCCATCCAACTCGACCTGGTATTTCCGAACAAAAGGAGCGTACACGTACCGGCAGTATGGCGAAACCGGCGACATTCCGGCACCTGCCGATTACAACGGCGACGGCAGAACGGACATCGCCCTTTTCCGACCCTCGACCGGCCGCTGGTATATTGCGTTCAGCGACAGCCTGCACACCTACGGGCAGCTTCAGTTCGGGCAGGACGGCGACCGGCCGGCCGCGGCGGATTATGACGGCGACGGCAAAGCGGATATAGCGGTCTGGCGGCCATCTAACGGAACCTGGTATGTGCAAGGTTCCGCGGGAGCTTACACGGTAATAACATGGGGTGAGCCGACGGATGTGCCCGCGCAGGGCGATTACGACGGCGACGGGTCAACCGACCGCGCTGTTTTTCGTCCGAGCGAAGGAAAGTGGCATCTTTTCCAATCGTCCGAGGGTATCCGCGTTCAGCAATTTGGGGTTGACGGAGATATTCCCGTGACCGGAGATTACGACGGTGACGGGCACTATGATGTTTCGGTTTTCCGCCCGTCAAATGGTACGTGGTACTTGCACCAAAGCCAGGGAGCTTATGTTGTGCGTCAGTTCGGAATCGTGGCCGATAAACCGATCCCGACGGAATACTTGCCTCGTTAGGACATCATTGCAGCGGCCTCGCATGACGGGGCTTCCGCATTCAGGTTTGAAAGGCTACAATCTTAGTTTTGCTCCGGACACACGAAACGGAGTCAAGACTTGAAATATGCTCCAAGCTGGAATAGTTGGGCTGCCCAACGTCGGAAAATCTACTCTATTTAACGCTCTCACCGCGCAGGAAGCGGCGCTGGCGGCGAATTATCCATTTGCCACGATCGAGCCTAACGTCGGCGTCGTTGCGGTTCCGGACGAGCGCTTACCCGTACTTGAAAAAATACACAACGCGCAAAAGGTTGTGCCGGCAACGGTTGAGTTTGTCGATATCGCGGGACTTGTTCGGGGCGCGTCAAAAGGCGAGGGTTTGGGCAACCAGTTTCTCGCGAACATTCGCGAAACGCACGCTGTTATCCAAGTCGTCCGATGTTTTGAGGACGAGAATATCGTCCACGTCGAAGGTTCGGTCGATCCGGTGCGTGATATTGAGACGATCCAGATAGAGCTCGCGCTCGCCGATCTTGCTTCAGCCGAAAAACGCCGCGACAAGGCGATGCGCGGCGCAAAAGCCGGCGACAAGGATGCAAAGCGCGAGATCGAAATATTGGACAAGATCCAGCCGATCCTCGAAGAAGGCCGTCCGGCTCGTGCCGCCGATCTGACGGACGATGAACGGGCGGTCGTCAGGACGTGGTTTTTCCTTACAACGAAGCCGACGATATACGCCGCCAACGTCGATGAGGCGACGCTTGCCGATCCCGAATCGAATGCTCATGTGCAAAAAGTCCTGGCCCATGCTAGATCGGAAAACGCCGATGTCGTGCCGATCTGTGCGAAACTCGAGGCAGAACTTGTCGCCCTCGACCCGGCCGAACGCGACGAATACCTGAAAGACCTTGGCCTAAGTTCAAGCGGCGTGGACAAACTCATCAAAGCCGCATATCACATGCTCGGGCTGATGTCTTTCCTCACCGCCGGCGAAAAGGAGGTCCGCGCATGGACCATCCCCATCGGCACCAAAGCTCCGCAAGCCGCGGGCGAGATACACACGGACATCGAACGCGGCTTCATCCGAGCGGAGATCGTCGGCTTCGATGACCTTGTCGCGTGCGGTTCGCGAAAAGCGGCGAGCGAAAAAGGCCTTGCCCGGCTCGAGGGCAAGGAATACATAATGCAGGACGGTGACGTTGTGGATTTCCGGTTCAATGTTTAGCTAATGGCATTATCAATAAGAGAACTCGTCGTTTATACGCCGGCCAAGGATTTCGAAGTGTCGAAGGCTTTTTACCGGGCGCTGGGATTTGAGTTGACGGAAGGCTGGGGCGGAACGATGGATTGCCGCCTCGGCAATGCCGTATTTCGACTTCAAAATTATTACGTCAAGGACTGGGCCGAAAATTTCATGATGAAGTTTGACGTCGACGACGTTGACGAGTGGCACGCTCACGTCAGGGACCTCCTCGACGGAGCCACATTCGGCAACGCACGCGTGGCGGAACCCGAGATGATCGGCGATACCCGGATCATGCACGTCTGGGACCCATGCGGCGTTCTCCTGATCTTTATTGGATAGATACATGGCCTGTGACGAAATCTCCTCGACTATTACCTGTCCGGCGTGCGGTTTTCAAAAGGCCGAGACCCCGCCGACGGATTCCTGCTTGTTCTTCTACGAATGTGTTAACTGCAAGCAGATGCTAAGGCCGGAACCTGGAGATTGCTGTGTTTTTTGCTCGTACGGTTCGGCCGGGTGCCCTCCGAAGAATATTTTGACCGTGCCGGAATAATTTTCAGTTTTCGGATGTTTCCCATTATAATATCGACGATGTTTCGCAACTGTATCGCTCGACATATTACCTCGCTGTTCATAATCGCGTTCGTATGCCTGAACGCCGGCGGGGCGGTTTGCGTGGCTTATTGTCAGTCCGCGCTGGAAGCGATCGCGGCAAGTGAGGAGCATTGGCCGCTGAAAAAGAAGGCTGCGCACTGCGATCCAGCCCAAAGCGATCAGCAGGAAAAGGCCAGTGCAGCAGTCGGCAATGAGATCAACTGCTGCCCGATGACTTTGAGTTTCGTCGGGGCACCGTTCGAGAAACGGACATTCCATTTTGAAACGGCGGAGTTTCCTGTCATCGCGAAGTCCGATTTTGCCGCTCCGGCAACCCTTATTAGCTCGAGGCAAACTTTCCCGCCCGCCTACCGCGGCCCGCCGCGCGACCGGCGCGTCGAGCGGTTAAAGCATTGCATCATCCGCATTTAGAAACCTATAACGACCGGCATTGTCGAATATAAATTGTTCGAGCGGGCGACCGCCTCGAAGTTTCGATAGGTTTCTGAACAATTGGAGATTTTCATCATGAAAAAGAAAATAATAGCGATCTTTGGGATAGCGGCCATGTTCAGCCTCACGATCGCGGCTTACGCCTACACGCAAACGACCGTGGGCATCACCACGGCGGCATCCTGCTGTAAGGACTCCTGCCCGATGAAGAGCAAGGACGGCGAGCACGGTAAAGACCACGCCAAAGGGGCGGCCCACAACTGCTGCGACGACAGCTGCCCTATGAAGGGCGAGCACGGTGAATCCGGCGAGCATCACGCCAAGGGCGAAGCCCATAACTGCTGCGGCGACAGTTGCCCGATGAAGGGCGAGCACGGCAAGTCTGGCGAGCATCACGCCGATGGCGAAGCTTACAGCTGCTGCGGCGATTCGTGCCCGATGAATAAGAAGAACGACCATGCGACCGCAAGCGCCGCAACGGAAGACGGAAATTGCTGCTGCGACTGCTGCAGGGCCAAGGCAAAGTCTGAAACCGCGACTGTCTAGATCATCTCTAGACACGATCGTATGACTGGAACGAGCGCCGACCACACGGCGCTCCTTTCTCTATCCCGGGTCGTGGCCGGCCAGCCGATCCGATGTTTGGTTCTTCAAATCGATGCCAAACCCAGCCGACTTGCAGCTTATGCTCGATAAAGAGAAAATGTAGCCCGGTGAGAGGTTTTTGGTCTATATTCATCATATATATCGTGCTGCTTCTGACACAACCTTGTCAGGATCTGGCAGCGACGGTTACCGCTTTGCGGGATTCGGGTTCCCAGATAACTCATTTAGAAAACTCGTCCGATGCCGACCATTCCGAAGGTGACGAATGCTCCCCGTTCTGTGTTTGCTCTTGCCGCAGTCATCCTGTGTCCAGCCAACATTTTGGGTCGGGAATTGCTTCGCGATCGGAATACGGCAAAGTTTCGGGCACAATTGACAGTTACGTTACTCCCTACGAAAGCTCGCATCAAAACTCCGTTTGGCAGCCGCCAAAAGCCTGATTAAATAGCACAACTGCGCATATTTTTCGTCCGCGGCGTTTGCTTTGCGCCGGGACGTTCCCCGTATTTATTTGGTTAGGATTCACGAGATTATGAATAGAGTAATTTTACTTATTGCCGTCTTCATGATGGCAAATTCAGTGTATGGACAGACGGGCAACACGTTGACGCTGGAAGTCCGAAATCACGATACAAAGGCAACGCTCGCGGACGCGGCTGTTACAGTTAGGGGCACCGGGATAGTCGGTGTGACCGATGCTCATGGCAAGGTTGAATTGAAGAATATCGCCGACGGTGAGCAGATAATCGAGATATCATCGCTCGGCTACGAAGCGGCCGAACTAAAACTTACCTTTCCCTTAACCGATGCGAGCGAGCGCCAGGTTTTTTTGGAAGTAAACAACGAAGTCGGCGAAGTTACGATAACCCTGACCCGAACCGGCCGCGAGATCGATGCCCAGCCTTCTCGTGTCGAGGCTATCGACGAAGAAGAGATCGACGAAAAGATCAGCATGCGCCCTACGAATGTCTCGATGGTTCTGCACGAAAGCACCGGGATCCAGGTTCAACAAACTTCCGCCACGTCAAACACCCAAAGCGTCCGCATCCAGGGCCTGGACGGGCGTTATACGCAGATCTTGAAGGATGGTTTTCCCGCGTTCGGCGGCTTTTCGGGAAGCTTGAGCATCCTTGAAATTCCACCGCTTGATCTAAAACAGGTCGAGGTGATCAAGGGCCCGGCAGCGACATTGTATGGAGGTGATGCGATTGCCGGTGTTGTAAACTTCGTTACGAAAGATCCGCAGGAAAAGCCGGTGACGACACTGATCTTAAATCAAACGTCGGCGCTTGGAACAGATTTCTCCATCTTCAATTCGCAGAAGTTTAAGAAGTTTGGCTATACATTGCTCGGCTCGGCAAATTATCAGAAAGCCTATGACGTTGACGACGACGATTTTACCGAGTTGCCCAACACAAACTCATTCGCATTGAGTCCAAAATTGCTTTTCTACATCGATGGGAAAACGACGATGACCGTCGGCAATTCGACCTCGTACCATAACCGGAAGGGCGGCGATATCTTTGTTTTGAAAGGCTTGGCCGACAATTTTCATCAGTATTTCGAGCAAAATCGGTCGTTCCGGAACATCTCAACACTAAATCTGAATCGCGATTTTGCCGATGGCAGCCGATTGTTCGTAAAGCAAAGCCTCGCGTACTTTGATCGCGAACTAACAACGCCGAACTATCTGTTCAAGGGCCATCAGTTTAACTCATACAGCGACGTTTCTTACTCGCGTGTTTTCGGGAAGCATGGGGTGATCTTTGGCGGAAGCGTGGTTTACGACCAGTTCCGTGAAGACGCGTCGAGCACGAGTGCTGTTCCCAGGAACGAAACCCGAGCAACGGTCGGCGGCTTTGTTCAGGACACGGTCGACCTGACCGAAAGCTTTTCGCTCGAGGCCGGCTTTCGCCTCGACTATTCCAAGGATTACGGTGCATTCGCACTTCCGCGGGTATCGTTGCTTTATCGGTTCAACGATAACCTCACGAGCCGCGTCGGTTTCGGCCTCGGCTACAAGACGCCGACGATGTTTACCGAAGAAGCGGAGCGGCTACTGTTTAGAGACGTATTTCCGGTGGGCAACACTCTCGAAGCAGAACACAGCAAGGGTGGGACATTCGACGTGAACTATCGCAACAACATTGGTGAAAGCTTCTCATACTCGCTTAATCAGATGTTCTTTTACACCCAGATCACTGACCCGCTGGTTCTTCGGCCGGATGTAAACAATATTTGCCGTTTTGCCAACGCAGAGTCCTCGGTAATCAGCAAAGGCTTCGAGACAAACGCTCGTCTCGGTTATGGAATTGCGAAACTGTTCGTCGGCTACACGTTTACGGATGCGAAGGCCGGTTATCTGGCCGGCGACCGGACGCTGACTTTGCTGCCGAAACACAGGGTAAACTCCGCGCTTGTATTTGAGAAGCACGAGAGTTTTAAGGCGGGGGCGGAATTTTACTTCGCCAGCCGTCAGACACTGGATGATCGGTCGTTGTCGCGCTCGATTGCCGAATTCGGGCTTTTCGGTGAGAAGACTTTCGGCAAGTTCAGCTTCTTTATCAATGCAGAGAACCTGACGGATGTAGGGCAGGGCCGATATGGCCCGGTCGTTCTGCCGCCGCACCAAAACCCAACGTTCGCAGAGCTTTACACCCACACCGAGGGGCGACTGTTCAACGGGGGCATAAAAATTCGCCTATAATACGAGTAGAAGTGGGTTTTGGGCCTGGCGGTTTCATCCGGATGAGATCAGTTTGATTGGCAACGGCCAATTCCGGGAGTGCTTGCAAAATGATTATTTCCGGGTAGAATAGGATTTCCTGACCTGCCGGGTTCGTCTATCGGTTAGGACGCGAGATTCTCATTCTCGAAAGACGGGTTCGATTCCCGTACCTGGTACCACATCATCCTTCAATCCCAAGTGTTTTCGGCCGACGGTGCTCGCGATAGTGTTCAAGGAATCGCGCGATGCGGCCAATGGCTTCGTGGAGATCGTCGACGTTTGGAAGAAAAACGAGGCGGAAATGGTCGTGTGCCGGCCAGTTGAAGCCGGTGCCCTGAACGATCAGGACCTTTTCTTCGCGAAGGAGGTCGCAGGCGAATTGCTGATCGTTCTCGATTCGGTAAACGGCGCGATCGAGCCGAGGAAACATATACAACGCGGCCTTTGGTTTTACGACCGAAACCCCAGGTATCTGCGTCAGTAGATCATAGGCGCGGTCGCGCTGCCGGCAAAGCCTTCCGCCCGGTGCGACAAGGTCGTCGATGCTCTGGTAACCGCCAAGGGCTGTCTGGATCGCCAACTGCCCCGGAGTGTTCGAGCAAAGGCGCATTGAGGCGAGCATGTTCAATCCCTCGATATAATCAGCTGCCCGAACCTTGTTGCCGGAAACTATCATCCATCCCGCCCGATACCCGCACGAGCGATAGTTCTTGCTAAGTCCGTTGAAGGTGATGAACAACACATCATCAGCCAGCGACGCGATGCTGGTATGGGTATTGCCGTCATAAAGGGTTTTGTCGTAGATCTCGTCGGCGAAAATGATAAGCCGATGCTCGCGTGCTATCTCGACGAGATCGTTAAGCAGTTCGGGCGGGTACAACGCTCCAGTCGGGTTATTGGGATTGATAACAACGATCCCGCGGGTCCGCTGTGTGATCTTTTGGCGGATGTCCGCAAGATCAGGCAGCCAATCGCTCGCCTCATCACAGATGTAGTGGATCGGCCGCCCGCCGGAAAGCGAAACAGCGCCCGTCCACAACGGGTAATCCGGTGCCGGCACAAGGATCTCGTCGCCCCCGTCAAGCAAGGCGTTGAGCGACATCGTGATCAGTTCGGACGCTCCGTTGCCGAGGTAAACATCGTCCACCGTCACGCCTTCGATACCCTTTTCCTGGCTGTAGCTGACCACCGCTCGCCGCGGTGCGTACAGCCCCTTGCTGTCCGTGTATCCAGCGGTGTGCGGCAGATTCCGGATCATGTCCTGGACGATCTCATCCGGAGGCTCAAAACCGAACGCGGCAAGATTGCCGATGTTCAGCTTCATTATGTGCTGGCCTTCATCTTCCATTCGCTGGGCCAGTTCCAACACAGGTCCGCGAATGTCGTAGAAAACGTCAGCAAGCTTGGTTGATTTGTTTATTTGTAGTGATTTCAAACTTCCACTTCGTCCATGTCGGATAACTCAAGATCGCGCCATTGTTTCCTGCCGTTGATAATGTTGTAGCCAACGGTCCAGCAATACAAACTCGTTGGAACGAATCTCACCCGCAAGCCGTTGTAAGATACCGCGTTTAACATCAAATAATTGACTCTAGAGCGAGGTTTGCGGTTAACTATTTTCATTACAATAATTGCAGGAGAACGAAAGGCATGCCCTCGGTAGGATTCGAACCTACAGCCAACGGATTATGAGTCCGCTGCTCTAACCGTTGAGCTACAAGGGCATGAATCTTCAGTTTAGATGATGGGCGAATAGCTGGCAACTGCCGGACGATATCAATCAGCGCCAGTTGGGTTCAACGCCGGCGCGTTGGAAAGCTTGTGCCTCAAGATCCCTCACCGAAAGAAACCGCGCCGCCTGGCGCCGGGTAATGTCGCGAACTACCGCAATAGCAAGCGCGGCCGCAACGATCGTCAGGATCGCGGCGGCGATAAACGCGATCCCGGCCACGGCAACATAGCGGGTTCCTTCGAGATCGAACATCCTGCTGGCGATGTTATTAGCAACATTCGAGATCAGCCAGAACGCCCACCAGAAGCCCATATACGTGGGAGCGTTATGCAAGCTGGCAGTCAGAAACAATTGGTCTTCGGGAATGACCGGATCGCTTTCCCACCAAACCTCGCGAACGATCTGGAAGGGCTTCCATAACATCAAAACCGGAATGAACCAATACCCGACCGCCCAACCCGAACTGAATTCGAGATGCGAGGGCCGCAGCGAGTGGAGGTTCTTGTAAGAGCGATTCAGCCATACCAGAAAAGCAACGATCGTAGCGACGTAGACCGGAAACTGTAGCAGAGCAAGGATGCCCTGGATCATCAACCAAACGGATGTGAGGCCGTCTTCGTCGAGATTCACAACGGCATCGGGATTCACTAGCTGGCCGATGCCGATCAGAATTGCAAACAGCTCGAAAATGGAAATAAACGCAAGGCCCGCAATAGTGATCAGGCTCCAGGTCTTTGTTGATCTGTAAACGTCGTTCATTGTTGCGCTCGCCCCGATAATGGCGGTGGATTCACGAATATTTCTAGGGACCAGGGCAGCCTCACGTAGCGAATGTCTTACTCAAAGTTGTTGATAATACAGTGACTTAAATAGACTCGGCAAACGGCTTTCCTTTTCGTTACCCAATTTATCTGCTATATTCTGCATTGAATCTCTTCCTAATTCCAATACGCAGAGGAAAAATTCAATGAGCGCTACCGCAGAGACAATGCCTGCCTCCCATCAAGGCGAAATGACGAAGCACCCGAAAGGGTTGTACGTCCTTTTCGGAACCGAAATGTGGGAGCGGTTCAGCTTCTACTCGATGCTGGCCCTTTTCACGCTTTATCTTCGCAATCAGGACCAGGGTTTTGGCTGGACCGCCGCAGAAGCGACGGCGCTTTACTCGAACTATCTGATGTTCGTGTATCTCAGCCCCCTGGTTGGCGGATATATTGCGGACAAGTTTACCGGCTACCGAAAAGCCGTAATGATCGGCGGATTCTTCTTCATGGCGGGGCACGCTCTGCTTTCGATACCGGCTATGTGGGCCGTCTATTTGGCCCTGACATGCCTTGTCATCGGAAACGGATTCTTCAAACCGAATGTTTCGACGATGGTCGGCAATCTGTATCCGGAAGGCAGCCACCTCAAAGATCGGGCCTACAATATTTTTTATATGGGCATTAACGTCGGGGCTGCGCTGGCTCCGATCGTGATGGAGGTCGTCAAGGCTTATTGGGGCTTTCACGCGGCATTTGCGGTTGCCGCTTTCGGGATGGTTATTTCCGTTTCGATCCTCTGGTATTTCAAGGATCTGGTCCGCACGGCGGACAAGAAGAGTCAAGGCCTTCTCGAGGACAGCGATCAGACCGGCGACACCGCGGCTACCACCGCCGACATCCCTCCGCACGGGATCAGCCAGCAAACGGAGGCTTCCCGCCTGATGAACGCAGTGCCAGAGGGCAAGCGCATCATGGCCCTGATCGTGGTATTCGCGATCGTGATAGTTTTTTGGATGGCGTTTCACCAGAACGGTTCGACATTAACGTATTGGGCCAACGACAACACTGACTGGAACGTGTCAGGAACGATCTCGAACTCGATCAATGCCATTTGGATCTTGATACTTACATTCCCGCTTGTTTGGTTTTGGGGTTTCCTTGACCGCCGCGGCAAGGAACCCGCGACACCGACCAAAATGGCGTTCGGAATGACGTTGACCGGACTCTCTTTTCTGGTGCTGTGGTATGCGGCGAGCATGGGGGAATCCTCGGTAAAGACATCCGAACAACTTGCGGCCGGTGCCTTCCGGATAAATGAGCGCGTGGCTACAAACCTTGTCGCCGCCGGATTTTCGCAGGATGCGATGACGAAGATAATGGCCGCACAGGACGCTGAGGGAAAGAACGTTATCAATGGGGTCAAGTTTGCGGCTTCAAGCGAAGAGCAGATAAATGAGTCGAATGCCGAAAACCTCAAGAGCGGAAAACCGGCATTGACTGAGGCCGACAAGGCACGGATGCGCAGCGGGCAGGAAAAACTGATAGCGGCGGTGAATCAGGTTGCTCCAGGCCAAGGTGACGCACATAGGGCGGCCATCCTGCAAAATGCCTTTCTTTTTAGGGTTTCCCCCTTCTGGTTGATACTCGCCTATATGATCGTCACTCTCGGTGAACTTATGCTTTCGCCTATGGGGCTCTCGCTCGTCTCGAAAGTGGCCCCGATCGATAAACGCGGCCTTTTGATGGGTGGTTGGTTCGTTGCCACGGCTATCGGGAACAAGTTGACAATGATCGGCATCTACTGGGACATATGGCTCCAATCCACCTTTTTCCTCGTGCTTGCGTGCATGGCGCTGTTCATGGCGGTGGTCTTGTTCCTGATCCTCAAACCGCTAAAGAAAGCAATGCCGGGCGTTTAAAAGTGGAAATGTGGAAATGTGGAAAGGTAAGAAATTGGAAGTGGCTATCGAACTATGGCTGAAGGAATGTCAAGATAGATCGAATGTTTTGAAGACTTGATAATCTGGCAAAAGGCCCTTGAATTCGCAGCCGATATCTACAAACTTACTGAAACTGTCGCAATGCGAACTGATTTTGGGTTGAAAGATCAGTTACGCAGAGCGGCAGTTTCAATTTCAGCCAATATTGCCGAAGGCTTCGGACGGCGGTCGCGAAACGAATACCTAAACTTTCTAAACATAGCAAAAGGTTCGTCAGGTGAGGTTCGGAGTTTGCTCGAAATTGCGGCGAAGGTCGGCTATATCTCGGATGACGAACTCTTTGGGCTTAGAGAACGATCGAAATTCCTAAGCGGATCGATAACAAATCACATGAAATCAATCTAAAAAAATGAAAATGTAAAAAAGTGAAGACAAGGAGAAGCCATTTCAAATTTTCAGCTTTAGCTTTCTCAACTTTCTGCTTTTTCACCTTTTAGCTTTTTCACTTTTCCACATTGCTGCCGCTTCGGCGGCTCCCGCGTGGATAATTTCAGGCTTGTGATATTTCCAGTACTTCTCAAACTCTTCGTCGGACATCTCGGATCTCTCGCCGCGAGTTTTTTCCTTCAGGTAATTTTCGGCCCATTCACGCATTTCGGGAATTGTGTTCAACGCCGAGCGGGCGCCGTGCATCAAATTGTCTCGTTCCATAGATTTAATCTCCGTATGGTAGATTAAACATCGTGCCCGAGCCTTGAGGCAAGGGCGGAACTATTTCGATAACGTTATTGGTACACGGAGTTTTTGCGTGAAATATAGCCTTTTTGCCTCTCTCGTAACTCTCTCTCTCATTTCCAACACGGTATTTGCCCAGGCCAAGGTAACGGCACCGAGGAATGCTGCGTCGGCGACGGCCGTAAAGCCGGCGGAAAAGAAACAGGACTACGCGGTCCCCTTCGTCAACAAGACCCTGCCGAACGGGCTTGAAGTGATCGTCCTGCAGGATTCGTCGGTGCCCATCGTCACCGTAGAATTGGCCGTCCGAAACGGCTCATTCACCGAACCACCCGAGCTTCACGGCCTCTCGCATCTTTACGAACATATGTTCTTCAAGCCGAATTTCGCCATGGCAGTACGCGAATGCGAGTCCGTAATCAGCCGATTTTCAATACCTCCGATCTGCACGCGCGCCAACCAGCTGAAGGCCAGCATCGGCGACGTTTCATATTTAAAGGATTCGAACCAGCTCAGCATTTCGAACGGCTCAACCCGTGAGGAGATCGTAAACTATTTTTACACGACCACACCCGACCATCTCGCTACCGCGATTCGAAACATCAATGACGCGGTTCGCTATCCCATCTTCGACGAGCAGGAATTCGAGAACGAAAAAAAGGTCGTCATCGGCGAGATCGACCGCCACGAAGCGAACCCGTTCGGATTTCTCGACAAGGAGCTGAAACGCAGGCTTTTCTATAAATACCCGACCCGAAAGGACCCGCAAGGCACACGCGAGTCGGTCTCTTCGGCTACCATCGAGAAAATGCGGACGATCCAGTCGCGTTACTACGTGCCCAACAACGCCGCACTTGTCGTAACCGGCGACGTCAGTCCGGAGGAAGTTTTCAAGCTGGCGGCACAGATCATGGGAAGCTGGGAAAAGCGTCCGGTCGACCCTTTCAAAGAGTTCCCGCTTGTCGAACATCCGCCGCTCGAGAAAAGCGAAGGCGTGATACAGGAGCGCAGCCGGGAGGCCGTGACCGGTGAATCAGGCGACGAAAACGTGTTCATCATGATCGGCTGGCACGGCCCTTCGATCGGAAAAGACGACGCCGCAACCTACGCCGCCGACGTTTTCTCATACATCATTTCGCAGGCCGATTCCCGCTTCCAACGGAATTTGGTCGATTCCGGCCTGGCCTCGAGCGTCGGGTTCGGTTACTACACTCAGCGCAACGTCGGCCCGATCAATATGGTGATCACCACAAAACCGGAGAAAGCCAGGGCCGCCCTGAAAGCGGCCTACGCGGAGGTGGCCGCTTTCACCTCTCCGGCCTATTTCACCGACGCTGAACTTGAGAACGCAAAGACGATCCTCGAAACGAATGACCTTTTCGAGCGCGAGAAACTAAGCGAATATGCTCACACGCTCGGCTTTTGGTGGTCATCGACGGGCATCGAATATTTCCGTAGTTACCATGCCAGGCTTCGTGCCGTGACCCGTGCGGACATTGACCGTTATGTGAAAACTTACATTCAGGGCAAAAATCACGTCGCGGTTGCGATGGTGTCGCCCGAAGGCAGGAAACAATCGGGACTTAGCGAGCAAGACCTGATCGGAGGTGCGAAATAATGTTTTTCAGAAAGCCCTTAGTCATAATTTTTGCGTTTCTTTTCACGGTCGCGTATGTGCCGGGCCAGACGGCGGGCAAGCCCGACGATCTTGCCAAACAAGCGGCGCTTGTCAGCGAATTCGAGATAAATGGCCTCAAGGTTATCTTTAAGCGTCGGGCGAATTCGCCGACAGTTGCCGGCGGATTATTCATACGCGGCGGCGCACGGAACATCACCGACAAAAACGCGGGTATCGAATACCTGACGTTGAACGCCGCCATTGAGGCCGGAAAGAAGATGTCGCGCCAAACCGTTCGCCGCGAGCTCGCAAGCATGGGAAGTGGTATCGGTGCCGCGTCAAACAACGATTACAGCGTTATCAGTTTCGGCACGACGCGTCAGAATTTCGATAGATTCTGGAACATCTACACGCAGGTGGTCGTCGATCCGGCATTTGCCGAGGAGGATATACGCCGTATCCGCGAGCAGATACTTACCGGGCTTCGCGAGAAAGGCACGCTGCCTGAAAGCGCTCTCGAAACCCTACAGGACCGTGCGATCTATTCGGGACATCCCTACTCAAACGAGGTGAGCGGGACTGCTGCTACTATTGCCGCGATCACACCGGCCGACATACGCGCGTATCATAAAAGCATTCTCGAAACTTCGCGCCTGCTTTTCGTCGTGGTCGGAGACTTTGAGCCGGATGTCCTGAAGAGCAAGGTCGCCGCGGCCTTCGGCAAGCTGCCACGTGGTTCCTACAAGGAATCGCCATATCCGGCCCTGGATTTTTCAAAGGGAACTCTCGATACGGCCCAGCGGACCCTGCCGACCAATTACATAAAAGGCACTTTCGCGGCTCCCGCCCCGGGAACGAAAGACTACTATGCGATGCGCGTCGCCATTTCACTGCTGCAAACGCTGGTTTATCAGACCGTCCGCCAGCACATGCAGCTCTCCTACGCTCCGGATGCGTCGATGAACAGTTTTGCCGTGAACACGGCGAACATATCGGTCTCGACGACCGATCCGAATCGTGCGATAGCGGCCATGCGTCAACAGATCCGGCTGCTCCAGAACAACACCCTTAAAGAGGACATAATCGACGGCATCTCTGCCTACTTTCTTACCCGACACTATATTGGCCAGGAAACCAGCGCCGCCCAAGCCGGCGAGTTGGCCCAGTACGAACTCATCGGCGGCGGCTGGCGAAACGCATTTGAGTTTATGAACGGAGTCCGAGCCGTTTCGGCCACGGACATTCGGGAAGTTGCGAACAAGTACATGAAAAACATCCGGTTTGCGTACATCGGCGACCCCGCGTCTATTGATAGGACAGTTTTCGTCGATTGATCTGCCGATGGCCTGCGTTTTCACACGTCTCGCCCGTTACGGAACGCAAAACGAACCTGTCAGAAGAACAAAACGCCCGCTCCCGAATAGTCGGGACGCGGGCGTTGACTGATTGAACGTGCCCTAGAGGTTATCTCTCTTCTTCCGCGGAGACGGCGCATTCCTGACCGGCTCGCTTTTCGGCGACGACGGCTTGCTCGGTGCCGGAGAACTGCTTCGAGGCGGAGGGGAGCTGCGCGGCGGCGCGGGCCTGACCGGAGCGCTCCGCGGCGGCTCCGGCCGTATAGGTGCGCTTCGTGTGGGAGGAACGTAACGCGGTTCCGGCCGTACAGGGTCCTCACGCTTCCGCGGAGCCGGTTCTCGTCGCGGCGGTTCCGGCCGAACCGGAAAGACTTGTCGATCCTCACGCGGCTTCGACTCACGGATCGTACGCGGCTCCGGCCGGACCGGCGCGTCGATCTCTCGCTCCGTCTTTGTCCGCCTTATCGGCGACTCAGGACGCACCGGATCGTCCTGGTCCAGCCGTACCGGCGGCCGCGTTACGGCACCTGTCTTTCGTGTTTCGATCGTCCTATCACCCAAACCCGCTTCCGGCCGGACAGGATCGCGGCCGCCTAACACCTTGGTGGTTCGGAGCACACGGTCCATCGGCCCGCTGTCAGACGGCCGGACCATCGCCCCCGTTTTCCTTGTAACAAATTCTCGCGGCTTTTCGCTCCTGATAGTTGTGCTCACTCGTCCGTCAAGCTCTTCGTATGTGGGCAGTATGCGAACCTGCTTGTTCTCACCAAGCGGCTTCGATAGCGCGATGCGGGCATCTCTGTCCGAAACGCTCCCGGCTCCTGTCCTGCCGCGTCCGAATGAGCTAAGCGGTGTTCCAACCACGGCACCGGGCGGTACCCGAAGCAGCGGCGGCGTCATTTGCCAGATCCGAGCTGACTCCTTGTTCGTAAAAACCGATGGACCGAGTTGACCCGGAAGCGGCCCCACATAACCTGGCGTCGTCGGAGTAGTAACAGGGCCGCCGTTGTGCCCGCCGCCATTTCCGCCGTTATTATTGCCGCCCTGATGGCCTCCTCGCGGACCGTTATTATGCCCGCCGCGCGGCCATCCATTGTGGCCTCCGCGCGGACCGCCCCATCCCCCAAAGCAATGGTTGTAATTGAAATAGCCAAAACCGCGCGGCAGCGGATACCAATAAACATTGGTGTTGATTATGGTCACCCCGACCAGCGCCGGATACCACCAGCTTCGGCTGCGTCGGATGTGTCCGTAAGGTGTCCAGTACCAGTGGCCCCGGTCGAAAAACCAACGGCCGTGGTGGTATGTTGCCCAGGCCCAGGGTTCGTCATTGACCCACGTCCAGCCGTAAGGAGGTACCCATCGCCACTGTCCATACCGATATGGCGACCAATTGCTGTAAGAGCTGATGGCCGAACGATAAGGCCGCCAAACCGATCCGTAGTCATTTGAATAGATCCACTCCCCGTTGTCGCTCAGGTCTTCGGCCCCGAAAATATCCTGATCGTAGTACTTGCCGTAATAGGCGTCGTCAATGCTTTTAGCAATGATCGAGTCGCGCTCCAACGTCCACGAATCGAATTCATCCGCGAACCGGGTCGCATCAAACATATCCCACTCACCTGCGAGCGGCCCATCGACCTTAAACGACGCCGACCGGCCGTCCTTTAGCGTGAATCCTGAATTATCCGCATAAACCCGCGCCTCGCCATTATTTGTGACGGATATCCGCACCTCGCCGTCAGTACCTGATCGGCCGGCGTCGATCCGATATGAGCCAGATCTCTGAACTGCGATTGTCGTTCGCGGTGCATCAACCTCGAAAAAAGCCGAATCCTTGTCGAACCGCGTCAGGCTCGCATTCATCACGCCTTCTGACAGGCTCAACGCCACAGCTCCGTCTTTCAGCCCGACGACCTTCAAATGGGAGTTTTCGGCCAAACGAATGTACGAATCGAGATTAAGTTGAACTTCTAAACGCGCGTTTGCGTCGGTCATTAGCTCATCACCCTCGACGATCGGAAGATTCAGAACGGCCCTTTCCCAATCCTCGCGGCCTTCGCGCCGGATCTGGACATCGCCGCGGATGAAACTGATCCTTGAAACCCTTGCCGTCACGTCCGGCTCCGCGTCGTCCTCAACGTCGACGCCAAAAGCGGCCGCGCTCAATAGCAGCGTCAGCCCAAGCCAAAGGGCCCAACTTATTTTCCTGTTGAAACGCATATTCGTTTCCCTCCAAATCTTCAATTTGCTTCGGGGTCGGAGAAGCGTTGCTAAGCAACACTCGTATGCCCTGTCTTGTTGCAATAAGCATACCTGTAGGCCGAACACCTTGAAGGGCCGGAAAACCGCCTGATCCCGAAGGATCTGCAGCGATTCCCGCAACGAAATCGTGCGTTTTTTCATCCGCGTCTTACCAAATCGTGTAAGTTGAGCTAAAACAGCCACTTCCATTTTTGGCCGACGGCCGCGGTTGCGCAGTGAAGTTTCAAGGGAGTAGAATTTTTCGGGGGCCCTTCGGCCCTGAATCTATGCGATATCTAAAAACATCAACGATCGCGCTCCTTTTTATGGCTGTTTTCGCGGCGCCCGGCTTCGGGCAGAAAGCAGGCACGCGAACGAAAACGGACCCGACAAAACCGGTGCGCGAAGCGTTCGAGCGGCTGCTCGAAGGCATCCGTCAAACCGACGCGGCGAAAGTGATGAGCGTTTACGACAACGACCCGCGGACGCTGTTCTTCAATAATAACGGCTCGGTCACGCTCGGATGGGAAACGATGAAGGCCAACCGCGAATCGGGCTACGCAAAGGCAAAGGACGTTTCGCTGGAGGTAAAAGGCGTCCGCGTCGAAATGCTCGGCCCGGCCGCGGCCTATGTCTCTTGCACCTGGACGCAGTCGCAGGTCTACGACGGCAAACCCGAGACCGCTTCAGGCCGAATGACCCTGATCTTCAAGAAGGCCGGCAAAGAGTGGAAGGTCGTCCATCTCCACACCTCCCCAAGCAGCCCCGCCCCCGACCGTCCGGTCCTCGATTCGGAAAAAACGCCGCCCGAAAAGCCATAAACCGAAAAAAAAGACCGCCCCTGAGGACGGCCTTGTTGAATTCGTCGCTGCCAGCCCTACGCCGGGACCTTGCTGCCCGGGTAACTTACTCCGAGCTTAACATCCTCTCCCTCGGCGAGAGAACTGACGAGTTCGTAATGAAAGTAGTCGAACTTATCGGCAACTGGCTGTTGGACACGTTTGTCGTACATATCGCGTGACCGGTCTATTGCTTCGCGCAGGCGATCATAAAGGTCGCCCGCGTTCCGCCCGTCAGTCACTTTTTGCTCATTGTACAGCTTGATCTCTGATACCAGCAGCCTGGCAAACCGGCGAGCGTCATTGTGCAGGCGACGCTCATCTTCCGGGACCTCGATCGGCAGGTCAACATTACGGTCACGATACCGCGTGCGGGCCGCCTGCGACGATGCGACCTCAGCGACGGGCTCGAAGACCGCGGCGGACCCATTCGGCGATTCGGCCGGCTTCGGTTCAGGTTCATGTGCGGGCTCAACGACAGCCTCCTCGATCACCTCGGGAAATTCTTCAACCGCCTCAACCGGAACATACTCCGTGACGGGATCCCGATCGCCGAACGCAGGTTCGGTTACGCCCTCCGCCTCGGCCGGCTCAAAATACGCAACATCTTCGACGACCTCGGCCTCTTCGACAACCGGCTCGGCAAAGCGTTCGACGTCTATCTGTTCGTACCGGGCTTCTACCGGTTCGGTTTCTTCCGGTACAAGTTCCGCCGTGGTTTCATAGTCCGGGCTTTCGACCGGTTCGGGAGAATCCTGGGGCTCGGTAACGGTCTCAAATCCTCGTTCCTCGCGTTCAAACGAAGACTCCGCGGCCGGCTCGTCTACCTGAACTGCCGCTGATTCCTCGAACCCCGCACCGACGTCCGCGTGTTCGATCTCCTGAATGCCCTGATATTCATCAGCCGCCGAATCAACCGCCTCCGCGGGCGTTGCAGCTCGAAACGATTCTTCAACCTCCGAAGCCGGCTCTTGATATACCGGTTCCGGTGTGGCCTCGGCGACCGTCTCGCGGACCGGCGCAGGAGCGGCCTGCGTTGCCGGTGCTTGTACCGCGGCGGCAGCCAGTTCAACCGTGAGACCCGCGACCCGCACGAGCGTTTCAAGCGCTTCCGGGTTAAGAGCTATACCTTCAGACCCGTAATCGGCATAAAGGACCGCCACGCCGCGCCCGCGTGCAACGAGCGGGATCGCGTACATCCGGTCCGGGGAGCCGAAGTCGAGCGCATTCAAAAACTGATCGTTGTCCGAATGGCTGCCCGAACTAGCTGCAACCGTTCCCAACGTGGCGATCGCTTTCGCCGCGATGGTATCCAGCGACA
This sequence comes from Pyrinomonadaceae bacterium, assembly GCA_050250045.1. Classification (GTDB taxonomy): domain Bacteria; phylum Acidobacteriota; class Blastocatellia; order Pyrinomonadales; family Pyrinomonadaceae; genus OLB17. The sequence goes on along the minus strand of JBFWPK010000007.1, from coordinate 38,972 downwards.
TCGGGAACTGCACGGCACGCACCGTCTCTTCGTCCACCGTTGCTTCATCGCCAAAAGTTCGCCAGCCGGCAAACTGCTCGTTCTTTACAATGAAAAACGCCCCGCGGGGAGCAAAATGCGCGGCATGGTCAACAAGCGACTTGAGTATCTCGGACTGCGACGCCTTGTTGCTGATGTCATTGATGGCATCGCGAAGCTTATCAAATTCCGCCGGCGGGGCCGACGCCTCTTTCAGCTTCTCGGCCTCTCCGATGGCAGCCGCCGTCAGCGTCGCACCTTCGTCGCGGGCAAGCCGCAGGTGCTCCACGACTGATTCGTTGAACGCTCGGTCAAAAGTAACCCCAGTATCGAACCGCTGAACAAGCCTATTTAGGGCTTCATCCGTCTGGGCCTTATGTTTTTCGAACTCAGCCTCAAAATTCTTATGGAATTCCGAAACCTCCTGCCGAAGGCCGGCAAGGAATCCGTTGAGATAACTCTCGAATTCAGTCCGTAAACTTAGTTCGAGTTCTTCACTATTCACTGGGGTATCTCCTCCAAAATTTGAAAATCAACTGGAATGGAAACGCGCGCTGTGTGGCGGGACGGGCGAGGAAAAGAAAAGGCATCCGCGGCAACGCGATGTGGGTCTCAAAATGCCGCCGTTAAAAGTATCCCGGATTTGACCACACTATGTCAAGAATTTCTTGCGCCCGGCCCGCGGCAAACTTCGCTTATTCGTAAAGTATACAGCAGGATGCAAGCGACGCCGAACGCTTCGTTGACGAGTTCGGGATCAAACAGCAAGGACAGTGATCTCGGGATCGATCTCACTTTGGACCATATTTTCGATAGCCATCAGGGTGCCCGTAAGCGAACTAGGGCAACTGCCGCAGGCTCCCTCGTAGCGGATCTTCAGCGTGGACTCTTCAAGCCCGATCACGTCAAGCCAGCCTCCGTCTCCGGCGAGATAGGGCCTAATCCGGTCATCAAGCAAAGCGTTTATCTCAGCCAGTCTCGGGTCGTCGCTCACCGCCGCCGCGATAGCTCCGCCCACTGCCGCCGCCGCTCCGTTGCGCGAGCCGTTTGCGGCCGCCACCGCCTCAGCCGCACGAATCGGTACGGCCAGGGCGGGAAGTATCTCATCCCATTCAGCCTCATCGCTTTTTTCGACGGTGATCATCTTGTCCATATAAAAAACGGACTCGACCTCACCGACCGCAAAAATTGAGCTGGCCAGCTTATCATCCGCCGCCGCGTCTATCGTTTTGAACGAATGCGAGGTTCCGTACGACACGGGCTCCTTCAAAATGAACTTCACCGCGTTCGGGTTTGGCGTTTCCTGAATGTCTGCGATCTTCGGCATTTCCTGATTCCTAACTACTAATCATTGACAATCCTTACATTTTTGTCAACATTAGGCACATACAGCGGGCACGGTCAACGTTGCCCTCCAAATGTGCTGATCTACTAAATACGCGCGGCCTGGAACAAAAACCGAACCCGTGCACGGCGAGAATGCCCGCACCAGGTCCGGCTCACTTTGTGTTGCCCGGCCTCAAGATACTCAGCCGGACACGTCCCTGCAAAATGCTACTCGGTAATGTGGATCTCTTCCGTCTTGTTCACGCGTCCCGAAAGGAACATCGCTCCAAATAGGACGAACAACACAGCAAAGAGAATCAAACCAACAAGATACAAAGTGTTGGCGGGTTCACTCGATCTGTAAAGATAAAACGCCCCCGCGGCAAGGATCAGAGAGACCACAGCCAACAATCCGTTTAGCGCACCCTTCACAAAAATCACCTCCGATCGTCGAAATAGTTTCGAGCTTCTGGTTTTCTTAACAGGTAACTTCGTGCCCCATGCTCGTGAAAGCTGACAGGGCGATCAAAAAATACCCGTAAGCTTATCAAGATACGTAATGACTCAATTGCGCCTTATAGTAAACCCATTGAATAACAAAGGCAAGCTTTCGATCATCCTACTTTCGCATACGAAACCAATTTCGCACGCGTTCCGCTTATTCCCGAAGCTGGGCGGTGACGATCCGCGGTATTCCCTGAAGATCGCCTTCCACCGCACTCGACTGCCAAATGGACAGTTCGAACATAGATTGAACGGCTTCCGCCTGGCCCATTCCGAACTCGAACATCAGAAAGCCGCCAGGATGAAGAAACTGAGGCGAATCGCCCACAATGCGCCGAATCACCGACAAACCGTCACGTCCATCCGTCAAAGCCGCCCGCGGCTCGTGATCGCGGACTTCTTGCTGTAGGCCCGGAATATCGGCGGCCGGTACATATGGTGGGTTCGAAACTATCAAGTCAAAGCGCTCGTCTTTCCCCAATGATCCAAATACATCCGACTGTCGAGCTTCGAATCGTGCCTCTACGCGATGCGTTCGGGCATTCGATTCCGCGACCTCGATAGCTTCGGGTGAGATCTCAAGGGCCGTTGAACGTGCTTCTCGCACATTCAGAAGAATAACGATAGATATACAGCCGGAACCCGTACCGATCTCACAGAAAGCGGGCGCCTCTGTACCGGACAGCAGGCCGACCGAACGCTCAACCAGCATCTCCGTCTCGGGCCGCGGAATAAGCACGGCGGGCGATACAGCGAAATCAATCCCGTAAAACTCTTTCGAACCTTTGATGTACGCGAAAGGCTCGCGGGCGGCTCGCCGTGAAACATAGCCGGCATATAGCGACCTCGCCTCGCTTCCCGGAACGAATTCCGGATGGGCGATCACGAACGTCCTGTCGCACCCCAACGCAAGTTCAAGCAGCGACGAAGCCTCGCGACGCGCGTCCGGAATGTCGGCAGCATCGAGTTCGTCTGCTCCGGCAGAGAGAAGTTGTGCAACTGTCTCCATTGTGCGAAAGATCACCGGGCTCCGTCAGCGTTCCACATCGCAGGAAGTGTGAGCATAATGATCTTCAAATCCAGCCACAGCGACCAGTTCTCGATGTAGAAAAGGTCGATCCTTACCATCTCCTCAAAGGTAAGGCGGCTGCGGCCGGAAACCTGCCAGAGGCCGGTAATGCCGGGTTTCATATCAAGCCGCTTGCGATGCCAGAGATCATACGCTTCGACCTCATACGGTATCGGCGGACGCGGGCCGACTATGCTCATATCGCCCTTCAGAACATTCAAAAGCTGCGGCAGTTCATCAAAACTCGACCGCCGCAGACGCCGCCCAAAACGCGTCAGACGCGGATCATCTTTTACCTTGCCAAAGACCGGCTCAATTTCGTCGCCAGCGTTCGCGTTCTCCTTGCCGTCGATATTATTCTGGTACGCCACGCGGTGGAGCCTCTCATCGGCATCAGCACTCATCGTCCGAAACTTATAGCAGAGAAAGATCCGGCCATCCATGCCGACACGCTCTTGCCGGAACAATACAGCTCCCTTCGAATCGAGCTTGATCATTATTGCGATAACCAGCCAAACCGGTGTCAGCAGCACGATCGCGACGCCCGAGATGACAACGTCGGAAACCCTCTTGATGAACCGCTGAATGTCCGATAACGGCTCACGGAAGAGCCGTACCATCGGCAGTACGCCGATCTGTTCGACGCTCGTCTTCTGCGGTAGAAGGTTAAGAAGGTTTGGGGCAAAACGAAATTCCACACGCTGCCGCCGTCCGATCTGCAGCATTGCATCGAAAAGCCGTTCGTTCGGGATCGAGTTATCGGTGATTATCACTTCCTGGATCGCAAGTTCGCGAATAAGCTCCGCCAGATCGTCCAGCCCTCCGACGATGGGAATGGCAACGCTCTCAAACTCTTCCGCCGGTGCGTCCGCGCCCGGAGCCTCGGCGGCGTCGATCACGCCGATCACTCGGTAGCCAAGTTCCCGTCGTTCACCAAGTTCGCGGATCGTCTGCACAGCCTCGGCATTCGTTCCGACCACAAGCGTCGGAAGCAGGTTGATCCCCCAATGGCGAAACTTCGATTGGACATAGCGCAAGCCCAGGTGGAATGCCAGAAAAACGCCGAGCGCGATCAAAAAATCGAAAACGAGAACGGCCCGCGAATATGAGAACTCTCGGAAAGCAAAGCCGCCCCGAAACAGGAACGTCCACGCAACCGTCAACAGCGAGCTCACCAGTACGGCCTTAAAGATCTTTACCGCCTCGCGAGTGTAAGAGAAAGCGCCGCTAAACCTGTATATGCCTTCATAGAGGAGCATTGCCAATCGCGATGCGACCGCAAACACGATCACACCGGCGTAGGGCACGAACTCCTTTGACCACGCCCAGGCAGTGGATGAAAGAACGTCGCCGCCAGACGGCATCTTGAAAGCCAATACGAAACACGCCGCCGCAAGCACGCCATCCATCAGGAAGACGGCCGCCTTTGTCAGCGGCATCACCCACACCGGAACGCGCCCCTCAACTTTCCCAACCTTTGTACGCGAAACCATCGCGGCCTGGGCTTTCATACCAATCATTATCAGGCTCCGATGTCCAATGTCCAACCGGGGTCCAAGTCCCAAGTCCCAAGTCCCAAGTCCCGAGTCCCAAGTTCCAATGTCCAATGATTCGGATCTCGACGCAACTTTGAACTTTTGGAACTTGTGACTTGGAACTTGGGACTTGGAACTCGGGACCTGGGTCTTGGGGCTTGGGACTCCGGACTTGCTAGGCTATGCTTTTCGTTTGCCAATGAAGATCGTTATCACAGCGCCCAGCCTGGATGAGCACAAGAATGTCAGCGGGATCTCGACGATAGTGCGCCAGATCATCGAGCATAGCCCGCACGAGTTCTCTCATTTCAAGGCCGGTCGAGAGGATGGCGAATCGGCGGATGCGGTTTGGCTCGCGAAACAGGCGACGCTTCCACTTCGCCTCTGGGGACGGATACTAAGCGAAAAAGCGGACATCGTCCACATAAATACCGCCCTGACCGATCTTTCCATATGGCGCGACGCCGCGCTGGCACAAGCCGCAAAATTTGCACGCCGGCCCGTTGTTCTTGCCCTGCATGGCGGGAAATATCTCATGAACAGGTTCGAGAGCGAAAGGCTTGCCCGTATAACGGCAAAGATGCTCAGGAGTGCAAGGGTCGTTGTCGTTTACAGCGATCTTGAAAAGAGAGAGGTCGATCGCCGCTGGCCCGGACTCGATATTCGCGTTCTGCCAAATGCGGTGCCCCGGCGGGAAGGCCGCGCGACTGGGTCGGCGGGTCCGCTCGCGGTCGTAATTTTCTTCGGCCGGCTGCACGAGTCGAAGGGGTTAGACGAGATCGTCAAGGGCTGTGCATCCTTGAAGCGGGACGGATTCGATTTCCAGTTCAATTGCTTTGGTGAGGGCCCGATGAAAGACTCGTTCTTAGCGCGCATGAAGGGGATTCTAGGTGAACGCTTTTTCTATGGCGGCGTCGCTACTGGTTCGGAAAAATACCGCGAGTTGGACAAAGCCGATATTTTTGTGCTGCCGTCGATCTATGGCGAGGGCCTCCCTATGGCGATGCTCGAAGCTATGGCCGCAGGCTGCGTGGTCGTCGCCTCAGAAATGGCATCGGTAGCGGCGGTGATCGACGACGGCGTGAACGGATATCTGATCGAGCCGGGCAACACCGATCAACTCATCAGCCGCATGAAAATGATCCTTGACGGCCGTTCCGAATGGAAACCGGTCCAGGCAGCCGCGGTCGAAACCGTCCGCCGCAAGTTTGCTATTGAGGGTTACATTGAAAACCTGGAGAGCATTTACACGGCGGCTTCAGCGGTTCGCGCCGTGTGACCAGTCAACCGCGGCTTTGCCGCATGCCGAGTTGCGCAATAACATACTTTTCGCGGCTCCGCCGCCGGGGTTAATGGACACTCAGGAACCAACATCCGCACGAAAACGCTATCGCGTCGTCAGCCTCGACATTGACGTCGTCTCTCACAGATCGGCCGTTGAACGGGTGGTCGATCTTGCCGAAAGCGGCAGCGGGTCATACGTCTGCTTCGCCACCGTCCATATGATCATGGAATCGCACGATTCCCGCGGGTTCGCAGCCCGCGTGAACGCCGCCGACATGATCGTCCCGGACGGAATGCCCACCGTCTGGATGCAGCGTCTGCAAGAGGCTGAGAAACCGGAACGTGTCCGTGCCAATGATCTGATGATGCTGCTGATGGCCCGTGCCGAGATAGAATGCCTAAAAGTGGGCTTCTTCGGTGGGCGGCACGAGGTGATCGACGCCATACTTGAACGCTCGCGACGCGAACACCCGGATCTCGACATCGCCTACGCCTTTTCACCGCCCTTCCGTCCGCTTACACACCAGGAAGACGAAGAAATTACGGCCGATATCAACGCCTCCGGGACCCAGATACTCTTTATGGGCCTCGGCTGCCCAAAGCAGGAGAACTGGATGGCCGAACACAAAGAACGATTGGGCTGCGTGATGCTCGGCGTCGGAGCCTCGTTCGATTTTTACGCCGGTAATGTGAAAGAATCGCCAGCATGGCTGGGCCGTTTCGGCCTCGAATGGCTGCATCGCCTTGCTCAGGAGCCCAAACGTCTATGGCGGCGGTACCTCATTCTGAATCCGCGATTTATCTGGCAGGCAACACTCCAAATCTTCAAGCCGCGCCGTGATCAGTTCTGAAATTTCGACCGCCAGGCGGTCCTAAACCCAACCGCTGCACTACCCGCGATACAGGATAGTGCCGCAGTTTGAAATTATTTTTTTGACCAGCTTTGCTGTAATGCAGGGCGGTCAGGCTTGCCTGACCGAGGCGCGCCGCTAAAGCCGGCCAAGCCCGCTTTAGCGGGCGAAAGAGTGTCGCAGGCACAGCCTGCTCGGACAATCATGAGCAAGTCGCCCGGTCAGGCAAGCCTGACCACACTGCAGTCGGGCAAGCCCAAGTAATGAATTTTCAAACTGACGCAATGCAGGCGTTCTTTTTATTACCGCCCGATTTCTTGTATTCTAGTCAATTGAAACCTGCCTGATCCGGAGAATTTATGAGCGTAGAAGTGGTAATGCCGCAGATGGGTGAGTCGATCACCGAAGGAACCGTCTCGAAATGGCTTAAAGCCGTTGGCGACAAGATCGAGAAGGATGAAGCGATCCTTGAGATCTCGACCGACAAGGTCGACGCCGAGGTGCCCAGCCCGGGAGCGGGCGTGCTGATCGAGATAAGGCATCAGGAGGGCGAAACGGTCGAGGTTGGTACCGTCGTGGCGGTGATCGGAGCTGAAGGAGAACAGCCCGTTAATGATGGGCAGCCAGCCGGAAGCGAGGGTCAGGCTGCGGAATCACAGGTCGCCGGCTCCTCACCCGAACAGGAGCAAGCTCCTACGCCGGATATTCTTACGAATGCCGGTTCCGCCGCGGGGGCCGGTTCGGTCGCAGCAGCAGCCGGAGAGAGTAGTGCCCCGACACAGACAGTTCCGCGATCCGAGATCGGCGATCCGCAATCAACGGAGGTGGTAATGCCGCAGATGGGTGAGTCGATAACTGAGGGCACGGTCTCCAAGTGGTTGAAGTCTCTCGGCGAGAGGGTGGAGAAGGACGAGCCGCTGCTTGAGATCTCGACCGATAAGGTTGACGCGGAGGTGCCCTCACCGGCAGCGGGGACCTTGCTTGAGATCAGGGCCAACGAAGGTGAGACCGTTGAGGTTGGATCGGTCGTTGCCCTGGTCGGAGCGGAAGGAGCGGCCCCAGTCGCGAGTCCAAAGTCACAGGAGCCAAGCCAGGAAGCCCCTGTTGTTCGGAATGTACCGGCGGACGAGCCGTCCGCGGTCCGGGTTGCGGCGGCATCTGCGGGTGCGAATGGCGGTGCCTCGGTGGAAGAATTGCGGCGAACGAAGTCGAGCCCCGTGGTAAGAAAGATCGCTGAGGAGCACGGGATCGACATTTCACGGATCCCCGGATCGGGCGTAAGCGGGCGGGTGACGAAGAGCGACATTATGTCGTTCATCGAAACCGGTGCTGCGTTGCGGCCCGAAGAGCTAATGGTCGGAACGGCAAAGGCTGCTCCTTCGGCCCCGCCGGCCCAACCGCAATTGCGAGCGGACGGGCCGCCCGCACTCCGGCCGGCGACGGGTGACCGGGTCGAGAAGATGTCGGTGATGCGCAAGAAGATCGCCGAGCATATGACATTCTCGAAGCAGACCTCGGCCCACGTCACGAGTGTTTACGAGATCGACATGACGAATGTCGCCAAGTTCCGCGAGAAGAACAAGGCCGCGTTTCAGGAGCGATACGGCACAAAACTCACATACATGCCGTTCATCTTCCAGGCGGTTACTCAGGCCATTCGTAAGTACCCGATCGTGAACGCTCAGGTTTCGGGCGAGAACATCATTTACAAAGGCGATATTAACCTCGGGATGGCCGTCGCGCTTGATTGGGGGCTGATCGTTCCCGTGATCAAGCGGGCTGATTCGCTGTCGCTTTCGGGGCTTGGCCTGGCTGCAAACGATCTTGCCGACAGGGCGCGGGCGAAGAAGCTGAGCCCGGACGAGGTAGCGGATGGCACGTTCACGATAACGAATCCCGGCGTTTTTGGAGGTTTGTACGGCACGCCGATCATCAACCAGCCGCAAGTGGCCATCCTTTGTGTCGGCACTATCGAGAAACGCCCGCGGGTCCTAACAACACCGGACGGCGACGATTACGTCGCGATCCGTTCGATGGCGTATTTCGCGCTGACCTATGATCACCGAATTGTGGACGGAGCGGACGGCGAACGGTTCCTGTCATTCATGAAAGAATATCTAGAGACGGCCGAGTTTACACTCTAGGATCCAAATTCGTGTGAAGGCGGGTCGCCGAGTGTGATCATATTCAAACCCTCGTGTAACGCTGCAGCATAGGGCCGCAAAAAAGTTCTTGGCAAAGGACTTAGATTTGTGTATCCTCTCTTTCAGTAGTTGTCTTTCCGAATATCTTGCCTTTTGTAGCGTCAACTGTACTATTACGAGACACAAGCACCCGATTCCGTTAGCCAGTGTATTTAATGCAGACATTTAAACTCGTGCATTTCGGGATTCCGTGCCTCACAAACTACCTAATGACAACATTTACGTAAGATCGTCGGATCGCTCCGCAGCCGTGGCACGATTCTTGATAAGGACTCGGACAGGCTGAAGTATTGCCCCTTTATATTTGAAATCATTTGTCGCAGGTAGAGGCCGGCTCGAAGGCAAGGCAATCTCATCTACCATCAGGAGACAGCGATCAATGAGAAAAGGTTCCGTCTTTCAGCATTTTATCGCTTTCGAAGGAGTTCAGATTATGACGAAAACAGTTACCGTATTTGCTTTAAGTCTGCTGCTGGGTGTTTTCAGCATAGCGGCGCAGGATATGCCCAATGCAGCACCGAATGCGCAGGTTCGCAACCTGGCTGCGGGCCAGAAATATGAGATCAAGGGCACCGTCGTCTCGCAGGATGCGAACAGCATTGTCATTCGCGATTCGGTCGGCGTTGAAACAAGGGTGCTGACAAGCGGTGCCAGTATTAAGACAAAAGGCGGCTGGTTCAGCAGCGGCGATCGGGTTGCAGCAAACCAACTAGTGCGGGGCCTGTACCTCGAAGCGGAAGGCCGCGGCGATTCATCAGGAGCACTTGTCGCGAAAAAGATCCGCATGGACAAGGACGATTTCCGCGTGGCACAGTCGATCGAGACTCGCGTCGGCCCGGCCGAGGAACGCCTGACGGCCGCCGAAGAGAACGCACAGCGTGTTTCGGGTCAGATCGATGAACTGATGGCAATATCGAATGCGGCCCGCGGCGGTGCGAAAGCTGCTCAGGAAACCGCCGATGCGGCAGTCGCCGGCGTTAACGCCACCAACGAACGCATCAGTGCAATGGATGATTATGTCGTTCAATCGACTGCAACGGTGAACTTCCGCGTAAACAGTTCGGTGCTGTCGCCCGAAGCCAAAGCCTCGCTCGACGAGGTCGCTTCGGCCGCCCAATCGATGAAGGGGTACTTCATTGAGGTCACCGGCTTTGCCTCGTCCGACGGTAGTGCCGCCAAGAACAAGGCCCTCAGCCGTCGGCGAGCGGATGCGGTTATCAATTACCTGATCGAGACGCACAACATCCCGCTGCGACGCATCGGAAATTCGTATGGTTTTGGTGAACTGCAGGCGATCGCGGACAATTCGACCCGTGAGGGCCGGGAACAGAACCGCCGTGTCGAGATCAAACTTCTCGCCAATCGCGGGCTCAATCAGAATGTCGAGGTCCGTGCGACCTCGCAGGATCCGGGAACCGAAGACTAGTTTCTAAAGGTCCTTATGGCTTGAGGGCAAAAGCTGCGAAAACGGTGTAAAACCATTTTCGCTCTTTTGCCCTCTAACTTTGTACCGGCTTGTGCTTCTCCAAGGTATCGGCCCCGCGTACGCAGATAGATCCATTATGAATTCCCGAATACAACCAATTTTCCTCGCGACGTTCACGCTGTTTCTTATTTCATCAGCCGCATTTGCCCAAACCGCGACGCCGACGCCGCGGGAAGAAGTCGGGGTGATCAAGGTGGACTCACGGCTGATCGTAGTGCCGGTCTCGGTGTCCGACCCTAATGGCGAGCCAGTGGCCGGATTGACGGCCGCAAACTTCCGTATCAGCGAGGAGGGGCAACCCCAAACGATCGACAGCGTAGGCAATGCGGAAAGCGTTCCACTCGAGATCGCCTTGCTGATCGATGTTTCGGGCAGCGTAAATCCACTTTTCGAATTCGAGAAAAAAGCGGCAGCGCAGTTTCTTGAAACGGTGATGAAGCCCGAAGACCGGGCGACGATCTTTCTGATCGGCGACAAACCGTCGGCCGTTCTCAAGAGCGAGAATTCCAAACTCGCGGCTGAGCGCTTGCGGGCGATCGTCCCCTCGGGCAAGTTCACCGCGTTTTACGATACGACCGCGGCAGCGGCAAGATATCTGCGTCAGAATGCTCCGGTCAGGAGCCTTCGTGTGATCGTTGCCCTGACGGACGGCGAGGACAACTGGAGCGATCTGGTACGCGAGGCTGAGACGGCGCCTTATCGGGATGTCGATATCAACAGCTTGACTCCGGAGAAAAGAAAGCAGCTTGCGGCCGCAAAGGAAAATGCTCACCGGGCGGCACAGGCGAAAATTTCTCGTGAACTCCAGGACGCCGACACGGTCTTCTACGTCATCAATCCGGCGGGCCGATCGATCAAGTTGAATAAGATCAGCACGCGCGCCCAGGCCGGAATGGAGAAGTTTGCGAACGAGACCGGCGGCACTTTCTTCCTCCCGAAATTTGCCCCGACCACAACGAAAGATGCGTTGCAGAATTCGAGCAATGTGGCGAAGAACGAGGCAACGCTCGACCGCATCTTCAAGCAGCTTGCAAGCGACCTGCGGGCGCAGTATCTGATCCAGTACTACTCCGAAACGGATTTCCCAGAGAATAAATTCGTAAAGCTTGACGTCGGGCTCCAGCAGGTTCCGCCAAACACCCGGGTTCGGGCTCGGCAAGGATACTACGTAAAGAATTAGTGAGAAAAAATGGGCCCGCCGAAGGATCACTGATCCTACGGCGGGCTTCTTGCGCGGATCCTGCCCGCCACCCAGGGCCCGGTTCTTACCAGCCCTCACTCTACGGACGGATCTCGGGTGGCCCGAATCTTCCGATGCGGTACGGCGGGACCCAAAACGCGTAGTAGAAGCTGAACTTCAGCGTCTTCGTCGTCCCATCCATAAAGGTCATCGAGAACGTCCTGCATGTTCCCGCCCAGGATGGGTTGGTCGTCCAGTAATAGTAATACAGGCCCCCGAAGTAGTAGAGGGTTCCGCTGGCCGGGCTGGCCGAGCCGATCGGTGCGCCTGTAATACAGTTCGCCTGCTGTGAAGACGGCGAGCCGGCGGCAAAGATGTTCGGCCCCCGGTTGCCGCCGAGGCCGAACGAGATCGGCAGCGTATTCCCCGCAGTGGCGAAGTTGGTCGCCGGCGGGTTGTAAACTCGTCCTCCGAAACCGGAGAACGGATACTGAACCGTAACGGTAAACGTGGCCGTCGCTACGTTGCCGAGGGCATCCGTCGCGATTACGTTCACAACCGTCGTGCCGAGCGGGAACATCGAACCTGAAACAGGGTTCGTCGTCACCGTAACCGCTCCACAATTATCGGTCGCTGTCGGCAGCGGGAAGCTGACAGACATCGACGTGGCGCTGCCGTTCGGCAGCGTCGCCACCACGTTCGCGATCGGGCCGATCACCGGCGGCGTCGTTTCATTGACGACGGTTACGTCGAGAGTGGCCGTTGAGGACAGTCCCCCGCTGTCCGTAACCTGAAGCGTGAATGAGGCGTTCGATGCCCCACAGGCCGCCGAAATGCTGGCTGAGACCGCACCGGACGGAGCGATCGTGATCGAATTCACCGTCACGCCGTTGACCGTCGCCGACGATCCGCCGTTGACAGTCACCGTCAGCGTGTTCGGTGCCTGGTCCGCATCGCCCACCGTCGCTATCTGCGAGAGCGAAGGCCCAGCGTCCTGGACGCGCGTGACGCCCGATGCGGCAACTATTGTCGGCGGTGAGTTGATCACCCATGTATAGCTCGCCGGGGTCGGGTCGGTGTTTCCGACCGCATCGGTTGCACGCACCTGGAAGGTGTGTGAGCCAAGTGCCAGTCCGGTGTAATTCTGCGGCGAAGTACACGCCGCAAAGGCAGCGCCGTCAAGCGAACATTCAAACGTGACGGGAGACTCGTTCGAAGTAAAGGTGAACGAGGCACTCGTGCTGTTTGTAGGATTTGTCGGATTCCCCGTTATCGTCGTATCCGGCGGCGTTGTGTCTATGACCCACGTATGCGAGGCCGGTGCCGGATCCACGTTGCCGGCGGTGTCAACCGCTCGCACCTGGAATGTGTGCGGGCCATCAGAGAGTCCCGAATAGATCTGCGGGCTCGTACACGCCGCAAATGCCCCGCCATCGAGTGCGCATTCGAACACGGAGCCGGGTTCGGTCGACGTAAATGAGAATGACGCCGACGAGGTGCCGGAAGGATCGGGCGGGCTCTCCGCTATCGTGGTGTCGGGCGGTGTTGTATCAACGACCCACGTATAACTTGCCGGCGTAGCATCGGCATTTCCGTCACCGTCAATGGCCCGCACCTCAAACGTATGCGAGCCGTCGCCTAGGCCCAGATAGTCCTGAGGGCTGGTGCAAGCCGCAAACGCTCCGCCGTCAATGCTGCACGCAAAGCTCGCAACACCCGATCCGCCCGGTTCATCCGTCCCCGTGAATGAGAAGGAAGCATTCGCGTTCGCTGACGGATCCGGCGGGTTTGCGGTTATGGTCGTATCCGGCGGCGTGATGTCGCAGTCGGAGCTGCCGTAGCGCACAACGGCAAACTCATTGTTCGAGCCGTTATTGCTGGATCCCGCGGCCACGATCTTTCCGTCCGGCTGGATGGCTACCGAGTCGGCATAATCGTAATAACTCCCCACGGGAGTCGTCACCTTGCCATCCGTGTCAAACGAGGTGTCGAGCGAGCCGTCCGCGTTATAGCGCACAACGGCAAAATGATCGTTCGAGCCGTTAAAGCTGTGTCCCGCGGCCACGATCTTTCCGTCCGGCTGGATGGCTACCGAGTAGACAATATCGCCAAAACTCCCCACGGGAGTCGTCACCTTGCCGTCCGTGTCAAACGTCGTGTCGAGCGAGCCGTCCGCGTTATAGCGCACAACGGCAAAATCATAGTTCAGGCCGTTGATGCTGTATCCCGCGGCCACGATCTTTCCATCCGGCTGGATGGCCACCGAGTAGGCGTTATCGTAAGAACTCCCCACGGGAGACGTCTCCTTGCCATCCGTGTCAAACGAGGTGTCGAGCGAACCGTCCGCGTTGTAGCGCACAACGGCAAAATCTTCGTTCGAGCCGTTATCGCTGTATCCCGCGACCACTATCCTGCCGTCCGGCTGGATGGCTACCGAGTAGGCAATATCGCCAAAACTCCCCACGGGAGTCGTCACCTTGCCATCCGTGTCAAACGTCGTGTCGAGCGTGCCGTCCGCGTTGTAGCACACAACGGCAAAATCATAGTTCGAGCCGTTTTGGCTGCGTCCCGCGACCACTATCCTGCCGTCCGGCTGGATGGCTACCGACTGGGCATAATCGTGAGAACTCAGCACGGCCGTCGTCACCTTGCCGTCCGTGTCAAATGTCGTATCAAGCGAGCCGTCCGCGATATAACGCACAACGGCAAAATCATAGTTCGATCCGTTAAAGCTGTATCCCGCGACCACGATCTTTCCGTCCGGCTGGATCGCGACCGATCGGGCTTCGTCGGTCGAACTGAGAATATCCGTCGTCACCTTGCCGTCCGTGTCAAACGTCGTGTCGAGTGAGCCGTCTGCGTTGTAGCGCACGAGCGCAAAGTCATAGTTTGAACCACTATAGCTGCGTCCCGCCGCGACGATCTTGCCGTCCGGCTGGATCGCGACCGATCGGGCTTCGTCGATCGAACTGAGGACATCCGTCGTCACCTTGCCGTCGGTGCCAAACGTAGGGTCGAGGCTTCCGGTCGCCGAATTAAAACACGGAGCGATTATCCATTCGGCATAAAGCGTCGTGTCCGCCGTGATGGCGAATAATTGCGCCGGCTTGTAGTGCGTCCCGCTGCCGTCCGCCGCTGTGTTCCATCCGCCGAACGCGAAACCCGTCTTAACAACCGTCCCCGGCCCGAGTACGCCAACCCAAGAGTCGGGAGCATAAGGGCTGTTCCCGTCAACCGGAGCGGTCCCACCGGTGTTGCCATTACCGTCATAGGTGACAGTGTACGTTGCTACCACATCATCGTTTTGGATCGTACCTCGACCCTGACCATCGCTGACATTGGCACCGACCACGTTGGTCACGATTACATTAAATCTTTCATTTGGCTCGAATACAGTGTCGCCGTTGACCGTTACATCAAAGATGTAACTTGAGCTACCGGTCGAGATCGTCTGCGAAGTTAGAGATCTTGCCACGTAATCATTGTCAGCCGTCGTTGCCGTGTTGTCGGCGGTCGCGATGTCAAATGTAACTCCACCGGGAGGAGCAGGGGCTGTCAGCGATACCGTGAACGAGAACGTCGTCGTGCCGCTATTGCCCTCGTTGTGCGTGACATTCGTAATTGAAAGGTCCGGCGGTACCGGCGGGCAATTGCCGCCATAGCGGACTACGGCGAAATCGGCGTTCGAACCGGTCAAGCTGTATCCAGCCGCCACTATCCTGCCATCCGGTTGGATTGCGACCGCGTTGGCCTGATCTTGTGAGCTCCCCACCTGCGTCGTCACCTTGCCGTCCGCGTCAAAAGAGGTGTCGAGCGAGCCGTTCGCGTTATACCTCACCGCGGAAAAATCCTGGTCGGCCCCGTTATCGCTGTATCCCGCGGTCAGGATCTTCCCGTCCGGCTGCACGGCGATCGAAAGCGCAAAATCGTCAGAACCGAGCACGGCCGTGGTCACCTTGCCGTCCCCGCTAAACGACAAATCGAGCGAGCCGTTAGGGTTATAGCGAACAAGTGCAAAATCGGTGTTTGTCCCGTTAAAACTGTATCCGGCCGCAACAATTTTGCCGTCAGCCTGGAGAGCCACAGAGCGGGCTTGATCGGACGAAGGCACCACAGGCGTCGTCACCTTGCCGTCCGTGTCAAACGATGTGTCAAGCGAGCCGTCCGGGTTATAACGGATAAGCGCGAAATCAAATTCCGTCCCGTTAAGGCTTGTTCCCGCGGCCACGATCTTGCCGTCGGCCTGGATCGCGACCCCGTATGCTCCATCGAAAGAGGTTCCAAAGGCTGTAACAAGCTTGCCGTCGCCATCAAATGTCGTGTCCGGTGAGCCGTCCGAGTTGTAGCGTGCAATGGCAAAATCAGTATCGAACGCATTGTCGGTATATCCCGCGGCCACGATCTTGCCGTCAGGCTGGATGGCAACTGAGTAGGCTCCGTCGAAAGAACTTCCGATGGGCGTCGTAACCTTACCGTCACCGTCAAATGTCGTGTCGAGCGAACCGTCGGAGTTATATCGGACGATGGCGAAGTCAAGGCTTGAACCGCCACTGGCTCCCGCGGCGACTATTTTGCCGTCCGGTTGGATGGCAACAGAGTAGACTTGATCGAAACCCAATATTGGAGTCGTGACCTTGCCGTCACCCGAAAAAGTCGTATCGGGCGAGCCGTCCGTGTTATATCTCGCGACCGCGAAATCATCGTTTGTCCCGTTAGAGGCGTATCCCGCGACCACCACACGGCCGTCCGCCTGGATAGCCACGGCCTGCCCAAAGTCGTTACCGCTCACGATCGGCGTCGTCACCTTGCCGTCCAGATCAAAGTTTGTATCGAGGCTCCCGGACGCGTTATCAAAGCACGGAGCGACGATCCATTCTGCATACAACGTCGTATTCGCATTGATCGCAAACGACTGCCCCGGGTTGTACTGGGTCCCGCTGCCGTTTGCGGCTGTGTTCCATCCGCCAAAGCTGAAACCTGTCTTGGTCAACGTGCCCGGCCCGAGCACGCCCACCCACTCGCCGGGGTTATAAGGACTATTCGCATCAATAGGCGCGGTCCCGCTGGTATTGCCGTTGCCATCGTAGGTGACGGCGTGAGCCACACCCGCATTTGGGCCCATGCCGGGGACAGCACCCGCCAGGACTGACGCTGATAAAACGAGAAAGGTGACAAACGCGGTAACCGCAAGACAAGAAACGATAGAGAGCCGCGGTGAGGACTTGGGGGCAAACATTAGGTATCTCCTGCAAATTTTAGATTCCCTGCTGTGGCGATCCAGGGACACGATATCCGCACATACGTCAGCCGAATGTCCCCTGGGATCGGGACACCACAACAAACTTCGGCGTCTGATCTACACGCAGGTTGATAAAGAGAAGCAAGTCAGGGAATTCTACGCCTATTTTATTCGGAGGGTCAAGACCTAATTTTTCATTGTCTCGTTGGTGTGGCCTACCTAAACCAAATACCAGTAACGAGTTGGGCCGGCGCGTAGACGTTCTGGAGCCACACGACCGCCCGATCACTGAGGGATACTGCGTCAAGATTCTGATCAGCGAAAAAGGCCGCCGTGCCTTTGTAGCATCGACGGCTCTCATTTATTCGCAAATAGATAATTGCCGTAACTATTCTGCGAATCGCCTGTCGGCCTGGGCCGGAATTTCTATCTTGGCTGGTTGAACCGGTTTCGGTTCGAATCCGTGGTCTGCTTGGCCCGCGGCACCGCGATATTGCCCATAACTTCGCGTTTCTCCGGCGTAGGGGCAAACGGGATCACGACCTTTCTGACCGATTCGACATTTTTTCTCATGAACGGTACGGCGGCAAGCATACCAAGCAACGCAAACAGCAGCGAGAAGGCCGCGGCCGCCGCGATCGAGATCCGTTGTTTCACCCGCGCCCAGCCAACCGGACAATCGGCGGTGAGGACAGTTCCGTCGCTGCGCTGAAAGTATCTCACGCAAAGCCGGCCTTCACTGACGCGGAGAAGGTTCTCGGCATCGTAGCGGGACATACCCGAAAGGTTGTAAACATTGAGTTTGCACTCGCCGCAAAAACGCTTGCGTTCATTGCCCTGCATCGCGTTCCAGTTGGCGGAGCAAGGGCTGGCGATCTTGATATTGACAAGCGGACTTTCGAACCTTTCCATATAAACTCCGTCCGGCGGCTGCCGATGTGTATTGAACGGAGTTCCTTAGGATAATTTGCAGATTTTTTTTCGGTTGAACTACCGAGCCCGGGGTTCCGGGCTTTCCGGGAATGTTGAGATCAGAGTTCTCAGCGCCTTGTTCACAGCTCGCGAGTCGGGAAAATACTCGCGGACGTCACCGTCTATGGAAGCAAAGAACTTGTCGTTGACTAACTTATCACTATCGTAGGTGCGAACGATATATCCCTTTTTGAAGGCGTCGGCGTACTTCCCTTTTGTCGCCTTTTTCCCGCTGAGGTCATACTCCGCTCGCATCTCTTCAACCTTCTTCGTACCTTTTTTGTTCATTTCGCGTAGCTTTTCTTGCACTTATCAACCGAATGAGGATTTCATTAGAATTCCGCCCGATCTCCGTGTGGACAACCAACAGTATCTTGACATCTGTGGAAAGTCCGATGCTGAGGAATCGGTCTTCAGCCTCCGAGTGAAAATCATCCTTAAAAGTCAGCAAATTTTCGTCGGCGAAGATCGACTTTGCCTCGTCGAAAGTGACACCATGTTTGTTGATATTCAAACGTTCCTTTCGAATGTCCCATTCAAATATCAGTCGCATCGCACTAATTATATCACCTCATGAGTCCTTCGATACTTATGCGTTATCGGCCTCCGTCGTCCGACGCCGATGGCGTTTTTTGAGACGATCAGGGTCGGCGGGAGCTGCTGGCGTTTGAACTCATTGGCGGGGTGCTCGACCTTGTTGAGGATGCTGTACACAAGTTCGGTGTCGTGGCCGGCGGCGACGATCTGTTTTGGGGAGAGTTTTTGCTCGAAATACAACTCAAGCACCGGGTCCATCAACTCGTACGGCGGCAGGGTGTCCTGGTCCAACTGGTTTGGAGCGAGTTCGGCTGACGGCGGTTTCTCGATGATGCGGTTCGGGATGATCTCGCGTCCAGCGCGTTCGTTTATTTCGCGGGCGATCTCCCACACTTCGGTCTTGAGGACATCGCCCAATACGGCCAATCCGCCGTTGGTGTCTCCGTATAGGGTGCAGTAGCCGACTGCGAGTTCGGATTTGTTGCCGGTCGAAAGCAGCAGCCGGCCTTCGGAGTTGGAGATGGCCATCAAGATCACGCCCCGCAGGCGGCTTTGCATATTCTCAGCCGCAAGCGATTCGCCGCCTTTCGTGGGTTTGCGCAGGTCCAGCTGATCGATCAGGACCTCGAAAGCGTCGGAGATCGACTCCATTCGGCTGTCGCAGCCCAGATTCTTTACCAACTCCTCGGAATCCTTGATGCTGCCTTCGGATGAGTATGGCGATGGCATCATCACGCAAAGGAGATTCTCCGGCCCAATAGCCTCAGCCGCGAGCGCCGCGACGAGCGATGAATCGATGCCGCCGGATAACCCAAGTACAGCCTTCTGAAAACCATTTTTCCGAGCGTAATCGCGAATGCCGAGTACGAGAGCGTTGTGGATCGATCCGATCTCGCCGCCGGTAATGCCTCGAGCGTCGGGCTTTCTGACATCGAGCTCAACCGTTTCGACAAACTCTTCGAACGCCGCCGCCTGCAAAATGATATCGCCTTCCCGGTCGGCGACGAGACTCGCACCATCGAAGATGATCCCGTCATTGCCGCCCACGAGATTAACGAAAACGATCGGCACCTTGTTGGCCTTGGCGCGATGCGAAACCATTTCGCAGCGGAGCCGGATCTTGCCCTTGTTGTAGGGCGAGGCGTTGATAGAAACGACAAGCTCCGCCCCGCGTTCGATCACCAAGTCCGTCGGATCACGGTCGTACAGCCGCTCCTTCCAGAACGTCTTATCGTTCCAAAAATCCTCGCAAACCACGACGCCGATGTGGTGAAGCTTGCCGTCGCGGTCGAGGATCTCGACAATTCCGTCCGGGCTTTCGTCAGGCTCAAAATATCGCGGATCGTCAAAAACGTCGTATTCGGGCAACAGGCTTTTATCAACAAAGCCGATCAATTTTGCGTCGGATATAACGGCCGCGCAGTTGTAAAGCCGCCGTCCATTCCTGTCCGGATTCGGCCTGATCGTACCGACGATCGCCGTAATGCCCCGAGTCTCAGGAATTATTCTTTCGAGAGGTTCGAGAGCGTGCTCGATGATGTCCGCGTCCTGAAACCAGTCCTGCGAGGTGTAACCGTGGGTCACCAGCTCGGGAAAAACGACCAGATCGGAGGCCTGAGCTCTTGCCTGTTCTATCGCGGCAATGATCTTCGCCGTGTTTCCTGCAATATCGCCGTTAGTCGTGTTTATCTGCGCGATGGTGACGTTCATGGCACGATTATAGCTTTATGTAGAGCGAGCCAGAACCCGGAAATGGCAGCCACTGGTTGAAAGGGCGATTGCCACAGTTCACGGCGTCTCCGGCATCTAAGATCGAGCGGGCAGCTCCGGTTGGCTAAACGGCGGGTTCGCGGGTCTCGCACTTCTTCACCATAGTCAGCCGGTTGCCGCGTTCGTTATATTTGACCTCGTCCATGATGTTGTAGATGAACAGGACACCGCGGCCGCTGGTTTTGAAGAGGTTTTCGGGATCGAGCGGGTCAGGGATGGCGTTCACATCAAAGCCTTCGCCTTCGTCTTCGACGGTGAAGATAGCTTCCTTCGGGGAAAGCTCGGCACTGATTCGAACAAGTTTATTTGCGTTAAACTTGTTTCCGTGTTTTACAGCGTTTACGAAAGCTTCGTCCAGCGCGACGAAGAGGTTCGATCCGCTGGGGCTCACGCCGCCAAGCTTTTCGACACGCTGGATAAGGTAATCCAGGATCGAATGCATTGGCGAGATAGCGCTCGGCAGTTCAAATTCGATCTTTTCATGAATGTGTCGGACAAGCTCCGCGTTGTCGACAAATTGGTTCTTGAAACTCAGTACGGTTTCGATAAAGTTCTTTAACTCATTCTCGTCAAACTCATCCCGGCGAAAATGAGCGGCGCAGAACTTAAATGCTTTTACGTGTTCGAACTCGGTCTTATCCGGAAAGGCAGGCAGGCAGGTACCAATGTTTCCGTTTGCATAAGCGGTGACTTCGGGCACCCGATTGTCGACATCGAGGTCGGTGATCACGAGGTCAAAGTCGTCCAGGTCATCCACCCGCATCGCATCGGCACGGCTTGTGACGATCTCGACATTATGCCCTCCGGCATCGAAAACATCACTGAGCGAGCTGGCCAGGTCGTCGTAGTCGTCAATGATGAGGATCCTTCTTTGCATCCAAAATTGTGATGCGCTTTGCGCCGTTAATGATTACGATAAAATAAAGGTTCTTGTTGCAAATAATACCCTAAGTTGCTACTTATTCCCTATCGGTGACAGCGGAACTCAACAAAGCTTATCGTCCCGCGGACCTCTCGGCCTATTCGCTAAAGGACAGGTTGATCATCCGTCTGGCGGATCTGGCCTTCTATCTATTGATAGTGACAATCGGCCGGACTATCCGGTTCGAGGTCGAGGGGTGGAAAAATTTTGAAGCGATCGAACGGGCGGGAAAACTGCCGATCTACGCTTTCTGGCACGACCGCATTTTCGCCGGAACGTACTTTTTTCGCGATCGCGGCATCGCCGTCATCACCTCCCAAAGCAAGGACGGTGAGTATATCGCCCGCTTTATTCAACGCCTCGGCTACGGTGCGATACGTGGTTCTTCTACTCGCGGCGGTGTTGGGGCCCTGGTCGAAATGATCAAAGCTATGCGAAACGGAACGCCGACCGCCTTCACGCTGGACGGCCCTAAGGGACCGCGCTATGAGTCAAAACCCGGGGCCGTCTTGCTGGCAAAGAAAACAGGAAATCCGGTAATGCCATTTGTGGTAGAATGCTCCCGATTTTGGACGGTAGGCAGTTGGGACCGACTCCAGATCCCAAGACCCTTTACGCGGGCAAAAGTAATTATTGGCGCCCCGATCTACGTCCGGGCCGGGGCCGTCGAAGACGAGGTAACCCTAAAACTCCGCGAACTTCAGCTTTCGCTCGACACAATGGTCGAGGCGGGAGCGACATGGCGGTCCTCGATCTGACTGGCGGCGACTTCTTCGCGCAAGAGGTTGAGTGAAAGCAAAACCAGAGCTATCCATACCGCATCGGCCAAAAGGAGGTGCCCGAGCTGCATCAAGATGGGACCGAGCGTCAGCAGTGTCATCGCACCGAAACCAACCTGAATGACGACGAGAACGGCGACCGCGTTGGCCCACCGGCCGACTCGACGCGAGTCAGAAAATCGCCGTTTCAACCATCCCGTCCAGGTAAGGAGAAATATCGCGGAAGCCACTGCGAGTATTGGATGCAGCGGCCGAAGACGCAGCAGCATATGCGATGTCGCCGAAAAATCTTTCGATATGCCCTCACTGATCGTACCGGATGGAAAGATCATGCTGCTCAACGCCGCGACCGAGCCGCTTATACCGACAACGAACATCAGCACGGCGGCTGCGAGAATCCATTTCAAAATGTCCCAGTTTCCGCGAATCCCGGGCCGGCATCCGCTGGTTGCCGACCACGCTGTTATTGTCAGGAGCATGAGCAGTACGAGCGTATTCAGCAAATGCGCGGCCATCCAGAAAGGCCGAGCAGGAGTCAGTGTTTCGGCAGTGTTCCCTGTAAGTACAAGGCCCGCTCCGATGGCTCCTTCGATCAGAACGAACACGAACGAAGCGGCCGCCAGTTTCAAAACGTACAGCGAAATACGGTCACGGGATCGCCGCCATAACAGAACCGCCCATACAAGAAGCGCGATGACGATCAAACCGTCCAGAGCACTTGTGATGCGGTGGGAAAACTCGATGACCGTTTTCAGTTCCGGTGCGGACGGAACCACCTCGCCGCCGCATGTCAGCCAGTGCTGGCCGCATCCATCGCCCGAGCGTGAGGCTCGCAGGAAAACGCCCCACAGGATCACCAGCAGGTTGTAGCCAAGCACGAACCATGCAAATTTCGCAAAGCGGCTCAAGTTTCCATCGATCGTCATTAAGGCATAGAATATCACTTTCCGGCGGTGCAAAAAATGAAGGCGATGTTAACAATTCTGCTGATTTTGACGGCGTTTGCTTATGTGCACGCGGCCTCGCCGTACATTCTCGTCCTCGGCACCGGCCAGGACGCTGGGGTCCCGCAAATGGGCTGTGATTCGCCATTCTGCAAGCGGGCCTGGGCAGATCCGAAACTTCGTCGGTGGGTTTCGTCGATCGCTCTCGTTGATCCTGATTCAAAGAGCCGGTGGATATTCGACGCGACGCCGAACCTGCCGGAGCAGTTCGAATTTCTGAAGACCGCGACCGGCGACCGCTCGAACACCTTGAGCGGGATATTCCTGACTCATGCCCACATCGGCCATTACACCGGGCTGATGTACCTGGGCCGGGAGTCGATGAACTCGAAGAATATTCCCGTTTTCGCTATGCCGCGAATGAGGCGAATGCTCGAAGAAAATGCTCCGTGGTCGCAGCTTGTGAGGCTGAAGAATATCGATCTGCAAGGCTTGTCGGACGGAAAGAAGGTTATTCTTAGCGGCGGCTTGAGCGTCGAACCATTTACGGTCCCGCATCGCGATGAATTCTCCGAAACGGTCGGCTTTCGCATTCGTTCACGCTCGAAGTCGCTCGTATTTATCCCGGACATCGACAAATGGGAGAAATGGCAAGTAAAGCTTTCCGATTTCGTCCGGTCAGCCGATCTCCTGCTCCTCGACGGCACTTTTTATGCCGATGGCGAAATAAACCGCCCGATGAGCGAAGTGCCTCACCCATTCGTTACTGAGACGATGCTCCTGCTCCGCGACCTGCCAACAGCGGAGAGAGCCAAGGTCCATTTTATCCATTTCAACCACAGCAATCCGCTGGTTCAGGGCGACCGCCGGGCCCTCAGGCGAGTAAGCTCGGCGGGTTTCGGGGTTGCAAAGCTCGGACAACGGTTTTCACTAGAATGAAGCGCGAACGCATCGATAAACTGCTGGTCGATCGCGGCCTGATCGAGTCAAGGACAAAGGCGCAGGCCGTCGTCATGGCTGGCTCGGTGTTGGTCGATGAAAAACGCGTCGAGAAACCGTCAGAGGCTTATCCGCCGGACGCGAATATCCGACTAAAAGGCGGCGGCCCCGAAACGCGATATGTCAGCCGGGGCGGCTTGAAACTTGAGGCCGCATTGACACACTTTAATATACGTCCAGACGGATATGTTTGTATCGACATCGGTGCCTCGACAGGCGGATTCACCGATTGCCTGCTCAAGCACGGCGCGAAACGCGTCACGGCCGTCGATTCGGGAACGAATCAGATGGTATGGAGGCTCCGCAGCGACCCTCGCGTGACGGTGATGGAGAGAACCAACGCTCGGTCGCTGGCCGCGGAGGATTTTGACGAGAAGTTTGACCTTGCGGTGATCGATGTCTCGTTCATTTCTGTTACGAAACTGCTCCCCGCGATCCTGCCGCTTCTCTCGGATCCGGGCAGGATCATCACGCTGATCAAGCCGCAGTTCGAGGTCGGCAAGGGCGAGGTTGGCAAGGGCGGGATCGTCCGCGAGCCGGAAAAACATGAGCGGGTTGTTGCCGAGATAAACACTTTTGCGGAACAGCTTGGGCTGACCGTCCGCGGCGTGATCGAATCGCCGATCCTTGGTGCCGAAGGGAACAAGGAGTTTCTCGCCTTTTATGAACGATAAGGATAACGCGGAACCCAACGAAAAAGAACCGGAATTCAAAGAAGGCGTTGACTATTATTTCGAGAACGGCCTGATGGTCCTGACCGCCGAGTTCCTGCGAAAACGCGGCTACTGCTGCGGCAGCGGCTGCCGGCACTGTCCCTATCCCAAAGGATCGGCGAAGGCGCGTATGTCCGATTCCGGCTAAACGCTATTGGAGTTCTTTGAAAGTCACTGTTTTCGTTTAAGGTAGTCCCGTACCGACGGCCATGTCTGTAGCAACAAGCCGGGTACCAGAGTCGCACGCTCCGCTAGGAGCGGCATATTAACAGGTCGCCCCCAAAAAGGGCTTTAACGAACGGGGTGCCCGATATTCTACAAACATGCCGCTCCTATCGGAGCGAAACGGTTTCTCAAGGCTCTATATTAGGTAGTTTTTAAGAGAACAATTGCCTCTATAACCTCTAGGAAGTCGTTCTTCTCTTGATGAGTGGTAAAAAGCCGAAACCACAATAGAAGATAAAATAAGAGGACTACGCGAATCGTCAAAGCAGAAATTCCTCGATCTCGTTGTGGCCGGAACCAGCGTATGCGAGGCGCCGCTCAGGTTCGGGAATGGATTCCTGCTCGGCTGCCGCCGCGGCCACAAAATTTATCGGTGTCCGAGCGATCTGAACCAAAAGCTCCGGCGTGCAGCAAACCTTCTTGTACCGTTCGCGCTCCGCCCGGAGATCGGGCCGTTGGTCGAGCCAGGCGAGCGTTTCCTCAAGCACGCGCTTCCCGCCTTCGTCTTCCGGTTCGACAATGCTGTAGTGCATCCATTTTCCGTCACGCCGAGCTTTCACGAGGCCCGAATTCCTTAGATAAGCAAGGTGCCGAGAGATCTTTGGCTGGCTGTCACCTAGGACCTCGGCAAAAAAGCACACACAAACTTCTTCATCACGCATAAGATTCAGCAGCCTTAGCCGCGTCTTGTCTGCGAGTGCCATGTAGAACGATTCCATATACGCTAAAGCATTTGTGTTCATACAAAAATAATATCACAAAAACTGGAATTTTGTATTGACATTCCCGAATTATAGAGATATATTCGCTTTATCATATATGTCAAGGCGTATATGAATTCGAGAGAAAAGGAGCATTAATAATGTCAGAGACAACGATAAACACACTAAAGCCCCACATTTCACTGAACGTCAAGAACGTATCCGAAAGCGTCGGGTTCTACACAAAGCTTTTCGGCATCGAGCCGAAGAAGTTCATCAAGGGAAACACAACAATACACTCGATCGTCCGCGAACAGGCTGGCGAAGAAAGTGAGAAGGCTCGATACGGCTACGCAAAGTTCGATGTCGAGAACCCGCCGCTGAACTTTGTACTGAACGAGGTTCCGTATACTGATGGCGGCACGCTCTCGCATCTCGGCATCCAGGTTGCATCGACCGACGATGTGCTGAAGACCCGCGAGCGCTGGATAGAATCCGGATTGCTTACGGTGGACGAGATGAAGGTGGACTGCTGCTACGCCCTGCAGGACAAGACCTGGGCCCGCGATCCCGATGGAAACGAATGGGAGGTTTTCGTGGTCCTCGAGAACACTGAACCGAACGCCGAAGCTTGCGCCTGTGGAGACAAGGTCAGCCACAGCGAGTTGGCTGATGAAGATCAGGAGAAGGCCCTTTCCACCGCCGTCTGTTGCACGCCAAGCCAAAAGGCATCTACCATTGGAGCGACCGATCAACCTTGCTGCGGATAGGAGATCCCTGATGACCGATCACTCGTTTTTTACACAGGCCGTCCATGCAGGCGAAGACCGCGAGGCCAATTTCGGTGCCGTTTCCGTGCCGATCTATCCCGCTTCGGTCTTCGCCTTCACGGACGCCGATGATGGCATCGCCATTCACAACTATCAAAAGGATGGCTATTTCTATGGCCGTCTCGGCAACCCGACGGTTGCGGCGCTTGAGCGCACGATGGCGGAACTCGAACGCGGGGATGACGCTCTCGCTTTCGCCTCTGGAATGGCCGCGATCTCAGCGGCGGCGTTTACCCTTGTGAGCTCAGGCGATCACGTAGTGGCTCCCGAGTCGATGTATTCAACGACGACGCATTTTCTCAAACATGCCGGCGAGCGGTTTGGCGTCGAAACAACTTTTGTGGATGCCGCTGACGCCGAGGCTTATACTGCGGCGATCCGGCCGAACACCAAAATGTTCTGGCTGGAAACGCCTTCGAACCCGCTTGTCCGCATCACCGACATCGCCGAGGTCGCGGCGGCCGCAAAGAAGGTGGGAATCGTCAGCGTCGTTGACAACACCTTCGCCACGCCATTTAACCAGCGGCCGCTTGAGCTCGGGGCGGACCTCGTTGTTCACAGCGCGACCAAATACCTCGGCGGACACAGCGACCTGACAGCGGGCCTGCTCGTGGGCCGCCGGGACCTGGTCGATAAAGCCCGTCACGGGGCCGCAAAGCTGTACGGCGGCAACATCGCTCCGCAGGTTGCGTGGCTTGTGCTTCGCGGGATAAAGACGCTTGCGCTTCGGATGGAGCGGCACAACTCGAACGCATTCGCTTTGGCGAATACGACGATCGATCACCCAAAGGTGAACGCTGTCTACTATCCAGGACTCGAAACCCATCAGAACCATGAGATCGCAAAACGGCAAATGAGCGGGTTTGGCGGAATGGTCGGCGTTGACGTAGGAACGGCAGACGCGGCCAAATCGCTTGTTAACAACCTTAAAGTGTGCACCTTCGCTACATCGCTCGGCGGTGTTGAAACACTCGTCCAGCCGGTCGCGTTGATGACGCATGCGACGTTAACGCCGGAAGAACGTGCACGGGCCGGCGTTTCTGACGGACTGTTGAGAATTTCTGTCGGAATTGAACATATTGATGATATATGTCAGGACATATATGACGCGTTAAGATAGTGGAGGATTTACGATGGAACACCTAATTACCCTAAGTCTAGTTTTTCTCAACCTTTTCATGATCGTCGGGGCAGTAGATCTTTTCTACTTTCACATATGGAAATACCAACTCCATCGGCGCCCCGAGTCCCGGCTGGAGCACAAACTTCATATGACGTTTGCGTTTCTGATGGTGCCGCTCGCCTACTTTCTTTACTACCAGAACTCGGGCGGGTGGGCATTGTGGGCTGGCGTCTTTTGCGTCGTTGCGGCGCTCGGCACCGAAATGGCGGACGTATTCAGTGAAGGTGACAGCCGGGCATCCATCGGAGGACTCACCACCGGAGAATACTCCATCCACGTTGCAGCGACAATACTTAAAGTTGCGTCATTCGCGTTTATCTTCGCCGCAAAGCCCGTTTGGGCATGGGACCTGGCGTCGCCCGCTTCATCCGGAAACTACGGCTGGATGGCGGAGATGATGGCTCTTCAAGTGATGATCGGCAGCTTTCTTGTCGGGCTGCTTCACCTTGCGCTTTTGAATCCGCGTGTAGCTTCGATCGGCTGCCGGACGGTTTGCGACATAGCCGGATGTTCTCGCTTTGCCTGCTGCAAGGGTTGACATGAGCCTGCGTCGGAAACTTGCCGCGGAATTTCTAGGGACAGCCGGGTTACTCACGGTCGTTGTCGGATCCGGCATCATGGGCGAACGGCTGGCTGGCGGGAATGCGGCCATCGCCCTAATCGGCAATTCGATCGCAACCGGGGCCGGCTTGATATTTCTTATATATGGTTTTGCGAATATATCTGGCGCCCACTTCAATCCGGCCGTCACGATAACGGCCGCGGTAAACCGTGATATTGTTGCACGCGTTGGTGCCTTGTACATAGCCGCCCAATTTGCCGGCGCGGCCGTGGGTGTCATCGTCGCAAACCTAATGTTCGAGCTTCCGGCCGTCAATCTGTCGACCAAAGTTCGTGCCGGCAATGGCCAATTTCTTGGTGAATTCGTCGCGACTTTTGGCCTGATCGGAGTGATCGCGGTCTTTCACGGTTTAATCCGAAATTAACCGGCGTAATGGTGGCATGCTATATCATGGCGGCATATTGGTTTACGAGTTCGACTTCGTTCGCAAATCCAGCTGTCACCGTGGCGAGAATGCTTTCCAATAGTTTTGCTGGAATCGCCCCGGCGAATGTTCCGATGTTCATTGTGGCCCAGCTTGCGGGAGCCGTAATTGCTCTGATGTTCTTCAAATGGCTTGTCGGCGTGGAGGAGAATAATGAGTGAAAAGCCGGGAATTTTGATTCTTTGCACAGGCAACTCCGCCCGCAGTCAGATCGCTGAAGGGTTGCTTAAACATATATGTGGAGACAGATTTGATATCCACAGCGCGGGTGTTCACCCGATCGAGGTTAGTCCAGAAGCGGTTGAGGCTCTTGCTGAGGTCGGGATCGATATCAGCTCGCACACCTCAAAATCGGTAGATTCGTTCGCGGGCCGTGAGTTTGATTATGTACTGACGGTGTGCGACTTCGCCCGCGAGCGTTGCCCCTACTTCCCGGCCCGCACGAAGCGAGTGCATCAGGCTTTCGAAGACCCTTGGCTGGCGACGGGCGGACGCGAAGCTCGGCTTGCAGCGTTCCGACGCGTCCGCGACAAAATAGACGCGTATCTTCGGGAAGATTTTGTCAAAAACGTCCTGGGGCTTTAAACTCTCTCCCGCATGACTTTCATTCTTGCCTTTGACCAAGGAACCACAAGCAGTCGCTCGATCATCTTCGACCGCGACGGATCGGTGGTTGCTCTGGCACAGAAAGAATTCGAACAGATCTTCCCGAAAAGCGGCTGGGTCGAGCACGATTCGGACGAGATCTGGCTCTCGCAGATAAGCACGGCGGTTGAGGCGATAGAGAAAGCGGGCCTGACCGCGAAGGACATTGCGGCCGTTGGCATCACGAACCAGCGCGAAACTTCAATTATCTGGGACAGAGCCACTGGAAAACCCATTCACAACGCCATCGTATGGCAGGACCGGCGAACATCTGACTTGTGCAACCGGCTGCGGGCATCGCACGGAAAACTCATTCGACAAAAGACCGGGCTTGAGATCGACGCCTATTTTTCGGCCAGCAAGATAGCATGGCTGTTGGATAACATCGCCGGTGTTCGAGAGCGGGCTGAGGCGGGTGAGCTTGCGTTCGGAACTATCGATACCTGGCTTGTCTGGAAACTGACCGGCGGGCGGCTCCATATCACCGATGTTTCGAACGCATCGCGGACGATGCTTTTCAATATCCATTCGCTCGAGTGGGACAAGGAGTTGCTAGACATCTTCAATGTGCCGCGAGCGTTGCTGCCGGAGATTCGTTCGTCTTCAGAGATCTACGGCGAGATAGAGACTCCTGAGGAATTGCAGGGCATACCGATCGCGGGAATAGCGGGCGACCAGCAGGCGGCACTGTTCGGGCAGGCGTGTTTCGATCCCGGCGCGACCAAGAATACATATGGAACCGGCTGTTTCATGCTGCAGAACATTGGTGAAAGGCCAGTTGAATCGAAGAATCGACTGCTTACTACTGTTGCGTGGAAGATCGGGGACAAAACGGAGTATGCCCTCGAAGGAAGCGTGTTCATCGGCGGGGCGGTTGTTCAGTGGCTGCGCGATTCGCTTGGAATCATCGGCACGGCTGCGGAGATCGAAGCTCTCGCTGCGTCAGTTGATGACAACGGCGGCGTATTTTTTGTTCCGGCCTTTGCCGGCCTCGGCACACCGTATTGGAATCAGGAAGCCCGCGGGATGATCATTGGCCTGACTCGCGGTACAGGCCGTGCTCACATCGCCCGAGCGGCACTCGAATCCATCGCCTTTCAATCGGCAGACTTGCTTGATGCCATTCAGGCCGATTCCGGCAAGCAGCTTGAGGAACTCCGCGTCGATGGCGGTGCGACGGCGAACTCGCTGCTTATGCAGGTCCAGGCCGATCTGCTGCAGATCCCGGTCGTGCGGTCGCGGACCGCTGAGACGACATCGCTCGGAGCCGCATATCTGGCCGGTCTTGCCGCGGGCGTTTGGAGTTCGACCGACGATCTTGCCGAGCACTGGCAGGCGGGCGAGCGGTTCGAGCCGCAAATGTCCGCACCCAGCGCCGCATTGCTTCGGTCGCGCTGGAAGGAGGCGGTGACGAGGTCGCTTGATTGGGCAAACTAGCGAAAATGGAAAGACCCGCGCGATGTAAAGGCGATCGCAGCGATGGGTCGATCGCCCTTACTTCGCGCGGGCTTCTGCAAATAACCGCCTAAACGTCGGTATTCTCGCTCTTCGACTTGCTCATTGCGGGAACAGCCTTCGTCGCCGGGAGTGGGGCACCGACGGCGTCGGATTTGATAAGCGGTTTTTCATCTTCGTCCGACGGCTCGTCCTCGTTGACGATCAATTTGCCCGACAACTTTGTAAAAAACAGCGAATCCTTTTCCTTATCAAAATCAACGAGTACAAAATCGCCGGTTTCTACCTGCTGTGTCGCAACCAGGTTCGAAAGCGGATAAACGAGAAATCGTTCGATCGAACGCTTCAAGTGGCGTGCGCCATATTTGAGGTCGATGCCTTCATTCAACAAAAAGTCCTTTGCCGCGTCCGAGCATTCGAATACGAACTTCGTCCCGGCGGATTCGGTGATGCGGTCCTGAACGGCTGTGAGTTCGATGTCGAGTATTCGGCGCAGATGATGTTCCTTCAGGCTGCGGAACACGACCACCTTGTCGATGCGGTTCATGAACTCCGGCGAGAACTTGCGTTTTGCTGCTTCCAGAGCAGTGCGATAGATCTTCGTGTCGATCTCGCTGTCCTCTCGCGGTTTTGCCCCGCCTTTACCCGGAGCGAACCCGATGCCGCCTGAGATCATATCGGACATTTCACGGGCACCGAGGTTCGATGTCATGATCACGACCGCTCTTGAAAAATCCACGCGGCGATTGTCGCCGAGCGTCAGCGTGGCCTTGTCCAGGATCCCGAGCAGCAGCTGCCACAAGGAATCCGATGCCTTTTCGATCTCATCAAAAAGAACGAAAGTAAGCTTTGTTTCCTCGGTGTGAGCCTTGTCGAGATTCTCCTGCGTGAGCATCGGCGACGTTTCGCGATGCCCAAGGTACCCCGGCGGCGAGCCGATCAGTTTAGCGATCTCGTGCGAGTGCTGAAACTCGGCGCAGTCGATCTTTACGACCGAATGCGGATCGGCGAAAAGCACTTCCGATGCGGCCTCGACCACGCGCGTTTTGCCCGAACCGGTTGGCCCAAGAAAAAGCATTGTCCCGATCGGCCGCTGCGGGTTGTTCATTCCGGCGAGATAGATCTGGAAAAGTCCGCTCAGTCGTCGCACCGCACGTTCCTGGCCGACTATCAGGCCTGAGAGCTTGTCCTCAAATTCTTTTGCACGGGGACTCTTTCTATCGGGATCCAAAAGGATCCCTTTTTGAACTCCCGCTTTCTTGTTCGCCGTATCGTTCTTCATCTGACTTTCTCCCGAGAGGGCCCCGAACGCGGCTTAGGCCCATCTAATACCAATGACGGCTCTCAAACAGGTATTTGCCCTATGAACGCAGGCAAGATCCGTCGTCACTAATGATGATTTCAACAATTGTTACGTTGGCTGGACTTTAGGCTACGGAAGACTATCCGCTCGCGAGCCCGAGCGGGTTCGCGCCCAATTAGATTCTTACCATACCCACAGCCAATTGGCAAGAAAATTTGAACAAAATTCTGGATCTCGCAAGTCAATCGTAATATTCGAGCCCAAGATGTGTGATCAGTTCCTCACCCTGCATATGCCGCAAAGTATTCTTAAGTTTCTTCAATTGAATGAAGATGTCGTGTTCAGGATACAGCCCCGGCGCGGTTTGCGGGGCCTTGAAATAGAATGAAAGCCACTCCTGGACACCACGCATGCCGGCCCGCTGCGCAAGGTCCATAAACAACGCCAGATCGAGCGCCAGTGGCGCCGCAAGTATCGAGTCGCGGCACAGAAAATCGATCTTGATCTGCATCTTGTAGCCGAGCCAGCCAAAGATGTCGATGTTGTCCCAGCCTTCTTTATTGTCACCCCGCGGCGGATAGTAATTGATTCGGACGACGTGCGAGAAATTCCCGTATAGGTCGGGGTGCGTTTCTGGCTGGAGGATATGTTCCAACACCGAAAGCTTAGATTCTTCCTTTGTTTTGAAATTCTCCGGGTCGTCCAGCACCTCACCGTCACGGTTGCCAAGAATGTTGGTCGAATACCATCCGTCCAGCCCGAGCATCCGCGATTTCAAACCCGGCGCAAGGATGGTTTTCATCAGTGTCTGGCCGGTCTTGAAATCCTTGCCGCATATCGGAACCTTTTTCTGTTCCGCAAGCTTGGTCAACGCGGGAATGTCGACGGTCAGATTCGGCGCTCCATTCGCAAATGGCACTCCGGATTTGATCGCCGCATAAGCGTAGATCATCGAAGGAGCTATCGCGGCATCGTCATCGTATAGGCCCTTCTCAAACGCCTCGATCGACTGATGGACCTCCGACTCCTCAAGAAATATCTCGGTTGAGGCTGCCCAGACCATAACGAGGCGTTCGCAATTGTTCTCGTTCCGAAACCGGGAAATATCGCCGATCAACTGCTCGGCTAGTTCCATTTTGTTCTTACCGGTCTTTACGTTTTCGCCGTTCAGGCGTTTGACATAGTTCTGCTCGAACACGGCGGGCATTGGCTTCAGACTCGCCAGTTGCTCTGACACCTGATTCAACAGATCTTTCTCAAGCACGCCGGCATTCATCGCGGCGTCAAATGCGTTGTCCGTAAAAATGTCCCACGCTCCGAACACAATGTCGTTCAGATCGGCGAGCGGCACAAAATCCTTGATCTTCGGCGAGCGGCGTTCCGTACGTTTCCCTAGCCGGATCGTGCCCATCTGCGTCAAACTGCCAACCGGCTGGGCAAACCCGCGTTTTATCGCCTCGACGCCGGCCACTAACGTAGTGCTCACCGCCCCGAGGCCGACCAGCAAAATCCCCAACTTCCCTTCCGCGGGAGCGATCTCTATACCTTTATCGATCATAATGAATTCCGAACGCGCACACGTTCCGAACAGTCCAAACCGCAGCCGGATCCTTTGCGAACAACGGGCGTTACTTCGGAAAGAAAATGATAACTTTGCCAATTGATTTAGGCAACCAACGCCGTTTCAGCTAAAATCTGCACCTTACAAGTCGGTACCTGCGGCGGTAGCAGGCTGGCAGAACCAGCTCGTCAGAACCGGCGGCGGTAGCCGCTGGTTGAACCGGCGCTTACCAGACGCCAGATCGTCGACTGCAGCAAAGGAAACCAACGGCCACCGCCGCCGGTTCCGATAGGAAGTATGGCCAACGACCTCATTTCACCCTACGGCAACGAACTGATCGGCCTTCTCGTCGACCCGGACGAACACCGTGATCTGTTCGATTTCGCCTCGACGCTTCCCTCGATCCAACTGACCCAGCGCCAAACGTGCGACCTCGAAATGCTGGCCACGGGAGCCTTTTCGCCGGTGCGCACGTTTATGGGAAAGGCCGACTTTGAAAGAGTCGTCGGTGAAATGCGGCTTGTTGACGGAACTATATTCCCGATCCCGGTCGCGCTCTCGGTCAACGACCTTACAAGCATCAAAACCGGCGGAAAGATCGCGCTCCGCGATTCCGGGAACGATCTTCTTGCCGTGCTGGATGTCGAGGAGATCTACGAATGGGATCGGGACAATGTCGCCGCTTCCGTCTTTGGCACGAACGACCCGAGGCATCCGCTGGTTTCCGAAATGGCGAGATGGGGCAGGTACAATCTGTCCGGACGACTTCGTGTTTTGAATCTTCCGGTTTATCACGATTTCGCGGACCTTCGGCTGACACCACGGCAGACGCGCGAACGGCTCCTCGCGTTAGGCCGTCCAAACGTAGTCGCATTTCAGACGCGAAACCCGCTTCACCGCGCTCACGAAATATTGACGCAGCGGGCGATCGAAATTACAGACGGCACACTGTTGCTGCATCCGGCGGTCGGGATGACCAAGGAAGGCGACATCGACCATTACACCCGCGTCCGTACTTACAAGGCCGTCGCCGAACAGGCCTATCCGGCCGATCGCGTACTCCTCTCGCTGCTGCCGCTCGCGATGCGAATGGCCGGGCCGCGCGAGGCTCTTTGGCATGCGATCATTCGGCGAAATTACGGGGCGAATCATCTGATCGTCGGCCGTGATCATGCCAGTCCCGGTATCGATTCCCAAGGGCGGCCGTTCTATCACCCGCTCGCCGCTCAGGAGCTGGCAAAAAAGTACAGCGCCGAGACCGGCGTCGGCGTGATCGCGTTTGATGAATTCGCGTATCTGCCCGACGAGGATCGGTACGAAGAAGCGGGCAAGATCAGCGAAGGCAGCCGAACTCTCTCGCTTTCGGGCACGCAGGTCCGCCGCGATTATCTTGGCAAAGGCATCGAGCTTCCCGATTGGTTTTCCCGCAAGGAGGTGGCCTCGATCTTGTCCGAAACCTACCCGCCGCGAAATCGCCAGGGCGTTTGCATCTGGTTCACCGGGCTGAGCGGGTCGGGCAAATCGACGACGGCCGCGGTACTCGTATCGCTCCTTCTTGAGGCCGGACGACAAGCGACGGTACTCGACGGCGATGTCGTTCGCACGCACCTCTCCAAGGGCCTCGGCTTTTCGCGCGAGGACCGCGACATCAATGTCAGCCGCATCGGCTTCGTCGCCTCCGAGATCGTTCGCCATGGCGGCATTGCCATCTGCGCCGCCGTCAGCCCGTATCGCCAGGCACGCAATCAGGTCCGGCAAATGTTTCGCGAGGGAAATTTCGTCGAGGTCTTCGTTGACACCCCGCTCGAAGTTTGCGAACAGCGCGACGCAAAAGGAATGTACGCCAAGGCCCGCCGCGGCGAGATAAAGGATTTTACAGGCATCAATGACGTATATGAAGAACCCGAATCGGCCGAGATCGCCCTCGAAACGGTCAAAACATCCGCAGTGGACAACGCACGCAAGATACTCGAACTTCTGCGAACCTCCGGTTTCGTTAAATAACGATCGCAAACTCAACTCCGCCGCGCATTTAAGAGAACAAAGCTATGATTGAGACGCGATTGCGGACGCGGCCAGCTTTTGCCCTTTTCCTTGAAAAGCTACATAATAGCCACGTATTTGCTGCATTAACAGATGAAATTTCTATCCGATCTCCGACTGCTTTTGACGGCCCTTTGGCTGGGGGCTGCGATTTTCTTTATTGGGGTCGCGCAGAGCTCGTTTGCGGTGCTGCCAACTCGGGAACTGGCGGGATCGGTGGTCGGCCGTACGCTGATGATCTTGAACATAAGCGGGGTCGTCATCGGGCTGATATTGCTTGTTTCGTCGCTGCTCGTGCAAAAGGGGTCGAACCGGATCCTGCTGTGGACGGAGCGAATCCTGCTCGTGATCGTCACCGCTGCATGCGCTGTTGGACAGTTTGTCATCGCACTTTGGCTTCAGTTCACGCGGGCCCAGATGGGCAAGCCGGTCGACGAGTTGGCGGCGGACGACCCGCTGCGGGTTCAATTCAACAGCCTCCACATGTACTCCGAGTGGGTCCTGATGGCTGGAATGCTCGCGGCGCTGCTGGCGTTCTTCATAATGGCCAACCGCCGCGTCGGCCCGGCTTCGACCTCGACGGCAACAACCAATGACCCGTTCGATTTCTCAAAAGAATTTAAGAAGACCTGATACCTGTATGGAGATCATCGAAAATCTTGATAAGTATCCGCGGCGTTTCGCGGGCTGGAACGGCAGCGAGGGCCTTTCGAACTATCCGTGGATCGAGAACCTCCATGCCCCGCTGACACCTTTGAAACGCGCTCTACCGATGCTGAACCTCGGCCTCATCTCTCTTGCCGGAGCATACATAGACGGCACGGAAGCCTTTGACCTGACTTCACGCGATGGCGACACGGGCTTTCATGAGATCCCCGTTGAAGTTGAATCCGCCGATCTGCGCTATGCCGCAAAAGGATATGACACAAAGGCGGTCGAACAGGACCGCAACTCGCTTATCCCCGTCGAGCGATTGCTTGAATATCAAGCCAATGCTGTAATCGGGAAACTAAACGACGTGTGGTGGAGCGTCAGCAGTTGGACGCCAAACGCGCAGGTCGTCGCCGACGAGATCGCCCCGATATTGTCGGAACGTCTGCACCGCTATGAGGTAAACGCGGCCCTCATCGTGCCCGCCTCACGCCTCGGCCACCAGTCGGCAGGGCTGCTGGCACGCGGTATCGAGATGAGCGGCATCCCAACGGTCATGATCGCTGTCGACAAACTCGCCGCCGAACGCGTCCGTCCGCCGCGAACTACCTACTACGCTGGCGAATTCGGCTCGATCGTCGGGCCGGCGGATTGGCCGCAGTTCCAACTCCGCGTTCTTGATGAGACCTTGCGCAACATGGAAACGTTCGACCAGCCCGGGATCAGACGATTGGCCGTCGAACTCGAATCAAAGGTCGAGGCCGCTCGCGGTGAAAGATAGAACGATCCTCTCGTTTGCTCCCGGCCGTGGACCATGCTGATCTCGCGACGAGAGCGGCGTTCGTAAACGAATCGCCAAAATACGTCAACGCAGTCGGTTAGGATCCCGTCTGCCAGTGCTTTATTGCTTCGATCGGATAAAGAAGCATGATTATATTCAGCAGAAGGCTGTCGCGGATCCAGAAAAACAGTATCACCTCGGTCGCGATAAACAACGCGAGCGAGCGCCAGAACCGCAGCCGCAAAGCGATGAGGAAACCGAGCCCACAAAAGACGATATCGGCCAGAGAATTGGCGATCGAATCTCCGTAATAGTCAAGCGAGATCGTTGCCTCTCGATACCGGTTGATAACGTACTGGGTATTCTCGACGACCTCCCAGGAACTTTCGATAAACAACGCCAGAAATAATCGCCACGCGAGCGGCATTCGCTTGAAGATCAATCCGATCAGCCAGAATTCGAGAACCCCGTGAAGCATATGGGTGAACGAGTAAGGGTCGAGCAGATGCTGCGAATTGTGCCGTGACCAAACTTCCCATGACCACGGCCAATAGTCGCCGGCTTCGCACCACCAAACACGGCCCTGAAGGTTCAGCGACACGGCCGCCGCAACTATTGTCAGCGCGACGGCGATCCACGGGAAGCAGTCCCGCGTTGAATCGATCTTGAAGAGGCCATTCATCTGATGGTTTTCAGGCATAGTCCGAAAATTGTCTTTCGATTTCGCCGAATTTACAAGTCATCTGGTAGATTCCTAATTGATGGACCGGGTCGCAAATCTCAAAACAGTTCGCGAACGCTCCGAACCCTGGGATATTGTCGTCATCGGCGGCGGGGCGACGGGCGCGGGCTGCGCTTTGGATGCGGCTTCGCGCGGGTTTTCGGTTCTGCTGCTCGAACAGGATGATTTCGGCAAGGGAACATCGAGCCGTTCGACCAAACTCATCCACGGCGGCGTGCGTTATCTCCGGCAAGGTAATATTTCTCTTGTCCGCGAGGCATTGAAAGAGCGCTCGGTCCTGCTCAAGAATGCGCCGCATGTGGTTCATACACAGCCGTTTGTTATTCCCTGCTACAGCCTCTGGCAGAAAACTTTTTACGGCGCCGGGATGAAGTTATACGACCTTCTCGCCGGCAAGCATCGCATCGGAACGTCACGCCTGCTTTCGCGTTCGGAGACGATCGAACATCTGCCGTCGATCGAGACAAGAGGCCTCGTCGGCGGCGTTCTGTATTACGACGGCCAATTCGACGACACTCGTTTGCTTATCGACATTCTGCGTACAGCCGTCTCGCATGGCTCGGCCGTTATAAATTACGCAAAGGTCGAAACGATCGATGCGGATCAGGACGGGCGGATCAAATATGTCGGTTTCACAGATGCCCTGACCGGCGAGAAGCATCGAGTTGCTGCAACGGCAGTGATAAATGCCGCCGGCATATTTTCAGATGCTGTCCGGCAGATGCAAGATAAAAACGCGGCCAGGCATCTGTCGTTCTCACAAGGAATCCATCTCGTTTTCGACCGCAAATTCCTTCCATCCGGCGATGCTTTGATGATCCCCAAAACGCCTGACGGCCGAGTTCTGTTTTGCATTCCGTGGCATGAACATCTGCTCGTCGGCACAACGGACACGCCGGTTGAGGGCCCAAGCCTTGAGCCGATGGCCTTAGAAAAGGAAGTAGATTTCGTCCTCGAAACCGCCGGCGCTTATTTGGAAAATAGACCTACACGCTCCGATATTCTCAGCGTTTTCGCCGGAATCCGGCCGCTCATTTCGTCGGAGAAAACGCGAAAAACATCATCGCTGTCCCGCGGTCACGAGTTGTTCGTTGATACCTCAGGTTTGATCACGATCACCGGCGGGAAATGGACGACGTACAGGCAAATGGCGGAAGACGCGGTCGATAAGGCCATTGAGATCGGCGGCCTGGCCATCTCTCCTTGCCGGACCGAAGATCTGACGATCGAACCGCCGGTGGAGATCAGCGGTTCCCGTGAACGCCTTCATCCTACGCTGCTTTATACTCGCGGAGAAGTAACCAGAGCTGTCCGGGACGAAATGGCTTGCACCGTCGAGGACGTAATTGTAAGCATCCCTTAAAATAGAACCAGTTAAAACTGGAGTTTCCGGGCGGTGGTAGGATAGCAAAGGAGGCTCTAGGGATGAAACGGTCAAAGTTTAGTGAGGGGCAGGTATTGGGGATATTGAAAG
>JBFWPK010000006.1:0-206912 GCA_050250045.1 Pyrinomonadaceae bacterium | reverse complement strand
CCCTCGGAGGCCAGCCTCCAAGACCTGATCACTTGAAGGTAACTTCGCGTGTGGGCATCTCGGCAACGTCGTCTCGTAACCCCGAAAACTCCACTTTAGCCTGGCGCTAAAACAGGGAGGTTTACATAATGGCAAGAAGAACGCGGGCGCTTTTTCTGAATGCACGGGCGGCGATCGAAATGGCGCCGAAAGTAGCGTCGATAATGGCTGAAGAAATGGGATTTGGAAATGACTGGATCGAGACGCAGGTCCAAGGATTTCAGCTCACCGCCGCCGCGTACCTCTGCCGCCCGGAATGATCATCCGTACGCGAGACGCATTCCGTTGACCCGGTTGCTCATGTTGCCGGCGATCATTCGAGCCCGGCCCTTTGCCGCGTCGGCCATTTCGCCGTCGAACAATTGGTCAACTATCTGCGTGAAGATCGCCACCCAGCGAATGAAATGTTCCGGCATCAGCGGGAATTTCTGATCGAGCTTCAAATGCGCCGCCAGCGGATTGTTAAAATAGACCGGCCGTCCGAACAAGACCTTTTCCCAAAAATCGCCGATCACGGGCAGATGCGTTTCGAGATCAAGGTCGTCGAAATGGTGGCCGATCTCTTCGTCCTTCATCGCCACCTTGTAAAACTCTTCCAAAAGCCTGTCCAGGTCGGCCCACGTTTCTATATCCTGCTTCATCATTCCGTCGAAACCTCCGCGTCGCCATGCAAAGCCGCGTCCAGCGTGTGCCAACTCAAACTCGCGCATTTTACGCGAGCGGGAAACTCAAGAACACCGGCGAAGATCTTCAATTTGCCAAGATGATTTTCATCCGTCTCGACATCCAGCCCGCCGGTCACCATCCGGTGAAACTCGTCAAAAAGCACCTCTGCCTCTTCACGCGTTTTCCCTTTCATTACCTGCGTCATCATAGACGCGGAAGCCTTCGAGATGGCACAGCCCGAACCCTTGAACGCAACATCGGCCACCGTGTCGCCGTCCATCTTCACATAAACCCGCAACGCGTCCCCGCACAACGGATTATTCCCATCCGCCGTCTGGTCCGCACCCTCGATCTCACGAAAATTCCGCGGATTCTTGTTGTGCTCCAAAATTGTTTCCTGATAAAGGTCGTTTAGTTCTGACATAACGGAACGCGGACACTCTTGTCCGCATGAGCGTCGCTTCGACGCGAATGTAACTTGCCTCCATCAGCGATTTCGCCGGAGGAACCGGCGATGCGGACATGAGTGTCCGCGTTCCGCTCAAGCAAAGACCTCAATAACCTTCTGCACCGCGTCCGCCAGCTTGTCGGCTTCCTCACGCGTGTTGTAGAACGCAAACGACGCGCGGGCGGTTGCGGGGACGTCGAAGAACTGCATCACCGGCTGGGCGCAGTGGTGGCCGGCGCGGATGGCGATGCCTTGCTGGTCTAGGATAGTTCCAATGTCGTGCGGGTGGACGTTTTCGATCTCGAATGACAGGACGCTTGCCTTTTCGGCGGCGGTGCCGATGATGCGGACGCCGGGGATGTCGGCGAGACGCTGCGTGGCGTATTCGAGCAGCTCGTGCTCATACGCCGCGGCAGCTTCAAAATCGATCGAGTTTAGATAATCGATCGCAGCACCCAAGCCGATGCCGGCGGCGATCGCCGGCGTACCCGCCTCGAACTTCGCCGGCAGCGGTGCGTAGGTCGTCTTCTCGAAACTTACCGTGCGGATCTGGCTTCCGCCGGTTTGATACGGCGGCATTTTATCGAGCCATTCCCGCTTGCCGTAAAGCACGCCGCTGCCCGTAGGTGCGAACATCTTGTGGCCGGAGAACGCAAAGAAATCGGCATCAAGGTCCTGCACATCGACAGGAAAATGCGGCACACTTTGGGCTCCGTCAACACAAACTGGGATACCGTGTTTATGCGCCGTTGCGATCATTTCCTTGATCGGATTCACAGTTCCCAACGCATTCGAAACATGCCCGATAGCAACGATCTTCGTCCGCTCGTTCAGAAGCTTGTCGTACTCTTCGATAACAAGCTCGCCGCGTTCGTTCATCGGTATCACGCGGATCTTCGCCCCACGCTCTTCGGCAACAACCTGCCACGGAACAATATTCGAATGATGCTCCATCTGCGAGATGACGATCTCGTCGCCGTCGCTGATAAAGCCTTTCCCATATGACTGCGCGACAAGGTTTATCGCCTCGCTCGTACCCCGGACAAAGATACAGCAGTTCACATCCGGCGCGTTGATGAAACGTTTCACCTTCTCACGTGCCGCTTCATAAGCGGTCGTCGCGTGCTGAGACAGGTAATGCACGCCGCGGTGGATGTTCGAATGTTCTTCACGCAGATACTTAGACCCGCGGTCAATAACGACCTGCGGCACCTGCGACGAAGCCGCATTGTCCAAATAAACCAACGGCTTCCCGTTCACCTCTTGCGAAAGCACCGGAAAATCCTTTCTTACTTTTTCAACTTCCCAACTCGCCATTTCTTTCACTGCTTTCATATCTTTGCATTAAGCCTGTTAAGGACTACCGAATCCAGCTCAGCCTTGATGGCTTCGATCCCGATCTTATTAATTATCTCCTCCGCGAACCCATAGGTCAGCAGATTGCGTGCCAAAGATTCAGGCAATCCGCGTGTCAGCAGATAGAACAATTCCTCTTCCTCAAGCTGGCCGACAGTAGCGCCGTGCGAGCATTTTACGTCGTCGTTGAAAATCTCAAGCTGCGGTTTTGTATCGACGCGAGCGTCGTTCGACAGCAGTAAATTCTTATTCGACTGCTGCGCGTCCGTGCCGTGCGCGTTCTCGCGGACAAATACTTTGCCGTTAAAAACGCCGCGTGAACGATCGTTCAAAACGCCCTTGTAGTTTTGATGCGAAGTGCAGTTTGGCACAAGATGATCGATTATCGAATGCGTGTCCGCATGCTGTTCGCCCGATAGCATGTACAGACCGTCAACCCACGCCTCGCCGCCCTCGGCGGTAAATTTCAGATCGATGTCATGCCGCGATATCGCCCCGCCGATGTTGATATTTGTCGAGTTATACGAACTCCCGCGTCCAAGCGTTACTTCGGTCACGCCGTAATGGAAGGCTTCAGGCGATTCCTTCTGCACTCGATAATGCGTCAGGCTCGCATTATCCTCGACAACTATCTGAACGGCTGTATTCGTAAACGATCTTGCCGTCGAACCGTAAACGCCGACGATCGTCGCCTTGCTTCCGGCTTCGGCGATGACGATCACATGCGGAAACTCCGCCGTTCCTTCGGGCGCCGCAAACGAAAATTCGATTGGTTCCTCAACGACGGTATCCTTTGGTATGCGAACGACCGCAACTTCCGCAAAAGCAAGATTCAGCGCCGTGAATCCGTTGCGATCGAATGCAAACCGGCCGAGAATTTCGCGAACGTCCGTTTCCAGCGTCGGCATTTCAAACCCGAACCTTCCGGCCGTCCATTCCTGCTTCCCGATCTCGGCGACATTCGTGTATTTCCAGTCTTCGAGCCTCGGCGTCGGCAAACCGTTCTCGGCATAATATTCGTAAGCCCGTTCGCGAAGCGTCCGCATAGCCTGATCGTTCTCTGCCTCGATCAACTTCTTAAACTCGTCCGCAAACTGCGTTTTCTTTACTGCAATAGATGAAACCATTCTTAAAATACCTACAAATCTTCTCGGTACCTCTGTGTCCTCTGTGGTGAAAACTGCCTCTCCTAAAACAACTTCACCAAACTAAACTTCTCGTCCGCATGGACAGTGTTGACTTTATCCAAAATAAACTCTTTCGCTATCTTCAATTTCGCCTCGTTCTCCGCTCGCGGCTTTGCGTCGTCAACCAGAGTTGAGCGGTCGTAGTCGAACAAAAAATCATGCCGTACCAACATATATTGCACATTCATCGCCGCCACTTTTGCTTTCAATTCCTGCACGCTGCGTGATTCCCAAAG
This sequence comes from Pyrinomonadaceae bacterium, assembly GCA_050250045.1. Taxonomy (GTDB): domain Bacteria; phylum Acidobacteriota; class Blastocatellia; order Pyrinomonadales; family Pyrinomonadaceae; genus OLB17. The sequence continues at coordinate 202,980 of JBFWPK010000006.1, read as the reverse complement.
AATCTGCCGCAGTGTCCAATCCTCGAAAAGATAATCCGACACAACCGGCCTGTCGAGGTTGTAAGTATCGCGACGCATATTTATCAGCCATACCCGCGCGTCCCTTGCGGTCGTTGTGTTCAGCGCCTGATAGAACGGATAGTAGTCCAAATTTCGCAACAAATATTGGTCGCGCGTTTCGCCGCCGAGCACAACTCGAAGCGGAGCCTTTTGCAAAAACCACGCGAGAGCGGTCACGATTCCAAACACAGCCGCAACGCTTATCGAATATTTCGCCGCCATATAAAGAGCACTGCGGCGCTCGGCAATCCGCTCGACCGCCGCTGCAATACCGATCGCAATGAGCGGCAAGATCGGCAGCAGATATCGAAGCTGCATACTCGAAAACAGCCAGAACAAAAACACCACGGCCGCGACACCGGGGCCGATGCGAACCTCGACCGGCAGATCGAATTTCCAAAGAGCAAATATCAATAGCGGCAGCCCGATCAAAAACGCGACACCAAGTACGCCGTCAAAAGATCTCGCTTCCTCCGGCTGTGCCTTGACCGAAACATTCCACGGTGCCAGCAATTGGTCGGCGGCCGTTCCCGAGAGGCGTCCGTACTGCGAATTCATCGCCTGAAACAGCGCCGAGCGTTCCTTGTCCCAGCCCGGCGCCTCGCCCGGCCAGATATTCATATAGAACGGAAAGACCGGACTGCCCGTCTCCGCCCACGTCCGGAAATACCACGGCGAGGCGATGGCGCCAGCCAGTATCAACGACGCAAATCCAGTTGCCAGGATCTTTCCAACGGCATTCGGCTCGCTCTCTTTCGCCTTTCGAACCCGCAGCAAAACGATCAACCCGAACGCAGCGATCACGACCAGCGAGGTCAGTTTCGCAGACAACGCCGCACCCAGAAATATCGCGATCAGGGCCAGCCAGCCGTTCTCAAGCGACCGCCACCAACGCGACAACGCATAAACCGCCAGCGTTACATACAACGCTAACGAAACGTCGGTATAAGCACTCGCCGCAACATGATAGACGCTCGGCACCGAGGCGATCATCAGCACAGCGATCAGCGACCATCGCCGCGAGACTCCGATCTCGCGGGCCCACCCGAACACGGCCGCGAGCAGTAGCGGAAAGAACATCCACATTGCCGCACCAGCCGCGGTCTCGGCCGCCCGAGAGTTCACAAACCCGCCGAGAAGCATCGCCCATACGACGTGCATCTCGTTACCAAGCGCGAGATAGCTGGCAATGTTCCCTTCAATAAAAGCACTGCTGCCCTGAGCGATAAACGATTTCGGCACCGCAAAATGATAAAGCAGCGTGTCCTTCGCCGTCGGCGGAGCCAGCGCGGCGATAAACGACAAAACCACCGGCACCGCGACCAAAACGAGAACTATCTTGTCAAAAACCGCCGCACGATCCGGCACCCGGCTTTCCGTTTTTGCTTCTTTAACACGGCGAAACGCCAAACCCGCAAACGCAAGCCCAAAGAACAACGCAACCGCCGCCGTGGTCCTCGAATATGCTCCGGCAATTCCCAGAAAGAACCACACCACCGACCAGACAGCCGCCCCGACAGATGTTTTCATCGCCAGTTCAAGCACATGTGAATGCTCTTCGCTCCGCGCCGTCTTAATAAATGAAAGAACAAAATTGCCGACACCGAACCAAGCCGCCGCGATCACAAATGCAACCGCGACACCGGCAAAACTATCGACAACTCCGCTTCCGCCGAGCGGCCCACCGCCAAGATTTTCAAAGAGCTTTGCGATCTGGCCGACATCGCTGCCGCGATTCGCCAAAAATGCAACTATCGAAACGGCCGCCCACACCACGACCGAGATCGCGGGCAACGAAAGTTCATGCTTTCCGGTTTTGGTTTCGGCCAATTCCGTTTATCTCCCGACCTCGCGAAGTATCTCTGCCAGATCGTCCGGCACGGGCATCGGTTTGAGCGGGCTGACATTCGCCCCGCCGGTGTTACCTTTCGGATAAATTCCGAGCGGTGTTTTTGTCGCCGCACCGGCGATGCGCAAAACTTGTCCGGTCGTTTCACGAATGTCGCGTGCTTTGAGGCCATGTTTGAGCATCAGCAGGTGGACGCGAGTGTGATAATAGGTGCTCGCCTGGCCAAGAACATGTGCGCGTTCGAGGTGGTGAAACGCCGCTTCGTCATCACCAGCTTGGCTCAGCTCGGCCGCCTTGGCTATCTCAGCTTCTATATGTTCTTCTAACGAAAGCTTCCCCATCGTCCCAGACAATTTATTTTCCGGCGGCCTTTACCCAATCGTATCCCTTCGCTTCGAGTTCCAAAGCCAACTCCTTGCCGCCTTCCTTTACGATCTTTCCGTTGGCAAGAACGTGAACCACATCCGGTACGATAAAATTCAGAAGCCGCTGGTAATGCGTTACTAAAATGATAGCGTTTTCCGGGCTTCGCAATTTGTTCACACCTTCCGCAACAATGCGAAGTGCGTCAATATCGAGGCCGGAATCTGTTTCGTCCAATATCGCCAGCTTCGGTTCGAGCACCGCCATCTGCAAGATCTCGTTCCGCTTTTTCTCGCCACCCGAAAAGCCTTCGTTGACCGAACGTTTGAAAAACTCCGGGTCCATATCAACGACCTTCGCCTTTTCTTTTAAGTAATCGTTGAACTCGAGCGGGTCTAATTCTTCCTCGCCGTGATGCTTCATCTTCTCGTTGTAAGCGAGCCGCAAAAACTGCGAATTCGAAACGCCCGGCACCTCGACCGGATACTGAAACGCCATAAACACTCCCTCTCGCGCGCGTTCGTCCGGCTCAAGTTCGAGCAGATTCTTGCCTTCATACAAAACTTCGCCCGAGATCACTTCATACGAAGGATGCCCGGCCAGCACCTTCGACAACGTCGATTTGCCCGAACCATTCGGCCCCATTATCGCGTGGACCTCACCCGTTTTCACTTGCAGGTTCAGCCCCTTCAAAATTTCCTTGCCGTCTATCCCGGCGTGCAGATCTTTAACTTCTAGTAACATAAATTCAATTCCAAACTTCGTTCAGCGTACTTCTAAAGAGTTCGTCGAGGACTGCTGTCTGTGGCCGATCGATCGTATCGATCTCTCCAACATGTTCGGAGTAGAATCGAATCTTTTCGGCAAGAAAATCATTTAACGCATCGACCCTCGGTTGCTCATTCAATTCCTCACCCGCCATCTTTCGTGCAAGGAGCTTGTTGATCTCCCGCCGCAGGATCCCGTCGTCTACTTGATCATTCACGAGCTTTTCGAACTCCATCGGTGGAAACGAATTGCGGTTCTGTATCCAGTCGCACGCGAGAACCGGTCTAAGCACGTAGAAGTACTTTTTGATCTTCACCAGATCACGATCCTTCAAAAACTCGTTGAAGTTCCCCTTTGCCATGCTCAGGTAGTGGTACATGCATGATCGTGGATTGAAGTACGTCCCGCTTAGTTTTCGCAACTGGTCCGCCGTCGAAAACTGCTCCAAGTAGACTATCGGACTCCTCAGCCACTCCAGAAGCGGCGGATTCGACTTGCGAAAAAGTCCAAGCGCCTTTCTCAACTCCCAGCCCGAAAGGTCGAGGTCGTTCGGCAGAATCAACTCCTGCGAATCCTTGTACTGATCTATTCTCAAATACCAATCCAACCGGTGAATGTAGATGTAGCGAACATCCCAATCACTGTCCTTCGAAGCGAAGCCCCAGGCACGACTTCCACTTTCAACTGCGAGGAGAATTTTTACGTCGTCGCGTTTCTCAGTATATGAGAGCTCAGCCTTAATCTCTTCGATCATTTCGACGATATTTGCTTCTCCATTTCAAGCCCGCCCATGCCGCACCATTCTTCCGGCGGTGTTTCTCTCAAAACATAAAATCCGTTCTTCTCATAAAGTCGCTTCGCACCGGGCAGTACAAACGTCGTGTAAAGATAAAGCTTCGTAAAACCTTCGCTGACGGCGAACCGTTCAAGTACCTCGACAAGCTTTTGCCCGATCCCGCCGCGCTGGGCGGACGGTTTGACCGCCATACTGCGGATGTAGAACCGGCCTTCATCGGGCATACCGGAAACCGTACCGACCGCCTCGCCGCCAACAAAAGCGAGCCAAATTGGCCCCTCGGGAAAACGTTCGCGAACGGTTTCTGGCGTCGCCGCAACATACTCAAATCCGTCCGGCGTGTATTGATCGCGATATGGCGAGAACGCTTCAAATATCAATGAGGAGACGACCACTTCATCGCCCGGACGGGCGAGCCGAATATCAACCTCACGCCCCGACGCTTTTTTCGCTTTCGGCTTCGACATAGATCTCGCCTTTCAAATAAGTCACCGCGTTCCCGCCGATCTTCACTCGGCCATCCGCCAACTCACAAAACAATTCACCGCCGCGTTTCGAGACCTGCCGGGCAAAAAGTTCACGTCTGCCAAGCTGTTCGGCCCAATAAGGAACGAGTGTGCAGTGCATTGCCCCGGTCACGGGATCTTCCGCAATACCGATCTTTGGTGCGAACATTCGCGATGCAAAGTCACACGACACACCCGGAGCCGTCACATAAACTCTCTCATTTTCCAACTGTGCCAGCGCATGAAAATCAGGTTCCAATTCCCGCACATCCTGCTCCGTCTCAAGCCTGACCATCACCCCGTTGTTGATTGCGCCCCAAACCTTTTCCGGCACGTTCCCGAGAGCCTGTGTCAATGCATCGCTCTGTTCGATCTCCGTTATTTCGTAAGCCGGAAAATCCAGAACGAGCCGGCCGCCGCGTCGTTCAACGCCGAGAGCGCCGCTCTTGTCCGAATGAAACGCTATGGAACCTTTCTCCAATTCCAATTCAGTAAAGATCACATGGGCCGACGCCAGCGTCGCATGGCCGCACAGGTTTACTTCCAAGGTCGGCGTGAACCAGCGGATGTTATACCTATCGCCTTCTTTCACAAAGAACGCCGTCTCCGAAAGATTGTTTTCCGCCGCGATTCTCAGCATCACTTCATCCGGCAGCCATTCATGCAGCGGCACCACCGCCGCCGGATTTCCACCGAACGGCTTCGCGGTGAATGCGTCAACCTGAAATATCTCGAGTAATCTCATAGCTAAAACCTCGCTTGTTCTACTTCCCGACCACGGCCACAACCTCTACCTCGATCTTCGCATCTCGCGGCAGCCGGGCGACCTGAACAGTCGATCTTGCCGGATACGGCTTGCCAAATCGCTTTCCGTAAATCTCATTCATCTTCGCAAAGTCGTTAATGTCTGCAAGAAAAACGGTCGTCTTGACCACACCGCTCATCCCACTGCCCGCGGCCTTCAAAACCGCTTCGATGTTCGTCAATGCCTGCTCCGTCTGTTCAGCGATGCCGCCTTCGACCAGGCTTCCCGTCTTTGGATCGGTCCCGATCTGGCCCGCGGTGTAAACGAATCCGTTCGCAACTATCGCCTGCGAATACGGCCCGATCGCCTTCGGAGCTTCTGCCGTTTCGACCGCCCGCTTGTTCGACGACTGAGCAAAGACCTCGGCGGACAATGCACAGACAAATGCCGCCGCTATTATGAAAATTGAACCGCACCTTCTCATTCGTTTTATTCTGGAAATTCCCTCGCTAATCTTCTCTCGTGGCCGCGATCGCCTGTATCTCGATCTTAGTATCAAAATGCAGGTCCTTCACCGGAACGATCGCCCGCGCGGGACGATGTTCGCCCATCACCTCAGCGTACTTCGCGTTCACATCTCCCCACAGTTCCATATCGGAAACGTAAATCGTCATCTGCAGAACCTGTTGCAGATCGCTGCCCGCCGCCCGCAAGACCGCTTCGACATTTCGCAAAGCCAATTCTGTTTGCCGGCCGATATCGCCGGTGAACGGCTCACGCGTGTCGAGCGTCATCGGCAGTTGGCCCGAAACAAAGATCAAACCGTTGTGCTCGATTCCCGGCGAATAGTGGCCCTTGGGCTGCGGCTGATCTGGCGGTTGAAGTGTTTTCATACGAAAGACAAAGCAAGCATGGTCAGATCGTCGTGCCTGGCCCCGTCGCCGCGAAATTCATCCACATGCCCAACGCAATGTGTGATCAACTCGCCGGGCGAGGCAAACTGGCCGCCATTGATCGCGCCAAAAAGGCGTTCGGTGCCGAACTCAGTGTCATCGCCGTTTCGCGCTTCGGTTACGCCATCAGAAAACAGCAGCAGCGAATCGCCGCTGCTCAACCGCACTTTATTTACATTGAACTCGGCGTCACAAAACATCCCAAGCGGCAGGCCCGCGTGGTTAAGTTCGCCCTTAACGCCATTCTTTATAAGCACCGGCGGTAAGTGCCCGGCGTTTGAGATCTCGATCTCGCCCGCACGGTTTGCACGGCCCGCAACCAAGGTCGCGTACTGGTTCGCCAGCGAGCTTTTCTTCAAAAGGCTGTTCGCACGCGACATCAGATCTCCAAGTGGAAGATTCATCGGCACGAGCGAATGAAAGATCGCGTGCAGGTTCGACATCAACAGGCTCGCGGCCATTCCCTTGCCGGAAACATCGCCCAGAATGAAATAAAACTCGTCGCCGTTCTCGATGATGTCTACATAATCGCCGCTAACGATCCCAGCCGGCTGATATGCGTAATCGACGTGCCATTTGTCGCACGCAACGCCGGCCTGCGGCAGCAACCCTTTCTGAATGTCCGCCGCAAGCTGCAGATCGTCCTCAAGGACGCGTTGCTGGTGTTCGGTCAAACAGCCGAGACACACGGTCATCAAGGGGTCGCTTAACAAACGGTCCGGCTCGACCGCATCATGACAGTCGATACAAACTCCGTATGATCCGTTCTCGAGTTTCAACAGCGCCGCATCGACTTCAGTCAGCAATCGCGTGAAATCGTCGTTCGCATCCGTCTGCTCACGAGCCCTCTCGAGCCGCTGCCGCCTGTCGAGCAGCTGCTGATGGATCATCGAATCGAACTCCGCCACAACCGGAGCCGCTATGGTTTGTACGCTTTCCATGATTTCTTACATCCTTTCTTTCTTGCCGCTCGCTTCGAGTCCTATAAATATTTCACGCCTCTGGCGTTTCTTTCTCGATCCACTCAAAAACATACCTGGGATCAAAATCCACCTCGAACCGATTTAAATACTTCAAGTATTCGTCCTTAAAACTGTTACTTGCATGATGGGTCTCCTGATTCTCTATATAACGAATCACTTCACCAAGCTGCGAAAGCGAATATGAAAATGCTCCGAAACCTTCCTGCCATTGGAATTTGTCTCTAACGAACCTTTTTTCATTTATCCACCTGCTCGAATTAGCCTTTATGTCCCTTACCAGCTCCGACAACGCGATGTTGGGCTGAATGTTCAAGAGAATGTGAATGTGGTCGGCAACACCGTTGATCGCCAACAGTTTCTGCCCTTGATTTTTGACTATGCCGGTGATGTACTTGTAAAGTTCGTCCTTCCACCGCCGATCGATCAAACTCTGCCGCCCGCAAACAGCGAAGACCAATTGCACATAGATCTGAGAGTACGTATTCGCCATTCGATTCCTGTATCAATAGCTCCACCGGAGCTTCAATATTTATAGAAACGGGCCACTATCAGCGCCCCGGCTCCGTAGGAGCCAAATATCTATAGCAAGCAGAACAAATTTGATTCATCAAGCTCCATCGGAGCGGCATATCTCGGGCCGATGATCGAAGAATATGTCGTTCCTACGGAACTTTACGATCATGGCGTTCTCTTTCTTCTATAAATATTCCACGCCTCCGGCGTTCAATTCGGAATGCATCCAATATGTGTCCGACGTACTCTACTTACCCAACACTCCCTTCTAGCTTCAACCCCAACAACTTCTGCGCTTCGACGGCGTATTCCATCGGCAATTCGCGGAACACTTCCTTGCAGAATCCATTGATGATCAGCGACACTGCATCTTCCTGCGAGATGCCACGCTGTTGCAGGTAAAACAACTGCTCCTCGCTGATCTTGGAGGTCGTCGCCTCGTGCTCGACGCGTGACGAGCTGTTCATCACCTCGATATAGGGGAACGTGTTCGCCTCCGACTTGCCGCCGATCAGCATCGAATCGCATTGCGTGTAGTTGCGTGCGTTCGCGGCTTTCGGCATCACCTTTACGAGGCCGCGGTACGAATTGTTCGATTTTCCGGCCGAGATTCCCTTCGAAACGATGGTCGATTTGGTGTTCTTGCCGAGATGGATCATCTTCGTTCCTGTGTCGGCGATCTGGGCGTTGTTCGTCAGAGCCACGCTGTAAAATTCACCGATCGAGTTGTCACCCTGCAAGATCACGCTCGGATACTTCCACGTGATCGCCGAGCCGGTCTCGACCTGCGTCCACGAAATTTTCGAGTTCACACCACGGCACGCACCGCGTTTTGTCACAAAGTTATAGATCCCGCCGCGGCCCGTTTCATCGCCCGCGTACCAGTTCTGCACGGTGGAGTATTTGATCTCAGCGTCATCGAGCGCAACGAGCTCAACGACCGCCGCGTGCAGTTGATTCGTATCAAACTGCGGAGCCGTGCAGCCTTCGTTGTAGGCGACATAACCGCCTTCTTCGGCGACGATCAACGTACGCTCGAACTGACCAGACTCCTGGGTATTGATACGAAAATAGGTCGAAAGCTCCATCGGGCAGCGGACGCCTTTCGGGATAAACACAAACGAGCCGTCAGAAAAAACGGCCGAGTTTAACGCCGCGTAATAATTGTCGTTCACCGGCACCACGGAGCCGAGATATTTCTTGACCAGCTCCGGATAATCGGCGACGGCCTCGGTAAACGAGCAAAATATAACGCCCGCTTCTTTCAGCTTTTTCTTATACGTCGTCGCGACCGAAACCGAGTCGAACACCGCATCAACCGCCACATTCGCGAGCATTTTCTGCTCGCTTAACGGAATGCCCAGCTTCTCAAAGGTCTTGATCAACTCCGGATCTACCTCGTCCATCGAAGCCTTTTTCGCCTTCTGCTTTGGCGCCGAATAGTACGAAATATTCTGGAAATCGATGCGCGGATAATCAAAGTTCGCCCAATAGTCCGGCTCGGTCATCTTCAGCCAATTGCGAAACGCCTTCAGCCGAAACTCCAGCAGCCACTCCGGCTCGTTCTTTTTCGCCGAGATCAGCCGCACCGTGTCCTCGGATAAACCCTTGGCTATCGTGTCCGTCTCAATATCGGTAACAAAACCGTATTTGTATTCCCTGTTAGTTAGTAACTCTGCTGCTGTACTCATACGACCTTTCATGCACAAGCCCGCACGTAGTAAGGGCGAAATGCTCAACGTTGCGTAATTCGCCCTTACTACGTGCGGGCCTCGGCAACTCGACTTTCTTCAAACTCTCTGCGGCTCGATCGTTCTGTGAATTCCCTGGATCTGATGGAACATTGCATCGACCGACTTTTCGGTCCCGACCAAACTCGCGAGCGTCAATTGTGAGAGTGCGTTCTCCACTATCTCATGCAGGCCCACGATGACGGGGCGGATGCCGCAGTCGCCGTTGTGAACGCAGCTGTCCCGCACGCCTGTATAGCTTACGCAATGGGCGCTCAGCACATCTTCGTCGAGAACTTTTATGATCTCGTTCAGATAAATATCGCCGGCCGGCCGGGCAAGAAAATAGCCGCCTTTCGTCCCGCGGGTCGAATGGACAAACCCGGCCTTGTTCAAAAGCCACATAAGCTTGCCCGCATTTGCCGTCGAAATGCCCTCGCGCTCCGCTATCTGCGGCAGCGTCAGGCTTTCGCCCTCGGGCAAATTTGCCAATTGCACAAGGCATCGCAAGCCATATTCCTCTTGAGCCGATATCTTCATAGACCTCCCGCCGTACACCTAGGTTCTCAAATCATTACTTTTTTGTCAAGAATCTAAATCCTGTTCCGTAGAAACGTTTTACAGGTGCTCCGGAACCGCCTTCTTGTCGCTCGCCGTGAGAACCCTGCCAGACGCCTATTCGAACAGATTCACGCGTTTCAGCATCTCGTCAAAGCGCGGGTCGCCGCGGAGCGGATCGAAGCCCGGATTCACTTTGAGCGCTTCCAACTGAAAGTCGCCCTCTGTGAACGCTTTTTCAAGCGATGCAAAGGCCTTCTCGGTCTCGCCAAGCGCGGCATAAAGCACGGCAAACTGCGCGGGCGAAACGTATGTTTCGCTCCTTTCAAGTTTGCTTAGAACAGCTTCCGCATCGCCCCGCTGTCCGGCGAGGGCATACGCACGGCCGAGATATATTTGGGCAACCGATGTTTCCTCAACGCGAATTGATTCCTGATAAGCGAGGATGGCTTCCGGAAACTGGCCTTTGGCGGTGAGGATGACGGCAAGGTTCAAATGCGAGAACGGGTTGTCCGCCGCTTGCGGGACATCGATCTGCGCCAGTGCGAAAGCTTCGTCAAACCGGCGCGCCTGATACAGCAGGCTGCTCTCGATCCCGACAAGGCCTGTTCTCAAGGGGTCAAGCTCCTGAGCTTGCTTGATCTGACGCAACGCTTCGTCAAATCTGCCGACTTTGGTCATATAGTCGGCGTACAGCGTGTGAGCGGACGCCAAATTCGGATTTAGCTCGATGGCGCGCCGGTATGACGTTTCAGCTTGCGCCCATTGAAATTCGTATTGCCTGATCCGAGCGATGTTGACGTGTGCGTCCGCCAGATTCTCGTCCAGCGACAAGGCCTTTTCCGCGGCGGCCCTCATCTGCGGCAATCCTTCCGCCGGGCTGATCGCCCCGATCGCGGTAAGGCTTGAATAACTATTCGCTAATTCGCAATACGCAAGTGCAAAATCGGCGTCGAGAGTGATCGCCTGGTTTTGATAGTCGATGGCTTTGCGCAGATTGTCCGGACCGTTCTTGCGGCGGTAAAAAACCCCGTTCAAGTAGAGTTGATAAGCCTGAGCATTGTTCGTAGGCTGCCTGCCGATTTGTTGCGCCTGTTCGCGGGAATGCATTAGTTCGAGCTTTTCCAGCATTGCCTGCGTAATTTGCGCAGGCAGCTTTTGCACTTCGGCGACGCGGCAGACAAAATTGTCTCCCCACAGCCGAACACCGTCGATCCCATTTATCAGCTCGACGCTGATCTGCAGATTGTCGCCCCGGCGCACGATCCTGCCGGTGAGGATCGCGTCAACGCGCATCCTGTCGGCCGCATCCTGAATGTCAATATTCTCGCCGCGATACTTAAAGCTCGAACCGCGGGCAATGACTTTCAACTGCGCGACTCGCGATAGATCGTCGATCAATTCTTCGCTCAGGCCATCCGCCATGAATTCGCCGTCCGAGTCGTGGGCACCCACATTGACGAACGGCAAAACCGCGATCGAAGAAAGCGGAGCCGGCCGGCCGACCGAAAAATACGCCGCAACCGTCAGCACCGTCGCAAGGACTCCAAACGCAGCGAATGCTGCTAACCGATGTTCCTTAAATCGGCGGACAATAAAGTTGGCCGTTGTAGCAGCTGCTTGTGGCTGCGTATTCCCATTGTCGGGCAGCAGAGCCCCGGCGGTATGCTCCGCGAGATCGTCACTCGTCGAGTAATTTTTCAAACGATCCTGGAAGTCGCGTTCGCGTTGAAAATCCCTCAGATCGGCGAGCAGTTCAGCCATTGTCTGATATCGTTCGGCCGCGCTCTTTTTTAGCGCCTTACCGACGATCCGCTCGATCTCGGGCGAGATCTCAGGCACATGCGTGTGAAGAGGCGTAATCTCCTTGTGCAGGATCGCGGCGATCACATCTATGGAATTCTCGCCTTCGAAGGCTTTCTTGCCCGAAAAGATCTCATACAGCACGATCCCGAAACTGAAAATATCAGAGCGTGCGTCGATCTCCTTTCCCCGCGCCTGTTCCGGTGACATATAGTTGGCCGTGCCGATTATCATTCCCGGATTTGTGTCGGAAGAGGTTGTCTCAGTCACCGGTGCGCTTTCGGTCTCTGACAGTTTCGCGATCCCGAAATCCAGGATCTTTACGAAACCATCGGGACGGATCATCACGTTTTCGGGTTTGACATCGCGGTGAATGATCCCGGCCCGATGCGCGGCATCGAGCGCTGAGGCGATCTGGATCGCTATCTCGATCGACGTTTTGAACCCTGCGTTATTGTCCGCGAGATGCGAACGCAGCGTTTTGCCCTCGATATATTCGGTGGCGATAAAGTGCATTCCGCTCACCTCGCCGATCTCATAGATCGTGATGATATTCGGATGATTCAAGGCGGAGGCGGATCGTGCCTCGCGCACAAAACGGCGCATCCGCTCGGCATCGCCGGCAAACGTCGCGGGGAGAATTTTGATCGCCGCCTGGCGGTCGAGCTTCGTATCTTTTGCGAGAAAGACCTCACCCATTCCGCCCGCGCCGATCTTTTTGATGATGCTGTAATGTCCGATCTCCTGCCCGCCCGATAAGCTGCCCTTGCCGATCTCGGCCGCAAAGTTCTCAACCGCCGGATGTTCCAGATAGTCCGTCTTATAAGCCTCAAACAACTTCTCGACCTCACGGCGAAGAGCGGGATCGCGGGAACATTTCTCGTCGATATAGGCGGCCCGTTCGCGCGGATCGAGGTCAAGCGCGGCTTGGAAGATCTCTTTGACCTTTTGGTAATCTTCGCGGTTCATCAAAGGGTATTTCAGCCGAGATTTGAGCGCAGCCAGGCTTTCGCCATCGCCCAATCGCGTTTCACGGTTGCAGGCGAGATACGCAAAACCTCTGCCGTTTCCTCGATGCTGAGGCCGCTGAAATATCGCAGTTCAACGATCCTCGCCTGTCGTTCGTCAAGCTCCGCCAATTCGTTCAAGGCACGGTCAAGCGCGATCAGATCGACATCCGCGTCGTCGGCCGCGACGCACAAGGCTTCGTCGAGCGGCAAGTTTTCGTCCTTGCCGCCGCGCTTGTCGCGTTTACGTGTTACGGCATAGTTGACCAGGATCCGCCGCATCATATTTGCCGCCATCCCGAAGAAATGAGCGCGGTTTTGCCAATCGAGAAAGCGAATATCGATCAGGCGTAGATACGCCTCGTGCACCAGCGCGGTCGTCTGCAGAGTGTGATTTGCACGTTCGCCGCTGAGGTAACGATGCGCCTGCCGCCGAAGCTCCTCATAGACGAGCGGCACGAGATTGTCCATCGCGTCGCGGTTGCCCCCGCTGCAGGCCTTTAGCATCTCGGTTATCTCGCCACGTTCGAGTGGAGCTTCCATATAAACAGCTTTCGCGTATTCGCTCATAATCCTAGACCGAATACACCCATAAAATCAACGTGTTAGGAAGATGTCCGCGATCCGCAAATGCATTTCTTGAAACTAATTTGAGCCGATCTTGTCTCAAATGTTGCCTTAATAAGATGAAGGCTAAAAGAAGAGAGAATACCCCAATGAAAAAGCTTATGAGTATTAAGGCACGAGCAATGAGCAAACAGGCAAAGGCTCCGGGTGGCCGCTTGTCGGTCGTCTGCGCTGCTCTGTTGTTGCTGTTCACTGTTCACTGTTCACTGATCACGGTCCGTGCGCAATCGACCGAATTCACATATCAAGGGCGGCTTCTGGACGGCAGTCTGCCGCCGACCGCAAACTACGATTTTGTGTTCGTTCTGCTGGACTCACTCGTCGGAGGAACACCGCAGGGGACCGCGCAGCAATTCTTTGCCGTTCCCGTATCAAACGGGATCTTTACCGTTAGGCTGGACTTCGGCGCGCAATTCACAGGAGCTCCGAGGTTTTTGGAAATTTCCGTGCGTCCCGCGGGCGGCGGGGCTTTTACAGTGCTTGCTCCGCGACAGACGATCACATCTACGCCGTATGCGGTGCGCAGCTTGAATACCGGCGTCGCCGATGCGCTTTCCGCATCCTGCGTCGGATGCGTGACGGCGACACAGATCGGCAGCGTCGACGGAAGCGCGGTTACGGGCGCGATACCCGTTGCGAGCGTTCCGGCCGGCAGCGGCAGCTACATTCAGAATCAGAACGCGGCACCGCAGGCTTCAAGCGACTTCAATATCAGCGGGACCGGATCGGCGGACACATTCAATGCTACGACCCAATACAACATCGGATTGAATCGCGTCTTGAGCATTCCCGGCAACGATAATCTTTTCGTTGGCAGCGGAGCCGGCAACTCGAACTCGACCGGTACCCAAAACACCTTCGTCGGACGAAGCGCAGGCGGGGGAAACTCGACCGGCTTCTCTAACGCTTACTTCGGCAATTTTGCAGGCTTTGCGAACACGGCGGGCTCCGGGAACGCCTTCTTCGGCAGCTCCGCGGGTTTTGCGAACACGGCAAGTGACAATTCCTTCTTTGGATCGGGAGCGGGCCAGGCGAACACGACCGGCGGCTCCAACGCTTTCTTTGGCCGTGCCGCGGGAACGGCGAACACGACGGGAGGCGCTAACTCATTCTTCGGCAATATTGCCGGAAGTTCGAACACGACGGGTGGCAGTAACTCATTCTTCGGCGGTTCTGCAGGCGGACTGAACAACACTGGCAGCCTCAACTCCTTCTTCGGGAATTTTGCGGGAACATTGAACACAACGGGCAACCGCAACGCTTTCTTTGGCAGTTCTGCGGGCTTAGCGAACAATGCCAGTGACAATTCATTCTTTGGTGCCGAAGCAGGTAAGACGAACACGACCGGCACCCTCAATGCTTTCTTCGGGCGTTCTGCTGGCGATTCGAACACGACAGGCAGCTCCAACGCCTTCTTCGGCGCAAATGCGGGGCAAACGAATTCGACGGCCAGTGACAACGCCTTCTTCGGCGCAGATGCGGGATCTGCGAACACGACAGGAACCAACAACGCCTTCTTCGGGCGTTCAGCGGGCAACGCGAATACGGACGGCGTCTCCAATGCCTTTTTCGGTGCTCATGCTGGCGAATTGAACACAACGGGCGGGAACAATTCCTATTTCGGCACAAATGCTGGTGCATCGAACGTATCCGGCACGAACAGCACCTTCTTCGGGACGAATGCCGGTTTTAATAACACGGCCGATGGCAACGCGTTCTTCGGCAGCTTTGCGGGCAGTTCCAACACGACCGGCACCGCGAACACTTTCTTTGGGCCTAGCACCGGCCACACCAATTCCACGGGCAGCAACAATGCATTCTTCGGCAATGCCGCGGGCTTTGCCAACACCGCCAGTAACAATGCTTTCTTTGGCGAATCGGCAGGCCGATCGACCACGACTGGTGGTGGCAACGCTTTCTTTGGCAAGGACGCTGGTACGTCAAATATAGATGGCGTCGCGAATTCTTTTGTCGGCAAAGATGCAGGCAGAGCGAACACGAGCGGCAACTTCAACGCTTTTTTCGGCATTAGCGCAGGTAAGGCGAACACAGGCGGCAACGACAACTCCTTCTTTGGACGTGACGCCGGGCTCGTCAGTACGGCGAGCAACAATTCCTTCTACGGCAGCAAGTCGGGCGAGAAGAATACGGCGGGCGCTGACAACGTCTTCTACGGCGCCTTATCGGGCAGGGACAACACGACGGGAAGCAGAAATGCTTTCTTTGGAAGCTTAGCCGGAGACTTTAATGAGTTGGGAAGTAATAACTCCGCACTCGGATATGCGGCGAGTTTCAATAACAATGGCCGGACATTCGCCACAGCGATCGGGTCGGGCGCCGTCGCTTCGTCGAATAATCAAATTCAGCTTGGCCGCGACGGACAAGACACCGTTCGGATCGGGACACTCGCGGGAGCAGCTTCAATGCACTTGTGCATCAATACATTTAACGTGATCGCCGCCTGCTCCTCCCCTCTTCAACGCGCCAAAGACGACGATCTTTCTGCATCTCTCATAAACGCCGTAAAGGAACAGCAGGCCCAGATCGAAGCGCAGTCGAAACAGATCGAGGAGCAGGGGAAACAGATCGAGGCCCTCAAGAGCCTCTTATGTGCTGGCAACTCGAAGGCCGAGGTCTGCAAGGAGGACAAATGAAATTCAAACTGCAAAATTCAAAATGCGGAATTGCAGCAACTCTTGTCACTGTTCTCTGTTCACTCTTCACTGTGAGCGCCCAGTCTGGCGGGACGTATGACCTTTCGCACAGCGTGGTTGCCGGAGGCGGCGGATCGAACTCAAGCGGAGGGATCTATAGCGTTGACGCGACCGGCGGCCAAACGGTGGCCGGCAGCACCTCGATCGGCGGGCCGCTTTCGCTTCGTGCCGGGTTCTGGGCATTTGGCCAGTTCGCACCTACAGCGGCACAGGTCAGCATTTCCGGAAGGGTTACAAGCTCCGGCGGCCAGGGGCTCCGTGGTGTGCGGCTCGAACTTGCCGGGGCGGACGGAAGCGTTCTCACGGCGGTCACCTCCACATTCGGCTACTATCGTTTCGACGGCATCGAGGCGGGTACCAGCTATGTGATCTCCGTTCGCTCGACACGTTACGGCTTCCCCGATCCGGTCCGGTTCCTGAACGTGAGCGATAACCTGACCGAGATAAATTTCACCGCCAGCCACCCATAACAGCGACGCCGCAAAAGCCCGCACGAAGTAAGGGCGATACACTCAACATCGTGAATATCGCCCTTACTTCGTGCGGGCTTGTGCATACGCCGTTCATGGAAACCTGTTCCTGATCTTCACCGCACGTTCGATCAGATCGACATTCTCAAGGATCTTCAGCCGCAGGTCATTGTCGAGGTCCGGATTCTCCGCTAGAAACTTATTCACTACACCAAGCGCTTCTTCGCTCCGCTGGCCGCCGATGAACGCCCCTAGCCAGCCATTGACAAAGAAGATCTTGCGGCTGCGTTTGTGATTCGGCAGTTCCTGCAAGGCCTTTTGCAGATACGGCAGTGTCAGGTCGCTGTGCCTGAGCGAGTTCCACGGCCCGAACGCGGCCTCGATCCAGCTTTCGCTGATCTGTTTGTTGTTGATGAAATCGTTCCAATACTTCGCCTTGTTCTCAGCTGTGCCGATACCCGCCTTAGCCGCATAAGCGTATCGTTTCGCATCGTCGCTGGTCTCGGCCTTCTCAAGTTCCGCCAATAGTTTTGCCGCGTCAGGATCACCCAGGATCAACAGCCGCGTTACGATGTCGAACTTGTCCTTGGTTTTCAGCGGCAAGTCAGAACCGGGAGCGATAGCGACTGGGTTCTTCTCACGCGGAGCCTTCCGGAACCCGGTCGCTACCGCTCGCGGTTCTGACCTTAGCAACCCCTTTAACACGCCGCGCGCCTTATCACTCGCGGCAATGTTCAAAAAAGCCCGGTAATAAGTGATCCGCTGCCCAAGCGTCGCGGCATTACGCATCCGTTCGATCAGCATATCCTCTACGCGAGTGTGCAAGTCAATACCCGCCGCGTTAGCGGCGGGCCTCTTCAGCGCGACCGCATCAGGGAGGCCGCCCGCCAACGCAGGCGGTTCTGTCACGTAGAAGTTCATCGCTGTGCCGACGCGATTGAGCAGCAGTGCGATGGTGCTCTCGTCATCTTCGCTCCGGCTCCCCTCCTTACGAAGGAGGGGTGTCGCCGCTTCGGCGACGGGGTGGTTCTCCGCTTTTGCCGACGACGAGTCCAACACCTTCACCACCAGCTCCACATACATCCGCGGGTCCAGCTCGCCCTCGCGGACGCTGTCCCACAGCGCTCCCCACATCATCGACCGCAGGAACGGGTCCTTCTCATTCTGGATGTTCTTGAGAACATAATCGCGGCTCTTCTCGTCGAGCAGGAAAATGCCGTAGCCGTAGTCGCCGTAGTTTGGAAAAACGAATGCTGGCGCAGATCCGTATTCCAATTTGAAGCCAGTTGTGCCCGCCGATTTGGACTCAACAAGCGTGAGTCCTGAATTGCCATTGGAATCTCGCCAATAGATCTGAGTCTTGAATTGCCACCCATTTGACGGGCTCGAGTATTGCTCGAGACGATATGCCTGAGATTTTACCCTTGGCCCCCCACGAGTCCTTATCCAAGCTTCTCCCCAAGGTGTAAGTTCTTGCCCACTTGCAGCTTCAAACTCGGAAAGCAGATCCTCCCATCCCGCATTCCCAAACTCATGCTTCGTCAAAAACGCCCGCACGGCTGTCTGGAACTTGTCCTCGCCGAGATAGAATTCCGCCTGGCGCAGGAATGCCGGGGCTTTGTTGTAAACGATCGCGCCGTAGGCGGATTTCGCGGCGCTTAGATTCGCGATGGGTTGATAGATGGCGGTGGTGCCGCGGGTGGAGTCGGTGCGGTAGGCGGATTGTTTGACGCGTTCGTAAAAGACCTTCCACGCGTTCATCTCCGGCATTATCTTTTCCATGGCCTTGTACGCCATAAACGTCGCGAAGCCTTCCTTCAGCCAAAGATCGTCAAACCACCGCATCGTCACCGTGTCCCCAAACCACTGATGCGCCGCCTCATGAAAGATCAAAGTCGCCCGCGAAATGTGATCGTTTTTAGTCGGCTCCTGCGGAAAGATGATGCTCGACTCTCTTAAGAAAGTCGCTCCAGCATGCTCCATCCCGCCAAACGGAAACTCCGGGATCAAGACCAGATCGTACTTCGGGAACGGGAACTTGTAATCGAAATACTGCTCGAAATACTTGACCGCCTCGCGGTTGAGCCGAAACACCTCGGCTGCATGAGGCTTGAACTTGGCCGCCTGCGACTTGCGGACGTAGATGGACGTCTCAGTCCCGGCGTTCTTCTCAGGCCGGGGCGTCGTGTCAGTACCGGCGGCAGTAGCCGCTGGTTCAGCGTTGCCCTCCGTCGACCTGTCGACATTTGATCGCCACCCAGTCGTACCCGAGTTGATGTTCGAGCGTGATAAACCACCCGCTACCGCGGGCGGTTCTGACTTGGAGGCGGAAACACGACCGGTAGGGAGTGTGTCTCTTTTGGCCGCGGGCGAAGAGACACCCTCGCTACCGCTCAGGTTTCCGCCTGTCTCCGTCACTTTCTCCCATGGCCCGGCCGCGAACGCAAAGACGTAGGTGCTGATTGGTGGCGTCTCAAGAAAATCCAAGCGATGCGGACATCTGGGCCAGCGGGCACAAACAGGGTATCCATCGACGCGAGCGATAGGAGTGTTCGAAACCGCCGTCCAGTCTTCAGGAATTTTAAGATCTTCAAGCGTAAACCTCGCCTTCAGATCCGGCTGATCGAACACCGGGAACGCCGTGCTCGCGTCCGACGGGACGAAGAGCGTGTAGATGTACTCCGCCCCGTCCTCCTTGTCCACATACCGCGTGATCGCCGACCCGCTGGTCAATATTGGCGAGGTGAAATCCAGCTTGATCACGTTCTCACCCACGACCACGCCTTCGCGGAAAATGAGGTGCTCGTTCTCATACGGAACGCGGACACTCTTGTCCGCAACCGCCGGTTCCTCCGGCGGAGCGACCTTCGCCGACTTGCCGTTTATCGAAACATTTGAGACCGTCGACTTTTCCTCATGCCCTCTGATCTTTCGCCAGTCGAGGATGATCGGTGGTACATCGCCTGCTCCCGCAGGGGTTGCGGACAAGAGTGTCCGCGTTCCGACATCGCCTGCTCCCGCAGGGGTTGCGGACAAGAGTGTCCGCGTTCCGATATCTCCCGCTCCCGCAGCCATTGCGGACGGGGGCGTCCGCGTTCCGACCTTCACCCGGATCTCCATCGTCCCCTTCAGGACCGGCGACATCTTCTCAAGCGTCAAATTCAGCTTGTAGCGCACATCGCTATAATGCGCCGCGCGCCATTTGGCGAGTTCCAGCGATACGCCCGGCTCGATCGGCGGCGTTTGGGCAAAAAGGAATGGCGACATGGCGAAAACAGATATCAGGATAAACAGCCTCATAAATTTGCAGTATCGATAGAAACCGGGCCCCGCGTAATTCTACGCCCATTCTGATTAGTGCGTGACCCAACCGGAAAAGTTTGCCCGCGGGCTCGCGTTCACAGTCACCAGAAAAAATTTGATCCCCGTGTTCGCCCTATGATATACTGTTGCGTTGACGAAACCGTGAGTTTCGCGCAGCCGGATCTTTGACAA
This sequence comes from Pyrinomonadaceae bacterium, assembly GCA_050250045.1. Taxonomy (GTDB): domain Bacteria; phylum Acidobacteriota; class Blastocatellia; order Pyrinomonadales; family Pyrinomonadaceae; genus OLB17. Next base: position 183,040 of record JBFWPK010000006.1, on the reverse strand, counting down.
TTTTAGCGTTTCTCCTCGGCCCGGGCCGCTCACAGTTGAACAACCGGTGAGACGCTGCTCGAAAATGTTAACTTATGCAAAGACACGGTTTACGGCCCCTGCCCTGCAAAATTTGTGAAATACGTGGGACAGCGGGACACTTGATCTAAAGCGTTTATATTCAACGGCTTACCCTGTCCCACCTTGTCCCAAAAGCTGGGACAGCCGGGAACGGAAAACGCCGTCGATGTCGGCGGCGTCCGCTTGCGGATGTGTCCTAATTACAGTGAAAAGTTGAAACTGATATAGCCGGCGGCCTTGACAGGTTGGCCGTCGCGGATAAATGGCTTGAACTGCCATTTCCGGACGGCGTCCCTGGCCGCAGCCTGGAGAAGCGATGGGCCCGTTGCGTCCTGAATGTCCAACACCTCGCCTGATTCATCGACGATAACCTCGACGCGTACCACTCCGGTCGTCTTCATCCTCTTGGCAATGGCCGGATATACGGGGCGAGACCGTCTTGTCGCAAAGTCGATCAGCGATCCAACCTCGATCGGGCCAGTGCTCGCGGTTTCGTTGTCCAAGGCGGCCGGTTTCGGGGGTTCAACTCGGGCATTCGTCGTGTTTTTCACAACGATCGGCTTTGGCTCTTTCACGGCGGTTGTGGAATCGTCGAGCTGGGCCTTGCTGCCGGAACCAGCATTTTCATTACTCGGCCGGTTCTGTACAGGTTCGCTCGTTCCGGTGGAAGTATTCGGTTCCCTGCCGGGCTGCCGAGGTTGGGCCGGAACGTCAGCGGACAATGCCGGCGGCCGGGTAACCTCCGTTTGCGGCCGTGCGGCCTCCGTCCGATCGCTGGTTTTGGCCGGTCCGTTCATCGCGACCAATTGAACCGGGGCAGCCGCCTTTTCCTCTCCCGTCGTGGTTTCAGGCGGCGTCAGAGCTTGTCCGGGCACCGCGGCGGTTTGCGTCACCGATAGGTTCGGGCTGGTGGTCCCGTCAACGGCATTCGTTATCACGCTTCGGGAGCTTGCCAGGCTCTCGCGCGAGTCGGCCACCTCGTCCTTCCAGCGGCGGGCATCGTATTCATCGCGGGCGAGGGCACTGCGCGACGCCGCGGCTTCCTCGAGCATCGCCATCGCCATGTTCGTCCTGTTCGGATCGCTGCCTAACTCCTTGACCTGAGTTACGATCAGCTCAACCGTCTCGCGCATGTGTTCGATGTCGGTTACGGCTTCGAGCGGAAGGTTTCGGTCCGCGACCATCAGGCCCAGCGAGCGGTAACGCTCGACCTTGTTCCTGGCTACCTTGATCACCTGTCCCGCAAGGGCGTTGTAGATATCGGCGGAACCTTGCTTGTTGGCCTTTAGCGAATTAAACGCCTGCGTCGCCAAACCCTGCGCATGCTTGTGGTCGCCCTTTTCCAGGTAGCTGTGCATTAACAGTACGGCCGTGCCGGCCTGGACCGACTGATCGCTTGTTTCGCGGCGGATGTTCTCAAGTTCGTAAACGGCGGCGCTGTAGTTTCGAACGGCAATGAACGCTTTTGCCTTCGAGATGCGGTCACGCATTATCTCGGCTGACGTTGGTGCCTTGATCGGGACGGTATGTGGTTGGGTATCGGCGGTTTGCGAAGCAACAGGAGTATTGGTTTCGGGCTGTGACTGAGAGTTCGCTGCAACACCAAAAGCTGTACAGGCGAGTAAGACCGAAGTGCAAAACCTTCTGACATTTACCGGCATCTTCTTCTCCTCCAACGAGTTGAATTTTCCGTAAAGGCCAAGCGAACTACTCAATACTTGAAGGCTCACTTTTTATGACCTGCCCTAAGAATAATAAACGCATAATTCGCGGCAAAATCAACAAAATTGCCGTGTTAACGGCCGCTAAGATTTACTTGGCAAGGCTTTGGATGATCTTGGTGCGGTACGCGTTCGCGTTCCTCTTTATACCATTTTCGTCAAGCGTGAGCAAACGCCTGTTTAACATAACGATGCGGCCGTTTATCACGACGGTCCGCACATCGCTGGCCTTGGTGGCGTAAACCAGATGCGAATAAACATTGTAAACCGGCGTTTGATGCAAGCTGTCCATATCGACGATCGCGATATCGGCCCGCTTGCCGCTTTCGATCGAGCCGATCATATCTTCCATATGCAGCGCCCTTGCGCCGCCGATCGTTGCGAGTGCGAACGCCTCCGGTGCGGAAAGAGTTTTCGGGTCGCCGGAGACAAGCTTGTGCAGCTTTGCCGCGGTGTCGATCTCTTCCCACAGGCTCAGATCGTTGTTCGAAGCCGCTCCGTCTGTGCCAAGTCCGACACGAAGGCCCTTCCGAAGCATCGCCGGTACAGGGGCCGTTCCGGCCGCCAGTTTCATATTCGACTGCGGGCAATGGCCGATGCCGACATCGTGCTTTTTGAGCAGATCGAGCTCTGCGTCATTCGCCTGTATCACATGTGCCGCGATCGTGCGGTCGTTGAAAAACCCGATCTTCTCAACAAACTCGATCGGCCGCTGGCCCTGGTGTTTTTGCTGGATAAACTCGGTTTCCGTATTCGCCTCGGCCAGGTGGATCACCAACGGTGCCTTGGTTTTGTTGGAAAGATCGCGGGCCTCGAGCAGATGCTCCTGCGAGACCGTGTACGGAGCATGCGGGGCAACAGCCGGTACGATCAGTGGGTCGTTCTGCCATTTGCGGATAAATCGCTCGGTATAGGCAAGTCCAGCCGCCCAGGTTTTGTTGTCCGGAGCGGGAAAGTCGATGATGGTCTCGCCGAGGACTCCGCGGACGCCTGCCTTCTTTGTCTCATCCGCAATGGCGTCCTCGAAGTAGTACATATCACAGTAGGTCGTCGTTCCACCGCGTATCATCTCCGCCAGCCCGAGCCGAGTTCCGGCCCGCACGAATGCCTCATCGACGTTCTTCGCTTCGGCCGGAAAAATGTATTTCGTCAGCCAGTCGTTCAGGTCGAGGTCGTCCGAAATGCCGCGGAACAACACCATCGGAATATGCGTGTGGGTGTTGATCAAGCCAGGAATCACGACCTTCCCCGCAGCGTTCACAGTCTGCTTCGCCGCCCGCCCGCGCATATCGGCCGCTTTCCCGATGCTGAGAATTTTCCCATCCTTAACCGCGATCGCCCCATCTTCGATCACATTCCGGTCCTGGTCCATCGTAACGATCGTACCGCCGAGGATGAGGAGGTCGACAGCATTAGCTCCCAAGCGGGTGCGGCGCGGTTGAGAAAATATCGGCAGACAGAACGCAATGAGAAGAAGAAGTGTTATCGAGTATATTGGCTTTCGCATTTATGTAAGAAATTTCGAGTCGAATGCTCGGGGAAGAAGTTCGCTCATCTTCACCGTTTCCGACTTGCCATGAAGATTCGAGAGAATAACTGGAACGTCGCCGCAGAACTCCCAGATTATCTGTCGGCAGATTCCGCAGGGCGGGGTGAGTTCTTCAGTATCGACCACGACGGCGATGCGGCCAAATCGTTTTTCACCGCGCGAGATGCCTTTCCAGATGGCGACGCGCTCGGCGCAAACGGTCAAACCGTAGCTGGCCGATTCGACGTTGCAGCCTGTGTAGATGTCGCCCTCATCGGTCTCGACCGCCGCGCCCACCTTGAAATTCGAATAGGGCGCGTATGCCCTTTCACGAACTTCCTTTGCGGCGGCTATGAGTTCATCGTCTGTGTGTTTCATCAAGGTCTTTCGATCGTTTTACGGCACACTCCCTACCGGTCGTGTTTCAGCCTGGAGCTTTTCCCGGACCATGCTGCAGAGGAACTCGACGGTGATACCCGTGTTCGAGCCTTCGGGAATAATGATGTCTGCGTGCCGCTTCGAAGGCTCGACAAACTCAAAATGCATCGGGCGGATGGTGCGCTCATACTGCTCCAGCGTCCTTTCGAACGTCCGGCCGCGTTCGTTGATGTCGCGTCTGAGCCGGCGCATCAGCCTGACGTCATCCGGCGTGTCGACAAAGATTCGCAGGTCCAGCAGGTCAAGCACGCGCGGTTCGGCAAAGATCAGGATGCCTTCGACGATAACCACCGGCTTTGGCTCGATCATCTCTATCTTTTCACTGCGCGTGTGCGTGACAAAATCATACAGCGGCATCTCGATCGACAATCCCTGTTTTATCCGCATCAGGTGGTTGACCAGCATTTCGCTGTCGATCGCATCAGGGTGGTCGAAATTTGCCTGATGCCGCTCGTCGAGCGGCATATCGGCCAGGTTGCGATAATACGAATCCTGCTCGATAAGCACAACATTCCGGGCGCCGACCGACTCGACGATCTTCCTTGCGATGGTCGTCTTTCCCGAACCTGTGCCTCCACAAATGCCAATTATCATAATGAGAGTTTCTCAACAGGATAGTCAGGGTGAAAAGGATGGAAGAGCCTTGTTCACCCTGCATATCCTGTTCAATCGATTCGCGCTATCACCCTTCGCAACAATTCCTTAAAAACCTCGGCCACGCGGGCACCTGTTTCCATCACCTCTTGGTGATCGATAGGCTCGTCGATCATTCCGGCTCCGAAGTTGGTTATGCACGAAACCCCGGCGACGCGCATCCCCTGATGCCGAGCGACGATCGCTTCCGGCACGGTTGACATCCCGACCGCATCCGCCCCGAGCAGCCGATACATATGGATCTCCGACGGAGTTTCATAGGTCGGCCCGGAAAGTGCACAGTATACGCCGCGATGGAGAAAATCGGTCAGGTCCTTGTCGAGTCCGTTCTCAAATCTTTTCTGCGAGATCGCATTGGCCTCCTCGACGACGATCTCCTGAAACTCCTTATCGTAAACGGCGGTCATGTCCGGGAACCTCGGCCCGAACCGCTCGTCATTCTTTCCGCGAAGCGGGTTAACTCCCATGCAGTTCAAGTGGTCCGAGATCAACATCAGGCTTCCGGGCGTCATTTCCGTATTAAGGCTCCCGGCGGCGTTCGTCAATATTACATTCCTGACGCCAAGAATGCCGAATGTACGCATCGGGAACGTGACCTGCTCCATTTCGTAGCCTTCGTAGTAATGGAACCGGCCCTTCTGTACCGCTATCGAAATACCGTCGATCGAACCCAGGACAAGCTGGCCAGCATGTCCTTCCACAGTCGACCGGGCAAAGTGCGGAATGGATTCATAATCGATCCGAACCGCATTCTCCAGCTCGTCGGCAAAGGCCCCAAGGCCACTGCCAAGAACTACAACCGTCTCGACGGCGTGAGCATACTTCGATCTTATAAATTCAGCCGCTCGGGCGGCGTTCTCGTAGGACATTCGATGGTTTTGATCGTGAACTGTAAATTGTTAACTGGTTGTTTCGCCTCCAAATAGACAATTTCACAATTCACAAATGTCAAATTACCCCTTGCGATACGGAATCCCAAGAGCTTTCGGAGCGCGTGACGTACCAATGAATCCGGCAAGGACGATGATAGTCAGCACGTACGGGATCATCTCGATGAACTGCACCGGGATCCCTTCTCCAGACGGGAGTTTGACCATTCCCTGGATCGTGACCGTCAGTGCTTCGGTGAATCCGAAAAACAGGCACGAAAGCAGCACCGGAACGGGTTTCCATTTCGCAAGGATCAGGGCAGCCAGTGCGATAAAGCCTCGGCCTGCCGTCATTTGTTTGGTGAAAAGCGACGATTGCCCGGTCGAGAGATATGCGCCGCCTGCCGCGGCGAGAATTCCCGAGATGACCACCGCAGTGTACCGAAGGCCGATAACGTTCACGCCGGCCGCATCGGCGGCTTCGGGATTTTCACCGACCGCCCGCAGCCGCAGACCAAACGGCGTTTTGTAAAGCACATACCAGCATACCGGAACAAGCACAAACGCCAGGATCGAGCCCCACGAGAGGCTGTTCGAGACCATCGGCATCTTGTCCTCGATCGCGATCTGCGGCGTAGAGCCCGTCGAGTCGTAGATCACGCCGCTGATGAGCGCAGGAAGACCGATCATCAGAAAGTTGATCGCCATACCCGCAACTACCTGGTCTGCTTCGAACTTAATGCACGCCACGGCGTAAACAAGGGCCAGGACCGCTCCGGCCGAAAGCCCGGCGACGAAGCCAAAATAAGGATTGTGAGTTTGCAGCGTAACGACCGCCGCGGTGAACGCTCCCGCGAGCATCAAGCCTTCAAGGGCGATGTTGATCACACCCGATCGCTCCGAGAAAAGCCCGCCAAGTGCGGCAAAGATCAGCGGAGTCGCCGACCGAATGGTCGCAAAAATGAGCGAAAAGAAGATGGCTTCGTTCATACTTTCGTCGCTCTCCCTTTTCGTCTTGTATACATTTGAAGACTTGCCACAAAAAGAATTATGACTGCCTGCAGGACCCAGCCGAGGTCTTTAGAAACGTATCTCGTAAATGCATCAACGAAGATCTCGCCGCGCGAAAGGACACCGAAGAAGATCGCGGCGATCAGCACACCTAGGGGATGGTTGCGGCCAAGCAGAGCTACCGCTATGCCAAGAAAGCCCCAGTCGGCGGAAAACCCGACCTCGAAATGATGGCGCGTCCCGAGCACTTCGCCGATCCCAACCATTCCGGCGAGCATTCCCGACAGGGTCATCGCCACGACCACCTGTTTTTTAGCGGAGATACCACCGTATTCGGCCGCACTCGGGTTTTCGCCGACCGCTCTCAGTTCATAGCCCCATTTCGTCTTCCACAGAAAGATGTAGACAAGGGCGCACATCAGCAACGCCAGCAGAAACGCAATGTTCAGCGGCACGTCATAAGGAATAAACGTCAGAAAATCATTCAGCCGCGGGATATGGGCCGCTTCGCCGATCTCCGCCGTCCGTTGGATCGGATCGCCGGGCAGCTTGTAAAAATATTGCGTAAAGTAACCGACCAGCGCGATGCCGATAAAGTTAAGCATGATCGTATTGATCACCTCGTGCGAACCGAACCTTGCCTTCAAGACGCCAGGGATCGCACCCCAAATTCCTCCCGCAGCGATCGCCGCGAGAATGCACAAAGGCACCAGCAGCACTGCCGGCAGGTTGGCCCACGACCAGTTCTCTTCCTTGCCGAAAATATTGACGACCGTTCCGCCAAATTTGATCCCAACCCAGGCGGCCGCAAACGCAGCCACGTAAAGCTGTCCTTCGGCGCCGATATTTAGCAGCCCACACCGGAACGCGACTGCAACCGCCAGGCCGGTAAATATCAACGGTGTCGCGTAATGGAGCGTCCAGCCGATGTCCCGCAGCGAACCGAACGAGTTCGACAAGAGCAGCGAATAGGCGGTGATGGGGTCATCACCCAGCAAAAGTATGACTACCCCGCCAACCAAAAACGCCGCCAGAACAGCTATCAGCGGCCATACGATTTCGCGAGCGATATTCATCAACAGGAAGAAAAGATTACCTCGGCGCAATTCTGCGGTACGATGCGGAGTAAATATAACCGAGAAATACCGATACTGTCACGAACGGAACGGCGATTGCGCTTTTTAAGGCGGCCGCGGACTTTTCTAACTTTGCATTTCCTATTTAATTGATTTCGTTTATACTACGAATCAGTTTGCTGGTAGTTGAGCGAGAGGCGATAGGGCAAACAATAGGATCTTAGATTACCCCGACGAAGATCGGGAATGCAGTTTTAAAGGGTCGAGCACGATTTTGAAGGCAAGATAGGTGCTCCCTGGAATTGCGGGGCCTCCGTTTTTCGGCCTCAGCTTTAAAAGGTTCCTGCGTGAAAACCGTCAAAGTTCTTTGTTTTGGGATTCGCTCCCGAAGCCATTACCTAAAGTTCATTTACGCGTAGAATCTGGTCATCCGGCCCGGCCGGGATGATCGCCTGCATTGGTCCGCCATTATCGCCTGCCTTCGTGAGCCAATTACCTGAGCAATAGTAGAAATACACATTAAGGAAATACAACTAAATATGTCGAAAGAGATGGTCGTGAGCGTCAACGGGCGCGAGAAGAAAATAGCGATCCTGGACAATGGAAAAGTAACAGAATTTTACATCGAACGCGGCGAAGAGAACTCCGGAATCGCGGGGAACATCTACAAGGGCCGCGTTCAAAGAGTGTTGCCCGGCATGCAGTCGGCTTTCGTCTCGATCGGGCTGGAGCGCGATGCGTTTCTTTATGTCTCAGACTTCTTCGATGAGGAGGAGGAGATCGAACGCATTGTTATGGAGAAGTCCAAAAAGGGATCTCCGGAAGAGGCAAAGCGTGAAGCTAACGAACAGATCGACCGTGCCCGCGTTACTCGTGAGAAGCAAATGGAATCGGTTCAGGAGCTTGCCGAACCGCTCGCCGCGGAGTCCGAAGAAGCAGCCAGCGCGGACGCACCCGATGACCAGTCGGCCCGTAAAACACGGGGCGGCCGGGGACGCGGCAAAAAGGGACGCGAAGAAAAGACTGCCGAATCAGTTAAACCGGAAGATGATGATGAGCAGCCCTTCGAATTCACGTTCGAGATCGAAGATTCCGGGTTCGAACGCGTCATCGACGATTCCGAGACGGGCGAGATGTTCAAGGATGCATTCGTCCAGGAGGCGATCGTTGACCAGGTGCGTGTCGTCGAGTTTGAAATGGAAGGCTCGGCCTCGGCTGAGGTCGGCTCGCTGCTCACCGATGAAATGGAACAGCCGAGCGGATTCGAACGCATAGCGGACGAGGACGAAGAACCCCCAAGTTCGAAAGGCTCGAAAGCCAAAAGCGCAAAGAAGGCCCCGGCAAGGAAAACACCTGCGAAGCCGAAGACGAGGAAGTCAAAGGCCGACGGCGCGGACGAGGCCGCATCGGAAACCGGCGCGGATGCACCGGCGAAGACGGCGAAGCGCGGACGGTCGAAGAAAAAGAGCGATGCGGAAGCCCTCGAAAATGCCGAAGCGAGTGTCACGGAATCGAGTGAGGTCGCTGAGATGTCGGTACGGCGTGGAGGCCGCGGCCGCCGCCGGGGAGGCAGCCGGAATAAACGCAGTGATGACGCCGCCGAAACAACGGGCGTCGATGAAACTGAAGAAACCGCCGAGCCAGCCGAGGCCGATGGTGCTCCCGAAACCGCGGACGCAGCTTCGGTAAACGGAAATTCTGGCGGCGACGAAGATCAGGAGACAAAACCGACCAATCAGCGTGGCAACACCAGGGAAAGCGGCCGCGAATCGTCGGACGGCCGTCGCGACCGCGACCGAAATCGGAATCAGAGCGATGGAAGAGGACGACGCGACCGCGGAGACAAGCGAGCTCCTCAGCCGACGATCTCGGACCTACTTCGCGAGGGCCAGGAGATCCTGGTGCAGATAGCGAAGGAGCCGATCGCACGAAAGGGTGCCCGGATCACTTCGCACATAGCATTGCCGGGCCGCTTTCTTGTGTATATGCCGACGATCGAGCATCTCGGTGTTTCGCGTAAGATCGAATCCTCAAGCGAACGATCCCGCCTGCGAACTCTTATCCAAAGGATCCGGCAGGAAGTGGACATCCCTTCGGGCGGATTCATTGTGCGAACGGCTGGTATTGGGATCACCGAGGAGGACCTGAGACAGGATGCTCGATATCTGGTACGAACTTGGCTCGACATCAAGAAGTCTTCCGAGAAGGCTAAATCACCGGCCCTCGTCCATCAGGACCTCGACATCGTCCAGCGATTGCTTCGCGACCAGATGTCCGATGACTTTACGGCTGTTCGTGTGGACAGCGAGGAAGAATATCTTCGCACCATCGAGTTCGTTAATCGTATTCAGCCGCGTATGGTTAGCCGCGTTAAGCTGTATACGCGAGATGAACCGATCCTCGATGCATACGGCGTTCAGGAAGAGATCGAAAAGGCCCTTAAACCGCGTGTTTGGCTGAAATCGGGCGGCTACCTCGTGATCAACCAAACCGAGGCACTTGTCGCGATCGACGTGAACACCGGAAAGTTTGTCGGAAAGGGGAATGCACGGCTTGAGGATACAATTACCAAGACCAACCTCGAGGCGGTCGACGAGATCGCGAGGCAGATAAGGCTCCGCGATCTCGGCGGGATCATAGTGCTCGACCTAATTGACATGGAAGACCGGCGTAACCGGCATAAGGTCTCGCAAGCCCTGCAGGAGGCCCTCTCCGCCGACAAGTCGCCGACCAAGGTATTGTCATTCAATGACTTCGGGCTCATCATCATGACCCGCAAACGGGTCAAACAATCCCTCGAACGAACGCTTTGCACGATTTGCGAGTATTGCGAAGGGGCCGGCTGGGTCAAATCCCCGCAGACCGTCTGCTTCGAGGTTTTGGCTGAGGCTCGCAGGCTTTCGCGTGACTCGGAGGACGTGCGTCAAACAACCCTGCGGGCCCACCCAGAAGTGATAAAGGCGTTGCGAAGCAGCGAGCGGGCTGTCTTGGACGAGATCGAGGCCCATCTGGGCAACGTCGATCTGACGGCGGATAAAAGCATCCACCAAGCTCAGTTCGATTTCGCATTGGTCTAGCGCGGAGACCGCTAATGTATAAAAAGATCGAGGCCACCCCTTCGAGCGGCCTCGATCTTTTTTTGTCCTGCGTTGGTTGAACCTACTTCGTACCGCTCGCGAGTTTTCCGATGAGCGTGAACAGCGGCAGGTACATCGATATGACTATTGAACCGATCGTGACGCCAAGGAATGCGATCAGCACTGGCTCGATCATGGCCAGCAGGTCGGCGATCGCGGTATCGACCTCTTCCTCGTAGAAGTCGGCTATCTTGCCGAGCATCGCGTCCATGGCACCAGTTTGTTCACCGACACCGATCATCTGCGAAACCATATGCGGGAAAACATTTGTCGCCTTAAGAGGATCGACGAAGTTTTCACCGCGCTCGACGCCCGCACGGACCTTCAGGATCGCGGTTTCGATGACGATGTTCCCGGCCGTCTTGGCTGTGATGTCGAGGGACTGAAGGATCGGCACACCCGACGAAAGCAATGTCGAAAGGATGCGTGAAAAACGTGCGACAGCGATCTTCCTTAAAATGCTCCCGAATATTGGCAGCTTGAGCAGGATCGAATCGATCTGCCAGCGGCCCTTCTCGGTCTTGTAGTAAAAATGGGTACCGACAGCCGCACCGATGATAGCGATCAGGATGGCAAGCCCGCCCCATCCGGCCAAAAAGCCGCTTATTCCCATTACGATCCGCGTAGGCAGAGGAAGCAGTTCGCCTGGACCAAGCAGGCCGAGAAATATCTGCTCGAACTGCGGGATGACAACGATCATGATCACCGCGATCGCGCCGATAGCGACGGCAATGACCGCCGAAGGGTAAATAGAAGCAGAGATGATGCTGCGCTTCAGTTTTACGACCTTTTCGATCAGGGTGGCTAGGCGCTGCAGGATCAGATCGAGCACACCGCCCGTCTCACCCGCCTCGACCATGTGCGTGTAAAGAGAATCAAAGACTTTCGGGTGCTTTTCGAGCGCCTGGTAAAGTGTGGCACCTTCTTCGACATTCTGGCGAACCTGGCGAAGCACGTCCTTGAAGAACGCATTCTGCTGCTGTTCCGCCAGGATCTCAAGGCATTGCACCAGCGGCAGTCCCGCGTCGATCATGACCGAAAACTGGCGGGTGAAAACCGCGAGTTCCTTTGCTCCGACCTTCTTTCGACGGCCGAGCTTCGGGATCGAGACAACATTCCCCTTTTCCGAGGCCTGTGTCATCACGATCTGCTCACGACGAAGCAGGGCTCTCAACTCATCCTGGCTGGCGGCCTCGCGTTCGCCGGCGACGAGTTCGTTCAGCCGGTTTCTTCCTTTGAATGCGTATGTTGGCATTGTGTTATTAGCTCCCTCTAAATATCCGCTCCGGTTTGGAGTCTCGTTTCCGGATGGTCAACACGGTCTACCGAACCAGAAACCGACTCGAACCCGGAAGTTTTCTACCGCACCGGCGGCCGCGATCCGACTGGGCGGCCTTGCGCGTACGGACTCGCGTGCCCGTTAGGTCCCGGCTTCGGCCGTTCGCCAACGCCGTATGACGTGTTCAGCCCCGAACCTCGGTCAATAAGTTCCTTCAGCTCGTCTGCATTCGACGACCGCTGCATAGCGGTTTCCAGCGTGATAGCCTTCTTGTGATACAGCGTGGCAAGCGCCTGGTTGAAGGTCTGCATACCGAATTTGTCCTGGCCGGTCTGCATCATCGAGTAGATCTGGTGGATCTTGTCTTCACGGATGAGATTACGAATAGCGGCATTGGGGATGAGGATCTCAAGTGCCATCGCGCGCCCGTCACCCGAAGCTTTCGGCAACAGGGCCTGACACATGATCCCTTCGAGTACCAGCGAAAGCTGCGTTCGCACCTGGGCCTGCTGGGCTGACGGGAATACGTCGATGATACGGTTGATGGTTGAATAGGCAGAGTTCGTATGCAGTGTAGCAAAGGTAAGATGGCCCGTTTCCGCAATTCGAAGGGCCATCTCGATCGTTTCGAGGTCACGCATTTCGCCGACCAGAACCACGTCGGGGTCCTGACGGAGAGCGGTTCGCAGGGCGGATGCAAAAGAGTGTGTATCGGCTGCGACCTCTCGTTGGTTAACGACGCAGCTTTTGTGATTGTGGAGAAACTCGATCGGGTCTTCGATCGTAAGAATATGTTCGTGACGTTCGATGTTTATCTTGTCCACCATCGACGCGAGGGTCGTGGATTTACCCGAACCGGTCGGGCCGGTAACGAGTATCAGGCCGCGCGGCTTCTTGCACAGATCCGAAATAACCGGCGGAAGGCCAAGATTTTCAAAGCTCTTGATCTCGTAAGGAATGGCACGAAACACTGCACCAACAGCCCCTTTCTGGTTGAATAGATTGGCCCTGAAACGTGACATCCCTTTCAAGCCGAACGAGAAGTCGAGCTCAAGATTCTCTTCAAAACGATGCTTTTGAGCGTCGGTCAGAACTGAGTAGGCAAGTCGCTTTGTGTCCGCCGGCGTCAGAATACCGAAACCCGAAAGTGGGGCCAGGTGGCCGTGAACGCGGACCTGAGGCGCCGAGTTTGTCGTGATGTGAAGGTCCGATCCGCCAAGCTCGGTCATCTTTCGAAGCAGGTCGGGGAGGGTGACGGACATTTCCGCCGTTGTCTGTTGATCGATACTCATATGGTGTGTACGACAGGCCCACCCGGGCCTGTCGATCTATGCTGGAGGAGATGCCGGCAAGGACCGGAACTCCGCGTCGTGAAAGCGGGCCGTAAGGCAAGCGGCCCGGGATCAATCCAACGACTTTTCAGACGCGATCCCGTCGGCCGTTTGCGTGCTGGACTCAGTCGGGATGCTAAGGATATTCACATTCACCTCTGTGAAGTAGAACATCCGCCGGTTGACACCTCGGCCGGTTCCTTGCGGCTTTGTCTGACCGAGGCCTGGATGGGCCGGGATCGGCCCTGAAGCGATGTGATCACCTTCTCCGACTCTTCGGCGATCCGTTCGGCTGCATTCGTGCTTGAGTTGGTCGTCACGCTGTAAATGCTTCCGTTCACTTCGGTAAAGTAGAACATGCGCGAGTTAACTCGGCCGCCCGCGCCCTGTGACTGAGCGACAACAACATATACCGGCTTGCCGGCGATGTCTTTCTGATAATCGTTTACCACCCAGCCGTTCTCGCGAATCATTCGGTTGATCACTTCACGACGCAGTGAAGTGGTTGGAACACCGCCTACGCTCTGATGGCGTCCCGTATCGACCGATTCTCCAGTCGCCGGGCCGACCACCGAGATCGAAGCTGATCCATTGCCGCCATCGACCGAGAACTGCAGGCCGCTCGTTGAAGTCTCTGCCCGTTTCCAGCTAGCCGGTGCCGGGGCTCCTGAAGGGAGTATCGCGGGCGAACTGTCAGTATCGTTCTTCGCGGCGGCCTTTTTAACTGCGGATGCGTCCGGCTGATGCTTTTGCGCGAGCCTCATCTGCCGCAAACGAAGGTTGCGCCGCCGGGCCCGCCGCACCTTTTTGCGTCGTTCCTGCGCGCGGTAAAGCTGCCACCAGCGTTTGGAGTACTTCTTTACACCCCTCCAATACCGCTTCTTCTTATATCGCTTAGACCTCTTCTTTTGCCCCGCTTCGGCCATTTCCGTCGCAAGCGGCACGATCGCACCCATGCCGATCAGTAAAGCTATCGATAATGCAATTGCCCTTAGCATAATTCCTCCAATGTCCTATAGAACGGTTTCCTTAACTACCTCCTCCACTGTCGTAATGCCTTGCCGAAGCTTGGCCAAGCCTGAACCTCGGAGCGTGATCATTCCGCACTCGATCGCCTTCTTTCGAAGCTCGATCGCGCTGGCGCCAATAATGATCAACTCGCGAAGCTCATCAGTAACTTCCATTGTCTCGTAAAGGCCGACGCGGCCCTTGTAACCCGTATTCAGGCACGTATCGCAACCGGCCCCTTTGTAAATCTTCAGATCCGCGGCCTCTTCCGCTGAAAAGCCGATCTCGACCAGAGCCTCAGGCGTGTAGCTCGCCTCGGTCTTGCAGTTCGTACAGATGCGGCGGATAAGTCTTTGTGCCTGGATCAGATTCACCGAGGTCGCTACAAGGAACGGCTCTATTCCCATGTTCACAAGACGCGAGATGGTTGAAGGGGCATCGTTCGTGTGCAGCGTCGAGAGTACAAGGTGGCCCGTCAACGCGGCCTTGATCGCGATCTCGGCCGTTTCGAAGTCCCGGATCTCACCCACGAGGATGATGTTCGGGTCCTGACGCAGAAACGAGCGAAGTGAAGCGGCGAAATTCAGGCCGATCTGCTCCTTCATCTGCACCTGATTGATGCCCTGAAGGTTAAATTCGACCGGGTCCTCGGCCGTCATGATATTGGTTTCGGGTGTATTCAGCGTTTGCAGTGCCGAGTACAGCGTGTTCGTTTTACCCGATCCCGTCGGTCCCGTAACGAGCACCATGCCGTAGGGATTTGCGATATTTCGCTGGAATTTCTCAAGGCTTTCCGGCTCGAAACCGAGCTTGGTCATGTCGAGCATGAGCTTCTCTTTGTCGAGAAGGCGGAGCACAACCTTTTCGCCGAAAAGGGTGGGGAGAGTAGAAACACGGAAATCGAGTTCGCGCGAGCGGTCATCTATCTTGACCTTGATCTTGATGCGCCCGTCCTGCGGCAGCCGCTTCTCGGAAATGTCCAATTTGGACATGATCTTCAATCGCGAAATAAGCGGATCCCGGATCTTTAGCGGCGGGTGCATAACGTCATATAGAACACCGTCGATTCGGAACCGAATTCGGAAGTCCTTTTCGTAAGGCTCTACGTGTATGTCCGAAGCTCCGCGTTTGAGCGAATCGACCATCAGCACGTTAACCAGCCGTACAACCGGAGCTCCTTCGCTTTCTCTCGCAAGTTCGGCGAGATCGATCTCTTCGTTCTCCTGGACAAGTTCGAACTCCTCGCCGTCATGGACCTCAAAATCGAAATTGCCAAGTGAGACATCAATGTCGTCGGCAGAAATGTTGGACTTCGACGCGGCCTTCGTGCCATTCTTTGAATGGCCATTTTTCCCGTTCTTCGAACTCTTTACCGCAGCCGCGGCCTTCTCGGTTTCGAAGGCAATTGCCGCATCGAAGATGTCGATCTGATTTGAACCGCCGTAATACTTCCCGATCGACATCTGGATAGATGCCTCGGACGCAATGACCGGCTCGACATTAAATCCTGTCATGAACTTAATGTCGTCCATCGCAAAAACATTCGTCGGGTCGGCCATCGCAAGCGTCAGCGTCGAGCCGTTCCGCGAAACCGGAAGGATCACGTATTTCAGCGCTACTTCCTGCGAAATGAGTTTGATTACATCGTTCTCGATGTGAAAGAGATCGAGATTTATTGACGGAACACCATACTGACGAGAAAGCACGGCCGTGATCACGTCATCCGAGATCATCCCGAGTTTCACGAGGTTGGATCCCAATCGGCCGCCGCTCGTCCGCTGGTAATCGAGTGCTTCGCGCAGCTGCTGCGGCGTAACTAGGTTCTCACGGACAAGAATTTCCCCTAATTTTGCGGACATTGATTCTCGAACTTCTCCTGTCTTAGATCAATAAGTGGTTGGCAGGATGAGGGTTATGGTTGTACTACTGGCGTAGAAACGGTGACATGGAACAATGTGCTAAACATCGTTCAAACAGAATGATAGATGTTTGTGCGTTCTCTGTCAAGGTTTCTTTTCGGCAGTCTGACGGGAAATCGGTCAGGGTGACTGGGGTCACTCTGGTTTTTCCATCTGTTTTCGAAGCTGGACTATGAAAGATTCGAAGGCTGTTGACTCAGCGTGGCCGGGATAGTGCGTGAGAAATTCCCGATAAACAGCGATGGCGTCATCAAATTTCTTCTGCTGCTCGTAAACAAGGCCAAGGAACTGATAGAGGACAACCGCGTCGGGAGCGCCGGAAAGCTGTTTAATTGCTACCGACAGATTCTCGGCCGCCTTGCCGTAGTTTGCGCTTTCCTCGTCGAACTCGCCGCCGGCACCCGCATTCTCGGCCCTTTGCATATACAGCAGGCCAAGACCGGCATAGGCTTCCGGCTGAAATCCGTTTCCCTCTTTTATCGCCCGATCAAACGCTGCTATCGCCGCGGTTTCCTCGCCGATACTTCGAAGAATACGTCCTTCGATCGCGGAAGCTTCGGCCGAGCCTGGTTGAGATTTTCGAACCGCCGCAATCGCCTTTAGGGCCCGTTCGAAATCACCCGCATCGAGGGAAACACGTGCCAGCCCGATCAGAGCATTCGTATAACCCGGATGGAGTTCTGCCGCTAGCTCGTATGCGGCCGCGGCTTTTTCACGATCTACGGACGCCAGCCGCTCCGCGTTTTGAAATGTCAGCTCGGCCTCGTCGGTGGTTTTTGTCAGAGGAATCGAAATAGGCCCACTTTGAGTTGAACGGAGGATCTTTTGGGCCTCCTTGAAACCGTCAGCGCGAACGCGGATCGATTTGCGTCCGGGCGAAACGGTTTTGATGCCGAGCGTGCCGGTTTTCGACGTCGTTCCGTAAAGGACGCCATTGATCCAAACTTTGGCGTTTGGCTGAGAGCTTATCGATATGGACCGAAGTGACGGTGATTTTGGCTTCACCTGCGCGGCGCTCGAAAAATTAAGAATGGTGAGGAGCACGATCGCCGTGGTAAACAGCAGTGTCGATGGCGTGTTGAGGATCGTCATACCGTTCACCAGACCGTCGGGATCAACCAATCCGCGAGTAATCGTCGGAAACGTCAGTCTCCACGATATTATCGGGAATGCCGTCGTTGTCCGCATCTTCCGAGAATAGAATTTTGATGAACGGAGGCGCGATGAGCGTTGTCGCGACGGCCATGAAAAGGACAGCAGCGAAAAAATGAGCGCCTATCACGCCTAGTCCGAGCCCAATTTGGGCGACGACGATCCCGACCTCGCCACGCGGCACCATCCCGATCCCGATCTGGGCCATTTCTCGGCGGCCCATTCCCCACGCTCCCAGCCCGCAGCCGACAAATTTTGTGATAACGGCAATAACGGTAAGGATCACCGCAAGCCCGACAACACTGATGTCCCTAAAAACGAAAAGGTCAAGCTGCATGCCGATATTCACAAGAAAGAACGGCACCAAAAACTCCATCACACCGCTGGTCAGGCGGTGCATATTTCTGTTGTCCTCGGTAGCTTCGGCAAGGGCCATTCCCGCAAGGAAAGCGCCGATGATCGCCGCAACGCCAATGTACATCGACGCAAGCGAGAGCCCGAGGCAAAGTATCAAACCAATGTTGAAGAATGGCGTGCTGAGCTTCAGCCTGTCGATCGCGGGGGCCATTCGGTTCAAGAGCTTCGAACCGGCCAGAGCAATGAAAACCGTAAAAACTACAGCCGCGGCCGTTGTCTTTGCCAAGCCGATGTAGCTTACTGTTCCGCTGCTCAACGAAGAAACCGCTGACAGGATGATCAGCCCGAGAATGTCGTCGATCACCGCGGCCCCAAGGATAATTCGGGCCGTCTCGGTATTCAGAAGCCCCATCGAGCCGAGCACGCGGGCCGTAATTCCGACGGACGTGGCGACGAGCGCAGCCCCGATGAACATTGCTTCAACAAACGACCCGTCCCACCACATCGCGAAAAAATAGCCCGCGACAAACGGGAGGGCCACGCCGAACACTGCCACAAGCACAGCACGTTTTCCTACCTGAAAAATTGCCTGCGGTTTTGTTTCGAGCCCGACTGTGAAAAGCAGGAAAATAACACCGACCTCCGCAAGGACAGAGATCAGGTCCGATGGCGCTACCCAGCCAAGAAGGCTCGGCCCAATGATAACGCCTGCAAGGATCTCACCGACCACCGCCGGCTGCCGAAGGCGCTCGAATATCTCCGCCATCACCTTCGCTGACGCAAGGATGACAAACAGCGAAAACAGTACAGCGGAATGATCGACCGAAGCTGCAAAAACCACCGGCATACCAGGTCTAAGGGCTTTCGTTTGCGATTTTATCAGGACACGCGGCCTTTCGCCTATAACGTGCATTGCTTTGCGCCCGGGTTTAACAGCGAACCGCAGATCGTGAAAAGGAAAAAGGGGGCGACGAGTAGGGAATCGTCAGCGTGAGCGGTTACAATTATTCTTCGCCAGAATTCGGTATGGAAGTCTATTTTCAGCACATTAACAACGTCGAAGGCCTAAAGGCGGCTTTGGCAGACCTTCGGCGGTCGGACTGGCTTGGTTTTGACACCGAAACGACGGAACTTGATCCATATCGCGGCGAGCTTCGACTTGTCCAGTTGAGTGACGGGAAGAGCACATATGTTATCGACGTGAGGGCTTTTTCGTCGAACGGCAGTTCGCCAGATAGAGCCTCACTTTCCCCGCTCTGCGAGCTCCTGGCCGACGCCGCGGTAACAAAGATCGCACACAATGCAAAGTTCGACGCAAAATGGGTCCGGCATCATCTCGGATGCGAATTGAACGGTGTATTCGATACATATATTGCGAGCCAGCTAATCGCCGCAGGCGATACCGATCGTCGGCATTCCCTGGCGGATGCGGCGCAGTTTTTTATCGGGGTCGAGCTCGACAAATCGATGCAGGTTAGTGATTGGTCAGCGGCCGAACTATCCCAGACCCAGTTGGAATATGCGGCTCGTGACGCCGTGATCATGCGGCAGCTTCGGGACCAGATGGCCGAGCGGCTGCAGAGCGACGAACTCACGCGCGTCGCGAACCTCGAATTTGACTGCCTGATGCCGATCGCGGAAATGGAACTCAACGGCATTAGGCTGGACCGTGACCGTTGGCACGAACAGTTGGAAAAAGTGAAGGCCGCTCAGGCGAGTACAGCAGATGAACTGCAGGAGATGCTTTCCTCCGGCGTTGCACAAGCCTCTTTGTTCGGACGGGCTGAGATCAATCTGGATTCGCAGCAGCAGGTTACCGACGCTCTTCTCGGACTTGGCGTACCGGTGCCGTCCACGACCAGAGCATGGCAGCTTCAGCCGCTTGCCGAGGAATATCCCGTCGTCGCGAAACTCCTCGAATACCGCGGCGTTGCCAAAGCGCTGAACAGCTTCGGTGAGAACATCCTTGAATTCATCGAGCCCAAAACAGGCCGGATCCACGCCGATTTCCGCCAGATCGGAGCTCCAACAGGGCGATTCTCGTGCTCGAACCCCAACCTTCAGCAAATCCCGCACGATCGCGACTACCGCCGATGTTTCACCGCTGCGCCCGGCAATAAGCTCGTCATCGCCGACTACTCACAGATCGAGCTTCGCATCCTGGCCGAATTTTCCGGTGACGAGAATTTCATCGATGCGTTTGTATCGGGACAGGATTTCCACGCCGCTTCGGCTTCGCAGGTTTTCCGTGTGAGACCGGAAGATGTAACGAGTGAACAGCGTTCCTTCGCAAAAAGGCTGAATTTTGGGATCGTTTATGGGATTGGGGCCTCACGATTCGGGCTGATGACCGGCCTTTCCCAGAATGAGGCGGAAGATGCGATGCGTAAATATTTCGGCACCTTCCGAAAGCTCGATTCTTATCTCAGGAATGAGGGCCGTCGATTGATCGAGGAAAGAAATGTCCGGACGGCCACCGGCCGCCTGTTGCGGCTGCGCTTCGATGAGAACGATCGGCAGCAAGTCGCGTCGGCCCGCCGTTACGGCATCAACATGCCGATCCAGGGCACATCCGCCGACATCCTGAAGCGTTCGCTTAGGCTCCTGCATGACTCCATACGAGGCACCTCAGCGAAACTTGTGAATATCGTTCATGACGAGGTCATTGTCGAATGTGCCGCGGAAGAAGCTGACGAAACGCGCGTTAAGCTGGAAGATTCGATGTGCGGTGCTGGCAAAGAGTTCCTCGAACGAGTTCCGGTGAACGTAGACGTTCACATCGCAGACGACTGGACAAAGTAACCGGGCCCGAACAGACGCTTCAGGCAGCTTAAACGCAAGACAGTGGCCGCCCGCCGAGCTTTACTTTCCGTTCCGATCAGCCTCACGCCGCTGCTTCGCTTTGTTCTTCCTTTCTGCGAATGAAGAGAATGCGCGTGCAGCTTTCGCACGTGATGACCTGCCCGCCACGCTTAACCTCGACGAGCATCTGGGGCCTCAGGGACATAAAGCAAGCGCTGCATGAGCCGTTCTCAACCTCGGCAACCGCAACTCCGTCACGGCTTCGCTGAGCCAGACGGTCGTACACCGAGGCGAGCTGCGCCGGCAGGGTTGCGAAAACCGTCTTGCGTCGGTTTGATTCAGACTCGAACTGGGTTCGGTCAGAAGCCAGAGCGTCGTCGAAACTCTTTAGAGCCTCGTCGCGTTTCGAATCGATCGAGTTTATCTCCTCCGCCCGCTCTCCCAACTCCTTTTCGACCTCTTCCGCAGCGGTCATTTTTTCTACGATCTGCGTCTCAAACGCCGCAACCTGCTTTTGCAAGGCATCGATCTCGCGCATGGCGGTTTCGTATTCCTTTTGGTTCTGCGCGTGTTTCAAGTTTCGGTCGGCCCGTTCGAGATACGTTTTGTTTTCGTTTATCTGCGTTTCCAAACCGGCCCGGTCGGCATTCAACTGATCGCGACGCCCCTGTATCTCGCGAATAGAAGAGGCGTGCTTTTCGAACTCTTGTTCAATTTCAGCACGCCTCTGGTCCGCGGTCTCTATTTGTTTCTTCAAACGACGGATATTCGTGTCCGTCGTTTGGAGTTCTATCAACTTTTCAAGCTCTGCTTTCACTTGGCCATCAACTCCTAAAAGTGGTTACTTTACTTATATTACAGCACCGGCAAGCAAATAAAAAGCAGAGCCGGACGCGGTCAAGTGCCGGTAACCAGTGAAATATGGCCGTTCAGGTCGTCATAATGGATCTCCCTTCCGGGCTTTTCGTCAATTAGGATCCGCCATGCCGGAGAGTCCGAGGTCCTATATAGGGCTGCCTCCATACTTGCGTTAGGCAGGCCGAAGTGACGGAACCTGGCAAACGCAAGCATTCCCCCACGCATAAAGCCGTCCGCCGGAGTGCGCGTCCAACCTGCCTCAACGGTCAAACATCTCACACCGTAGCGTACGGTTATCGATGTGCCGACGAGATTGGCCCCGCGAAAAGCAAAGTTGTAGGGATCCACCCGCTCGATTGCAAGGGCGGCGTATTCGCGATTGGCCGTCGCGGCGTGCTCGATCAGCGTGTCGAGGAGCCATTTTACACTTGTTCGACGCAGTAGATCGTTCGACGCTCTGAGGTCGAGATAATCGACAACATCACGCCGGTCATCCGTGCGTGCGCGGAGGCTTGCCTCGGTTAGCATTTTCGACCAGATCTCGTCGAGTTCGCTCATCAAACCGAGCATAAGGCCGGGCGAGCGCAATTGCAATTTCGTGCTATGATTCACGGATACCAAGCGTGCGCGGGAGGTGCCCGAAATCTAAAAGATCCGGGCGCTCATGGGGTTATGAACAAGGCGTTTTCTATCATTCTCATCGTTGCTCTCGCGGTAGCCGCAATGGCCCAGGGATCAGAGGATCGGACTTCCTCTTCCAAAGCGAGAAAACCGGCCGGGACGAAAACGGCCTCGACGACGGCCCCTGCGCAAGCAGAACCGGCCAATGGGAGCGATCCCACGCCCACCCCCGCTGCAACGCCTGTCGCGGCCGACATTGAGGTTGAGAGGCAACGCTTCGATGCTGCCGTCGCTGCGGGCACTACAGCGGAAAAGGCCGGGCTCCTGCGGAAGTTTCTCGATGAGTTTCCAGATTCGAGTTTGCGCGAGGACGCCTTGACCTACCTGATAACCGCCCGCGCGGTCGTAGGGAACGAACTCGTTCGATCGGGGAATACCGCGGGTGGCGTCGCAAGCTTTAAGCTTGCGGTAGATGAGGCCCCACTTCCGGTGCCCGACCGCATCTTTACCGAGATCATTGCGAAAATACCCGGGAGCTTATTCGACAGCGGCCAGCGACCGGCCGCGATGGAGTTGGCCCGATACATTGAGAATAAGGTTGCGTCGAATCCGCGGCAATTATTGGCTATTGGAGCGTTCTACATCAACGTTGAGAATGGATCTGAAGCGAGGAGGGTTGCCGAAGCGGCCATCAGCGTCGATCCGCAATCCGCTGCGGCCTACCAGGCCCTGGGACTCGCTAACCGGGTGAATTTCGATCTGGACGCTGCCGCCGCTGCCTATTCAAAAGCGGTAGAACTTGACCCGGCCTCGGCGGCCGCAAAGCGAAGCCTGGCCGAAATGAATCGGGCCCTCGGCAGATCCGATGCGGCCGTGACGATGTATCGCGACCTGTTGGCGCTAGACGAGAACGATTCGTCCGCCCGCAGCGGATTGATCCTCGCGCTGTTCGGCAGCGGCCGTCAGAAGGACGCCGAGGCAGAACTGGCCAAGCTCGTAAAAGACGACAGGGCGAATTTCGCTCTTTTGACCGGCGTTGCTTATTGGTACGCGGCAAACGATGATGGAGACAAGGCAGTCGAGTATGCACAGCGTGCGGTCGATGCCGAACCGCGCTACGTTTGGGCACATATCGCACTTGCCCGTGGCCTGATGAAGCAGCGAAAGCCGGTCGATGCCGAGCGGGTTCTTATCCGCGCTCGACAGTATGGCAATTTTCCGACGCTTGACTTTGCGATCGCATCGGCACGCTTCCAGTCGGGGCTTTACCGTGAAGCTGTTGAGGAACTGAAGAAGAACTTCGCGATTATCGACGGCCGAGTTGGGGCAAAGCTCGGCGGGCGTATCCTAATGCAGGAAAGCAGCTTGCAGTCGCTCGTCGGTTACGAGCGAAGGGCCGGACTGCTTCAGCCGCTTTCTGCCGGCGACGCGGATACGTCAGACAAACTTCTTTTGCTCCTCGAGCTTGACCGTGCCACGGAACACCCATCTGACGAAACCCGTCTGACGGCCCTTGCTGACGAGTTCGTGAAGGGTACCGACAATATGAAGCTCCACCGGCAGCTTTACGTTGCGAACCTGCTTCTGCAAAAGAATGTTGCCGTCGCGAAGGCAGCTGAACTTGTCAAAGAATCGATCAGCAACGTCGACGCCGGGCTGGAGGTTTCGGCCCCGGGTGCGGCCGTAATGGCTAGCGAGCTGTATGAAAGCCGCGTGATCGCCTTCGCCCGTAATGAAATGGTGGTTATCCCCGATGTCCCGCGAAAGACGCTTTCGGCCATCGTTCGCGGCCGCATTGAAGAGTTAGCCGGCTGGACGCTTTATCAGCAGCAGAATTATCCCGAATCGGTCATTCGGCTAAAGCGGGCGGTCAATGTTCTGCCGGACAAAAGCGCGTGGTGGCGCTCAAGCATGTGGCGGCTCGGCGCCGCCCTTCAGGCCGATGGAAAGGATCAGGAGGCACTTGATAGTTATACCCGGAGCTATGTCACCGACCGTCCAACGGGCTGGAAGTATTCTGCGATAGAGGCTCTTTACCGCAAGGTGAATGGAAGCACCGATGGGCTTGAAGCTCAAATCGGACCGAATCCGCTGACTGCCTCTTTCGACCCGAAGACGATCGAGCCGCCCCCTGTCGAAGCGGTTCAGCCCCAGCCGGAAGCCGCCAAAGTTCCGTCGGCTTCCGAGCCATTGCCTCCAGCGGCACTACCTTCTTCTGTTCCCGTAAAACCAGATACGGCCGGTGCAGACGTGGCGAAGCCGGCTTCGACCGATGTGGTTGATACCCAGCAGGCGAACGCGGTTCCCTTAGCGACGGCCGACGGGACGTCCCCTCCTAACACGGCCCCGAAGTCATCGGTCGCCGCCGACGCAGCCCGGCCTGATGCTCCAAACACGGCCCCGGACCCGGCAGCCGAGATGGTTGCGGCATCTGAGACAAAAAAGCCCGAGACTGCTCCAGAATTGACCCCACCTCCGATCGTTTCGGGGAACGAAGCGGATAAAGAGGCCCGTAAAGTGACCGAACTTCCGCCATCGACTCCAGCAGTCCCGGCCGAAGCGAACGAGATTCCCGCGGGAGAAAGAGTAAAGCCTATCGTCGCGGAAGCGCCTATCGATGCGGTGCCCAGCCCCGAAGTTGCAAAAACGGAAACAGCGTCCGGTTCGAACGCCCACGCCGCGAGGTCCAGCGATGAACCAGAGGTGGAGAAGCTTCCTGTCGAGCGGCCTGATGATCTTCGACCCGATGTCGGCCGCCCAATTGAGATCGGCAGCCCATCATCGACGAATCCAGCGAACCCGCCCGAGTTTCCGGAAATTGCGGCCCCTCCGCCGCCGGCACTCAAGGATGTGGTAGTGGCTCAGGAAAAGCCCTCCGAGACCGCGCAGACGGCACAACCGCCCGTCTCGGATCTTTCAAAAATACAGAGCGTTCCGGATGCCGTCGCGGGTGAAGCACCTCTCAAACCGGGTCAGCCTGCTGGCGACGAGAGCAATGCGGCCGAAGGAATACCCGCCGATGCCGAACCTGCCAAAGCCGAACCCGTTAATCTGCTTCGGGACCCGTTTGCTGGGACGGCGAGCGAACCCGCATCATCTCCGGAGGCGAATAAGACCGCGGTTATTGTCGTTGATGATCCGTACAAGCAGAATACCGAGGCTGGGCAGGAGAAAAAACCTGTTCGGACGAGAACCCTATTCGAACCGGTCATCATCAAGGTCCCGGCTAGTTCCAGCGCAGCAAGTACCGCGTCAAAGGACGCCACGCCTGTCGCGTCCGAAACAGCGCCTAAGGATTCGGCCATATCGCGGCAGCGTATTGTCGAAGGAAAGGAGATAACCGTCGACAAGAAATGCTCAATAGTTGTCAGCCAGGAGAGCATCATGCTCCTGAGCGGCGGCGGCAGCTTGGGAGTAAGGGTAAACCTGGATGATAACGCGGATGTTGATGGCATCACGGCAACCTCAAGCAGCCCGCAGGATATTGAGGTCAAGCCGCAGCCGGCTATCGAAGGGATCACCGATCGGAGATTCTTCGTGATCAAATCTATCAGTGACAAGGTCGGAATCTTCCAGGTGAATTTCGACTCTCCGTGCGGCAAACGCGAGGTCGCCGTCCATGTAAGGTGATCGGCTAACGCCTTTCCCGCTCGTCACCAAGCGAAACCGTCGCGAAAGCAGCCAACAGCAAAAAGAAATATGAGTTCGAGGGCGTTCTCAGCGGAAAATCAAAAATGCTGTGAACCGCAATGCCGAAACAGCCGGCCAGCGCACCTATTGCCACGCTCCGCCTCGCGGGGCTCGTCGACGTTCGTATAACTTGAATTCCGCGGCGGCCAAGTAGAAACAGAAAAGCCGCTACGCACGCAAACGCGAGAATTCCGCCGTCAGCCAACACCTGCAAATAGTCATTGTGGGCCTGTTCCACACGATAGTAGCCGTTCCATGTATCAAACCTGGTGAAGGCCACGCCGAAAGCATCAAAGCCAGCCCCAATTACCGGATTCTCAAGAAAGATCTTTAGACCGACCGACCAAAAATGCAGGCGTCCGCTCGTCACGTCCGCCTGGCCGCTCTGAAGCCCGATCCCGCGGACGAGCGGATCGGCCCCGGAAAGATAAACGACGCCAAAGGCGGTAATTACCAGTACAGCGACCGCTCCCAGGGCGATCTTGAGGCCAGACCGCGTCCGCTCCGCACTGGAGCGTTCGCTTGCGTACACCGCGACCAGGACAAACCCGGCCGTCGCGATCAGGCCGATCATGCCTCCACGCGAACCGGTCATCGACGCCGCGATCAGCATAAGGGCCAGTGCGATAAGGTATAGGGCCTTTCTGTCCCGCCCGACCGCCGATCCCAACATCATTGCCAGCGTGAGGCCGACCGTCATTTCCATGAACGCCGTAAAGTGATGTTGATTGACGAACGGCCCGAACGGGATGGCCTGCGGCGTCGGCCGCAACCCGTATATGGCACCCGGACTCGTGAGTTTCTGAAGAATGCCGGCAAACGCCATGGCCGAACCGAATATGATAACGGCCGTCACGATATGCTGGACGCGGCGCTTTCCGTTCAGATACGTGAGGGCTGCCGCGAAATAGATAAGCAGGAGAAGCAGGCGGACGGTAAAGCCGCGCGTTGCAAAGGCGTCCATCGAAAGGCTTGACCATGAACCACCCGAGGGACCGCCTCCGAGCGGCAAAAGTTGAATACAGCCGATCACTACCAGGCCGATAAGAGCCACCTGCATGAGCGATGTATTGAATCGTATCTCGCCCGCCCGGAGGCCGTCGATCGCCCACAATAACAGGAGCGCGATAGTCAGAATAGATAGCGGAATGAGTGCCCAGATGTCGACCGACCCGTATCCGGCCATGGCGAGCATCGGGATCGCGGCAATGAGTACAACGGCACCTTTCTCATAAACCGTCGTCTCGCCGGGCAGCAGGTCGCTTGACCGATTTGAACGTCTTGGCGGCATAGCTATTGTCTTGAGAGGCTGAAATCATCGAACCAGATGTTTCCCGCGGCCGTGCAGCCCGTGGCGGGGCAGCTGTCTATCCCGATCCTGATGTCGATGCCTTCGGTATCGGCCGGAACGATAAACGACACGGTTGCGGTCCCCCAATTCTGGCCGGAGTTCAGGGCAGTTCCGGCGATCAGGCTGCCGTCCGGCGAATAAACATCGCAGCGAAGCTTGGCGGCGGTCGTCAATTCCGAACGATAAAAGAATTGGAGATCGTATTTCCCCAATGGCTCGACACCAACTTTCTGGGTGATCTGCCGAAATCCAGTTCCTTCGTTGCCGAAGCTGATAAGCAGACTGTACTCGCCGCTTCGTTTCTGGTTCTGGTTCTGCCCGACTCGCGGAAAAGCTCCATCGGCGATCTTCCATGAGAAAGGCCCCGAAGCTTTTGATTCTGTCAACGCCTCCTCGAATCCTGGGTTCGATACGCTTCCGGTCAAAACCCCGGTGTCTGCGAACGCTCCCGCCGCGACATCGATCGCCGATCGATACCGGCCGCCTTCAACAAGTTTGTGAAAGATGGACATACCGGCTTCTTTCACCTCGTCATGGATGTCTTCGATGGGAACCCGCTTCCAAAAGCTGATAGCTTCCTGATAGCGCTTATCGTTAGCCAGGAGGAGAGCGATCGCGGCATTGATTCGCGGTGAATCGCCGATAGCTTCGGTTATCCGCCCGACATCCCCGCCGAAAAGCTGCCAGGCAGCCGCGGCGGCGGGGCCGGCAAATGTTGCCTCGGCCGCAACGGCCTTGCGGATCTCGGCAAACCCTTCATCCAATCGGCCCTGTCGGAGCAGAACATTACCGAGTGCCCACTGAACACGCGAATAATTCGGGGCCAGGCCCTGCGCTGTTCTTGCTGCCTCCTCGGCCCCGCTGGAGTCGCCTGATTGCTCCCGGGCACGCGCCAGGGCAAGCCAGTAGACATAGTTATGAGGGGAAAGAGACACCACCAACTCGAGTTCCCCAAGCGAACGCTCCTGATCACCAGGCAACAGCGTCTTCTCGAGAAGTCCCGCGAGTTCGTAATGTGCCTGAGGGTCGCTGGCCGTGAGGCTGGCGCCTAACTCGGCGACTTTGGGCTCAGTAGCGTTTACTGCGACAACATGCCCGAATGCCCATTTTGCAAAGAGCACGATCGCCGCAACGCAGACGACACACAGCGCTGCCAAGGCAGCCTTGTTCGCACCCGTGTTAAGGCTTATTCGTTTGATCTCCACAATCAGTCGTCTAGATCCTTTGGTCAAGGTCAACAGGCTCTATCCGAATCTCAGCCCGCTTGAGCTCAATATCTTCCTCTCTGCACATCCCCCGCAACGAGCGGATAGTCTCGGCCGTTATCTTGCGCGAGGTTATCAGTATTTCCTGAATGTCCTTTTCACGGCAAAGGTCTCGCAGCGTCCCATTAGAATCGTAAACCTGAAGTCCCTGGATAACCTTGCCCTTTTTCAACGGATCGTCGTCAACGAACCCAACGGGCCGGTAGTTCAAACTCGAATTATTCCGCAATTCGCGGAGTACCATCTCACCGCCGTCGCCGGCGCCGTAGATCAAAACTCGCCGGCCCTCGCTGCCGCTAGCGATGGGTAGTATCTCTCGGAACAGCCTGAACGTCAGGCGGCTTCCTACAATAGCGAGCAGAAGAATAAGTCCGTCGAGGATAAATACGGCACGCGAGAAGTTTTCAAACCGATAAAGGAGCAGGATCGCGACCACGCTGAGAATAGAACCGAATACGACGCCTTTTGTAAAGGTAATGAAGTCGCTAATGCTGGTGTATCGCCATAACCCGCGATACACGCCCGCAGCAAGGAACGCAAATAACTTCAATACAATGAGCAGCGGAAGCGTATCGATAAAGAGGACCCAATTACTGGTCGATTCGATCGGGCCGTTGAGCAGAACGTAGGCTGAATAATAAGACAGCGTAATAAGGAACGAGTCGAGAATGACCTCAAAGATCCGCCGCTTGTAAGAGAGGTTCACAATGAACGCGAAGACGGCATTTTCCCGGCTTGCAAGTTCTTCCTGTTTTTCCTCATAAACCCTCACCTTCGACAGATACACTCCGACGATCGCGAGCAGGAGCGTGAAAAAAACGATCAACGCCAGGCTTTGGGTGGCCTGAAGCTGGCCTACCAACAGCGAAAGAATTCCCGCTGCGATGGCAAAACCATAGATCATCAAGACCGCTGACCGCTCCGACAAACCCAGTGCGACCAGGCGATGAGATGTGTGGTCACGCCCGCCCTGCGAAGCCTTTCGGCCCCACATTTTTCTGAGAACGGTTACAAAAGTAGTGTCGAATATGGGCACGAAAAGGATCAGGACCGGTACGGCCAGGATCGTGAACACACTGCGCGACCGCCCTCCCGTTTGTCCGAGAAGAACAGTGCTTGCCAGCAGGAATCCGACAAACATCGATCCGCAGTCACCCATGAAGATCGATGCGGGGTTGAAGTTGAACACCAGAAATCCGACCAGCGCCCCAATGAACGCTGCGGCCATCAGTACCTCAGCCGTCTGCCCATTGGAATAAAAGCCGGCCGCCAGCGAAAAGGCACCGATGGCCGCAATGCCGGCAGCCAGGCCGTCCATATTGTCCAGCAGGTTAACAGCGTTCGTGATCCCAACCAGCCAGAAAACCGTTATCCAAATGTCGATCAGCTCATAACCTGTGAGCGGAAGTTTCAGTCCAAAGCCAACAACGAAAACTGCACCGATCAATTGTCCGATCAGCTTCTGATAAGGCTTGATATTGAGAATGTCGTCGAGGAGTCCAACCAAAAAGAGAAACGCGGCAGCGGCAAGGACCACCAGCGACTCAAATGTGTGCGGAACGAACAGGCCGCACATCACGGCAGTCGTTACAAAAATCGCAACCCCGCCAAGCATCGCAGTCGGCCGCTTGTGCCATCGGTCGCCCTTTGGCTTTGCTACAAAACCCTGTCCGTGCGCGAACGATCGAACGGCGAGGGTGGCCAGCACGGCAATTACGGCACTTATGCCTCCGACAATGAAAGGATTTTGGAAAACTTGCGTCATGCTGGTCAAGCCCGACTCTCGCAGGCGGCCAGAGATACCGCGCCGATCATATCGAGCCTCCGGTCAATCACCGCCGCGCGAAAGTCCGCGATACACTTGGCGCAGGTCATTTGCCAAGCGGCCCTTATCATAATTCTTGAGTACGAAATCGTATCCGTTATTTGAAAGCTCTCCCCGTAATCTTTCATTTTTCACCAAATAAATCAACCCTTTAACGAATGCATCTGCATTGCCGGGGTCAACAGCGATACCCCGTTCACATACAGAAAAGCCGGAATGTTCCTCGACCTGCCGGCCCAATAGATCGACAACACCTCCGACCGCCGTTGAAATAACGGGCCTGCGACTAGCCATCCCTTCGATAAGTGAAAGCGGAGTACCTTCGTTGCTCGATGTCAGCGCGACGATGTCGAGTCCAGCGTAGATCGTTTCGATGTCTTTGCGGTTGCCGAGAAAGGTTATGTTGTCGAGATCGGCGGCATCGGCCTCAAGTACGGCTCGCAGATGCCCATCTCCGGCAATCACAAAGTGGAGGGGCGGAATATCTGGTGGAGTAGTCGCCGCAAAATGTTGAGCCACGGCTAGATAAAGTCGTATGTTCTTTATTTCGGTAAGCCGGCCAACCAGTCCGATGATGACCGCGTTAGCTCCGACTCCACACGCTTCGCGAAACGCACCCCGTCGAAGCTCAGGTTGGGCAAACGGTTCCAGATCGATACCTAAAGGCACCAGCTCAAATTGTTCCGCCTTGCCGATCCCGACCTGTTGATGAATCTCCTCGAACTGCTGGTCCGCGATCACTATGATCTTGTCCGTGACAAAGCGCGCCAGGAGCTTCTCGATCATGATGAACAGCGATGTTTTGGCCGTGCTGTAATAACTGTGAAATACGTGCCCGTGAAATGTGTGGACGACCGCCAGACGCCGCGGCCTGCCGATCAACGCTCCGGGTGTTAGCCAACGGTAGAGGAACGCAGCTGAGCGTCCGACAGTACCGGCCTTCGCCGTATGAGTGTGAACGATGTCTGGTTTCTCCCGCAGCAGCAGCCTGAAGACCTTGATCAATGAGACGGCATCCGCCAGCGAAAGCTCCCGGCTCATTTCCTCGATATATACGGGCTGAACGCCGCTCGCGTCAGCAACATAGGACATGTCCTTCTCGCCGGGCGGCACGCGGCCCGCAACCAGCAGCGAGTCGAACTCATCATCCTGTAGGTCCTGTGTTAGCCAGACAACATGCCGAGCCGGCCCGCCCACGTTCAATCGAGCAATGATTCGAATGATCTTCATCATTGAGCGAAAGCCCAGTTCTAATCCATTCGGTAGACCGTCGCAGGATCGTCTTCGTGCCGGATCTCGTCGATGGGATCTGTCTTGCCTGGACCCATATAGAGACGGTTCGGACAGTTGATCACCATTCCGTCGACATTACCGATGTTCCTGTAGCCGTGGACGACGCCTTTGGGAACGATCACTGCCCGCGGGTCGTTCTCACCCACATCTAGCGACATCATCCGGTTGAAAGTACTCGAATCTCGACGATTGTCCCAAAGCCTGATGTTGAATGTCGAGGGGCCGATAAAGCAGAACAAGTCCGCCTGATCGACATGTTCGTGCGGGCCGCGCTCAACGCCGGGACGGGTGAATGAGATGTACGACATCGCAGGGAAAAACTCTTCGCTAAGCTCATCGTGACGAAAAAGCTCTGCCAGCCAGCCGCGCTCGTCATGAAATTTCTTTAGCGGATATACAACGACATCCGCGATCTCGCCATCCTCAAAAACCATAGTTTCAAATATTGTTTGCTCCGGTTTTGGCAACCAGATTCGATGCATTCAAAAGACTGGCGAAAGTTCCCGCGTCGGTCCACCATCCCTCCAGTTCGTTCCACGTCATCTCCCCACGATCGATGTAGTGATTATTGACATCCGTGATCTCCAACTCGCCGCGGCCTGAGGGCACCAGCGTCCGGATCACGTCAAAAACCGCGGCATCGTAAAAATAGATCCCGACGACCGCGAAGTCCGAACTCGGTTCGGCGGGCTTTTCTTCTATCTTTACCACGCGGTCGCCTTCAAGCACGGGAACGCCGAACCGCTGCGGATCGTGAACGCGTTTCAGGAGTATCTTCGCACCTTTACCCTGACGGCCATACTCGGAAGCCGCGTCCCGGATGTTGCCCTCGATGATATTGTCACCAAGCACTACGCAAACCGGCCCGTCGTCGGCAAAATGCTCAACTAACGAGAGCGCGTCGGCAATCCCGCCTTCGCCTTCCTGATAGGTGTAGTTTAGATGCTTCAGGCCAAAATCCCGTCCGTTCCCCAGCAGCCGCAAAAAATCGCCCGCCGAGTTCCCTCCCGTGACGATCATTATATCTTCGATGCCGGCGTTTATCAGCGTCCTGATCGGATAATAGATCATCGGCTGATCGTGAACCGGCAGCAGATGCTTGTTCGTTATTTTCGTCAGCGGATGCAGCCTCGAACCGAGTCCGCCCGCGAGAATCACTCCTTTCATCTATACTTTGTATCCCATAGCGGTCCAGAATGATCTTTCTGAAAAAACGATCCGTTCGAGTCCTGCCTTTAGCATAAGCTCGCGGATCTCGACTTTACTGAACCTTTTCTCCAGACGGGTGCCGAAACGGTCGAGTGCATCGGTACGCATCGTGTAGAAACTGTTGCGCCGGTACTGCGACAAAGGAATTCTCGCAACGTCAACGCCAAGCATCTCTAAAACAAGAGATGTCCGTGCAAGAGGTAAATACACTGCTCCGGCGATGATTTGAGTCACGACGTATTTAGTTCGATTGGGCATCACGCACACGAGCCGCCGAATAGCATCTGCGCCCATCCAAATCAGCCTGAACCACCTGGGACGGTTGTCAAAATTATAGTAAAGATAAAGCAGAAACGGTGCCCCCGGTTTTAGCTTGCTTACGCACGACCGAAGTCCTGCTCCGGTGTCAGGAATATGATGTAGAACGCCCAGGCTGTATCCAAAATCGCACGACTCATCCCCGATGGGCATGTCGTCAACACCCGCATTGTGAAACTCGCAGTTATTGAATTCCGCTAAGTTATTCTTCGCTGCATTTAAAGCGTCACTGGGATCGATCAAATGAAGCTTTCCCACGCGGGGCGCAACGAGCTTGGCCCATCGGCCGCTGCCGCAGCCAAGGTCAAAGCCAACACCATTCTTCGGCACATCTTTCCAAGGAAAGATATCGAAGTAATTGTTGAACATTCTGTTAAGCTCAGCCTCATCCAATTCCGATTGGTCAAACCTTGTCCACTCATTCCCGAAATCCGCGACGACGCTTTCATCTCTGTTGCGATCCACTAGTCGATAAACCTCCGAAACCAAAGCTCCAGCATCAGAAACGTCCAGAGTTGGAAAGAATGATCGCGTTCCGCGGAGGCATGCTCGCCAACATACCGCTTCATCACCTCGGACTTAATGATCCCACGCTCCAGCGACCGTTCGGAAAGCAGGACCTCCTTGAGAAAACCCTTCATCTCACCGCGGAACCACTTCCCTATCGGCACTCCAAAACCCATCTTGCGGCGGTAGACGACATCGGCCGGCACATGCCGCGCCGCCACCTTTTTTAAAAGCGACTTCGTCTGGAATCCGCGCATCTTCAAACTGTCCGGAAGGCTGGCCGCAAACTCGATCACGCTATGATCGAGGAACGGTGAGCGGGCCTCAAGTGAATTCGCCATCGTGGCAATATCTACCTTGACCAATAGATCATTTGGCAAATAGGTCATCTGGTCAGCCAGCATCGATGCGTCCAAGATGCCCGCGCCGTTTGCTCTTGCAAACCACTCGTCGAGCACTTGCGAGGCATTCAAGCTTGCGACTTCACCAGCAAATTCTGGTGTATAGATACCTGCCTTTGATGTTCGATCGAAGGCGGATACCCATCGAAGATAGCGGTCGGTCTTCTCCAACTCGGCCGCTTTCACAAATCGCTTTAGATCGCGAACGCGGCTACGTTTCAATTCGGACGAAGGCAGCATTCCGATCGCTTTTTCGATCAGTGCCGTTCGCACAAACTCTGGTATCCGCTGATACCTCTCCGCCAGTTTCATGGCCGCATAGCGTTCGTAACCGGCAAAACTTTCATCACCACCATCGCCATTGAGAGCTACGGTCACATGTTTGCGGGTTTCTTTTGCGACATAGTATGTCGGGATCGCGCTTGAATCCGCATACGGCTCACCGTAATGCTCCACGAGGGTTGGAAGTACCTCAAGAGCGTTTGGACGGACGATGAATTCGTTATACTCGGCACCAACGTGTTCCGCCACGCGCTTTGCATATTTGAGCTCGCTGAAATCCTGTTCCTCAAAACCTATCGAGAACGTCTTGACCGGCCGGTCCATTAACTCAGCCATCAGAGCGACCACGATAGACGAATCAACGCCGCCGGACAAAAATGCCCCAAGCGGAACCTCGGAAATAAGCCGCAGTCGCGTCGCCTCACGCAGCAGCCGGGTCGTCTCGGCGATCGCCTCGTCTTCGCTGATCTTAATCTTATTCGAAAACTCGGGCCGCCAATATCGTTTCGTCTCGATCTCGCCGTCTTTCCATCTCAGCCAGTGTCCCGGTTCCAGTTTCCGGATCGCCTTAAACGCGGTCTGCGGTGCCGGAACGCACATGAAAGAAAGATAGTTGTCGATAGCCTGAGAATCCACCTCACGGGAGATGGCGGGATGTTCGAGCACCGCCTGGAATTCCGACCCGAAGATCAAGTCGCCATTCGCTTGGTGAGAGTAAAGCAGCGGCTTCTTGCCTATCCTGTCGCGAGCAAGAAACAGGGTCTTTTCCACAGTGTCCCAGATCGCAAACGCGAACATCCCTCGAAGATGGCTGACGCAGTCGGTGCCATACTCGTCGTATAGATGAATGATCGTCTCGGTGTCCGACTTCGTGTAAAAGCGGTGTCCCCGTTTCTCAAGTTCTTCGCGGATCTCCCCAAAATTGTAGATCTCACCGTTATAGACTATCCATTTTGTTCTGCCTTCATTATGGATCGGCTGCTTGCCGCTTGCCAGGTCAATGATCGACAGTCTCCGCATCCCAAGGGCGACGGTATCATCAACAAAAAAGCCGTCATCATCCGGCCCGCGGTGGACGATAGCAGCGTTCATGCGTTCGATGACCGAACGATCAACAGCCTCAGACGTATTTACAAATCCAACGATCCCGCACATGCTTCAACGAAGTACCCGGTCTCTGTCTTCCTTCCTCTCAAGATAAAGGGTGATACCGACCGCGATAAAAATGAAAAAGAAAACCTGTATCTGCGTCCGCTGCCGGTAAGCTGTCCCAACATTTCCCTGAAATATCGAATACGCCAGGGTGAGCATAAGGCTAAAGATAAGGACCGGTATCGATCCTCTCAGCCGATGTCGCACCGTGTACCAGATCCCGATCACCAATAGAGGCATCAACGACCACCACAACAACACTTCCGGCAGGGTTATTGATTGGCGAAAGTTCTCCATTTCCCAGGGAAAGGGAGCGAACATCAGATATGTAAACCCGATCGGAAGGGCCGAGATCGCACCCTCAGCCGTGGAAACGTCGAGGTCCTCGCCATAACCGGAATCGGCAGATGTTGCCAGGTCCTCGCGGCTCCGCTGTACCTGCTCAAGGCTTCCGAAGTTCTCAAAATCCACTCTTGCGTTACGGATCACTCCCAGATATGTCAATGCGAGGCCGAGCATGATCAGCACCGCCGTCCGCCTGACAACAGATTGGATCGACCCGGTCGCTCCGATCAGAAAGCTGCCTACCACGGCGAGCGCGACCATGTAGAAAATGTAGAACCGAAGCGACAGGATGCCAAACAGCGAGAAGATCAGCAATCCAAGGGCCCCCCAACCGAATTTTTGCTGAAGCTGGAGGACCATTGTCATCGTCAACACAAGCAAAAAGATGACAAGCCCATCCTTCATCAATTGCGACGACCAAACGACAAAGGACGGAAAGAATGCGATGGCGAAGGCCGAGATCTTCCCGACCCTCTTATTCTTGAACATCTTGACCGCGCAAAAATAGATCATCGGCGCGGTTGCGGCTCCGAAAACCGCACAAAACGACTGAGCGGCGAATAAGTTTCGGCCAAGTAGATAATAGATCCCTGCGACCAGATAGTGCATTCCCCAGCCCGGACCGACGGATGCCCGCGCGCGATCGATAGCACTGTTGTCGGCGGAGACTTGCCCGGTCCAATATTCCACCAGTCGCCATGCCTGAGTATCGTATGTCAGGGCGTCGCCCCCAAAAAATTCACGCAGATCCACCCAGTGAATAAAGACGCCAAAGGCGAGTCGGATCAACAATGCTCCAAGGAAGATCGTTGTGATGTATTCCTTTTCCTCGGTGTACCGGCGAAAGATCAGCAAGGCCCCGGTTGAAAGAGCGAGCACAATGAGAATCGACGCTGCCCCCTCGGGAAACGCAACGGTTATCATTCCCAGCGTAACGATCACCAGGCAGGCAATGATGAAATATCTGTCGCGCATCATAGGCAGCTTAATCCCTCACGACCAGATTATTCTCAAGCACCAATGCGTCAAAACTGGCATTCTTGAATGTATTTATCGCGTTCTGTGGTGTGCAGACTATCGGCTCCTGAACATTGAATGAGGTGTTCAAAAGCATCGGGATCCCGGTGAGCTTCTTGAATTCATTTATCAGATTCCAATACCTCGGATTGGTTTTCCGGCTGACCATCTGCGGGCGTGCGGTGCCGTCAACGTGGACGACGGCCGGGATCTTCGCTTTGTAATCCTCGGCGACCTCGATCACGGTGATCATGAACGGATCGTGATGCTCAACCCCAAATACGTCGCGGCCATGTTCTTCCTGCATAGACGGGGCCAGCGGGCGGAACCACTCGCGAAGCTTCACTTTGTGATTCAATATCTCACGCATATCCGCTCGCCTCGGATCCGCAAGGAAACTTCTTGCACCGAGCGCCCGCGGCCCCAGTTCCATCCGCCCGTTGAACCATCCGATGATCGCACCGTCCGCGATCATTTTCGCCAATCGGGGCAGCAGCACCTCGTCATCGAGAGTCTCAAACTCCAGCCCGGCTTCTTTCAAGGCCGAGCGGCATTCGCCATTCGTAAATCCCGGCCCCCAATAGGCATGGTCCATCACGAAGCTTCGCGGGTTCCCAAGTTTCTGGTGCCAAACGTAAGACGCCGCCCCGAGCGAACACCCCGCATCTCCCGCCGCGGGCTGTACATAGAACCGCTTGAACGGCGTCTCGTGAAATATCCGCCCATTCATAACTGAATTGAACGCCACGCCACCGGCCATGCAAAGGTTCTCTTCGCCCGTCATTTCCTTGATCTGTTTGACCAGATAGATCGCGGTGTCCTCAATCGCTTTTTGAGCAGAACACGCGATATCCCAGTGATGCCGCGTAAGCTCTTCGCCCGGTTTACGGGCAGGGCCAAGTTCCTTGATGATGCCATCGGGAAATTGGTAATGACGGGCCATGTGATGGTCCAACAGGTTGATGTCGTATTCGAATCCCGCATTGCCACTCAGTTTCAACACGTGCTTGGTAAAGAACTCATGGAAGGTTGGTTTGCCGTACGCAGCAAGGCCCATCACTTTCCACTCATCGCCGGTTTCCATGCTGAAACCAACGTAGTTTGTAACTGCGGAATAGAACTGTCCCAAACTGTGCGGCAGCTTAATGCGCTTTAGGACCTCGATCTTGTTGCCCTCGCCTTTGCAGAAGAGCGTCGTAGTATCCTCGCCCGTGCCGTCCCACGTCAAAATTGCGGCCGAATCGAAGGGAGACACAAAGAACGCACTTGCAGCGTGGCTCTTATGATGTTCAACATAGTGAAATTTAAACTGACTGGGACCGAAATGCTTTCGTAGCAGCGCGGGATAACGAAACATTCCAAGATACCCGGTGCCAACATTTCTGATACCACGCTTTGAACGCGCCTGAAACATCTCGCGCGAGACAAAGGCCGACTTAAGGGCTTGAAAAGCTTTGTTACGAAGTATCCATGGTTTCCAGTAAAGTCCAACGTGTTCGACCTCACCGAGGCTGATTCCCGCCTCATCAAGACAATGCTGAATTGATTTGAAGGGGAAACCGAAGTGATGCTTGATCCGCGAGAAGCGCTCTTCTTCAACCGCAGCCACCAACCGCCCATCTTTGATGAGGGCGGCTGCAGAGTCTCCAAGTGTTGTAAGGCCGAGAATATACATTAGTTATCTATCGCCAGCTGAAATTGAGGCGTCTGCCTGGTCAACGCCCATTTGATCTTCATTAATACGGGAATAAAGTAGGGCAAGTAGAATCGAACAAACTTCGTGAATTCACGCCAGTTATTGAAATAGCCATAGTCGTGCAACCCCATCAACAAGAAGAGCCCGTAGGTAAACCTGTTACTCACCTTAGACTCAACCTTGATGAACATAGTAATTCCCAAGTCTGTAAGGACATTATTCTGCAGCGATTCGTAGATGACTTTATCCGGCAAACTGATCGAAACGTCGAATTCCTCAGGGATAGAATCATCGAGTTCTCCTGTTCGGGTGTTAAAGAAAAATTCACGACCACTGGTTGACAACCGCCAACCGATCCCCCGCCTGAAAAATAGCGATAGGAAGTAAAGCTCGCTCATATACTTCTTTAGCATGATCTGAAAATCCAGGGGCATCTCAAATTGCTTTTCATCCCGCTCGCGGTCTTGGACTTGCTGTCTCTGGTTCAAATTAAGAGAGCGGCACGCGCTCGCGTAGGTCGAACCGACAGCAAGAGTCCTTAAATCGATATCAACGAACGGTGGGCAAAGTGCTACGGCCTCATTGTTCCAATACTTTTTCAGGTCCTCATAAGTGACCTTATACTCGTTTGCCCAAGTAGAATCAGTTCGATTGAAAAATGCCTGAGAAGCAAATGGGACAAAATGCGTCGCGCCCAGAGTTCGCGCGAGCTTCATAGCTGTTTCCGCGTAGTCTCGCTTCGTCTTCATCTGTGTCCGCATACCGTTACGATAGATCGAAGACGCTATCGATGCGGGCGAGTAGCTCTTTAGCATGATCAGCGGCTTCTCGCTTTCGAGCATTTCACGTCGGATAAACTTCAATAAACTCAACCGAGGAACAGAATCATTCAGGTTTGCTACATACGCATCTGGCGTCTCGACAAGAAGGATGGAATCATCGATGGGCGTCGGAATACTGGCTATTCTTACTCGTTTTCCAAGATCAACCCATTGCCATGCGGGAAGCTCAGCAACCGGATAGCCTTCCGAAGCAAGAAAACCGGTAACTTCGTAACGCGGAAACTGTGGATGTAGCGTTTTTGGTTTCCCTAAGGCTCGCAGAGTTGGATAGTGGAAATGGTCTGGATGACTATGGGTTACGTATATATAGTCTGCGCTCTTAACCTCATCAAACTCCTCCGCTGATGGGTATTTTTCCAACCACCAGCTTCGCCAGTATGTAGACCCGATCAGCCACGGATCAGTGGCAACCAGAGGCTTATCGCCCTCGAGTAGCAGCATCGTCGCGTGACCGAGAGTTTTCAATCTATGGTTCATCAAATCAGTACCGATTCTTCTCCTCATCCAGACAGAACTGTATCGCCCTATACGGAAACCCCACGTGATGCTTCTTTCTCGAAAACCTTTCTTCTTCGACCGCCGCGACCAACTCGCCGTCCTTTACCAACGCCGCCGCCGAATCTCCCAATGTTGTGAGGCCTAGAATGTACATAGGAACTGAGACCTATTTTACCAGACTCCGGACGGCCAATTCGGCGGTGGCAGCGGATACCTTATCGTCGGCTTCCTGGTTCGAGACCCACGCCAGTAACTCTTCCATTCCGTTTTCAAGCGCTACTTTCGGTTCATAGCCGAGTAGTTCGCGGGCACTTGAAATATCAGCCACGCAGTGGCGAATGTCGCCCTCGCGATATTTCCCGACGATCTCTGGCCCGATCTGCTTGCCTAGGCCCTTCGCCAGCAGTTCGGCGATCTCTCGTACCGATGTCGCCCGCCCAGTGCCGATGTTCATTGTCTGGAAATCGCCCTTGTCCGTCTCAAGCGCAAGGAGGTTCGCCTGAACAATATCGCTGACGTGAACAAAATCGCGTGACTGCTCGCCGTCCTCAAAGATAAGCGGCCTCTGATCGTTCAGCAGGCGTGACGAAAATATGGCACAGACGCCTGTATACGGATTCGAGAGTGCCTGACGGGTGCCGTAAACATTGAAATAACGAAACGCAACGGTCGGGATCTTGTAAGCTCGACCGACCGCCAAACAATATTGTTCCTGGTCCTGCTTGCTCACCGCGTAAACGGATGTCGGGAACAGCGGCTTATTCTCGGGTGTGCCGATCGGTTTCAACTCGCCGCCGCATTTCTCGCAACTGAAATTCCAATTATGCTCGGCAAGCTGTTCATCTGATCGCAGAAACGGATCAACCCGCTCGCCGCAGTTACCGCATTCGTATGCGCCTTCTCCGTATATCGACATTGACGACGCAACGACCAGCTTTTTGAATTGCCCCGGCCGCTTTATCATCTCTTCCAACAAGACGGCCGTCCCCAGATCGTTCGCCTTCACATACCGTACGATCTCATACATCGACTGCCCCACGCCGACCTCGGCCGCCTCGTGATAAACAACATCGATCCCATCGAGGGCCTTCGTTACCGCCTCGGCGTCACAAACGTCGGCCCTAATAAATTCCGCCACGGGATTTAAATGTCCCGGCACTTCCCCACCATGTACCTGCTCGACGATCGAATCCAATATCCGCACCCGATGCCCGCGCTGAACCAGCGCATCCACCAAATGCGACCCAATAAACCCGGCACCGCCAGTAACCAAAATGTTCAAGTTCTCCATAGATTACGTCGCTTACCGCCCGCGCGAAACTTTCTCGAATATTTCCAAGACCCGCGGCGCTTGCGAGCGGGCCGAATAGCGCTCCTCGACCGTTATCCTGCCCGCGCTGCCGATGCGTTGCCGCAAGTCGGGCGAACGGATCATTTCCTTCAGCTTGGAGATCCATTCGTCTTTTCCGTCCGCGAGAAAGCCGTTCTCGCCATCCTGAATGATGTCCGAATTAACGCCGACCGGCGAACATATGGTCGGTATCCCAAGCGCCATATACTGCAGCGCCTTTAGTCCACATTTGCCCTTGCTCCACTCGTCGTCGGGCAGAGGCATAATGCCGATGTCAATCGGCTGCAGATCCTGCGTTTCGCTTTCGGACCTCCATTGAATTACCTCGACCTCAACCCCGTCCAACTCGTATTCTGACGTCCCGATCACGCGCAGCTTGAACTTCTCTTCGGTCGCAAGCTGCTGGAGCGTTTCCCGCACGGTATCAAGATGCTGAATAGTGCTGTGGCTGCCGCTCCATCCAATGGTCAGGGACTGCCTGCCGCCGTTCTTCGTCGCAGGAATGTAGATGTCGGTGTCGATCGTTGTTGGGATGACTGTTACGTTTTGATTGTAGCGTCGCGAATATTCTGCCAGATACGGGTTTCCCGCCATCACGTGAGCCGAGAGACGCACCGTATCGGCGGTCTTTCCCGGAAATTTGAGATAGCTGAGATAGCCGTTAGAAGGACTCTTGTAGGCAACAAAGACCGCGTCGTCAAAATCGAACACCATCGGTACGCCCGACCGGGCGATCTTCTTCTCGAACCAGGCCGGCCCCATCAACGCCGCCTCGCGAAATACGTACACGAGGTCATAGTCGCCAACAGAGTCCAACCCCTTTCGCCGGCGGTTCATGTTCTTCAATACGGCGCCAAACTTCTGCGCCGCATGCCCGTTCTTATATAAAACGCTCCGGAGCTCCTCCGTCTCGAACGGCGAATACGTAATATCGACGCCCTTCTCCTTCAAATGCGGTTCCCATTGTTCGATCCGAAATCGCTGTCCAGGAGACGTATCGTAAAGCCCCGGCACAACAGCAAGTACTTTCATAACACAGATAAAAGCTCATCTTACCATTTCGCAGACGGCTTCGGAAAACCTGATTCTACTGAAACATACCCGCCGGAACCTTGCCAATTTAACCATCGGTGTCTGTGATCTCAAGCTCGATTCCATCGACGAACTACGCCATCCGAAACCGCGTCGCCGGCCGAGATCCGGTATGGCCACAATCCGAGAACACGAGTTTATTTGCGCGCAAATATCTTGAGCGAATCGCCAACACCGAAAAGATTCAAGGAATTATTCAATAGACTCTTGATCATCTGTCTTGGGCGACTACGGCTCAATTTTTCATTCAACTCATAACCGGTCTGCACTCGGTCAAATCCCGAGGGCCCATCCTGTTTACCTTTCCTCCGATAGAAATCCCGAATCTCGGCCGGATTCATTCCAAAAGCTCTGATAGTTATCTCGGAGAACCCAGCATTCTCCAGCATCTTGGCAATTCCGAATTTAGAATAGAGCTGTGTATGTTCAGGGGGCGCGAGTACCGACCATCCCGTGCCCATCAATCGGTATGAAATTCCCTTGGCCGACGGTGTTGTCGCCCATAAAAGTCCACCGGGTCTGAGAATGCGAGCAATTGCGTCAAGGACATCCTGTGGGTATGGAAGGTGCTCCAAGATCTCGCTGCAGGTCACCACGTCAAAAAAGCCGTCAGCGTAA
This sequence comes from Pyrinomonadaceae bacterium, assembly GCA_050250045.1. Classification (GTDB taxonomy): domain Bacteria; phylum Acidobacteriota; class Blastocatellia; order Pyrinomonadales; family Pyrinomonadaceae; genus OLB17. Next base: position 140,467 of record JBFWPK010000006.1, on the reverse strand, counting down.
TCCGCGTCAGCGATCTCGCCGCAGAAAACTTCAAAGCCTTTGGCTCTTGCCTGAGCGACGGCTGAAGCCGAGACTTCTTGTCCGTAAACTTGCCAGCCTCGTCCGGACGCCACCTCGAGTATAGAACCCGCTCCAAAACCGATATCGAGGAGATTGTTAGTCTGCCTATCCACCTCAAAGCCGCCGATGATCTCGTTGAGACGTTCATTGATGAACGAGGGTACTCTGAGATTACTCTCGGAATAATACCCGTCGTAATCAAGCTTCTCGCCTTCTGCCGGCAGACGGGAGGTGTACAGCGAATCGCAGTCCTTACAGGTCAAGATGTCGAAGCCGTTCTTTGAGCCAGCGGGCGAGCTTCTGCTACTATCGCAGCCGGGACAATTTCTCAATGCTCCATCATTCATTGCTTACCAGGTTCCCATATATTCTGCTGTACCTCGCGCCGCCAACTGTTTTGAGGTCGAATTCGCGACGGGCGGTTTCACGGCAGCGGGCGGAAATGTCGCCAAGGCTCTCTATCTCGTTTAGCGCTTTAAGATAGCTCGCCTCGGAGAAGTCATCGAGCAGTACGCCGACGCCGTTTTTTTCTATCAACTCATCGACATCGCCGACGCCCCGGTTTGCGATGATCGGCAGTCCACAGGCGAGGTACTCGGCAAGCTTCGTTGGCGAGGACGAGAGCTTCGAATAGTACGCCTTGATGAACGAGATCGAGATGTCGGCGGCGTTCAGATACACGGCGACCTCGTCGGGTGGGACGCTCTCGACCATAAAATCCGCGTCCGCAAAACCTCGGGTCCGCATAGCATCCGTGACTTTCTGTTTATCACGCTGCGTCAAGATCATCGCAAAACTGCCTGCGTCCCGCTCTTTCGCCGCCTTGAACATATCGAGCATCTCGTCGGTCATATACCAACCGCCGAACGATCCCGCATAGGCGATCACCCGTCGGCCCTCGAGGCCCAGTTTCCCACGCATTTCTGCTCGCGTTGCGTCGGTCGCATCATCAAAGCGTGCAAAGTCCACGCAGCAGGGAATGACCTCGACTGGCCTGCCCAGTCTGTCAAAGCCCGATGCGCGAGATTCAGGAAACAGGATATCACGTGCCTTTTCGGTGAGGACAACAAACGCGTCGGATTCACGCATCAGGCAGCTCTCGACGCGTTTTGCGGCACGGTAAAGCCATCCGCCTTCGGGCCAAACGCCTGCGTCGGTGTATTCCTCGGGGAAGAATCCGCGAATATCAAATAGCAGCTTTGGCCGCACACGCGAGATTCTGCGTGCGATAGCCGCTATCAACATCGGGATGTGCCCGCGTCCGTGCAGTACGTCAAAACGCTCTTTTGCGAGGAGCCGCCTTACGCGAAGCGTACCGCGCAGAATGTCGTACGCGGTCGCCGGCACGCTCGGCCATTTGTGATACCCGAGGCATTGCCACTTTATTCCCTCAGCCTCAAGCCGCCGTCTTTCTTGCGCGATCTGCTCGCGCGTCCATGTGGCCCTAAAATTCGGCTCGAACGTCAACAGCGAAACCTCAACCCCGCCCTTCCCGATCTCACGCAAATACGGCAGCACCTGCGTCTGCACCAACGGCTCCCGCAAGCCGAAATAACAAGTATAGAGCGTTCTCACAAGACGACTTGCCAAGAGTGTCGGTCAGCTGAGGGGCCGTTAAAATCGATCATAGGTCACGTCTTCAAACTCTGGTCTTGCTGAAGAGTCTAAAATAAGTTCGGTGAATCAACTCGATCAATTTCTTCTGATTTGGAAAATCGAGGTAGGTTTTGGGGGGCGCGGCAATGTATCCTTCCAAATCCTCGAGGGAGATACCATACTTCTTTGCAATAAACTCCTTATTCCCCTCGATAGTTGACTTGTCGTAAGGACACTTGTTCAATTCCTCCAATGCGGCCTCGCGCGTTATTTGACCAGCGCATATCCTGGATGAAAGCGTTACCCGGCGGTAATCCATATTATACTTAACGGGCATCGCGTAAGACTGCCAGAAGGCAGTTATTTTGGACTCGTGATGCTTTCCTCCATAATCTTCCCACCCATATTCTTTGATCAAAAAATCACGAGCCTTATCCTTGTCGTAAGGAATGTAGTTCAGGGGATACACGGTTTTAATACTTTTGATGAATCTAAAATAGAACTCTTTAGCAAACCCAACCGTCGGCACACTCTTTAGTGGTACCGAAGAGTAGGTCCTAACGATGTACCGGTAGAGTCTCATATCTTTATACATGTGATAACCCATCTGGAGAGGCAAAATCCCCTCGCCCGTAAAATTCCCCCCGGATACAATGTATTTGATTCCATATTTCGCGGCCGTCTTGTAAATAGCTGCCGGAATCGCGATGTCCGTCGGCATTTCAAGATCAACGATTGATGACCGCAAGAACGCAAGCTGGATCTCGCGAAACTCGCCCCAGTCTAGAACAAAACTCACATAATCAAAGTCAAGTTTTTCCGCGACCGTCCTAATATTCTTCACCGATATCTCAGTGTTCCAACCGTTGTCCATATGGATAAGGAGCGGTCTGAGTCCCCATCCTTTACAAAGATGAGCTGTGTAGCTACTGTCAACTCCCCCACTGATTCCGACTATACAGTCATACTCGTTTCGTGCCCCCTTCCTTTTTATCAATTGTAGGATCGAGTCCCATTCCCTTTCGCTGACATCTTTAATGTAGGATCTATCTCCCATTCGGCGGATATAGGCTTCGCAATGATTGCAGAATCCCCGCGCATCAAACGTTATAAATTCATCAAAGGTGTCCATCACGCACCGACGGCAGATTTGATATTCTCTATTCCTTTTCATTCACTTGAAGTTATATTCAGCAGGGTCGGGATACCGGATCAGCACTCCACGGTGTTTTCCTTGAAAGACAAAAAAACTTCCTGACGCAATAGCATTGACCGGAGTCGCTGCATACAGATCTTCAAAATCAGACAAATGGCCCGCTCCGCCAAGAGCGACGACCGGAATCGTCAACTCCCGATTTACTTGACGGATCATCTCAGTGTCGAATCCCGTCATCAAGCCGTCATTATCGATACTTTGAAGGACGACTTCGCCGGCTCCCTGGGATTCAGCTAGTTTCGCCGCCTCGAGGGGTGTCAGGCCGACCTTCTTGGATCCTCCTTGAACAAACACCTGATTGCCGCCGAGAAAACTCCGCTTATAATCGACACAAACGACTATGGTCGAGGCTCCGAACCAATCGCTTGCTTCCTCTATGAAGGTTGGGTTTGTCAATGCATAACTACTAAGAACAACTCGTTCGGCCCCAGCTTGAATTAGGTTCTTGATCGTGTGCACATCTGTGATCCCACCTCCGACAGAGAAGGGCATGTTAGCTTCTTCCCCGATCTGATTTATCAGTTCAACCGAGATCGGACGTTTTTCCGCTGTCGCATCAATGTCAAGAACTATGAGCTCATCAACCCTCAAGTCGTTGTAGATCCTGACTGCGTTGATCGGGTCACCAACGTATATATGGTTTTTGAATTTTACAGATTTTACAAGACCTCGATTACGAAGCAGCAAAACCGGAATGATTCTAGGTCGTTTCATTCAAAGCTCCGCAAAGTTCTTTATCATTTGAAAGCCAACCTCATGACTTTTTTCCGGATGGAACTGGACGCCGAAGATATTATCCTTCTCAATTGCAGAGGTAAAAGGATCCTCAAAGGGCGTATAGGCGAGTTGGTCCTCGGGCCTATTCAATTTCACATAGTATGAATGAACGAAATAAAACGCCGACCCCTCCGAAATACCGTTCAACAGCTGCGACGCTTTGCTCGGAAACACCTGGTTCCAGCCTGTGTGAGGAACCTTGTTGGCGACGGTATCCGAGATCTGGAACCTCCTGACTTCCGCGTCGAACCACCCAAGTCCTGCTGCATTTCCTTCTTGGCTCAACTTCGCCATTAGCTGCATACCGAGGCATATTCCAAGTATCGGCTTTCTCCTTTCGACAACTTCTCTATTCAATGCCTCTGTCAAACCCAGGTTGCGGATCTGCTCCACTGCTCGAGCAAAATGCCCTACGCCTGGGAGAATCAGTTTCGAGGAAGCGGCAATGTCTGATGGATCATTCGATACCTGCACGTCGTACCCCAAGCTTTGGATCCTCTTTCTGATTGAGAACAGGTTCCCCATCCCAAAATCAATGATTGTGATCATAAAGAGCCTTGTCGATTAGGAAACGCTACCACCAGGCTAATAGACACTGCGATCTTACCCTATCGCGATCTGGTAATTGGCTTATTCCGCCGATTCGCCTATACGGTACGATTACGTGCCGACACACTCTCCAGGTTCCGTCACTATTTTTCAAGAATAAACGATCCGATCGCAAGTGCATCCAGGCCTGAGCTATAAAAAGTGCGAATCGCATCGCGCGGTGAATTTACGACAGGTTCGCCTTTAAGATTGAACGAAGTATTCATTACGATCGGCACGCCAGTTATCTCCCCAAACCTCTTGATCATGTCATAGTAAAGTGGGTTCACGGCGCGCCTTACCATTTGAGGGCGCGTTGTCCCGTCAACGTGAACAACCGCCGGAATCACGCTCTTCTTATCTTCTCGAACTGGAAACGTCATGATCATGAACGGAGAGTAAACAACGCCGTCCAGGTAATCAGAAGCAACTTCCTCGAGGATAGAAGGAGCAAACGGCCGCCATCCGTCCCGGTATTTCACCGCCGAATTGACCTTGTAAAGCATCTCGCGATCACGCGGGTCCCCAAGGATCGACCTGGCCCCCAGGGCTCTTGGTCCCCACTCGCCTCGACCTTGAAACCATCCAATGATCTTCTGCTGTGATAGCATCGTCGCGACCCGGTCTATCAATTCATCGCTGGAATGCCTGGTGCATTTTACCTTCACGATATCGAGCGCTTCCTGAATCTCGTCGTCAGAATATCCGATCCCCCAATAAGTGTGAGGCAGTTCTGCGGGCTTGAGGTTGTGGCCGAGTCCAATATACGCCTCATAAGCTGCCCCAAGAGCCCCGCCTGCATCTCCAGCCTCTGGCTGAATAAATATTCTGTCCACCAGCCCTGATCGTGCAATCTTTCCGTTCATGGTGGCGTTCAATGCAACACCACCTGCAAAAGCCACGTTTCTGCAACCGTTCAGCTTAAGAGCATGTTTCAAATAGGAAAAGCCAAAATCCTCAACCAACTTCTGTAGGTCGGCAGCAATCGTTTTGTGATAGTCACTTATGGGGCCATCCTCTTTTCTCGGCCGTCCAAGCCATTCGGTCAGCGCTCGGGAGTACCCCATTCCATGTCCGATCGGCGGCCGAGTGATCTTATCAAAATCCATCCACAAGTTTGGCGGGTCGATATACTTATCAAATGTTCCGTTCGGTTTTCCATATCCAGCCAGTCCCATCAGTGAGCCTTCGTCACTCAGCTGTAAGAACTTATGAATAGCCCAATAAACATCGCCGATAGAGAAATCGTTTCGCTCCTCGAGGGTCTCGATCACACCGTTCCTGCCCCGAGAAATAGTTGCGCTCAAACCGTCGCCACTACCATCCCAGGTTATTATCGTTGCCTCGTCAAATCCGCTTGCATAGTATGCGGAGGCAGCGTGGGCCCTATGGTGGTCAATACAAAAAAATGGGATGCTATCTATGTTCGCATCAAAGCGAATCCGAAACCCATTCCGTTCGCCTTCGATCTCCTCCCAGGGCTTTAGGGACCGATCAACGAAACCAAGGCCCCGATCAAAGCCTCGGCCCAATCGCTTCAACGCCCGAACCATTGCGTAGGCCGTCCGCTTTACTGTCGTGTGGCTCACTTCGATCCATCGTTTTAGTGCGAGATTGGGATCGTTGGACCACGCGATTGCGCTCACGTCCTCGAGATCGATCCCGGCCTCATTCAGGCAGAATCTAGCTGATTGATAGGGGAAGTATCCGATCGAATGCTTTACTCGATTAAACCTCTCCTCGCCAGCCATGGCGACAATTTCGCCATCGCGAAGCAAGGCGGACGCAGGGTGGTGGGCATCGCCCCCAGACGCTTCGCCGTTATTTCCACTAATGCCGAGTACGTATACGGGCCCGTTATTTATTATCACAATGATTCCCTATTTTCCTCCAGTCGTGCCGTGCGGTTCGAGTTGTCTCGAAGATGTGCAACTGAGTTGTGACCCGCAATCAAGTAAACTTTCGACAGCCGTTCCCTTGCCGAGTAAAGACTTTGGATAACCGATTCTGGATCAAGATGCGCGTCGTAATAGGCCAAGACAGTTTCACGCATTGCCGATATCCTGGCTTGATCGAGATCTATCGCTTCCCGAATCACGCGTACCGCGTCGGCCTTTCCCCGGTAGGCCAGGTGTGCCGCCTGGTCAACAAGCGGCGGGGTAAAGAAATCTCCGTATTCCGTGATCGGGATACACCCGACCGACATCGCCTCAACGATATTGTGCGAGAAAGGCATTACTGTGCCCGGCGCCGCAACGAAAAAATCGCTCTTCGATAGCAATGCGAACCATTCATCGAGCGTAAGAATGTTCCCCGCCAAACAGACAAGGTCCTCCGTCGGGCCGAGACTTTCCAAGCCGTTGCCATTAAGCACGCACAAATTGTCGACCTTTAGCTCATTCATCAAATGGGAACAAAGCTCATCGCGGTTCACAAGACCAAAGAGCTCCGAAATCTCCGCCGTTCTATAGGAGTCCCCAAGGTTGCCGCCAAAAAGCACCCGAATCGTTCGTTTGGAGTTCCGCATTTTGCGTATCCGTTTGAAGATACCTGATTCGTAGGCCTCAGGAAACATCGAGAACGGCAGGGTCGCGGCTCCACCAGAGTCCTTCCTCCGGAAGTAATCAGTATCCAGATGCACGAAGCCTCTTCGCGGTTCATCTGAGATCGCCAAGTCGCAGACCGCTGGCCGTCGGAGTCGAAGCCTTAGAGAATCAACAGAGTACATGCGATCAGACCAGTTTCTTAGATTCAGGAGTAAACGGGGGCGCGCTCGCAAGTTGATAGTCCAGCCAGCTATATCGAACATCTTAACCAGCCAGTACAGATAACGCTCCAAACGAGGGTCATCGATGTCAAGGAACACGGTCTTGGATCTGACATTCGGCTTTGGACGTCGCCGAATCAGGTACTCGCCAAACAAGCGGAAATTCCTTAGATTCGTTTGGAGCCGGGTCTTTACTCTTTCGATCATCGTCAAATATTCAAGCAGTTATTCGGTCGGTAAAATAGCGTGCTCCGGTCGACTGTCGCTCCCGTAGGCTTCAGGCCTTCGAAATCCAGAGATCGAAAACCGTTCTCGGCCGCGATCTGAAATGCCGCCTGATACCGAGGCCTATCCGAATCATCTAGGAGGACCACTCCGCTCTCGCTCAAGGCTCCAAAGGCCCGTTTCATACAATTTATGCGGTCCCGGCCATCGACGATGACCACATCATACTTCTTCATGTCGACGTTGATTGATCGACAATACGCTCCGTCAACATCACTCGCGGCAAAGCGAACTTCAACGTTCGCACCGACACGGCCCGAAATGATATCGAACCACTCCTTATCATACTCAATCGAAGTAACCTCGCCGGCAAGTCTTGAATAAAATACTGTTGAGTATCCGCTTCCATACTCAAATACGGAAAGCTCCTTGGACAAACGCTTCTCGAGAAAGGACACGATTGAATAATTCATCCACGGAATCTCGGTCCCGTCTGGGCGAATCGGCCGTCCTACCCGTCGACTTGCGATCCATCCCGTAGTAGCAAGGTAGGATTCTGCTCCAAACAAGAGCGAACGCGTCAACCAGAAGCTGGGAAAGGCCCTTGAGAAAAAATTCCTGATCAGCTGTTTCATTCTCTGCCAAAACGATTGTCGACCCATCCTTTTAGCCATTCAAGCTCGTCGGACTCAAGGACGTTCCTTAACACGATGATCGCAAACAGGATCAACGAACCCGCTGTGACGGCCGACACCGCCAGATAGGACGACGGAATCATCATTTCCAGAAGCAGGAACGGAGCACTCATTATCACAGTAGCGAGTATAAAGGCGGATGTTCCCCGGAAAATGAACCAAACCTTGCTCACCCGGCTTGTCAGCCAAAATGAAACGACGGCATCCACGACTGCACGAAGACTCCAAGCGATCGCCGCGCCGATCCCGCCAAATCTGAGAGTTAGCACTACCACAATCGTAATATACGGCAACAACTCAAGCCAAACCGTCTTTGCTATCACATCGGATCTGCCTGACGCCATCAGGGCCGCTCGGGCTGGAGTAGCAATAACGTGAAAGCCGACCCCGATGAGCAAGATGTAAAACGGACGAGTGCTTTCCCGTCCAAAATCAGGCCCGGCCCATAGTGTTATCAGTGGCTTCGCATAAATCGCCAACAATACGAGCACCGGTGTAAGCCAAAACAAGTTCATTCTAATGGCTCGCGAGTACAACCCGGACAATTGGGCCCGATTCGTGCTCCCCTGAAGCTGCGAGAATGCCGGTATCAATGACTGCGCCAGAGCGACCGAGAACAGTGTCATTGTGAAGGCAAGCGTAAACGCTACCGAATAGTACGCCAGATCCGCCATCGACGTGAGTTTCGGTAGCGCCGCTTTCTCGAAATTCATCATGGTCATGCTTGCGATCGCCGAGATGGCCATTCCACCGCCGAATTTCACCATCGGACGAACTAGGCCTCGGTCCAGGGACAGGCCGTAGAGATCTGGAAGCAACCGGCCCGAAGTGTAGACGTGGCAGGCAAGGGTAAGTAGGCTCGCAGCAAGTAGTACCATGACGGCGCCGAGCACACCGCCGCCGAAGTAGATAACAATGGGCGTTGCTGCAACACCGAGTATGCGAACGCCCGATGTAGCAAACGTATTCAGGTCCATCCGCAGGCGATCGAGTTGCGGCGTGTTGAAAATATTATTCAGAAAGTCCAGTACGAAGGTGAACGACGCGACCTTGAAAGCCAGCGACGCTTCACTGTGCAGGTGCGCTGGGACATTAAAGAGTGTTGCCAAGGTTCCTGAAAGGAGGAATATCGCGATCGCGAATGGCAGGGACGAAATCAACGCCAATATCGCGGCGGTGCGAACCGTCCGAGCTTCCCTTTCAGGGTCACTCGCGGCGTAGGCCTCGGAACCGAACTTGGTCGAGGCAAGACCCATCCCTAGATCAGCAAATCCGAAATACGCTGGGATCAACCCAACAAAGATCAGCACGCCGTATCCTTCAGAGCCGAGCAGGCGGATGGTAAAGGGCGTTGCGATGAGCGAGACGGCCAGCGGGGCCACTTGACCGGCTAGGGTCCAGAGGCTGCCTTTGACGACTTTGGTCGTCATTCCCGCGGTCGGTGGAATATTTTCCTCTGGGAACGCTGGTCTTGTGGCGATGTTTGGGGTCACAGAGGAAAGTTTAGGGATTCGGAAGGGAGATATCAAGAATACGGCGATCGCGGCATTCGACCGCCCGGCCCACTCTCACCCGGATATGGCTCCTGCGTGGAAAATTGCGACTTCAGTGAGGGAAATTGTGCCTTCAGCGAGACTAACTGCGCCTTCAGTGAGGCTAATTGCGCCTTCAGTGAGGCTAATTGCGCCTTTAGTGAGGCTAATTGTGCCTTCAGTGAGGGAAATTGCGCCTTCAGTGAGGCTAATTGCGCCTTTAGTGAGGCTAACTGCGCCCTCAGTGAGGGAAACTGCGCCCGTCGTGAGGGAAATTGCGCCTTCCTTGTGGAAAGTTCCGGCCGTTTTCGGGGCCAAAAGAGGTGGCACGGGACTGATGTCGGTTGGGAAGAGGGCCGAAGTCTATGTCTGATCGCGGATGGCGGCGAGGAGTTCGGCGGAGGAGGCGACCGAGGTGCCTACTTTCTCCACCGTGAGGCCGGCGCCGATGTTTGCGAAGGAGATGGCGGTTGCGATATCCGCCCCGGCGGCGATAGCGGCGGCGAGAAGGGCCACGACGGTGTCTCCGGCCCCGGTCACATCGAACACCTGGCGTGCGGCGGATGGAAAATGGACCGGAGCGCGGCCTTTTTCGTAGAGTTTCATCCCGTGTTCGCCCAACGTGATCAGTAGCGAGTCGACCTCGGTCTCCGCAAGGATCAACTCGGCGGCCTCGTCGGCCCGTTCTTCGCCTCCATTCTCGATCCGGGCGGCGCTCAGGGCTTCGGAAAGGTTCGGCGTCAGAAAAGTTGCCCGGCTGTACTTCGTGAGGTCGCGGCTCTTGGGGTCTGCGACAATGATCTTGCCGCTACGCCGCGCCTCGTCGATCGCAAATGCCGCGACGCGTTCCGTTAGGCAGCCTTTGGCATAATCCGAAAGCACGACGGCACCGGCCGCGGGCAAAAGCCGGGCGATCCGGTCGATAACGGCGTCTTCGCCGGCGGGCGCCAGCGGGCCGTTGGCCTCCTCATCGATCCGCGCGATCTGCTGATTGTGCACCATCACCCGCGTCTTGATCGTCGTCGGCCGCGAATCGGCCCCCACGAGAGAATCATCCGCGATATTCGCATTGCCAAGCTCCGCGCGCAGCCCGCCGCCCGCCTCGTCCGCCCCGACGATGCCGACGAGCACAGCCTCGGCCCCGAGCGCCGCAATGTTCGCCGCAACATTCGCCGCCCCGCCGAGCCGGTTCGACACGCGCTTGAGCGCCACGACAGGTACCGGAGCTTCCGGCGACAAACGCGAGGCCTCGCCCCACCAATACCGGTCGAGCATTACGTCGCCCACGACCAAAACTTTTGCCGTGGGCATCTTTTCGAGCAATCCTTCAAGGTTCGCGGTGTCGTGCATCGTTATTAGTTCGCATTATCGCGTCAGATACAGGCGTGCCCGGCCCTTTAGCCAGTCGATCTCTTCCGGCTCAAGCAGGAAAACGGCGGCAAAAACCGAATACGCAGCCAGCGCAGCCGCCGTAGTCGCTATCACCGGGACACTCACGTTCGGAAAAAACGCGAGCGCGGCCAGCGGCACAAGCATTATAGCCAACGCCGCCGCAAATTGGGGCAGTTTGCGGGGAGCGAAAGCAATATGCGCAACTTTTCCCGCCAGGACGAACAGCAGCACCGCGTCGAGTGCCGCCCGCAGGCTCCAGGCGACGGCCGCTCCAACGGCCCCGAATCGCGCCGCAAGCAGCCAAACCAGTATTAGATACGGCACGAGTTCCATCCAATAGATCTTTGCAAAAACATCCGACCGCCCGGCGGCCATCACGACCGTGTACGGGAAATACGCGACCACTGTGAAGAGGAACCCTGCCGCGATGATGTAAAACGGCACCGTGCTTTCGCGTCCGAAGTCTTCGCTGAACCAATACGTGAAGAACGGCCGTCCCGACAGGACCATAAGCACCACCGCGGGGACGAGTCCGATCAGCGTTACGCGTATCCCGCGGGAATAAAGTGCCGTCAGGGCCGCCCGGTCGTGCTCGCGCTGAAGCTGTGAGAACGCGGGCATCAGCGATTGGGCCATCGATCCGGAAAACACGGTCAACAGCGCCGCGAATGTGGCCGCGATCGAATAATAGGCAAGCGTCTCGACCGACGCGACGCGTGCGAGTACGAATTTTTCGAGGTTCGCAAGCAACGCGACGGCAATGAACGCAACCATCAGCGACAAGCCGAACTTCAGCATTGGCCGGACGGCATCGCGCTCGAGCGAAAGTCCGAAAAGCTCGGGCAGAAGCCGCGCCGAAACGATGATGTGTCCGACAAGCGTGGCCAGCGATACGCACAACGCTACCGCAACGGCCCCCGAAATACCGCCGCCAAGATAGATCACGACCGGCGTCAGAACGATCCCGGCAACGCGCACGCCCGACGTGATCGATGTGTTCAGGTCCATCCGCAGGCGCGTCAACTCAGGCGTGTTGAAAATGTTGTTCAGGAAGTTTACGACAAAGATCACACCCGCAAGTTTCAATGCGAACGCCGCCTCGGCCACGAGATGCTCCGGTACGTTGAAGATCGCGACGATGCCGCGGGAAAATATGATCATCGCCGCCGCCAGGGGAAGCGAAGTAACGACCGCGATCAAACCGGCGGTCCTAACGACGCGTGCCTCACGCTCGGGCGCACCCTCGGCAAACGCCTCAGACCCGAACTTCGTGGACGCAAGGTTCATCCCAAGATCGGCAAAGCTGAAATAAGTCGGGATCAAAAGGACGAGGACGAAAACGCCGTACGCCTCGGCGCCCAGAAGGCGTGTCACGACGGGCGTCGCAAACAGCGAGACGACGATCGGAACAACAAGTCCCGCCAATGTCCACGCCGTTCCTTTAACGACCTTCGTCGTCATTCCCGCGGCGGATTTGGCTGTTTGATGGTGCCCCTCAGTTTCGATGGCGGCGTCAGGATTCACGTGCAAAGTTTATGTACCGCCTTCGCCGAGTGTCAAACAAGGCCGATCTTTTCTAAAATTTTTGTCGAGGCGATCATGTTGAGGCTCGGTTTTGGCAGTAACCGCTACATTCGCGGCTGGCTGAAGATCGATTGAAAACAATTCCAAGCAGGCAAACGAAGCTACGCCTTGCCGTTCAAACTCTTTGAAAGTCCAGCAGGCGATCTCAACTTTTCCGTCTTGCGGCCTTCGACCAAGGCGCGGCAGCCGGCGATCTTTTTGTACCGAGTCACAAGATATCCGACCCAAGGCGGATCAAACCCGATCTGTCGATAAAATTTGTCATACGTGTTCAACAGTTGTTGACAGCCGGTTGTGTGGTCAAAACTACACGGTACGGAGCATGTTTCTGAACGAAACTATTTTCAAGGTTCGCGGCATTTCCGAATCCGAGCATTTCATTGGACGTGAAACCTTTTCTGATCGACAACGACCCGTCCTGCCGGACGAGTGGGCTGATGCGATAGGCAAGGCAGAATAGCTGATACAGGAACCACGCTCTAGCGCTGCGTTCGAGGTCGATAACGACGATACCGCGGCGGGCGACGCGGTACATCTCGCGTAAGGCGATAGGTATCTGTTCGTCGGTTAGATGATGGGTGAATAACGAACAGATCGCGTAATCGAACGCATCGTCCGCAAACGGAAGATCGAGTGCATTTCCCTGCACGGGCACGATCTCGTCAAACCTGGTGCCTTCTGCCGCAACCTCGTTGATCGATAGGTCATTCAGATCCAACCCGACCAGATGGGCCTTGCGGCCGCGCGTGCGTGCGAATTCGGCTATCACGCCCAGAAGCTCACCTGTTCCCGCGCCAACATCCAAAACGCTGAACTCGTTCAGACCGAGCCTTTCGATATTCGCAAGCAACGTCGCTTCAAGGGCCGATCTGTCGCCCAACCGCTGATTGATAAAGCGTATCTCGCGGAGGAACCTTGCATATTCGTCTGGTGTATAGTCCCCCTGATCGATCCGCTCAGGCTTTGTTGCACGATGGTTGAACACAGGTCGAGAAGATCTCCAAGCCAACATCCGCAATCGCGGGACCCAATCCCCTGGAATGCGTCTAACGGTCAGTCGAACTGCTCGCGGAAGAGGTCAAATTCCTCGCGAAGCTTCTGCAACTCTTCCGACAGGCGGCGGACCTCGGCCGCGATCTCCATTGGTGGTTCCCTCGGACCATGGGCATCTTGCGAACCTCCCGCGCGGACCGCAGTTTCGGCGACAACTTCGCCGGAGAGAAGATGTGCGTATCGCGATTCTTTCTGCCCGGTCTGCCGTTCCAGCCTGATGATCAGCGGCTCGCTTCGGCCGGCGAGATCATCCAGCGTTTCCTGGACCTCCTGCAAGCTCGAGAACTCGTACAGCCTGTCGCTGCGGCCGCGGAGCTCCCCGACCGTTTGCGGGCCGCGGAGGAGCAGCAGTGCTATCATGGCCACTCCCGGCGGCTCCAGCTCATACACGTTCGGCAGCATGTGCTTGTACTTCACCGTCCGGCTGCCGCTTCCGTAAAATAGGTAGACGAGGTTCTTGTCGCGTAAACTGTCGATCGCCGCCAGAATGCTCGATTCATCCAGCGACATCACCGGGTCGCGATTGCTTTTCTGGTTGCAGGCCGCCGTCAAGGCGTTCAACGTCAAGGGATAATACTCGGGCGTCGTCAACTGCTTTTCGACAAGGCTGCCGAGGATGCGGGCTTCGGTTTCGTTGATTGTTGTAGGCATTGTTTGCGAGTAAAAGGATAATACATTTTCGCCAGCCTGTTCACTCTACTACAATCGCACTGTGGAAGTTTTCGTCGCGAGGACCGCTGATGATCTCGATTACGCCGCCGGCCGCCTATGTCGGGCGGACGCTCTTGGCTGCGATACGGAGACCTCAGGCCTGAGTTCCAGGTACGGAAAGCTTTTCTCGGTCCAGTTCTCCGACGGCGAGTTCAGTCTGCTGGTGCCGGTTAGCGAAGGCGTCGGCATCGGCCCATTTTCCGACATCCTCACCGATGGGCGGATCGTGAAGATCTTTCACAATGCAAAGTTCGACCTCGAGTTTCTCCGCGAGGCCGGAGCTTCGGTCAACAACGTGTTTGACACAATGGTGGCCGAAAAGGTGCTGACCCGCGGTGCGAACCAGTCGGCATCGCTTGCCGAAACGCTTTACCGTTACTTCGCCGTTGATCTGGACAAATCGCAGCGAGCGAAATTCAGCCGTAAATGGGACGGCGTTTGGACCGAAGAATTGGTCGATTATGCGTTGTCGGACGTGGTACACCTGCCACGGCTAATGATGGAGCAGGTTGAATGGCTTAAAAAACTTGATCTTACGGTGGACTTTACTCAGCAGATGGAAAGAGTTTTGCCCGCGAATTACGCAAATCGGCGCGAGTAAACAAATCCTTTTCGTGTTCTCATTATTCGGCGGCCAATCATTCGTTCACCAGCGATGATAGGCCGGGTGGCCTTCTTCGACGGCGACAAATGTTCCGCGGCAGGTTGCGCAGATCTTGTCGTTGGCGATCAGTTCGGCCTCGACGACGGCTTTCTTTAGGGTTGCTTCGACAACGTGGGCTCTCAGATGGATGGTCGCGTCGGCTGGCGTCGGGCGCAGCAACTTGACGTGAAATTCGGCGGTGACGGTACAGTCCGGCTTGTCCTTGTTGTTGTTCTTCATCAAGTAGTAAGCCGCTGCCCAGTTTGAATGGCAATCGAGCAACGCGCCGATTATTCCGCCGTTCAGCATCCCCGGAAACGCCTGATGATGCGGCTCCGCATGCCACTCGGCCACGACCTCGCCGTTTTGGGGATAGCTCTCTATGTGCAGCCCTTTCTCATTCGCTGGGCCGCAGCCGAAACAGATGCTGTCGGGTGAGTATTTGTCTTGAAGTGATCTCGAGAATGACATCGTTACCTTATGTTATCAAAGTAGAATAAGCGACGCGACCGACAAGTCTTATTTTATTTGTCTTGCATAAATCATAATAAGAGTGTTAAATTCACGCTAGTATTGAATCGACGTTGAATAAGGCTTTAGTTATCGTATGAGAGCGGGAACTTACATTAAACAAGCGAGCGACTATCGGGCCTTCATTCCGGCGTCATTACCACCTAATCCACCCATCAACTATGATTCGGAGCTATCATTGCTTTTATCCAAAGCTGATCGTTGCATGGGACGGTTGGACGGCGTAACGACTGTTTTGCCAAATCCAGACTTGTTTGTCGCAATGTACGTCAAACATGAGGCAGTATTAAGTTCGCAAATCGAAGGAACGCAAAGCACGCTCGAAGACATCCTCCAATATGAGATCGATGCGAATACGTCCGAAATCCCTCAGGACGTTGAAGAAGTCGTAAACTATGTTCGTGCAATGAACCATGGCATCAGACGGCTCCCTGAATTACCGCTTAGCCTGCGGTTGATTCGTGAGATCCATAAAGAACTTATGCATGGCGTTCGCGGCGAAAATCGCAGTCCGGGCGAATTTCGTCAGAGCCAAAATTGGATCGGCTCGGCAGGTTCGACGATATCTAACGCGACGTTTATACCGCCGCCAGTACACGAAATGCAAAAGGCATTGGGTGATCTGGAAAATTTTCTTCATGACAATTCGCATCCGGTGTTGATTCAATGCGCTCTTGCTCACGCACAGTTTGAAACGATCCATCCCTTCCTTGACGGCAACGGTCGCGTAGGACGTTTGCTGATTACTTTTCTTCTCTGTGAACGCGAAATACTTCATCGGCCACTTCTTTATCTCAGTTACTATCTAAAAGCTCATCGTGCAGAATATTATGACCGATTGATGGCTGTGAGAAATCAGGGAAATTGGGAAGACTGGATCAAGTTTTTCCTGCGTGGAATTATCGAAGTTAGCCAATCAGCCACTGACACCGCCCGAAAAATACTTGCTCTTCAAGAAAATCATCGGCGACAAATAATAGCCGAAGTCGGAGGCAGAAGCTCTAATAGTCTAAAATTGCTTGACAGCCTGTATGAAACCCCAATTACCGGCATCAAGAATGTCGAAAAGCAACTGCAGATAACATTCCAAACGGCCAACAACCTCATTAACCAATTCGTTACGCTTGGAATTATGAAGGAAAGGACAGGTCAGAAACGAAATCGAGTTTTTGTTTATCAACCGTATCTTGATCTATTTAATAAGCCCGTGATCGAAATGAATGAGGAAACCCCGTTAATCAGGTAACCGAAACGCTCTAGAACTATGTTAACCCTTCTCGCACTCGCATTTCTCATCTGGCTTATCTTCGGTTACTTCGCCTATGGCCGATGGATCACGCGGCAGTTCAGACTGGATGACAACACCACGACACCCGCGGTCGCAGTGAACGATGGCGAGGACTTTGTGCCGGCCAAGCCCTTCTATTTGTTCGGCCAGCATTTCAGCGCGATCGCGGCGGCCGGACCGATCGCAGGGCCGATCATGGCTTGTATCGCCTTTGGATGGCTGCCGTGTTTGGTTTGGATCGCGTTGGGCGTCGTGTTGATCGGCGCGGTTCATGACTTCAGCGCGCTGGCGTCATCGGTCAAGCACGGAGCGCAGTCGATCGCCGAGATAACGAAAGAAAAGCTCGGCAGCGGTGCGGGCAAGGCGATGATGGCGTTTATCTGGATCGCGCTTGTTTACGTGATCGTAGCATTCACCGACATTACGGCCGGGGCGTTCGTATCGGGCGACGATATGCTGGCCGGAGAGACAAGATTCAACCCCGGCGGAGCGGTAGCATTCGCGAGCATCTCATATCTACTGCTTTCGATCATTCTCGGCCTGGTAGAGCGGTTTCTGAAGCCGCCTCTCTGGCTGGTGACCGTCATATTTGTTCCCGCGACGTTTGCGCTTTCCTATCTCGGCACTCAGTTCTCGCACGTCTTCGCACTTAGCCACCTGAGTTGGTCGGTGCTGATCCTGATCTACTGCGTGGCGGCATCGCTTATTCCGGTCTGGATGCTGTTGCAGCCTCGCGGTTACCTTGGCGGCTTTGTGCTTTACACGGCGATCGCCGTTGGCGTGATCGGGATATTCTTTGGCGGCTATTCGATCCAGCAGCCGGCGTTCAAGTCGTTTGACGTCGGCGGGATGACCGGAATGCTGTTCCCATTCCTGTTTGTGACGATCGCGTGCGGCGCGTGTTCGGGCTTTCACGGGCTGGTGTGTTCGGGCACGACATCGAAACAGATCGAAAAGGAATCGCACACCAGGCCGGTCGGCTATGGCGGAATGTTGGCCGAAGGGTTTGTTGCTTTTATCGCACTGGTAACGGTGATGATCGCGGCTGGCGAGGCTCTTGTAGGGCCGGATGGCCGGGCGCTTTCCGCCGGGAAGATCTACGGCAACGGGATCGGCAATTTCCTGACGCTGATGATCGGGAAAGAAAATCTTCCGTTTGCGATCACTTTCGGAGCGATGGCATTTTCGACATTTGTCTTCGATACGCTGGATGTTTCCTTGCGGCTTGGCCGATACATCGTTCAGGAGCTGTGCGGGCTTCCCGGACGATTTGGGGCCGTTGTCGGAACGCTTGGCACGGTCGCGATACCTTTCGTCTTGATCTTTTTCGCGAAGCCGGGTTCGTGGCTCGATTTCTGGACCTTGTTTGGTGCGTCGAATCAGCTACTTGCTGCACTAACGCTTTTATCGATCACAGTTTGGCTTCATCAGGCACGACGCCGGATAGCCTTTACTCTGCTGCCGATGCTGTTTGTTCTTGTGATAACGCTGTGGGCGCTTGGCATGCTCGTTTGGGGTAATTTTACGGCATCCGCCGGATTTGATATTAAGCTGATCAACGGGCTCGCGTCGCTGGCTTTGATCTGTCTAGCGATCTACCTGGTCGTGACCGCATTCCTCAGGGTTCGATCCGAGCGCGGAGCGCCGCCTGTCGAAAGCGAGGCCATTGCATAGATCATATGGCAATTTGGAGGGCAGACCTTGCCCAAGCCGGCGCGAAGTAAGGGCGACATACTCAGGTTGGAGGGCAGACATTGCTTAAGCCCGCACGCAGTAAGGGCGTTCTACTCAGGTTGCCGATATCGCCCTTACTTCGTGCGGGCTTCCGCATCGGCGGCAGTTCTCTTAGTTAATAGAAGAACATAGGCAGATATTTCTGACTCTTTCGATACGCGTATTAGAACAAGACTAGGGTGACCGAAAGGAGACAAGAAATGACCACAATCAATGAGATCGCTCCCGATATCTTTCGCATCAATACCTTTATTCTCGAAGCAAATCTCGGTTTTAGTCAGTTTCTCGTCCGCGATGACGAGCCGCTGCTTTTTCATACCGGAATGAGGGCACTGTTTCCGCTTGTTCGGGATGCGGTGGCGAAGTTGATCGACCCCGCAACTCTGCGCTGGATCGGTTTCAGCCATTTTGAAGCTGATGAGTGCGGCTCTCTTAATGAATGGCAGGCGATCGCACCGCGGGCAACGGCCGTTTGCAGCATGGTCGCCAAGCTGGTCAGCGTGGACGATTTTGCATCGGCGAATCCGGCAAAAGGCATGAATGACGGCGAAGAATTCTCGACGGGGAAACACAACTTCAAATACCTTGTGACGCCGCATGTTCCGCATAATTGGGAAGCCGGACTGTTGTTTGACACGACCGCGGGTGTTTTGTTCTCTTCAGATATCCTTCACCAGAACGGCGATGTCGCGGCGCTCACATCCGACAGCGTCACCGGCCAGGTCCGTCAGGCAATGCTGGAAATGCAGGCCAGCCCGCTTGCCGATTATTTGCCTTATACTCCAAAAACCGACGCGACGCTGAAACGCATTGCGGCGTTGAAACCGGCGACAGTTGCATCGATGCACGGTTCGGTCTATACCGGCGACGGCGAAAAGGCGATCCTCGAATATGCTGAAGTGCTGAAAGAAGTATTTGGCGGGAACAATTAACGTTCACGGACCGGAATCTTATCCAGTGTTCGCGTTGTGCCGTCGGTTACGCTTGCGGGTTCGCGAAATTCGTCAAGCTGATTGGTCGAACGCGGCGGAAGCTGGACAAACTCCTCATTACGGACTGGCACATGCCGGCTGTACTCATCGTTTGCCTTTAATTTTGCGTCGATCAGCTTCGGCACCTGTGACAATAATGTGTAGCAGATGCCGAACACTGCTGCGAGATACGCGACCGCGACGAAAACAACAAACTTCGGCTCGACGTTGTTGCTCAAAAGCACCGCGACAAGGCCTACCAGTATTCCAAGCCCGAACATCACCACCAGAAAGAGCGTCGTCAGAATATTGTCAAGCATCTTGCCCGGCAAACCGTCTTTATCGATCTCCGCCGCCTTTGACAAGCGTTCGCCGCAGCCGCTGCAGTATTTCAGCTTGGCACTGACATTTTTTCCGCAGTTCGGACAGAACATAGAAAGTTTATGATTTTAACGGCCCGATCTTGTCCTCGAACCAGTTGGTCAGGTCGTCAATTATCTCGATATGAACCGGCTTTCCTTTCCACGCCTTGATCGCGAAAACTATCATCATCACTGTTGAGATCGCGCCAAATATCACGCTGCCGAAGTTGGAATCAAATGCGTTTCCGATCCCGCCAAGCAGAGCGCTTACAAGCATGATCGCTATCTGAGCAGCGAACCCCTGCGCCGCGTGAAAGCGAACCTTGTTCTCCTCTTTCGGAATGATCAGAAGAAGAACTAAGCCTGCCACAAAACCGATCCACACGGGCAAGTACGGCAAGCCGATCAGCCATTTTTCAGCCACTCCGACCTTGGCCACCTTTCGGTCTCCAGCCCGGTTCATTTCGTCCATTGCCGGCGGCTGATAAACGGCCGGCGCCGGGCCGCCGTGAAAAGCATAGGCGTTAAAACGGGCCTCGTCGAACCTCCGCGTCTCGTCCTCCGTCACGCTCCCCGGCTGTGTCGGAAATTCCGAAGTGCTGAACGGCGTTTTCGGCGGCGCGGTGTTTCCACGCCCTTGATCAGCCGTTTCTGCGGCCGCAGCGGCCCTTGCCCTCTCCGGAAACGTCGGATCAAGCGGATTTGTGTCAAACTTTTTCGACATTACAAGGTGATCCTACGATATTTTCGAGAAAATGGTTCGATATTTGTGGCATTTATGAACCAGTTTGACGACTATCGCCATCAATTGTTGGCAAACAATCAACCGACGCTGTTAATCTCACGGATGCAATCCAAGCTCCGAAAGAACTTGTCGCTGATTAACAAGTCCACGCCGGTTCAACCTCAATGCGTCTATGGTTACTCTGGCAGTGGCGGTAAGGCCGACAATCGTAGTTGCGTCCGAACTCCATGAAAAATGTTCAGACCAAATTTGGGCGCGAGGGTTAAAAATCGTGGCTTCGCGTCTCGAAAGAAAGTCGAACGCCGTGGTTCTGTCTGCCTTGAAGAGATTACATCCGTGGCAACAAAAGGCTAAATTATCATGTTCCGAAGCGCCGCCAAATGAAATCGGAATGATGTGATCAACATCGAAAGGGCTGTCGGCGTATTTCACCTGCGATCGGCAATATTCGCACTTTCCCTGCGCCCGCTCCGTAACAAGCTTACGAGTTTTGAGCGAGATCTTCGCTTTAGACATTGTTGGAAACAGCCAATTCGAATTGGTCGATCACCATATCGACAGTCTCGCCCCGCATTTTTGCGAGTTGAGCGAGGAGTTTTAACCGGCGTGCGTTTAATTTCTCAAACTTCTCTACAAGGGCAGAAAGCTCCCTTTTTTCAGTTTCTTTCAGTCCGTCGGATTTGAACTTTGTATAAAGCTCTGCGTATCGGTCACGATCGGCTGGCGGGAAAACTGTGTTGATCTTTTGAAGCAAGTCGGCTTGCGTACCGGAGAGAGTCTTTTCCGTACCGCCATTCTGCCGCAACTGTTTGGCTCGCCGAACGAATAAGTCGAACTCCCCTTTCGGCATTTGCACAACGGCGTCGAGAAGTTCGTCCGTAGATATTTCTAGCTGCACCGACATAATACTCAAGAGCATTATCGCATATTTTTTAACAACCGGCGGAATTCGTCCAATCTGCTTAGATGCGGCCTCAATCTTGAAATTCATCCGGTTCAGCTAACCCGTATACTTTGAGGGTCAGACTTCTTAAGCCAAACGCCGTATATCAAGCATGCTAACGCAAGAATGAAGAACAGAACTGCAAGAAAATCTTCCGTGAACCAGCGCTCATCGTAACATGAACTGAGAGTAACCCGCGGCGTCCCGCAGTTCGCTTTAGACCAGGCGTCATGGCCAGCGAATATTCTCGGCCCGATAGAAACAGACACCGCTTGCGATGATGCAGATCATCGACAGTGTTAACAAAATTTGCGGTTTGATTCGTCTATTCACTAACAATACATATTCCCAACTCTTTCAACTGTGCCGCATCCACGTCGCCCGGAGAGTCCATCATCAGGTCCTGGGCCGAGG
Source organism: Pyrinomonadaceae bacterium (assembly GCA_050250045.1). Taxonomy (GTDB): domain Bacteria; phylum Acidobacteriota; class Blastocatellia; order Pyrinomonadales; family Pyrinomonadaceae; genus OLB17. Next base: position 118,640 of record JBFWPK010000006.1, on the reverse strand, counting down.
CAGTTTTCGGGAAAGCCATGACGTCGCGGATGTTTTCGGTGCCGACGAGGATCATGCAGGTGCGTTCGATGCCTGCGGCAAAGCCTCCGTGCGGGGGCGTGCCATATTCGAGGGCGTCGAGGAAAAAGCCGAAACGCGAGCGGGCGGTCTCCGGACTCATCCCAAGCGCTTTGAAGTTGAGGGCCTGGACGTCCTTTTGGTGGATACGGATCGAGCCGCCGGCGCATTCGTAGCCGTTGATGACGGCATCGTAGGCCTTCGCGCGCACCTGGCCGAGCAGGTGGTGATGCGACGGGTCGTTGACGGCCGTTTTGAACAGTTCAAGGTCCTCGTCCATCGGCGAGGTGAACGGATGGTGTGCCGCGACGTAAGTGTCGGTCTCGTCATCGTGTTCGAACATCGGGAATTCGGTTACGATCAGGCACTCGTATCTACTGCGGTCGATCAAATTTTCGCGTCGTGCAACTTCATTGCGAAGCGCTCCTAGAGCGGCTGCGACAACGGGCTTTTTGCCCGCGACGATCAGTACGGCATCACCGCGTTCGGCGCCTGAAGTTTGCGCAAGTTGATCGATCTTTCCTTCTCCAAGCACCTTGAGTAACGATGACGTAAGAACCCAGTCGCTACCGCTCCCGGTTCTGACTTCGGCGGGATCGCCATCAGCTGGTGCCGCCTTGATCCAAGCGAGTGCTCCGGCACCGTAGCGTTTTACAAACTCCTGCAACTCATCCGTCTGCTTTCGCGAGTAATCTGCTTTGCCTTTTACAACGATGCATTTAATCTCGCCGCCTTTTGCAAGCACATCGGCAAATGGGGCGAAATCGGTGTCTTTCAGTTCGGCTGACAGGTCGATAAGTTCCATACCGAAACGCAGGTCGGGTTTGTCTGACCCGTATCGTCGCATCGCTTCGGCGTAGGTGAGCCGAGGCCATTCGGTCGGCAGATCTACGCCGATCAGTTTCAGGACGTGGTTAAACATTCCTTCCATCTCGCGATAGACCTGCTCGCGGTTGACGAAGGACATTTCCATGTCGAGCTGCGTAAACTCCGGCTGGCGGTCGGCGCGGAGGTCTTCGTCGCGGAAGCAGCGGGCGATCTGGTAATAACGGTCGAGCCCCGAGATCATCGTTATCTGCTTCAGTATCTGCGGTGACTGCGGCAGGGCGAAAAATTTGCCCGTATGGATGCGCGACGGGACGATGAAATCGCGTGCACCCTCGGGTGTGCTTTTGAGCAGGATCGGCGTTTCGATCTCGATAAATCCGCGGCCGTCGAAATATTCGCGGATCCTGGCCACTGCTTTCGCACGCATACGAATGTTGTGCTGGAGCCGCGGCCTTCTCAGGTCGAGGTAACGATACTTGAGTCGCGTATCCTCGCTGGCGAGATTCTCGCTTCCGGCAACTTCGAGCTGAAACGGCGGAACTTTGGCATCATTCAGAACAAGGATCTCACTGACCTTGATCTCAATATCGCCGGTCGCGAGCTTGGCGTTTTTCGCGTTATCTTCACGTTTGACGACGTCGCCTTTGACCGCAATTACAAACTCGCCGCGAAGATTCTTTGCTTTCGCATGAGCTTCGACGGCCGTTTCTTCGCTTACAACAACCTGCGTCACGCCCTCGCGGTCGCGGAGGTCGATAAACGTAAAAACGCCAAAGTCGCGCTTCTTTGCGACCCAACCCATCAAGACAACCTGTTTCGTTACATCGCTTTCGCGCAACTCACCGCAGGTGTGTGTTCGTTCCAAATTTCCTAGTGTGTCTAACATAAAGAATTTTTGCCCGCGAATAACGCGAATAAACGCGAATAAGAAAAAGCTTTATTCGTCTAGTTTGCTTGCGATTACTTCGTAAACGTTGCGAGCTGCCGCATTTCTCCGGTTACAGGCGAGTCGTTCGTACGCCAACTTCGGGAATTGGCCAAAATTTATTAGGATTCCAAGCTCAAAACCTGTTGCGTGTAGGTAGTTAAGCGTTTGAGCGCGGTGTGCATCGGTTAGGGCGGAAACGGCTTTTATCTCGACAACGATCTTTCCGAAACAAACGAAATCCGGTACAAAGTGTTGTATCAGCCGGATGCCTTTATTGTTCATCGGTATAGACGGCTGGGCGACGAAGGGTATCTTCTGCATTGAGAATTCGTGCTGGAGGCATTCCTGATAGATCGGTTCGGTAAAGCCAAATCCTTTGTTGTTATAAACCTCAAAGCAAGCCCCGATGATCCTGTAGCTTTCGTCTTTGTAAAGCACTCCTTCCATATCTTCCCTTCTTCTATTCGCGATAATTCGCGTAATTCGTGGGCAAATCTTCCTTCCAAAACAAAAACGCCTTTCGATTTTGCGACAAACGAAAGGCGGAACGTCATGAAATTACGCTCTCGCCTCAAGTATTATTATTGTCGTCAAACCGAACTGCGTCCATTTATATCGATCAAAAGTAAAACCGAGCAAAATAATACAGTATCGGCGCGTTGAATAGCAAACTGTCGAGCCGATCAAGCAAGCCGCCGTGACCAGGAAGTACGGATGCCGCATCCTTGGCCTTGGAGCCACGTTTGATGGCGGATTCTGCCAGGTCGCCGAACATGCCGAACGCGGCCATGACGATGCCTAGCGGTATGGAGAATTTATAAGGTAATTCGGGGAAGAATGTGAGCGTGCAAAGCGCTGCAAAACCGGCAGCCGCGACAAGGCCGCCGACCGCGCCTTCGACTGTTTTACCGGGCGAGATAGCGGGGGCGAGCTTGTGTTTGCCAAGTGCCTTGCCGGTGAAATACTGGCCAGAATCGGAACCGAAGATCACGGTGAAGAAAAAAAGCAGCAGCTTGGTTGATAATATTGGGTCAAAACCAACTCGGGTTGAGATAAGAAAGCCGCCAAGAAACGCCAGGTACAACACACCCAGGACGGTGACCCCGATGCCGGTGAGCATCTTCGAGAAATCTTTTTGAAAACGAAATGTCTGCGTGATCAGAACGAGTACACAGAACCCTGCCAATACGATCAAAAGCAGATCAGGGGCTTTGGCCGGTGCATCGAAAATGAACGACACTATCAAGCCCGCGGCCCCGAGATATGCAATGCCCGCGTCCGCCTTTAGCTCGAGCTTCTTCGTAAGCGAGTAAAACTCGAACATTCCCGCCGCAAGGGCCAAGACCGCGATCAGGACGAATATCCAGATCGTCTCCGGCACCCACCACGGAAGGACGATCGATGCTATCAGGATCGGTAGGGCAATGGCGGCTGTGAGAAGGCGTGTTTTCATAACAGGTCATTCGGACCGGGATCTGTCAGGCACCTCGGCTAACGCGAGCTGTTGCTGACCTGTGCGGCTACATCGCCGAATCTTCTGTCACGTTTCTGGTATTCGATTATCGCCTCGAAAATGTGCGGGCGGCGGAAATCGGGGAAAAAGGTCGGCGTAACATAGATCTCGCTGTACGCTAGCTGCCAGAGCAAAAAATTCGAGATGCGCATTTCGCCGCTGGTGCGAATAAGGAGATCGACCTCCGGCAGTCCATATGTGTAAAGATTGCGTTCAATGTCGGCTTCGGTCAGGCGTTCGAGTGACTTGCCCTGGTCCAGTAACTGCCGCGAGGCTCGGCGTGCGGCCTCGACGATCTCGGCGCGGCCGCCGTAGTTCAATGCGACGCTCAGGATAGTTCCGGTGTTCTCGGCCGTTTGCGCGGCGGCCCAGGCTAGTTCTTTTTGCACACTATCCGAAAGTCCCGAGATATTTCCAATTGCCTGAAAGCGTATGTTATTCGCTTTCACTTCAGCCATCTCGCTGCGGATGTAACGTTTCAGCATCGACATCAAGCCCGAGACTTCAGCCTTCGGACGTTTCCAGTTCTCGGTTGAGAATGCGTACAGTGTGACAGCCTCGATCTTTAGCCGTGCGCAAGTATCGAGTATCGCGCGGACTGATTCCGCTCCAGCCTTGTGACCAAAAATTCTGGGCTTTCCACGCAATTTTGCCCAACGGCCGTTGCCGTCCATTATGATCGCAATATGCCGCGGCAGGTGGGCCGTGTCGATCTCGTCGAGCAGTCGAGTCTCCGCCGATCCCGGTTCGATCACTTGTGCAAATCTGTCGAGCATATTCTGCTATAGATCTTGAACGGGCACACTCCCTACCGGTCGTGTTTCTGCCTTTACGATCGCGTCGGTGTTTATCGGGCCGTAGATATGCGGGTACGGTTCGTTGTTCGTTGACAGCTCGCTGACCAGCGGCGAGGTGAGTTTGTTTGCGTCAATCGTCAGAATGGCCACCTCTTTTGCGTCCGCATAGTAACGCTGCAGCACTCCTTCAAGTTGGTCAGCGAAACTGCAGTGAATAAAGCCTTCTGTTTCGAGGCTTTCGGTTTCATAGAAAGTTTTGCCCCTTATATCGACCCAGGTTTCGGGCATAACAACGTGATAGATCAGCATTTAGTTGTAATCGACCTTAACGAGGGTCAGCCCATTCGGCGGAGCCGTTTGTCCGGCCAGGCTTCGGTCGCCAATGGCCAGGGCCGTGAGAATTGTATCAGAATCGCGCTCGCCGCGCCCCACCTCGATTAGCGTTCCCAGGAGCGATCGCACCATATAGCGCAAAAAGCCGTTGGCGGTGATCCGGAACTCGACGACGTTCGTATTTGCTCGACGGTCCCAGAATGAATCCACACTGCTCTCGGTTACATTGCGGACCTTATTTTCGCTCTCTGACAGTGCTGACGAAAACGCGGTCCAGTCATGTTCGCCAAGGAGGAGTCTAGCGGCCATGTTCATCCGTCCAATATCGAGCGGGCGCGTATCGTGCAGTGCGAACCGCCGCCAGAAGGGCGACATTACGGGGGCATTCACAATTCGATATGCGTATGTCTTACCGCGTGCTGAGAATCGTGCGTGGAAATCTTCGTCCGCGCGCTCGACGGTCATGATTCGGATGTCCCGCCAGAGATTTCCGTTTATGGCATGTCTCAGCTTTTCGGGTGTCCATGCGCGGTTCAATCTCACATTGGCCACCTGGCCCTCGGCATGGACGCCGGCGTCCGTGCGTCCGGACCCGGCAACTTTCACCGGAGTTCCTTCAAGCGTCCCAAGAACGCGTTCCAACTCGCCCTGGATCGTCCGCGCATTATCCTGCACCTGCCAGCCGTGAAAATCCGTGCCGTCGTATTGGATCAGAAGCTTATAGTTCATTCACAAACAAAAGCTTGAAGCGTTCGCAGCATATCAGCGAGCGTTCGTTGAACTCGATGCCCAACTCGCGAGCCTCATTCGTAAAGTAGTTCCAATGAACCTCGCGCCAATATCGATACGACCGGTCGCCCTCACCTTCGTCAAAGGCAAACTGCTCGTCGATCCGGTCAAATGGAATGTGCCGGACCTCGGTGGTCTGCACGACGCAGATCGGTTCATTCTCGATATCGGTAACAACACTGAATCCGCCGAAAATCGGAGTTTCCTCGGGTCTCAGGGCATTCGCCTCGACCAGGCTGGCCGTTGCCGTCTTTTTACCAGAAACAACCAAGTTCGCGAGTTCATCGGCCATCTCCGCCGTGTTTCCGAAATGCCAGATCTGATGCGGCAAGGCCGCGTCGGTGCCGCTGGACGAACAAAATGCTTCCCAGAATCGTGCCGCCTTCTCGCGAGTATTCATTCGACCCGATCCCTCATGCACAAATCGAACTGTTCCGCAAAGAACTTCGGCAAACGCTTGTCCATTCGGAAATAAAGTGCGGGCTCGATAAGTTCAAGCTCCATCAAAAGATAGTTGTGATCTGCATCGCGGACGAGATCGACGCGGGCGTAGAGTAGGTCCTCGCCGATCGCTTGTATCGCCCGGTCCGCCGCTTCTCGCATTGCCGGATTGGGCACTGTGGCCGTGATGATACCGCCGTGTTCCTCCTGAACTCGGAAATCGCTAGCCCGCGGGGCCTTGTTTATCGCATGACTGAACACACCGCGGAAATAGAATAGCGAAAATTCGCCCTCAGTGACTATCGCTGGCATAAACGGCTGGACCATGAACTTACGGCCGCGAAAAACGCCCTCAAGACTATTGTTGTATTCCGCGATGCGATAGGTATGCTCGGCAGTGGCACTGACGACGGGTTTGACTATCAGCTCACCCGTATTTAGCTTATCGCACCAGTCGTCAAAAGCTTCCGCGGTATATTCAGCGTCCCAAATCGTCGGCACGATCGGACATCCGCGCCGCTCCATGTCGCTTAGATAAATCTTGCTGAGATTCCATTTTACCGTCTTCAGTGGGTTCTCGAGCCGGGCCGAAGACTTTTCGATCGTTTCAAGGGCCGCAAGGAACAGATGCGGATCTCGTTGATAGTCCCACGTAGTTCGTATAACAACGGCGTCGAACTCGTTCCAATCAACGGACGTGTCGCGCCACGAAACGGTGTCCACACGCCAACCGAGGCTGGCCAGCGGCGGAATGGCCAGATCGTCGTCCGCAACATAGCCGCTGAGGTCGTCCATCGAAAGGAAACAGACTCGTCTCATGCCGGCCTCGAAAGCGTGCCGCGGCTCCCTGGTTTAATGGCCGGCGTCCCCGCGGCGCACATCGGGCACTCGGCTTCGGAGAAACTCGGGACATCGAGGCTGACGAGCGAGATACGCGGCACGCCAACATCGGCAAGGCCGTCCGAACGATCAATGATCGAAGCGCCTGCGATCACCCTGCCACCGTTTTCCTCAAGGGCCGCGATGCATTCGCGAGTTGAACCTCCAGTCGTGATCACATCCTCGACCACCACGAGCCGTTCACCCGGCTTGATGGCGAATCCGCGGCGCAATGTCATCTCGCCGCCCTGGCGCTCTGTCCAGATAAAGCGTTTGTTCATCGCCTGGGCGACCGCATATCCGATGATCAGGCCGCCGATAGCCGGTGCGGCGACGGCGTCGATCTCGAGCGGAGCATTGCCCGCGCCGGCCGAAAGGGCTACAGCTTCTAAGGAGTTTACAAGCTGCTCGGCGATCGCCCGGCCAAATCTGGCCGCGTCGGCCGGATATTGCAAGGCTAGAGCACATTGCAGGTATTGAGTGCTGTGCAGCCCGCTCGATAGTTGGAAGTGGCCTTCAAGCAAGGCATTCGTATCGCGAAAGTACTGCAGAACGTGATCCTGATCAATAAAGTAGTTTTCTGCCACAAGAACATTCTAAATGGAAACACCGCGGTTGTGTATCTTGGTGGTTTCGAAATTTACAGATAGAATGGGTTCAGAGATGTTGCCGCACGCAAACCTGGTTTCGGACTCGCTCCTGATAAATTCGACCATCGACCTGCTTATCTCCCTCGGAGGAAGTGCGTCGGCGGTTGAAGTCGTAGATTACGTTATGCGGATCCGCGACCCGCATCCGGATTTTGCGCGGATGCTGGTTGTTGACCTGATCGATCGAGATCCACGGTTGAGCCTCGAAGAAGGCCTCGTCCATCTGACCGAACCGGACCACAATGTGCGCCGGCTCGGTGAAACCGGCTTCGTCGTCTTTGACCTGGAAACAACGGGAGCGAAGGCTCCGCCGTGCCGGGTTATCGAGATTGGGGCCTTTCTTGTGAAAGGCGGCGCGATCGCCAACGAATTTCATTCATTGGTAAACCCCGGAACACCAATCCCGCCCTTTATCTCATCCCTGACCGGGATAAGCGACGAAATGGTTTCGGGCGCTCCCGCGTTTGGCGAGGTTGCTCCCGATTTTCTTGAGTTCGTGGGGGATTCAGTCCTGGTCGCGCACAATATCGGGTTCGACATGCATTTCCTGAATTATGAGGTCGGGCGGGTTTACGACGGATACAGTGTTTGGAATTCGTCGCTGTGCACGGTCCAGCTTTCGCGAGGCCTTCTGCCGGACATCGAGAATCACAAGCTCAAGACCGTTGCGAACTATTTTGCGGTCGAACTCGTAAATCACCACCGTGCCGGCGAGGATGCGAAAGCAACCGCAAAGGTGTTCATACACTTACTCGATGACCTAAAGGCCCGTGGGGTCGAAACACTCGGGGCGGCACGCCGGTTTTGCCGGCACAAGCAATATGCAAAACGAAGCGAAGCTGCAGCCTGAAAACCTGCAGGACCTGAATATTAGGCCGACGCCGCCGGAGGAGATGGATCTCTATCCGCTCGATACGTTTCGGTACGAATACCCTGGAAAAGAGATCTGGGTCGAGTTCGAAATGCCTGAATTCACGGCCATATGCCCGTTTTCGGACTTTCCGGATTTCGCGGTTATCCGGCTTAAGTACGTGCCCAATGAGCGATGTATCGAGCTCAAGAGTCTAAAGCTTTACATAAATTCGTTCCGAAACATCAAGATCTTTCACGAGCATGTGATCAACCTGATACTCGAAGATTTCGTTAAGGCATGCGATCCAATGAAGGTGGAAATTGAGGGAGATTTTCACGTACGCGGGAACATCAAGACGGTTGTCCGGGCTAGCTATTCGAAATAGAGTCGTGAGATCTGTGCGCTATGGCGTTTTCTCTACTTTAGGGATCTCCTTTCGTCGCAGGTTCGGCTAAACCACTCGTTTTCTCCCCAGCCTTTCGCCTGGCCAGCGAGATAGCTTTTCACGCTATGCAGGCGAGGCGGCCTAGGTTCCGAGGGCCTTTTCCAGCTCGTCGACCGCTACGGTGCGAAAGGCGAGTTTGTCGTCCGTCAGGAAGATCTCGACATTGCTGTCCTCATGGACCTCACCCTGAATGAGGGCTTCGGAGAGTTCGTCCTCAACATATTTCTGTAGGGCTCGTTTCAGCGGCCTCGCGCCGTAGCCCCGTTCGGCAAAGGTCTTTTCGATCAGCCATTTGCGGGCGTCGGTTGAAAGGTCTACAGTCAGCGAGCGGCTTGCGAGTATCTCGTTCAGCTTTACGATCTGGAGGTCGATGATCTGCGAAAGGTCGCCTTCCGACAGTTCGTCAAAGATGATGATCTCGTCCAGGCGGTTAATGAACTCGGGAGCAAAGGTCTGTTTGACCTGTGAAAGGACCTGCTCCTCCATCTTTTCACGGGAAGCCTCGGCGCTGCCTTGAAATCCGAGCGAGGTACGTTTCTGAATATACTTCGCGCCGATGTTCGAGGTCATTATGAAGATCGCGTTGCGGCAATCCACCGTGTTTCCCTGGGCATCAGTCAGAACACCGTCCTCAAAGACCTGTAGCAGCACGTTGTACAGATCGGGGTGGGCCTTTTCGATCTCGTCGAAAAGCACGACCGAATAGGGCGAGCGGCGGATCCTTTCGGTCAACTGGCCGCCTTCCTCGAATCCGACGTATCCCGGAGGCGAGCCAATGAATTTGGCCACCGCGTGTTTTTCCATGAACTCGCTCATGTCAAAGCGAATGAGCGTCCGTTCGGTCCCGAACAGGTACTCGGCAAGCGTCCGGGCGACCTCGGTCTTGCCGACGCCGGTTGGTCCAAGAAACAGGAACGACCCGACCGGGCGGCCCGGATTCTTGAGTCCAGCACGCGAGCGGCGAATGGCACGGGCCAGGGCCGAGATCGCCGGACGCTGCGAGACGATGCGGCGGTGAAGTTCGGCCTCTATGTTCAGGAGTTTCGCCGCCTCTTCCTGGTTGATCGACGAAACGGGCACGCCGGTCCAGCGGGCGATCACTTCATCCACATCGGCCTTAGTGACCTCAACCGCAAAGAATGAGTCTTCAAGGGTCTTGAGCTCGTAAGAAATGATCTGGTCCTCATTCGCAGCGGCCCGTTTCCAGTTGGCGACGGTCTCTTTCCATGAGGGCTCGCCCGGATTCTCATTCTGGAAGCGAAGCTTTGCCCGGGCACCTGCCTCGTCGAGAACGTCGATCGCCTTATCGGGCAGAAAGCGGTCGGCGATGTACCGGCTTGATTGATAAACGGCGGCCTCAAGAGCGTCCTTTGAATAGCGTATCTGATGAAAGGCCTCGTACCGCTCGACGACCCCATGAACGATCTGGAGGGCTTCGGCTTCGCTCGGCGGCTGAACCTTAACGGCCTGAAAGCGGCGCTCGAGCGCTCGGTCCTTCTCGATCGTCTTTCTATACTCGCCGGGAGTCGTCGCGCCGATCACCTGGATCTCGCCACGCGATAAGGCAGGCTTCAAAATGTTCGCCGCATCCAGCGTCCCTTCCGCCGAGCCTGCTCCGACTAGGGTGTGAAGCTCGTCAATGAAAACGATGAACTCCTCGTTCTCGCGGAGCTCTACCATTATTTTCTTCAGCCGCTCTTCAAACTGGCCGCGGTATTTCGTTCCGGCAACTACGAGCGAAAGATCGAGGGCAAGGATGCGTTTATTCTCCAAAAAGCTCGGAACCGAACGATCAACGATCTTCTGCGCCAGCCCTTCGATTATCGCTGTTTTGCCGACGCCGGCCTCTCCCATCAAGACCGGATTGTTCTTCGTCCGGCGGCAAAGTATCTCGACCAGGCGTTCGATCTCAGGTTCGCGGCCGATGAGCGGGTCGAGTTTGCCCTGTGCCGCATCTTCGGTAAGATCGCGCGTAAACTCCTGCAGGTTTGGCGTACGCGAAGCTTCCGGGTTCAGCAGAGCGGGGGCCGGCGGCAAGCCGTGCTGGCGCCCGACCTCATCGCGGATCTCCTGCGAACGCATTCCCAATCGAGACAGTATCTCAGCCGCGACGGAATTCTCTTCGCGGGCCATCCCGAGCAGCAAATGTTCAGGGCCAATGTGGCGGCACTTTAGCGAACGACTTTCCTCGCTGGCGTAAAATAGAATGCGTTTTGTTTCGGGAGCCAGGTGAAGTTCCGCCGATTGCGGTATGCGATCACGAAGGACGATACGGTCCTCAACTTCCTTCCGAACCGAATCGACCGTTACGCCGCGGCGGCCGGGAAAATAGCGCGGGGCAATGGTCTTATCTTCACGCAAGAGGCCGAGCAGCACGTGCTCCGAAGCAATTACGGGCGAGCCGTACTGCAGCGCTTCGTAGCGTGCGAAAAAAATGACACGTCGAGATCTTTCGGTGTAGCGTTCGAACATAATTCAGTGCTTCACTCTCGCTGTGTGGCGTACAACCATTATAGCGAAAGCTATCGCATAAGGCGCAAGGGCTAAAGTTCAAGTTTCACAAACTTGGGTGGAGTAAAGTTTCAAACAGTGGCGAAATCCACAAATCCTGGAACGTACACGCCACGGCGTGCACGCCGCCGTCTTTTGGCGGAAAGGTGCCGCGCCCGTTCGGGGCCGCAGATGCCTGCGGGGGCGGTTCGTGCTTCGCACTCGGGCAGGCGAGGCCTCCTGCGTTCCCGGCATAGATCAATTCGCCATCTTCGAGCTCACGTCGATCTTTTCGGCCTGCGGGACCTCTACGATCAGCGGCTCATTCTTGTTCTTAATGCTCTTCAACACGGCCGCGGCCGAGCCCATCTCGACCCGCGACGAAAGCACGCGCGTCACTCGTTTTGGAAGCAGCATTGGGGCAAGGCCCGCTATCGAGTCCGCCAGCGATACGATATCGCCGCCGCCGGGCCAGTGCTGGCGTACGACGGTCGCATCCGAACGATTGATAAGGCGAAGCAGCGTCAACGCAACGACATAAATATCGTCAACCTGCCCGATGAACGGGAAAAGATCGGGGATGAGGTCGATCGGCGAAATGACGTAGACGATCGCGGCAAGGAAAAGGGCCTTTTCGGCGCCCGGAACCCGCGAGTCCTTCAAAAGGCGGCCCAGCAGAAGCACCATATTCGGCAGGAACATCAGAAAATTCCGCATCCGCCCTTTGGCCTCTTTCCTGGACCCGCCAACGGGCCTCGCCTTTCTTTCAACGGTATCAGCCATTTTCTCGCTCCTTATCTTTAAACAAAGTCTATGAACAACCCGCGCTTTGTGCAAGTTTCGCGGCGCGACGTTGTATGGTAATTTGGTTTTGAGTTCAAGCTTCAGAGCGCTTCTTGTTTGGAGTCCAGCGTAGCTGGCTTCCCGGCGAGCGGCGGGCCGGCTAAAGCCAGAACTCCGAACTTTTATGATCCTCCAGCAAATTCGCACCCGAGCTTCGGCCGACCCGCAACACATCATTTTGCCCGAGGGCGAAGACCCGCGGACCGTGCAAGCGGCCGAGATCTGCTCGCGTGACAAGATCGCCCGAATAACCGTGATCGGGAACGAAGAAAGAGTGCGAGCGGCGGCGGCAGAGGCGGGAGCGAACCTGAACGGCATTACGATCCTCGATCATCGAAAGGCCGCCGACTTCGCCCGGATGGCGACGCTCTACTACGATCTTCGCCGTGCGAAAGGAACGACGCTCGAAGAGGCGGAGCAGACGATGAAGGACCCGCTGTACTACGGCAATCTGCTCGTTCGCGAGGGTAAGGCCGACGGATCCGTCGCAGGCGCCACGAACACGACGGCACACACCGTCGCCGCCGCCTTGCGCTGCATCGGCGTTCGGCCAGGGTTCAGGATCGTCTCCTCGTTTTTCCTGATGACCGTCCCTGACACGAAATTCGGCGAGAAAGGAGCAATGATCTACGCCGACTGCGGCGTCGTCATCGACCCGGACGCGGGCGAGCTGGCTGAGATCGCGATCGCATCCGCTGATTCGTGCCGCGCGTTGCTGCAGACCGAACCGCGGGTCGCTATGCTGTCGTTCTCGACGAAGGGAAGTGCGAAGCACAAGTCGATCGACAAAGTGATCGAAGCAGTGAAAACCGTTCGCGCCCGAATGCCCGATCTGAAGATCGATGGCGAGCTTCAGGCCGACGCAGCGCTTATTCCTTCCGTCGGCGAATCGAAAGCTGCGGGTTCGAATGTTGCCGGTCGTGCCAACGTCCTCGTCTTCCCCGACCTCAATTCCGGCAATATCGCCTACAAACTAACCGAACGACTCGCAGGCGGCACCGCCATCGGGCCGATACTCCAGGGACTCGACCGCCCATGCAACGACCTGTCACGAGGCTGCAAAGCAGAGGACATCGTCGATGCCGTCGCGATCACCGCCGTTCAGTCGCAGGCGAGGAAAACGGTCTGATAGAGTCGGGGAAATCAAGACTTGAATTTATTCATTTCCCGTGCGAGTTCGGCATACAAGCGCCCGACCCATCCGGGTGTCGAACCTTCCCTAACGGGGCGCGTTCGCAGATCATGCGGGGCGATGATCACTGATACATTTTCTTTCCCAACGCGTTCCGTCAGAACAAACAGTTCTTCGATGGCTTCATCACCCATCGCCAAACAACCGACGGATACTGCTTTGCCATGGATAAAAATATCGCCGCCGACCTGAGTTCTGCCCTCCAATTTGGCTTGCTGAAGATCGAACTCATTTGGGTAATTCAATTTTAGCGAAAGATGATAACTGCTATTCGCGTTGAGTCCTACGACCCGATAGAAGCCTTCAGGAACTTGCCGGTCTCCTTCCGCAAGTTTGGGCCCGGCAACGCCGCTGGCGCGCTTGACCTCATAGCTCCTAATAAAGTTCGGTTTGCCGTCCGCTTCAGCCCATAGTTCAAGCCTCTTTTCATCCTTTAACCCGATCAATACTATCTTTCGCGGCGGGAACGAAAGTCCTGCCTCTTCGAAATACGGCTTGAGCCGAGTTTCGGCATCGGGGCCAAACAATCGGACCGCCTCCGCAACCGTTCTTTCACCTTCAACCGTCCTTTGCATTGGCACCCAAAGCGATCGACCAAATAAATAAAGCCCGAAACCAGCGGCAGTCACCGTCAAGAAAGCTACCGGTACGATGAACTTTTTCATAACATCATCAACGATCTTAGATCGTCAAAAGTTCGGCTCGACCGCGGGAATGGAACTCTTTGACTAATTTCCCGAAGGGACGATCGCCGCTATCCGCACCGGCCCGCCGGAGCCTCCTTTTATCTTCATCGGCAGTGCAAAAATGTGAAAGCCTTTCGCGGGAAGTTTGTCCAGACTCGCCACGTTCTCGAAAGCCGGGATGTCATGCGTCATCAACGCAACGTGTGAACCGAACATCGTCGATTGGCCGCGATCGATGCTTGCGGTGTCAATGCCGACGGCCTTGAACTTTCGGTTCTCGACCAGCCATTTTGCGGCGCCCGGGTGCAGCCCGGGAAAATGAAGGTCTTTCACCGCGTCGGGGCCCTTCGCATCGGTGCCGAGGTAAGACTTCGCATCCGGCCATAGCGATGCAAAGCCGGTTTGGAAAAGAATGATACTCGACTCCGGGATCTTGCCGTTCGCCGCCTCCCATGCCGTGATGTCATCGACCGTTATCTCGTAATCACGGTCGGCGGATGCCTTTGCCGAAACATCGATCTTCACTCCCTCGCCGCTCAACTGATCGAGCGCGATCTGATCGACCGTTTTCTTCCCTTCCGCAAAGTGAACTGGAGCATCGATATGCGTCCCGCCGTGTTCGGCCCCCGAAAAATTGTACGCCGAATAATAGAACCCCTTGTCCGTCGGCCCCTCAGCAACGGTCGTGCGTTTGAACGGCTCGGCGGTCACCCAGTAGATCGTGTCGTCGGAAAAATCGTGCGAGAGGTCGATCCATTGACCGTCGAACATCGAGCCGCTTTTCGGTGCGCATGCGGACAGAAGCAACGCGGTCAGGATCAAAACGAATATCATTCTCCCAGCCATATCTTCCTCCCCAATTAGTTGGCCTTCCTATGTTTCTTCAGATCAAATCGCTCCCCATCTTTCAGGAAGCTTACAGAATACGGTTGACGGCCATTTGGAGAACGGACGAACATGACGTACGTCTTGCCAACAACCTCCAGATCTCGATTGTCTTCTACCAACACCGCCATATCCTCGTCGATCCCGATGCCGAGCATCTTCGGATTCACCATGATCAATCCGAACAGACGGTTATGCCTCTGCCGGACAAGAAAGTGCTGATCGAAAATGACGCCCGGAAGAAGCCCAAGCCCGCGGCGGACGCCGACCTTTGAGCCGTCGAGGACCTTCAAGTCGGCCTCGCCGGTCATCATCGGGTCCGACATCACCGCCGCACCGGCGCTCGTTCCGCCGAACGGCGTGCCGTCCGAATATTTTTCGCGGATGAGTTTGAGGAGTTCCTCGTCGGCCAACACATCCATTATCCGATTCTGATCGCCGCCGGAGAAGAATACGCCCGTCGCCGCTTTAAGTTGGTCGATAAATTTCGACCGCTTTTCGGCATCCAGCGGACGCATCGCGGCGTGCTCAACGGTCACACCAGGCACGATCGAGAAATCTTCCCTGAGTGCTTTGAAGCTCTCCTCCGGCACGCCGCTCGCCCAGGTTATCATCAGCAGCCGCGCCTTTTCGCCGCCGCTCCATTCGACAAACTTTTTGACGGCTTCGTCAGGCCTGTCGCCGCCGCCAACCACCAGCAGACGCTGCTGAGCCGCAGCGACTGTAAAAAAGATCACCACGACGGCGGCCGAAATTACTGCTTTTCGGATCATAAGTGATGACAATAGTAAGCGGATTTTCTGTTGGGGGCAAAAGATCGCAGATTTGGCGCCTCACAGTTCGCATCAAGATCTGTACAGATCATCCTCTCCCGGCGGGCGGGTTTTCCAGCGTTTGTGGATCCACAACCATTGATCCGGGAATCTTCGGACGAGTTTCTCGACCTCGGCGGTGAACTCGGCGGTAGTCGCGACAATATCCTGCTTCCTGTCGCCGGTGTCAGCCGGATAGATCACGCGGCCGTGGACGCCTATATAATGCTGTTTTTCCTCATCCCACGCGCCGCACATCGGCACAATGGCCGAGTTTGTTCGCATCGCAAGCAGAGCGACACCGCTCGACGTACAGGCCGGTATACCAAAGAACGGAACGAACACGCCTTCTTTCGGATGGGCGTTAACATCGGCAAGTATACCGAGAAGGCCTTCGTTGCGAAGCACGCGTGCCGCTGCCATTGCGGAGTTGGCCTTATTGATCGGCGTGTTGCCAAACTTCCTTCTCAGGTCCGATGTCAGTTTTTCGATCAGTGGGTTGTCCAGCCGCCGGGCGAGATAGCTCATCGGAGCGTCGTAAACTGCCCAGCCAAAGACGAGCATCTCCCAATTCCCGAGATGCGGGCTAACGATGATCACACCGCGGCCTTCCGACTTCAGCCGCTGGTATTCGGCGTAAACATCCGCGTCTACCTGGAACTCGATAAGCTCATTTAGGCTTTCGGGCGTCGCCTTTGGAAACTGGCTGAGCTCGCCCAGGATTCGGCCGAGATTCCTGAACGCCCCTTTCGCAAGCCGCTTATGCTCACGGCTGTCTTTCTCGGGAAAGGCGATCCGCAGATTGGTCATGGCCACTCGTCGAAGCCCGCCCAGCGCATAATAGCCGGCAGCGGCAAGCGACATGGATACAGCAACCGCCGCCCGACGCGGCAGCACACCCAAAGTGCCGAGCAGTCCGCGGGCCGCAGCATACTCAAGCCACACCAGCGGTTTGCTTTTCTTTGCCACAGATTGTTTTTATCGTTGCGCTGGCACGAAAGCAAGTGCGGTGGAAATGAACAGAACGTCACCGGCACTGCGGCAGCGTAAATCTACTTTTACAAAACTCTTGTAAAGCACAAAAAGGCGTTGGTCTTGCGGTTCAATAAAAACGGGCGTTCTGGCGAATCGCGTTATTGTAAATCGCCGTTTTTGTCATTTCTCTGACATAAGTGTTCCTCGAAGCCGTTCCAGTTTCGCCGGAAAGTCTCATTCGACTGATGGGTATAGTCGGCGGTTTGTGAAAGTTTTGAGTGACCGAGAGCGGCCTTTTGAGCGAACGGATCGACCCCAAACCGATTTGCCCTCGTGCTAAACGTGTGTCGAAGCGTATGACAAGTTACAGCCTCAATACCAATGTCCTGGCACGCATTCCTTAGCTGTTCAGAAAAGAACGCTCCGCCGCTGTTACCGCCTGCGAAAACTGCATCTTCGGGTAGTGCTTTTCCGGCTTTAGTTTTCATGTCGGAAAGAATCTGGATCACATTCGAAAGCATCGGAACGGTTCTTGCTTTGTCCGTTTTGGTTATTTCCGGCCGTAGGCGAATTAGCCCATTCTCGAAGTCGATGTCCCGCCATTGGAGTTGAAACAACTCGCCTCGTCTCAGTCCGGTGTACAGGTACGTTTCGACCTTTCCGCGCAAGTCGGAGTCCGATAGCCCATTTAACAGTCTCAACTCTTCGTCGTCGGACAGAACACGATCGCGCTTCGGCAGATTTCCGAAGTATTGAATCTTGCTTACGGGGTTCTCCTTGACCTCGCCCAACCGTCCCGCCAGCTTGAAGATTGAAGACAAAACGGCCACGTCTCGGTTGACCGTCGCTTTGGATCGTGGGCGTCCTCGGTTTGTGGTTTCGGTCAGCCTGTGTTGCTGGAATTCAAGAACCAACCTCGGCGTGATCTCGCACATGCGCAGTGCTCCGAACGCCGAAATCAGAGCTTTCAATACCGACCTTTCAACGTTGAATCCCTTTTTGTGCTGCTTTGCGTGGGGAATATAAACGTTATCAACGAAATCTCCAAAATTCCTCTGGCCGCTTTCGCCCCAAACGCTTTCGTAAATCCGGTTCCTTACTTCCCTTTCAGCCTGTTCAGCTTGCTTCTTGGTTCGAGCCTCTTTTATTGCTCTCCGGTGACGGACGCCATTGATCGAAAATCTGTAATACCAATGGCCGTTGATCTGATGTACTGACATTTGCGCTTCACCTCTTAACAATTCGCCGTTGCTTGATGTTGCGCACGGCTATCTTAGCACTTGTTGACAAAACTTTTGACACTTTTCAGCTCCGCATAGATTGACAGGGAATTCTCTTGGCGCACATGGCACCTTGGCACCGAATGTTGCAAATAAAAGACTTAACTGGTGCCAAGAGAACATCATGCCCTGATTTTGTTGGAACGTCTCTTGGCGCACGGTGCCATGTGGTGCCATGTGGTGCCAAGAGATTTTTTTTCTCTTGGAGCGGGTCAAGTCTTTTACAATGAGCTATTTGCAGCATTCGGTGCCAAGGTGCCAAGAGATTCTCTATTTAAAGGAAATAGAAAAAGAAGTGAACAGAAACAAAGTTAGTCTGGCTCTGAATCGATCTGTATTCGTCGTAACGTTAAAGTTCTCTGTCGCCGGCTTCGATCCGGCGCAACATACTCGGTACCGTGTTCTCGCAGATTCGGAGCGAGCAAGGAAAGGCGCTTCCCGATACTCTGCGCATTTTTTGGAAAGCCGCGTGAACCTGAGATATTGTTAGCCGTGATTTTTAGAATCTCGTCGAAAAGCTCCGACGGCAAACCAGTCCACGCGGGCCTGTATTTCATAAATTCCAACACCTTCTCGGCGAAAGGGTCGCAGTCCAGGGCAAGATCGTGAACGCCTTCGCGATTTCCTTTGTAGTGTTCTAAGAACTGGCCCTCCGGCAACCCCAATCCGGTTTCCGCGGCCACCCCCCAAAGCGTAAAATCAGCGAGCCTGGGCAGATCGATGCTCCCCGTTCGGGCAGCTACGGTGGTATTGTCGATTCGTGAAAGAGCGATGCAAACCGCGTCGAGCAGCGAGCCTAAGATTCTAGGCCGCGCCGCCTCAAAAGCCACCCAGAAGGTCGTCTCGTCAAAGCGTGTTGCGAGGCGTGGAAGATGCAGAAGGATTGCCCTATCCAGTAAATCCGAACGGTTGATCACTTCATCAATTCCGTTGAGTATCACGGGCCGCATCAGGCTCAAAAGAACTTCCTCGCCGTCGCTGAAAAGTTCGCGGGTTGCAAAGCCGCCACCTGTTGAAAGACGACAAAGCGAATCGGACAATGCAACGGACATTGACGAAAGATTGTCGAGCGAGATCACCCAACTATTGTTTGCTGCGATCATTAAATCGCGCTCGTCCTTCGGCGAACTGCGAAGCGGCGATTTGTTTGGGTCTATCAAAAGCCGTAGAACTTTCGCCGTCGTGCTCTTGCCGCTTCCCTGTTCGCCGTGAAGGACCAAAACCGGAAAAGGCTTGTTCGGGCGAAAATTCGCCGCGAGCCACGCTAGAGCAAGCGGCCAATCGTGCTCGGAAACATTGGCGAAGCGTTTCAATTCTGCGATATTTCCTCCCTTTTCCGGCTTTGGTAACGGCAGGGTTCCCCGCGTTCGGCGAAACTTTACCGGCGGCTCGCTTATAACGCTCCAGCCGTCCGGCGTCATCTGCACCGCATCCCAGTGATCGTTACCTAGATCGAGATACAGCGAGCCCTCGAATTCCGCAACGCGCAGGTGAACATCTTCGGCTTTGCCTTCGAATATCGCTTGTCCGCTTAGGCCGTGGACGACATCCTGCATGGCCTGTGACGACGGGGTCGAACCTTCCTTGTTCCAATGTTGAAGGGATAACCAGTAACGAAAAGCACGCGATTTAACTGGATAGTTTTCCTTGTGTGAATTCACTGAAACAGTCGCAAACGCTTCGCTGTCGGGCGTGTGAAAAAGTTCCGCGTCTTGCGCGAGTTTCATCAGCTTGGATGCTTGGGTTTCAGAAGAGCGTTTTTCAGTTTTGAACGATCCGTTGGCTCTTGCAGTCCGTGGCTCGTCCGGTTGAATATTCTCGGCGCCACTTAGAAGAGCGTAAAGGTCGGCGGCGGTATTTCCTTTGGCGATCCAGTCCGAAACATCACCCTTGTCCGGCAAGTCAGGCAAACGGAGAATGCTGACCTCCGCGGCGGTTCTTAGAAGGCTCTTCGCGACGGCCTCGGCGTGTTGGTTCCCGGAAGCGTCATGATCCGGCAGCACAACGCATTGGAATCCTTTCAGGTGGTCGCTGAACTCGTCTCTCCATTTTCCGGCCCCCATCGGGTTGCAGGTTGCCGTGATCCCGATCGTTAGTAGATTCTCAACATCCTTTTCACCTTCGACGATAAACACGGGAAAGGCTTTGTCTGCCTGCAAAAGCTCCGGCAATCGATAAGGAACTCTGCGAACGCCTTGCAAGTCATTGATCCAACCTTTCCCGTTTGGCCGTCTCTGGTAGAATTTTTTAGATTCCATCCGCACTGTCTGAAACAAAACCCTCCCCGCTTCGTCGCGGTAGTCGTAAGTCGCCGCGATCTTGTTTTTCGGTTCGGTTTCTACGTTGTCGTATAGGTCTTTCATCCTCATACCCAAAGCCGTAAGAATGCTCTCGATGTCGCACCCCCCATGGCAATAAAGAAGGGTGATACCGTCCATTCCCGCACTCACCGAAAGACTTGGTTCCTTATCCTCATGAGACGGGCAAATGGCCATGTAGCCGCTACGGTTCTTCACGACGCCGTGCAGCTTCGCCAGAATCTTCTCAAGCATATTCCCCGACCGTCCCCACCAAGTATTCTGTAATCTCGCCATGACTCGCTCCGCGTTCGATCATTGCCATGAGGTTTTTATGAGTGCGCAATCCGATGCGGTCGGCGTGGTTGTAGTTCGCGATTAGAAAGCCGCTAATCATGCCCAGTGCATGCGCGCGAGCTTCCCTTTCCGTGAGAAATACTTTTGGAGTTTTCAAAAACTGTGCTGTTTCGTTCATCGTGACGTTCTCCCGTTCCGCGCGGAGCAGTTCGCAAAAACGAAAACGCACCGCCATTTTTGATAGACGATGCGCTCGGTTTGTGATAGAGTTCTCACATACGACGCGCTACCGTCGTTGTTTTGAAAGTTCCTTTGTTGCCTAGACAAAGGGCTTTCGTTTTTTTTTAAGGACCGGATGAATTCTCTGATCTGCCTGACGGTAGCGGACAATTCATCCGGTTTTTATTTGCAAATCTTGATCGCGTCGGCGATCAAGCTCGTGTATGGAGCATCAACTATATTGCTCAAGAAATTGCTCCAGCCGCTTCCGGCTCGTCTCCAAATCCTTCCATCCGCCTCGCTCCAGTTCGACCGGTGAAAAACTCCGCGTCGATCAAAGTATTCGAGCAAAATGACGTTAAATCCGTGGCTGCTTAGAAAACTTACGAGCGTTTGATAGTTCCAAAGCAGCTTATGATCCGGTTCGCTCGGATGACGGAACATCTTCAAAAATCGTTCACCTCTGGAATTAGGGGCCACCCAGTTCAAATAATTCGGGTGCGGATGAAAGCCGTCCGGCACCGCGATACGCCAACGGCCTTCACATTTCAAGAAGTCCCAAATATTGGCGGCCGTCGAATCGGCGTCGTTCAAATCGAGATGTTCCAACACATGCTCGGAAAGGATCGAGTCCAAACTATCGGGCAGAAATCTCTTTCGCCAGCTTCGCGGATCGCGAATGTCTAGATCGCTTTGTTGCAATGAGAGCCATCCCCGCTGAAATGTGCTTCCTGCTCCTATGATTACCTTGCTCGGAGACGGCACAATTCGGGCAAAATCAAAACTTCTGCGTCGCATCGTCTGCCATCTCTGCCATTTTCTCTCTAACCGCGATCTTCAAGCCGTCGATGAACAGAGCACCTTTCCGATCCAAAGCGTCGAGTTGCACGTGGTAACTTTGCTGGACTACACCTTTCAAGACCTCTACGAGCGTCTCGGCCGGCGTGTCGAACATTGCAAGAACCTGCCCCGTCTCCGGCCTGTCATTCAAAACAAAATCGTTTACGAACTCATTCGCAAGGTCGTCCGGCCCCGCGTCCGTGATCAAATCCTGCAAAAGATGCTGTATCAACTCATCCGGCGAAACAAGCTCGGATTCTTCTAGAACTGATTCGTTCAAAATGTCCCCACCTCTCATTTCTTTGCCGCACCTTCCTTTTCGACATTTCGCTTCTGAATCTTCTCGGCAAGATTCGCAAGCTCACCCGCACTTACCGCTTGCGTTGGCCGCGTCGCCGTCGCCGTGGCAGCTTTGGTTCCGCCTAAAGCGCTCATCACGAATGGAGCAAACGTACCGGCATTTTTTCCTAAGCTGTCGATCAGCCGGGCCGCGTCTCCAATAAACGATCCGTTCGACTGGCTTTCCTGCGGCGCGATCTCCTCGCTGATTGCTTTTGCCTTTGTGACGATCCCCAAACTCTTTTCGAGAATGTTCATTGCCTGTGTCGTAGCATCCTGTTGGGGTTTTTGCGACTGGGCAATCATCATCATCATTAGCTCCCGCTGTTCGCGCCGCGATTCCTCTAGCGCGGATATGAGCGTTTGCGTCTCGGTTTGGGTGCCGGATTTCTGCCGCGAAATATCCTCTTCAAGGCGTTTGAGCCTTTCTTTCAGCAAAAGATTCTCAACCTCAACTGAATTCATCTGGCCAAAGTCGTCTCCATCCAAGATGTTTTCAGCCTCGAAGTCCTCCGGCTCGACGTCAACGATCCGCTCCCTTTCCGGTTCTGTATCGGCAATTGAAAACTCAAATGATTTTTCAAAATGGCCATTGGGTTTTCGCGTCTCGACGCGGTAGTCACCATGCCCGAACATTTCCTTAAGGAAGGTCGGCAATCGGCGCTCCAATGGATCACCGATCACCGCTTCGGGAAATGAGCCTTGCTCCTTCGGTTTTCCGTCCGCGACCCGATAGACGAAAACCCGGCGGTCGGCTTTAGGTTGGCGGCTTTTGCGCGGCTTCGTATCGGGTTCGTCCGCGTCTAGAATGGGATTTGTTTCGGTCATGAATCGGTTCTTATTCCGGCAAAACACGGGTTCGGCTCGGCCCTCGGCAGGCATTGCCCCCGGGAGAGCACCGGCTATTATTCGTCTTCGAGATCGTTATCCTCTTCTTCTTCGTCGTCCTCAAAATCGCCGTCGTCGTCAGGATCCTCGTCCTCGATGTCTTCCCGTGGCGTTATCATGTATCCCGAAACATTCTCTTCGAAGCCTTTACCGTAAGCTCCTGCCAGGGCCTCTATGGCATTGTCAATTCCTTCCTGTAGCCCAAGAAATGAGACAGGTGTTTCCCGAAGCACTGCAACCGCCTCTGCAATACCTTCCTCTAGATCAATCACTCGTTGCGGTTTATTCGCCATTCTAAAATTCACCTCGTTTTAATTATTCAGAGCGACCACCTTTTTAGGTGGCGGTCTCGCTTTGGAAATTAGAACTGATTTAAGGCCCCTCCGCTAGCACGAATAATTCCTATACGATTTTGTCGTAGGGCTGGCGGATTCCTTCATCGGAGTTTTGATTGACAAGATCATCGTTCGTCCTTAAACTTTTGCGTGGGCGGCGGACTACTTCGGACTGTGGCAATTGGAGCCACGCGAGTAGTTTGCCGCTTAAACTTTTATCCCAATAGCTTCCTATCAATCCACGAAACGACCGCTTTAGGATCGTCTTTTCACGTAAAGCCACTTATCGATCAGTAGATGTCAAAGACAAACTGTGAGTAGTCAGGCTCTTTAGACTTTCTCCGCCGTTCACCTCTGACCGCGTCTTGTACCTGCCTTATTGTCGTGTCGAGCGCGTCACCTTTGATCCGCTCTGCCTTAAGCCTCGCCTTTTCTCTTTGGTAGCCCTCTGAAATGAACTTACTTCTCAATCTCGCCTTTTCTTCCTCGATAAGAATGAGCGCCGTTTGGCGTTGGCTTTTCCCAAGGGCGACAAGTTGTAGGATTCGTTTCGTTTCCGGGCTGACCTTCCGGCCTCTACGTTTCTTCTGCTGCTTACTGCAATGACCGCACTTGCTCAGAGTTGCAAGAACTTCTGCAAGTGACAAACGCGGAAAGGCTGGCGGACTTGGGTCGAATAATAATTCCATAACGAATCGCTCCTTTTCTAATATTGTACTTGTGTAAGTATTAGCACTCTTACTTAATTATAAAACATCTCTATCGTCAAGCCGCGTCAGTCAACAATCTCAAATTCAAGAATGTATCTCCGAACCTCACTTGTGTCCCGAATGTCCGCACTTCCAATTTCAATCAACTGTTGGGCGAAGTCCGCTATTCGCTCATTGAACATTTCGCGGGTATAGTAGATTCTGTGCTGAAGGACGACCCGCCTACCCCCGGTGTCCTCGATTACTTCCGGCCATTCTGACTTTTTCACGAAGTCAGATTCTGCTTTGGATTTTCGTTTTCTCTTTTGATTCATTGGGTTTCCTTATTTTAGAATGTTTGGTCTATGGGGATGATCGCCATCGAAATTCCGTCACGACTTCGCCGCCGCTACCGTCTTGACGACGAAACGCTCGCTGATGAAATTCTCGCCATGCTGGAAGCATCCTCTGCTGTCCGGCTGAAAGCTCTCAAGCTCCTTACTATAGAAGAACGCGAAGTGCTCGAAGACTTCCATGACGGCAGAGCCGCAGATAAGGCAATGGAAGAATACGAACGCACTGGCATCAGCTATTCCATGGAAGAAGTCAAAGCCGAATTCGGTCTGTAAACTTTTTGCTTTTGTCAATTTCTTGCCACCTTCGCGCCGAATTGTGCCCGATTTGTGCCGTTTCCCGACTCCAAATATTAGGACGGAGCCGAGGTCGAACAACAAGCAACGGCGATTTACGGAGCTTTATTCGCATCTCCAATCGGCCCCGTCCGAACGGAAGTTTAAGGTATTACGAAACTCTTACAATCGCCTCCCGCCAAACCTGCTAGGCTTGAAACTGTCGGAGCTTCGCGCTCTGACCTTAACTTCGATCTTAAAAGGGGAATTCATGGAAAAAGCGCTCGTGTTGGAACGAGATTCTAAGCGGATCAACTGGCAGACCGTGACCGGCGTCGCGGTGTTTCATATTCTGGCCGCCGCGGCACTGTTTATGTTCAGTTGGCAGAACCTGGCCGCGGCCGCGATCCTTTGGTGGATCTCAGGCAGCCTGGGTATCGGGCTCGGCTATCACCGGCTGTTGACGCACCGCGGCTTCAAAACGCCGCGATGGCTTGAAAGAACATTGGCCGTGTTCGGAGCGCTGGCGATGCAGTCAGGTCCGATCACGTGGGTAACCACGCATCGGCTTCATCACGCGTTTACCGAAACCGACAAAGATCCGCACAGCCCCAGACACGGCACGTATTGGGCTCACATGGGCTGGATCTTTCGCGGTACCGCACAGAACAATTCCGTCCAGACGATGAATCGATACTCTCCCGATCTGATGCGCGATCCGTTTCTGGTTGCTCTTGACAAGTACTACTGGCTGCCGTCGGTTGTCGTTGCCATCGCCCTGTTTGCGATCGGCGGGCCAGGTATGGTCCTCTGGGGCATATTTGTGCGGGTTGTATTCGGATGGCATTCGACGTGGCTTGTTAACTCGGGCACGCACCTTTGGGGCAAACGCCGGTTCGAAACCCGCGATGACTCGCGAAACAATGGGTTTGTCGCGGCCCTCAGCTTTGGCGAAGGCTGGCATAACAATCATCACGCCTATCCGCGCTCGGCCCGCCACGGCCTCCGCTGGTATGAAGTGGACGTTAACTGGATCCAGATCAAACTGCTTGAGAAAGTTGGCTTGGCGAAAAATGTCTTCGCCTTTGATCTGAAGGCAGATGAAGAAGAAGAGGCGATCGAACTGAAACCGGTTCAGGACGCGGCCTAGGACAGCTACCGAAATTTTAAGTGGTGCGGAGGCAGAAGCAACGCCGGTTGCTTTTGCCTTTTTTCCATTTACTTCTTACCTTGTACTCATGCGGCGGCGTAAGGCAACGATCTTCTTTCTGGTGCTGGGAATATGCCTGATCGCGCTCGCCATCGCCCTCAACGTCGGGTGGATACTTCTCAATCTTCGCGAGGTTGTCCTCCTTGTTCTCGGAATTGTGTTCTTCGCCCTGCTCATCACCGGGCTAACCCTGAACACGATCTTTCTCATCCGCGAGATCCGCCGGAATGAGCAGCATGACGCATTCATCAACGCTGTCACGCACGAGTTGAAAACCCCGATAGCTTCGATAAAGCTCTATCTTGAAACATTGAAGACGCGCGATGTGGCCCCGGAAAAGCAGCGGGAATTTTATAACGTGATGCTGGCGGACAGCGATCGGCTTCTTCACACCGTCGACCAGGTACTGAAAGCGGGTGGAGCAAAAGAGAAGAACCCGAACCTTCAGATGGAGAATATCGATCTCGGGGCCCTGCTCGGCGATGCCATCGCGTTGGTCCGATCGCAACGCCATCTGGAAGAAGGCGTCGTACGCTTTACGCAGCCGGCGGAAACTCTCCTTGTCGCGGGAAGCGAGTCCGAGTTGAAGACCGCCTTTACGAACCTGCTCGATAACGCCGTAAAATACTCAGAAGGCGATCCAAAGATCTCGGTACGGATCAAGAAAACACCATTGAACAACCGCGCAGAAATATTCATCAAGGACAACGGCCTCGGCATTCCCTCGGCAGATCTCAAACGGATATTCAGGAGATTCTACCGCGTGTCGAATGCCGCGGCTTCGCAATCACCGGGAACCGGCCTCGGGCTGTTCATCGTGAAGTCGATTATAAAGCGTCATCGCGGCCGCGTCTCGGCCCAAAGCCGCGGTGAAGGATCGGGAAGCACTTTTTTGGTCCAACTGCCACTTGCGTGAACAATACTATCCGCTGAAGATAAAAGTGAATTCTTCAGAGAATCCATGCTGGTGGATCGCTAAATCGATACAAATGAAGGTCCTTATAGTAGAAGACGAAGCCCACATCGCCGACGGCCTGCGATTCAACATCGAGGCCGAAGGGCACGAAGCCCAGATCGCGCCGGATGGGGAAACGGGCTTACAGCTTGCTGCCCGTGGATTTGATGCCATCGTTCTCGACGTAATGCTGCCCGGCATTGACGGATTTGAGGTTGCCAGAGCCTTGCGCGAGCGACATGACTTCACGCCGATACTGATGCTCACCGCCCGCGGGCGGCCTGAGGACGTACTCAAGGGTTTTGAATCCGGCACCGACGATTACCTTCCGAAACCCTTTGACCTCGACATTTTTCTCGCCCGCCTCAACGGCCTTCTTCGCCGCAGCGAATGGTCGCGCCGCGAAACCACCCGCGATCGGTTGGGTGATACCTTCGAGATCAACGGGAAGAAAATAGATTTTGCCAACCTCGAACTCCGCTCAGGCGACGAGACGATCCACCTCACAATGATGGAGATCAAACTCCTCCGCTACCTCATCGAACACGAAGGCCAAACCGTCTCACGCAGCACTATACTCGAAGACGTCTGGGGCCTGCAGGAAGACACCGACACACGGGCGATCGATAATTTTATTGTTCGGTTGAGAAAGTATCTGGAAGATAAACCAAATGATCCGCAGATCGTGAGGACAGTTCGGGGTGTTGGATATAAGTTTGTGAACATAAAAGATCGAGCCGATTTGGTGTAAATCTATTCACGGCGTGAATAAATGTTATTCACGCCGTGAATAGATTTACAAACAGATTGTATGCTATCATAATGATAGCCTCAGGAGGTGGATTGGCGATGCCCGATGTATTGGTGAGAGATGTGGAAGAAAGAGTCTTGTCGAAGCTGAAATCGCGTGCGAGGAAAAATGGTAGATCGCTGCAGAGTGAATTGCTGCAAGTATTCACAGCGTTAACCGAGAGCGACAGCCTGTCCGACGAAAAGACCGCAGATAAGATCAGAAACGCACTCCGGGGCCGAAAGCACTCGGACAGCGCTGAATTGCTGCGTGAGGACAGACGCCGATGAGATACGTCGTGGACGCCAGCGTCGCGGTAAAATGGTACGTACCCGAAAATCACGAACCGGAAGCGGTTAGGCTGCTCAAGGGCGGGCACCATTTGCATGTGCCTGAACTCATCTTTCCGGAGATCGGGAACATCATCTGGAAGAAGATAGGAAGACGTCAGATTTCAAAATCCGCTGGCGACCAAATAGTTGCGGCAGTCGCCAGAAAAAGATGGACGATTCACCCGCACAGGAAAACGCTTAAGTCCGCATTCGCCGGAGCCGAGGCGACCGGACAGACCGTGTATGACTGGACGTATCTCGCGCTCGCGATATCCTTGTCCTGCGAACTTGTCACTGCAGACGAGAAGTTCTACAAAGCCCTGGAAATAACATCCTTCAGCGGAAATTTGAAATGGATCGGTCATTTTTAGTAAAGCGGTGATATTAAAGGCGGACGAATATGCTGAGTTCGAGATGACTGTTGCGGGTTACCAGTCCCGCACCTTGAAGACGAGCCTTATGATTCGGATTGGCTCAACATTCAAATAAAGGTCGGACATCCTAGCGGCTCCTGGAGTAA
Source organism: Pyrinomonadaceae bacterium (assembly GCA_050250045.1). Classification (GTDB taxonomy): domain Bacteria; phylum Acidobacteriota; class Blastocatellia; order Pyrinomonadales; family Pyrinomonadaceae; genus OLB17. The sequence continues at coordinate 90,624 of JBFWPK010000006.1, read as the reverse complement.
GACCGACGCCTGCCTGTTGACGTTTGAGCTTGCGGGTCTTGCAGCTTGGCTTGAATAGGTTGCCGAAGAACTTCCGTCGCATTCGGAAGAAGGCTTCATGGAGCCGGAACTAAGGTTCGAGTGGTTCGGCGAGGGGAGAAACGTTCTCAGAATTTACTTGGATTACAGCCTGCGCCCTGAGTGGTCGCCTTACCACGGTCCGAATGAAGAGGAAGAACTGTTCGTTGAGTTCACGGTCACGCCTGACGAATTGACGAATGCCGCCATGGCGTTGTTCGGTGAGTTGCAAAGATTCCCAGTTAGAGTAAAAATTCAACTTCTCCAGCTACGCCGGAGATTTCGTGCCCAGTTATCTTGGCAATGCTATAATCGGCTTTGAAATGGACTATCGCGATTACATAACGATTGAACCGAACAAGCGTGGGGGCAAGCCTTGCGTTCGAGGTTTGCGCATAACGGTCTATGAGGTGCTGGAATATTTAGCGTCGGAGATGACTGAAGAAGAAATACTCGCGGATTTTCCCGATCTGACCCATGAAGACCTGAAAGCCTGCATTGCTTATGCCGCGGATCGCGAGCGACGGCTGATGACTGCCCCAATTGCTGCTTGAAACTCCTGTTTGACGAAAACCTGTCGCATACTCTTACAGGACGCCTGGCCGATCTTTTTCCTGCGTCGGCCCACGTTCGTGACATTGGAATGAAAGCCACGATTGATCCAGTTGTGTGGGATCACGCAAAAGCGAACGATCTCGTCATTGTTTCAAAGGACGCGGATATGCACGATCTGAGTCTGGTTTTCGGAAACCCACCGAAAGTGATCTGGATACGGCTAGGAAACTGCTCCACTCAACAAGTTGAAGAATTGTTGCGAAGGGAGTTCGAGGTCATCAAACTGTTCGTAGAGGATGATTCTGTGTCGTTGCTCCCGCTTCCGTGATATCGCGAGCATATTCATCCTTCAAAATAATTCCGCCTTGCAATCACTTTTATTTCCTTCCGCCAGTTCTCGTGCAGCTCGAAACGCCACAGTTCGATTTCGGGCGATAGCATTCGTGCGAAGTGTTCGAAATCGCGATGAAAGCTTAATGCAGGTGCGACAGCATAAACCAGCGGCGGTTTGTCGATGATCTCAAGATCGCCGAACACTCGGGCACGTCTTAGTTCGCCGCGACGGCGGAGGTGCTCAATTTTTCGCCAGTAGTCGGCGGCCTGGAACGGAGTTTCTCGGTCTGGCGAGGCTTTTATTTCGATGACGATGAGGCGTCCGTCTCGCCTTAACGCAAGCAGGTCGATCTTGTCGGCGGCGGCGGTGCGAAACTGGTTGTAGATCGGAGCAAGGATGAGATTTGCGTCGAGCAGCTTGATATTGCGGAGCAGGATCGATTCAAGCCACGATTCGGGCGAGCGTCGATAAAACTCGTGCCGTTTTGACGCTGTCTCGGGCGCACGGTACGCCTTGAGGTCTTCAACCAGCCGCTCAAGCTCAGGCCACGTATGCTCATTAAGCGGCCGCTTCAACCGGTCGATCCCGAACCACGCCGATTCGCGTCCGGCCATCATGCGAACGCGAGCGAAAGTTATCCCGTTGAACCGCAGCGTCTCGCCGTGCCGCGAATGCATCGCGTCAATCGCCTCGGGAGACAGTTCGATGATCCGCCGCGCTGTCTCGCCCGGGGCGATCTCGTCCGGCAGGTTCAGCTTTCTAGGCTTTTCCCGCCACAACCGGGAAATGGTAAGTTCGGCGCGGGGCTTGAGCGATTCGGTGCCACCTATTCGGTTCAGCTCGAAGACCTTTATCGACGACCGCACCGATGTTTTCAGCAACGCATGAAGCTTCTGCAGGTTCGAAGCGGAGCGTCGTTCCGCAACGATATGAAGCTCGCGTGCCGGTTTCTTTGCTCGCGCCTGCAGCCGCTCAAACCAGATGATCGCCGAAGCGAGGATCGACTCCGCCGTCGCTCCGCCGGCCACATCGGCAAAGACCGCGAACCGTCCCGTCGTCCTGCTTTCGGCAATGATCTCCGCGAACCGGCCGTTTCCGGCGTTCAAACCTATGCGAACGATCTTTCCACGCAATTCGCTCCCTTCGACAAGCGAAGCGATCTCATTCGCCCGCTCAAGCCTGGCAAGTTCGACGTTCGCGGCCAACGCTGCCGCCGAAACTCGCGGTATAAGCCTCAGCGTTTCCCCATCGCCGCCAAAACGACCAGCCAAGAAGATATCGATATCTTCTCCGTCCGACTCGAAACCAACGACCAGCCGAGATCGGAATCCGTTTTCATCGACCGCGCCGAATCGCACTCCGCGTTCTTGGTGCACGACCTCGATCTCCGTTCGATTCACCGGAAAGGTGCGGCCGTTCGCGCCAACCATCAACCACTCGGCGTGCTTGTCGAGAAGTGAATCAAGATCTTCGGTCCGGGCTTGTGCGGCTACCATTCGAGTTTGGTGTCGAAATGTTTCATCATCGCCTCAGCCCAATCGGAATAGCCCTGTTCGGACGGGTGAATGCCGTCAGCGAAAAAGCCCTCGACCGGAACGTCCACCGGCTGCGGGTAGTAATGAACGCGATCCATGTCGGCAGTAAACTCGCGAATGTTCGCGTCGTGCATTTTAGAAAGTTCCCACAACAAGAATTTGATCGGGTTCGGGATCACCGGCGACAGCACTATCATTGGGCAATTTGAAATAAAAATGATGGTACCCGGATCGCGCCTCCGCAGGACCCGGAGCAGTTCCAGCATGTCCCGCCGCCATTTCTTTGGACTGCTCAGCTTCATCACATCGTTGCCGCCGATCCCAAGAAGGATGTAATCGAAGTCCTTCTCCGGGATTAGTGGTACCAGTTCATCAATGGTTCGCCGGGCCGTCACTCCGTTTCGGCCGACGACATTCCATTCGACCTGTCGTTTTATCCGCGAAGAAAGCCGCTTGGCAAACTGTCCGGCGAGTGCTTCTTTGTGAGTTCGCGCGCCAAGGCCCGCAACGGTCGATTCGCCTATCACAAGAAGTCTGGAGACCGATTCGCCGACACCGGCCAGGCCAACCCTTTCGCCAGCCGCATCGGGAAGCACCCCGACCTTTCTCCTGGTATGCTGTCCCAGCAGATACAGAAATGGGGCCGCCGGCATCACCACCGCAGCGGCCGCAACATAAAGGGCCTGCCAACGGGCCAGGCTTTTGCTTTTGTCGCCGTTCGATTCCACTATGTTAAACTTCAAACTACCTTGATGCCGTTGTCAAATCCCGCCAAATATTTCCTGGCCACGCTATTGCTTTTGTTTTTGTCCGCGGGATGCTCATTGCTTAGTTCGGAGAACAAGATTGCAGGCCGCGGCCCCGAGGAACCGAAAGGCCGGTTGCCGTTCAAAACGAAAGAGCCGGAAAGCTTTCAATGCGAGATCATAGAAACCGCTGGCGGGGTTCAGAGAAAAAAGCGGCTCGCCAAAAAAGGTACGCGGCGGCGGGTTGATCTCGATTATGGCGAGCCCACCCAACGGGCACTTCTGCAGACCGACGGGGAATACATTCTCGACATCGGCCGCGGCCTTTATGCGGAGTCCAGGACCGGCTCCGCCGAACAGTTCAGCGAACTCACGCACGAGCTTCTTTACGCTGGCGAACGTGCCGAATTCCGGGAAACATCACGCAATGGAAGCATAGTTGTTTACACCGTCCACCCCGTTGACAGCGGCTCGAGCGAGATCGTCATTCACTACGACGAATCGGTCGGAATGCCCGTAAAACAGGAGTTCTTTTCGATCGCGGACGGAACACGAACATTAAGCCTCACCGTGGAACTGGTAAACTTCAAAGCCGAGCCCGATGCGGACCTGTTCTCGATCCCGGCCGCATTCAAAAAGGTCTCAGTGGAGGAATTGTTGAATGTACCAGCGAAATGAAGGGCCGTTCGGGCCTCCTGCGGCCGATGTGCCAAATTAAACCATCCGCTGTAGCGAACGGTTCTGATCTATGACCCCGATCCGCAAATTCGCACGATTCGTAAGGCCCTATCGCAGCCAGATGGCGGCTGGGATAGTGTGTATTCTCATTTCGCTGTGTTTTGGCCTGCTTGTGCCATACCTGGTGGGGGTTACCGTCGATGTTCTGTCCACTCGTGAGAATTTTACCTGGCGGAACATCATTCTCTACCCCCTGTTGATCCTCGGCGTCAACCTGATCAGCGGCATCTTTCTTTTCCTGCAACGCAGGATTCTGATCAACACATCGCGCCACATCGAATTCGATATGCGCGAGGCGTTTTACGAAAGCGTTGTCAACCAACCGGCGTCATTCTTTTACGAGAACAGGGTCGGCGACCTCATGGCGAGGGCAACAAACGACCTTGCCGCGGTTCGCCAAATCGTCGGGCCGATGGTCCTTTACAGCTTTCAAGCGGTCTTCGCACTCTGCATTGTGCTGCCGATCCTGCTCAGTATCTCGGTCAAGCTGACATTGCTGCTACTGATCCCAATGCCGCTCGTCTCGCTGACAGTAAAATTTCTCGGGGGGCAGATACATAAACGATTTGAGAAGATCCAGGAATTCTTTGCATCTATCACCGCGCGGGCGCAGGAGAATTTGTCTGGCGTCCGCGTTGTACGTGCCTACGCACAGGAAGGGGCGGAGATCGAGGCATTCCAAAAGCTTAACCGCGAATACGCCGACCAGAACATCCGTCTCGTAAAATTCGCTGCCGCCATGCGGCCGATGCTTTTCTTTTTTATCGGTCTCGGCTTCGTCATTATCGTCGCGGTCGGGGTGCCAATGGCCGCCCGCGGCGAGATCACGGCGGGCAATTTCACCACATTCATCCTCTACCTGCAGCGAATGATCTGGTACCTGATCGCGCTCGGCTACGTGGTGAATCTATACCAACGCGGCACTGCAAGCCTGAAGCGTTTCGACGCAATACTCGATACGGAGCCGACAATAAAGGATGGGCCCGACGCTCGCGAGCAGCCACGCATAAAAGGCGGCATCGAGTTCCGCAACCTCAACTTCGCTTATTCCACCGCGGAGCACACGGAGAATACGGAGAATGGCAGCGCGGCTGAGCGCTCCTCCTCCGTCAGCTCTGCACTCTCTGCGGTGAATGGCCGCCTTGTTTTGAGCGACATCAACCTAAAGATCGAACCCGGCCAAACAGTAGCCTTCGTCGGCCGCACCGGCAGCGGCAAATCCACCCTCGTCAGCCTGATCCCGCGGTTGATGGACGCCCCAGACGGCAGCGTTCTCGTCGATGGCGTTCCCGTAAAGCAATATCCGCTCGAGCAACTCCGCCGGGCGATCGGTTTCGTCCCGCAGGAAACCTTTCTTTTCAGCAACACACTAGCGGCAAACATCGCGTTCGGCGTTGACACCCACGACTCCGGCTCCCCTCCTTACGAAGGAGGGGTGGCCGAAGGCCGGGGTGGTTCTCTCCAACTCGGCAGAAACTCGGCTCCGATTCACATGGACCACTTCGATGATGAGAGAGAACCACCCCGTCTTCCCGCTGGAGAGCGCGGGAATCCACCCCTCCTTGGTAAGGAGGGGAGCAAGACGATCTCCATTCAAAAAGCCGCCGAGATCGCGGGCTTGGCCGACGACATCCGGTCATTTCCAGGCGGCTACGAGCAGATGGTCGGCGAACGCGGCATCACGCTCTCAGGAGGCCAAAAGCAACGGACAGCCATCGCCCGCGCGGTGATGCGATGGCCACGAATTCTCATACTCGATGACTCGCTTTCCGCCGTCGACACCTACACCGAGGAAAAGATCCTCCACAACCTGCGCGAGATACGCACGGGCCGCACCGCTCTCATCGTTTCTCACCGCATATCGACCATCCGCGACGCCGATCTGATCTGCGTCCTGGACCACGGCCGTATCATCGAACGCGGCACCCACGACGAACTGATCGCGCTCAACGGTGAGTACGCCGACCTCTACCAGCGACAGCTGCTTGAAGAAGAATTGGAAGCGGAAGATTGAATTATGCAGAAACAAAGGTTCAACATCGAGGGACAATATCGAACGATGGCGATCATCTGGGCTTCGTTGGTTATGTCGCAAGTATTCTTTCTTGTCCTGGTTTATTTCACACAACCGGGGCTTCTTCAATTCGACTTCAGCCGGCCACCGATTGCCGAAGGAAACGGTGCCGCCATGATCACCGGCTTCGCGATCGTCGCCCTGATAACAGTCACCTTGTCCTTCGTCTTCAAAAAGCGACGAAACGAACAAGCGGTCGCGGAGCAAAAACCGGCCCATCTCCAAGCCGCCCTCATAATCGCCCTAGCCCTCTGCGAAGTCAGCTCACTTCTCGGCGTCGTCCTCGCATTTGTTTTCGAGTATCAATACTTCTTCCTCTGGATCGCGCTCGGCATCCTGGGAATGATCTTCCACTTTCCAAGACGCTCCGACCTCCATGCGGCCAGCTACAAGAACCCATTGTCCTCCTAAACGAGCCCTACGCCCCGCAGAAAGGGCAGGCGCAAAAAGGCCGCCAATATCTCTGGCGGCCTCTGACTTGTTGTTATTCAGTTGTAATTTACGTTCCGTTACCTGCCAAGATACATGACCGAAACGCTTCTTCTGCCGAACCGTCTTGCTTCGGCACAGCTTGGCATCCAGATATCGAGCCGCTTGCCTTTGACTTTGCCGCCCGTATCGGAAACCAGGTAAGTTCCGCTGTATGCACCGCTGATACTGATGCGGCTGCCCAGCGGCAGAACTCTTGGGTCGGCCGCAATAATGCCACGTCTTACGCCATGGCCCAATGCCGTCCTTCCCCTTAGACAGTAAGCAGTCGCGGTAAATCTACCGCGGCTTACGCCTGCTGCCTTCGATGAAACCGTCTTTTCAATGATCTTCTTCTTATTCTTATCCTGATCCTGCCCTTGTTCTGCTGCTTCTTCGTCGATAACTACTTCGGTTTCAACTGTTCCTGCTATATTTGCTGTTATAATTGAACTGTCAATCTGCGAATCATTCGCTGAATTGAGAGCGAATTCTGTCCCGGTTGTTCCGTAAACCACTGCAAAGAACAATCCGGTTAACAACAGAATAACGCCTCCCCTAACGAGATTTGTCATTCGGTACTCCTCAGTCTTATGTCTTCAATCGTAAAGCGCAGCAATAGCCGAAGTGATCTGGTTCAGGTCATCGACAGCATTTCGTTGCCTTTTTAACGCATAAGATCGAAGACTGGGGCGGCGGGTTATTCCACCTGTTTCGACCCGATCGCGGGACGAACATTTGAAAAGGCTAGCATTTTTTGTCCATTCATGTCCACCTCGAAAAGCCTGCGTCAGTGGCTCGCAAAAATTGCGATATAGATATCCTCATTGGAAATTTACCTGAGACATGCTGAAATTCGGGGTCAACGCTGGGTTGGCGGCGGCTGATGGCCGCGTACAGCACTTGGGAAACAAGGTTGAAGTTGGTGGAATTTCGCGGGCAGTGACGCTGCACGGCACCAAACCATAACCGACTTTGGTTTAATATATTGCCACGAATGTGCGGACCATCACACAGCGTGCGAATTCGACGGCAATGATCTCTTAGCAAATGAACATCCGAAAAGCCAAAAGCAGCGACGTTGCGTCACTGGTGGATTTCAATCAGAAGATGGCCTTTGAAACTGAAGGAAAGCGGCTCGATGCCGCGGTGCTCTCCCTCGGTGTCGCGGCGATCTTCGCTGACCCGAACAAGGGGTTCTACGTGGTCGCCGAGGAAAATGCCACCATCATCGGCGGCCTCCTGATTACCTTTGAATGGAGCGATTGGCGGAATAAGTGGTTCTGGTGGATCCAAAGCGTTTACATCGTCCCCGAAGCACGCGGGAAGAGCATCTACACCCGGTTATACGAGTTTGTGAAAGCGGAAGCGGCAAAACATGGCAATGTTTGCGGTTTCCGGCTCTACGTCGAACGCGAAAACGTCCATGCTCAGAAGGTTTACGAGCGGTTGGGTATGGAGAATTCGATCTATTTTATGTACGAGGAATATTCGGCACCATCCTAGGACGGGACCGCGAAACTAATAAAGCCGGAGATCCTGGGAGGACCTCCGGCTTTTTTGAAAACTGTATCCGCGAGCTCTGAATTAGCGAGATTATTGTAGAAAGATGTTCACCCTATAAAACAAGAATCGAGAGTCAGCGGTCCGCAGTTCTCAAAGATCAAACTTTTTCGATAAAACAGTTTGAGAGGAAAGCCGGTTCAGTCTTCGTGCCCACACGCGAAGATTACCCCCAAGCGATCCGACCTTCCTCTCAAAGCTTTCAAAAATCAACAGACTCGATAATCGTTTTGTTCCGTGAGGCCCGGTCTTTCCGACCGGGCCTCAACCTTCCCTGCGTTCGTGTTACCCTGGAGCTTCTGTTGATGTTCGCAGATGGCGAAGATGTCCTATCAATGCTCTCACTAGATAGCAAAGTGCGTGCCACGAATCACGTATTCTGGAATTGCCTGTTCTATTCAACTTTACTTATGTAAAACGGGCTGGAGCGTTCGGATTTGATACATGTTCATGGTGATTGTGTTCGCTTTCAATTCAGCGCTTAGCCCGATTTGTGTATGATTTTTACCATGGCAGTAAGTGGAAGGATCTCAGAGAAGGAATTTGCCCGCATCTGTGACGGGATCTATGCGGACCGGGAAGTGATAGCGAAGCACAATCCGATCGGCTCGCGGGACGAGATACTGCTCTGGATGCTGCTAAACTGCCTCAACAGCTATCTGAGCCTGACGGAACAAGACATGCCGTGCTTCACGGGAAGGCCCGATGCAAATATGTATCGTGAAGCAATTATTTTTGTACTCCGCGGAAAAATGGAGGGCAGCTTCGATCCGGGCGGCTATATTGATAAGCTATTCAAACCGTGAAAGTTCAGCAATTCGTTCAAACTCCCTTTCAACAGAACACGCGCGTCATCTCGTGCGAGGCGACTGGCAAAGCTATCTGTATCGACCCCGGTGAAGAATCGCCCGAGGTCGTGGCGTACCTGAACGACAACGGGCTTGAGCTTGAAGCGATCGTATTGACCCACGGCCACCTGGATCACGTGGGTGGGACGGCGTATCTGCACGAACTGTTCCCGGACGCTGAAATAATTGCCCACCCGGACGAGGCGGACCTTTACTACGCCTTGCCCCAGCAGCCGCTGATGATGGGCTTTCAGCCGCATCAATTGAAGGCGATGGGGATGGATTATGCCGACCCGCCGAGAATAACGCGGTTTGCCGAACATGGCGATACTCTCGAGGTGGGTGAACTTCGTTTCCAGATCCGGCATTGTCCCGGTCACACGCTCGGACATATAGTGCTCGTCGAGGAAGAGCAAAGGACCGTATTTACGGGTGACTGCCTGTTCAGCGGCACCATCGGCCGTACCGACCTGCCCGGCGGCGATCACGCGCAACTGATCGATTCGATCAGGAAAAACGTACTCACCCTTCCGGACGACCATGCCGTCCTGTGCGGACACGGCCCGGACACGACCGTTGGCCGCGAGCGGGCCAATAATCCATTTCTGAATGGTCTCTATTCGGGTCGAGGCTGAGTCCGCGGCGGATGGATTTTTACAGTGGATAGTGACAGGTGGATAGTGGGCAATTGAAGAACTATCCACTACTCACTTGTCACTATCCACTGAAGATAAAAACTAGAAGTGAAAGCAGGGGAACCGCAAAAAGACGCGCAAGACGCGAAAAAGAAAGCTTTACCTTATTTAGCGGCTACAAAACTTCTACGCCACCGTTACCTCTTTCGTCAGGTATACATTCTGAATTGCGTTCAGCAATTCGATCCCTTCTTCCATCGGCCGCTGAAACGCCTTTCGGCCTGAGATAAGGCCGGTGCCGCCGCCGCGTTTATTGACAACGGCTGTTCGAACCGCATCGGCAAGATCGCCGGAGCCTTTAGACTCACCGCCGGAATTGATCAGCCCGCAGCGGCCCATGTAGCAGTTTGCCACCTGATACCTAACGAGATCGATCGGGTTATCGGTGGTTAGCTCTTCGTATATCTTCTTGTTCGTTTTGCCGTAACTGCTCTCGATGTTCAGCGCGTTATAGCCGCCGTTGCGTTCGGGAAGCTTTTGCTTGATGATATCCGCCTCGATCGTCACGCCAAGGTGATTCGCCTGGCCGGTCAGGTCGGCAGCGGTATGCATATCACCCTCGGCAGTTTTGAATTTCGGGTTGCGAAGATAGCACCAGAGAATGGTCGCCATCCCGAGCTCGTGGGCATAGGCGAAGGCCTCGGAAACCTCGGTTATCTGGCGAGTCGATTCGTCCGAACCGAAATAGATCGTTGCGCCAACCGCAACTGCGCCCATATCGCGTGCCTGGTCCACCGAACCGAACATCACCTGGTCGAACCTGTTTGGATAGGTGAGAAGCTCGTTGTGATTGATCTTTACGATGAACGGGATCTTGTGCGCGTATCTTCTGGCAACCGAGCCTAATACGCCAAACGTTGAGGCAACGGCATTGCAGCCGCCTTCGATCGCGAGTTTGACGATGTTTGCCGGGTCGAAATACTCGGGATTCGGTGCAAAGCTCGCCCCGGCCGAGTGTTCGATGCCCTGATCGACAGGCAATATAGACAAATAGCCGGTTCCAGCCAGCCGTCCGTTGCCGAAGAGGGTTTGCATGCTTCTCAGCACCGCCGGCGTGCGGTCGGACGCGGCGCAAACGCGGTCGACAAAATCAGGTCCCGGCAGGTTAAGATGCTCCTTCGGGATGGTCTTCGAAACGTGTCCAAGCAGGCCCTCGGCCTCGCTTCCCAAAAGTTCCTGTACGGTGCTGTACGTCGCTGCAGCCGGCATATCAATTCTCCTCGGTTTTAACTGAATAAAGTGACTATCGTTTGCGGAATTATACCACAATTGCCCCTTTTTTGATCTCGGCAAGTTATACCTTGCACGATCAACTTTTGAAGCGTATATTATAGAGTTTATCCGATGATCGGATCGGTTCGCGTTGACCTGAATCGGTATCGCGGTTCACCCTCTCGCTAAATTAAATAACTGAGGTTAATAATGAATCAATTCCCGCTGGGCAAGCTGTATTTTGTGCTGATGTTTTCGTGTGTCCTTTTTCTGGCCGTCGGGACCGCCGTCGGCCAGGATAAAGACTGGCGCCCTGTTACTCCGGACCAGTTGGCCGCACGGACACCGGTTGTTGAAAAAGATGCCGATGCCGAAGCGATCTTTTGGGAGGTGAGGATCGACGACAGTTCATCCGACGATCTCTCAATGAAGCATTACGTTCGCGTGAAGATCTTTACCGAACGGGGCCGCGAGAAATACAGTAAGTTCGATGTTCCGTATTCGAAAGGGATAAAGATAAAGGACCTTGCCGCTCGAGTGATCAAGCCGGACGGTACTATCACAGATATTCGGAAAGAAGACATCTTCGAGCGCGAGATCATCAAGGCGGGCGGGCTGAAGATCAAAGCGAAATCCTTCGCCGTTCCGAACATCGAGCCCGGCGTGATCATCGAATACAAGTACAAGGAGACACGGAACGATTCGGGGGCAAAAGGGATGAGGCTGGCATTTCAGCGCGACGTGCCGGTGCAGAATCTTTCGTATTACTACAAGCCCTACAATTCTCAGGAGCCGCGGTATCAAAACTACAATTTCCGCGATGCTAAGTTCGTGAAAGACGAAAAAGGCTTCTGGCTCGCCCGGCGAACGAACGTACCCGCCTTTCACGAAGAGCCGAGAATGCCGCCCGACGACACGGTGCGTCCGTGGATGCTATTGACCGGGGCGCGGCTCGGGATCGCTCAGGCCAGCGCCTTTTCGGTAACTTTTACGATCAAGGACCCCAGCAATCAGGCAAACTATTGGGGAGCGGTTAGCTCAGAGAACACTGGTCTCTGGAAATTCATGACGAAATCGTCGAAGGATGTAAGGGCTGCTGCCGCCGAGATCACCGCCGGCGCCGCGACGCCTGAAGAAAAGATCAAAAGGATCTACGATTTTTGTCAGACACAGATCAAGAACACATCCTTCGACTCGACACTGACCGATGAACAACGCGAAGATCTGCCGGAAATAAAGTCGATCTCGGACGTACTCAAACACCGCTCCGCAAGTTCGCAGTACATAGATTTGATCTTCGGGGCGCTTACGAACGCGGCAGGATTGGAAACGAGGATCGCTTTCAGCGGCAACCGCAGCGAGATGTTCTTTGAACCGACAATGACTAATGAGCAGCTCATTCATCCGGCTGCCATCGCCGTCGAGGTGAATAACGAGTGGAAGCTTTTCAACCCCGGCGTCCCCTTCTTGCCGTACGGAATGCTGGTTTGGTACGAAGAGGCTACCTGGGCGCTCCTTGTTGGCGAAAAGACCTATCTTTGGCGTGAAACGCCGTTGACGGACCACTCCAAATCAGTTGCGAAAAGGACCGCGAAGTTCAATCTGCTTGAGGATGGAACGCTCGAAGGCGACGTCAGCATCGAGTACATCGGCCATCCGGCTCTCACCTATCGATTGGAGAATTACGACGAGTCCGCCGAAAAGCGAATCGAGAATTTAAAGGAAGAGATCAAACAAAGGATAAGTACCGCAGAGGTCTCGGCTGTCCAGATCGAGAACGTGATGGACGCGTCGAAACCGCTGGTACACAAGTACAAGGTACGGATCCCGGGCTATGGCCAGAAGACCGGAAAACGAATTTTCATTCAGCCAGGATTCTTCGAATATGGTTCGAGTGCTCTGTTCGCAAGCGCGACGCGGAAGTACGACATCTTTTTCCGCTACCCGTGGTCGGAAGTGGACAAGGTCGAGATTCACCTTCCCTCGGGTTACGATCTGGACAACGCCGATTCTCCGGGGTCGATGGCCGATGCGCAGAAGATCGCCAGGCTCGACATTCAGATGGGTATCGACAAGGCAAGGACGACGCTTTTCTACACCCGCAATTTTTATTTCGGCGGCGGCGGGAATGTGCTTTTCCCGGCGGTAGCGTACCCGGCGGTAAAAGGCCTGTTCGACACGTTCCAAAAGTCTGAAGCTCACACGATCTCGCTGAAGCAAAAGCAGCCATAAAAGAGGATGTCTCTCATGAAAGTAATGTCATCGCTAGCGTGTCACATCGGCTTTGCCGCGGTTTTTGTTGCCGCTTTTGCCGGCTCGGTGCTTGCCGGGGACGCTCCGGCGTGGATGCAGCAGGCGGCCGCCGTGAAGCCTCCAGCCTATGATAAGACCGTCAACGCCGTCGTCCTGCACAAGGAACAGAACGTAACGCTGGACGGCGATGGCAGGTTGATCACGGTCGAACGGCACGTGGTGCGGATACTGACCCGCGATGGGCGCGAACAGGCCGAGGCGGTCGCCTTCTACCTGTCGAATTTCAGCCGCGTACGCGATTTCGAAGCGTGGCTGATCGGTACTGACGGCCAGGTCAAGAACTACGGCAAGAAAGAAACGATCGACCGGATATCTGACCCCGACGACATTTACGACGAAGGCCGTATAAAGATAATCGACGCCTCGGGCGACGCCGACGCGGGATACGTGTTCGGCTACACCGTCACCACCGAGGACAGGCCGCTTTTCTATCAGGACTCATGGCTGTTCCAGTTGGAACTGCCGACGCTGTACTCAAAATTCACCCTGACGCTGCCCGACGGCTGGAAGGCAACAAGCGTAACGTTCAATCGCGATGACGTTAAGCCGCACGTGAGCGGCTCGACCTATTCGTGGGAGCTGCGCGATCTTCCGCCGATCGCCGATGAACCGATGAGCCCTTCGTTCATCAATATTGCTCCGCGGCTGGCGGTCAATTACTCGCCGTCAAACGAGTCGCAGGCGGTTAACCGCGTGTTCTCCAACTGGCTGCAGGTGTCGAAATGGACCTCGGACCTGCACGATCCTCAGGTTATTGTGGACGATGCGGTCGCGATCAAGGCAAAGGAATTGACCAAGGACGCGAAAACGGAATTCGAGATAATTCATGCCATCGGCACTTACGTGCAGAACCTTCAGTATATCTCGATCGATATTGGCGTTGGCTATGGCAATGGCATGAAGCCGCGGCCCTCGAACCTGGTGCTCGGTCGCGGCTACGGCGACTGTAAGGACAAGGCAAACCTGATGCGGGCAATGCTGAGGGTAATGAAGATCGACGCTTACCCGATCGCTATCTACTCCGGCGACCCGAACTACGTCCGTAAGGAGTGGCCCACGCCGGCACAGTTCAATCACTGCATTATCGCCGTTAAGGTGTCAGCCGCGACCAATTCTCCGACAGTCATCGAGCATCCGAAACTCGGCCGTCTCCTGATCTTCGACGCGACCGACCAGTTCACGCCTGTCGGTGACCTGCCGGATTATTTGCAGGGCAGCTACGGCCTGATCGCTGCCGGCGAGAATGGCGGCCTAACTGAAATGCCCGTAACGCCCGCCGACTTTAACGCCTGGAACCGCGAGACCGAAGTCACGCTGGCTGGCGACGGCAGCATCAAGGGCGTGATCAGGGAACGGATCAGCGGACAGGAATCGCGCGGGGCGCGGACACTGTTTCGCTCGCTTCCGAATCCCGAATTCAACAAGGCTATCGAGCGCTGGCTGACGCGCGGCGCAACGGGCGTAAAGCTGGACAAGCTAACGACAAAGGACCGTCAATCGGAGGCGGCGTTCGACATGGACGTAGAATTTTCCGCGGCGGCATACGGCCAGTTGATGCAGGACCGCCTGCTCGTTTTCAAACCTGCGATCGCGAGCCGGACCGATTCCGTTTACCTGACCGAGGCCGTGCGAAAGCATCCCGTTGTGCTCGATGCGAACTCGTTTCGCGAGAAAGTCACGGTAAACTTGCCGTCCGGGTTCGCGGTCGACGAAACGCCCGATCCAGTAGTGATGGAAACGCCATTCGGCACCTACGCGACCACGTATGAGGTCAAAGAAGGCAAGCTCTACTTCACTCGTTCGCTGATCCTGAAACGGGCGACAGTTCCGGTCGATCGGTATAAAGCAGTGCGTGAGTTTTTTACTCAGATGCTGAACGCGGAACAGGCTCCGGTTGTCTTGATCAAGAAGTAATTTTCCGAACGACTCCGGATCTCACTTGGGTGCAGGGCGGGCTTTGCGGTTGACAGACAAGATGAAATGACCTCCCGGCTTAAGCCCATTGCGGCTCAGGCCGGGAGGTTTTCTTTGCGGCTACTTCGACCCCGGCGCGGCTCCGGCTTCGGTCTCGAGCGGGTTGCCTTCAACGTCAAGGATCGTGATCTCGTAGCCGAGTTCCTTCAACCCAGGCTCGATGACGTTACGGTCGCCGACGATGACGATGGCCATTTTGGCCGGGTCGAGGTACTTCTTGGCAACTCGATTGACGTCGTCAAGCGTGATCGCGCTTACGTTGCCGATATAATCGTTGAAGTACGACGGAGGCAGGTCGTATGTCACCAGATTAGCAAGCTGGGCAGAGATCGCCCCGACGGTCTCGAAACCGGCCGGGTATCGGCGGATCAGGCTTTGCTTGTTATACTCGAGTTCCTTCTGCGTCACGGGACGTCCGCCGCGGATGTCGTTCAGCTCTTTGATGAACTCGACCACGGCTTCCTTCGTGTAAGCGGTTTGAATGTCGCCGCCCGCCGAAAACGGCCCCGAGCCGCGGCGGAACGACCAGCCGCTGCGGGCTCCGTAAGTGTAGCCCTTGTCCTCACGCAAATTCATATTGATTCGCGATGTAAAGCCGCCGCCGAGGATAGTGTTCATCACGTTGAGGGCGTAATAGTCGGGGCTTGCCCGGTCAACGCCGACCTGCCCGATCGAAACGACCGACTGCGCCGAACCCGGACGGTCCACGATGAAGACGCGTGTCTTCTCGATGTCCTTCGCCGCCGGGAGCGAACGGGCCGTCACGTCACCCGGTTTCCAATTTTCGAATGCCTTCTCGACCTTCGACTTCAGCGTCGTCTTGTCAAAATCGCCGACGACGATCAGGACGCCGTTGTTCGGAACGAACGTCGAAGCATAGTACTTCACCAGATCGTCGCGCGTGATGGCCTTGATCGAAGCTTCGTTGTCGTCACGTCCGTATGGGTGGTTGCCGTACAGGACTTTGTTGTAGACAGTCCTCGAAATCGCGTTCGGGTTCGATCGCTGCTGTTTGAGGCCGACCAGTGCGCGAGATCTCAGGCTTTCGAGTTCTTTTGCCGGAAATGCCGGGTTCTGGATCACGTCCGCGTAGATCTCAAGAGCTTTATCGAGGTTCTTGGTCAATGTTTGGAGCGAGACATTGGTCGAATCCCAGCTCGATCCGGCATTGATGCTAGCTCCAATGCCCTGAAGCTGATTTGCGAGATCGATCGCGCTTCGGCTTGTTGTGCCGTCGTCAAGCAGGTCCGAGGTCAGGCCGGCAACACCGGTCCTGTCGTCCGGTTCGTTCGTCGAACCGGTTTTGAGCACCAGGTTCATCGAAACGATCGGGAGTTCCTTATGTTCGACCATCCAGAGCTCGAGCCCGTTATCAAGCTTTGTTTTCTCGATCGGCGGAAGCGAAAGCTTTGGCTGCGGGCCGGGCTTTGGCAACGCGGCGGTTTGGGCCGCAAGCTTCTTTTCGTCGACCTTTTCTTTCTTACCCGACGTTCCGCGGTCCGCGGCCCGGTCCGTTCGCGGAGCCTCGCCGGTGCGCGGAACGTAACTCATCACGAGTCGGTTCGCCGTCAGGTAACTATTGGCTACGCGAGACACGTCGGCCGCCGTCACCTTGCGGTATCGATCAAGGTCCGCCTGGAAATAGTTCGGTTTGCCGAGATAGCCGGCAAACGATGTCAACTGTCCCGCCTTGCCGAGCACGGTCTGAAGGCCGTAGATCGTCTGCGATTCGA
This sequence comes from Pyrinomonadaceae bacterium, assembly GCA_050250045.1. Classification (GTDB taxonomy): domain Bacteria; phylum Acidobacteriota; class Blastocatellia; order Pyrinomonadales; family Pyrinomonadaceae; genus OLB17. The sequence continues at coordinate 73,779 of JBFWPK010000006.1, read as the reverse complement.
TCACGTTCAAGGCTCGCGACATTTCTTCCGCGGTCGGCGGCTGCTTCTTGATCCGCTCCAACTCGGCGTTTATCTCTTTCTCGATCTCGTCAAGGCTCTTGTTGGGACGGGCCGTCGCCATGATCAGGAACAGGCCGCCGATCTCGTTCGTGCCGTTGTTTGCGAATACCTGCGAGACCAATTCCTTTTCATAGAGCAAGTTGCTCTGCAGGCGCGACGTGCGGCCGTTCGAAAGAATAAACCCGAGCATATCAAGGGCTGGCTCATCCTGAGCATATGCCCGCACGCCATGCCAGGCCATATAGCGGCGCTGCAGCGGGACCGAATCTTCTACGGTCGTGCGAATCTCCTTATCGAGCTTCGGCATCGGGTTATTCGGCCGTTTTATATCACCTCCGCGTGCGATCGGGCCGAAATATTTCTCGATCCAGGTTTTCGCCTGTTTCTCGTCGAAGTCGCCGGAGAGGACGAGGATAGTGTTATTCGGGACGTAATACTGGCGGAAGAATGCTTTGACGTCATCCATCGATGCCGCTTGAAGGTCTTCGAGCGAGCCGATCGTTGTCCAGTGATACGGATGGCCCTTCGGATACATGATCGCGCCGATCCTCTCGAACGCGGTCCCATACGGCTGATTGTCCACCCGCTGGCGGCGTTCGTTCTTGACAACATCACGCTGGTTGTCCAGTTTGGTCTGCGTCATCGCGTCAAGCAGGTTGCCGAAGCGGTCCGCTTCCATGAACAGCGCGAGTTCCAGAAAGTTCGACGGTACCGTTTCGAAATACCACGTCCTGTCCTGATTGGTCGTTCCGTTGATGCTGGCCCCGGCCTCCTGGAGAGGCGTGAAATAATCGGCGTCGTAATTCTTCGAGCCCTGAAACATCATGTGCTCGAACAAATGGGCAAAGCCGGTTCGGCCCTCGGTCTCGTTTTTTGCCCCGACGTGGTACCAAACGCCGACCGACACGATGGGCGTCGATCTATCTTCGTGCAAGAGAACTCGCAGGCCGTTCTTCAGGCTGTATTCCTTAACATTGATCGGCGGAAGCTTCTCGAATTTCTGCGCCGGGACGTCAAATGACGCCAGCGCGAAAACAAATAGAAGTCCCGATAGGATCTTCTTTATTCGCATGGCAAACTCCTTAACTATTAAAAAAATGCATAGGTGGCCGCTCGAGCACCCTGCTCCTGAACAGGCCCGGCAACCGTGGTTGTGTAAACAGATTATACTACGAAGTTAGGAGTTATCCGGTTTCACCGGTGCTTGGGCCGCAAACTTCTTCATTTCTGAAACGACTACGCCGCCTGGTTTTTCGATGGTGATCGCGAACAACTTCGGATTGGGCGCATTCAGATTGGCGTCGATCGGAATTATCGCCTCACCGTCGACGGTGATGTCGAATACGCCGCCGTCGATCGGCTTTTCCTGAGAGGGATCGACTATCCACAATTGGTACGATTCTTTCGTCGGATCATTTTTCGGCAAGCCGCGCAGCCGCAGATACCCTGTCTGCTTGCCCGGACTCCAAACCACATCGCCCGAGACCGTGATCTCCTCCATCTTGGCTTTGGCCCACTCGGCCGTTACGAGGCCCGGAGAACCGATCAACTTTTGCCGCTCCTGAGCCGGCGTTAGCCGCTCTTCCGGTGTCGGGGTCGGCGGAACAACAACCACGTCGCCCGTCCGCGGCACTAACAACGTAACCGCTAGCGCAATACACGCGGCCGCTGCAGCGGCCCAGCCGAGCCAACCGAACCACGGACGTGCCGAACCGCCGTCGAGGACGATCTGACGTTGGGGAACGGCCGCGTCATCGGCGGGTTTTGAGCCGAAGAATTTATCCGCGTCCAATGTCAGTTTTGAACGAAGCGAGTCGGGCATCCGGGCCTCGGGATCGAGGCCGGTCAACCCCAAAACGGCGATCGTTCTCTCGATCGACTCGGCTTCTGACGGATCGTACCCAAGCCGTTCAAGTTCGGCTGCCTCTTCTTCGCTCAAACCAAACGCGTACCTATCGTACAGGAGGTCAAGCACGTTCTCTTTTTCCTGATCGCTCATGCGTGCACCTCCTTCGAAGAATCTATTCCACCCAGGCCTAAAAACTCGCGGGCCTGCAAAATGCCTCGTCGAGCGTGCGTCTTTACCGTGCCGAGCGGCATTCCTGTCTTGTCCGCGATCTCCTGATGCGACAGGCCCTGAACGATCGAAAGCTGCAGCACCTGACGCTGTTCCGGACGGAGAGAGTTCATTGCTCTGGCAGCGTCGCTGGCCTCAAGCGATGTCTGCATTTGTTTATCGGCTCGGTCAACAGGTTCGATCATTACCTCATCCAGGGCGTCGGCCGAGATGCGGCGTGAGGAGAAGCGGATGCGGTCAATTAGCCGTCGCCGGGCGATCATCGCGATAAAAGTGGTTTCGGACGCCTGCGACGGATCAAATTTTGCTGCGTTCTTCCATACATCGAGAAATATTTCCTGGACGGCGTCCTCGGCATCATCGGAATTGCGGAGCATCCGTCGGGCCAGAGACCAGACCAGCCCGCCGTATCGAGCCAGGCATTCTTCGACGGCGGTTCTCTCGCCGGACGCTATTTTGTAAAGGATACCCTCGGCCACTTATTCCTGAATGGTCCGCTCCTGGCGTTAAACTACCGTACTTTCTTCTGTTTTCCAAGTACCCATGTGCCGCTGTGTGGCCGGTTCCTAACGCTGCCATGTTTGCTTTCGACGGGTTTACGTTTTTGGTTTCATGGCTGCCGGAATCGGGACAGGATAGGTGGTCGGGCCGTCCTCACTCCTCTTCAACGCGCCCGCAATTCCCGCCAGAATTTCGAGAATAGTGCAAGCAGCAAGAGCGTGAGCGACGTCGCCGCGGAAATAAGGCAGAACTGACAGAATGCACCGATGACAAAGGCCTGAAGGTATAAAAGCCAGAGGGTGAACCCGCCCATCGCAATGGACGCGAGCCCAAACAGAAACCAGGCGTTTCGGTTTCCGAAACTCGCAAGCAGCGCGAGCGCGAAGGCAGCAAAATAGGCAACGGCGCCGAACGCGGCAAGTGGTATGCCCATGATCTCGGCATATGAGCTGGTCAACACGGTTTCGCAACCCGAGATGATGCTGCATGGAACCGGTGCGGCCGTAAAGTGCTGAACGGCAAGATAGATCGAATCGGCCAGCCCAACGAGGGCCACTAGCGATGCAATGATCGGCAGCGTTGCCGTCGTCGGGCCAGCCTGTTCGATCGGTTCGTCAGCCATCGCGATTATTTGCCCGAGTTCGAGTTTGCCGACGGGGCCGTGTTCGATACCGGCTGTGTTTTGACCGCGTTCTGTATTTCGGCATCGATAACCTGCCTGAGATTGGCCTCGGTGATCGACTGCAGCGGTATGTTCTTTCCGTTCACCAGAACTGTCGGAGTTGAATCTATGCTCAGCCCGCGGCCTCGCTGCATATCAGCATCGACTCGCTCCTTGGCCGCCCCGCCCGCCATGTCAGCCTTAAACCGTTCTACATCGACCCCGATCTGCTGTGCGTATCCTTCCCAGATCTGTCGGTAATTCGGGTTCGCCGACCATGTCTGCTGGTTCTCGAAGAGCAGATTCTGCATCGCCCAGAACTTGTTTCGGTCCTGCATTCCAACGGCCTCAACCGCCACGGCAGCCTCATATGCCTTGTCGTGCTGCGGGATCGCGAGCGGGAAATTTCGAAAGATGAATCGGATGCGGCCGCCATATGTTGACGCGATATCCTTCATCACGGGGTGGACGGAGGCGCACGCCGGACACTGGAAATCGGCAAACTCCTCGACTGTAACTGAGGCGGTCGGCGAGCCCATCATATGCGGCGGGACAGCTCCGAGCGGGGCCGTTGCGGGATTTACCGGGCGATTTGTGCCCGTGTTCGATGCCGCACGGTTGGTGTTCGTGTTTCCCGCACCTCTTGAAGAGCTGTAAAGATAGTATCCTCCCAGCACGGCGGCCAGCAGAACGGCCCCCATAATAATAAGCGGAAGCCCGCTGCTTTTCGTTGGTTCTTTTTTCATTTTCGGTGATTTAGACATCAAACGAGCAAGCGATTCAGCTTCACTCATTTAACCGCTCTCAAACGCTTATTGGCCACACTGGTCGTCGCGGCATCTTCCAACCAGGTACTGACCCTTTCACATATCCCGTCGGCGTCAAGGCCATATTGTGCCAGAAGAGCTTTCGGGTCGCCATGGGTGACGATCTCGTCAGGAACTCCCATTCGGACAACAGTTGTACCTTCAAGCAAACCTTTTTCTTCCAACAGTTCCATCACGGCCGAGCCAAACCCGCCGGCGAGGTATGCCTCTTCCACGGTGACGATCAATTGATGCTCCGTGGCGAGCCTTACGAGAAGTTCCTCATCGAGCGGTTTGACGAACCGGGCATTAACGACAGTTGCCTGAATACCAAGCTGTTCGAGCTTTGCCGCCGCTTCGAGGGCCGGCTGGGCCATAGTCCCGTAGGCAATTATCGCCGCGTCACGACCGTCCCGAAGTACTTCACCCTTGCCGATCTCGATCGTTTTCGGCTTTCCGGATATGTCCGCCCCGATCCCGCTTCCTCGCGGATACCTTAGGGCCGCTGGGCCGGGATGCTCGATCGCGGTCAGAAGCATATCGCGCATTTCGGCCTCGTCCTTCGGGGCCATCAGGATAATGTTCGGATAGCCGCGGAAATAGGCGATGTCGAGAAGCCCGTGATGCGTCGGGCCATCGGCACCTACAATGCCGGCGCGATCCATTGCGAAAGTCACATTGAGGTTTTGCAGGCAAACGTCATGGATCACCTGATCGAACCCGCGTTGGAGGAATGTCGAGTAGATCGCCGCGACCGGCTTCAGTCCCTCGCATGCCATGCCGGCGCAGAATGTGACCGCATGCTGTTCGGCAATACCGACATCAAATGCGCGATCGGGATATCTCTCGAGCACCTTGTCCACGCCGGTTCCGTCAGGCATCGCGGCGGTCAGGGCAACGATCTTTGCATCCTCCGCCATCAGCTGGCACATCGTTTCGCCGAAGACGTGCGTGTAGGTTGGTGCGGCGGCCTTGCTCGATTTGTAAGGAAGACCGGTCTTGGGGTCGAACGGGCCTGTCGCGTGGTATGCGTAGTAATTCTTTTCGGGATTTGGGAAGCCTTTTCCTTTTGTCGTCAGAGCGTGGACAATTACCGGCCCATCATCGACCTTTTTCGCCTCCTCAAGAGCGGCAACGAGCATCGGGACGTTATGCCCGTCAACGTAACCGATATACTTGAAACCGAGTTCGTTCACCAACGCACCCGGCAGGACCGCGGCCGCGATCGCATCCTTGAACGATTTCGCCGCTCGCCTGAGTGAGCCGCCAATGCCCGGTACGCTCCCGAGGGCGTCGCCGATCTCTTCCTTCAGGTGCTGATAGCTTTGGGCTTCCTTGATGCGGTTCAGGTATCTGCTCAACGCCCCGACGGCCGGTGCGATCGACATTTCGTTGTCGTTTAGCAGCACGATCAGCCGCGATTTCAGATGTCCAGCCTGATTGATGGCCTCCATTGCCATTCCGCCCGCAAGCGAGGAATCACCGATCAAGGCGCAAACATGGAAATCTTCGTCTTTGAGATCTCGGGCGACGGCCATTCCCAAGGCCGCCGACAATGACGTCGAGGCATGGCCGGCACCAAATGTGTCGTATTCCGATTCATCGCGTCGGAGAAAGCCGCTTAGTCCGCCGGGCTGTTTGATCGTATGCATCTCATCGCGGCGGCCGGTCAAGATCTTGTGTGCGTAGGCCTGATGCCCGACGTCCCAAACCAGCCGGTCGTCCGGCGTGTCGAAAACGTAATGCATCGCCACCGCCAGTTCGACGGCGCCCAGGCTGGCTCCGGTGTGGCCGCCAATACGCGAGCATGTCTCGATTATGAACGCCCTGATCTCGTCGGCGACCTCCTGCAGGTCTTCGACCTTCAGCTGTCGCAGGTCGGCGGGCGAATTGATCTCGGAAATAAATCTCATCCTTTATGTGCGATTGGCCCCGGTGTTCGAACCCAAAATGCGTATTTTAGCCCGAAGGCGACAAAAAGTTAAACCCGCTATCCGTCATCGATGGCAAACCAGGCCTTCCAATTTTACATTTCTTTACAGTTTTGGGCACGAATTTCTACGACCAACGACGGTCTTTCAACGTCAAAAGATACGAAAGCTCAGGCTTCAAATAGTTCAAAAAAATCAGAGGTATGAAAATGTCATTAAAGCATAGATTCATTTCCATTTTCGCTGCGGCCATGGTGGTCGGCTCGGGTGCAGTGATCGCGTCCGCCCAGGATACACCACCGCCGGCGACGGAAGCCGCTCCAAAGGCCGAGAAGCAGCATCGTAAGGGATTCGACCGTCATTTCGGCCGTCACGGCGGCAAGTCGCGGGGAATGCGAGGCCTGAGGGGCATCGAACTGACCGAGGAGCAAAAGGCCCAGGTCAAGCAGATCCACGAAGGTGTCCGGCTGGACCCCGCAGCGATGGAGGAGATGAAAGCGCTCCACGAAGCTCGACGCTCCGGGACGATGACCGAGGAGCAGAAGGCACGCGCCGCGACACTCCGCGACCAGGTACGCGCCGGCAGAAAATTGGCTCACGAGCAGATCCTCGGGATCCTAACGCCGGAACAGCGGCAGCAGCTCGAAACCCGCAAGGCCGAGATGCAGAAGCGACGCGAGGAGCGCCGCCAGCAAATGCATGAGCGGCGAAAGGAAAGAACGCCCAGCACGCCGGCAACCACCGAAAGGCCGACCGACAATTAGTCAAGATCGCGCTGGCATTTCAAAAGAGAGGCGACCGAACCGGCCGCCTCTCCGCATTCAGGCAACAAGGCAGACGCCTTTTGTGCCCGATCACTTAATGACCTGAAACACTCTAACCGACGCGTAGTACCCGAGCGCGGGCACTAGTTTTAACAATTTTGCGTCGATCTCTATGGAGGAACGAAGAAGCCTTTTGGAAATGCCAGTTACTTCGATCAGGTTGACGAACGGAAGTGAAAATGAGCGGCTTTCGTACTCTGAAAAAGGTTTGGCGAATTCCTTAAGCTCCGCATCTGTTAACGGGCGTTCATAAGGCGAAAGATCTGGCTGAGTGTAGGGGATCATTCCCCGGATTGCCCAGACCAGCCTGGAGTTTCTGACCGGTTCCGAGAAAATTGCTCGCCCCCCCTTTTCAATACTCGGAAAACCTCTTTAGATGCAAGGTTTAGGTCCAGATGATGTAGGATCGCGACCCCGCAGACAACATCGACTGATTCATCTTCCAGCGGCAATTCGTGAGCGGAACCAACCTTGAATTCATAGTCCTCAAAGCCGTGCAACGTCGCCTTTGGGCCAACTGAATCAGATCGGCGGAAATATCGACCCCGATCGGCTTTCCGCCATGACTGGCGATCAGTACACTATTCTCGCCGGCTCCGCACCCGTAATCCAGTACGAGTTTGCCGCGAACATCGCCGAGCAGATGATATACGTATTCGAGCGGAAAGGGAGTCGTGTTCGCGGGATCTATGTATCGCTGGATGATCGAATCCGAAATCTTCAACTCATTCAGCGAGTATTTTTTCGCTTCGCCGGCGCTTCTTTCCGCCTCAATATTTTCCCAGACCGCGATGTCATTTGGCTGCTCATTCATACCATTGACGCTTTTGCGGCGTATGCGTCATCCCTTGCGGGTCAGCCGATAAACATCTCCTCTTCGACGTAAACGCGGTCGATCTGTTTTGGAGCGGGTGCAAACAAGACCTCGAGGCCCTTTCTTACGCCGGCCATTATCGCCGCGATCTCGCGGGCCGGTTCGACGATCTTTGCCTGGACAAAATCGGTCGTGTTCGTGACCTGCATCTGCGTCCGATCGATCGTGCGGCTGACGAGTTCTACCTTGTCGCGAGCGGTGACCGCGGTTGAACTGACGATTCGGCGAAGGTCCGCGACCTCTTCCTTGATCAGCTCCGTCGATTCGGCCAAGTGCCGCGTCGCCGTACCGAGATTGGCCGTAACTTCAGTCAGCCCGGCCGAGATCTCTTTGCCCTGAACGCTTATCATGTTCAGCTTGTCGATCAGCGGCTCAACGCGTTCCTCCACGCGGCGGACGGTTGCCGTCACGCGTTTTACGGTCAAGGCAACCGCTACCATAGCGACCGCCATAACAATAAAGCAGATCGCGATAACGATCGTGAAGATCATCGTCCAAAACTGCGGATCGCCTGGATTCATAGGTTAGCTTTTCTCTTCGCCTCCGTCGACCGGATAGCTTGGCCGTCCTTCGCTGATGGACTTGGATTCAGTTTTACGTTTTTCGGCAACATAGGCTTCCTTGCCGGCTTCAACCGCCGCCGTGAAAGGATTTACCGACTGTGCCGCCGCGCTCCGGGCCTTTTCGGTCAACTCACCGGCCTTTTCGCGCCCGGTCTGATACAGTTCGCTGGCCTTTTCGCGCGAAACCTCGTAATACTCGCCCGCCTTCTCCTGAAGCTGGGTTGCCGTTTCGCGGCCTTTTTCCAGGCCCTTCCGCGTCGCGTCGGCAATATCGCCGCGCAGCTCAGTTCCCGATTTTGGTGCAAAAAGCAATGCGATCACCGCCCCGATCCCGCCGCCGATAAGCAGATAGGTCAATTTCGTCGTAACATTAGCCTCTTCCCTTTCGTAATATTCCCTTCCCATATAGATCTCCTCTCTGCCGCAACCGAAGCCGGGCCTAAAATTCTTCTGTTCGGCAATTATACAACAAGTCCGCGAAAATTTCTTTGCGCAATCGCAAGTCAGGCCCGCGACTAGCCGATCAGGCCTTCGGCAAAGCCTTTCTCGTATACGATCCAGAGGCCGAGCGAGATGCTTATCAGTCCCGCAACCGCCTGGAGAATATGGTTAAAGCGGTGGAATTTGAGATCGGTAAAGCGGAAAGGCAGCCCGACCAGAAGGCTCATCAGCATCATCCCGCCGATCGAGCCGATGCCAAAGATAACAATGTAGAGCAGTCCGACTGCTCGTGAATCAATCGTCGGGATTATCAGCAGCATAAGCGCGGCGCTTCCGGCAAGGCCGTGGATCATGCCGATCAGCAATGCCCGCGGGCTCAGCCGCATGCCGTGATGCGTGGGCGTTTCATCATGGGCGTGAGCGTCGCCGTGATCGTGGGAATGCGCGTGGTCGTCATCATGCTCGTGGAGGTGCGGATGTGAATGAGCGTGCGTGCCGTGTTCGTGTGGGTGAAAATGCAGATGGCCGCCCGAAAGCAATTTGCGAATGACGTTTAGGCCCAGAAAAACGAGCATAAGGCCGACGCCGAACTCAAGTATGCGCTCGGTTCGCTCGCTGATCTCGTAATTAAGGACAAGCACCAGTATGCCCGCCGCCAGCAGCGAGATAGTATGCCCGACGCCCCACAGGCCGCCGACCAGGGCCGAAGTCCAGAGGTTGGCGCGTTCGGTAACTATTGTCGTGACCGCGGCAAGATGGTCGGCCTCGGTCGCGTGCTTCAGGCCGAGTACGAAGCCATAAAACAGCACGGCGGCAGTCGTCGCGGTTGTTAATGCGAAAACTTCGTTCATTTATGCAAAAGAGTTATAGCACATTATTGCCCCGATGCATGCGATCAAAAAGGAGCTGAACGCGGGCAGCGATTTTACAAGCCGGCTCTCGCCAAGCCTGGAGCCGCCCAAGGCCTTTCCGGCATACAGGAACAACAGCCCGACCGCCGTCAGTGTAGCCGCGAGGCCGAGGCTGAAGGCGATGGTCAGGACCAGCCCGTATCCGACGCGGTTCGCATAGATCGCCGACAGCATCAAAACAAGCGCCGACGGGCATGGCAACAGTCCGCCGGAAATACCCAGGGCAAGAAGGCTCTTCCAGGATATGCTCTCCGGCGGCAGGTGAGAATGCGTGTGGCCGTCGTGTGTGTGCGTGAATCCTCCGTGGGAATGTGAGTGGTCGTGTCCATGATCGTGCGAATGACCGTGATCGTCCGCAGGAGCGGCATCTCCTGTATCTATAAGGCTTATGCCGCTCCTAACGGAGCTTGGACCAAAAGAACTTCGTCTTTGCTCTATAGACAACTGGCTCCTACGGAGCCGGTCAACCGAAGGATCATCCCAACTAGCTAGCGGCAATTCAAAATGCCAGTGGCAGATCCCAACACCACAATTTCAGGACACTACCCTTTATCGTGCCAGGGGACTGAAATTCGTGCGGAGGGTCGGGGATTTTGCTATTCTTTAGGTTTCGGTTCCGTTTGGACGTATGAACCCTGACAGCATCAGAAATTTCTCGATAATTGCCCACATCGACCATGGTAAATCTACGCTGGCCGACCGCATTCTCCAGTTGACCGGCGCGGTGTCCGATCGCGAGATGGAGGACCAATTGCTCGACGACATGGACCTCGAACGAGAGCGAGGCATTACGATCAAAGCACACGCCGTTCGGCTGGATTACAAGGCAAAGGACGGGAAACAGTACGTTCTAAACCTCATTGACACACCGGGACACGTGGACTTCACTTACGAAGTCTCCCGCTCATTGTCCGCGTGTGAAGGAGCTTTGCTGGTGGTGGATGCTTCGCAGGGCGTCGAGGCCCAGACGCTGGCGAATACTTATCTTGCGATCGAGAACGATCTTGAGCTTGTTCCGGTCTTAAACAAGATCGATCTTCCCTCGGCCGAACCGGAGCGGATCAAGGAACAGATCGAAACGATCATCGGGCTTGATACGACGCACACCGTGCTGGCCTCGGCTAAGACCGGCGTGGGAGTCGAGGACATTCTGGAAGAGATAGTCAAGGACATCCCTCCGCCAAAGGGCGATGCGGACGCTCCGCTGAAGGCCCTGATCTTTGATAGCTGGTACGACAGTTATCGAGGCGTGATAGTTCTTTTCCGCGTCATCGACGGGACTCTCAAGAAAGGCACGAAGATCCGTTTCTTCAACACCGGCCGCGAGTATCTGGTCGAAACTATCGGAGTCAACCGTCCGAAAGCGACGCCGATAGCCGAGCTCGGGCCGGGTGAAGTTGGGTTTTTGACCGCCTCGATCAAAACCGTCGCGGATGTGCAGATCGGAGACACAATAACGGGAGCGCAGAATCCCGCAAAGGAAGCTCTGCCCGGTTTTCAGGAAGTGAAGCCGATGGTATTCGCCGGACTGTATCCGACCGACTCCGCCCAGTACGAAGACCTCCGTGACGCGATGGACAAGCTGCGGCTGAACGACGCTTCGTTCTTTTATGAGCCGGAAAGCTCGACCGCACTAGGCTTTGGTTTCCGCTGCGGATTCCTCGGACTGCTCCACATGGAGATCATTCAGGAGCGGCTCGAGCGCGAGTTCAATCTCGATCTGATCACCACCGCTCCCGGCGTGCGTTACCGAGTCACGACAACTGACGGTGTCGTTCACGAGATCGACTCGCCCTCGCAGATGCCCGATCCCGGCCGCATCCAGAAAATCGAGGAGCCTTACATCGAAGCGACCATCCTGACAAACGATTCATTCCTCGGCGGGATCCTGCCGCTGCTCGATGAAAAACGCGGCGTGCAGCGAAAGTTCGAGTACGTGACCAAAGACCGCGTGATGCTCGTTTACGAGCTGCCGCTGAACGAGATCGTGCTCGATTTTTACGACCGCCTGAAATCAGTCTCACGCGGCTACGCCTCGCTCGATTATCATCTCTCCGGCTATCAGGAATCGAAACTCGTCAAGCTCGACATCCTCGTCTCCGGCGAGCCGGTCGATGCCCTCTCGCTCATCATGCACAGCGACACGGCCGCCGCCAAAGGCCGCCTTCTCACCGCCAAAATGAAGGAACTCATTCCCCGCCAACTCTTCGAAGTTCCCATCCAGGCCGCCATCGGCAACAAAGTCATCGCCCGCGAAACCGTCAAAGCCATGGGCAAAAACGTCATCGCCAAATGCTACGGAGGCGACATCAGCCGCAAACGAAAACTTCTCGAAAAACAAAAAGAAGGCAAACGCCGCATGAAAAAAGTAGGCCGCGTCGAGATCCCGCAGGAAGCATTTTTGGCGGTGTTGAAGGTGAATGAAAGTTAAACTTATGAAAAAGCGCCGATCCGAGAAGGAAATAGATGAGAAGGTTATCGCTCACGCTGAAGTTGACACGTATTGGACTGCCTTCGAACTTGTTAAAAGGCGCGCGGAACGCGGCGATAGAGAAAAATTCCTAAAGGCTTTGAGCAAAGTTCCAACAGTTGAGCCCGACCCCGAAGACAGATTTGAATAAGGTTTTCGGGCTTTGCCCGTCGATTTGCGGAAAAGCTCGGCTTTTCCGGCACGCGTCCTGATAACTTGCTGCGGCTACGCCGCTGATTTGCCTGTGCTACTATTTTCCGGAAAATGATTCTTCACTTCAACGAATATGGATGTTCACACAACAGAACAACGCTCCCGCAACATGAAGGCCATTCGAAGCACCAATACTAAAATGGAGGTTGCTTTAGCAAAAGCCCTTTGGGCACGTGGACATCGCTACCGCAAGAACGACAAAAAGGTTTTCGGACGGCCTGATCTTACGTTCAAACGACACAAACTCGCTATATTTGTTGACAGCGAGTTCTTCCACGGAAAAGACTGGGAAACCAGCAAATTCATAATCAAAACGCGTCGAAATTTCTGGTGGAAGAAGATTGAGGGTAATATAGACAGAGACATCGTCGTCAATAAGCAATTAAAAGAAATTGGCTGGACAGTTCTAAGATTTTGGACCGATGAGGTTAGGCAGAACCTAACCGATTGCATCCAGATAATAGAAACAACTATTCGTCAAACTAATCATGCTCAATCGCTATTCACAGCTAAGGAAAACGTTGGAAATAACCGTTGATCGAAACACCGACAGCGGCTTAGCAAATCTTACGCATTTTTTTCAGTGTCATAGCAACGGAGCCGCGGAGTGCTTTCGCCCCGCTGCCGTCGAGTTCTTGAACAGGTGGACTAACGCGAAGGGACTTGAAGCGAAACCAATTGAAGATTATTTACCGATCGAATGGGATGTTCCCTTCCCGCCGCCCACCAAGCCATCCTTTAGGTTTATCGATCTATTCGCCGGAATCGGCGGTATAAGAATGGCGTATCAGAACCTTGGTGGAAGATGTGTTTTTTCTTCTGAATGGAATTCATTTGCGAAACTCACCTACGAACGAAATTTTGGTGAAGTGCCTTTTGGTGACATCACCACGATTGATGAGAAAGAAATTCCTGACCACGACATTCTAGTCGGAGGTTTTCCTTGTCAGCCCTTTTCCATTGCCGGAGTGACTAAGAAAACGGCCTTAGGGAAACAGCATGGCTTCCTTGATGAAACACAGGGAACGCTATTTTTCGACATTGCACGAATTTTGAAAGGAAAGAAACCTAAAGCATTCATGCTTGAGAATGTTAAGAATCTTCTTTCACATGACAAAGGCAAAACTTTTAGGGTAATTGCCCAAACCCTCGACGAACTGGGGTATTCAATCCACGCAAAGGTGCTTGACGGTAGGCATTTCGTTCCGCAGCATCGAGAAAGAATTGTGATTGTCGGGTTTCGATATGACGTCTTCGCGGGTTGGGAACAATTTGCTTTTCCGACATTGCCAGACGCGAAACATCGGATAGCCAACATTCTCGAAGAAACGCCCGAACCGAAATACACGTTGACCGATCATCTCTGGAAATATCTTCAAGACTACGCAGCCAAACATAGGGCTAAAGGAAATGGCTTTGGGTTTGGCCTGACCGACCTAGACGGAATCTCGCGAACCTTGAGCGCAAGATACTACAAGGACGGGGCGGAGATTCTGATTCCCCAACACGATAAGAATCCTAGAAGACTTACTCCTCGTGAGTGCGCAAGATTGCAAGGATTCCCTGACTCATTTGAGATTCCTGTTTCCGATAACCAAGCCTATCGACAGTTTGGCAACTCGGTTGTGGTACCGTTAATAGAAGCGGTTGGTGGCAGTTTGATTCGGACAATACAGGAGAATGCAAATGCCGCAACTGGATCTTAACTCGATGATGCAATTTCTTTCGAGGAGCATAATCAGCATCAATCAGAATAAGATATACGGCATGCTTGCTGAAATTGATCTTCGGAGAACACTCGTTCAAATGGGGTTCGGAGGGCGAATATCGCAAGGCGGTTGGATTCTCCGAAATGTTGGGCCTGGAGTATTCGGACACCATACGGTCGTAGTTTTCCCAGAGACTATTCAACCCGGAATTGACTATGAAGTCGGAAGAGTAAGGAATGCACCGCCGATGGCATTGCACACAATTTGTTCGACTATGCATCAAATCGGTGTCCATAGCTATCATTGTGTTCCTTCCGTAGCTGTAGCGAACGATGTTAGCAGTGTCACTTGGGAAACTACTCAACTCGGCATTCCTAACCCTGCCCCATATACGCCACTTCTAACAACTATCAATAACTTTAGCCGACGAGTTCGAAGCTACAATTTTCTAAGATACGACACCAATTCGAGAATCATTCCTATCGGGTCGGTGCCTGAGGAATTTACAAAAGAGCATCTTCGCGTAACGCTTCAGAGCGACTTTATGACCGAGATGTCTGATATAGATGGAATTATTTGGGGACAGCAATATACCTATCCAATTGAGATCAAGGAAAAGACCGTTGCAAGCGACAACAAGCTTGGTGCTTACTTTGGACTCGACGTGGGGCCGTTTGTAAAGTTAGCCTTCTACGCCGCAAAGAAAGGAAATCTTCATTCATTGTTTTTCGTCCGCGAAATAAATAATACGGATGATCGAGAACTTGTAAACTGGTGGTTTATTACCTTTGATACATTGGCACAATTTGCTTCGTGGATTCCGCAGGGCGGCGGGATGAACATGCAGGGCGGCGGAAGCACTGTTGTAAAAATTCCGAGGTCGGAGTTTACGGCCTTAACAGCGTCCACGTTGAGCAATCTGTGAGCCAGACCAGGAAGACGATTCTCGCCAGCAACTTCGACTTCGACAAGGAAACGCAGAAATACAATCTGAGAAAAGAGAAAAAGTTTAAGGCCAACATTCCGGTCGAGGTGCGGATAAAATACTACATTGTCTCAATGATGCGCCGCTTGGCGCGCGAAGGTAAATACCCTCACATCGACGACATTTACCTCGAAATAATGCCCTTATTGAAGAACGGCAAGACCCCTGAAAAGCAGACGATCTTAAACGTTCTCGAAACCATCGCAGTCAAAACCGGGAACGATCAATGGAAGCTGGACGAATCTGGACAGGGCGAGTTGTTCAGTAATATTTAGATTTAGATCGATCAGGTATCAGTCCGCCGCGATGAATTCCATGACCTTCGCTTCGACCGTTTGGCGAATCGTTTGCAGTTGCTCCTCGGAGTCGGCTTCAAAGCGTAAAACTAAAATCGCCTGGGTATTCGAGGCGCGGACGAGGCCCCAGCCGTGGTCGAAGAGGATGCGGGCGCCGTCGGTGGTTATTACTTTGTAGGTTGCGGCAAAGTGGTCGGCGATTTGGGCGACGATGTCGAATTTTAGATCGTCGGGGCAATCGACGCGGAGTTCGGGGGTGGAGAAGGTTTTGGGCAGGTCGGCGAGGAGTTCGGAGAGTTTCTTGTCCATGTGCGAGAGAATTTCGAGCAGGCGGGCCCCGGCGTAGCAAGCGTCGTCGAAGCCGTAGAAGCGGTCGGCGAAGAAGATATGGCCGCTCATTTCGCCTGCGAGCGCGGCGTCAGTTTCCTTCATTTTGGCTTTTATCAGCGAATGGCCGGCTTTCCACATTATGGCGTTGCCGCCGTGTTTTTCGATGTCGTCGAATAGCGTCTGCGAGCATTTTACTTCGGCAATTATCGTTGCGCCGGGCCGCATCGCGAGGATCGCGCGCGAGAACAGGACCATCAGCTCGTCTCCCCAGATTATTCGGCCGGTTTCGTCCACCACGCCGATGCGGTCTGCGTCGCCGTCGAATGCGATGCCCAGATCGGCGCCCGATTCGCGGACGGCGCGGATCGTGTCTTGCAGGTTTTCGGTCACCGTCGGGTCGGGGTGGTGATTGGGAAAATTCGAATCGGGCTCGATGAATAGTTTGACGAGTTCGACGCCGAGGTGTTCATAGACGGGAACGGCCGTTACCCCACCCATGCCGTTGCCCGCGTCGATTACGGCATTGAGACGGCGCGGGCCCATTTCGATCTTTGAGACGATGTCTCGGCAATAGTCGTCGAGGACATTGATCGACTCGTGGGCGGCTTGATCATTATGAGACACACTCCCTACCGGTCGTGTTTCTGCCTGGGCGATCTTTTTTATTTCTTGTATCTGCGAGCCGAACAATGCGGACTTGCCCAGCAGGATCTTGAAACCGTTGTGGTCGGGCGGGTTGTGCGAGCCGGTGATCATCACACCGCCGTCGAAGTCTCTTGTGAAAACGGTGTGATATAGCACCGGTGTCGGAACCTGGCCGATGAGCGTGACATCGCAGCCGAACTTCGTGAACTCGTCGGTCAACAGCCGGCAAAATCCGGGCGAACTCGAGCGCGCGTCAAATCCGATGGCGATCCGGCGTGCCTTGTTCCTGACAAAAAAAGTTCCGATCGCCCTGCCCAGTAACGACACGACAGCGTCATTCAACTGCGGCCCGACGATGCCGCGGATGTCATATTCACGGAAGATATTTTTGTCGATCTGCATCACATTTTTTCGCGGCCTGAGATAGTAGACCCATTATCCAGCAAATCCGACCCGTCCGAAAACCCCAAATTAGCGAACTCGTTTGGCACATTGCGGCCGTCCCGATCCGTCTGACGGCTTGATTTAGCAGATCGGACGCCTTGTTGATATACTTCCCAGTTGCTCGAATGGGGCAACAAGCCGGGCACCCGATGCATCGAAACCAATTGAGTCCGGCGGGGATTCTAATGAGAAAGTTGCGCTTCCCTATGAATTCAATTACTCGAATTGTTCTAATTTTTACCATATTGACGGCCCTGGCAGGCTTAGCGGCGGCCCAAACACCGACACCGACACCGGCAGTTGAGGGGCAGATCAAAACCTTCGAGGTACGACTTCCGGTAACCGTGCTGTACAAGAAGGAACTTGTCCCTGGGCTTACTCAGGCCGACTTTCAGGTGCTCGAAGATGGGGTGCCGCAAGATATCACCTCCTTTACCACCGATAAGAAGAATCCACCGGTTTTCGTCGGTGTTCTGATGGATACGTCGCCATCGACGGCGGCAAAGCTTGGATTTTCGAAAGAGGCCGCAAAGAATTTTCTCTACACGGTCCTGCAATTGAGAAAGGACAAGGCCGCCTTTATGACCTTCGACCACCAGATCAACCTGCTGACCGACTTTACGGACAAGACCGATGTACTTGATAAGGCGGTCGACGGTGTAAAGAAAACCGGCTCGCAGACGGCTCTGTACGATGCCGTCTGGATGTTTGCCGACGAAAAGCTGCGAAACGTTCCCGGCCGGCGCGTTATTGTGCTGATCACCGACGGCGATGATACGTTCAGCCGTGCCGACCTGAATGACGCGATCGATATCGCGCAGCGTACCGAAACCACGATCTTCGGAATTTCAACCAAGGCCGGCTTTCTGGGGACCGTCCCGGGCGTTGACGCCGGAACCGTCAAGGACAAGGGCGACAAGTATCTGACCCAATTGTGTGAACAAACCGGCGGCGAGGCGTTCTTTACCGGCGATATGCTTGAGCTTGAAAGAGCGTTCAAAAAGATCTCCGAAGAACTCAAGGGGCAATACATCCTCACTTACCGGCCGGACAATCAGAATTATGACGGCCGCTCGCGCAAGATCGAGGTCAGGTTTACGGATAAAGAAAAGGCGGATCGCTACAAGATCCGTACCAAATCGAGCTACCGAGCGATCAGGGACAGCCTGAAATAGGCTGCAGGCGTGCGAGTTATTGCGATGCTAAATTTACGTAACAGTTTTATCTTTGGCGCCGTCCTGTTGATGGCCTTCGCAGCGCTTTTGGTTTCCGGACGGGCAGGAGCACAAGTACAGCCGGCCCCCGCCCCGGTCAAACCTACTCCGTCACCCACGATAGAGGAAGTAGAGGGCATCATCAGGGTCGAAACCGAGGCTGTGAACGTGCTGTTTACCGCGCAGGACCCGGACAATCGCCTTTTGCTGACCCTCAAGCCGGAGGATGTTCGCGTTCTGGAGAACGGCCAGCCCCAGGAAGTCACGGCGTTCTCGAAACAGGTCGATCTCCCGCTTAGCCTGGCCATCCTGATCGATACGAGCATCTCGCAACAGCGAACGCTGCCCCAGGAGAAGGCTGCGGCGATCGCGTTTCTTGAGGAGGTCATTCGGCCGGCCAAGGATGAGGTTGCGGTTGTTTCTTTTACTGGCGAATCGACGCTTGAACAGGGGATGACGAGTAATCTTACGCGGCTAAGGCGTGCGGTTGACCGGGTTGAGTTTGTGCCTCCCTCAGGTTACATCGGGGGCGGCGTCGTCGCTCCAGGCACACCGCCGATCTCAGGCCGCAACCAGTCCATTTCTGGTTCGACCGCGATCTGGGATGCGATCTGGGTCACCTCGGCCGACGTACTCGGCCCGGCCCCGGAAAAGACGCGGCGGGCGATCATCCTTCTTTCCGATGGCGAGAACACTTCCGGGCAGAAAAAGCTCGAGGAGGCGGTGGACGCCGCACTCAAGGCCGAGGCGGTGATCTATGCCATCGGGGTTGGCGACGATTTTTACGGCGGCGTCAACAAGGGGATCCTGAACAAAGTTTCCGAAAGGACCGGCGGCCGGGCATATTTTCCCCGCGATGAACGCCAGCTGCGCGAAGCATTCAAACAGATCCAGGAAGAGATGCGCTCCCAGTATCTTATCGCATACGAACCGACAAACGCGGACAAGGACGGCACATACCGAAAGATCGACATTCAGTTGATCAACCCGGAGTTGGCCCGGCAAAAGGTAAAGCTTACTCACCGCCAGGGATATTTTGCCAAGTCGACGCCAAAGAAATGACGAAGTTCGGTACTTTCTGAAAATGGTGCGAAGCGGCTTGCGTTTCGCACCTTTTCGTTTTAGCTTGTTTGCCGATGGGCAGCTATGAATTCGCTACGATCTGGCATATCGATAGCCCGATCGAACCTGTGTGGGACGCGATAAAGGAAACTTGCGAATGGCCCGAGTGGTGGCCCGGCGTCGAGCAAGTCACCGAGCTAAAGGCCGGTGACGACGACGGATTTGGTGCCTGTCATCGTTCGACTTGGAAAAGCAGGCTGCCCTACAGGCTGGAGTTCGATTCGGAAGTTATCCGTATCGAAAAGCATCGCATGATCGAGATACGGGCTTTCGGCGAACTTGAGGGGACGGGGCTTTGGCAATTCTTCCCGCACGGCGAAGGTGTTCAGGTCCGCTACGACTGGAAGGTCATTACCAACAAAGCGTGGATGAAAGTTCTTGCACCGGTAGCACGGCCGTTCTTCAAGTGGAACCACGACGCGATCATGGCGTGGGGCGAACGCGGGCTTCAGCTCCGGGTCGCCCCTGAGAAACACCTGTCCTAATCGCCGCGGGACCCGGGATCGTTCAGCCACCATTGGTTGCCCCACTTATCGATGAATCCAGCAGCCCGACCGTAGCCGCGGTCGCCCGGTTCCTGATTACCCGTTGACCCTGCGGCAATGCCCTTTGCATAGAGCCCGTCGACATCTTTGACGACCAGATACATCCCGCATGGGAACGGCTTCCATTCACCGCCCGATTGGCCGAACATGATCGTGCCGCCGTTGATCGAATATTCGGCGTGCATAAGTGAGCCGTCTTCGTGATCTACGCGGAGCTGCTCTTTAGCGTCGAATACTGCCTTGATGAATGTTACAAAGCCGTCGGCATCGTCGGGCAGGACGATATAAGGCATAACGGGTGAGTAGTGTTCGGGTATCGCTCTTTGTTGTTGTTGTTCTGCTGCGCTCATTTTGATCTCCTCCTAATCTTCGATCACGGACGTGACCCACCAAACATTTCCGAACGGGTCCGTGAAACCGCCGCTGCGGCCATAGTCCTGGTCGGCCATTTCCATCACGTTCGCCGCTCCCGCCGCCAGTGCCTTGCGATACGTCTCGTCCGCATCGGGGACATAGACGAACATGTTCGCGGTTGCGGGGTTCCACTGGTCGCGGCTCTGCGAGAACATTATCGTGCCGCCGCTGATCTGAGCTTCGCAGTGTCCGACAATGCCGTCGCGCATGCCCTCTTGCGTCATTTCCGCGTCAAAGACACTCTTTATGAACTCGATAAAACCCGCGGCGTCTTCCATCATCAGGTAGGGCATTACGGCCTGGTGGCCATTCGGTATTTTCATTATTGATCCTCGCTTTTCATCACCGGTGTTATATGGCTGAGCACGCAAAGCCAACGGCCGTCGCGTTTCACAAATACATCCGATGTCCATTCGTCGGCGTCGAACCTTTGCCCACCGAAATGGGCAGTGTTTACCACACGGCACGTCAGCACGGCCGTTTCGCCATAGACCTCTATCCGTGCATCGCCGATCATCTCGAACGAACTGTGCGTCAGCTGGCCGCTGCGGACGAACTCGAGAAAATGCTCCTTGCCGGCAAGGCCTCTCTCCGAAACAATGACCCATTCTTCCGCCATGTAGCTGCCGATACGTTCTGCATCGTTCGCCACCATGGCGTCGGCCCATTCAGAGCCCAGCTTCAAAAGTTCCTGTTTAACCAGTTCGTCTTCCATCCGTCTTAGTTCTTCTTCTTTGCGTCTCTGCGTCCTTGCGGGAGATTCCGATCGGTTTCCCGCAAAGTCGAAAAACGCAATTGAAGTCAACGAAGAGCATTCTACACCGGGATAGAGAATCGCTAATTGGAAAAATGCGACATCCGTTCGCCGTCCATGTATTGAGTTCCCTCGGCTTCGTTCCAGAAATATTCCTTTGGTGTGTAGCCGGAGAATTCGCGAAAGTCGTTGATGAAATGGGATTGATCGTAGTAGCCGCACGCGTAGGCGATGTCGGTCAGGTCGCGGTTGCCTTCGAGCCGGTGCTGGGTAGCGGCCTGGAACCGGATGATGCGGGAGTACAATTTCGGAGACAGCCCGGCCATCTCCTTGAACCGTCGCTCAAACTGGCGTGTCGAAAGGCGATGTTCACGCGCCAGCCCGACGATGTTCACATCTCCTTTTGCCGCGATGATCGAACGAACCGAGTTGTGCACCTCCGAAAAGCTTCGATTCGCCCTGGCCAGTCTTTCGGTAAAATAGCGGCTTATTATCTCGACGCGGCGCTCATTGTTTTCGGCCGTGATCATCTGTTCTTCCAGAAGTTTGCCTTCTATGCCCAAGGATGATTCAAGGTCGTGCGCGGCGTTCGTAAAGTCGTAAGCCGGCAGCGAGAACAAGCGGGGAATTGCGAACGGGAAAAGGTAGGCACCGAAAATACCGAAACTCGATCTGCCGGAAAACCGGTGAAACTTCGCAGATTGCCCCTGAATGCTGGAAAGCGGCGAGAATTCACGCAAGCCGTCCTCCGTCACTTCGTCAAACCGGGCACGGTAGTGGAAAACCATCTCAACGCACCCATCCGCAAGCGCGCGGTGGACAAACTCCGAGCCCGGCACGACATCCGCCTCAAGCACCCAGAAGAATCGAACGTAAGGTGCCAGGAGCGGCGGTGGTGCAAAGGTTTGGTAGAGCATTCTTCGGGTCGTTCAGGGACGGGCTACTGCAATTCACCGCCTAATTCCTCAACCTTCCTTTCGTCGGCCTCGGCTAAGGCGATCCTACCCTTTCTTCGATATAGCTTGGCGCGGCTTTTATACATTTCGGGGTTTGTAGGCGCAAGTTTGATCGCGCGGTTAAAATCGTCCAAAGCAAGTTTGAGATCTCCTTTGCCAAGATAAGCGTTCCCGCGCGTGTCCAAGGCGTCCGGAGAGTTTGGCCTTAACTCGAGCGATCTGTTCGCGTCGGACAACGCCCGTTCGTACTCGCCCATTTCGCAGAGCGTCCATGCGCGATTGTTGTAGGCCGCCGCGTTTTTCTCATCTAGCTCGATCACTTTCGTGTAGTCCTCGATGGCCGAGTTGTAGAATCTCTTGCGGTAGTAGATGAGTCCGCGATTAAAGTAAGGTGCCGGATTCTCCGGTGCGAGGCTTATCGATCTGGAGAAATTTTCCAGCCTGCAGTCGAGTGCATCCTCGCCGCAGGTGTACAGCGCGTAGTCGAAGTAATACGCTGCATCTTTCGCGGCGGCCTCGGGAGTTGCTCGCGTCGGAGCCGTCTGCTTCTTTTTTGCCGTCGCGGGCGGTTTCGGGTTACTTCTCCGCGAACTCTTGGGCTTTGGCCTGGCAGTGTTCTTGGGTTTGGGCTTCGGCTCAACAACCGAAACTCCGTTCCCGCCGCCCGAAGCATCGCTCTGCGCGAGGCCATTACTCCCGCCAACCAGGACACCGAGCGTTATTACCGAAAGACAATAGATCTTCGTCTTCATCGAATCTCCCCCTGCTCATAATTACGCATTTATGTTTAACAGGGATTTTACCTGTTTTGTCTCGCTTGCTCAACGCGTACCGCAAGTTGGCCTCTTTTTACCCGATCAATAGTCAAGCAGCTCAAGCCGCCTTAGCTTCCCGTCCTTAAGCTTTATCAGCCAGATGACTGAAAATTCCGAGTCTTCAAGGTTCTTAAAAAGTTCCTTCTTGGTGATCAAATTCACAAGCCCCGGGATCGTGTTCGAATGGCCCGATATGACAAAGCGCTTTGTTTTGCTTTTCATTATCTCGTCGATCAATGCCTGCGGCTGACGGGCGTCATAGGTCTCGATCCTTTTCTTTCGTTTTGCCGCCAAAGGGGCAAGCGTGGCGCGAGTGCGTTTGTAGTTTGTCGAATAGAAAGCCCCCGGCCGAAACCTGCCGATCGCTTTTACAAGCCTTTCGGCCCTTTCTTTCCCTGCGGCCGAAAGTTCCGGGTCCCGGCTCTCGTCAACTTTTTCGGCATGGCGAACAAGTAGAATTGTCTTCTTCTGAGCCGTCGCGGCCGTGACCGCGGAGAGCACGACCAACAAAAAAATAAGAGGTTTCATAAGAGCAAATGCGGCACAAACGTCTATAATATCCCGTTACGAAATGATGGCTCTTGATAATAACCCAAAACCCGCGGCCGCGACGAATGAACGCTTGATCAACTGCGTGTTGGCAAGGCTTGCTCGACTGCTGGACGAAGGCCGTTCGGCAATCCTCGACGCGAACCGCGCCGACCTGAGCCGCTGCCCGCAGGACGATATTGTCATCTATGACCGCCTTAAGGTCGACGACACAAAGATCGACAAGATGATCGCCTCGGTCGAAAACGTGATCGAACTGCCGTCCTCGGTTGGGGCAATTATTTCGACGCACACACGCCCCGACGGGTTGCGAGTAGAGAATAGGCGAGTCCCGTTCGGCACGATCCTTATAATTTTTGAAGCTCGTCCCGACGTCTGTATCGAGGCCGCGATAATCGCGCTTAAAGCAGGAAACCGCATCTTGCTCAAGGGCGGCAAAGAAGCTCGCGGCACAAACCTTGTGCTCGCCGATCTTTGGCGTCGGGCATTAGATGAGAATGGGATCGATCCGGGATTTGTGCGCTATTTGGACATCTCTCGGGATGAGACCCAGGAGCTGATTGCGGGTGAAACGGAGAAATTCGATCTTGTCATACCGCGCGGCGGCGAGACTTTGATCGATTTTGCGGTGAAGAATTCAAAAGCTCCCGTGCTGGTCAGCGGACGCGGGAATAATTTTCTTTACATCGACGAAGAGGCCGATTTCGACATGGCCTTGAACATCGCCATCGATGGTAAATCGCGGCTAAGCGTATGCAATGCTCTCGATAAGGTTCTTTTTGATAGAGATCTTCCCGATGTCGAATCGCGGATTCGGAAGCTGTCCGGCACTCTGCGCGAAATTGGGATCGATGTCTTTGGCGACCCATCTGCATGTGCCTCCGACGCTTCATTAAGCCCGATCGATGACGAGGCGGTTTGGTACGAGGAGTTTCTGTCCGCGAAGATGGTGATCGGCGTGGTGGAGGGCATTGACGACGCCATCGCCCGCATCAACAAGTATTCCGGAGGCCACTCCGCCGCGATCGTCACTGCGAATACCGCGACGGCCGAGAGGTTCTTGCAGGAAGTGGATTGTGCCGCCGTTTACCACAATGCCTCAACCCGGTTCACGGACGGAGGCGAGTTCGGATTAGGAGCCGAGATCGCCATCTCGACCCAGAAACTCCATTTCCGGGGGCCGCTTGGTGTCGAGCATCTGCTGACAAACAAATGGTTCGTCTACGGCGATGGCCATGTCAGAACCGCGAGCGGTAGCGACTGGGCTTCCTGTCGCAGGTAGTCACAAACCCCCAGTCGCAGAGCTCCCGTTCTGAGCTTGTATGAAAAAGAAACTCGTTCTAAAAATAGGCACCTCGACGCTTACAAACGGCACGCGATTGATTTCGCGCGGAAAGATCGAGGATATCGGCCGGCAGATACTCAGCCTTAGGGATGATTACGATATCGTACTCGTCTCGAGCGGTGCGATCGCGGCCGCGAAGCAGT
Source organism: Pyrinomonadaceae bacterium (assembly GCA_050250045.1). Lineage (GTDB taxonomy): Bacteria > Acidobacteriota > Blastocatellia > Pyrinomonadales > Pyrinomonadaceae > OLB17. The sequence goes on along the minus strand of JBFWPK010000006.1, from coordinate 49,181 downwards.
ACATCAACATCAAGGATGCCGGCAAGCCCATCGAATCGAAACAGGCCATGGCCGCTATCGGGCAGCCGCTGCTGATGCGTACGTATAATGAGGTCCTTGGCGACCTCGGCATCCAAACCGCACAGTGCCTGATGACCTATCGCGATTTCGAGAACGAAACCTCGCGGCAGAATACGCTCAACACCATCACCGAGCTGATCAAATACAATTACCTTCCGATCATCAACGAGAACGACACAACCGCCGTCGAAGAAATAATCCTTGGCGACAATGATCACCTATCAGCCCTCGTCGCCGTCCTGATCCGCGCCGACCTGCTGGTCCTTGTCAGCGACATTGACGGCCTCTTCGACAAGAACCCGCACCTCCACCCGGACGCCCAGTTGATCCCCGAAGTCAGAAATATTGAAGAAGCTCGACAGCTCGTTCAGGAGCGCGATTCAGGCTTGGGAACCGGCGGCATGAGCTCGAAGCTAGAGGCGGCGATGTTATGCCAAAAACAGGGAATTGAGACGTGGATCACAGGAGGCGGACGAAGCAACTTTTTAGGAGATGCCTTCGATGAAAGTGTAAAGTTCACAAAGTTTCTCGCGGACCGGTTCGCTTGATGCGGCTCGTTTCATGATGGCTCCGGACGTGACGCTTTTTCAAACGTTCCCGCAAAGTAGATCGCAACGAAAAAAGTGACAACCATTATCGCCGAAGCCGCCCAAAAGGTGCGGTAGATTGTCTGATCGTCTATTTGGTTGATCGCGTTATTCAATAAAATCCCGCCGATGATCGGGCCGATCGCACGCGCGAGGCTTGCACCGGACTGGAGAACGCCGAGCGAGCTTCCCTGTTTGTCTTCATGAGAAACCTTCGAAGCAAGGCCCGTCAGCGACGGCGACGCAAGTGCATTCCCGAGTGACAAAAGCACACAAACACCGAGCAGTGCCGCCAGCCCGCCGGACACTGGGCCGATCAGCGGTATGAGGAACAGGCTCACCGCCATCATCAGGCACCCGGCAGATGCCAGGGGCGTTTCGCCGAACGCCCGCACGAGGGGTGCGAACACTACTCCCTGCCCAACCACCGAGATCACGCCGACGAAAAAGAACAAGTAGCCGATCTGCTCGGCATCGTATCCGAACCGGAAGGCCGCGTACAGTACAAAGGCATAGGTCATTATCGAGAACGCCGTGAGCAGGAGAAAGTAGATCGCGTTGACAAAAGCAAACGAGCGTTCCCGCAAAAGGCCTACGGCGGCGAACAGCCCGCGCTTCTCTTCAGCTTTTGCTCCCGGTTTCAGAGATTCAGGCAGGAGGAAATAAACGGCCGCGGCGCTCGTCAGCGAAAGTACGGCGGCGATGTAAAACGGCAGTTGGATGCTGAACTTGCTCAATACTCCAGCGATCGCGGGTCCCAGGATGAAGCCGAGTCCGAAAGCGGCCCCGAAAAGGGCCATTCCCTTTGCCCGGTCCTCTTTCGAGGTCACGTCCGCGATGTATGCCTGGGCCGCCGAGATATTTGCCCCGGTTATCCCGCTCACCATCCGGCCGATGAAGACCACCGCGATAGTCGCCGCAAGGCCGATAATTACGTAGCCAACCGCCGAGCCGAGCAGGCTTATGAACAATATGGGCCTTCTTCCGAACCGGTCCGAAAGGATTCCCAGCAACGGCGAAAAGAAGAACTGCATCCACGAATAGATGGATGTTATCAGCCCGATCTCGAACGGCGTCGCCAAAAACGGCTCGTGCATCGCATAGAAAGGAAGTATCGGGATTATCATCCCAAAACCGACGAGGTCTATGAAAACGATCACAAAGATCACGAGCAGCGGCACCGTGAAAAATTTCTCATCTCCCTTTGATCCCACGTTTGTATTCATCGATCGTCTGCGAGCCGAAACGGGCGGCGGTCCCGGGGGAAAAATTCCCACAGGTTATCGGGAAAACCAGGGTGACGGCCAGACCGGGTGCTAAAGCCGCCGGTTCTGCCTTCCCGATAATCGGTTCGTATATAGTAAGATAAGGCGAGCGAAACCTCATCACCCGGACGGAGTTTGTTTAGAAAGAATGTATAAGATCTTCAACCTATCGGCGTATCTATTGCTGACCGCCGCAACGCTTTTATCTATGTATCAGGAAACCCCGGCCCAGCCCCGGCCGCCGCGCGAAACGAGCCCAAGAACCGCTCGAACACAACCGGCCGCGCCGCAGATCGCCTACACTGTTTCGATGTCAAAGCCGTCTACGCACCTGCTCGAGGTAGAAATGCGCCTGAAATGGCCATCCGCCCAGCAGGCCATCGAGCTGAAAATGCCGGTGTGGACGCCCGGCAGCTATCTTATCCGCGAATATGCCCGGCATGTGCAGGATTTCTCGGCAAGGTCGGCAACTGCGCCGCTCGACTGGAGCAAGATAAACAAGAACACCTGGCGGATCGATGCTAATGGGGCGAACGAAGTCGTCGTGTCGTATGAGGTTTACTCGAACGAATTGACCGTCCGAACGAACGAGCTAAACGACGAACACGCATTCTGGAACAACGGAGCCACGCTTATGTTCCCGGCGGGATACCTGGCGGCGCCGTCAACTGTCACGGTGCGGCCTTACGGAAATTGGAAGATCGCGACCGGCCTGCCAAAAGTCGCCGGGCAACCGAACACGTTCCACGCGGAGAATTTCGATATTCTGTACGACTCGCCCTTCGAGGTGAGCGATTTTGCGGAGATCACGTTCAATGTTAAGGGCAAGCCGCACCGCATCGTGATCACCGGCGAGGGCAATTTCGACCTGCCGAAGATGGCAAAGGACATCACGAAGATCGCCGAGGAAGGCTATAAGATCTTTGGCGAATTCCCGTTCGATGATTACACCTTTATCGTCAACCTTCGCGGCGGCGGCGGCCTCGAACATTTGAACTCGACCGCCCTCCAATGGAACCGGTTCGGCTTCAAGCCCGAGGGGCGATACAAGGGTTTCCTGAACCTGGTCGCGCACGAGTATTTTCATCTCTGGAACGTCAAGCGGATTCGCCCCGACGCTCTCGGGCCCTTTGATTATGAGAACGAGAATTACACGAAGCTCCTCTGGGTTGCCGAAGGAATGACCTCGTATTTCGAAGGTCTTCTGCTTCGACGTGCCGGATTGATCTCCGACCATGAATTTCTGTCGAGCAAGGCCTCGGCGATCGAACAGCTCCAGGCACGCCCCGGAAGGTTCGAGACAAGCCTTGAAGAAGCGAGCATGGACGCCTGGATCAAGTACTACCGCCAGGATGAGAACTCCGTTAATAACCAGATCTCCTATTACGACAAGGGCGATATCGTCAGTATGATGCTCGACATAACCATCCGCACGGCCTCGGACGGGACGAGATCGCTTGATGACGTGATGAGGCATCTTTACAACGAATTCTATAAGAAAGGCCGCAACTACTCGCCCGCGGATCTTCAGAAGGCGGCCGAAATGGCGGCCGGCAAAAGCCTTGAGGAATTCTTTTCAAAGTACGTTCGCGGCGAGGCAGAGATCGACTACAATGCGATCCTCAGCGGCATTGGGCTGACGGTCAGCGTGACCGAGCCGAACCGCTCGCATGCGTACATCGGGGCCGATCTTTCCGAGCAGGACGGGCGGCTCGTGATCCGTTCCGTCGCGGCAAACACGCCGGCCTACGAACAAGGGCTGAATACCGGCGACCAGATCGTCGCGATTGATGGCTACCGGGCAACGCAGTCGCTCTTGCAGACGTATCTTTCCGAGAAAAAGCCGAATGACAAGGTTCGCCTAACCATTTTCCGCTTCGATAAGCTGCGCGAAGTACCATTTACGCTGGGCGCCAATATGCGTAAGGATTACAGCATCGCTCCCGTTGAGAACCCAAACGCGGCCCAGGCCAGGTTGTATCAGGGCTACATGAACACCGAACTGTAAATGGAGCGTACGATACTTTCAAAACTGTCATGCTTAGCGCTTGCGGCCTTGCTGCTCGCGAGTTGTACCGGTGCGCCCGTCAACCCCGCGGAAACCGGCCCGACGGCGCTGAAAGAGGTCCCGGCCGTCCGGCTGAACTATCGCTATGAGGCCGACGTCCCGCCGCCAACCGAGAACAAACCCGCCGTTTCGGACGAACGCAACGCAGCCGTTCAGGCTGACTTCGACAACAACCGGTTGTTAGAACTGCTTGATAAAACCTTCACTTCCCCTGATGGAAAACGAGTTGTCGCGGCATATCACCTTCCATTGGACCGAATGGGTGAGTTCCGGCTGGATATGTATTCCTCCGACGGTCGGCTCCTGAAAAAGATCTCGTCCGATGCGATGGCCGTACGTTTTCCAGACACTATCGTATGGTCGCCGGATTCCTCGACTGTCGCATTTATGGCGAAAACGCGCGGCCTGGCCGACCCAATGGCAACGCCGGCCCCGACCGACGAAGCACGGACACCTGTTCCGACGGCAACCCCCACGGCCGAAGCGGACGCCAATACGAACACGACACCGGCCGATCCCGAAGCGAACGCCAACGCCGAACTCCCTCCCGCACAGCCAACGCCCGCCGCGCCCGACAACGTGCTCACGTTTCGCACTGAACAGATATATACGTGCAACGCTGAGGGCGACGGCGTAAAGCCTCTGACCCAGAGCGAAGGGCTGATCTATTTCTACTTTGTTTGGTCGCCGGATAGTTCGATGCTTGCCTCGATCGCCGCTACCGGGCGGGAATGGCAGGTGCTTGAGGCAAGGGCGGAACAGGCGAAGGAACATTTCGTTCCACTCGGACGTCCGCGAGTGATCGAAAAGAATGGCCGCGAACGGCGGCTCGATGACGGGCTGACCGCCGCACAGCCAGTGTGGTCACCGGATTCCGCCAAGATCGCGTGTGCCTTTAACGATCAGGTCCGCATTTATGATGCAGGGGGCGATGCCCCGACGCAGGCCGCGATCCCGCTGCGCAACGACCTGCTCCTCTCGTCGCAGGCATATGACCGCGAACAAGCGAGCCAGTTAAGTGTCGATCCTGTTAACACAAACACCAACGCTGCCGCGAACTCGAATGCCAACGGGAACGCGAATACTAACGCCGCCGCACTTCCGCCGGGAGCGCTCCCCGACCCGAATACGCTGGTCTCCTTCAACCCGATCGTTATGCTCAAATGGCCGACCGAGGACCAGCTTTATTTCCAGACCGCTTTCGTCAAGCGTATGAAGAACGACGCGGACAGCGTGATGAGCTTTGCGCGCTGGCATAGGCTGATCCTGACCCCGCAGCCATCGGCTGCCGGACAATAGCGAGGGTGTATGCGATATCAAACGATCTCGGAGATATACGAAACCAATGACCGCGTTCGGGCCAGGCTCAATGTTACGCTCGCGGCCTTGACCGCAGAGCAGGCCACGGCCCGTCCTGACGATGAAAAATGGTCGATCGCTCAGGTTGCCGAACACGTTTCAATGGTCGGCCATGGAATGTCGCGCATTTGCGCCAAGCTTCTTTCCAAGGCAGAAGAGAGCGGCGAGCTTTCGGACGGCCGAATAGATATCAGCGCGTTTGCGGACAGGGCAGAAGCTATTGCTGACGTCAGGCTGGAGGCCCCCGAGATCGTCCAGCCGACCGGCGCGAGGTCGATCGCCGAATCCGTGGAAGCGCTTGAAGGCTCTCGAAAATCGCTCCTTGACCTGCGGCCCATGTTTGAAAAATATGATTCGAGCGCGAATAAGTTCCCTCACCCATATCTCGGCGACATGACCGCCGTCGAGTGGCTGGCGCTCTACGGTGCCCATGAAGGACGTCACCTGAAGCAAATCAAAAGGATCCTTGCAAAGCTCGCCTGACGATCCCTAGCCATTCAAAAGTTTGGTGTGTTCCACCAAGCTGACCACAAGTTTCTTGATGAACTCACTCGTTTTCTCATCCGTCAACTTTCCCTGCTCGTCGAATTTCTTCGAGCAGTTTGCGATCATCACTTCGGGGCGGTTCAGCGGGAACATATTTAGAAATACCATTATCTGCCTAAGGTGATACTGCATCCGTGCGGTTCCGACTGCGCCCGGCGAGGCCCCCATGATCGCTGCCGGTTTGCCGTCCCACGCACTGTCGCCATAAGGCCGGGAAGCCCAATCAATGGCATTCTTCAGAACGCCGGGGACCGAATAGTTGTATTCCGGCGACGATATCAGAATGGCATCGGCCTCGCGGATCTTTCGCTTGAACTCGATCACCTTTTCCGGCGGGTTGTCGTCGTGCCCCTGGACGAATTCCGGAAAGCCGCTGATCGAGTAGATCTCGATCTCCGCATCTTCCGGCGCCAACTCCGCTGCCGCCTCAAGCGCGGCCGTATTATAAGAACCTATTCGAAGGCTTCCCGAAATTCCCAAAATGCGTGTCTTGCTCAAAACGTGCATCCTCCTGCTTGGTGATCCAGTATTGCACATCCGCCGATCCGTTCTCCAATTGCCCCGTGCCGTGCCTTGCACACAAGGACGGAATCCCTGATATACTCAGACAAGAGAATGGACATTCGGAAAGCGATCTTGATTTTTGCGGGCACGGTCTGCGTAGGGCTGGGAGTCTTGGGTATGTTCCTGCCTCTGATGCCGACGACGGTTTTTCTTCTCCTGGCGGCATACTGCTACTCGCGAAGTTCGGAAAGGTTCCACAACTGGCTTCTCAATAATCGGTTGTGCGGCGCATATATCCGCAATTACCGTTCCGGCAAAGGCATCACCCGCAGGCAGAAGATATCTACCATCCTGACACTTTGGGCGTCCATAGGTTTGAGCATCTGGCTGATCAACGCACGATTTTGGCCGACTTTGCTGCTCGCCTTGATCGCCGCCGGAGTTACGCTCCATCTGGTCCTTTTGAAGACCTACAACGCCGTAACGGAAGCCGACACACCTGCCCAAGCTGAGGCCGGCTGACACGTCATCCATCTGAAACGCATTTCGATCATTGTGGCCCTCCCCGGCCTGTCCGGGCTGCCGTATCTTTGAAAACAGCGAACTTTGTGTCATATTTTATCGTTAAGAACAGAGCCAAGGAGAGTTAATAATGAGCATTATCGACAAGGTCAAAGAGGCGGCGTTAAACCAGTTCATCGAGGTCATCGAATGGCTCGACAATACACAGGACACGCTGCTTTATCGCTTTCCGGTTTATCAGCAGGAGATCAAGAACGGCGCGCAATTGATCGTCCGCGAGTCACAGACGGCGGTTTTCGTTTTTGAAGGCCAGGTAGCCGATGTGTTTACGCCCGGCCGCTATACGGTCGAGGGCGGCAACACACCGATCCTTTCGAAGCTCGGTGCCTGGAAGCACGGTTTCAATTCTCCGATCAAATCCGAGGTCTATTTCGTTAATACCAAACAGTTTACGGATATGAAGTGGGGTACGTCGAACCCGATAATGCTCCGCGACCAGGATTTCGGCATCGTTCGCCTTCGTGCTTTCGGTGCTTATTCATTGCGTGTTGCTGATCCGGGCGAATTTATCAAGCAGGTCGCGGGGACAAACGCACACTTTCAGACCGAGGACATCGACGGTCAGTTGAAACGAGCCATTGTGACCGAGTTTTCCGACTCGCTGGGCGAATTGAAGATCCCGGCGCTGGACCTTGCGGCGCAGTACAAGGAACTCGGCGAACAGATCCGCGGAATGATCAATGCTGACTTTAAGGGCTATGGCCTTGAGGTGACGAAATTTTACGTTGAGAACATCAGCCTTCCGCCGGAGGTCGAAGCCGCGATGGACAAGCGAGCTTCGATGGGAGCGCTTGGCGATGCTCAGAAATATATGCAGTTTCAGGCGGCGGACGCACTTCGCGATGCGGCGCAGAACGAAGGCGGCGGCGCGGGCCTGGGTGCAGGCCTCGGGGCCGGTTTCGCGGTCGGCGGACAAATGGCAAACGCTTTCGGCGCCGGGCCGCAGGCAAATGCTGCAGGTACGCCGGCTGGTGCTTCGCCCGCGACCGCGGCATGTCCCGCGTGCGGCAAGCAAAACGCCGTCGGTGCAAAATTCTGCGCCGATTGCGGCGGCAAGATGGAGGTCGCTCAGGTGCCCTGCGTAAAATGCGGCGCAAACTTGCGCGAAGGGGCGAAGTTCTGCTCTGAATGCGGATCCTCGCAGGAGAAGGCCAAGTGTACCAACTGCCAGGCTGAACTATCCGCCGGTGCGAAGTTCTGTCCGGAATGCGGGACTAAGGCCGAAGCCGCCGCGGAATAGAATTTTCTCACCAGCAGATCTTGAAGGACAGGCGTTGTTCGGGCCCTGTCCTTTTCATTTGGGAACGAAATCATAATAAGATACGAAGTTGGAGAAAATCATGGCAATCAGCCCCGAACTACTTGAGATCCTTCGCTGCCCCAAATGCAGATCGAAGGTTGAGATAAACAAAGAGCAGACGAAACTCAAATGCGTTAATGAGGAATGCTCGCTGGCCTATCCGATCCGCGACGAGATCCCGGTAATGCTCGTGGACGAGGCGACGGTTGAGAAATAGTGGCCGACAAACCCAGCGACGCCGGTATCGACTGGACCGCCGTGGAAAAGGTCCTGGTCGTCAAACTTCGCTCCATCGGCGATACGGTGCTCGCGACGCCTTCGCTGACCGCCCTTAGACGATTCCTGCCTCACGCTCAGATCGACATCCTCCTGGAGGATTGGGTTGCCCCTCTGCTGGAAAGTTTTCAAGGCATCGACAATGTGATCACCGCCGGCACCGGCAGTCTTTCGCGGTTTCAGGTGATGAGAAACCTCCGCCGCGAAGGGTATGACGTCGCCTTCAACCTGCACGGCGGCACGACCAGCACATTCTTTACCGCCGCAAGCAGGGCAAGGCATCGCGTGGGCTGGGCTGAATATCAGTACTCGCGGCTTTACAGCCATCTCTACTCATCGGCCGCTGATTTCTGGAAGAAACCGAAAACCCACTCAGCCGAGCAGCAGCTTGCACTGCTCGGTTTCGCCGGCGTTCCTGTAGAAGATCGCCCGGCCAGCCGTTTGACGGTTACTCCACGAATGGCCGAGGAGATTGAAGCGCTCCTCCACGGTTACGGCGTCGACAAAAAAAGGATCGCTTTGATCCATCCGGCGGCCGCATTCGCAACGAAGCAATGGTCGCCGCAGAACTTCGCACGCGTCGTGGAATTCATCGAGTCCAAAGGGCTGTATCCCGTTGCCGTCACAGCCCCGGGTGAGAAGAGTATAATTGACGATATTGCGAACTCAACGAAGTCGTCGTTTCATGGATTTTCGGATTTGAGTTTGCCGCAGATGATCGCGCTTGCGTCGCGCTCCGATCTCTTTGTCGGCAACGATTCGGGCATCGCACATATCGCCGCGGCCGTCGAAACACCGTCGGTCGTCATATTCGGTTCATCGAACCGCGACCACTGGCGCCCGTGGGCCCCAACTAACGACGTCCCGAACGAGATAGTTTTCGAGGAATTTTCCTGCCAGCCGTGCCCCGGCTACGAGTGCAAAGTTTTCGGCGAGCCGCGATGTATACTCAGCGTTTCGACCGGGAAAGTTTTTGCGGCGATCGAAAAGCTGCTGGCTATTTAACAAACGTCGAGACAAGAAACGTCCCCAAGCGGCAGCTATTCGTAAACAGCCTGCCGGCGGCGTCGGGAGTGGCCGAAAGCATCAGATCTTTAAGCTTTCCCGATGGCAGCGGTATCAATTCGGTCTTGCTTCCCATGATCCGCACGTCCTTTACCGTAAAAAATTCCGACACCATCGATCGCCATTCCGGCACGGTATAGAACCTCGCCAGCGCACCGTCGATCTCCGTTTGCCGCACCTTGTGAAGCGAACCGGTCCTGAACAGATGCCGCTTCACAATGCCGCCGAAGAATCCCGAGTAAACGTAGTAGTTCCAAAAGTTTCGGTGATAGACCATCGTCGTGGCCGTACCGCCGGGCCTGAGCACGCGATGCATCTCACGCAGTATCTGCCGGGTGTTCGACGAATGATGGATCACGCCCCAGCTCCATATAAAGTCGAATGAATTATCATCAAACTCGAGCTTCTCCGCGTCCATCCGCACAACCTTGACGCCCGGCCGTTCGAGCCCAAACACATTCATTCTCGCGGAGGTACTTTCGATCGCGTATGACGTCAGATCGATCCCGGTAAACGTCTTCGACCTTGGCGCGAGCAGCTGCGCGTGGCTGCCCATCCCGACGCCGATCTCCAGCACATCCTTTTCAGCCAGCGATCCGAAGTCGATCAACCCGTCGAACGGTATCTCCTTGTAAGGCAAATACGCCGCCGCGTCGCGAAAAAATCTGCGGTCGATCTCCGTGTAAAATTCGCGCGAAAATTCCTGTACCTCGACCGATTCGCTAAAGTCGTACCGCATCGGGTGGTTCTCCCACCAGTAACGATTCGCTTCCTGCCACTCCTTCGCCTGCTCGTCAGTTTGCGGCAACGCGATCGGGCCGTCAAAACCTTCGGGAACAGCGTCTTTTATCTCTGAGATCGACATCTTTGGTTTGCTGCCCCGAACGCCAATACGCGCGCCCGGCTAACATCAGCAAATCTAGCCTATTCGCCGCGGCGGAAACGGTCAAGCGGTCCACCGATATGGAACAAATGTGTCAATGCAGAAACAATCTCCCCTCCTCGTCTAAGGAGGGGTGGCCGCCGCTTCGGGCGGTCGGGGTGGTGGATAGCAAGCGTGCCTCTTGTCAGAACCGCGAGCGATAGCGACCGGGTTCTTCTGCTTTCCGCCGCACATTATGTCGATAGGCGGACGAACGCAGCATGCCACAAACACGCCTGTGTCAAAGGCGGAAACGCGGGCCGCGCGGGAGTGTGCCTCTTGGTCAGAACCGCGAGCCGTAGCGACCGGGTTCTTCCGCTTGCTAAACTGTGAGCATGTACGTCCGCGACAAACGCTCACCGGTGCCAAAAAGCGAGGCGGTCTCCCGCGTAATGAGCGCCAACCGCGCAAAAAACACCAAGCCCGAACTCCTCCTCCGCCAAGCCCTCTACCAAGCCGGAGCCCGCGGCTATCGGCTCCATTACAGAGTGAAACTCCCCCAAGGCTCCCCTCCTTACGAAGGAGGGGTGTCGCCCGCTTCGGGGCGACGGGGTGGTTCTCTCCGCCTCGCGGCGTCGGTCCGCCCGGACATCTCTTTCGTTTCGAAAAAGCTCGCGATCTTCGTCAACGGCTGCTACTGGCACCGCTGCCCAAAGTGCAACTACACGATCCCAAAGACCAACACCACCTTCTGGCAAACCAAGTTCGCGAACAACATCGTCCGCGACGAGCGCAAACGCAAGGAACTTCGCCGCCGCGCGCGGATGCTTGCTAAAATAGTCGATTTTGGAATATCCGAATATCTTTCGGTAGGGTATTAAGCGATGAAACGGGAAGTGTTTGAGAAGCTCGTTCCGATGGCTACTTTTGAAGAATTGTTGGCCTCACGGAAACCAGATTACAGAGCTCGTAATGAAGTCAGAACATTAATGCGAAATGGCATCGCGGCCACATATGAACGCGTCGACGACAAAACCTATCGCGTCATCGCGGAAACAATACACGTTCCTCATATCAACTACCTTGTTCTCGACCGCAGCTTTTCAAAGGCGAAAAGAAAAAGCGAACCCGCGCCTCACTCTGACGTCGTCCGGACAATCCTCAAACGCCCTCGAACCGGGACGGGCGGTGGCATCCCGCTAACACGCGGCGAAGTCGCATTGCTCTTCCTCGACGGCTACGCCGGCGACGCCCCTGGCCTCCTCGACATCCGCTCCCAGGGCTACGGCGATGATGACGATTGGGACGGCCTTACCGAGGACGATGTTCTCGAAGATTCAGACACGGCGTCCGTCTGGTCAAAATGGGAACCTCTAGAACTATGGCCGGAACAATGAATCTCGTTGAATTTCAGAGACGCCTTTATAAAGTCAGGTCACTTAATATCGATGAGAAGTGGGCCGGATGCCGCGTAGCGGCAAACTGACTGTAGCCGTGGGTTTCAACCCACGGAACGCGGATGGAATACATCCCGTCGCGTCAGCGACGATTGAGATCACCCGAGAAGATAAAGTTCGTCAAAGTCGATTGCGTGTTTCTCCAATATGGCCCGGTATTCATCCTCAAAGGAACGGCTTCGATGATGTTCACGTTGATTCTTAATGTACTCAACGACCTCCGCCAAAGCAGATTTCGAAACCGAGAACACTCCATACCCGTCTTGCCAGGCGAACTCATTTAGGTGGGGGAACTCCTCATGTATCCATTTTGAAGAATCACCCTTCAGATACCTTGCGATCTCACTCGGCGACAATGTCGTTGGCGAACCAGTGAGGACATGTGCATGATCTTCCATTCCGCCGACTTGAATTGCCGTGAATTTGTGAGCCCTGGCTATACCGCCTAGATATGCCCAAACCCTGTCCTCAATTTCCTGATTGATAAATGGCTCGCGGCATTTCGTGCTGAAAACAAAATGTAGGTAGATTTGTGAGAACGTATTTGCCATCGGATTTCAACCGTCGCTGACGCGACAGACGCATATTCTAATTGGCTCTTCTTCCGTGGGTTCAAACCCACGGCTACAATCATCAAGCCGCGATGCGGCTTCGCTTCAAAGATTTATTTGGTATTGAATTCTTCTCGTCCGAATAACCTTCTCAAGTTCTGGCACTGACAAAAGCGCATACGAAGGCGATTCGGGATTAAGACAGACGAAACAAAATCGGAACTTCTCGTCTAGGCGTTCGCCGAAATCAAATTCATTCTGCGTTGCGCCGAAAAAGAAGCCTCTGGGGTTGTTCGGAAGAAACGCGCGGGTGCACTTGAGTTCGATAAGCGTGACTTCCTCAATGTGAGTTTCAATTGCTTTGAGTGAAAGCTGCGCTCCGGCCAGTCGCGGAACAAGAACCATATCGAATGACCGAGAAAAGTTCTTCGGCTGGTCAAGGAGTTCAAGGATTCGTTTTCGCTCATCCTTGTTGACGAAGAAAAACCCCTGATTCAGAGATTCCATATATTGAATCCCTTCCTTTTCGGTCGCATTATTCTTGCGAGTGATCGTGAACGACTGGTCCGGCATTAGCGTCCACCTCGCTTTCCGTCAAAGTTGAATAGCTCCGAAACTGAGATCTCGAACGTCGCGGCAAACACAGCGATATTCGACAGCGAAATATTCCGCTCGCCGCGTTCGACCATGCCGATGTAGGTGCGGTGGAAGCCGGTGAGTTCGGCGAGTTTTTCTTGGGAGAGGTTTCTTTCGGTACGGAGTTGTCTGATCCTTTTGCCGAAGTCCTCGATCAGGGCCCGGTTGAGCATTGGGATCAAAGCTATACGTATTGTATGCAGCGATCAACATACAATGCGTATCAATAATTTGGCCTCTTACTCGCCGAGCGGAAAAACTCTGCTTTTCCGACACGGTTCTTTTGAATTCTAATGCGGCCGCGCCGCCGATCATTTATAGATCGGTTGGAGGTAGGCGGCGCAGCCGCCAGGTCTTTTATTTAAATGCTTCGGAAAAGCGCAGCTTTTCCGCTCGGCAAAATTGCGGACTGAAAAAGCGTGGTCGCCGGGCTTATCAAAATGCTTTGTCGCGGATCGCATATGAGCCATCATTTTCGCTTATCACCTGCCGAAAACTGATGGATCGCGAGTGTCCAGGCCGGTGATTCGGCCTCTGGATCCGGCCTACCTGTTTGAAAGGGAGGCAGGTTAGGGACTGGGGCGATGGAGGTGATCGTTCAGGACGGTTCGCATCCCAGGCACGTGATCGATCGGGGCGAGCCTGTGGGGAAGCGGGCACCACGCTTCAACGCCATAGAAATTTGACACTTCGCCCCTGAAACCCTAATATTTATAGTTTCGACTCTTGTAGCCGAAGTGTGTCTATATGTTCGAATCGCTGTCGGATAAGCTTAAGAAAACGCTGAAAAATCTGCGTGGAGCGGGCAAATTGACGCCTGAGCACGTGGATGCGGCGTTGCGCGAGATCCGGATGGCGCTGCTTGAGGCGGACGTTAATTACAAGGTCGCGAAAGACCTTGTGGAGTCGATCCGCTCGAAGGCCGAGGGGCAAGAGGTCTGGAAGGGCCTAAATCCGCACGAACAGGTCGTCAAGATAGTTTACGACGAACTGGTCGAGCTGATGGGCGGAACCTCGTCGCGGCTTGTATTTACCAAGCAAAGTCCGAACGCCGTGATGATCGTCGGGCTTCAGGGCTCGGGCAAAACGACCTCGACAGGCAAGATATCACGCTGGCTGCGGGACAATCAGGAAAGAAAGCCTCTGCTCGTGTCGGTGGACGTTTATCGCCCGGCGGCCCGCGAGCAATTGAGAGTTGTCGGCGGCGCCGTTGGCGTTCCGGTCTATCAGGACAAGGAAACCAACGACCCGATGACGCTCGTCCGCGGTGCCGTAAAGCACTCGCAGGAAATGGGTTACGACACCCTGATGATCGACACGGCCGGCCGTCTGCACATAGACGACGAGCTGATGGTCGAGCTCGAACAGATCAAGGCCGAGACCAGGCCGATCGAAGTTCTCTTCGTCGCGGACGCCATGACCGGCCAGGACGCTGTCCGTTCTGCCGAGGTTTTTCACGAAAGAGTAGGAATTACGGGCGTTGTCCTTACAAAAATGGACGGCGATGCCCGGGGCGGTGCGGCACTTTCGATCAAACAGGTCATCGGCCAGCCGGTGAAATTCGTCGGCGTTGGTGAAAAATACGACGCGATCGAGCCGTTTTACCCTGACCGCATCACACAGCGGATCCTCGGGATGGGCGACGTGCTCACGCTCATCGAGGAAGTCCAGGGCAAGATCGACGAGGAACAGGCCCAGCAACAGTTGCTGAAAATGACGCGTAACCAGTTTACGCTCGAAGATTTCCGCAGCCAGTTGGGGCAGTTCAAACAGCTCGGCTCGATGTCAAAGCTGATGAAAATGCTCCCCGAACAAATGACCGGCGGCCTCCAGCTAAACGACGAACAGTCGGCCGAGGTCGATCAGCAAATGAAGCGCACCGAGGCGATCATCGACTCGATGACAAGGCACGAGCGCAACGATCACAAGATCATCGACGCGAGCCGCAAAACTCGCATCGCATCAGGCTCAGGCAGCACCATCGCCGAGGTCAATCAGCTTCTCCGCCAATACGAGCAGATGCGGAAAATGATGGTCCAGCTCAATAAGGGCGGGCTTTTTGCTGGACTTGGCCGAAAAATGATGGGCGGGCTTGCTGGCGGCTTGGGCGGAATGTTAGGCGGAGGCGGCGGAATTCCGGGCGGCCTAACGGGCCTGCTTGGCGGCGGCGATGGATTTGACGATGAGCCAAACGGCTCAACTGCAACAAGCAGTATCAGGAAGAAGAAGAGACACAAGAAACGTAGATAGTTAATTGTTACTGGTTAATAGTTAATTGTTGACGTAGTCGAATTGATCTTTGATGGGGAAGACGAGTTTTGAGAATCTTGATGTTTACAAACTCGCGGAGAAACTCGCTGACGAAGTTTGGAAGATAGTGCTCGAATGGGACTATTTTGCCAAGAACACGGTCGGCATGCAGATGGTCGACGCCGCAGACAGTATTGCTTCGAATATTGCTGAAGGCTGTGGAAGATATAATTACAGAGACAACGCAAGGTTCGTTCGTATAGCCCGCGGATCTTTGTATGAGACGAAGAATTGGCTTAGGCGCTCCTTCAGGCGCGACTTGCTTACTGACGATCAGGTCCAGAACCTGAAACCGATAATTGATGAGCTGTTACCCAGGCTGAATTCGTACTTGAATTCACTTCGGAAATCAGCGGACACGAACAACTAACTATTAACGATTAACAATCAACTAGCTTATGTTAGCAATCAGCTTAATGAGAATGGGCGCGAAGGGGAATCCCTTTTATCGCCTGGTGGTGAAGGAAAAGCGGTCGAAACGCGACGGGGCTTACCTTGAGAATTTGGGCACGTATAATCCGATGGCGGACCCAGCGGAGGTGAACCTGAAGCACGAACGCATTCAGTACTGGATCGGCGTCGGGGCCCAGCCGACCGAGACGGTCAAAAGCCTGATCAAGAATAACCCGGTCCAGACCGAGGAAGAGAAGGCCGCGGCGTTAAAGGCTCGTGCCGACAAAAAGGAGGCTGACCGCGCCGCTAAAGAAGCGGCAAAGAAGGCTGAAGCGGAGAAGCTTGAAGCTGAACGCGTCGCGGCCGAAAAGGCTGCTGCCGAAGCTGCCGCTGCGGCGGAAGTCGAGACTGCTGAAGCCGCACCGGCTGAAGGTGGCGAGGCTGAGGCCGCGGAGGCTCCTGCTGCTGAGGAAGCACCGGCGGAAGAGGCTCCGAAGGCCGAGGAGTAATGGAACGCGGACACTCTTGTCCGCAACACCGCGTGAGAGGTGAGCCGGCTTTCGCACTTCGTGCTCATTGCGGACAAGAGTGTCCGCGTTCCGCTATTGACTGTCCGCGTTCCGTCATTAAATGAAGGAAGCCATCGAAAAAGTGATCAGGGCTCTGGTCGGCTCGCCCGACCTGGTCGAGGTTTACGAACAGGGCGACGGCAAGAACGTCCGCTTTCGTGTGCGCGTTTCCCCCGACGACTACGGCCGCCTGATCGGCCGCGAAGGCCGCACGATCAAGGCGATCCGAAGTTTGCTCTACGTCAGTGGGCAAAAGCACGGCAGGCGGTATCACCTTGACCTCGAAGAGGATTAAGTTCAGAGTACGCGTTTTAACGTGCTGCTCTTCGACCCCGAGGAGGCAAACTGAAGTCTGAGCTCTGAACTCGTCGCGATAGCCAAAATTGCCCGAACGCGGGGCCTGCGTGGCGAGGTCGTCGCCCACATCTTGACCGATTTTCCCGAGCGGTTCGAGGGGCTTGAAGATGTGACGGCCATTCTGCCGAATGGTGAAAGGTGGGAATTGAAAATTGAAGGTTACTTCTTTCAGAAGGATCGGATCGTGCTGAAGTTCGTTGGCGTCGATTCGATCGAGCGTGCTGAAACTCTCCGCGATGCCGAGCTTTGCGTCGGCGAAGATGAAGCGGTCGATCTGGGAGAGGACGAGTATTTCGACTGGGAACTCGAAGGCTGTGAAGTCGAAACTGTAAAAGGGGAAAAGCTTGGCCAAGTCCGCGAAGTGATGCGAACGGGCGGGACTGAGGTGCTCATCGTCGATGGGGCCAATAAGGAACTCATGATCCCGTTTGCGGAGGCCATCTGCGTTGAGGTCGATACGGAAGGCAAGCGGATTGTGGTCGATCCGCCTGAAGGCCTCCTCGAATTTTGATGAAGCCGGCGTACGCAGCCCCGAGTATTCTTACGGGGTCCGCCGATGATAAGTGGCGTGCTAACGAATCGCCGCCGTTGTTCGTGCTTCGCACTCATGCGGACAAGAGTGTCCGCGTTCCGTCCGATGAGGATCGATGTATTAACAATTTTTCCCGAATTCTTCGGGCAGGTCTTTGATTTTGGAATAATCCGGCGGGCGAAACTGGCCGGGATCGTGGAGGTAAATATCCACGACATCCGCGAGTTTGCCGTCGATAAGCATAAGATGACGGATGATCGTCCGTTTGGCGGCGGCGACGGGATGGTGATGAAGCCCGAGCCGATCTTTGCGGCAGTCGAGCACCTGCTTGGCACGAGCGATCGTAAGGCGTATCCGGGCGGAACAAGGGTTGTGCTGCTTACGCCGCAAGGGCATCCGCTGAAACAGCCGCTCGTGAGATCGCTGGCGGATGAAACCGAGCGGATGGTCATCATTTGCGGACGCTACGAAGGCGTGGACGAACGGGTGAATGAAGCGCTGGTGACGGACGAGATCTCGATCGGCGATTATGTGCTGTCGGGCGGCGAACCCGCTGCGGTCGTGCTGGTCGATGCGATGGTAAGGCTTTTGCCCGAAGCGCTTGGAAGCGAAACTTCGGCAGAGAACGATTCGTTCTCGAACGGATTGCTCGATTGCCCGCACTATACCCGGCCGGCGGAATTTCGGGGGATGAAAGTCCCGGATTTGCTTTTGAACGGCAATCATGCCGAGATAGAAAAATGGCGTCAGGCAAAGGCGCTTGAGAAAACGAAGAAGTTTAGAAAGGACCTTTTAGAAGGAGAAAGTGGTGAAATGTGAGTGAAAACGGACTCGCGGGCGGCCCGCTCGCAAGTCAACAGGCGGACGAGCCGTCCGCCCTCCGTTTGAGCTGACCTCTGGCCGAAATCGATATGAACCGATTAGATCTGGTTGAGAACACACAACTACGCGAGAACATTCCCGCGTTTCAAGCCGGCGATACCGTTAAGGTGCACGTCCGAATCAAGGAAGGCAACAAAGAACGCCTTCAGGTTTTTGAAGGAATTGTTATTGCCCGCAAACACGGCGGCGTCCGCGAGACGGTTACGGTCCGCAAAGTGAGCTTCGGCGTCGGCGTCGAGCGCATCTTCCCGCTGCATGCGACGGTCGTCGATCACATCGACGTCGTCCGCCGCGGCAAGGTTCGCCGAGCGAAACTCTACTACCTGCGTGAGCTTCGCGGAAAGGCGGCCCGCATCAAGGAAAGGGACACACGCAACAAAGCGCAGTCCGCAAAATAGGCTTTCAATTGTTAATTGTCAATTGAATAATTGTTAATTGGGGGATATATGCCGTCCCAATTTACAATGTCAAAATTGACAATTGACAATTCATTTTACGGGAATGAAATTAGGGCGTCGCGAATTCGTTGTTGCATCGGGAACGGCGGCCGCGTACGCCCTTTTGCCGTCTAGTCTTGCGAGCGGAGAGACAAGAATGCACGGATTGATCGGAAAGATGGTCGCTGTCGAAGGTAAGCGAGATGAGTTGATCAAGATCTTGCTTGAAGGCATCTCCGGGATGCCCGGATGTCTTAGTTACGTAGTCGCAAAAGACCCGACGGACGAGAACGCTATCTGGATAACAGAGGTTTGGGACAGCAAGGAAAGCCACGCCGCGTCGTTGAAACTGCCGACTGTAAAAGCGGCGATCGCGAAAGGCAAGCCGCTGATAGCAAGCTTCGGCGAGTATCACACTACTGAGCCGGTCGGCGGGCACGGGCTCGCGAAGAAGTAGTCAATAGCCGAGCACCTTAACGCCGACTGATCCTTCCCAGGTATTACTGTCAGAAAGGCTGTATCATTCTTCCTCGTGCCGGAAGAGAGCATCTTTCACATCCCGCGATTTAAAAGGTTACAATCTACAACCGTGGAAGAATTCCAACTCCTCGCAATGAAACCCGTCTGGTCTATAGGATTTGACTTCGAAGACCAGGCGCGGAGCGAAGGCTATCGTTTCATTGCCGGTGTCGACGAGGTCGGCCGGGGATGCTTGGCCGGGCCGGTCGTCGCGGCGGCGTGCATTCTCGATCCCGCAATACCGGTGCCGGAAGGATTGAACGATTCGAAAAAACTTACGGAAAAACAGCGCGCCGAGATCTCTGCAGAACTGCGCGTCAACGCGACAGCGTTCGCGGTCGGCGTAGTCGAGGCTGGCGAGATCGATCGCATCAACATTCTCGAAGCAACAAAGCTTGCGATGATGAAAGCGATCAACGAGCTCAAACCCGCCGCCGACCATCTCCTGATCGATGCCCTTCAACTAAAACAGTCGAGCCTGCCACAGAAAGCCATCATTAAGGGCGACGCAATATCCTATTCCATCGCCGCGGCCTCCGTGATCGCAAAAACGTATCGCGACGATCTGATGTGCGAGTACGACAAAGAGTATCCGCAATACGGCTTCGCCGGCCACAAAGGCTACGGAGCCGCCGTTCATCTCGAGGCGCTTCGCCTTCACGGACCGTGCCCGCTCCATCGGCTTTCATTTCGCGGAGTGCTGCCGGAAGCTAAGACAGGAAATGCCGGTCAACTCTTTTGATAAGCAAAGAATTAACACCACCAGCACACCCTTTTTGAGCATTCGCGCATCTTACTTCCCGTTTAACTTACACCTGACGTGGAGGCAATGATGGGCAAGGAATTGGCGGACGCCGGCGCGCCGCAGGCGTTTGAATCGATCGTATATGGCGGCCTGGCCATCGGTATACTCGATTTTCTGGATGCCAGCATATTTTTTCCGCTCTACTACGGCATCGGATTCCTGGATGTTTGGCACGGGCCGGCGGCGGGCTTGATCGGACGCGAGGCGTCGAGAAATGGCGGCGTTGCCACGGCATTACTTGGCGTTGGTTTGCACTTTCTTGTAGCGTTCTCGGTCGCGGCTGCCTATTTTTTGGCAGCAAGATATCTTGTCCGCGTAAAACACTTTGTTATCGTCGGGCTGCTATATGGAGTTGCCGTCAACCTCGTAATGCAGCATATCGTTATCCCGTTGTCGGCGATCGGGCCGCGCACCACCGTCGAGCCGCTGGGCGCCGTGCTGAACAGTTTCATCGGGCACGCATTCCTGGTCGGCCTGCCTGTGGCGACGATCGCAGCGTGGTCGGCGAGAAAAGCCAGTCGGGAACGCGAGCTTCAAGCATGATCAAAAGCTGATCCAGTCGGTCGGCTTGCTATGGTCGGAGAGCGTGATCTTAGTCTCGGCGCGAAAAAGCGGTGGGCGCATCCTGAGCGCGGTCTCTGCGGTAATGCCCGCGAGATGACGGTTATTTGCGCGTTGTGAAAGATGGGCGAGAACGATATCGCGGGCGGTGCCATCGAAATCCTTTTGGAGCCAATTGGCTAGGTCCTCATTGGATAGATGGCCGTGGCGTCCCGCGATACGCTGTTTAAGCGACCAAGTGTAGACCGGGCACGCCCGCAGCATGTCCAGGCTGTGGTTCGATTCTATGACGATCGCATCGCAGCCGGTCATCTTGTCCTTCATCAGCTCGGTGATGTGGCCAAAATCGGTCAGCGTCGCCATGCGCAGACCGCCGCTTTTTGCCACAAAGCCGAAATTGTCCGCGGCATCATGCGGGACCGTGAACGGTTCAAAATCGATGTCGCCGATGCGGAACTCGCGGTTCGATTCGATCTCGACGGTACGCCCCTTCAGAGCGTCGCGGCGTTTGGCGCCTTCGTCCGAGCCGCTGACGTTCGATCGGCGGTATCCATAATAGGCATCCTCCGTGATTCCAGAGACATAAACACGGCACGCCGACTTTCGCAGGAGATTTCTTAGGCCTCCGATATGATCGGTGTGTTCATGCGTGACGAGCACGGCATCCAGGTCCGCCGCATCAACGCCCATCAAAGCAAGCCGCTTCACTATCTCGCGACAGCTTAGCCCTGCATCGACCAATACGAGAGTCTTTTCTGTCGCGATCAGGATCGCGTTGCCGGTTGAACCGCTGCCAAGTACCGTAAACTTCATAATGGAACGGCGGACTTCAGTCCGCATTTCTTTTTGCGGACTGAAGTCCGCGGCCCGTCTGGAATCTGGGGCGCATCCCTTTGGCCAGGACACGCGTGATAAATGAATTCGGAAGAAGATTGACCCCCGATGCGACAAGCCAGTTCGTCCAGCCGGAAACAATTTTCGATCGCCCCGAGCCGACAGCTTTCATTGCGGTCTGCACTACGTCTTCTGCCGATTCCTGGCCCTTGACATTGATTGCCCTATCCATCTTTGCGGCAGCATGAAAATTCGTTTCGGTCGAGCCGGGGCAGAGCGCCAATATCTGAATTCCGTAGGGCCGGTTCTCTTCCGCAACGGCCTCCGTAAAGGAGGTCACGAACGCCTTCGTCGCTGCGTAAGTGGCCATGAACGGGATCGGCTGAAAGCCGGCGGCCGACGAAACATTTAGTATCGTTCCGCTCCGGCGTTCGCGCATCCCGGCCAGATATCTATGCGTTAAGGCGACCAGGCACGCAATGTTCAGCTCGACCATCCGCAATTCTTGTGCGAGATCGAGCGTTGCAAAATCTCCCATCGAACCGAACCCGGCATTGTTGATCAGCCAGTCGATCTCAATACCGATTTTCTCCGTTTCAGCGAAAACTAACTTGTCGGCGTCAGGATCGGTCAGATCGACGCCGATGTGATTGGCTGAGATCCCGTGCTTCGCCTTAAGCTCGTTGGCAAGTGCTCGCAGTTTATCTTCGGAGCGGGCGACAAGTACCAGGTTGTGCTTCTCCTCGGCAAGCCGTCGGGCGAACGCCTCGCCAATGCCGCCGGACGCACCGGTAATTAACGTCGCCCTCATATTTCCTCAAACTCCTGCACCGGCGAATTGAAGGCGTAGTAGATCGACAAAACTGCCGCGCCGACGATCGTAAATGTCCCGGCCATGCGGATAAGCCCCGCGACTACCCTCGTCGAGTCGATCAACCCAAGCCTTGTCAGCATATAATTCCAGTCGTGAAAGCCGCCTTCGCTGCCGGTCAATCCGCTGGTGAGAACAAGCTTCATCACTACCGCGTCCGCCGCATAAACGTGAACGTTTATGATGCTCTGCCCGACCCAGAATAAGACTATTGCGGCCGAGTAGTATTTTTCATTCCACCAGAAATACCCCACAAAAACCGCAGGCAGTATTACCTGGAAAAGCGAACCGCCCGCGATCATCATAAACTCGCCGAAGAGTCGAAAGATCAGATGGCCCGTCTCATGGATCGGCAGATCGACCATGTCCAGAAAGCTGCCCGCCATCGGGTCATAAGCGATCCAGAGGAAGTAGACCGTGAGCACGGCGGCGAAGACGAGTTTCGGATAGCTGATTTGCATTGACTCAAACGGCTAGAGCAGTTTCTTTCTCGAAATGAACGACGTGACCTGCTCGTTGAATTCTTTTGGCTTCTCCAGTTGGAGAAAATGGCTAACGCCGGTCCACATATGAAAATCGAGATCGGGGGCGATCGCCTTGTACTTGTCAGCCAGGTCGTTCGGCCAGGACGGATTGTGCGCCATAAGCGCGAGCACAGGAACATTGATGTTTCCGTGCGGCGCGTAAGCATCGTCGAGCATCGTCTTTATCGCGCTCGTCCCGACGTGATCCGGCGTCGCAAGCATTGACGAGCGGATAAAGGGACGAACGTCGGCGTTTGCGGTTTCAAGCATGCCGTCAACGAATTTAGCAGCACCGGCTTTGTAATCTTTGAACAACGGTTCGAAAAACTTATCAACCTGATCTCGCGGCCCGAACGGAAGCAGAGACCCATCGACGATTATAAGCCCGAGTGTCGTTTCCGGATACATCTCGTAATACCTGCGAATGATAGGTGTGCCCATGCTGTGGCCGGCAAGCACGGCTTTCTTGACACCGGCCTTCTTCATCACTGCATCGACCGACCTCGCAAAGAACTCCATCGTGTACTCGATCTTCGGCTTATCACTTTCGCCGTGCCCCGGAAGGTCCATCGCGATAACCCGATATTGCGGAAACGCATTGTACTGTTCGCGCCAGAACTCGACGTTGCACGTCCAGCAATGCACAAGGACCAAGGCGTTCGACGACTTTTTGTTCCCTATGTCGTAATAGCGGATCTTACTGCCCTCAAACTCAGTCCACCTGGCCTTTGGTGCGTCCTTCTGGGCCGATATGCCGATGCTGCCGGCCGCGATCGCCAGCAATACCGCCAGCAATATCCTGGAAACTCTCATTACACTTGTACTCCTTGCAAAAACTCACCTTTCGAGATCGCGTAAAACTTGCACTCCATTCCGTACGCTTTCTGCAGCCCTTCAAACGTCATGCCGCATTTTTCCATTATCCGCCAGGAGCCGATATTGTCTTTATCGGCAACGGCCACGATCCGCTCGAGACCGGCGGTTTCAAATCCATATTTCAGCCACGCATAGGCGCATTCGTAACCGATACCGCGCCGCCAGTAGTCCTTCTTAAGACTGTACCCAACCTCGATCTCGCCCGTGTCCTCAAGCGGCTGCAGCCCGCATCCGCCGATGTTTTCGCCGGTTTCCTTCCAGATCATCGCCGACATCCCAAACCCAAGCTTCTCGTAACATTCGATGTAAAAGTTCATCCGCTTCGTTACTTCAGCCGGCTGCTGACGTTCCCAGCCGCCGAGATACCGATAGACATCCGGGTCCGAGCGCATCTCGATCAGCTCGGGGAGATCGTCGAGCGTGTACGGACGAATAATGAGCCTTTCGGTTTCAAGGGTGGCTCCGCTTCGCTGGTGAACTGGATCGGGTGTCATAAACGCGAGTCCGGCGGTGTTATCGTTTTGAATCAGACAGCTGATCGACGTTTAATTATCGTCAAAAGTGGGGCAAAGGACAATATGAAACCGATCGAGAACCGTCGCGAATTCTTGCTGCAAGCGGCCGTCGCTGCAATTTTCCCGTTTCTCCCAGGCTGCGCGGGGGATATGCTTGCGAAACACGATGAGCCAGACGCGCTTGCCGCGATAAAGAAGAACGCGATAAACGACCCGAGGAACGAGTGGTGGGGAGCAAAAGATGCACCGGCAAACACGGCATGGACCGCAAAGATCGCCGCAGATGCTGAGCCCGGCGAACGAATAGCAATAAGCGGGACGGTGTTTCTTCCGGACGGCAAAACCCCCGCGCCGAACACGCTGATATACCTCTATCACACTGATATCCACGGCATTTACGGCCGTGAAGGCGAGCATCGACATGGCCGATACCGCGGATGGATGCTCACCGACGCACAGGGCCGGTTTCGGTTTGAAACCATCAAGCCCGCCTCATATCCGAACTCTACCGTTGCCTCGCACATCCACATGACCGCGACGACCGCCGATCTGCGAGAAGACTGGATCGATTCGGTCCTTTTCGAAGGCGATCGATTTATCACGCCGCGAGAGAGGACGATCAGCACGGGCGGCTTCAACCACGTTCTGAAATTGGCGAAAGCGAACAACGGCATCCTCACCGGTGTCCGCGATATCCGTTTATGGGCATAGCCTCTCTATTTTCCACACGCCATTTTCCAGTTTGTAATGGATTCGGTCGTGCAGGCGGCTTGGGCGGCCCTGCCAGAATTCGAAGGCTTCGGGTGATACTCTGAATCCTCCCCAGAACGGTGGGCGCGAGACGCTGCCTTCCGGATATTGGGCTTTTAGGTCGGCAAAACGGTTTTCCAGGACCTCACGCGATTCCACAACCGAGCTTTGCTCCGAGGCCCAGGCGCCGATCTGGCTTGCGTAGGGACGACGGGCGAAATACTCGTCCGAATCGGCTTCAGATGTTTTCGACGCCCGGCCGCGGATAAATACCTGCCGCTCCAGTTCTTTCCAAAAGAAATGAATGTAACATTGCGGGTTCGCGACAAGTTCGCGCGCCTTTCGGCTGCTGTAGTTTGTATAAAATTTAAAGCCCGAAGCGTCGAAACCCTTTAGCAACACAGTGCGTCCCGAAGGCTGCCCTTCAGCGGTCGTTGTGCCCAGGTGCATGGCATTGGGTTCAAATATATGAGCGGAAACGGCTTCCGAAAACCAGGCCGAGAACTGGTCGAATGGGTCGGCGGCAACCGACGCTTTTGACAGCTCGTGTCGGGAATAATCCTGCCTCAGGGCGGCCAGCTCTTGTTGATCGATCATAGCTTTAGATCAGATGGACAAGGAGGCCGTCCTTGAGTTTCGGCTCGAACCAGGTCGATTTCGGCGGCATTATCTCTCCACGGTCGGCAACCTCAAAAAGGTCGTCCATCGTGGTCGGGAACATTGAGAACGCGACTGCCGCCCGGCCGCTGTCGACATATTCTTCAAGTTCGTCCAGCCCGCGTCCACCGCCGACGAAAATGATGCGAGCGTCGGTCCGCGGGTCGCCTATGCCGAGGATCGGCGTCAACAAATGCTGCTGGAGTATCTGCACGTCAAGGCGCTCAAGCACATCCGGCTCGCGAAAATAATTGACATTGAAACGCAGGCTAAACCACTTGCCGCCAAGATACATAGCGAATCGCCCGCGTTCATCGGGCTCTCGTTCTTTGGCCTCGGAAACGATAAAGCTCTCGTCCAGTTTTGTCAGAAACTCCTGTTCGGACAGCCCGTTCAGGTCTTTTACAACGCGATTGTAGGCCATTATCGAAAGGTCTTCCGACGGAAAGATGCCAGCCATGACAAAGTTGTAAGCCTCCGCACCGGTATGGTCGGGGTTTGCTGCACGCAGTTCCTTCCGGGCCAGCGAGGCACTCTCAGCACGGTGATGCCCGTCAGCAACATAAAGCTCGGGGACCCGCGAAAAAGCCTCAACTATGGCTTCGGATCGCGGCACGCGCCAGACGGTCTGCTGAACGCCCTTTGCATCGGGAAAGTTGTAAACAGGCTCACCGGCGGTTGCCTGTTTGATCAGATCCCGCATCTCATCTGTATTTCGGAACGCTAGAAAGATCAGCCCTGTTTGCGCCCGCAATGCGAGCATATGATCGGTCCGGTCGCGGACCTTGTCGGGCCGCGTTCTCTCGTGCTTTTTGATACGTCCGTTGTCGTAATCATCGATAGCGCAGCAGCCGACGATACCCGTCTGCTGCCGGCCGCCGTCGGTCAGCCGGTAGATGTAAAGACACGGCTCAGTATCATCAACGAGCAGTCCGCCGCTAACGAAACGTTCAAGCAAGTGTTTCCCTTCGGCAAACGCCTTTGCCGGATCATCTGCGCCGAACTCAGCCTCCGGCCGCGTGACGCGAAGAAAGCTGTCGGGATTGGCAGACGTTATCTCACGAACCTCCGCATCGCTGACGACGTCATATGGGACGCAGGCGACGGCAGGCGCTTTTTCTGTTGGCGGGCGCAGGGCTGTAAAGGGTTTGACTGTTGCCACTTACTGCTCCTTTGAATCTTGAATTACGGCTGCGGTGTCTGTTGGCGGCTCTGGTTTACAATATCGTCGAGCTGCTGCCCGCCTTGGTTCACTTCGTCCATCAGCCGCTGAGCGTAGCCTTTTTTGTCGATCTTCCAAACGCCGTCTTCCTTTATGAACGGGACCGTCTCCCACGTCCCGAAAGTGTTCTCGACCTCAAGCGTTGCCTTGTCGCCATCGATCTTTTCGTTCCGGAACTTGACGGTCTTTTGGTTCTCGGAGAAGAGAGTTTCATTCATCACGACCTCGTCGACCGAACGTCCGCTGGCTTGCGCTTCGAGCTCATTCATCTTCATCGTCTCGGCCGACAGCAGCAATTTCATCGTTGCGATGTCTTTATTCTTGATGGCCTTGGTATAGGTCTTGAACGTCTGGGTCGGCGATGCCGGGCCGGATTCCACCGATGAGCAGGCAAGCATGCTTGAGAGCACGACCAATATTAAGATCTTCGTTAGATATTTCGTCATTACCGCTTTGTCGATAAAGTTATATAATCCAAGTCAAAAGCTTAATTATATCAGGAAAAGAGAAAGATGGAACGCAGGAAACTCTCGCCCGAAGATGTGGCGGAAAAACTCAAGGAACTGAATGGCTGGGCCGCGGCCGGCGATGCGATAAAGCGTCGGTATAAATTCGAGAACTTCGCCGAAGCCCTCGATTTCGTTAACCGCGTCGGGACCGTCGCCGAAGAACTCGACCACCACCCCGACATAACCTTCGGCTGGGGCTACGCCGATATCGCGACAACCACCCACGACCGCGGCGGTGTGACGGATGTTGATTTTGAGCTGGCGAAGAAGATCAACAAAATATAGCTCAGCGTCCAGCTCCTGCCGACGAGTATGACCTGTTTGTGCCGCGGCGTCAGGCCGAAAGGTACTTGCTAAATCCTAAGAGTTGAGATTACGTAAAGACCATGCGCGTATTGCAACTAATCGTACTTTTTCTTGCGGTTCTCACTTTCGTAAGGTCTGTAGATGCCTGCTCGTGCGTCGGCGCCAGATCGGGGAATCCGCCGTGCCAAAGTTTCTGGAACAGCCCGGTTGTCTTTAGCGGTCGGGTTGCGGAAATCACGCCCGTCGAAGTTAAAGTGGGCGAGTTGGCCTCTTTCAGGCAGTTTCGAGTTCGCTTCGCGGTTTCGGCCGACCATCGAGGCGGCGTCGGACAGATAGTTGACGTAACTACAGGCCAAGGCGGTGGGGACTGCGGTTACAAGTTCGAGATTAACGAGCATTACCTTGTCTACGCCTATAAAGGCGAGAACGGCACCCTTTCAACCGGAATCTGTTCACCTACGAAGAGGTTAGTTGAAGCGAGCGATGATCTTGAGTACATACAAGGCCTGACTCGTGCGAAGCCGGTTGGCAGTTTGTTTGGCGGCGTATGGGAATATAAGCCGCGGAGGTCTACGGATGAATGGCGGCCTCAGCCGCCGATGTCTGGTATTCCGTTGACGCTCGCCGGGAAAGCGGGCCGTTACGCAACTGTAACGGATAGCGAGGGGAGATATCGCATCCCGGATATATTGCCTGGCGAGTACTTACTGAATCTCACCGCACCTGAAGGTTATGCAGCCCCTGCTGAAGCAAAAGTAACCATCCGCGAAAAAGGCTGTTCCGTAATGGACTTCACACTCGCCCGCGAAACTTCAGTTAGCGGACGGATCCTCGATGCGGGCGGCGAACCTGTCACCCAGCTGCTCGTGGACCTTGTTCCCATCGAGGAGATCGAACAGCAATATCAGAAAGACAGGCAGACTGCCCAGCTAGACGACAACGGGCGTTTTAGTTTTCGCGGCATTCCGCCGGGAAGGTATTATCTGGGTATCGGTCTTGGACGCTGGTCGGTCGTCAAACATGCCTTTCCGAAAACCTACTATCCCGGGACCCAAAACCGCTCCGCCGCGGCAGTTGTGGTCGTAGCGGAAGGTCAGATCCAGAAGGACATCGACTTTCAGATGCCTCTGGAGCTTCCCGAACGAAAAGTAACGGGCATCGTTGTCTTTCCGGACGGCAAAGCCGCGGCAAAGGCCCATGTGACTGTGGTCGAAGGCGAGTACAACGCTGTGAGCGGGGCCGTATCAGGCGAGGACGGGCGGTTTGAGCTGAGTTTGCTTGAAGGACTTACTTACCGCGTCAGGGCTTACATCAATCTTCCGTCCGGCGAGCAGCGTCATGCGGATTTCGTGAGCGTTCCACCCAAAGCCAAGGTAACCAATCTCAAGATCGTGATCAGCGAACCCGCTGGTAGCTGTGCCAAGTGCAGATTTGAATAGACGGGCCGAAGGTGCTTTCACCGGTAGTGGCTTGATATGCTAACCTTTAGAACCTAAATCCCGTCCACAATCGCATCCAGCGTTACCGATGGCCGCATTGCTGCGTAGGTCTTATCCGGATCGGGGTGATAGTAGCCGCCGATGTCTTGAGGACTTCCTTGTGCCGCGATGAGTTCTTCGTTGATCTTTCCTTCATTTTCCCGCATCGCTTTGGCGACGGGAGCGAATTTGGATGCGATCTCGCCATCCGCTGTTTGGTTTGCTATGGCCTCGGCCCAGTACATTGACAGATAGAAATGCGAGCCGCGGTTATCGAGCTGTCCGACTTTTCTTGCGGGCGATTTGTCGTTTGCTAAGAATTTCGCATTCGCTTCGTCCAAAGCATCTGCCAGAATCTGCGCTTTTCTATTGCCCTGAGTTTGAGCAAGATGCTCAAAACTCGCCTGCAATGCGAGAAATTCGCCAAGCGAATCCCAACGCAGATATCCCTCTTTCTGGAATTGTTCAACGTGTTTTGGAGCAGAACCGCCGGCGCCGGTTTCGAACAGGCCGCCGCCGTTCATAAGCGGGACTATCGAGAGCATTTTCGCAGAGGTGCCAAGTTCGAGGATCGGGAAAAGGTCGGTCAGGTAATCACGCAGAACGTTCCCGGAAACCGAGATGGTGTCCTTGCCTTCGCGGGCTCGTTTCAGCGTTTCCGTCATCGCGTCTTTGACATCCATGATCCTGATATCGAGCCCTGAAGTATCGTGATCGGCAAGGTATTTTTCCACCTTTTCTATGATCTGCTTGTCGTGTGCCCGGCCTTTGTCGAGCCAGAAAATGGCGGGCGTATCCGACAGCCTTGCGCGATTCACTGCCAGTTTTACCCAATCCTGGATCGGAGCATCTTTGGTTTGGCACATTCTAAAAATGTCTCCGTTCTTGACATTCTGTTCCAGTAAAACATTGCCGTTCGCGTCTTCGACTTTCACGGTGCCGTCACCCGTAACTTGAAAAGTCTTATCGTGCGAGCCGTATTCTTCGGCCTTTTGGGCCATCAGACCGACGTTCGGAACTGAGCCGAATGTTTGCGGGTCGATCGCTCCGTGCTGTTTCATGTCCTGAATGACCGCGTCGTAGAAACCGGCATATGTTCGATCGGGGATCATGCATACGGTGTCTTCTTCGCTGCCGTCTTTGTTCCACATCTTGCCGCCGCCGCGAACAAGAGCCGCCATCGAGGCGTCGATTATCACATCCGATGAAACATGGAAATTCGTAATTCCCTTATCCGCATTCACCATCGCAAGCCGCGGGCCGTTTTCGATGCTTTTTGCGATGTCCGCCTTGATCTCTTCTTCTTTCGGATGGCCCGAGATCTTCTCGCAAAGCGTCGCTAATCCGAAATTCGGGTTGATATCCAGTTCAGCGAAAGTGTCTTTATATTTTTCAAAAACGTCTTTGAAATATGTCTCGACGATCGCACCGAAAATGATCGGGTCGGAGACCTTCATCATCGTCGCTTTCAGGTGGGCCGAAAGAAGGACGTCCTTTTCCTTCGCTTCGGCGATCGCACGACCGACAAAATCTTTCAATTCCGCAAGATGCATCACCGACGAATCGATGACCTCGCCAGCCGTTAGCGGCGCAAGATCTTTGAGAACCTTTTCTGAGCTGTCATCGCCGTAGAAAACGATCCTGAATTTTCCATCCGATTCAACAGTTGTCGAAGTTTCCGATCCGTAAAAATCTCCGCCATTCATGTGCGCGACCGAAGTTTTAGATTCTGCGCTCCAAACGCCCATTCGGTGCGGATTTGCCTTGGCGTAATTCTTCACAGCCTTCGGAGCGCGCCGATCGGAATTTCCTTCTCTAAGCACAGGGTTTACCGCACTTCCCAAAACTTTCGCGTATTTCTTGTTGATCGCTTTTTCTTCGTCAGTCTTCGGTTCAGCCGGATAATTCGGCACCGCGTAGCCCTGCTGCTGAAGCTCGGTGATCGCTTCTTCCAACTGCGGAACGGAAGCGGATATATTCGGCAGCTTTATGATGTTGGCCTCAGGCCGCTTTGCCAATTCGCCAAGTTCGGCGAGTGAGTCAGGGATCTTTTGGCCGTCGTTCAAGTACTCCGGAAAATTGGCCAATATTCGTCCAGCGAGCGAAATATCGGGAACTTCTATCTCAATATCCGCCAGCTTCGTAAACGCCTTTATGATCGGTAAAAAAGAATGCGTTGCCAGCATCGGCGCTTCATCCGTCAGTGTGTAAAAGATCTTCGATTTTTCTGCCATTCTGTTGTGGTTGTTCCTCTTGACCTGTTTATGAGGATTCGTAATTTAAGACTATATTAGGCGTTTTGAGCCAAAACGTAAATTTAGTCGATGTGCCCAGCCGCGAGCCGTCCAGTTCTATTTTTCCCGTTGGGCCTCGCCAATCCGATCGGAGGATCGGGCTGCTTGAATCAGGATTACGCATTAGAAAAGACGAACGAAGTTTGAAGACAATTCCTTTCTTCTTATTCCTTCTTTTTTCTCTCCTTCTGTGGTCGGATTTGAAAACCTGACCACCGAAGAAGAGGAAGAAGAAAGAAGAAGAGGAATAAGAACAGAAAAGTTGGCTCCTTTTCAGATCGGCTTAATAAAATGTCAACGCCAAACCTTGAAAACTTCTATTGCGTAATCTGGGTTGAATCAGGATCCGGAATCCGGGCTAGGCCCGGCCATCGCCTTTGAACGATCTTGCAATTACTGGAATATTGTCCTAGAATAATAGACAAATGTCCCATGCATGTGGGCGACGAGGACACGAGCGATGAACACCGAGCAGAAGTTAGACAAAGAGATCGCGATACTATTCAGGCCGTCGCCGAAAACAAAGCGGTTGGCTACGGCGCGAACGAATATCAGTTACAGCGAGTTTTTATCCGACAAGATGCTGATGATCTCAGTCATCAGGTCCGGCGTGCCGTATTCGCTGTTCGAATTGATCAGAAATGTCACGCCGTTCAGTGAGGGCGATTGGGCGGCCGTTCTCGGTATCTCGACAAAATCGCTTCAGCGGCACAAACAGGCGGCTAAGCCATTCAAGTCGCTCCAGTCGGAAAAAATCATCGAAATGGCAGAGGTCACGAACGTAGGCCAGGAGGTTTTCGGCGATATCGATAGATTCAAATTGTGGCTCGATACGCCGAACTTTGCACTCGGAAACCTGAAGCCGATGGAACTGCTCAAAGATTCCTATGGCAAAGAGCTTGTGATCGGTGAATTGACCCGGATCAACCACGGAATCCTGGCCTGATGGACGTTTTCAGACTTTCGAGGGAGAAATTCGCAATGCCGCTCTCAGGCAAAGGCGCGGCATTAAAAGGGGCACGGTTGAATTCCGTTGGTGTAGAGTTGATCTATACCGCCGCTAACCGCTCGCTGGCCATGGCGGAGGTCGCCGTTCATCTCACGCTCGCCACGCTGCCGCCCGACTATGTGATGATGACGATTCGTTTATCGGACGATATTTCGATCAGAAAATTGTCAGAAAAAGAATTGCCGCCAAATTGGAGTGCCTTTCCCTACCTTGCTTCTTTACAGACGGTCGGTGATAAATTTGTTTCGGAAAGCAAATATTGCGTGCTTCAAGTTCCGTCGGCCGTCACTAAGGGGGATTTTAATTTCCTGATCAATCCGCGACACGCTGATTTCAAACGAATCAAGGTCATCGGCACCGAACCGTTTCCGATTGATACGCGAATATTCAGCTAATCACAAGCGGGGACAACCCGTTCGATAGATCCATTTTTCGGACTCTCTGTGACAGCGATTGGGTTTCGCGCAGATGTAGTTGCCCGACACATCAGCGCAAAAGCAGGAGCAAGGCAACCAGCAGCAAGATCGCGATGCCGGCGATGAAGGCAATCTGTATGGCGGAAAATGGAGACTTTTTGATCTCGACATTTGTGGTCCCGGAGGCTGTTTCGAATGTGCTGCTGATCTTGAAATCATCGACCTGATCGTCTAGCAGGTTTGCGTTGTGGATCAGGTTGCGCATCTCGTCCTGAGCGGCGGCGTTGCGATATTCAGCTTTTCGCTTTTCGACCGCCAGGCGCACCACTTCATCTGCTGCTTTTTCGGTCACGCGGCGAGCTTGGTTCTCATCAAGGTTTTGAAGCGCGTTGTCGACGATATCCTCTGCGGAAACCGGAAATAGCGATTGCTTCTTCGGTACAATTTCGGTGCTTTCGTCATCCATGTTCAGCTTGCCCTCCTGATGTTGAGTTTGATCGTTCCGTAAGGGAATTCTAGCACGTGCGTGACTCTTGGCTTCAAGTGCCGCTGGTTGAGCAGATCTTCCATCGCTTGGAACTCATCTCGGAGCATCGATACCATGATTCGCCCCTCCTCCGCCTGCGAGGTTCGCAATATCGACTGTGCCGCCTGCATATCGCCGTCACCCAACCATTTGAGCTGCCGTTCTACCTCGATCGGCAGTTGGGCCGTAAATGCCTTGTCTATTATGTGCCGGACCAACGGATCGAGCTTCACATCCCAATCTTCAGTGGTGACATCCAATTCGTACTCGTCCTTGGCGGCGTACTCTTCCATAAAGTGTCGCAGAATTTCGCACTTCTGGTCATATGACATCACTTTCGGTAAATGCACTAAGAAACGGTCAAAGGTCTGGGTCGCCGGCTGCACCCTGCCTTCCCTCCATTTTCGGAAAGTACGGCGGGCATACCGTGCTGGGCCCGGACCAAATTCCGACTTGTACATGTCCAGCAGATCGATGACTGTGCTCTCCGGTAGGTTGAGCAGCACGCGGACGAGAACCGACTTGTGATATCGTCGCGCATCCGAATTGCGGGAAAAGAAACCCGAGCCGCGAAAACGCTTTGCCAAAAAAATGACCCCTAGCACGATCGCAACAAAAATGACGAAGCTGCCGAAACTCATCGAAAAAACGAAATAATCGAGACGAACGTCTCGATTGCAAGGGTATCAGAATCTAGCTGAAATTCGTTGTCGTTGCCCCGATCAAGATGCGAAGCATTCTAGTGGGCCTCGCCAACCGCAGAAGGCGGGAACAGCTGTTCAAATTCCGGATCTCCCTGCAGTTTTGCAAGGTCCGGGTCCTGGCGGATCCAGGCGGGATTTCTGTATCCGGCGTCCCAAGCCTTTTTCAGGGTGCGCATCGCCTCTTTTGGCTTGTCCATCTCGCACAGTGTACAGGCGATGTTGTAGAGGATCATCGTATCGTCGGGCCGGAGCGCCATCGCGAGGTCGATCTCTCGCTGCGCGTCATCGAAACGCCCCTGATACGCATAATTCCCGGCGAGCAAAACTCGCACGCGAGCATCCTCCGGCGTCTTTCTTAACTGAGCTTCGTAGAGGGCGATCTCGCGGTATGTATAGTTCTTCAGCGCCTCCGTTTTTCCCATTGCGCCGAGAGCATTATGGATCGGGATCGTGTTGTTGTAATTCTCACCCGCGTGGGCAAGGATGTCTTCCATCAAATCAACGACCTCTTGATAGCGGCCCGCTTCGAATAGTGCCCGTCCCAACAGATTGTAACCGCCGTCAATATCCGGATCGCGTGCGAGGGCCGAACGACATTTTGCAACCGCCTCGTCGTAGCGTCCTTGTGCAAAGTCGAGCCAGGCTTCGGCACATCTGATCTCGGGCTCATCGCGGCCTGTGGAAATAGCCCGCTTTGTCGCCGCATGGACACGGTCTATCCATTCCTGCTTCCGCTCGAAATAGTAATAAAATTGGGCACAAACGTTCGCAACCGCGGCATGGGCAACGGCGAAATCGGGGTCGAGCGAGACCGCGTTCTCATACATCTGGAGGGCGAACTGCATATCCTGGCGTCCGACGCGGCGGGCAAAGTTGCGGCCTCGCAGGTACAGGTCATACGCGTGAAGATTCTCGGTCGGCTTCTCAGCCAAAGCTTCCTGCTCCTGCGGCGAAAGGGTGATTCTCAGGGCTTCGGCGATCTTCGACGCTATCTCGTCCTGAACGGCAAACACGTCCTCCATCTCGCGGTCGTAACGCTCGGACCACGTCGGAAAATCGGTCGTCGCATCGACAAGCTGGGCGTTTATCCGAAGGCGATTTCCAGCCCGCCGCAGGCTGCCCGTTAAAACGTAGGACGCCCCGAGCTCTTTGCCAACCTGGCCGGCCGTCACCTGCTTATCGCGATACGGCATCACGACCGCGCGTGAGAACGTCTTTAACCGGCGGATCTTGGAGAGCTCGGTCGTAATATCTTCGGTGATCCCATCGCGCAGATATTCGTCCTCTTTCATCCCGCTCAGGTTTTCGAAATAGAGCACGGCGATCGAATGTTCGTGCGACGGCGACGAAGGCATTCGGCTCGTGTGGATAGCGGCGGAGCTCTCCAGCGAGTGCCGGCCTGAGTCGAGGTCGCGTTTCAATCGCTTCAGGGCTGTTTTCAGGTCAGTCGAGGTCTGATATCGAAGATCGCGGTCCTTTTCAAGCGCCTGGCCGATCACCCGATCGATCTCGTCGGGAAGCAAGCTGTTGATCTGGATCGCGGGCGACGGGTTGCGGTTCAGGATAGCGTCAAAAACGACGGCGTTCGTATCACCCTGAAACGGCAATATGCCGGTCGCCATTTGATAAAGGATCGTACCAAACGAGAACAGATCGGTGCGGGCATCGGTCACCTCGCCGCGCGCCTGCTCGGGCGACATATATGAGACGGTCCCCATCGCCGTTCCCGGAGAGGTGAGGCCGTCCAGGACAGCCGTCGGAAGATTGGACGCGGCGTCGGGCTTGTGCTGGTCGATCTTGGCCAGCCCGAAATCGAGGATCTTTGCCTGCCCGCGCGAAGTGACGAAAATATTCGCCGGTTTCAGGTCGCGATGAACGATTCCCCTCGAGTGGGCCGACTCAAGTGCGTCGGCGATCTGAATGCCGAGCGTCAGCACCGTTCCAAAATCAAGCCGCGATACACGCATCCTATCGGAAAGCGATTCACCGTCGAGCAGCTCCATCACAATGAAATGCTGATCCTCAAAGTGCTCGATCCCGTGGATGGTGCAAATGTTTGGATGATTGAGGGCGGACGCCGCGCGGGCCTCGCGCTGAAACCGCAGGAGAAGGCTTTCATCCGTCGCCATCGACGGCGTCAGGAATTTCAGCGCAACATGACGGCCAAGATTGGTATCTTCGGCTTCATACACGATGCCCATCCCGCCTTCACCGAGCTGAGACACGATCTTGTAATGGGATAGGATCTTTCCGAGCACAAAAACCTCCCGACGTATCTGACTGCCTTTTTGAACGATGCTTGTAGTATAACCACATCACCGCGCAATGCAATCAAAAACCTACCTTCCCATATAAACGGTTTTCTCTGCGGTAATGGGTCAATCAGTTAGTCTATGTACCGCCCGAAAGTTTGCGTTAGCCGGTTATCTCTTTTATTTTTAAATGAATGTCGATGAACGGCTATTACGTTTGCCCGATATGCAACACGGCAAGCGAGCGATCACCCCGATACCCGAAGTATATTTGCGTTGAATGCGCCCGGCGAGCAGTCGATAAGGCGGGGCGGGAGCTTGATTTCTCTAATGAATCAGTTTCGGGCGGTTATGTCGCATGGTATCGCGACACCCGCGAGCCATACGAAAGTCACATCTGTTATGTTGACGGCCGCACCTGTTGGGCCGACGAGGCCCACATGGGCGGTATAGTTGTGAGTGTTTATGATAGCCATGTCAAGGATAAATAGCCTATTGCGATTGAAGTGTAAGTATCTCTGGGTTCTGGCGACTCTTCTCCTCGTATCGTCAGTGGGCGTTCCGGCTCAGGAAAAGAAACTGACGATCCTCTATACCAACGACCTGCACGCGCATCTTGAGCCGCACATCGTTCCGTGGGTTGATAAAACCCGGAAAGTCGGCGGTTTTGCTAACATCGCGACGCTCGTCAAACGTGAAAAGGCGGCAAATCCGAACACGGTCTATTTTGACGCGGGAGATTCGTTTGCGGGCCCTTATGTCAGTTCACTGACCAAGGGTGAGGCGATCCTCGATGCGATGAATTATCTCGGTTTGGATGCTGCCTGCGTAGGTAATCACGAATTCGACTACGGCTGGGAGAATGCTCTCGAACAGTTTCCGAAAGCGAAGTTTCCGCTTCTCAATGGCAACATTTTCATAAAGGGAACGAAGGAACTTCACTGGAACAAACCGTACATCATCAAGGAAGTGAACGGCATCCGTCTGGGAATAATCGGCCTTCACGAAAAATTCGCATTTTACGACACAATTTCAGCGGCGATGATAAAGGGCGTCGATGCCAGAGACGAAAAAGTTTATCTGCGAAAGTACATAAAGGAACTAGAGCCAAAGACCGACCTCATCATTTTGCTGATCCACATTGGAATTCCCGGCACACAATCGTCACAAGGCGAAAAAGATGTGGTTCGCAATCATAAGCACGATATTGATCTGGCTAAAGCGGTTCCCGGCGTTGACCTGATGATCACCGGCCATCCGCACAGTGGAACACCTGAGCCGTTGATCTCAAACGGCACGATAATCGTCTCTACCGACGCCTATACGATCGAGTTGGGCAAGCTGGAGATCACCTACGACAAAAAGCTCGACAAAATTACGAATTACAAGAATCATTTCAAATATTTGTACGACGACGAAGTTGAGGACGATCCTGAAATGGTCGGCGTCATCAACAAATGGAAAGATAAGCTAAAGGTTATTACCGAAGAAAAAGTTACGACGACGGCCAAACCATTAATCCGTTCCTACAGCGAAGAATCCGTGATGGGGAATATGGTCGCCGATTCGATGCTCAACGCTCATCCCGAATATGATTTTGCCGTGACGAACAGCGGCGGTTTGCGTCAGGACACCGAAGCCGGGCCGGTAACCGTGGGCGACCTGATCTCGGCGTTTCCGTTCCCAAACACGATTGTCCAACTCGAAATGAAAGGCAGCGACATGCGGCAGATCTTCGAGCACGGAGCAGGCCTGACCAACGGTATCCTTCAAGTGTCTAAAGGCGTGGAGGTTGTTTATGACGAAAGTAAACCAATCGGGAAGCGTATCGTGAAATGCAACATCAAAGGCACGCCGCTCGACGATAACAAAACCTATAAAGTCCTGACCTCGAACTTTTTGGCTGATGGCGGCGACGGCTTTCTAGTTTTTAAGAAAACGCTTTCTTACAAAAACACGGGTGTCGAAATGGTGCCGGCGATGATCAAATACTTAAAAAAATTTGAAACATATCATCCGAAGATCGAAGGCAGAGTGAGGAAACAGTAATACCCTTAAAAGTGAAACGAACGGCAAAGCCAATAGTATCGATCATCATGGGCAGCAAAAGTGACTGGCCGACAATGGAGCATGCCTCGCAAACGCTCGACGAGTTTCGCGTCCCGCACGAAACAAAGATCGTGTCTGCCCACCGTACGCCCGATCTGCTGTTTGAGTTTGCAAAGTCGGCGGAAAGCCGCGGTATCGAGGTGATAATTGCCGGAGCGGGCGGTGCGGCCCATCTTCCGGGAATGTGCGCTTCGCAAACTGTTCTGCCTGTCCTTGGCGTACCGGTCGAGAGCCGAGCATTGAAAGGCCTCGACTCGCTTTTATCCATCGCTCAAATGCCTGCCGGCGTTCCGGTCGGCACGCTTGCCGTTGGTCAGGCAGGGGCAAAGAACGCTGCTCTGCTTGCGATTTCCATCCTCGCAAACTCGCGGCCGGACCTTCGCAAGAAACTGCACAGATTCCGGTCCGCCCAAACCAAGGCTGTGCTCAAAGACAGGCTTAAGTGAGGTACGCAAAGAACTAGGCTGCCGGGAACCTTTGGATATCATCGAAACTGTTGATCGGGCCGCGATAGGGGCTTGAGCCGAGGAATTGGATACGGCCGTCAGGATTGAAATCGAATACCTCGTATTCCCAGTTACCGATCGGTGTTCCGGCCAGGCGGCTGTTCTCGCTCAACCCGCCTTCCTCATACTGAGGAGCAACCGCCGCGCGGACGGTGCAGCCTGACTCACTGGCAAGACTAAGGCAGAATTGCAGCCCATCTCTCCAAGGGTCCGGCCGAAAATATGCATTCGGATCTTCCTGAATCGGGCTCTCTCGCAAAGTGAACCGCCCGCCGTAGTGCGGCCCCTTGGCTCTGGCCATCGTCCATTTCGGTTCGCTGAACTCTGTCTTCCCGTCGGCTCCTATCTTCCCTACCCGCATAAACTTCATAGCCTTGTCGTACTCACGCGTCCTTCGGAGGCGGAGCGCGCCGTGGTAATCCGCACGATACCCCATGATGCGATGCTTCGGCGCAGTGAGCCAATTGCCCTCACCCCTCTGCGATGCGACTGAGCATGCGAGCAGTTCGATGAGGCCACCTGGAATGACCGCGTGTCTGACAGCTGCCCCAAACGTCCGAACATTCACGTTCGAGATCGCTTGCTGGCCCCCTAAATTCAATATCCCAGGATCGCCGTGGCAGTGCACTTCCAGACGCCCCTTCTTGCCGTTACCTGTTGCGAGAATACCGAGTTGATCTAAGGCGGGCTGTAATCCGTTTGGCCGTTCAACTTCGACCAGGAACTTGCGTTCTGAGTCGTGATAGGCCACTGACCCGATATCAATGCCGTTGTAGGGGTCCCAAAGGTAGTATGCGTCGTTCATGTCAAGTCTCCTGTTGGGGAATTTTGCGTGCTATGCTTACGCCGCAACGTTCCCTTCGTTTACCAAAGGATCAATCGGCCCGATCTTCTAAGGTTTGTTGTGATGGCGGGTGAACGCCTTGTTTCACATCATACCACGACGGCAAAACAACGTCTCGCATCTCAGGAACAATTGGCTCCGCGAGCTACCGAAGACTCCCGCGTTCGGCCAAAAAAGGAGGATGAACTCGCAACCGCCGACCGTCTCGACTATCATCGTCTGTTGTGCCCCTTGAACTATGAACTCGATTCCACCCAATTCGACCATCGGGGTATTCGGCAGCGGACAGCTTGGCCGAATGTTCGCGATCGAGGCCCGAAAGATGGGCTACCGCGTCCACACATTTTCGCCCGATACCGACACCCCGACCGGCCACGTGGCCGACATTGAAACGAGCGCCCGGTACGACGATCTTGATGCTGTGCGCGAGTTTGCCCGATCTGTGGATGTTGTGACATTTGAATTCGAAAATGTCCCGTCGGCCACTGTCGATGCGGCCGCGGAGTCAACGGCCGTGCATCCGCGGGGCGATATCCTGCACACAACGCAGAACCGGCTCCGGGAGAAATCTTTTCTCGCCGACAAAGGCTTTCCGGTCGCGGCGTTCCGGCATATCGAGTTGATCGACGATCTTTACCACGCAGCGGCCGATCTCGGTTTTCCGTGCATTCTTAAGACGGCGGGGTTCGGGTACGACGGCAAGGGGCAGGCAAAGCTGACAGCCCCTCACGATATCGAATCCGCATTCACGGCAATGAACGGCCAGGATGCCGTTCTCGAAGCCTTTGTCGATTTTGAGAAGGAGGTCTCGGTAGTCTGCGCCCGCGGCCAGGACGGCAGTTTTGCCCACTACGGGGTCATCGAAAACGAGCACGCAAATCACATTTTGGATGTCTCGTTTGCGCCTGCGTTCGTTTCCCGAAAGGTCTATGAACGTGCGGTCGAGATCGCCGAGAGTATCGCGGAAGCAATGGACTACGTCGGAACGCTCTGCATCGAACTTTTCCTGACGAAAGATGGAAGGCTGCTCGTTAACGAACTTGCGCCGCGTCCGCATAACTCGGGCCACCTGACGTTCGGCGGCTGTGTGACCTCGCAATTTGAACAGCAGGTACGTGCCGTCTGCGGGCTGCCGCTTGGCTCGACCGAATTTCATCAGCCTGCGGCGATGGCAAATCTTCTCGGCGACCTGTGGCGCACCGGCGAGCCGAACTGGGCGGCGGCCTTGGGCGAACCAGCAGTCAAGCTGCACCTTTACGGCAAGTCCGAAGCTCTGCCCGGGCGTAAAATGGGCCATCTGGCGGCCCTTTCAAATGCAGCCGAGGAATCTCGGCGCCTTGTGATCACCGCTCGCCAAAAGCTGGCCAGTCACGACCCTGATCTCAAATTTCCGAAGGGCCCGGGAGATAACCCATAGTTGCTGCCGAGAAATCACCCGTTTCTCACCTTCAGGAACTTCAGCTTCCCAACCTGCAGTAAAACGCCCTCACCCGAAAGATCGACCTCGGCATTCGCCGCCGAGGCCTTCTCACCGTTCACCTTTACACCGCCTTGGTCGATCAGGCGGCGGGCTTCGCCTTTTGAGGCGGCGAGGCCGGTCTGCGCGAGAAGGTCGGCGAGACGGTGGGCCGGGCCTTCGACAACTCGTTCTTCTATCTCATCCGGGACTTCCTTTTTCACAAACCGCCGCTCGAATTCCTCTGCCGCATCGTCGGCCGCCTGCCAGCCGTGGAAGTCCTTGATGATCTGCCGGGCGAGATTCACCTTCAGGTCGCGAGGGTTTTCTTCGCCGGCTTCGGCTTTAAGTTTCAGGCTATTCAGATCGTTCACCGAGGCGTCCGTGAGCAGTTCGTAATAGCGCCACATCAGATCGTCCGAAATGGACATCACCTTGCCGAACATCTCGTTGGGCGGCTCGTCGATGCCGATGTAGTTGTTCAGCGATTTCGACATCTTGTTCACGCCGTCCAGCCCTTCCAAGAGCGGCGTAGTGATTATCACCTGCGGCTCCTGGCTGTACTCACGCTGAAGATTCCGGCCCATCAGGAGATTGAATTTCTGATCGGTCCCGCCGAGTTCGACATCCGCCTCGAGCGCGACCGAGTCGTATCCCTGCACCAGCGGATACAGCAGCTCGTGCAGCGAGATCGGCTTTTCCTCGTTCATCCGCTTTGTAAAATCATCGCGTTCGAGTATCTGCTTGACGGTCGTTTTCGCGCACAGCTTGATAAAATCGGCCGCGCCGAACTTGTCCATCCACTCGCCGTTGAACCGCAGCTCGGTCTTGTCGGGATCGAGCAGCTTGAACATCTGCTTCTTATACGTTTCGGCGTTCGCGTTTATTTCCTCCCGCGACAACGGCGGCCGCGTCACGTTCTTCCCCGAAGGGTCGCCGATCATCCCGGTAAAATCCCCGATTAGAAAGATCACCGTATGCCCAAGTTCCTGAAACGCCTTCAGCTTCCGGATCACCACCGTATGCCCCACATGAATATCCGGCGCCGTCGGGTCCAGCCCCAACTTCACCCGCAGCGGCTTGCCAGTCTTCGCGCTACGCTCCAACTTCTTCCGCAAGTCGTCCTCACGGATCAGGTCCACCGTTCCCTTCTTCAAAATAGACAATTGCTCGTCAATGGTCATAAGCAGACAATTGTACGCAAAACCCGCCCCCATCCGCTACCACATCCAACTTGTCCCAGCTTTTGGGACAAGTTTGGGACACGCAAATAGCTGTAATCATTGGGATTAGCCCTATTTGTCCCGTGTCCCGCCAAAATCGAAAATGGGTTGCGTGATTCGTCCTGACTCGTGACTCGTCCTGAAAAAAGTTGTCCGATCCCGTGTCGGACCGCCTTCGGGGACATGGATGCTGCTGACCTGGTTCATCTTACGCCGACCAAGCCGACAAAGTCCGGCGAATTCTGCGGAAGACTCTTCCGGGCGCGTCAGACGAGAACATTTTCAAAGATCGACGCCGCCGAAAGCTCAACCAGAAAACAGGTATTAAGCTCGTCATAGTACAAGATTAAGCAGGAAATTATTCCCACACTACACAAAAACACCGGCTGACGGCACCTCAAACATTACTCTCGGTAGTCCGCGAAATCATCCTCTACGCGGCGGCTCCTGGAGCATCGACCCATTTTACTGCCGCGTAACATCCCGCCTTGAGGGCGGCCCGGACATCAAATTCATCTTTTACGCCCAAGGCATCCGCCTCGTCGCCCACGAACGGCCCATTCAATGGACCTCCCGCTGCCAATTCGTAAAGAAAAATCAGAAAAAAATTGCAGAAAAGCCTTGGATCCCGTGCTTACTAGATTGAAGCATTATCTAAGGCCCGATTTCAAAACTCAGTCGGGTTTTGACCCTTTGGTCGGCATCACCTTAAAGAGGCGGGGTTCAATATGTCAAAAGCGAATATTCGTGTCCGGTTTGCCCTTTTCCTGATCTTTCTCCTTGTTTGGCTGTGCCTTGCCGCCCATTTTACTCTTGCCGAACGAAGAGGAAACGCTAACAGTCCGTTCGTCACAGCAGGTTCCACCAGCGTGAACAGTTGGGTGACGGCAATCGGCCATACGGTCGATAAGCTTTTTAGAACAAGAAACGCAGATGCGAGGCCAGCGATAGCGTCGACGGCTTCTCCGGCAAGTTGTGCCGGGGCTGACTTCTTGGCGCGGCGTGATTTTGGCGTGGGACCAAGTCCTCGGTCCTTCGCCATCGGCGACTTTAACGGCGACGGCAAGGCTGATATCGCAGCACCGGTTGGATCAAGCAGCGTCTCTGTACTGATCGGTAACGGTGCGGGATCGTTTGCTGCGGCAGTATTCTTCGGCGTCGGATCAAGTCCTTACTCCGTCGGCATCGGCGACTTTAACGG
The DNA here is from genome assembly GCA_050250045.1 of Pyrinomonadaceae bacterium. Taxonomy (GTDB): domain Bacteria; phylum Acidobacteriota; class Blastocatellia; order Pyrinomonadales; family Pyrinomonadaceae; genus OLB17. The sequence continues at coordinate 5,616 of JBFWPK010000006.1, read as the reverse complement.
CGACGGCAAGGCGGATATCGCGACAGCAAACTATGGCTCAAACAGCATTTCCGTACTGATAGGCAACGGTGAAGGCTCGTTTGCTTCGGCCGTGAATTTCGGCGTCGGAACTAATCCTCGGTCCGTCGCCATCGGCGACTTTAACGGCGACGGCAAGGCTGATATCGCGGCGGCGAATTCTGGCTCAGCCAACATCTCTGTGCTTATCGGAAACGGTGCGGGATCGTTTGCTTCGGCCGCAAATTTTAGCGTTGGAACTGGACCCTTTTCCGTCGCCATTGGCGACTTTAACGGCGACGGCAAGGCTGATCTCGCGGCGGCGAATTATGGCTCACACAATTTCTCTGTGCTGATCGGAAACGGTGCGGGATCGTTCGCTGCCGCCGTGAATTTCGGGGGTGGGTCGTTCCCCCAGTCCATTGCCATCGGTGACTTCAACAGCGACGGCAATCCTGACATCGCGGCGGCGAATTCTTTGTCAGACAATGTTTCTGTGCTGATTGGCAACGGTGCGGGCTCGTTTGCGGCGGCGGTGAATTTCGGTGTCGGAACTAATCCCCTGTCCGTCGCCATCGGCGACTTTAACGGCGACGGCAAGGCAGATATCGCGACAGCGAACCATTACTCAAACTCAAACAATGTCTCTGTGTTGATCGGCAACGGTGCGGGATCGTTTGCAGCGGCGGCGAATTTCGGCGTTGGAGTGGGTCCTTACTCCGTAGGCATCGGCGACTTTAACGGCGACGGCAAGGCCGATATCGCGACAGCGAATTATTACACAAATAATGTCTCTGTGCTGGTCGGCAATGGTGCAGGCTCGTTTGCTGCGGTCGCGAATTTCGACGTCGAATCGAGCCCATATTCCACCGCCATTGGCGACTTTAACGGCGACGGCAAGTCGGACATCGCTACGGCGAATTTTGGCCCGCATAACGTCTCCGTGTTGGTCGGCAACGGTGCGGGCTCGTTCGCTACGGCCGCGAATTTTGGCGTTGGAACGAGTCCATTGTCCGTCGCCATCGGCGACTTTAACGGCGACGGCAAAGCTGATATCGTGGCGGCGAATTCTTACTCAAACAATGTCTCTGTGCTGATCGGCAATGGTGCAGGCTCGTTCGCTCCAGCGGCGAATTTCGACGTCGGATCGAGTCCCGAATCTGTCGCCATCGGCGACTTCAACGGCGACGGCAAGGCTGATATCGCAGCAACGGTTTTCCCAGGCAGCGTCTCGGTTCTGATCGGCGACGGTACGGGATCGTTTGCTTCGGCCGTGAATTTCGGCACCGGACCTAATCCCAAGTCCGTCGCCATCGGCGACTTTAACGGCGACGACAAGGCCGACATCGCGGCAGCGAATTTTGACTCAGGGAGCGTCTCTGTGCTTATCGGTAACGGCGCAGGCTCGTTTGCTTCGGCCGCAAATTTTAGCGTTGGAACGGGACCCATTTCCGTCGCCATTGGCGACTTTAACGGCGACGGCAAGGCTGATCTCGCGGCGGCTAATTATGACTCACACAATGTCTCTGTGCTGATCGGAAACGGTGCGGGCTCGTTTGCGGCGGCTTCGAATTTTGGTGTCGGATCGTTCCCCCGGTCCGTCGCCATAGGCGACTTCAACGGCGACGATAAGGCTGACCTCGCGACAGCGAATTATAGCGCAGGCGGCGTCTCTGTGCTGATCGGAGACGGTGCAGGCGCATTTGCGGCATCCGTGGATTTCGGCGTCGGGGCATACCCTTATTCCGTCGCCATCGACGACTTTAATGGCGACGGCAAGGCGGATATCGCGGCGGCGAATTCTTACTCAAACAACGTTTCAATCCTGCTCAATCAGTGCTCCGTCACTCCGACGCCGAATGTCGCGCTTTATGACTACGACGGCGATGGCCGTTCGGACCTTTCGGTGAGAAGGCCGGCGAACAACATATGGTATCTGCTTCGCGGGACGGCCGGGTACACGGCGATGCAGTGGGGAGTTGCGGGGGACCGGATGGCTCCGGCGGATTATGATGGGGATGGGAAGACTGATGTGGCGGTGTTTCGGCCTTCGGATGGGAAGTGGTACATCTTTATGTCGCAGTCGCAGACGTTCCAGACGTTCAATTGGGGAGCGGACGGCGATCTTCCGGTGCCGACCGACAAGGACGGTGACGGCAGTTCTGACCTTGTATTGTTCCGGCCGTCGAACAACACGTGGTACACGCGGTTCGCCAACGGGACTTTCAACACTTTCGTATTCGGCGTTGCTGGCGACAAGCCGCTGACCGGAGATTTCGACGGAGATGGAAAGGGCGATTTCGCGATTTTCAGGCCGTCGAACAGCAATTGGTACATCATCAAATCGGGTGCCGGGTTCTTTATCCAGACATGGGGCCAAACGGGCGATATTCCCACAACCGGCGACTTTGACGGAGACGGCAAGACGGACCACGCCGTCTTCCGGCCATCAGAAGGCAAGTGGTACCTGAGCCGGACGACCGCCGGGTTCACATCGCAGAACTGGGGCCAGTCGGGCGACATTCCCGTCGCGGCCGACTATGACGGCGACGGCAAGACGGACGTGGCTGTGTTCCGCCCGGCGAACGCGACCTGGTACATCGTCCAATCGACCGCCGGGATCCTGGTCCAGCAATTCGGCGTGACCGGCGATATTCCTACGCAGAGCGCGTTTATTTATTGAGTTTTCGGATGTTCGACCGGCTTTGCGGTCGTAACGTCGAATTTGCCAAGGCGGTTCACCCAGGCGGTATTCGCCCGATCACGGAAGGGGCGGGATGAACTCGGGGTCGAGCTCGGGCAATCCGTAGGTATTGCGGATATCCTTGATATCCTTCAATAGCCACGTTTTGCAGTCGTAATTATCACTCTCGTCATGAAATCGTTTCAGTTTCCTGATGGAGCGCGTGAATCGCGGCGGGTTAAGCAGCAGGAAACTAAGTATCCGGATCGGCTTTTTTTTCAGGTCGGAGACGGTGGGATAGCGGGCAAGGAGGCTTATGCAGATCCTTTCCTTATCGACACTGTCCAGGCCGGAGGCGGTAAATTCTATATCGGCGCCGTAGCCGACGCAGATCACGTCTGCCCCCCAATCGCTGGAGATCGAATAGCGAAGGATCTTGCTCGACAAGTTCATTGTAAGGATGCGATCTGGCGCCGGAACGTCACCGCGGACGACGATCACCGAGGTTGGTTCCGCGTCTATATTAAAACAATTATCGTTCTCCAGGTCGGTGATCCGAACGCAGAACTTCAAACCCTTGAGCTTTTCAGGATGGAAAAGCGTCCGGCGCCTCGCTACGTTCCGCCGAATCTCTTCGGCGAGTTTTTGGCCTTCCGTATCATCAATGAAAGTCGTTCGCCGGGCAGCGGCGATCACCTCGTCGTACTGCCGATCGACAAGCCGACTAGTGCCGCCGTTCGCGAGTTCCGCACGGTAGGGCGACAACATTTTTAGCTCGGCACCTTCGAGCGCGTCACCGGAGTACATGTCGTGGATCTTCGGCCCGACGCCATTTTGCGGGAAATATCGCGCAAAATAATCGGCCATCTTCTGACGCGGAAATCTCGCCCGGTTGATCCACCGCTGATGATCCGACAGAAGCGCAAAATCGGCCGCGAACGGGACGGCGATCCTTGCGTTTAGCCCGCTCGCGATGCGGCAAAAGTTATGAGCGAACAGCTGTTCGCGGACAACACCGCACTCCCAATCGTTCTTGCCGTCAACGTGTATCGTGTTCGGGAAATGGCTGGCCCCACCGAAACCGCAGAACAAGTAGTCGATCTTCTCCCATTTTTCACGGATCAGCCCGATGTAAAAATCGATCACTTTCTCGGGGGACGAATGGAGTGCGTCGTTCGCGTTGACCAGAACCTCACCGCCGCTTTCGATGACCATCAGGCTGTCATGGCCATTGACGATGAATGTGACGGCAGTTTGGGGTGAAACCTTGTATCGCTTCAGAGTGACGGCCTCTGTGACGTTCCCAAACCCCAAGCCTTCGATATACTCTTTCGCGCCACCGAAAAATGCGTATGGATAATAGACCTTTGCCGTTTTTGGCAGGAGTCGCATCGTAGGCTCGTGGAGGTGGTCTTCATGGCCGTGCGAAATGAGGATCGCGTCGACGTCATTCAACTTCTCCTGATTCACGGGCTTTGGAAACACGTGCCACTGACCGCAAAACGCCGGCCCCGCAAACCACGGATCGGTGGCAATTCGCAGGTCCTCGGTCTCGATCAGAAGACAGGCGTGACAGACGTACTCGATTCTCATGATCCGGGCGTAGCGGTTCCAAACATTCTGACGGCTCGCACATGGCAGACTCCCGTGGGCCGGGACGGTTCACCTCTGCATTCGAGCTCGTTTTCCAACAGGCCTGCCTGATTATGGTTTCGCGCCTCGGGTGGTGGCGAATCTATTGCTCGCGGAAGCAAGGCACACTATCGGACCTGTCGCAACTTATAAGAAAGCGTGGAAATTACAACAATTCCAGAATTGTACGCCCAAGACGCCCGCGGTGCAAAAGCGTTCGGGGCCCGCTGCCGCACGGTACTGACTCTCATAGCGGCATGAATTCCGTCATCCCGCCACCGAGCTTGTTGATTGCCATTCGTTCAAGTACCTTTGCGTCACGAAAAGGGTTGAATTCCGGCTGATTCGGAAGTGTTTTGGACAGCCGGGTTGCCAACGGCTCATTGTCCCGGCAATATTTGATAGCCATGATCAATTCTGGATACTGAACGAACTCACCGTATATCGTTCCTTTGTCCTTTAGTATCGGCTTGCGGTTGGGACCATAGGAATAACTGGCATAAAGCTGCTTTTTTCCAATCGACGAACGATAGAGGTTAGTCACCTGTGTCGACAAAAACTCTTCGAGCGGATCGCCCGCGAAGTGGCCAGCCTGTAGTAGCATTTCCTTGCTGATCCTGTTATTTGAAAAACGGATCGCGTGGGTCAACTCGTGAGCCAGGAGGTCGTCGAGGTAACCGACCCAGTCTTCGGGATTGACCCGAATCCGAAGGCCGTTGCCCTCGTTTCTGGTCTTGGACCACTCGGTTTTCGCTGTTGTCTTTAGGTACGGGTCGGGAATGATGTAGATCTTTTCCGCAAGGTTCAGATGGTCCAGTATGCAGCGGCCGACCGGGCTGGCGGCAACTTTATCGAGGTAAACCTTGATTGTGTTCTCGTACTTTCGTATCTCGTTCTTGTGGATCGGGTCGTCATCGGTTATCTCAAGACGCGACATTCCTTTGACCGCGACGTACTCATAAGACTTGTCATCGCCCTTCTGCAGATAGTCGTACGCAACCTCAAAGGTGCTTAACTGCTTGTTCCGTGAATAGACAATGTAGATCGGAAAATTGCGAAACTGGATCACGGCTCCCCCCTTTCACCCGGATTCGATCTTGAGTGCCGTAATCAATATCATATCGAAAGACTAATATCAATACGGAGATATCTGCGAGCGGCACGGCGTACCACCTGTTTGTTGTTAGCAAATGAAGATGTCCTATTTTGTTAGCACATGAGATGTCCGGTTTTGGTTTTAGATTTTTCTTTCATTTTATTTATCCAGTAGCAGCAGAAGCTGTGGGAATGTGGGAAACTTGCGG
>JBFWPK010000005.1:0-255887 GCA_050250045.1 Pyrinomonadaceae bacterium | reverse complement strand
CTTGGGTAAGTTGACTGTAACCCATTGATGCTCCTTTTGATTTCGTGATGAAAAGATGCGTCAAATTTACTTCAACTTACCCTTTCTCGCGACTCTCACAAAGTTGCACTTATTATCTGAACTCACGCAGCGTTTTGTTTTATTGCCGGAACATAGCCGCGACAATGAAACAATCGTATCATAGGCGAAAGAGGTCTGGGTGTCAATAGAAATTAAAGGCGGGCGGCGTATGGCGTGGAACGCCGGACTTCCTGTATAAATACTTCTGGCATCCCATACAACAAGATCGCCTCGGGCGTGTGATATTTATGATCGATCGACGAACCTTTCTAGGCGTCCCATTAGCCGGACTGCCCTTCATATTTACCCGCAAAATGCATGGGCAGGACCCTGCCGTCGCCCCTCGGCTGAAGGTGAAACCGCCGGTGGTTGTATCCACCTGGGACAGCGGAATAACCGCTAACGGTGCGGCCTGGCCCATTTTGCAGGATGGCGGCAGGGCATTGGACGCGGTAGAGGCGGGCGGCCGCGCAAGCGAGGACGAGCCGAGCTGCTGCGTCGGGCTGGCGGCGTGGCCGGACCGCGACGGGCACGTTACGCTGGATGCTTCGATCATGGACGGCGATGGCGGATGCGGTGCCGTCTCTTTCCTCGAACGCATAAAGCATCCCGTTTCGGTCGCGCGAAAGGTGATGGAAATCACGCCGCACGTTTTGCTTTCGGGCGAGGGTGCCCAGCAGTTCGCGGCGGCGAATGGATTCCGGCTTGAGGACGGAAAGCTCTCGCCGGCGGCGGAGAAAGAGTGGCGAAAGTGGCTGGAGAAGTCGAAATATAAGCCCGAGATCAACATCGAGAACCGCAAAACGGTCTCGCGGTACGTTCCGCCGCCCTACCGTTTTGACGACGGCACGTTCAATCACGACACAATGGCAACCGCGGCCCTGGATGCTTCGGGAAAGCTGGCCGGAATGGTAACGACAAGCGGCATGGCGTTCAAAATGCGTGGGCGCGTCGGCGATTCGCCGATCATTGGGGCCGGGATGTTCGTCGATAACGAGGTTGGGGCCGCTGTTTCGTCAGGTGTGGGCGAAGAGGTGATCCGCATCTGTGGAACGCACACGGTCGTTGAACAGATGCGGCTTGGGCGGACGCCCGAGCAGGCTTGCAAGGAAGCAGTGCGGCGAATCGTGAAACGCGATCCAGTTAAGGCAAAGGAAATGCAGGTCGGCTTCCTTGCACTGTCGAAGAAAGGCGAGGTCGGAGCTTTTGCGATCGCGCCGGGATTTACTTTTGCCGTAACGAACTCGGAATGGCCCAAGGGCAAGGTTTTCAAGTCGCCGAGCCATCTTTAGGCCCGGGGCATCGCGGTGATAAAAATGGAGAAGAAGGTCGGTGTAGGATTCATCGGAACCGGGTTTGCTCGGAAGGTACAGATGCCCGCGTTCGCGGGCTGCGAGGGTGCGGAGCTTGTCTCGGTGGCCAGCGGAAGCGAAGAGAATGCCCGGTCGGCGGCCGCCGAATTCGGCATTGGGCATTGCACCTCTGATTGGCGCGAGACGATCGCTCGGGATGACGTCGATCTGGTTTGCATCACCACGCCGCCGAGCCTGCATAAGGAAATGACGTTGGCCGCATTTGAGCATGGAAAGCACGTTCTGTGCGAAAAGCCGATGGCGATGAACGTGGCCGAGGCAGAAGAAATGGTGTCGGCGGCCAAGGGGAAAGGCCTTCTTGCTTTGATCGATTTCGAGCTGCGCTTTCAGCCGGGGCGACAGATCGCTCGCGAAATGATACGCCGCGGAGAAATAGGCTTGATCCGGCACGTTAAGTGGAACTTCCGGGCACCTCATCGAGGCAATCCGGAAATCCCGTGGAACTGGTGGTCTGATGCGGAGCAAGGCGGAGGTGCGTTAGGGGCGATCAATTCACATGTGATCGATTCGTTCAATTGGTTTCTCGACACTGAGGTTTCGAGTGTTTTTTGTCAGCTTCAGTCACACGTAAAACAACGGCCGTCTGCGAACGGCTTTCGCGATGTTACGACCGATGACGAGGCGAATATGCTGCTTCGGTTTGCCGATTCAGAGTTCTGCTCGGATGCCACGGGCCTGGTATCGGTATCAATGGTGGAAGGCCCCGATTATATCAGCACAATTGAGATCTTCGGTACTGATGGGGCGTTGATGATCGATCATGTAGGTGCTCTGTTTACGGCCTCAAACGGCAAGAACGCGTGGGAACCGGTGAAGGCAGCGATCGGCGAAACCGTGCCGGGCTATCCGGACACCGGTTTCCCTCGGGGATTTATGGAATTAGCACCGAGAATTGTGGAAGCTATTCGCGACGGGCGGGATTCGATAGAATTTGCGGCGACGTTCGACGACGGGCTTAAGGTTCAGCGCGTTCAGGATGCGGCCCGCGAATCGGATAGAAACGGCTGTACCGTAAAACTGGCCTAGCAGCAGGTGGCTGTCGTCGCTAACGCGATCAGGAGGTGTGATCGTGGATGATTCGCCAGCCTTCCTTGAGCCGCTGAAAGATGAGGGTGAACTTGCCGTGCGGATCGTCCTTTTCGCGCTTTAGCGACCAACTGCCGATCACGACGGCATTATTTTTTGAGAGAACATTGACCTCGATGTCGGAAAACGTCAGCGTGCCCATTTTCGCTTTTGAGTCGTAGGTTTTCTTGTACCTGTCAAGGGTGGCCTGCCAGCCGCGGGTGACATGGTCGCCGGAAACGAACAAGAGTTTGTCCGAGCGCCAGTAGCCGGCCATAAACCCTTCCACATCGCCGCGGTTCCACGCGTCGGACTGACGGGTCATTACCGCGAGGACCTCCATCTCGATCTGCGACTTTTGTTCCCGCGATTGAGCAATCACCGGAAGGCAAAGCAGGAGGACGAATAGAGTTAGCTTTAGAGTTCGCATAACCAGTATAAGCTCCGGCCTACATCGACTTTTGCGTGTCGGTCAGTTCAATGCCCATTTTCTCGAGCGTCACCTGATTGAGCGTGCCGGTCACTTTCAGGCCGTTGGCTTCCTGATACTTCTTCAGGCCGTCTCGCGTGGCGTCATCAAGTTTTCCGGTTTGCTCGCCGCTATACATCGAGGCGTCAATGAGTATCTTCTGCGCAGCCATTACCTGTTCTTTGCTGGCACGGAAGATAGGCGACCTTTTCGGCTTCGTGTCGGCCGAGGCAGCGGCATCGTCGCCGTCGGATTTGGCCTTATCGTTGTCGACATCCGAGTTTTCCGGAACAGGTATCGCCTTCTGCTTATCCGTGAGTTCGATGTTCAACTTTTCAAGAGTTTCGCGATTGAGGCTGCCGGTTGAGGTCAGTCCGTTGGCCTTTTGAAAAGTACGGATCGCCGATCGTGTTTCGTCGTTGTATCTTCCGGTAGTGTCGCCGCTGTAAAGCGACCTTTCTTTCAATATCGTCTGGGCCTGTTTCACCTGTTCCTTGGTCGGGCGAAATACCGGCCCGCGCTTCCGCGTCGGTGCGGCAGCGGCCGCGGGAGCCTTCTTCGACTCGGAGATCGTGATGGTTTTCGGTTGGGTCGGCTTCGATTCAGTCGTGCTTTGTGAATGGGCCGCCGTGCCGGCGAGCAGGGATACGAACACCGCAAGAAATATCTTTTTCATCCGGATTGCCTCAAATGTGATCGATTTTTAGGGAAAACAGCATTGCGTCAGCGCAAATTCGCTTCAAGAGGGCATTGCTGCTTGTTTCGGATGAAGTATCGAATTATTTTCCCGGTCTGTCAAGAAATCCGCGGGATGAACGGATGCTGAAGCCCGTAGGTTGCTGAATGAATGGTCATTCAGTTATAATCCGGGCTACTGATCATTTGATTCGGAGCAGGAAATACATATGACAAATACCGGAAAAGCGGCCGCTCTGGAAGGCCGGGATGTAGATAACGGTTCCGCTACACTGAACGTGCGGAAAGCCGCGGTTTTGGGTGCGGGAACGATGGGAGCGGCAATTGCGGCGCATCTGGCAAACGCGGGAATACCGACGCTGCTGTTGGATATCGCGCCGAAGGAATTGACGCCGGATGAAGAAGCAAAAGGCCTGACGCTGGAATCTCCGACGGTACGAAACAGGATCGTTTCGTCGCTTTTCGAAGCCGCGAAGAAACTTAAGCCCGCGCCTTTTATGCTCGGCAAGAACGCGGGGCTGATAACGATCGGCAACTTTGCCGACGATATCGCGAAGCTTAGCGATTGCGACTTGGTGATCGAGGCCGTCGTTGAAAATTTGGATATCAAACACAAACTGTTCGCCGAGGTTGAGAAGAATCGCAAGCCGGGCGCGGTGATAGCGTCGAATACAAGCGGGATCCCGATAGATTCGATCGCGGAGCCTTTTTCGGACGATTTCAAGAAGAATTTCCTTGGAGTGCATTTCTTCAACCCGCCGCGTTATATGAAGCTCGTCGAGGTGATCCCGGGCACGGCAACCAGCGGTGAGGTGGCGTGCAAAGTTTCCGGCTTCCTCGATAGGCGTTTGGGCAAGGGGGTCGTGCCGGCGAAAGACAGGCCGAATTTTATCGCAAACCGTGTCGGAACGTTCGGGATGATGGCGACCGTCCACGAAATGCTCGCTATGGATTTCACGCCGACCGAGATCGATCAGATCACGGGGAAAGCGATCGGCCACGCTTCTTCGGCGACGTTCCGCACGTCGGATCTCGTCGGCCTTGATGTGCTGGCTCACGTGAATAACAATTTGTATCCGGCCGTTCCCAATGACGAGGACCGTGACGTTTTCAAGATCCCATCGGTGATCGAGCAGATGCTTGAGAAGAAGCTGTTAGGCGATAAAACGAAGGGCGGTTTCTTTAAGAAATCTACCGATGCCGAAGGCAAGCGCGTCATCCTTGAACTAGACCTCAAGACCTTTGAATACAAGCCGCAGGAAAAAACGAAGTTCCCGTCGCTTGACGCGGCGAAGGCGATAGACGACATCCCTTCGCGCGTCAAGAAGCTTGTCTGGGGCGAGGACAGGGTTGGCGAGTTCCTTTGGAAAACGACCTCGCGCATCTCGCGTTACGCTGCGAATCGGATCCCTGAGATCGCGAACACGATAGTTGAGATCGACAATGCGCTCAAGTGGGGCTTCGGCTGGGAGATCGGTGTTTTTGAGGCTTGGGACGCGGTCGGAGTTCGCGAGTCCGTCGAGCGGATGCGGAAGGAAGGCCAGCCCGTGCCGGAGAATATTGAGAAGATGCTTGGTGCCGGTGCCGAGACGTTTTACAAGAACGAGAACGGCTCACACTTCTTTTACGATCTTGTCAGCGGCGAATATAGGCCTATGCCTGAACGGCCGGGCGTGCTCGTGTTGAAGTCCGTGAAGGACCGCACGGGCGTGATCAAAACGAATCCGGGAGCGTCGCTGATCGATATCGGGGACGGCGTAGCGTGTCTTGAGTTTCATTCAAAGATGAACTCGATCGGAGGCGACACGATCCAGATGATCAACTTCTCATTGGACGACGTTGAAAAGAATTTTAAGGGACTAGTGGTCGGCAATCAGGGCGGGAATTTCTCGGCCGGGGCGAATATTATGATGCTCCTGCTGGCGGCGCAGGAAGAGGAATGGGACGACATCAACATGATCGTCCATTCGCTGCAGCAGGCGATCATGCGGCTAAGGTATTCGTCGAAGCCGGTGGTGACCGCACCTTACGGACTTACGCTCGGCGGCGGGTGCGAGATCGCCATCCACGGCAACCGCGTTCAGGCAGCGGCGGAAACTTATATCGGGTTGGTCGAGGTTGGCGTCGGCTTGATACCGGCGGGTGGCGGTACTAAAGAAATGACGATGCGGGCGATGGACGCGGCGGCTGCCGTGCCCGATGCCGATCCACTTACGTTCCTGAAGAAAACATTTGAGATGCTCGGCATGGGCAAGGTTGCGACCTCGGCACAAGAAGCGAAGTCGTGGGGATTTTTCCGCGATACCGATTCGATCTCAATGAACGGCGACCGTTTGATCGCGGACGCAAAACAGGAAGTGCTGAATCTTGACGCTTCCGGTTTCGTCGCACCTGTGCCGCGGCAGGACGTTTACGTGATGGGCGAAGCGGTGGAAGCTGCGATGAAACTCGCGCTTCATATGATGCGGCAAGGCGGCTTTATCTCCGACCACGATCAACTTATAGGCAGGAAACTAGCTCACATAATGGGCGGTGGTTCGATCAATCACGCGTCGCATGTTTCCGAACAATATCTGCTCGATCTGGAACGTGAGGCCTTCGTCAGTTTGTGCGGCGAGCGCAAAACGCAGGACCGCATCGCCGCGATGCTGAAAACGGGCAAGCCACTGCGGAATTAGGGAGCCCAGGCGGCCCGCCTGTGCATGAGGCGGCGGAAACTGACCGCGATTCTTAGGTTTTGCATCATCACCTCAAGACAGCCGAGCGGGCGAGCCGCCCGCTCTCCGAGGAGGATCTATGGATGAGCGTATCAATTCTATCGTAACCGAGTTGAAGAAAACGGCGGATGACGCGAGCGAAACCTTCGGTGCGTTGACGGTTGATCAGCTCAATTGGAAGCCCGGCGAAAAAAGCTGGAGCATCGCCCAATGCCTCGATCATTTGATCCTGACAAACGAGCAGTTTTATCCGGAGTTCGCCAAACTTGCGGCCGGAACTCGAAAGAACACTTTCTGGCAGAACTATTCGCCGTTGACCGGATTTTTGGGCCGGTTTTTGATCAGGGCGGTGACCGAGGATTCGAAGAAAGCAAAGGCGCCGTCGAAAGCGATCGTGCCGCCGAGTGAACTGCCGGCGGATATAGTCGCGAAGTTCGAAGCGAATATCTCAGAAGTTTGTGGCAAGGTGAACGCCTGCGCCAGCGCGGACCGCAAAAAGGTAGTTATCGGCTCGCCATTCCTGTCGCTGATGACTTATAACCTGGACGACGCGTACTCGATACTCGTTGAACACACAAAACGCCACATTCGTCAGGCAAAACGTGTGATGCAGGCCGACGGTTTTCCTTTTTGATGGAATGCGGACGCCCTCGTCCGCACAACAAATTTGCGGACAAAAATGTCCGCTTGCCGAATATGAAACGCTGCGGCTGGGCAAAGATCGATCTGGCGATTCATTATCACGACACCGAGTGGGGCGTGCCGCTGCACGACGATCGCGGGTTATTCGAATTCCTGATCCTTGAAGGCGCCCAGGCTGGCCTAAGCTGGGACACGATCCTGCGCAAACGCGAGGCATACCGAAAGGCGTTTGATAATTTTGACGTTAACAAGGTCGCGCGCTACACAGGTAAGCGAATCGAGAAGCTGCTCACGAACGAAGGTATCATTCGCAACCGTCTGAAAATAAATTCGGCGGTGAATAACGCGAAGGCTTTTATAAAAGTGCAGAAAGAGTTCGGCTCGTTCGACACATACGTTTGGAACTTCGTTGACGGAAAACCGCTGAACGGAACGCGAAAGTTTATCGACGATGTTCCGGCAAAAACCGATATTTCGCATGCGTTGTCGAAAGACCTGAAAAAGCGCGGGTTCAATTTTGTCGGTTCGACGATAATGTACGCGTTTATGCAGGCAACGGGCATGGTAAACGATCATTTAACCTCGTGTTTTCGTCACAAGGAGGTTTAGCGGGTGACGGACAAAATTGTATCTGCCATTTTGGTGATAGTGGGCATCATCAATCTTATACCGGTTGCGGTGTTCTTCGATCCGACAAAAACGGCCCGGTTCTATGGATTGCCGGTCGCAGGAACAGATCTAACGATCCTGATGCGGCATCGAGGAGTGCTTTTGGCGATAGTTGGAATTGCATTGATCGCTGCGGCGCTCAAACCGGAGTTTCGCGTGTTCGCTGTTTCGCTAGCTCTGATAAGCAAGCTTGCGTTTATTTACTTGACGTTCACGGCCGCTGGATACAACGCCGAAATTCGGCAGGTTGCGTTGATCGATGTCGGTGCGATCGTTTTGCTTTTGGCGGTACTCGGTATTCAGTTTTTTGCAAAATAGGTTTCAGTAATGACGACGCTGCTTGGAGAATTTAAGTCGGTCACGGAATCCCTGAATGCCGCAGGCATCGAGTATGCCGTTTGCGGCGGTTGGGCGATGGCTATCCATGGACACACGCGATCGACCAAGGACATTGATCTCCTGATACTTTCGAAGGACATGGGTGAGATCCTCCGAATACTTTCTGAGATTGGTTACGACATTGAAGGTCTCCCGCTTCACTTCGACGTTGAGATTCGGCGGGTTTCGAAAATTGGCGGCGAACCGAAACGGTTGATCACCGTAGATTTGCTCTTGGTTAACGACTTGTTGATGGGGGTTTGGGAAAATCGCGAGTTGCAGAAGTGGGCTGAAGGGACGACCTCCGTTGTCTCGCGCGACGGTCTGATAAAAATGAAGCTGCTTGCGGGGCGAAAACAGGACATATTGGATATTGAGACTTTGCGTGAGGCGGAAGATGAAGGTTGATATGTCGTCGGCCGGAATAACGGCGCGGCTGCGCGAGATGGATGAACTTTGGGTGCTCAGCGGGAAGCTGATGAACGTTGGCCGGAAGAGTGCAGCACCCGGACGCCGAACAGCCGCGCGGGCGCTTGCAATATACGATTCAATAAGACAGGTGCTGACAGATGAATGGGATCCGATAGGTATTGCGAATGAACGGGATATTGGAGACGAATATGACGCATATATAGCCCCCGTGTATCGTATCCTCGTAGGTACGCGATCCGAGAATGATTTGACGGAATGCCTTAGCCGAATCGAACGCGAACTGATTGGTACTGGACCTGCCAATGCCGAACAGTTGATCCCGCTTGCAAGGCGGCTTTTGAAATTAGCGGTAAATCTTGATTTGGGCACAACGAGTTAAGAGCCTGATGGACTATCCAGTTACACCTGCCGCCAGGTTCTTGCGAAGAGAAAAGGTCGAGTTTACGCCGCATCTTTACGATTACATCGAAAAAGGCGGCACACGGGAATCGGCTCGGGCATTGGGTGTGGACGAGCACGCGGTGGTGAAGACGCTGGTCTTTGAGACGAATGAGAAAAAGCCGCTGATCGTATTGATGCACGGCGACCGCGAGGTTTCGACCAAGACGCTGGCACGGCTGCTCGGCGTAAAGTCGGTCGAGCCAGTGACACCGGAAAAGGCATCTAAATTGACAGGCTATTTGGTCGGCGGCACTTCGCCTTTCGGAACGCGAACCGCGATTCCTGTTTATGTGGAGAAGAGCATCGCGTCGCTCGAAAAGATCTACATAAACGGCGGCAAACGTGGGTTTTTGGTTGAGATCGATCCAAGGGTGCTGAAACAGGTGCTTAACGCTGGCGAGGTCGAGGTTGCGATAGAGAAATGAAGAAGAATATCGAAACCGAGATCGAGATCAACGCTCCCGCCGACAGGGTTTGGGAGATCCTGACGGATTTTCAAGAGTATCCGAACTGGAATCCGTTCATAAAGGAGATTGGCGGTAAACCCGCGGTGGGCGAGAAGCTAAGTATGTTCATTCAGCCTCCGGGTGGAAAAGGAATCGGCATTAAACCTACCGTCCTCAAGGCTGACGAAAACCGCGAACTGCGATGGCTGGGCAGAATTCTCATTTCAGGGCTGTTCGACGGCGAGCATTATTTTCGGATCGAACCGATCCAAGAAAATCGCGTGAGGTTCATCCACGGTGAGAATTTCAGCGGCATACTCGTTGGCCTGTTCGCGAAAACGTTGGATGAAGGCACGCTTCGCGGGTTTCAGGAAATGAACAAGGCGTTGAAAAAACGGGCCGAAGGTTGATCCGGAGAATGATAGAATACGGTTATGAAGAACACATATAATTTGCCGGTTGTTCTTGACCCTCAGCCGGAGGGTGGCTGGACGATAACTTGTCCTATTCTACCGGAACTGCATACCGAAGCTGACACCTGGGACGAGATCAAGCCAAACGTTACCGATGCTTTTCAGGCGGTTATCGAGATCTATGAGCATTTGAAAGAACCATTACCCCAGGCCCTCGGCCCGATCACTGACAAGGCTCCGGTGCTGATCGACACGATCGTTCATTTGGAGGCCGCTTGAGATATCGGGAGGTTGAGCGGAAGTTGAAGAAGCTTGGTTGCTACGAGGTAAGCAATAAGACTGGCGGTTCGCATCGAAAGGATCAATCCTGAGACCGGCCACGGAGCCGCGTTCCCGGACTGGGGAAGTAAGGATCTGAAGTATGGCACGCTTCGCGGAGCGATCACTCAGCTAGGCTTTTCATGGGACAAGTTTTTGACCGCCTAACCACACAAGGCGGTAGTTGGGACAATACTCAGAAGAAGTGAGTGATCATGACATTCAAATCAAGCGACTTGCGGCAGAGCTTACCCAATTAGTCGAATTCGTGCCCGTAACAAAGGCCGAGCTGAATTTGTGGTATGACCAGGCCCAACGTCTTCATGAATCTGATCTATTGCTGGGGGTACCGCATTTTCTCTGGCATTATTTATCTGATGCGGATATTCGAATGAAGGATGAAGTATATGCAGAGATGCAAAACCAGCGAGTCATTGATCTACTTGCTTACCTGAACCGTGGGATAATGCCATCCGACAATGATGTTTAGGTATCGGTTCAAGGATGCTGGCGCAGTGGGAATTTAGAAAATCTATGAAAGAAGCAGTAATTGTATCGGCCGTGCGGACGGCTGTGGGGAAGGCGCCGAAGGGGACTTTGAAAAATACCCGTTCGGATGAGATGGCGGCGGCGGCTATCAAAGAGGCAGTGTCGCGGGCCGGGGTTGATGCGTCACTGATCGACGACGTCATCATGGGCTGTGCGTTTCCCGAAGCGTCGCAGGGGATGAACGTTGCCCGGACGGCTTCGATACTTGCCGGGCTGCCGGTCGAGGCGTCGGCGATGACGGTCAACCGTTATTGCTCGTCGGGCTTGCAGACGATCGCTATGGCGGCCGAGCGGATACAGGTCGGCGGTGCGGATGCTATCGTGGCGGGCGGGCTGGAATCGATGACAGCCATCCCGATGGGCGGCAATAGCTTTCGGCCTAATCCGGGCCTCGCGGACACGTATCCGGACTATTACCTGAACATGGGCCTGACGGCGGAGAATCTCGCAAAAAAGTACGAGGTCACGCGCGAACAGGCGGATGAATTCTCGCTCGGGTCGCATCAGAAGGCTGCGGCGGCGATAAAGGCCGGGAATTTCAAGGACGAGATCGTGCCGATGACCGTTCGCGTTGATGAGTTTGACGAAAAAGGCCGCGTGCGTCGGAAAGAGGTTGTGTTCGAAACGGATGAAGGCGTGCGTTACGACGCTTCGGCCGAAGGTTTTGCGAAACTCAAACCTGTTTTTCACGCAAAAGGCACGGTCACGGCCGGAAACTCCTCGCAGATGTCGGACGGTGCCGCTGCGGCCGTTGTGATGTCCGCGGACAAGGCAAAGGAATTGGGTTTGACGCCGATGGCGCGTTTTGTCTCGTTTGCGACTGCCGGATGCCTGCCCGAAGAAATGGGCATCGGGCCGGTTTACGCGATCCCGAAGGCGTTGAAACTAGCGGGCCTCACGCTCGATCAGATCGACGTGATCGAGCTGAACGAAGCCTTTGCCGCACAAGGCTTGTCGGTAATGAAGGTCCTCGAAATGGATCCTTCGAAGGTCAACGTCAACGGCGGTGCCGTCGCGCTCGGCCACCCCTTGGGGTGCACCGGAGCCAAACTGACCGCGACGATTCTTCAAGAGTTGAAACGCCGCAACGCCCGCTACGGCATGGTCACAATGTGCGTAGGCGGCGGCATGGGCGCGGCGGGAATTTTTGAAAGGTTGTAATGCGGTCAAAAGCGGCGTGTTATAATGCTGATATGACGAACGGCGTGATCGAGATAAATCAGGGAAAGCTCGGTGGGGTTCCTGTTTTCGCGGGAACCCGAGTGCCGATCCGAAACCTTTTCGATTATCTCGAGGGCGGCGAATCGCTTGAAGATTTCGTCGAAGGGTTTCCGCCAGTTACGCGCGAGCAAGCTGTTGCCGTCCTTGAAATGGCCAAGGCATCGATCCTTGCGGAAGCATCCAAAAATTGAAGATACTTCTCGACCACAATCTTGACCGCCGCCTGAAGAAGCATATAGTCGGCCACGACGTATCAACGACTCAGGAACAAGGTTGGGCCGATGTTCTGAACGGCGAGCTTCTTGGCTTACTGGAAGCGAACGGCTTTGATCTGATGCTGACCGCCGATGCAAACATCAAATCTCAGCAAAATCTATCTGACCGCAACATTTCCATCATCGTTTTTGAGAGCCCGTAATAATCGTCTGGCAACACACCTGGAAATGCTCGACGATGTCCAGGTGGCGATCTCGAAAGCCCAGAAACGCAAACTCGTCGAGGTTTTTCACAAAGATTTCTAACGAGCCGGTCCGGCGGCATGGGCGCCGCGGGGATTTTCGAACGCATCTGGCCTTGATTCTATCGAGATGAAAAAAAGAGTCTATGCGAAATGAAGCATCTACGGGTTTTAGCTCCGTAGGTGTGTCATATCTATAGAACAAGTTTGAAAGACGGATGGATCTCCGTAGGAGCGGCATATTATTGACACAGTTGGCTCTAATGCCGCCCCTAACGGGGCTTGTCCGTTTGTTTTGTCTTCGTTTCTATAAACATTTTGCTCCTCCGGAGCTTAAAGATCGCTGATTACTGACCTTTCAGACATCCTCTTTTTTTATTTCTGAGCGTTCCGGCGAAAGTTTACCGATGCCGAAAAACATGAACGGCGTCTCAATCGGCCAATATCAAACATACCCTCGACGACATCCTTTCAAAAAACGGGTTTGGGAAGTTTTGGTTAATTACTCTTGATTTGTTCACGTGTACAATTTCACGAACTAGGGTATCATAGGAAAACGCCAGAATCTCACTAATACATTTGTCTTATTCCGCGTTGAGAAAGCTCAATTAGTTGAGCGAACTGTAATCGAAAGTGTCCAGAGCTGTAAAAGGCGTTCGCTTTCAAAAATGAAAGAAGCGCCTATAAGAATGCGGGAGATAGATGCGGATAATTTGGAAAAAAAACAGGAGAGGAACTCAACAAAAGTAAAAAACAATCTTTAATTATGAAGACTACAAGCAATCACATCATCAAATTCATGGTGATCCTTGGTTTATTTGCCCTTTCGATGTCTGGCTGCGGGCCCGCAGCGAATCAGACGAGCAATACCGCAAACACAACGAACGCGGCCGCAAATAGTGCGCCGGCTAATACTGCAACGAATACTGCGGTGAATAGCAACACCGCAAATGCTAACGCCAATACTGAAAATTCCGCCAATAGCCCTATTGCAGCGGCAAAGCCTGACAATTGCGACGGCCCCGCAGACAACGAAGTAATTGTCTATGAACATATCTTCAGCGATAACGGCGGCGGCAAGTGCGTGAAATTGAAAGTGGGCGAATACAAAAATGCGGCCGCAATGGGTTTTGCGAATGATTCGATGAGTTCGATCAAGGTCGGCGTAAATGTTCGGGCGACGGTCTGCGACAACGAAAACTTTGGTGCACCGTGCGAAGAGTTTGATAAGACCGACTATGATCTGATGGACAATCCGAAAATCAAGAATGATACCGCATCGTCGATTAAGGTTGCTGAAGTAAAGGCGGAAGCCAAACCTGAGGCGGTCAAGGCACTTTCCAATGGTCTTGCTGGAGAGTGGACGAATGGAAAAGAAGTACTTAATTTTACCGAAGACAAACTTGTGGCCAGGTATGCCAACCGAGATACCCCGTATAACACAAGTCCATATAAAGTGGTGGACGGAAAGACTGTTGAATTTAAGTTTGAAAATGGATCGGCTGGCAAAGCGATCATGACCTTTGAAGATAATGGCAATACTTTGGTTTGGTATAGACCGGATAATGGTATTACCTTCAAAATGAAACGAGTCGACCCTAAATAGGCCAGAACGCTATGAGACGCTACCTTTGAGGGTCACCGAACTCAAGTAGAGAGTTTCGGGGTTCATGGTGTCTGTTGGCAAACTCGTTCGTGGTCAGGCCGCACAGCGTGCTGTGCGGCCTGACGCCGTTGTGATCATATTCGAACGGCTAGTCCTTTTCGACGGCATCTTCGATCGACAAGAACCGGGTGAAGCTTAGACATTCATCTCGGAAGCTGCCTTTGAACGATTTGATAAAGCGTTATCAGTCAGCGTTCCCGGTGCGTCGAGAAGTCGGGCGCGACGCTTTTCTCATACGCCCAGTGGTCGAGCACCAGCGAGTTATAGCCGCTTCCATTGTTGATCCGCAGCTATTTCGAACAACTCCTCGCTCTTGCGTGAGAAGGCAGTTTACTGCCTAATGCGGGTGAGATCGATTGTGTTTTTCGCAAAAGAACTCTTGACTGAATGAACATTCATTCAGTACAATTGTTCAGCAAATCTTACAGGAGCCAACTAACCCAATATGGACGCGAAAATGGAGAAGGAATATATGAAAGGCGGCGAGTTTTTGATCGCTGATCAGACGACGGCGGAGGTTTTTACGCCGGAGGATTTTACGGACGAGCACCGGATGATCGGCGACACTTGCCGTGAATATATCGACAACGAGGTCGTGCCGAATTTGCCGAAGCTTGAGGGGCACGATTGGGAAGTGGCTCGGGAGTTGTTGAAAAAGGCGGGCGAGTTGGGCTTGCTGGGCGCGAATATTCCTGAGGAGTTGGGCGGGATGGCCCTCGATCAGACTTCCGGGTGCATTATTGCGGAAATGGTCGGCCGCGGGAGCGGGTTTGGTTCGACTTATGGCGCTCAGACTTCCATTGGCCTTTTGCCGATCCTTTATTGGGGCTCCGAGGAGCTGAAAAAGGAATGGATCCCAAAGATCATCTCGGGCGAGGTCGTATCGGCCTATTGTTTGACAGAATCGGGTTCGGGTTCGGACGCTTTGGGTGCAAAGTGCGTCGCTAAATTGAGCGACGATGGGCAGCATTACATCCTGAACGGCGAGAAGATGTGGATCACGAACGGCGGTTTCGCCGATGTGTATCTCGTTTTCGCAAAGGTGGACGGCGAGAAGGAAAAATTCTCATGCTTCCTCGTGCCGCGTTCGGAAAATTGCCGTCCCGGAGCCGAGGAGCATAAGCTTGGTATCAAATCCTCATCGACTACGGCGGTTATTTTGTCGGATGCGAAAATACCTGTCGGCAATCTGATCGGGAATGTCGGCGACGGAGCGAAGATCGCTTTCAATGTGCTTAACGTGGGCCGATTCAAACTCGGTGCTTCGGTCACGGGCGGTGCGAAATTGGCGATCCGCGAGTCTGTTCGATACGCCAATGAACGCCATCAGTTTAACAAACCTATCTCGTCGTTCGGTGCGATCAAACACAAGCTGGCCGAGATGGCGATCCGCACTTGGGTGGCCGAGTCGATCACTTACCGGACGGTCGGGATGATCGATGCGTTGATCGGAGACGATCACGGCAACGAGAAAAAGTTGCAGTCGATCGAGGAATATGCGGTCGAATCTTCGATCAACAAGGTCGCGTGTTCCGAATCGCTCGATTACGTCGTCGATGAAATGGTACAGATCTACGGCGGATATGGTTACTCGGCCGATTACCCGGCAGAGAAGGCGTATCGAGATTCGCGCATCAACCGCATTTTCGAAGGCACGAATGAGATCAACCGGATGCTCATTCCAGGCCAGTTGATGAAGCGTGCCATGAAGGGTAAATTGCCGCTGATTCAGGCAGCGAAGGCGTTGCAGGATGAGATACTGAATCCGCAGATGTCGTTCGATGAGGACACAAGCCTTCTTGCCGCCGAGACGAAATTGGCGAAGAATGCGAAGAAGGTCGCGTTGATGGTTCTCGGCACCGCGGCGCAGAAATATATGATGGCCCTGAGCGAACAGCAGGAAGTGCTTATCAACTGCGCCGATATCATAATGGACGCCTACCAAATGGAATCGGCTATCCTGCGTGCCAAAAAGATCGCCGAAAAACTGGGCGAAGAAGCCGCCGGCCGGTTCATCGATATGGCCGCCGTATTTTGCAACGACGCAATTCAACGGATCGAATCAAAGGCGAAGAACACGCTCGCCGCGATAGCCGAAGGCGACGAAGGCCGCACTCTGTTGGTCGCGCTCAAACGCTTTACCAAGAACAATTCGCCGGTCAACACGATCGCCGCACGGCAGCGGATAGCCGATGTAATGATCGATGCGAATGCTTATACTTATTGATCTGGCGGAAAACCCCTCGCTCACATTTATGCGAGGGTTTTCTTTCTGCTGGCATCTTTTCGCGGACTCGGATGATGTAGAATTTGGTTATGAAGACAAAAACGATCGTCGGGATCGGCTGCGGAATATTGGTGCTGATCGGACTTGTTGCCGGGCTGGTAGCAGCCGCGATCATTGGCGGTATCTATTATGCCGCAAAAAATGTTGAAGAGTATCAATGCGGCCTGGCGACTCTCGAAAAGAGCGAAAAAGCTAAGGCTGTACTTGGAGAACCGATCACTGACGGGTTTTGGGTCCAGCCGAATGTGAAGATAGAAGGTTCAAAGCGCGAGGCATATATTTCCGGTCCGGTTTCTGGGCCGAAAGGATCAGGAACTATCTACATCAGTTCATACCGCGATAATTTTCGAAACAACTACTCGCTTTTGCTTGAAGCGAATGGCGAGAAGATCTCGATCCACAATGGCACATTTCCGTGCACTGACAAG
Source organism: Pyrinomonadaceae bacterium (assembly GCA_050250045.1). Lineage (GTDB taxonomy): Bacteria > Acidobacteriota > Blastocatellia > Pyrinomonadales > Pyrinomonadaceae > OLB17. The sequence goes on along the minus strand of JBFWPK010000005.1, from coordinate 239,160 downwards.
GCTGACCGATGACCGTGCCCGGCAACGACGCTAACCCATCTTCGCCGAATTGCATTGCATACTGATAGAATCAGGTAATGCGCGAGGCGAGCACATTAGGGGAATTGCGGGCAAGCGATTACGAGCAGAGAAGTGTGAAGGACGAGATGCGCGCTAATCTGATCGCAAAATTGCGTTCGGGTGAACGGCTTTTTCCCGGAATCCTCGGTTATGACGAAACGGTAGTTCCGCAGCTCATAAACGCTATTCTTTCAAAGCACAACCTCATTCTGCTCGGGCTTCGCGGACAGGCAAAGAGCCGGATCTTGCGGCAGTTGACAGAGCTGCTGGATGAGGAAATACCGATAATCGCCGGTTCCGAGATCAACGATAACCCGTTCGCACCGCTAAGCGCTTACGGGCGGCAGCAGATCGATCTGCACGGCGACGAGACGAAGATCGATTGGGTGCATCGCGACAATCGGTTTATCGAAAAGCTTGCGACTCCGGATGTAACGATCGCGGATATCATCGGCGATGTCGATCCGATCAAAGCGGCGAAAGGCGGACACCTTTTGTCGGATGAGTTGACGATCCATTTCGGCCTCCTGCCCCGCGCGAATCGCGGCATCTTTGCGATCAATGAGCTGCCCGATCTCGCCGGTAAGATACAGGTCGGCCTGTTCAATATCATGCAGGAAGGCGACGTGCAGATAAAGGGATATCCTGTCCGATTGCCGCTGGATGTCGTACTTGTGTTCAGCGCGAATCCCGAAGACTATACAGCTCGCGGCAAGATCATCACGCCGCTGAAAGACCGTATCGGGGCCGAGGTACACACGCATTATCCGGCGAATGTGCAGTTGAGTTCGGCGATCACGCAGCAAGAGGCATGGACGGCTCGCGATGTGCCTGTAAAGGTGCCCGATTTCATCGCGGAGATCGTTGAACAGATCGCGTTCGAAGCCCGAGACGACCAGCGTGTCGATAAGCGCTCCGGCGTGTCTCAGCGGTTCTCGATCACGGTGCTCGAATCGGCCGTTTCGAACGCGGAGCGGCGTTCGCTGCTTGTCGGCGAGATCGACATAGTGCCGCGTATTTCGGACATCTATGCTGCCCTGCCCTCAATGACCGGCAAGATCGAACTGGAGTACGAAGGCGAGCAGATCGGAGCGATCCGGCTTGCAAAAGATCTGATAAAGCGCGCCAGCGGTGTAATATTCGAGGGATTTTTTCTGGGTATTGATTTTGAACGTACAGTGCAATGGTTCGAGCAGGGCAACAAAATTCTCTTGTCGGATACGGCCTCGGCAGACGAGTGCGTTATGTTGTTGGATAGCGTACCGGACCTGATCGGATCTACGCTGGCACCGCTCGATCTCGCCCGTGAGGATTCGGCACTGGTTGTTTCCGCTTGTGAGTTTGTTCTGGAAGGACTGTATGCCCAAAATAAGATCTCGCGGACCGAGGATGGCGGGTTTGAGGCCGTCACGAAGGCAAAACGCGACCGTCGCGGGATGATATATGAAGATCTGACGGATCTTGAGGGTTACAATTAACGGCTGCTTTTTATGGAGGAATATGGCAGAAGAAAGAAACGAAACGGAACAGGTTAAAGAGGCGGAGCAGAGCAATGTTGTCAGGAGCTGGCTTATTCGGATAGGGATACTTGTTCTTGCTTTTGTTTTGGGCTTTCTGCCGATGTGGTGTTCGAAAAGGAACGTCACAGCAGAACTCGATCAGACGAAGCGCGAGCTTAGCCGAGGCCAGCTTCAGAACATGCTTTCTACCGCCGTTGTTTATTCACGTCGGGGTGAGTATGAGATCGGGCGACAGAATGCCAGCAACTTTTTTACGGAGCTCCAGTCGGAGGTCAACAAGGCGGAATCAAGCATTCTCACCGCCGATGAGAGGTCGCGTGTGCCGGAGCTTTTGAGCGGGCGCGATGATGTCATTACGCTGCTTTCGCGCGGCGACCCTGCAGCGGCCGACCGCCTGTCTGACCTGTATGTTGCCTACCGGGCGATAACCGGTGCGGCTCCCCTTAAATAAAAAATACCGCGGCAAGGTTATATTCCCTCGCCGCGGCCCAGTTGCACCTCCCCGTGTTCGTTCCGCTAGAAACTAGTTGCGTCTATAATTCCGCCGATAGACGCGTTCGTATTTCTTTGTCTTTGGGTTCAGCTTGTAAGTGTAGAGGGCGGCACCTCCGGCTCCGACCGCTGTTCCGATCAGCGCTCCTTTTTTGCCGCCGATCAACCCGCCGACGATCGCGCCGGCAGCCGTACCGATTCCGATGTTGATCAGGTTCCGGTGGCGGTCGTAGAAATTGCCGCGATCCCTGCGATACCTGCGATCTCTGTCATAGTTGCGATCTCTGTCATCGGTCCGACAGACACGCCGGCCCCGGTCGTTTGTCCAGCATCGCGTCTGGGCATTGGTTTCCGTTGCGAAGAACGGGATCATGACTGCCACCATTGCAAACATCAAAAAGGAAGTAATATATCGTTTCATGCTCTTTTCCCCCTGTGGATTCTTTTGAAGGCATCGCCTCCACTGCCCTGTGTCATATCAAGGTGCGTGCCAGAGTTGTAAATCCCAACGGAAACAATAAGTTAGAAGAATTTCGCGATTGGCCGGAAACGGGCAATGGCACTAAATCGGTTAGAGAACGGCGAAATGGTATGCGGTTCGGAAAACGAAAGATCGCGGCCCTTACTGAATGATCGAGGCCGCGATGCAGGGTGAACGGATGGGACTTGCGGAACCTATCGACGGTAGTATCGCCGTTTTTTCGGGTTAAGTTTGTATGTGTACAGGGCCGAGCCGCCGGCACCGGCTAGGGCACCGATCAACGCACCTTTTCGGCCGCCCAGCATACCACCTATTAACGCTCCGCCGCCTGTCCCGAGGGCGATGTTGATAACATTGCGGTGCCTTCGGTAGAAACTCGGACGACGTGAATATGAGTAGGCCCGCCGCCGCGAGTAATTTCGGCGCTTGTTCGAGCGCCGATAGCTCCGGTCGTTACGGCCATAGTACGCATTGTCGTAACGCGATGAGCGATAATTTCTCCGGCACGAGTCTTGTGCGGAAACTGAGAACGGGAGAACGACGGCAAATACAGCCAGCATTACTGCGCTAACCAAAAACTTCTTCATGGATTCCTTCCTTTAAGTAAATTTCAGTCCGGAGAGAGGATTGTGCTAAGTTTTTGGAGAGAGTAAGAATCAACGCTTGGGCACAGACAGATTACCCCGAACGGTTTGTTCAGTGCAAGCGAAAAGGGACGGCCTGACAAGATCGGGTTATTTGAGCATCCCATCGGCCCCTGCCTAATACGCGGTCCTCCGCACTTGGAGAAGGAGCAAATGAAGTTTATTCGCTACTCAAAATTCACCGGCTTTGATGTTTTCGGCGTTGACCTGGGAGAACTGATGGATGCCCTTTCGGATTCGATGCTCGGTTCGGGTTTTGACGATGATTATTGGTGGACGCGGGAGCGACGCGAGCCTGATGATTCGATCGACGCTCTGCGGCAGGCAATTCTCAAGGCCCTACTTGAGCAGGGCGTCTTGAGCGAGTACGACGTCGAAAAAATGCTGGCGGATAACGAGGGCAAGTTTCGCGGTTCGCTGTTGGAAGATCTGATCAACAAATTGATCGAACGACTGGTCGAGGAAGAATATCTGGACTTGAAGGAGATCCCACGGGAAGAGCCTGGCGAACGCGGACATGGAAACGGGCATGGTGAGATAGGCGAGCCGCTGCCGCGAAATATTAAGTTCGAGGTGACCGACAAGGGGCTTGATCTCCTCGGATATAAAACCTTGCAGAAACTGCTCGGAAGCCTAGGCAGATCATCCGTTGGCCGCCACGAAACGCCGGAGCTGGATACCGGCATCGAGGCCGCCCTAAGCTCGAAGCCGTACGAGTTTGGCGACACGCTCAATCTGGACGTGAATGCGACGCTGATGTCCGCGGTCGCGAGAGAAGGGTTAGGCGTTCCGCTGAATCTGGAATATCGCGACCTGTTCGTGCGGCAGCAGGATTACACATCGTCGTGCGCGACGGTCGTGATGCTGGATTGCTCGCACTCGATGATCCTGTACGGCGAGGACCGGTTCACGCCTGCGAAAAAGGTCGCGATCGCGCTTGCTCATTTGATCCGAACTCAGTATCCCGGCGACAGCCTGAAGATCGTGCTGTTCCACGATGGGGCCCAAGAGCTGCCTATATCCAGGCTCGCCTCGACGCAGGTCGGGCCATATCACACCAACACCGCCGAAGGCCTAAAACTCGCCCGCCGCATCCTGGCCGCCCAGCGTAAGGACATGAAGCAGATAGTGATGATCACCGACGGCAAACCGACGGCTGCGTTCATTGACGGGAACGCGGACACTCCTGTCCGCATGAGCGTTGCTGCGACGCGAACCGATGGGGCTGATTCGGAGGCATCCCTTGGAAGAGACGGTGTCGCCGGAGCGGACACGAGTGTCCGCGTTCCGGCTCGGCTGCTCTACAAAAACTCGATGGGCAACGATCCGTTCGTTATGGCCGAAACATTCAAGGAAGTCCAGGCCTGCCGCAAGGCCGGTGTGATGATAAATACATTCATGCTCGCCAGCGAGTATTATCTGGTCGAATTCGTCAAGCAGATGACCGCCATGACCCGCGGCAAGGCCTATTTCGCTAACCCGAACAACCTCACACAGTTCGTGCTGATGGATTTTTTGAAGCGACGGACGACTACGAAGGGTTAGGTGGGGGCCCGCGACCATATGAAGGATCTTCGATTTAGTTTTGAGAGGGAAGCCGGTCTCATCGCGATCATACATTTTGGAATGCTGGGCCTCGGCCTGGCCGTGGCGGCGATTCTGTGGCTGCTCGGGGCTCTTGATTGATAGGCCAGAGACGGCCGATTTTTGAAACCCGCCCGCCCGCGGTGTAAGATTGGAGCAACATTGCGCGGGCCCGCACGGAACAAGGGCGATATTCGGAACATTTAGCATGTTGCCCTTGCTTACGCGCGGGCCTTCGCATAGATCAATGAAGATCGCAAAGATCGTCAGCTCAAATTCCCACATCACGTACATCGGCCGCGTGCTCGAGGTGCGTGATGGCGAGGGTGTCCCGTCGGCGGACGATTACGGTTTCGGCCGCTTTGTTTCGATGCCGAACGACGGCGAATCGGTCATTGGTGTGATCTGCGATTCGCGGCTGGTGAATCCGGAGTACAACTACACCCCGCGGACGCCATCGACGCCGACGCTCGGCGGGCTGCGGCAGGATATTGTCGACGAGAAAAAAGCGCTCATCGGCATCCTCCTTCTCGGTACCCTTGACGCGGACGGGATGCCGAGACAGAGCATACCCGAACGAGTCCTTCCGGCTGGGCAGTTCGTTTTCAAGATGGCGCAGACCGAGATCGACCGCTTTCACCGCGATCCGGACGGCTCGGTGCAGCTTCATTATTTCCCGAACCTGCTGGCGAATGCTGGATCGCTTGCTGTTCCACTTGCGAGGACGATGATCGGCCAGGTAACCGCCAATTCGTCGTCCTCTGACCGCCAGCGATTGGCCGTGATGGCGAGCGCTTTGCAATGGAAACAAACCTTCGGAGAACTCCGCGTCTAAGGCGGAAACACGACCGGTAGGGAGTGTGCCTCATTCTGGTACACGTTCCTTCCCGCTGACCTTCTCGCATGATCGAAACCGGAAAAATATACACCGAAAACTGCCTCGAAACCTTAAAGCGGATGCCCGGCGATCTCATTGACATGACGATCACCAGCCCGCCTTACGACGACCTGCGCGATTACAACGGCTATCATTTTCCCGTGGAGGATATCGCGTCCGGACTCTATGCGAAAACTAAACCGGGCGGTGTCGTGATCTGGGTCGTCGGCGACCGCACCGTTAACGGCAGCGAATCGCTCTCGAGTTTTCAACATGCATTCGTTTTTCGTGACGCTGGGTTCCGGGTCCACGACACGATGCTTTACGTAAAGAACAACCCGATCCCGAGCGACTGCGGCCGGCGTTACCGGCAGGCATTTGAGTATATGTTCTGCTTCTCAAAGGGACAGCCGAAAACCTTTACTCCGCTTACCGAGCCGACCAAATCCGCCGGGCAAAAGATCAAGGCGTTCAGGATCACGGAGGCCGGCCGCGGAAACGTGCCCGACGAAGACATCGGCCGAAAAATAAAATCCGAAAGAAAAGTGAGCAATATTTTCTACTATAACGTCGGCACTTCGTCCTCGAAAGATAAGATCGCCTTCGAGCATCCGGCCATTTTTCCCGAACAGCTTGTTGAGGACCAGATCAACACCTGGACCGATGAAGGCGATCTTGTTTACGATTGCTTTATGGGCAGCGGAACGACGGCGAAAGTGGCCCACATGCTGCGCCGCCGGTGGATAGGTTCGGAAATCTCGGCTGAATATGTCGAGATTGCGAACAAAAGGCTTTCGGGATATATCGTCAATGAAAGGATCCCTGCGTCCGCATGACAACGTAGCGTGTCAGGGAAGCATCTATTGGGTCATCGATCACATAGACGGACACTTGAGGAATCAATGAAGAAGATCAGCTTTATCGCAATCGCCGTTTTCGCGTTTACCCTCGCTGCTTATGCTCAGCCTCGGCCGGCTGAGACAGCCGCACCTGCAAAAGCCAAGCCCGCGCCGACGGTGTTCGAGGCGAAGTATCAAGGCGGGCTTTTCGGGTTTTCGGAGAAGGAAGAAGGAACGCTTAAATTTGATGACGATAACCAACGGATCGTCTTTCTCAACGAAGAGGGGAAGGAGCGTTTCGGAATCCCATACAAGTCCCTGGTGGTTATCTCGCCGCAATCTCGGTCGGTCACATCGACGACCGGCCACGTTGTCGGAGCCATACCGGTCATCGGGGCTGGTATCCTTGGCGGGTTTATCAAGGAAAAACGCCGTTATCTGGTGATCCAGTTCAACGACCCCGACGCCGATGCCCGCGGCACAACGAGCTTCAAGCTCGATGACAAGGAACTGCTCGATTCGGTGATCCAGACTCTAGGTGAGAAAGCCAAGCTAACCCAACGCGGCGACGCCTACTACCGCCCGCGCCCGAAAACTGACGAGATCTAAGGCAGAAACACGACCGGTAGGGAGTGTGCCCCCTACTATTTTCGTGTTTTCGCCTTCCGCACGGCTTGTGTACCGGCACACTCCCTACCGGTCGTGTTTCCGCCTTCAGCAGAGATCTCCAAAACGATGCTGAAGGATCGCGGTCATCGCAATAGCGGCGGTTTCGGCCCGCATGATGCGGCCGCCGAAGGTGACAAGGGTGAAGCCGGCCGCGCGTGCGGCTTCCAGTTCCGCATCGTCCCAGCCGCCTTTTGGTCCGAAAACGGTGGTTATTTTTGTGTCAGCTTTAATTGCGGAAAAATCTGTCCCGTCGCGCTCGCTAAAGAAGATCTTTGATCCGTCAGCCGAAGCGGCCCTCTTGAAGAATTCTCCGAGTTCAACCGGCTCCATAATTTCCATGAGCCGTGCCCTGCCCGACTGTTTTGCCGATTCGACGGCTATCTTGCGCCACCGCTCCGTCCGCCGCGTGCTGCCGCCGGGTTTGACCTCGCAGCGGATCGTATAAAGCGGCTGAAGCCGGTAAACGCCAAGTTCTACCGCCTTCTGCACAGTGATCTCGAACTTCTCGCCCGGCAGGATCGAGGCGGCGACGGTAATATCGAGCGGGGATTCGGGCGACGCTGGCTCGATCTCGCGGATGACCGTCAGCACGGCGGATCTTTTCGAGATCCCCTCAATTCCGCAGAGATACTCATTCCCCAAGCCGTCAAATATGGAAACGTCGTCACCGACGCGAAGCCGAAGCACATCGCGAAGATGGCGCGTCTCTTGGAGGCCGAGTTCGATCATGCCATTCAAGATCAGTTCCGGCGGTGAGAAGAATCGTCGCATCGTTGGTGCTTCCTCAATGCCTCAGCACAATCAGGTTAAAGGCAAAAGGACGGTATTTTCAGTTCTCGGGTAAAACCTGTGCAACAGGAGGCAGCATCTAGCGAGTCTCCGCGACTTTTCGCCCGATGTTGGCAACAAGACCTAAAGGGCACCCGGGAACCTCTCCTTAAAATCCGCTGATGACAGTCGCAGATCGATCCAGCCTTCGAACATTTCGGGCGATTGCATCCACAGCGTCAGCCATTCGGCTATCTCGGCGTATCGGCTACGGTCTTCGGCGTTGCGTTTCTTGTCTTTCGCCCGTTCGAGAGCCTCGGCACGCCCGGCCCGGCCTTTCTCACGGATCAGCCGCAGTCCTTCTTTATCACCCTCCGCTGTGTATTTCCGCCTTAGATTTTCAAGCCTTCGCAGCGATGCCGCGGCCTCGCAGAGTTCGCCGATGTTGAGTATATTGCGGAATGCCGGTTCGTATGGACGATCGGAGTTTCGCTCGACATAGAGCTTCATGATCTCCGAATGCCGGAGCACGGCCCCTTCGTCGGCCAGAAGCCTTGCGATCGTCATTGGCGAATCGACTGCCGCGTTGCCGAAGTGTTCGACGAGCGCTGTTTCGATCGCGACGACCTCGTCCGACCCGACGCTCTCACAATCGAGTTTTTCCCACACTTCGATCATGAGGTCCACCTTGTTCTTGGCGGCGAACATACTTGGAATTTACCACAGAGCCGGAGCAGAGAAAGAGTCTTTGCCGCAGATTCTCGCGGATGCGCGCGGATCAATATCTTGCTTGATCTGCTCCTGGTCGCACGCGATCCGCTTCGAGAATTCTTTATCTTTGTCTCGGCGTCCTGAGTGTGGTGATCCCGCGAATCATATCGGTTGACGAATGGTCCTTAGGGTCGCCGACGATCGCGACCTGGCCGCCATAGGCACGGACGATCTCGCGTTCGGGAACGGTTTCAGTACTGTAATCAGTGCCTTTAGCGTGAAGATCGGGGCGTATGGCCTTTATCAGTTCTCCAACGGTCGGTTCATCAAAAACGGTCACAGCATCAACGCATCGAAAGGCGGCGACGATCTCGGCACGCTCGTCTTCGGGCATAAATGGGCGATTCGGGCCCTTCAACGACGTGACCTGTCGGTCTGAGTTTATTCCGACGATCAGGAAACCGCCAAGCGCCTTGGCACCTTCCAGATAGCGAACGTGGCCGACGTGAAGCAGGTCGAAACAGCCGTTGGCGAGAATTATCCTTGTGCCGACGGAGCGCACCTCATCGACCTTTTCGACGAGCTGAGAGCGGGTAAGGATCCGGTTGTCGAGAATATTCATCAGGATGAGGCGGTCGAGCCGGCCGCATTTGGCCCGTTGTGGGCCTGCATCGATTCGATCAGTTCGTCCAGAGAAACGGAGGCTGTACCCTTTTTCATTACGACGATGCCGCCGGCATGATTTGCGGCCCGGGCGGCTTCGGCACACTCTAGCCCGGACGCGAGGCCCAGAGCGTAAGCCGCAATGACGGTGTCGCCGGCACCGGTTACATCGACTGGTTCGGTCGATCCGACGGCAGGCAGATTCAAGGGTTCGCGGTCATTTTCGAAAAGGACCATCCCCTTGTTGCCGCGTGTCACCAGGAGCGATCCAAAACCGAGACGCTCGCGAAGGGCGGAGCAGTTATCGGCTGTCAGCTCACGGCCCAGGATCTTTTCAACCTCCTCCTGATTAGGCGTGGCGGCGGTCGCGTTCTGATAATCACCCAGCCGATACCGCGAATCGATCAGAAGCGGAATGCCGCGGCCCGCAGCGATCTTCGAGGCAAGGCTGAAAAGCTCCTGAGTCGCAACTCCATAGTTGTAGTCAGAGACAACGATCGCATCGGCGTTCTCGGCTGCCGTCGATAGATTTGCCCGCAGCTTTTCGCTCAGCGACGGCTGTATTTCGAGAGCGTTCTCGTAGTCGATCCTGATCACCTGCTGACGCGCTGCGTAGTGCTGGCCTGCCAAAACACGGACCTTCTTTGTCGTTTTTCTCGACGTGTCCGCAACGATCTGGCTGCAATCGACGCCCGCGTTCAATAGCACGTCCAACAGCACATCGCCCGTCTCGTCGGCCCCGACGGTCCCCACCAAGACCGGGCGAGCCCCGAGAGCGGCAACATTTACCGCCGCATTGGCCGCAGCCCCGCCCCGCGTGTCGGTTTCATCGTGCCTGAGTATAAAGACGGGAGCCTCTCGTGAAACGCGAGCGATGGTGCCGTGCAGAAATTGGTCGGCAACAATATCGCCAGCGATCACTATGCGCTTTCCGGGAAATGACTCGCGTACTTTTTTCGAAAGACGATCCATGCGGCCTGAGGGCATTATTGCAAAGAATACACAAACCAAAAAGGCCGACGATTCAATGATCATCGGCCTCAATGAATTCAGAACCTGTCACTTTCTCTAGTGTGTATCGTAACTGCCGATCGGGAAGTCGTTCTGCTGTCCCCAGGCAACGACTGAGATACCGTTGTTCACCGGATTAAGGATGTAGAAATTGCCGTTCGAGTTGCGCCATATGGCGAAGTCCGTTTTGCCGTCGCCCGTGTAATCATTCTGTGCGAGAAGGTCAGTGCCCGTAACGCCCCAGGCATACGGCCCGAGCGTTTGGCCATTAGAACTCTGCCTGACATACCAATTCAGATTCGACGCCGGTGTCGAACCCTCCCTGACCACCGCGATATCCGTTTTACCGTCGCCGTCCCAATCTCCCGGGGCGACCAGATCGTTGCTTTGTCCGTACTGGATCACCTCATAAGTTGTAGCGGTCTGAATATAAAAAGTTGCGGGGGATGTCGGGGTCGGTCCCGGACGCTGTACAGCGTAGTCAAACTTGCCATCGCCGTTGTAATCGCCAGGGGCCGTGAAATCGGTGGCAACGCCAAACTGGCGCGAGGCAAAACCGTTGGTCGAGCTAAAGAAAACATACCAGATCATATTGGCGCCTGAACGTCGGACAACGGCCATATCGGTCTTGCCGTCCCCGTCATAGTCACGTGCTACGGGCTCGTCGCCTGCTACGCCCCAGCTATGCACGGTGAAAGTTCCCGTCGCGCTCATGATCCGGTACCAGAAGCCCGTGGTTTCGCGCCAAACGGCTACATCGCCTTTCCCATCGCCGTCATAGTCGCCCGGCACCATCCAGTCTTCATTCGCAATGCCCCATTCCTGCTGGCCGATCACGCCGCCGCTGCGTTTGATGTACCAGCGATTGTTTGTCGGACGAAAGATCGCATAGTCTGCCTTGTCGTCTCCGTCATAGTCAGATGCGTCCCTCAATTTGGTCTGTCCGAGCGACGGTATTGCCATAAGCGCTACTAACCCGGCCCACAACGCTGTTTTGCCGAATGCGGCGAAAGAACTTCTCATTTCGTATTTCCTTTTGATGATTTGCCTTATTGTTTCCTTGCTGGTTCAGCAAAGAAGTCAAGAAGTCTAAATATACTATGCCGAATGCGGCAATTGCAACAAATTCGTGCAAAGAATTCTCTGCGGGGAAAGAACCGCGATCAAGTTTTACCAGTGTGGTCGAGCTTTAGATGCTCCTATAAAGAATAAAGTTTGAAACCTCGGCCTAATTTACAAAAATCAGTTCCTTGACTGAGTCACGGTGATCGCAGTACCGGCGATCTGGATAGTGCCGACGCGCGTGATCGTCGGATTCAACGTAGCCCGGAAGGTTGCCGTGCCGTTCCCCGAAAGTGAATCCACGCCCGAAACCTTTATCCAGCGGTCATTGCTCGTGATCTGGTAATCGCAATTTTGCCCCGCCGCGACCTCAACCGAAAAATAGCCGCCCTTTGTCGGGACGGTTATCGGCCCGCCGGGCACATTGAAGCTGCAAACCGTTTGATTCTGCAGTGCATGAAGTACGTTCAGCCGTCCGCCGGTCTTCACCACTCCGTTCCATTCGGCGATCTGGTCTACATTGTTCAGAATCGTGGCCTTGAGCGAGGCGGCCGACAAACTCGGAGCGTGTGCGGCAAGCAGGGCAGCCGCTCCTGCGACATGCGGCGCTGCCATCGACGTGCCGGTTAGGGTGCTGTAGTTCGCGGGTGAGCTGATGGTACTCAGGATGCCCGTTCCGGGTGCCGCGAGGTCAACATTGACTGGCCCAAAGTTTGAGCTTAGGGCCCGAGCGTCGGTCGAGGTTGAATTCGCGACCGAGATTATCCACGGACTGTTATAAGCCGCCGGATATGCCGGTTGCGTATCGATATTCCGCCCGTCATTGCCGGCTGCGAAAACCTGGAGCACACCGGTCCGGCCCAGAGCGTCGATAGCGTCTTTTGTAGCCTGATCGTATCCGCACGCCTCGTCGCAGCCGCCGTAGGAGTTATTCGTTACACGAATATTGACGCCGCGCTCCTTCATCATCCGGACATAGTTATATGCGTTGATCAGCATTGCGGACGTGGTGCCAAGGCCATCGCTATCATAGATCTTGATCGCCATGAGCTTCACATTCCAGTTCACGCCAACAACGCCGATCGTGTTATTGCCGACGGCGCCGATAGTTCCGGCGGTGTGTGTGCCGTGTCCGTGCTCGTCCAGCGGGTCAGGATCGTTGAAGAAGAAATCGTATCCGTAGTAATCGTCTACGAAACCGTTGCCGTCATCGTCAACGCCGTTGTTACTGATCTCGCCGGGGTTGGTCCACATATTCGCGGCAAGATCCTCATGGGTGTATTTGACGCCCGTATCGATGTTCGCGACGACCACCGCCGGGCCGCCTGTGCTCAGGTCCCATGCCTGCGGAGCCGAGATCTTTGTCATTCCCCACAAGCTTCCGAAATTAGCATCATTCGGTGTCACCGAAAGGTGATAGTAAAAATTCGGCTGGACCGCCAGGACGTTCCCGCTCTCCATATAATCCGTCATTGCCGAATCAAGGTCCTTTCCTTTTGGGAGCTTCACCCTTATCCAGCCGGTGTCGCTGAACCTTTCAAGGATCACGGCCCCATTTTCCTGATTGACGGCGCGAGCAGCCTCGGCCCGGGTCCCGGGCATGAACTTAACGAGCAGTTCACCCCGGACGCGGCCCTTTTCAGGCTGCTGCCCTAGTGAAAACAACGGCATGGCCGCAAGGAGAATGATCAGGATGTTCAGTGGCCTCATAATCTTGCGGAAGTTGGGACGGATCGACGTGATGAAAGTACCCGGTTTGGACTTCGGCTCGGGCGCTGTTCCGGGAGGTTGGATGGGGCGGCTAGAGGGAATCGAACCCTCGACATCCAGAACCACAATCTGGCGTTCTAACCGCTGAACTATAGCCGCCATACACGATCTCGGAGATAAAGAACTGAGTTTTCAAACTTCGCCCCCGGCACGACTCGAACGTGCGGCCCACAGCTTAGAAGGCTGTTGCTCTATCCAGCTGAGCTACGGGAGCACAAAAAGAGCAATCATCAATCTTAGCGGGCTCGATTTGCTTAGTCAACCGAAAATGCCATCGCGGGGAGCGGTACGGAGGCCGCGGGTTGGGAGCGAATATCCGGGTCGGCGGTCGACCGTTTGCAAAACAGAGCAGCCAATCATTAAGATAGTGGCTGAACAGCTTTCGTCAATACAGAAGGAGACAAGAATGGTTGATCTGATCCCAAGCAGCGAGTCGGTAATGCAGATCTTGAAGGAAACCGGGGCCTATCGCCGGGGGCATTTTGTTTATCCGAATGGGAAGCATGCGTCGCATTATTTTCAAATGCCGCTTGCGTTCAGGTTTTACGACAACGCCCGGATACTGTCCGTGGGCTTGAGCCGTATGTTCCGAATGGAAAAATCGATCGCCGGCCGCCTGCCTAAGGTTTCGATCATCAGCCCGAGTCCCGGCGGCATAATGGTTGCATTCGGCGTCCGCGAGGCGTTGAACGCCGAGCAGATCTATTGGGCCGAGATGGAGGACGGCAAGCGGCAGTTTCGCCAGTATATGAGCGAATCTGACGTACACCCGGCGATCATTGTGGACGACATTCTGCGTTCCGGCAAAGCCGTTCAGGAAACGTTCGACCTATGCCGCGAGATAGGCACGGAGGTTATCGGATGCGGTGTCATCGCGAAGTTCGAGGACGCTCCAAATGAGTTTGAAGGCATTCCCGTTAAAAGTCTGCTTTCGTTCGATGTAAATTTCTATGCGACGGAGGATGAATGGAAGTCTTCACGAAGCGCTTCGCCCGCGGAGGAAGAAAGGGTGAGGTTCTAGATATATCGATGCATGGTGAGTAGAGGCTTTCGATATTTCTTCTGCTCATTAGAATCAGAACGATTCAGTCAAATCCGCTAAGTTCGTGCTGCAGATCCCGCCGCTCGACGAACATTCGCAAAAAGGCCTCGCGACGTGTCAGGAATAACCAGATCGCCCTGGCCCAGCCTTTTAGTTCGATGATCTCTTCCTGCGAGTACATTGCAAGATAGCCGCACACGGCCGATACCGGAACGGACAGCAGGCCTAGCTCCCATCCGAAAAAGTAAAAAATGATCCCCGCCGTGATCAGCCAGGTCAACGGGACGAAAACCATTCCGGCAAGGACCTTGACGGTTGAGGCGATGTCGTCAGCGCCGTGTTTCGAGAGGCGATCGGCGACGATGCCGCAGAGCCGATAGGCCGGCCAATGGACTATGGCTCCTGCCAATGCCAGAGGTGAGATCAATATCAGCGGCCAGATCTGTCGTATCGCCTGCCGGATAACGCTGCCGCGTGAAAATTGGGCGAGTGAGAGATGCTCCGGTTCGAGGCCGAAATCGTCGAGCTTTCGGTCGTACTCGACGACCTTGCGCGCCAGGTCTGAATTGCTTGAATCAGCTCCCGCGACGAAGCTTTTCAGAAACTCCAGCTTTTCGCCGAGGTGCTCATTGACGTAGGCTGCGGCCAAGATCTCCTCGGCCGCTCGGGCGGTGTAAAGGTCCGATTCGTTCTCGGCGTTCAGCGTCACCTCGCGGAGGGCCTCTTCAATGCGGGATGTGAGAGATCTAACGGCTTCTCGTGCAGGCTGGCCCCCTTCGTCCAGTTCGACCGGCTGCACCTTGAACGGCTCACCGAAATGCAGAAGCGCTTCGCTGCGAAAAATGCTCTTGTTTGTGTAGAAGAGGCCGACCGGTACGATGCGAAGGTCGAGCGGCTCGTCTTTGTTCATAGAAACCGCACCGAGCGCGATCCGGGCAGCTCCCGTTTTTGCGGGAAGCAGCTTTGGAGAATTGTGCGAAACGCCTTCTGGGAACAGCGCGATCGAACCGCCTTTTTGCAAAAGATCACGGCAAAGCTCGAAAGTTTTTTGGTTTTTCGAAACGTCCTCGCCGGCGTCGATCTTGCGGTAAAGCGGAAGAGCCTCGACGGTTCGCAGCAGGAAAGAGATCACCGGCATTCGAAAGAGCGTGGATTTGGCGAGGAACGAGATCTTCCGCGGCAGTGCAACGAAGACAAGCGCCGGATCGACCAGTCCATTCGGGTGGTTCATCACGAAGATAACGCCCGCTCCGCCCGGAACTACATCGGCGTTGACGGTTTCGATGCGACGAAAGAAAAGACGCAACGCCGTGCCGAAGGCGGCTAGGATCAGTCGAAAGGTGAGAGTGCCCTTCCGTTTCAGGATCAGGTCGGGGAGCTTTAGTCGTTTGATGCGGATCGGCATTCTTGTCAGAACCGGGAGCGGCAGCGGCCGGGCTCCTATGATCATAACCCAAGAGCCCAGTCGCTATCGCTCCCGGTTCTGACCTAGATCTCGTGCCGGTTCGCGAGAGCTTTATCCATCGTGACCTCGTCAACGTATTCGAGATCGCTGCCGACGGGCATGCCCATCGCGATGCGCGTGACGCGGACGCCGAGCGGTTTCAGGAGGCGGGCGATATAGTTAGCCGTGGCCTCGCCCTCGGTAGTCGGATTGGTGGCGACAATTATCTCCTTTACTTCAATTCCTTCGTTGTTCTCCGGTTTAAGGCGTGGAAACAGATTCGGCAGCATCAGTTCGTCCGGCCCAATGCCTCGGATCGGCGAAAGCGAGCCGTGAAGGATGTGGTAGAGCCCTTTGAAGGAGCGTGTCTTTTCGACAGCAACCAGATTATACGGCTCCTCAACGATACAGATGATGGACCGGTCGCGTTTTGGGTTGGAGCAATAGAGACAGGGATCAACGTCTGTCAGGTTGTTGCAGATCGAGCAAAAAACGATCTTCTCCTTCACCTCGGCAAGCGCTTCGATGAAGTTGTCGACCTCTTCCTTCGGCCGCCGCAGCACATAAAAAGCCAGCCGCTGGGCCGATTTGCCGCCGATTCCCGGCAGGCGTTTAAATTCGTCGATCAGGCGAGCGACAGGCTCCGAGTAGTCAAGCATCGTGTTCGATATCAAAACAGGATGGACACGATAATCAGGATTCTTCTATCCTGTCCATCTTGTCTATCCTATTGGAAATCCCGGTGATCAGAAGTCAAGATCACATTAATCCCGGAGGAAGCATTCCGCCCAACTGGCCTTTGAGCGTTTCTTCAACTTTCCGATGAGCCTCGTTGAGCGCGGCAACCGTCAGGTCCTGGATCATTTCTGCGTCGCCGTCCTTGACGAGATCGGGCGAGATCGTAAGCGAGACGACCTCAAAATCGCCGCGCATTTTTACGGTCACGGCACTGCCGCCGGCCGATGCTTCGACGACCGTTTCCTTCATCTTCTTGCCCATCTCTTCCTGCATCTGCTGGGCCTGTTTCATCATCGACTGCAAATCGAATCCGCCTGGAAATTTCATTGTGTAAACGCCTCTCTGCTGATAAATTTCGCGTAAATCCAATCGTAGCTTTACGGGATTTCAATTGCAAATTTGAGACAGGATTGATGCGAAAGCCCGGACGCAGTGAAGGGCGATCTGCTCAAATCGCCCATTCTCCGTGCGGGCTTGGGCACGGACGGCTGTGGCTAGCCACAGTATTCGAACGTGTCCAGCGGCATTAAATCGCCGCAAATGTTCCGATATTATTCGTTCGTCCTTGAGGAGGATAGGCACATATATGAATGGTGAAAAATCAAACGGATCTGGCGGTTTTTACAACGTCGGCGTTGCTTTGGCAATCGGAATGATCGCGTCGTCGCTGATACTCGGGTGGTCGTACAAAGCCTCGAAGAAAGGCGATGAGGCGATCACGGTAACGGGCTCGGCGAAACGGCGCATCACTTCCGACCTGGTGGTCTGGAACGCGGGTGTTTCTGTACAGGCCCCGGCGCTTGCTGATAGTTATAAGCAGCTTTCCGACAATATCCCGCGGATCAAGCAGTATCTTTTGTCGAAGGGAATTCCGGAAGACCAAATGACTGTTTCGTCGATCACGACCACTACTATGAAGCGGCGGGACAACATGGGTTTGGAAACTTCCGAGATCGCGGGCTATACGCTGTCGCAGCGGATCGAGGTCAAGTCGAACGATGTCGCGAAGATATCGCAGGTGGCCCGCGAGGCGACCGAGCTGATCAACCAGGGCATCCTGATCGAATCGAGCTCGCCGCAATATTACTATACGAAGATCAGCGATCTGAAGGTAGAAATGCTCGGCGAGGCCGCGAAGGACGCCAAGGAGCGTGCGGAAGGAATTGCCTCAAGCACCGGAAATTCCATCGGTGCGGTCCGCTCGGCACGGATGGGCGTGATGCAGATAACCGCGGCGGACTCGACCGATGTATCGGACTACGGCGTGTACGACACTTCCACCATTGAGAAAGATATGACGGCCGTCGTGAGTGTAAGCTTTGCGGTGGATTAACAAGAGGGCGGGCGGCTCGCCCGCACTGACGACATGCGGCTGAATTGGACAGAATCAGAGCGGACGAGCCGTCCGCTCTCCGTCCTAGTGCTTCATCTTCGATGGCCTGAACCTCACGAAAAGCTGCCAGCCGCCATGCGTGGTGCCGCCGTAGTACGGCGTCAACGCCGTCGGGTTTGAATTCGCCGTCAGCATTCCGCCAAGCCCGACGTCGATCCCTTTGTCTTTGACAATGTCGCGGACGTAGCCTAGCGAGTAAGATCCTACCCAAAACACATCTTCGTGGATCGGATCTGTGTGCGGGATGACAAGCTCGTGCCCGTCCTTTTGCACCCGCTCGATGCGGCCGAATACGGCATTCTTGCCAAAAGTGTAATCGCCCTCGAACAGGAACGAGTTCGTCGCTTCACCTTCCTTATAATTCTGGCCCCAGACGAACGTGCTCGCCCAGTTGCGCGTTTCGCTGAACTGTTTATTATACATCGCTGACGCGGTAGTGCGGCGAAGATGGTCAAGGTCGGGTTCGGCACGTTCGGGCTTTTTCAGATAGCCGTGCGATATCTGAAACGCCCACTCCTTTGTCGGGTTTATCGACAGCCGCGCGCTGTATGAGTTAAGCCTGACCGTGTCGAATGCCCAGCGGTTCTCGTCCGGTTCGGTGCCATTGAAAACGCTGCCTTCAAGCTTGAATTTTCCAAAATTATATCCCCCGGTCACAACACCCCAGGTAATGTGCGACGCGTCCTGCCAGTGATGACCGATCGGGGCGTCAGGATTGTTCATTCCCGACGCCCGGTGCAGATACATCGGCGGCCCGAGTGCGGGCTCACCGACAATGGCTCCATACAGGAAGAACGACTGACTCTCGGTGGTCTTGTAGGAATATGAAGCCGCAAGCTCCGAGATGAAGTCATGCGGATGTTGGCGATCGTGTATCGGCTCGCCATGGAATAGTTCGCCGGATTGATAAAGCAGCGGATAGCCGTAGCCGCGCTCGATCGCCGGATCGAGACTGGCCATCACTCGCAAACCAAGCTGAGATCTGTTCGTCAGGGGCCGCGAGTACATCGCCATGAACATATTCGGCGCGTCGAAACGGCTGCGGCTGCCCTTGCCCGCGACGGAAATGTCGCGGCTCGAACCGACCTGCGTATACCTCAGGAACTGAGTTCCCATCAGCATCAACATACCGCCGTCGCCATACATTTTCATATATGCATGCATCGGCGATGAATCAGGCAGCCATGACGTGCCTGAGCCTTCACGGTTCATCGGGTCGTTGACGTCGACGGTCGAGGACATCGAGTGGCCCGCGCCTGCCGTCGCTTTGTGCGAGTCATGCGGCGTCGGGCTCGGCGTCGCCATATTTCCGTGTTGGTGCGGCGTCGGAGATGGTTTGGGCTCCTGCGGGCCGGGATGGTGGTGCGGTGTAGGCGTCGGAGACGGCGTCACCGGCGGATGGTGCTCGTGCGGCGTTTGGCCAAAGCCGGCGGCCGCGAATGAAAGTATTAGAAACGAAATTATTGCGAACTTCACGCGTAACTCTCCTGTACAAAATGAACCTGTAGATCGACAGAGCCGTGCAAAAACGAACGATGCAAAAAAAGCACCGCCGTCGCCGGCAAACCTCTGATTTGTATTGATCTAAAGGCGCGGTGGAGCGCGCGCGGGGCCGGCCGTTAAAAAGACGCCGGAATAAGTGAAGGCCGCAAAATCGAAATCCGCTGATTCACTGCCGGAGAAACGAAGGATCGGAACGTAGCATGCGGGCGGTTCGTTGGCCGCGGCAGCTTTTTCCGCCGAGATCTTCTTGCTCTCGGACTTTGCCGCGATAGCCGGGACCGGCGATTTTACCAGGCACTCGCACCCAGAATGAAAATTGTCCGAAGCGGTCGGTTCATCCGGCTCCGCTGATGTCTCTTTGTGCGAGGCGGAATGACAAGATGGCGCCGGTTCAGCGGCGGCCTGGGACTGGTGATGCGCGCAGGCGCAAGCCGAAACGGCCGATGTGAACATCGCCAGCATGGCCAAAAGGCAGACGGCAACGCCGCATGGCCTGAACCTTTTGAAATTGTGCCTGTCACTACGCACCATTTACGACTATATTCGGACACCGCCCCATTTGCAATCACTTGCTGCCACGCGATCGCATGCCGTACCGCAGCCGTAGATCGGTCTACGGGCGTTGCGACCGTCCGATGGTCCACGCTAGTCGGCAGACGAGAGATGTTTATTAAGACCACTGTTTACCCGTCGCCGGAGATAGCGATCAAAGGTCCAATTCCATGAACAGAACATCTTCGTGGGGATTTTCATAATAAAGTGAGATCGCCCGAAAGCCGTGAGATTCATAGAGGCTCACGGCCTTTCCCATTTTCGGCGGGTGCGTGTCGAGCCGCATTTTCTGGTATCCGGCCATGCGCGCTTCTTCGATCAGATTCTCGATAAGCAGGTTGCCAAGCCCCTGACCTCGAAATTCCCGACGAAAGTAGAGTCGCTTCATTTCGCAAATGCCCTTTTCGAGCTTTCGCATGGCGATGCAGCCGGCCGGGTTTCCATCAACCGAGGCGATGAACAGCCGTCCGTCCGGTTTCGCATATTTGCCCGGCAGGTTGCGCAGCTCTTCCTCAAATCCCTGAAAACACAGGTCCATCCCGAGCCATGCCTCGTACTCGCGAAAGAGCATACGCGCATTCTCTACATCGTCCGCTGATTCAGCTTGGATGATGTTCACCATTCCTTTCTATACGCCAAGTTGGTTCTTTCCGTTTCGGAATAGCGAATAACGAATAACGAATAAGGTATAGTTATCAGCTATTCGCTATACGTTATTCGTTATTCGTTATTCGGAAAGCAGCGACCTAGCTTTTCGGATGCAAACCGCGTCTGCCACGGCCTCTACGTCCGAAACGACGTTTTATGAGAAAATCATCACTTATGGAAACTGCCGTTGAAAAGTACAAAGTGGCGAACGAGCCATATTATCTCCGGGTTGGTCAGGAAGTTGAGGTGTTCGAGGCTGCCTACGCGGCCAAGCTGCCTGTGATGCTGAAAGGCCCGACGGGGTGTGGAAAGACTCGGTTCGTCGAGCATATGGCCTATCGGCTAAACCGGCCGCTCGTTACAGTCGCGTGTCATGAGGACCTTTCCTCTACTGACCTGGTGGGGCGATTTTTGCTCGAAGGCGAGGAAACCGTCTGGCATGATGGGCCGCTCACGACGGCCGTCCGCAACGGTGCCATTTGTTATCTCGACGAAGTGGTCGAAGCACGCAAGGATACGGTGGTCATCATTCACCCTCTTACTGACGACCGCCGCCGACTTCCGATCGAGAAGCTAGGCACCGTGATCGAGGCAACGCCGGATTTTATGCTGGTCGTTTCCTATAATCCGGGGTATCAGTCGGTGCTCAAGGACCTGAAGCAGTCTACCCGCCAGCGCTTCATTGCGATGGAGTTCGATTATCCGAACCCTGAGCTCGAAGCCGAGATCGTCGCCAAAGAAGGCGGCGTCGATGAAAGTACGGCAAAAGACCTCGTCAATATCGGTCAGAAGGTACGAAATCTTCGTGGTCATGGTCTCGAAGAAGGAGTTTCGACCAGACTGCTGATCTATGCGGCACAAATGATCGCCAAAGGCATTTCACCCATTGACGCCGCCGAGGTCGCCATCTGCTCGCCGATAACAGACGACCGAGAACTGCACCGGAGCATTCGGGAGATCATTACCACGATCATTTAGTCAGGCGGAAATTCGACCACCGAGAGCGTTTTTCGCCGGAAAATGGTTGTAAATTCTTGGCGCCAAAAGTATTCTAAAACCGTTATGACCAACGAAGAACTGCTCAAAGAAATAACTTCGATGCCGGCGAAAGATAAAAAAATTGTTGAGCGCCTGATAGCTAGAATTCGCGCCCGATATACTAAGCCGCGCGAAGAATCGGGTAAAACAAGGAAACAGTCGTTCAGAGAGGACCCGTTTTTTGGCATTTGGGCAGACCGGGCGGATATGGAAGAGGGCGGTGCGTCTTGGGTAAGGAAGATCAGAACGGAGCAATGGGACCGGAGTGATAGATGGTCATAGTCGATTCTGATATTCTGATCCAGTATTCGCGTCATGACGACAAGGCCGCAGCTTGGCTCGATAAAACATACGAACATTCAAAGCTCGCGATCAGCGTGATAACCGAAATTGAGTTGATGATCGGCAGTCGTGATAAGGTCCACCTAAATGAAGTACGAAGGTTCCTCTCCCGGTTTGAGATCATACATATTGACGAAGAGATCTCACGCTTTGCCTCGGGATTGATAGAAAAATACTGCCTTAGCCATCGTTTGCTTCTACCGGACGCACTGATCGCCGCTACCGCGATAGTTAATGACACCGAATTGGCAACGATTAACCGAAAGGATTTTCGGTACATCCGCGATTTGAAATTGGCCGATTATCCTTAACACGGACCTGCTCCACACGATCGGATCAGAGCGGGCAAAAGAATCTGGCAGGAATATCCTGTTAAGAATCCTGTTAAGAATTATGGAAGCAAGTGGGATGTATTTTGGCTCTTGGAGTTCCGCTTGGAACCTCGCTCGGAGTTCCTGCTTTAGCATACCCCGCCACCTAAAGGCGCGACTCCGAGCGTCCACGCCTCGGCGAACTCCCGCTCGATAAGCTGGAGAAGCTGAGTGAGATTTGCTTGCGAAGTTGATGAGAAGTGATGGATACGATGTCTAAACTAGTTCGTTGGAATGTCCCGTTCGCTGGCTTTTTTTATCCAAGCGTAACCGCGACTTTTCGGACTGCCACTCAACAATCCCAAGGAAAGCTTGAAGTGACGGTCAGCGCTAGTGATGGCACACAATTCCTTGTCGAATCGACGTCTGTTCTAGCCTTTACGTGCCTCGATGAGGGCCGCTCGCCCAAATGCTGGTTTAGCACGGTCGAAACGGTACAGGAGGAAAATTTCTGCGTACCATTGCGTTGAGTCGCCGTGGATCGAGTCTTACAAAGGCTGTCAGCATGACGCGAACGGCGATCCCATACCGCTCAATCATTACCTAATTTATGGCGGCGATAGTATCGTTGAGTTCGTCTGTCAAGACGAACCCATTGTTTCGCGACTTCCGAACTGGAAATGAAAGGACTTCAATACTGCCGTGGATAATCCCCGCTGGTCTGGCATAATTGGTACTTAATGAAAGATCAAGCGGGCAAGATTCCGCCTAAAGGCGGGACTCCGAGCATAACAAGCCGCCGTAAGTTTCTCACGATATTGGGTGCGACGGCCGCGTCCGTTGCGCTAACTTCGCGGCCAGTTTTAGGCCAAAAGAAGGCAAAATCCTGCGTCATCATCGGTGCCGGCCTAGCGGGGTTGTCCGCGGCTTACAAGTTAAAAGCCGCCGGATGGGAGGTGACCGTACTTGACGGCCGGAACCGACTCGGCGGCCGCGTATTCTCACACACGTTCAAGGACACTGATCTTATATGCGAGCTCGGGGCAGAATGGGTCGGCGAAAGCCATGAGCGGCTGCATGCGTTGTGTTCCGAGTTCAAGATCCCGCTCCAAAAGCATCAGTTCGAAGACGGCTTGATGCAAAATGGCAAGGTCCTTCCGAAGGGAAAGTGGGGTTTTTCAGATCCCGCGAAAAAGGCCTGGGCTGAAATGATCGCGGGTTACGAGAAGCTTACGGCGGTTCAAAAAACGAGTCTTGACAAAACCGATTGGTGGACGCATTTGCAGAACATCGGTTTTTCCCGCGAGGATCTTATCATCCGTGACCTGATGGACAGTACAGATTTCGGCGAATCGATTCGGAATGTCTCGGCCTTTGCCGCCCTGGCCGAGTATGCAGAATCAAGCCCGAACAACGAGATGGACTACAAGATGACCGGCGGGAACTCGCGACTCGTCGAGGAACTGGCGGCGCGTGTTGGCAAAGGGAATATTAAACTCGAGAAACGCGTGACCGACATCGTTCAAAGCCGCGGAATGGTCACGGTCGCCGCCGGCCGGGCCGATCTTTTCACCGCCGACGCCTGCATTTGCACTGCCCCGATCGCGAGCTTGAGAAAGATCAAGTTTGATCCGCCGCTTCCGGCTGCACAATCGGCCGCGGCCGAAAAGTTGAGCTATTCGCGGATCATCAAGAATTCCGTCCTGTTCGACGAACGCTTCTGGAAGGCCGAAAATTTCTCGCTGATCACGGACACGACCTCCCATTACTACTTCCACAGTACTCAGGGGCAGCCGGGAAAACAGGGCATCCTGACGGCCTACGCCGTGGGGGATAAAGCGGACGTTCTTGCTTCGCAGGAAGACCGCCGGCGACAGGTAATAGTCGCCCGCGACCTCATTGATTACAGTTGGGCCGCCCCTAATCTTTCCCGCGGGATCGCCTCATACGCGTGGCAGCGCGACGAATTCACGCAGGGAGCCTATGCGTTGTACGGCCCCGGCGAATGGTTCGGCCTGCGTCCGATCCTCGCCCGCCCGCATGGAAAGGTCCTGTTCGCCGGTGAACACATCGCCGACTGGCAGGGCTTCATGGAAGGAGCCATCGAAAGCGGCGAAGCGGCCGCCGAAGCCCTTATCGGCAAACCTGTCCGAAGGACGGCAACCGCATAATTCTTAACGCCGAATTAACGCCGACTTTACACCCAGTTAACTTCGCTCTCATACCATCGGTTATTGCTAACCGAAAAATCCAAAACTAGATCTTCAAGGGCCAGCCGGACCGCGGCAAGGGCCGCATTCCGCATTCGAGACTTTTTCCGGTCCCAAGATCTATACCGAGGAGCATTTATGAAAGCGAAGCTAATCTCGACAGTATTTTTATCCTTATTCTTCACCGCCGCCGCATTCGCCCAAGCGACCGGCGGCTTAACCGGTACGGTCACCGATCAGAATGGCGCAGTGATTCTGGGAGCGGATATCACCGTCACGAATACCGCAACGAATCTAACGCGGAACACGACGACAAACGAAGACGGCCGCTGGAGCCTGACTCTTCTTCCGGTTGGTACTTACAGCGTAACTTACACAAAGGAAGGGTTTAAGAATGCCATAACCCAGAACACGCTTGTGGAAGCCTCGGTTTCCCGTACCCTTGCCGCTGTGCTCGAGGTGGGCACGGCCGACGTTTTCGTCGACGTAACGACCGACCAACCGCTGATCCAAGTTGAATCGGCAACGATATCTCGCCAAATCACCGGCGAGCAGCTAACGCGAACACCAACGTCAGTTCGCAGCTTCACCGGCCTGCTGAGCGCGGAGGCAGGCGTTTCAAGCGAACTCTCACCGGTTGGCGTTGCGAGCAATGGTAATGTCTCGCCTTCCGTCAACGGCACGCGTACTACTTCGACCAGTCTGTTTTTCAACGGAATTGATGCGACCAACATCACAAGCAACGAGGGTTCGCTGACGGACAACATCTCGCCCGCGCCGGAAACGCTTCAGGAAGTGAAGCTGCAAACATCGCTCTACGACGCCTCGACGGGCCGGAGCGGCGGCGGTAACTTCCAACTCGTGACCAAATCGGGCGGCAATCAGTTCAGCGGTTCGGCCTATTACTATCTGCAGAACAAGGCGTTCAATACGAACGAGTTCTTTCTTGAAGAGAGCGGAAACGAAGAACCTCGCGCCGACCGTACCGAACTTGGATTCACGGTTGGTGGGCCGATCATCAAAGACAAGTTCTTTTTTTTCGGCGGCTATCAATTCACGGACGCAAACACCGGCCTGGTACCGACCGCGCGGACGCGTACGGTCCTACCGCTCGCGTTCAGCGTGCTCGGTGACGACCGTTCAAAGGCCGCGATAGCCGCGGCGTTCAACCAATTCAATGGGTGCGCGGGAGATGCATGCCTGACCGCCGGCGACATAAGCGACAATGCGTTCCGAATCCTTAACCTCCGAAATGCGGTCACTGGCGGTTTCTATCTGCCGAGTATCACCAATTTTCGCGAGCTGAACATGGTCGATCAAGCGGGCACGGGATCATATCAATTCGGCCGGTTCGGAACCGGGACGGGAATCACATCGCGAACCCTGCAAAGGAACAATCCGCTCGTGGAAGTGATCAGCGTCGAGCCGTCAAAATTCAGGCAGGACCAGTTCACGATCAGACTGGACGGGCAGTTGAGCAGCATGAATACACTTTCGGGGACGTTCTTTTTCTCCGATTTTCCGGGACTCGATTCGTTTCCCGATCCGAACAGCCTCGCGTCGCCAACAAGTCTTCAGCGCGACGATCGAAGCCGAACGCTTTCGATCGGCGACACTCATATTTTCACCCCCAATTGGGTCAACGAGGTCCGCTTCGGCTACTTTTATCTGAATAACACGAGACGGCTGACCGACGATTTCTCCACCGGCGAGTTCACGAACGAGTTCGTCGGAGTAACGAATCCCGCCTCCACATTCGACCCGAGCGTGGCGACGACGCGGCTTGGACACTATATAGGCCGCAACAACATTGCAAACTTTTCCTTCGGCGGCCCGAACGATTCGTTCAACCGCCGTAAACAGATCACGTACAGCATTGGCGACAATGTGAGCTGGACATACGGCGATCACAGCATCAAGTTCGGCGGCGAGTACAAGAGCCACCAGTTCGACACGAATCTGCCGGAAGAGCAGGCGACCGAGTTTGAGAAGTTCGATTCGTTCACCCAATTCCTGACCGGCAACGCGACCGAGGCCGACACCCAGTACGGCATCACGGACAAGAGTTTCCGGTTTCAGGACGTCGGTTTTTACATAGCTGACGACTGGAAGATCAATCGCCGGCTAAGCCTGAACCTCGGCCTGCGGTACGAGCTTTTCATGTGGCCGACCGAAAAAGAGGGCCGCATAGGAAACTTCGATCTTGAACCGTTCCTGCCGTGCTTTGCGGCTTCGGGCGGGTCGACCGACCTTTGTGATGATCCAACGCCGGGATTTCTGGTGCCAAGCAACGTCGCTCAGACAGGAGTCCAGATCATCGATTCCGCGATCGGCGTAACGCAGATCGCCGGCAACAAGCACACGCTCAAGGGTCAGGACCTCAACAACTTCGCGCCCCGTATCGGAGCGGCCTACGCAGTGAACGACCGCTTCGTCATACGTGGCGGCTATGGGCTGTTCTATGATCGCCCTTCGGCGGCGTTCATAAACACGGTATTCTCCAACTATCCCTTTCTGCGGGAGGTAGAGATCACCGTTCCGAGGGGCAACGTGCCGATCTCGTCAGCGTTTTCGGGTGTGCCGACAAACATCGGATTGAATCAATGGCTTCCGTTTCGTATCGTAAGGTCGTCCGGCACGAACGGCTCATATGCGATCCGCGACAATACACCTGTGTTCGTTGATTCCCGCGGGACACCGCAGGGAAGCGGCTGCATACCGTCAACGGGCGTAAACTGTACGCGTGGAAACATCGCGGAAACCTTTGAGTTCCGGGCGATCGACCGAAACCTCCGAACGCCATACGTTCACCAATGGAATGTCGGTGCTCAGTATGAGGTTGTCAAAGACCTGCTTGTGGAGGCCCGCTATGTCGGGACGGCCGGCAAAAACCTTCTGGTCGCTACCGCTCTGAACCAGGGCTTCGACCTGAACGATCCGAACACGCCAGATCACATTTACGAACGATTCAACCTCGCCTATGTTGCTGCCGGCTCGCCGAATGGCCCGCTCAACAGCGGTTCGACCGCCCGGGACCGCGGACTCGGCCGAGCGTTCGGCTTCCTCAACACTGTCACCGGCCAAACGGATCTGAATCTATCGAGCGCGGACGGCCGGTATATCAACTTTGAGGCCCGCGTTCCCATCCTCGGCTTCAATGTCCCCGAGGCCCTGCTCCTTCAGTCCAAGGGATATTCGAACTATCACGGGGCCCAGTTCGGACTTACGAAAAGACTTTCGCAAGGCCTGCAGTTCAATGTGGCGTACACGTTCTCAAAATCGATCGACGTTATGTCGAGCGATCCCGGCAGTACAGCCGGCGGCGGGAAACCGGATGTGCCGAATACCGGTTTCATCGCACAAGGTGATGCCAGGGACCTGGACAACAACCGGGGCCCGTCCGATTTTGACCGGACGCACAGGTTCAGCACTAACTTCGTGTGGGACATCCCAACCGGCAGTTTCAGGAATCCCTTCATCAAAGGCTGGTCCATCTCTGGATTCTTCCAGGCGCAGTTGGGAACGCCGTTTACGGTGTATGCATCCGAGCCCGAGATATCGAGCGTCTCGCAGCTTACAAGCGTGACACGTGGTGCGGGCGGCATTTTCCGGCCCGGCTTCGGGCGGCCGAACATCATTTGCAGTGCTGATGAGGCCGTTTCGATATCCGGAGCGAATGACCAGGCGGTGATCGACAAGAGCTGCTTCACATCGGCCTTCGGCCAGTTTGGCAACCTCGGCCGCAATACTTTCCGCGGCCCTTCGCAGCAGCGGTTCGACCTTAGCATTGCGAAAAATACGAAGATCAGTGAACGCCTTAGTTTCGAGCTGGGTTTCGATCTGTTCAACGTTTTCGACCGGGTGAATTTTGCTAACCCGAACAGCGACCTTCAGGACTCTGTTGACTTCGGGATGATCACCAGCACCGTCGGCGGCCCGCGCGTTGGGCAGGTGCGAGCGAAGCTCAGATTTTGAAGCTGAGCGTTTTCAGCAGGGGATGTTCAAGGAGTCACGAAAATTAGCTCCGGGGACATCCCTTTTTTTCAATGATCGTCGTGACTGTCGGCGTCGCCCTCAGGTTGGCCGAGGAGGTTCGGTTTCCCGATCGTTGCTCGGGATCACCGCTATACGATCCCTGACGCGTTCATTCAGGCCATTTTCGCCGACATTTTATTTAACGGCCGTCGTCTTCTGCTCCCTTGGGTCGTATGGCGCGGCCTGATATTTTCTTACGGCGTCCTGGGCGTTGTCGTAGTTATCGCCAAGTTTTTCGGCCCGGCCGTATGCGGCCGTAGCACGCGTTCTGTCGCCTTTGGCGTCATAGGCGTTGCCCATTTTGATGTTGGCCCATACCTGAAGCCACGTTGGGCTTAGGTCGCCGCCAAGGGTCGCCTTAAAATTATCGATGGCGAGTTCGTAGTTACGCTGTTCGAGGAACAGCAGCCCGAGGTGATAATAGACCCACGAGTTTGACCGGTCGAGCTTTAACGCCGCCTCGAACTGCTGCTGGGCCTCGACGTAATTGCCTTCCTTAAACTGCTCGATGCCGCGTCTTGCAATGGCCGAGACCCGCAGGTCGGGCGAGATACGCAAAAGCTTATACGATGGATCTATCACGACCGATATCGGCTTTCCGTCCGATTGGATATTGAAATCGGCGGAGGCCTCGTCCATCTGGACCGTGACCGTTTTCAAACCGCTGTTCCCTTCGCTTCTGAGTTGTATGTCAACGGGCAGGCGCAGATTGTCATAGTTTTGCTTGACCGTGCCGCGGGCAACGAATTTACCGCCGCGGGTACGCAGGATCTGGTAATCGGTCGAAAACTCGGGAACGCCGGTCCCCTCGACCCAGCGGGCAAAGAAGTAGCGAAGGTCGTCGCCATTTACTTTCGACGCAAGTTTTTCAAATTCATCGATCGAGGCATTCTTTCCACGATACTCCTGAAGGAACGTCCTAAGAAGCTGATCGAACTTTTGGGTTCCCATCGTGTCCCGCAAAAGCTTGTAAACGAATGCTCCCTTTGCGTACATGATGTATTGATAGGCCGCCGACTGGTCGTCGAGGTTCGCCGGTGCTCGCAAAAGCGATGCGGTCTGCTCAAAGGTGAGCGATTTTTCAAGCAGCTCGCGCCGGAGCGCTTCCAGATGGGCCTGGTTGAGGGTGCTGCCGCGAAGCGAGTAAGCACTGAATTCCGCCAGTCCCTGTGAGAGCCACGCATCATCGAATGACTTGAGCCCAACGGTCAGGCCCCACCACTGAAGTGCCGCCTCGCGCTGCAGGCGTTCGAGCGTGACCGGCCGCTCGCCCTCGAACTGCCGGCTCGAAATGAAGAGCATTCCGATCGAAGAGTAGAATTCCAGGCTCTCATCGTCTATCTGAGCAACGATCAGTTTTTTGCCCATTTCCGGAGCGCCGAACTTCTTGGTGTAGTAGCCAAGGGCCGTCCCAAGGGTTTCACCGTAGCTGGCGACCAGGTTCTCGGTGCCGGGCCGAGTGAAGAACTCAATGTCGTAACCTTCGATCTTCAGGGGCCGGCTGACGAACTTGCCGTAGGCGAAATTCCCGATCAGTCCCGGCTTTGACTGGGTAAAATGGAACTTTCCACCCGAGCTCGTTACCGGCGTGTCGCTGAAACCGACCACCTGGAGCCCGCCCGGAGTCGTGATCGTGATATCGGATGTCGCCTGGTCAGCCGCGTATTCGTGAAACGGGAACCAGCGGGCCGCGTACATCAGATAGCCCTGGTCCTCACCGACGTAGGCCAGCCGCTTGGTCAAAAGCGGGCCGCCGCTGGGAGTATTCAAAACGCCGCTGTACTTGAACCGGAGCTTGACGGGCGTGCCCTTTACGACGTCACCGCCGAGATCGATGCGGACACTCGGGCCAAGGTCCGAGATCCCGACCTGGTCCTGGACATAGGTTATGTCGCCGGCCGGAGGCTCACCCGGCGAAGCGGGCCTGGCCGCTTTACCTTTCGCCGTCGACGAAGCGGGAGGGACCGCGGGAGCAACCGGCATTCGCGTGATCGATTCCACCTTTAGCGACCCGTTCAATTCGAACGACACCGATCGCGTATCCGCAAGCGGCACAAAGGTTACGTCGGTCGTCGCCGAGAGTTTGTTCTCGAGCGGCTGAAGCTGGACGTCTATTTGGTAACCCGATACATCAAAAGGGGCCCGTTGGATCTGCTGGCCAAGGGCAGGAACCGCGAGAGCGAGCGCTACGCCCGCAAGCCGGAGAAAGTGCCGCTGAAATCTTCTCATTGTGTTTCCAAAGAAAGGTTTTTGCCTTAATTATAATGCTTTTCTATGATGTACGCGCCCGGCAAATCGTTTGCTGCGGCCGGGCAATCACAGGAACCCCCAGCCAAAGTAATATGGCCTCAAGGATGTTTTCCGCGATGTTTGTTCCGTTCCGCCTGTGACGGAACAACCGGAACAGAGCGGAACAAATATATACGTCGCGGGCCTCAAGTGCCCGTGGCACCGAGCCTCAAGTGCAGCGTGCCGGCCAGGAGGCATCGGGCCGGTGGACGCTCTCGAAAAGCAGCGCGAATTTCAAAGATCCTTGGCAGGCTGTTTGCCCGCGGGACCTATCTTATCATCGTGTTGCATATGTGGTCAAGTGTATTATCGTTGCGACACACACATCCGTGAATTCAGATAACCAGTGCAACGCGGGGCCGGGCTTTCAGGCCAGGTGTCATCTTACGAAAATCGGGTTCGAGATGATCCACGGCATTTTATCGAACGGAGCGCCGAGTTGGTCGAGATAAACTTCGACGCGATAAACACCCTCATCGTATGGGCCATGTTTTAGCCCGGTCCCGGTTTCCTCCTTTAGGATCTGTCCGTCCTTGAACAAAACGATCCGCGCATCAGCCGGAGTGCTGACGCAGAGAGCGTCGGTATCACATTGCCCAAATCTGAAACCGCCCGTATCGCCCAGCACATCGAAGCCTACGAATGATCGGCCCGACCTCAACGCGTCGAGAAGGGTTTCGCGGGTTAGGGCCAGGTTGTCCTCGATCAGCACGTGCTGGCGTGCGAGCCTGAATATGGTCGCGTAGTCGTCGATCTTGAAGTTTAAGAGCTTGTTTCCCGCATCATCGCCAAACAAATGAAATCCGATATTCGAATGAGCGTCTGTCCCCGCGATCAGGCTGATACCGCGGTTTGCCGCCACCTCGTCAAACTTCGCCAGATTCTCATCGGGCCGCTTGAAATATGTCGCAAGAGTGAGTTCCGGATAGGCCGTAAACGACCAGATGACATCGAAAACGGCGGTGAACGGGTTCATCTTCTTGGCGTTCGTATGCAGGCTGAACACCTCGATGCCGTCAAACTGCGAATTCCAGGATCTGAATTTTTCCGGATAGGTAACGATCGCCAGACGGTTTTCCGCATGGAGTTTATCGAGAACAGCCGTTGTCGGACTCTTGCTCAAACCCGCCGCGTCGCCGCTGCCGGGGATCATCAGAAAGCGGTCGGAGTCGGCCGTGTCGATCTCATTGCCGCCAATGAAAAGTGTTTTTCCGTAAACTCCGTTCAGCGTCAGCGCGGCGGTATCGATCGTGTCCGACCAATGCTCGGTCATGACGACAAAATCGAGTTGATTGGCGTTGGCGGCGGCGATCAGTTCTTCAAAGCTGCCCGTCGAATGCCCGCCGAGGTTGGTGTGGACGTGGACTATTCCTTTGTATTCGTTAAATTTGTCGTCAGGGATACGAGTTCGGGTGCGGTTCAGCTCTTCTACCTGTTCGGCGAGGCGGCCGATCTTATATCGCCGATAGATGAACGGCGCCTGGACGGCGATCAGTACGGCAAGAATAATTAAGAGTACCTTTTTGACGAGGTTCTTCATCTAACCTAATGTTCAGAGCTCGAACCTCGCGTTTGTTCCCCGACAGCCGAAAGGTAATGCTGAAGTTCGGGCTCTGAGCGCTTTCATCCCTCGGTCTCAAAATCCACCGACATTACCTGCTCCGTAATTTCCTTTCCGATGGCCACGACCCTTTGATGCTCGGGATGCCGGGTATATGCATCCAACGCGGCCATATCGCGATAAATCGCGACAAGGCCCGTATCGAACGATCTGTCGAGATGCATTATGTCAGCGCCTACCAAATAGCTCTCGATGTCAGGGATCAGCGAAGGAAGCTCGCGAAGACTCGCTATATGCGTTGCCTGTTGTTCGTCCGTTGTTCCGGGTTTGTATTTCCAGCAAACTATGTGTGTGATCATGATCGATATGTCTTACTCGTATATGTCGGTAGCCCGAGTCGGTAGCCCGTGTCAGTAGCCCGAGTCGATAGCCCGTGTCAGTAGCCCGAGTCAGTAGCCCCCACGTCGGTAAGGGCTCACTATTCATCATCGCCGCAACAGGATACCGTCCCCTTGAACCTTCCCTTATGTTTCCCAAAGGTTCGAGGTGATCCGGTCGAGCCCTTACTAACGTGCGGGCTACTGACACGTGCGGGGTTCCACTGTCTCGCACCATTCCTTCGTCACACGGGTGACGGTAGTCGAACAACTTCTCAAGCCGCGGGGTTACGCTGATGGGCGCGGCGGGCGAGGCGGAAGATCGGGACAGGCATTCGGTACCGCAAAGACGCGTTCCGGCCGAGCCTTGATAATGCTCATTTTGGCGAACTTCACCTCGCGTTTACGATAGCACAGGCCGGCGTCGATCCGCATTTGGGCGGTGACGGTTGAAACTAATGAACTAAACTGTTTTAATAACAAAAATTTCGACCGAATCCGCCTTATTGCGAAAGGCTCCGGCCAGTTCCACCCGCACGGCCGGAGCGAAAAGAGCCAAGCGAATGACAGAGAATACGAAAGACCTCGGCGCGTTCTATAACGATCAGGTTTCAAAGGCAAAGATCTGGCAGGTGATAGGCGCGTCCGCCGTCGGGACGATGATCGAGTGGTACGACTTCTATATCTTCGGCAGCCTTGCCGGGATAATCGCGCCGCTGTTCTATCCGCCCGGCAACGACACTTTCGCCTATATCGCTTATCTTGCGACGTTTGCCGTTGGATTTGTCGTGCGTCCGTTCGGAGCTTTGTTTTTTGGCAGGATCGGCGACATTGTGGGCCGGAAATACGCGTTCCTTGTCACGCTTCTGATAATGGGCGGAGCGACGGCCGTGATCGGGTTTCTGCCGACCTATTCACAGATCGGCATTGCGGCGCCGATAGCTCTCCTTGTGATTCGCATTCTCCAGGGCCTCGCGCTTGGCGGCGAATACGGCGGAGCGGCCGTTTATGTTGCCGAGCATGTCCCGGATGAGCGGCGCGGATTTTACACATCGTTTATCCAGATCACGGCAACGCTCGGGCTTTTTCTTTCGCTGGCAGTCATTCTGATCGTCCAAAATTTGATGTCGGCGGACCAGTTCGCGGGCCGTGGCGAAGGCTTGAGCGGCTGGCGTATACCATTCCTGATCTCGATCTTTCTGGTCGCAATATCGCTGTATGTGCGGCTGAAGATGGAGGAATCGCCGATCTTCAATCAGGTAAAAAGCACCGGCATGACGTCGGCAAACCCTCTGGTCGAGGCATTCACGAAATGGGAGAATCTTAAGATCGTCCTCATTTCGCTGTTCGGCGCGACGGCCGGCCAGGGCGTAGTTTGGTACACGGGCCAGTTCTATGCGCTGTTCTATTTACAGAAGATCTTAAACGTGGATGCGACGGCGGCGAACTATGTTATCGCGGTTGCGCTGCTTTTGGGTATGCCGCTGTTCGTTGTTTTCGGAGCTTTGAGCGACCGGATCGGCCGCAAGAAGATCATTATGGCCGGCTGCCTGCTGGCGGTGCTTACCTACATTCCGATCTATCATGCGATGCAGGCCGCGGCCGGTTCGAATGTTGAAACGACAACATCGAAAACCAACCCGGTGACGGGCGAGAAGTCGCTGACGCCGATGTCGCGCGCCGCTGACGGCTCGCTCGTACCTGCCCAGAAAGTCCTTGGCTATACCTCGTTCGGAGATTTTATCTCCAACCCTGCCGCGTGGAAGCTGATCCTGCTGGTTTTCATCCAGGTCGTTTGGGTGACGATGGTCTACGGCCCGATCGCCGCCTATCTTGTCGAGGCATTTCCGGCCAAGATCCGCTACACCGCGCTGTCGCTGCCTTATCACATCGGCAATGGCGTCTTCGGCGGCCTGCTTCCGGTGATCGGCGTTTCTATCATTGCCAAAACCGGCGACATCTACGCCGGGCTCTATTACCCGATGATCATAGCGGGAGTGGCGTTCATTGTCGGCTCGATCTTTCTGAAAGAAACGCACGGCCACCGCATTTGGGATGAGATAGACAAGGCGTAGCCTCGAATCTGGCGATCAGGGCGCGAGCTTGGAAATGCGGCTGAGCAGATCCGTGGCCAGCTTTTGGTTTGGCGAAAGCTCAAGCACTTTTGTCATATCGGCCTTTGCCAGGTCATAGCGCTTCGTGTCGAAATAGATCGCTCCGCGCATCAGGTAGGCTCCCATATACTTCGGGTTCAGCTTTATCGCCTGGTTGAGATCTGCTATGGCGAGGCTGTACTGCCGCTTTTTGGTGTATGAGATACCGCGGTCAAGGTAGGCTTTCTCATAGTTCGGGTCAACCTTTAGGGCCTGGGTGAGATCGGGAATGGCAAGGTCCGGCTGGTTCTTTGCATTGTAGAGTACGCCGCGATTGCCCCAGGCTTCGGCATAATTGGGATCGAGCTTCAGTGCGATGTTCGTGTCGGCAAGCGCCAGGTCGTATTGCTTTTGTTTGTAATAGACCGCGCCCCGATTCAAAAAGGCCTTCGTATAGCTAGGGTTGATCCTTATCGCCTGGTTGTAATCCGACAATGCTGATTCAAGCACTCCCTTGTCCGCGAAGGCGATGCCGCGATTGTAATAGAATTGCGGATCATTTGGTGCAAGCTGCAAGCCTTTGGAATAATCGGCGATAGCAAGGTCGTGGCTGCCTTTCTTGTTATAGGCAAGGCCACGCTGGAAGTAGGCGTCGCGATGGGCCGGGGCCAGCCGAATGACCTGCGAATAATCGTTTATCGCCGCATCGAGATTGCCTGAGTAATAGTAGGCCTGGGCGCGGTTGAACCATGCCGAATGAGAACTGGGCATAAGCCGGATCGCTTCGTTAAAACTCGCGATGGCGCTGGCGTATTGCTTCGTTTTGTAGAACTGATTGCCGCGGGCAAAGTGTTCCTGCGCGGTCTGTGCCAGTGAAACGACCGCGAGAGCAGCGATCAGGACGAAAGTGTTGAGGATGTTTTTCATAGGGGTATCGAACGATCGACGCGGTTTCACACGTCGAAACTATTTAAGCTGTACCAATTTTATCGGATCCTACATAAAGGCCTTAAGACGGGCGAGGATCGCTTCGCGGGATTGAAGCCCGACCAAA
Organism: Pyrinomonadaceae bacterium; assembly: GCA_050250045.1. GTDB lineage: Bacteria > Acidobacteriota > Blastocatellia > Pyrinomonadales > Pyrinomonadaceae > OLB17. The sequence goes on along the minus strand of JBFWPK010000005.1, from coordinate 203,379 downwards.
CGGTCAACCTCGCGGCCGTCTTTGAGAATCAAGAGCGTGGGAATGCTCTGAACGCCGAATCGCGCAGCCGTCTGTTGATTGGCATCAACATCAAGCTTGCCGACGGCCACCTTGCCGCTGAGTTCCGCGGCCAAGGCTTCGATCGTCGGTGCGATCATCCGGCACGGACCGCACCACGCCGCCCAGAGATCGAGCAGCACGGGAAGCGGTGAGTTTTCGACGGTTTGCGCGAAATTCGCGTCGGTAACCGTGACAGGCTTGGCCGGTGCGGCAGGCAATGTCTCGCCGCATCGACCGCAAACAGGCTGGCGCTCGCGGGCGGCGTTCGTGTCCACCCGATTCTTTGCCCCGCAATTCAGGCATTCAACGACCATTGAAGCGGCAGCTGCCATCAATAATAGATTAGATCAAGATGAGTGGAATTGGAAAGTATTTTCCGTGCCGAAATTTAAGTTAAGCTTACGAGGCTGTCCGAAAAGAGGAATCTCCCGGTTCTAGCTCCGTAGGAGTGTCCTGTCTATAGAACTGGGTCAAAAGTTGGAGGGAGCTCCGTAGGAGCGGTATATTGTTGACACAATTGGCTTTATTGCCGCCCCTAACGGGGCTCGCACTTTTTTTTTGGATTCGTTTCTATAAACATTTTGCTCCTTCGGAGCATAAGAATTCCCAATTTCTGACCTTTCGGACATCCTCATTCTTAAAATGCTTCTTCAGCAAGTTGATCGTTCAGAAGTTTCCACACCATTTCGATATGACGTTCTTCAACGCGAATGCTGCCTACGGATAGCCGCAGTGTGAAAACGCCGTTCAGCTTTGTATGCGAAAGATACGCCTTGCCTGAAGCATTTATGGCGTTCATTATCCGTTCGTTCAGTGCGTCGAGATCCGAAATGCCGGCCGGATTTGCGCGGAAGCAGACGAGGGCAAAGGGAACGGGGGCCATTAACTCAAAATCTTTGGATCCTTCGACCCACGAAGCAAAAAGCTGAGCCAGTCGGCAATGTTCGCTGATGCGGGCGATCAGCCCTTCGCGGCCGAAATAGCGGATGACGAACCAGAGTTTCAGCGCGCGAAACCGCCGTCCGAGCTGAATGCCGTAATCCATTCCGTTCTTCACCGCCGATGAATCGGTTGTTTTCAGATATTCAGGAACCAGCGAGAACGCGGCCTTGAGTTCATTGAGATCGCGGCAGTAGAGCACCGAAAGGTCGAACGGAGTAAAGAGCCATTTGTGCGGATTGGTGACGATGGAATCAGCCCGTTCCCAGCCATTGAAATGATGCCGTAGTTCGGGAACGATAGCGGCGGAACCTGCGTAGGCCGCATCGACATGAAGCCAGAGACCATATTTTTCGCAGATATCAGCGACCGCCTCGACCGGATCGACGCTCGTTGTCGATGTTGTGCCGATGGTTGGGATCACGCAGATCGGAGTGTATCCGGCGGCTATATCTTCCTCGATCGCCGCCGCCAGCCGCTCGGGCATCATTTCAAAGCGCTCGTTGCATTCGATCTTTCGGAGCGACCTTGTGCCCATGCCGAGCGTAATTACCGCTTTGTCTATCGAAGAATGGACATGCTCAGAACAATAGACCCGCAGCAACGGAAGATCGTCGCGGCCGCTCATTCCTTTTTCGCGGATGTCCAGGTTCGCTCGTTCGCGGGCGGCGGCAATGGCGTGCATGGTCGAAACTGACGCTGTGTCATAAATTATGCCTTCAAACACGTCAGGCAATCCCATCATTTTTCGAAGCCAGTCGAGCGTAACGTCTTCGAGCTCGGTCGAGGCCGGCGAAGTTCGCCAGAGCATTGCCTTCATATCGAAGGCCGCCGCCAGCATTTCGCCGAATACGCCGACAGATGAGGTGGATGTTGCGAAAAGGCCGTGAAAATTCGGGTGATTCCAGTTGGTTACCGCCGGCAGGATCAGGCGGTCAACGTCGTTAAGGACCTCGCCGAAATCCTCGCCGCCATCTGGGGCCGCGGCCGGAAGACTCGCGGCCAACGAACCAGGTTCGATCTGCGAAAGCACAGGCAATTCCTCGATATTCTCGAAGTACTCCGCTATCCGATCGACAATGGCGTAGCCGTAGCGGCGGAAATCTTCAGTCGGCATGTCGCCCAGGGGCTTCTTGGCCATACATCTCCCGAAAACAAGTAATATTGTATAAATGTTAAATGAAAACTCGACAGTTGATGCAATCTAAGTATAATAGCAACTACAAATTTCTCACCAACGCGGCAATGTTAAAGATCTACGCTCCTCCTGATGGGCGTTGGTAAATCAAGAAAAGCTAAATTTCTAACTGCGCTAACTGAAAAGTATGGCAACCGACGTTGCTGAATTGGAACAAGAGACAAAAGAAGGATTTATCCGCGGCCTCGGGCTACTCGACTCGACGATGATCGTCGCCGGGTCGATGATCGGCAGCGGGATCTTTATCGTTTCGGCGGATATTGCGCGGCAGGTGGGGTCGCCCGGCTGGTTGATGGTCGTTTGGCTGATCACGGGCCTGCTGACCGTTGGAGCCGCTCTGTCGTATGGCGAGCTTGCGGCGATGATGCCAAAGGCCGGCGGCATGTACGTTTACCTGAAAGAGGCGTACGCACCCTTCTGGGGCTTTCTTTACGGCTGGACGCATTTTTTGGTGATCGGCACCGCAACGATCGCGGCCGTTGCCGTCGCGTTCGCCCGCTTTAGCGGAATCCTCGTTCCATCGATCTCTGAAACCAACTATCTTATCGAACCTGTCCGGATCGGATCTTCGAGCTACGCTTTGTCGCTTTCGACCGCCCAATTGGTCGGGATCGTGATGATCGTGTTCCTAACGTGGCTGAACACGCGCGGGCTCAAACTAGGCAAGCTCGTTCAGAACATCTTCACGTTTGCGAAAACGGGGTCATTGATCGCGCTGATCGTGCTCGGGATAATCGTCGGACTCGTGTCCTATCCCGAGATAGCGGCTGCGAATTTCGGGGATCTGTGGACGGTCCGAGGCCCGCTGACGAATATTGACGAAGGCAGCCTAACGGCGATGGCGGCGTTCGGACTTTTTGTCGGTATCTGTGTCGCGCAGACGAATTCGCTCTTTTCCGCCGATGCATGGCACAACGTAACATTCACCGCGGGCGAGGTCAGGGACCCGAAACGCAATCTGCCGTTGTCTCTGCTTTTCGGTGCGGGCGGCGTTATAGTGCTATACCTGCTGGCGAACATCGCCTATCTCGTTACGCTTCGCTTTGACACGATCCAGGACATATCCATTAATCACAGCAGTCGAATCGGGTCGGCCGCGGCGGATGTGATCTTTCCCGGGTTTGGAGCGAGCCTGATGGCCGTCGCGATCATGATCTCGACGTTCGGCTGCAACAACGGGTTGATACTCGCCGGCCCTCGCGCCTATTACGCGATGGCCAGGGACGGGCTGTTCTTTCAGGCGGTCGCGCGGCTTAACACGTTTCATGTACCTGCATGGGGGATAATCGTGCAGGGCATCTGGTCCGCATTCTATGTGTTGCCGCGGACCGTCAAGACCAACGCGGACGGTACACTCGCCTACGGAAACCTCTACGGCGACCTGTTAACCTACGTGATCTCGTCGGCCTTGATCTTTTATATTCTCGCGATCGCGGCGATTTTTGTCCTTCGCGTGAAACAACCGGATGCTGAACGACCGTATAAAGCATTTGGCTATCCTATCGTCCCGGCATTATATTGCGTCGGGGCGGCGGTCATTCTCGTAGTATTATTCGTTTATCAAACGACAGCCACATGGCCGGGCTTGCTCATTGTATTGACGGGCGTTCCGGTTTATTTTATTTGGAGATCCAGGCAGAAACACGACCGGTAGGTAGTGTGCCTCTTTGAGTCGAGAGTCGAGAGTCGAGAGTTGAGTGTCCTAAGGTTTTCAGTTCTGCAGAACACTTTGTCTTGGACATCGGACTTACGGCCCTCGGCTAACCTGGGGCACACTCGCTACCGCTTGCGTTTCCGCCAAATACTTAGGAGGTTTTGATGTCCCTTTTTGCGACCAAACCAATCAGCCGGATCGTTGCCGAGGCTTCGGAAACTGGCGAGCACACATTCAAGAAGGCCCTTAGCGGGCTCGATCTGACAATGCTCGGCGTCGGAGCTATCATCGGCACCGGAATTTTTGTCCTTACAGGCCAGGCAGCCGGCAAGCACGCAGGGCCGGCCGTGGTCATTTCGATGATCATCGCGGGTATCGTCAGCGCGTTTGCAGCCCTGTGTTACTCGGAGTTCGCTGCGAGCGTTCCGATCTCGGGCTCGGCGTATGCATACGGCTATGGAACCCTAGGCGAATTCATTGCGTGGATCATCGGGTGGGACCTGATCCTTGAATACGCCTTCGGGGCCGCTACGGTCGCGGTAGGGTGGTCTGGCTATTTGGTGAGGCTGCTCGCCGAATTTGGGATACAGTTCCCCGCCGCCTTCAGTGCGGCGCCGGGGACGACAGTGACCTTGACCGACGGGAGCACGGTCACCGCGATATTCAACCTGCCAGCTTTCCTGATCTCGGTGGCAGTGACATTGCTTCTGATCCGCGGAATCAAGGAATCGGCGAGTTTCAACAGCTTGATCGTAATAATTAAGGTGCTCGTGGTAGTTCTTTTCATCGTCGCCGGCATCGGCTACGTGAACATGGGCAACCTCGGCATCGGCTGCTCGTCACAGATGCCCGGATGCGCTGAGTTTGCACCGTTCGGCGCGAGCGGCATTATTACGGGTGCTGGCGTTATCTTCTTTGCCTACATCGGGTTTGACGCGGTATCCACCGCCGCCCAGGAAGCCAAGAATCCGCAGCGGGATATGCCTATCGGCATTCTTGGTTCACTGGCGATATGTACCGTTCTGTACATCCTCGTTTCCGGCATCATGGTCGGGCTGGTGGATTACAAAGAGCTGGCCGGCGAGGCAGCTCCTATCGGTGTGGCGATCAACGCGGCACTCGAACAGGCGAGAGGAACGGCTATTGGGGAAGTGCTCCGGGTTTTCCCGACGATCATCAATCTCGGTGCCGTGCTCGGCCTCAGTTCGACGATGGTCGTGATGGTGATGGGCCAGCCGCGCGTGTTCTATTCGATGTCCAAGGACGGACTTCTTCCCGAATGGGCGGCGAAGATCCATCCGCGGTTCCAGACGCCGCACGTTACTACCGCGATCACCGGATCGATCGTGGCGATCCTCGGCGGCTTTGTCCCGATCGGCCTGCTCGGCGAACTCGTGAGCATCGGTACGCTGTTCGCGTTTGTGATCGTCGGTACCGGAATTATCATTCTGCGATCGGCCAATCCGGCACTGAATCGGCCGTTCAAGGTACCGTTCTCACCGTTTATTCCTATCGGTGCGGTCCTGTCGGCCGCTTATCTAATGAACAACCTGCCGATCGACACTTGGATCCGGCTCATCGACTGGATGTCCATTGGACTGGTTGTTTACTTTGCCTACAGTTACACGCACAGCAGGCTTGCAAGCGTGACCGATGCCGAAGCTAATGACAGTACGCCCGCGAACTACAAGCCGCCGATAGCGGCCCTGATCGGTGTCGGGCTGACGATCCCGCTTACGATCTGGCAGGTGCTTTACTTCATCCCGGACACGACATGGCTGGACCTTGCGGTTCGCCTGTTTGCCTGGGTCGTAACGGGTGTCCTCGTCTATGTTTTGATGTACGGCAAATCGGACAAGACCGGTGCCAGAAGCGCCAGCGTCCGGAGTGCGGGACTGATAGCGTCGCTAATAAACCTGGCGGTGTGGGCCGGGATCACATACTGGTTCTTTATCCACTACGCCGAACTGCACCATAGGTAAAGCGTTTAGGAGCGCGAAATTTATGCCGCCGAGAACGCGGAGCATTCAGGACCAACCACAGAGTGCTCCGGCCGATCTCGGCGGCATTCTTCTATGCAAAGGCCGCTCGTAAAATGGCTGATAACCCTTGGCGTCGGGATCACGATCGCTCTGATCCCCGCTCCCGAGGGGGCGACGGCCGAGGCATGGACGCTGCTGGCTGTTTTCATAGCTACCATCGTCGGCTCGATCGTCCAACCGCTGCCGGGGAGCGCGATGGTATTCCTTGGCGTCATCGTTCTGGCGATGTCCCGCGCCGTGCCCATCGAGCGGGTGTTGAGCGGATATGCCGACCGCTATGTCTGGCTCGTGCTTGCGGCGTTCTTTATCTCGCGGGCGATGATAAAAACGGGCCTCGGGCACCGGATAGCACTCATATTCATTCGCCTGATGGGCCGGCGGACTCTTGGGTTGGGTTATTCTCTGGTCATTACGGATTTCATCCTTGCCTCGTTCGTCCCTTCAACCGGGGCGAGATCGGGCGGGATCATCCTGCCGATCGCGCGGAGCGTGACCGAAACGTACGACTCGCGGCCGGACGATGGTACGGCCAACCGGCTCGGCACGTTTTTGATGACGATGCTCTACCAGTGCGAGGTGATCCTTTGCGCGACATTCCTGACCGGGCAGGCTTCGAACGCGATAATTCGGAATCTAGCGGCCCAGAACACCGGGATCGATCTGAACTACTCGATCTGGTTCGTTTCGGCGATAGTTCCATCACTCATCTCCCTCCTCGTCATTCCGCTGATGATCTACCGTTTTTTCCCGCCCGAGGTGCGCGAAACGCCGAATGCGGTCTCGTTCGCACACGATGAGCTGGAAAAGTTGGGCCGCCTGACACGGCCTGAAAAGATCCTCCTCGCCGTTTTCGCTGTGGTCGTTAGTTTGTGGGTGACGACCATCTGGCACGGGATCGATTCGACGATCATCGCCCTGGCCGGGATCGGGATACTGCTGGTGACGCGCGTGCTCGAATGGCGCGACCTGCTGGACGATACTCACGCGTGGGAGGTGTTTATATGGTACGGCGGGCTCGTGATGATGGCCGCTGAGCTGGGAAAGACCGCGATCCCGGGCATATTCGCATCTGCGGTCGCCGCCGCCACGAGCGGCTTGACCTGGCCGGTCGCGCTTGCGTTGCTCGTGCTGGTCTTCTTCTATGCCCATTACGCCTTCGCTTCGATCACGGCCCATGTAATGGCGATGTTCGTGCCGTTTCTTCTCGTAACGGCCGCGATCGGGGCACCTGCCGGACTGACGGTCCTGCTCCTGGCATTTTCGGCAAACCTATCGGCCGGCTTGACCCACTACGGCACCACGCCCGCACCGATCTATTTCGGCCTCGGCTACGTGACCCAACGACGCTGGTGGACCGCCGGGCTTATCGCGTCCATCATCAATATCGCGATCTGGTCAGTGGTAGGAACCATGTGGTGGAAGCTTTTGGGATGGTGGTGAAAAGGCAGAACCGGCGGTTGCAGCCGCCGGTTGTATCTGCAAGTTCAAGTCTAATCAGGTTCTCGAATTTGAACATTGAACCAGCGGCCGCGGCCGCCGGTACTGACTGGACTACTGGGCCGGAAAATCGATAGGAAGTTCCGGCAGGGCGGACTGAGCATCGACCTTAGCGACGGCGTCGTCGTAGATCTTGATGGTGCCGTCGGCTTCCATTCTCGCTCGCGTGGCGCTCAGGTAGTCCGTGAAGAACTCGCCCCGCCGGCGGTCGAGCAGGTCGTCGCGGAGGCGGTCGCGTTCCTTCGCGAACTGGTCCATGCTGGCCTCTTGCCGCTTGTTGGCGCCCACGATGAACCAACTGTCGCCGATGTTGATCGGCTTCTTGGTTACCTCGCCTTCCTTCATTGCGTAAACCGCATCTTCGAGTTCCTTGTTGGTCGAAGCCGACGGCCCCGTGCCAAGCGGCGAACCGAGCGAATAGCTTTTTGCTTCGAGCACCTTCAGGTTCTTGCTCGCCGCCGCACCGGCAAGCGACGCAACATTCGTGGCTCCGGCGGCTATCTGGTTGGCGATCTCCTGAACCTGGGCGCGGGCCTTTTCAAGCTTGACCGCTTCGGTGACCTGGGCCCGGACCTCGTCCAGCTCAGCGTCGCGCGGTTCCTTTTTCTCGACGAGCAGAGGTATAGCAAAGCCGTTCTGGACAGGGATCTTATCGCCGACATCGTTTGGATTCTCAAGGCCGGCGATGCCTTCTTCGAACTGCGGCGACACGCCGATATTCGGTACGTCATCGCCGGGTTTGATAAAGGCGGTTTCCCTTACCATATCCGCCGGACTCATATTTGCCTGGGCGGCAAACTCGGCAACGGTCTTCTGGACGTCCTTGTTTTGCTTTAAGGCGTCCGCGACCTTTTGCGCCAGCTCGGCGGCCACAGTATAGGCTTTGCGGTTGCGAAGGCTGACCTCGAGTTCGGTCTTCGCCATCTCAAACGATTTCGGCACCGCATCGCCGCGACGGAGCAGGAAATAACGGCCTTCGTAGTTGATCGGTTCGGTTACCTGGCCGGGCTGCATCCTGATCAGGCGTTGATACGGATCGGTCGGATTGTTCGGATTCTCGCGAACCGGCCCCCTCAGGCGGCCGCCGTTCGGGGCGGTCACGGGGTTTTCAGATTGTCCCTTTGCCACATCGGCAAATTCGGTTTCCGTTACCATCTGACTTTCCTGAACCAGCCGATCGCGGATCTGGTTCGCCTTGGAGAGCACGTCGCCATCCTGGGCCGGTGTAGGGATACGCAGGACGATCTCCTGACCAAGAACTCCGGCGATCTTCTTGTCTTCGGGAAGCGCGTCATACTCGGCCTTTAGCTCTTCGTCGGTGATATTCAGCTTTTCGCCGATCTTCGCGGTATTGACAAAAATGTACTTGATCTTTTTCTGCGGCGAACTGATATAGTAGGCGGCCTTGTTCTTGTCAAAATAAGCACGGAGCTCTTCCTCGGTCGGGGTCATCGTTTGGGCAAGGTCCGCGGTATTCACGGATACATACGAGAGGTCGAACCGCACGTTCTTTCGCTTGAAATCTTCGACCAATTCTTCTTCGGAAACGGTGATGCCAGAGGTCACAAAGGCCCGGACCTTTTGGGCACTCAGGCCGTCGCGGACGCGTTCTTCGAATGCCGAAACGCTGCCTTCCTGGGCGATCGCATTTGCTTCGTATGCTTCGCGGTCGAAGGGTTTGCCGTCGGTCGGCTTATACTCTTTGCGAATGTATGCCGCAACCTCGGCGTCCGACGCGGTCAGGCCAAGACGATCGGCCTCGACGCGGGCGATGCGCGTGCCGATCATCGAGTTCAGAAGCGTCCGGGCCGGTATCGAACCGCCGCGGCCGCCGCGTTCCACGGCCTCTTTCTGCCGGGCAAGCTCGCCGACGGTGATGTACTCACCGCCGACCTTCGCCGCCGTTTCCTCGCTCCGCGTCAAGCCGGCACCCAGTGTCGGGTCGGATGGCTTGTAAAAGAGCACAAGGCTCAGGACCATCAGAACGGCGAACGCCAAAAGAACAAAATTTCGTGTCTTTTCCAGACGATTAAAGAACTTTAACATCTCAAACTTCCCAAATTATCTAAGTTTCCTGTTGAGGCGGACAAACTGCAATAATAACAAAATTGTGGTTGAGAACCAATCTCATTCAGAGAGAGCTAGTGCGTCAGTTCGAAAATTCATTACTTGGGCTTGCCCGACTGCAGTGCGGTAAGGCTTGCCTGACCGAGCGACTTGCTCTCGATTGTCGGAGCAGGCTGTGCCTGCGACACTCTTTCGCCCGCTAAAGCGGGCTTGGCCGGCTTTAGCGGCCCGCATCGGTCAGGCAAGCCTTACCGCCCTGCATTACAGCAAAGCTGGTCAAAAAAATAATTTCAAACTGCGGCACTATCCAGAGAGATCGGGCACCGTTGTCCGCATTTTGGTTTCAGATCATTCGATGCGAAGTACCAGGATTCGGTTACCTGTTTACTCTAGTTTCGCCGAGCCGGCTCTCCCTCAATCATATTTTTCCCTAAATGAAAGCGCGAATGGCAGAGCCATCCCAAAGTTTTGTGTCAGCAGAGCGCACGGCAGTGAGGGCCCGTGCTGGTGGCCGATCGAGCCTCACTCACGTGCGGGCTACTGACCCCTGGGCGATCGACTCCCGGGCTACTGACAGTTGCGGGCTGACGACACGTTGCAGTTTCTCTTCGTTTGTTCAATTATTGAACCGAATTGAATGGCCAATCCAGCGATAAAAACGGTCGGCATTGTCGTCAAGCCCAATCATGCGGAGGCGTGGCAGACGGCCTGTGAGTTGTCCGAATGGCTCGAAAAACGCGATGTCACGCTCTCAGGCGAGCCATACGCCGAAAGCGGCAGGCCTGAGCCGCTCGGTGAATTTCCGGCCGTGACGGACGACCGTTTCGATGCCGATCTGATCATAGTCCTCGGCGGCGACGGCACGATGATCTCGACGGCCCGGCTGATAGGCGACCGGCAGGTGCTGGTGCTTGGCATCAACTACGGCAGCCTCGGCTACCTGACCGAATTCCGCATCGAGGAGATGTTCCCCGCCCTTGAAGCCATCCTTTCGGGCGAATATGAGGTTGACAGTCGTGTGATGCTCCGGGCCGGGCATTTCCGCGACGACGAACTTCTCGCCCAGGGCCGCGTCCTTAACGATGTAGTGATCAACAAGGCCGCGCTCGCACGGATAATCGAGCTTGAGGTGTCACTCGACGGCCAGTTCGTCAATTCGTTTCGCTCCGACGGCCTGATAATCTCAACACCGACCGGTTCAACCGCCTACAATCTCTCGGCCGGCGGCCCGATCGTGTATCCATCAATGAACGCGGTAGTTATTACCCCGATATGTCCCTTCACTCTCACCAATCGCCCAATCGTCATTCCCGACTCGGCCGAGATCGAACTGAAACTGGTCAACGAGGCTGAAGGCGTCGTGCTTACGCTCGACGGCCAGATCGGCTACTCAATGACCGCCGGCGACCGCGTTATCATCCGAAAAAGCAGCACCACATTCAACATCGTCCAGCCGCCGAATAGGAATTATTTCGATGTTTTGAGAAACAAGTTGAAGTGGGGCAGGTAGAACATATTCCCTGATTTGCGTGAGACGATTCGGTCAAAGGACGTCAGCGACCTCCGAAATAACCGCCCGCACCTCCTCAGACATCAAGTTGGCAATTGTTTCTATTGCAACGTTTTCTTCTTCCGATCCGTATTGAAGCGTGCAGCCGAAAGATAGATTCATCTCCAGATGAAAATCCGGAGCCGGTTGTGAAAAGACGATGGCGATAACTTCATCATCATTTGAGAGTGACCCATTCTCAATTCGTTCAATAGCGAATCCCCCGATCGGTATATTTGTCCACGGTTCAATCTTGATCCGCTGCGTGCGTGCCACGGCCAGAGGAAGTCTTCGGTGTTTGTCCATATCGTTCAGCCCTCGAAGTACATCTAGGAGCGGACGATGAAGGTCGGCGTGCGGACGATTGTAAGGCTGCACCTTTTCAAGCGCATTTTGCACGGTCGTACTCAGCGGTTTGATTCTGCTCCGTTTCGCCGCGAAGCCTTGTGCCGTGTCAAAGATTGGGAACTCTAAGCGGTGCGCGTTCGGCGGAGGATCTTGACCGGTTTCATGGATCGCAATAGCGTAAACGAAATTATCCAAAGCGGTTCGGAAATTGTGGAGGCAATCTGCAAGAATGACTGAGAGTCGCTCAATCATTTCTGGTTGTACAATTTGCAAGCGATAAGCAAGGCGCACATCAGAGGTAGGTGATGAATAGAGAAGGAAGGGATTGGATTCCAGCCAACTCGAGTATTCCCGCCATAACTCCTCCAGATGCTCATCCGCACGTTGAATCTTTAGACGGCAGGACTGAAACGAGCTGCTCAAAAGCAGAGTTGTGGCTTTCTCACTAAGCATACGATAACCACGCGGCTGTGCCTTCTGGATAAAGACTCAAGATAACAAGCTCGGCTGCTTATCTTCTTCCCGCGAAAACTCGGGCGGCGACCACAGGTAAAGGTCAAGATCGCACTTTCCTCGCGAATTGAACTCGACGCCTTCGGATTCGAGAATTTCCTGCTGGAGGTTGATGGGGATGGTCAAGCGGCCGGTGGAGCATTTGCCCTGGGCATTTATCACCCGCTGCCAGGGGACATCGTCGGGCGCGCCATGCAGGACGTATCCGACCGTGCGGGCGGTGTAGCCTTCACCGAGAATCCCGGCTATCTGGCCATAGGTCATCACGCGGCCCTTCGGGATCCGTTTGACTAGCTTGTAAACGCCGTCGCGATAAGTTTTGTCGTTAACTATGCCCAAAGCAGACTCCAGATTTTACACTATTCATTGCTGCTATTAAGCGGGAACCCAGTCGCTACCGCTCCTGGTTCTGACAGGATGGCCGTTGTCGGGGGTGGTCGTCGAATTGGCCGGCCGCTGACGCAAATGGCTCTGGCTTTGCGGCTGAAAAAATCACTCGACAGCCGCTGTGGAAGCAGTTTCGTTTGGCGGTACGGGCCGGATCTCGCCGGGCTGGACCGGGGCGGCGAAGCGGAGTGCTTTTTTCACAATAGACTCCAGGCGCCATGCGGCCCCTTCCGCAGCCAGTGTTTTCACCTCGTCCTCCGACATATCGGCAATTAGCCGTGAGCGGTATAGTTCACGCAATTTGGCTTCGGCGGGTTCGATCTTGTAGCCGACCATGTCGCGCAAACGGTCGGCGGCGCCCGACAGGCGAGCGGCTTCCTTCGGGTTGCCGGAGCTGGCGGCGATCGCGGCCAGACCATCGATCGAGCACGAGATAGTGATACGGTTGGAAAGCTCGCGGGCCGAGCGAAGTGCCTCGCCGAAATGTTCCGCCGCACTAACCGGATCGCCCAGGCAGTATTCAGCGGCCCCGAGGTTGTTCAGGGCGTCGCTCAGGGCGGCGCGGTTCTCAAGGACGCGGAACAATCCGACCGCCTCCTCGAACTGAGGCTTCGCTTCGGCGTATCTGCCCTCAGCCCGGGCAAGGTCGCCCAGGAAGCTAAGTGACAACGCAATTCCATACTTGTCGTCAAGCTCGCGGCTGATCGCAAGGCCGGCGTCGAAGTGGCGTCTGGCCGCGGCGAGGTCGCCCTGCTGCATTGCGACATGTCCGAGCCCGCGGTTGGAAAGGGCCGAACCCTGTTTGTCGCCGACGTCCTGGCCCGCGGCGAGCCCGGCTTCGTATGCCTGCCTGGCGGTTTTGAGGTCACCGCGAAAACGGGCCGCGAGCCCGAGGCCGTTCAGCAGTTTGAACCGCAGCTCCGGCGGCGGCTCAAAGCCTGTTTCCGAAGCCGCTTTCAGCCAGTCGAAGCCTTCGGTCAGGTGGCTGTGGACGAGCCAGTAGTTGCGGGCCGCGACGGCCAGCCGTATAGCTGTTTCGGGGCGATTGGAAAGGCTCCAACCCATCGCCGCACGGAGATTGTCGTGCTCCTCGGCGAGTCGCGCAAGCCAAACGCCCGACTCAGCCGTTTGAAGCAGCGGCTCGGCCGTCACGGCAAGGCCGACAAAGAATTCGGCGTGACGTCCCCTGCTTTCGTCCAGCCGCCCCTGGGCCTCGAGCGTCTCGAGAGCAAGGTCGCGAACGACATCGAGCATGCGAAATCTCGATTCGCCATCCGGCGTCTCTTTTCTGATGAGGAGGCTCTTATCGATCAGCGACGAAATGATATCCAATAGCTCGGTAGAAAAGTCCCGGTCCGGGCGGCTGCAGACAAACTCGGCCGAATCAAGCCTGAATCCTCCCGAAAACACCGCAAGTTCGCCAAAGACTCGTTTTTCCTCGTCGGCCAGCAGGTCGTAGCTCCACATCACGGCCCCGCGCATCGTCTTTTGCCGTTCGGGCAGATCGCGGGCACCTCCGCTTAGCAGATTGAGGCGGTTTTCAAGTTTGGCGAGCACCGCACCCGGAGAAAGGATCTTGACCCGCGCTGCCGCGAGCTCAATGGCAAGGGGCAGCCCATCCAGCCGGGCGCATATGGCGGCGACGTCGCGAATGTTCTCCTGCGTAAGTGTAAAGCCCTGCCGAGCCGATCGGGCACGTTCGGCGAAGAGCATGATCGCTTCATTCTCGCGAAGTTCTTCGAACGTGCGGCCTTCCACCTCGGGCAGGTCCAGGGGCGGCACCTGATATTCGATCTCGGCCGTGAGCCTTAGGAGTTCGCGGCTGGTTACGAGCAGCTTTAGTTTTCCGGCCGCGTTCAGAAGCTCGGCGATCTGCGGGGCCGCGTCGATAACCTGCTCGAAATTGTCGATCACGAGCAGCATCTTCTTTTCGGCAAGGTGGTCCTTTAGCAGATCAAGCACCGGCCTGCCGCCTTCTTCCTTCACCCCGATCGGCTGGGCGATGGTCGAAGCGACGACCTCAGGCCGCGTTACATCGGCCATCTCGATGAAAAATACACCGTTAGGGAACCTTGAAAGCAGTCGCCCGGCAACCGCCCGCGAGAGAGTGGTTTTTCCTGTGCCGCCGATCCCGGTCAAGGTCACCAAGCGCGTTTCCGGTTCGAGCAGCAGCCGGGAAACCTCGGCGATCTCCGATTCACGTCCTACGATCCGTTCAAATGTTGCGGTGAGGTTGTTCGGATTGATCGAGTTGGCCAATGGGTCTTCGTTCGATATCGGGGCCTGATTTTCCTCGGTCGGGGCGGTTTCAAACACCTCGGTCGGTTCGTCCGTTGTCGATCCCGCCGTCTGGCCGATGCGGCGGTCCGCATCAGCCTCCAGCTCGGATCGCAGCGACCTGAGGCCCTTGATCAAATCCTCGGCGGACTGGAAGCGATGCTCCTTCATCCGTCTGATCATTCGAAGAACGATCTCGTCGAGTTGGCCCGGAATCTCGCGAACGAGCGTTGACGGGGCCACCGGTTCGCGCGTCAGGATAGCGGCAAACGTATCCGCGGCAGTCTCACCCTCGAACGGCAATACGCCGGTAAGCATTTCATAGAGGCAGACGCCGAGGCTCCAGATGTCCGACCGATGATCGACCTCCAGCCCGCGGGCCTGTTCGGGCGACATGTATGAAGCAGTGCCGAGCACGACACCCGCATTGGTCAGAAACCGGGCGTCCAAGGGCCCGTCGTTTGAAAAAACGCGTTTTGCGAGCCCAAAATCAAGGACCTTCAAGCGTCCCTGCTTGTTGACGACGATATTCGCCGGTTTTATATCACGATGGACCACGCCTTTCGAATGGGCCTCGGCCAGGGCATCGGCCGCCTGAATGATCAGGTCGATCGATTCACGAACGGAACGCCGGCGGCGCCGGATCATCCCGGCGACCGTCTCGCCGTCAATGAATTCCATTGCGATGAACGGCGGCATGGCCGCATCGTTGATCTCGTAGATGGTGCAGATGTTCGGGTGGTTCAGGGCAGATGATGCACGTGCCTCGCGGACGAAGCGAGCGAGGTGCTCCGGATCCGAGGCAAATTCGGCGGCCAGGAACTTTAATGCGACCCGGCGGCCGAGTTTTGTGTCTTCAGCAAGAAAAACCTCGCCCATGCCGCCCGAACCAATGGTCGAAACGATCGTGTACTGTGAAAGCTTTTCGCCAATCTTGGGCACGGTAGTCACCAGGAATTATAGCATTTAGGGCCGCAAAAATATTCTGCGCCCGGCAGCGGAAACCCGGCACGGTGCATCCAAACTGAAACCCGAAACCGGCATGCGTGCGTACTACTCGCGAAGGTTTGTTTATAATTCTGGGTGCTGATAATCTTAAAATCGCAAAATTGGCTGAATACGAAGGAGTTGGAACTATGAAACGGAATGGAGCAATCCTGCTTACATTGATCGCAACGCTGGCGTTCGTTCTGAACCCGCCGATCACGGAGGCCCGCGGCGGGCTCGAGATAGGCGCGACGGTTGAAAACTTTACGCTGACTGACACTGACGGGGCAACCAAGAGTCTCGCCGATCTGAAGGGGAAAAAGGGAACGGTCGTCGTTTGGCTCTCTGCCCAGTGCCCCGTAGTTAAGGCATACAAAGATCGGATCAATGCGGCCGCCGCCGAGTATAATGCCAAAGGCATCGCCTTTATCGGCATCAACTCAAACGCGACCGAGGACCTGAACTGGGTCAAATCGAACAAAGCCGAATTCGGCTATGACTTCCCGGTGCTGATCGACAAGGGCAACGTCCTCGCCGACAAATGGGGAGCGTCCGTTACGCCGGAGGTTTTTTATCTGGACGCAAAGAATGTTCTGCTCTATCACGGTGCGATCGATAACGACCGCAGCGGCAAGAATATTACCGACCAGTACCTGAAAACGGCCTTCGACGCGGCGCTCAGCGGCAAGCCGATCGTTAAAACACGTGCCAACGCTTTCGGCTGCACCATCAAACGGGCCGGAGAAACGGAATAGTCTAATAGAATTCGAATGCTGAGTTTTAGCTTTAAGTGGACGAAGATCGCCACCGTGGGGTGGGTTTTCGTCCTTTTTCTGTCGGTGCATGCATCGGCTCAAACCAAGGCCGGTGCTCGAGCAAAGACCGGTGCCGCCAAGTCGGCGGTTGTGCCCGGCCCGAAGATAACGCGTGTCGATGACGCCGGCTTTCGCAAGCTTCTTGTCCCCAACGGCAAGCCGCTGATGATCAACTTCTGGGCCACATGGTGCGGCCCGTGCCGTAAGGAATTTCCAGATCTTGTAATGCTCGATGGCGAGTACAGGGGCAAGATCGATTTTATTACCGTCACCCTCGACTTCGAAGAGGAACTCAACACTGGAGTTCCGAAATTTCTTGCCGACATGAAGGCGCAGATGCCGACGTTCCTTTTGGTCACACCCGACGAGACCGCCGCAATTGCCGCCGTAACAAAGGAGTGGGCCGGTGCCCTCCCGTTTACGGTGATCTACGAACCTAATGGCTCGCTCGCCTATTTCCACCAGGGCATTATCAAGCCCGAGGACGTAAGGGCCGAATTGAACAAACTGCTTCCCGCCGCGGAATCGGCGAAACCGACGTTATAGGAAAGGGCCTACCAAAATGCCGGGCCGGCGCGGCATCTTGACCTCAGCCCGCTCTTTCGTGTAGTTTTATCTACGCAACATGTATTCACTGAACGCACAAAAGGAGAAGGAAAATGCTGAGAAAGATAGAAGATTTCAAAAAGGGCTGGGCTTACGAAGTAGAGATGACGCAGAAAGTCCTTAATACGCTCACCAACGAATCACTTGGGCAGAAGGTAACGCCGGAAGGCCGCGGCCTTGGGTTTTTGGGCTGGCACCTGACGCAGACGCTCGGCGAAATGCTTGGGCTTGTGGGGTTAAAGATCGACGCTCCATCACACGATGTCGAGTGCCCGACGGAAGCGTCCGAGATCGCGGCCGCCTACGAAAAGGCCGCAAGATCCGTAGCGGACGAGATCACCGCCAACTGGACCGACGAAACGCTGCTTCAGGAAGACAGCATGTACGGTGAAACCTGGGCCCGTGGCCTGACCCTCTTTTATCTCATTGCCCACCAGGCACACCACCGCGGCCAGATGACCGTCCTGATGCGCCAAGCCGGCTTGCCGGTTCCGGGAGTTTACGGTCCCGCAAAAGAGGAATGGGCCGCAATGGGTGCTCCGGCATTGCCGTAGTCGCAAGGTGTTTATCTGGTTCGATGAATCGCCTCCGGCTTCGGCCGGGGGCCAGGTTATCCAGAAAACCAATGGCTTTATCGGTTCCAATAATCGACAAGCACCCGCAGAAAAGTTAAGATATCTGTTTCGTTTTTAAGCCAAGAAGTTATCAGAAGATGAACGGAACAGCTACCACACCTGAACTCATCGCGCAGCACAATCTCACACCTGAAGAATACGAGAAGATCAAGCAGATACTGGGCCGCGAGCCGAATCTGACAGAGCTTGGCATTTTCAGCGTGATGTGGTCGGAGCATTGTTCGTATAAATCGTCTCGTGTACACCTAAAGCGGCTGCCGACGACCGGCCCGCGCGTGATCGTGCCGCCGGGCGAGAACGCGGGCGTTGTCGATATCGGTGACGACTGGTGCGTTGCGTTCAAGGTTGAATCACACAACCACCCGAGCTTTATCGAGCCATTTCAAGGCGCCGCGACTGGAGTTGGCGGTATCCTGCGCGATGTTTTCACGATGGGCGCCCGGCCGGTGGCTGCGATGAACAGCCTGCGATTCGGGCCGCTTTCTAAGTCAGAACCGGGAGCAATAGCGACTGGGCTTCCGGCTTCTGACGCGAAAAACCCTGTCGCTACCGCTCCCGGTTCCGACGTTTACAACCGCAACAAATCGATATTAAAAGGCTGTGTCGAAGGAATCGGTCATTACGGAAACTGTTTCGGCGTGCCGACGATCGGCGGCGAAGTTGTATTCGATGAAGCCTACAGCTTGAATCCGCTCGTGAATGCCTTCGCTCTCGGTGTCGTCCGTAAGGACCAGATATTTTTCGGCAAGGCGGAAGGCATAGGGAACCCGGTGCTTTATGCCGGAGCGAAAACGGGGCGGGATGGAATTCACGGCGCCACCATGGCATCCGCCGAGTTCGATGAGGATGCGCTCGATAAGCGTCCGACGGTCCAGGTGGGCGACCCTTTTCTTGAAAAGCTTTTGCTAGAAGCGTGCCTCGAAGCAATGCGTAGCGGTGCGATCGCGGGTATTCAGGATATGGGTGCAGCGGGCCTGACGAGCTCGTCGGTCGAGATGGCCGCTCGCGCAGGCACTGGCCTTGAGCTTGATCTTACGCTTGTTCCGCAGCGTGAGACAGGCATGACCGCGTACGAAATGATGCTCTCGGAATCGCAGGAACGAATGCTGATCGTCGCGCGACAGGGCCGCGAAAAGGAGTTGGTCGAGATCTTTAATAAATGGGACCTCGATGCGGTAGTGATCGGGAAAGTGGTCGAAGGCGACCGTCTGCGCATCATGCACAACGGCAATCTCGAAGCCGACCTGCCCGTAATGGCGCTGACCGATGAGGCCCCAAAGTATGAACGACCGATGGCGGACAGTCCGAAGTCCAAAGTCCAAAGTCGAACGTCGCGATCCGGCGATACCGACTTTGGACTTGGGACATTGGACTTGGGACAAGCCTTGAGAATACTCCTCGCCTCGCCGAATATTTGTTCCAAACATTGGGTCTATGAGCAATATGATTCGATGGTGCGTACCAATACCGCCGTATTGCCGGGGTCTGACGCGGCGGTGATCCGTGTAAAGGAAACGCGCCGGGCGATAGCGATGTGCCTGGACGGCCCGGGCCGGTATGTCGCGGTCAACGCAAGGGAAGGGGCAAAGCTAGCGGTTGCCGAGGCAGCTCGAAATGTTGCCTGTGTCGGTGCAAAGCCGATCGCTGTAACTAATTGCCTGAATTTTGCCTCGCCCGAACGGCCTGAAGTGATGCGTTCGTTTTCGGACGTGATCGACGGCATGGCAGAGGCGTGCAATGTGTTTGAGACGCCTGTTGTTTCGGGCAACGTGTCTTTTTATAACGAAACTGAAGGCCGCGGCATTTTGCCGACACCGACGATCGGCATGGTCGGCCTTATCGACGACACGCGAAAGATAATCACCCAGGGATTTAAGAACGAAGGCGATGTCATCGCGTTGCTTGGCACAACGCGCGACGATCTCTCCGTCAGCGAGTATGCCCAAACGGTGCTTGGCCTCTCGACGGAAGATCTGATCGAAAACGGCCGCGTCCCGCAGCTTCACCTGGCGCTTGAAAAACTGGTCCAGGACACGCTGCTCAAATTGGCGGACGAGATGCTGGTGCATTCGGCACATGATTGTTCAGACGGGGGTTTGGCGGTCGCATTGGCTGAATCGTGCTTTTCATCGCTCGGCCGCGAACCTGTTGGGGCCGAGATCGATCTGCAGACGAACGGGCTCTCAGCGGAGGCATTGCTTTTTGGTGAATCGCCTTCTCGAATCGTAATTAGCTTTGCACCGGAAAATCTCGAAAAGGTCAGGCAAGCAGCCGGCGATTGTCCGTTTGAGGTTATTGGAACGGTCGGAAACGATATGCTGAAGATAGCGATCGACGGCGAGGATGCGATCTCACGGTCGGTGATGGAATTGGAAGGGATCTGGGAAACTTCACTTGAAGAACAGCTTTCTGCCTAAGTTATCCGCGAAACGTCGGTATCAATCCCGGGACTTTTGCCTTCCAGCGTTCAAACTCCTGGCCAAAGGCATCGCTTAAAAGCTTTTCTTCAAACCGGGTGCGGACAAAAGTTCCGATCAGGAAAACCGCGACCGCGGGTACAAGAACGAACCAATAGCTTAGAACGATACCGGTTGCGATCAGCTTTCCAAGCATTGCGGTGTAGATCGGGTGGCGGACAAGGCTGTACGGGCCCGATGTGATCAGCTTGTGGCCCTCGACCAGCCGTGCCTGCAGGCTCCATTGTTTGCCGAGTTCGCGTATTGCCGACATTGTAAGAATGACCGAACTGGTCGACAACGCGACCGCGGCCACTTGGAGGACAATATTCAACAAGTAATATTCGCCGGTAAATGAAGAAAGCAGCGGCTGACGCATCACGGCCCATACGAACGCGTAACTAATTCCCTGCAGCCCAAGGCCGAGCCATGACTTCGGGGCCTTTACGGCATCGGGGGCCTTCTCAGCCCTCTTCTTCAAAATGAACAGCCCCGCGAAAATGAACCAGCAAACAAGAACGATCGTGAATGAGGCTGCGGTCACATAGTAAGATAGTTTTTCCATTGCTGATATTAGTGATCGCAGCTGTCGGAAAAGAATGTTCACGAAAGGATCAGAATTCGATCATAGGTCAGCCTCCGGCGTGTACCTTCACATCCCGTTTTGCAAGTCGCGGTGTTCCTATTGCGATTTTGCCACCGATGTTCTTCGCGACCAAGCTTCGGTCCAGCGTTACGTCGATGCCTTGTGTCGCGACATCTTGTCAGAACCGCCTGCGTCAGCGGGCGGCCAGGTTGACACGATCTATTTCGGCGGCGGTACGCCGTCGCTGCTGGATCCGGGCCGGGTTGAGAGCATTCTGACGGCGATTCGAGGCCGATTCAACGTTGCTGCCGCTGCTGAGGTCACGATGGAGATGAATCCGGCAACGGTATCCTCGGAAACACTCGCGGCTTATCGCGAGCTCGGCGTCAATCGTGCGAGCTTTGGCGTTCAAACGTTTAACGACCGCGATTTGAAGCTACTCGCCCGCGGACACAACGCCAACGATGCGCGGCAGACATTCAAATTGCTTCGCGAGGCCGGTTTTACGAACATCAGCTTTGACCTGATCGCTGGCTTACCCGGGCAGACGTTGGATGACTGGGAACGGAACCTTGATGAGGCGCTGTCGATGCAGCCGGAGCATTTGTCGCTGTATCTGCTTGAGATCCACCAGGGAACGCCGCTCGCCGAGCAGTTAAGATCAGGCCGGCGGCCGATGCCGGATGAGGATGCCGCGGCAGAGATGTACGAACTGCTGCTTGATAGAACGGCGGCGGCGGGAATGCCGCAGTATGAAATATCAAACTTCGCCCGGCCGGGTTTTGAATCGCGGCATAATACAAAATATTGGCGGCTCGAACCTGTTTACGGCTTCGGCGTGTCGGCCCATTCGTTTGATGGGTGCGAGCGGTATTGGAATGAGCGCGACACCGCGAAGTACGTTGAACGGATCGAGCGATCGCTGTCACCCGAGGCCGGCCGCGAGGGTATCGACACCGCCTCCGAGTTCATTTTTCTCGGGCTCAGACTTGCAAACGGGATCGCTGTTTCGCAGTTTCAAGAGAGGTTTGGGATCGATATCTATGAACGCTATCGTGCTGAGCTCGACGACCTTTCGGACAAGGCCCTGATCGATGTTTCCGAAACGGCGATCCGACTGACGCGCAAGGGGATGCTTTTTTCAAACGAGGTATTTCAGGCATTTGTATGATTTGCCGAGTCGGCCGCATCTAAGCGATAACAGTAAGTATGAAAATCAACCTGCGGATATGCTCATTTCTCGTGCTCACGCTCCTTGGGGCGGCTGTCGCACTCGGTCAGGATCGTGATTTTTCACAATGGGAGAAGGATATTCAGGCGTTCGAAGCGGCCGATTCGAAAGCGATGCCGCCTAAGGATGCGATCCTGTTCATCGGCAGTTCATCTATCCGAATGTGGACCGGCCTTGCCGCTGATTTTCCGCGAAAGAAGGTGATCAACCGGGGATTCGGCGGCTCGCAGATCGCCGATTCGACTCATTTTGCCGACCGCATCGTTATCCCGTATCGTCCGCGGATGATAGTGATGTACGCTGGCGACAACGACCTTAATGACGGGAAATCGCCACAGCAGGTCTTTGCCGATTACAAGGCATTTGTCGAAAAGGTGCGCTCGAAACTGACAAAAGTTAAGATCGCCTACATCGCGATAAAGCCCAGCCCCGCAAGGGCGAACCTGCTCGCAGAGGCGGCCGAGACAAACGATCTGATCAAGGCCTACTCCACCAGGAAAAGGAATCTCGCCTACATAGACATCTTCACCCCGATGCTCGGCCGCGACGGCCAGCCACGCAAGGACCTGTTTCTCGCGGATATGCTCCACCTGAATCTAAAAGGATATGATCTGTGGCGACGGACAGTTGGACCGTTCCTGCAATAGGACGCGTAAATACCGCTAACCGATTCGTACGATCCGCCCTTCAAGCTTCGGGTTTATCGTCGAGTTCGGGGCGGACCTAATGGCCTGCTCGAATACCTCGGAATCTTTGGGAGCCTGATCCGCCGGGACCAGCACTTTGGCATCCTTGAACATCGTGTAACCGTCGCCGCCGCGGGACACGAGGAAGTCCGAGGTCGCGAGAGTGTAAGTTTTCTTTTCGTCGAGGGGCTTGCCGCCGACCATAATGCCAGAGACTCGCTGGCCGGGGAGTTTTCGGGTGTCGAATTTGAAGCTCATTCCCGATATTTGCGGGAATCGGCCGGGCTCGCCGTCCTCGCGGCTGCGTGCGACGCCGTGTTCAAGGATGTCCGCGAGCAGTTCTCCGCTTACCTCCACCTTCACGATCGGGTTATTGAACGGCAGCATCGAGAGAACGTCCCGCATCGTTAACGCGCCCGGGCTATAGGTCAGATCTGCCCGGATCGAACCGCCGTTGACGAGGGCCGCGTCGGCATCAGCGGCCTTGCGGTAAGCGTCGGCGATGAAGTTGCCGATGTTCGTTTCCTTCGTGCGGACGGAATGCGAAAGTGCATCCAATTCAACGCTCGTCGCCCCGACTTTCACCGCCAGTTTGTCTAGCAGGTCCTTATACTTGGCCGCAACGGGTGCAAACTCCGGGGCGTCCGGTATTGCATCGGTTACAGGAATTATCTCCCAATCCATGCTCGTCAACTTGCCCGTTTTTGCATCGATGTAAAGATCGAACTTTCCAACCTCGCGGGCATCCGCCCACATTTTGAAGATCGGCGTGCCGTGAGCTGATGATTGCAGCAGCGTGTGTTCGTGGCCGCCGAGGATCAGGTCGAAATCGGCACAGCCCGCCAGTTTCTTGTCCTGATGCATAAACATATGCGTCAGTCCGATGATCACGTTCGCGCCCGCCTGACGCATCTTCGGGACAAGTTCGCGGGCCGAGGCGCAATAGTCGGTCACGCTCAGGCTCGCTTCCATCGAGGAGGTTTCCTTTGTTTCCGGAAGCAAAAATCCGATCAGCCCGATCTTTACGCCGCCGATCGACCGGATCACGAACGGAGGTGTCTCCGCGAAGATCCTGCCGGTCCTTGTATCGACAACATTGGCCCCAAGCCATGTGAATTTCGATTCCTTCATCCGAGCGAGCAGGTCGGCCGTCTTCAGATCGAACTCATGATTGCCGAACACGGAATAGTCGAGCCCGACCATATTCCATGCGTCGATCATCTGGGCCCCCTTGTACGTGCGCGTTTCAACTGAAGGCGAAAGCGTGTCGCCGCCGAGCGTCATCAGTGTGTTCGGGTTCTTTTTGAGCGCCTCTTTCCTGATCGTCATCACGCGCGCCAAGCCGCCGCGTTTTCCGCCGTCGGCAGGCGTAAACTGATAGGTGTCGTTGAGATGAAGGATCGTGACCCGGACGGTGTCCGATTGCGCGAAGACGGGCACGAAAATTGTGAGAGCAAAAATTAAGGCGATGACGTATCTGGTAAAGGTGGCCATATCCCGCGGCGGCATTTTGCCGTTGCAAGCGACCAGTTTACCAGATAAGCCGGGTCATTGCCTTGAACGGATAAATTCCATAACGTCGAAATTGATATTTACGTCATAGCTCGGCGCCGAAGAATTCGGGAACTGAAGCCGTGCTCCGCCGCTAAGTCCCGGCACCCCAAGCGGCACCCGGACCGCACCGCCGCGATCGAGGATCTTAAAGGACAGGCCATCAACGCCGGGGATCGGTATCTCGCGGTCCCGGATCAGTCCAAAGGCCAGATCGCGGGTTTCCTGGTTTGCAACGATAATAGTGATCGAACTTCCCACGACCACGCCGGCCATCGTCACCAAAGCGATGCGGCTGCCCGTCGAGGAAGCGTCCCATTCGCGGCCGAACAGCCGCAATTGCCGCCGCCCTTCATCGTGGGCCTGCCGGACCAGTCCCTGCACCACCGGGAGCATGTAGATCGCCTGGAAAATATCCGACAGTTCGCCCGCCCGCGGTGTTGACGGCCCGGCACCGCGCGGCGCGGTCCAGACCGAGGGCGCCGGCGAAGGTGTCGGCCTTGCGAAGACATTTGGCGTTGTATTTACTATCGATTCGAAATTGGGAAGGAGCAGTCTCCAATCCGGACGCAGCATATCCGGAAGCACACGATTTGCCGCCATTCGTGCCTCGATCTCAGCGATCGTCCTTGCGATAGCCGGATCGAGTGTAAGCTGCTGGTCCAGCAGCCTGAAAGGCCGTCGTCTGTAGCCAAGATCAAAATCACCCATAAGCGCCTCCTCAACTGTCTATATTACATCCGACGTTTGAGGCGGCGATCTTTTGCGGTAATTATGAGGACTCGTGCTTGAGGTGCGTTCGCGCCTCCCACAATTCGGGGAAGAATTTCTTTTTCAGGGTGGTCATCAGATAGCCGACGCCCTCCGAACCGCCGGTGCCGCGTTTCATCCCGAGCATTCGCTCGACCATCTGAATATGGTTATAACGCCATGCAATGATCAGCTCGTCATGCTCGATCAGGAGGTCCTGCATCAGATAGACCTCGGCATACTTCTCCGGGTGAGCCAGGATCTCAACGGTTGCGGCGATTCGGTCGTCGTAACTTTCGGTCGCCAGCCCGCGTCTGGCCAGGCAGGCCCAGAATTCATCGGCCAGTGACGCCGCGTTGAAGCGCCCCGACAGCCGCTCAAAAGCAAACTCATCGTTCTTGAATGACTCAAGTATCTTTTCGTCTTTCGCACCTGAAGAAAACTCGAGCTCGCGAAACTGCATTGATTGAAAGCCGCTTGCGGGATTGAGCTTGTCCCGGAACTCGAGGAACCCGATCGGGGCCATCGATTCGAGTATATGGATCTGCGTGACAAGGATCTTTTCGATCGAGACGACGCCCCGCAGCGCGTGGTTCGCGCGAAATAGGCGGTCCTGTCTCACCCATTCGCAGCAGGCGTCAAGCTCATGCAGCAACTGCTTGAACCACAGCTCGTAGGTTTGATGAATGATGATAAAAAGCAGTTCATCGTGGCTGGGCGGCTCCGAAAGCGTGTCCTGCAGGCCTATCAGCTCCGGGACCTTGAGATATTTGTTGTATGAAAGCGGCGCGCC
The DNA here is from genome assembly GCA_050250045.1 of Pyrinomonadaceae bacterium. GTDB lineage: Bacteria > Acidobacteriota > Blastocatellia > Pyrinomonadales > Pyrinomonadaceae > OLB17. The sequence continues at coordinate 177,752 of JBFWPK010000005.1, read as the reverse complement.
TTTTCCGTATTCGTGAGACATTCCGGTGTGAAAATCCTCTTCTCGACAAAGAATAATCATCGTTTATCGACACCGGCAAGTCAATTTTTACGATATTTCGGCCAATTTGGCCAGAAAGTTCTTGACACAACTCCTAAATGGCGTTAAATTCACTTCGTCACCGACAAATCAAACGGCGAAACCCTTTAATCTTGCAGTTTAAGATTGGTTAACTTTTTGGAAGCGATGCCGCTCCGAAATGCTATCGAACCCCACAAAACGATACCTCCGCGATGGAGGTTAGGGGCGGGAGTTCGTTTTTCATCTGCCGACTCGCTTGCGGCAGATATGGTGGAAATGTTGTTTTTTGAAGTTTGCAGGAGGAATTAAGAGCGATGTCGAAAGCAGTAGGATTGGTTAAGTGGTTTAACAATGCAAAGGGATACGGTTTTATCGAACAGCCCGGCGAGCAGGACATTTTTGTCCATTACAGTGCTATTTCGGGTGATGGGTACAAGACGTTGATCCAGGGCCAGGAGGTCGAATACGAAGTTACCGACGGCCCAAAAGGACCGCAGGCCGAGAACGTGATGAAGGTTTTGATGGGATAGCCGAGAGGCCCGTGCCGCGTTCAAGCCGGCTCACCCACGGCGGCCTGATCGGGTTTCACAAAGGCGAATCGCGCCCATGCGGTTCGCCTAATTCGTTTATATCAGCTCTTCTCCCTTTGCCCTTAAGGTGCGCCGCCACAACTCGCGAAAGGAAGCATATTTTGAGACAAGAGTGCTAAGCTGGTAGCGCTGGGCATACGTCATGGAGCGGCTGTCTGAGATCCGCCTGATGAATGCCTCGAGCCGGGCGCGTGCCTCCAGCGGGGGCCGCTTGGTGCTGCCGTTGAAATATATGTCAAACTCGATCTTTAGCCGGCGAATGTCATCCTCAAGGCGGGAGAGCTGTTTATCGAGATTGGCCGCTTCCTCGGCATTCTTCCGGCCGCTGCGGAGCGTGGGGTTGGGATTGAAAGCCATAACTTGTTACGGTGCGATGCGGCGGAAGAGAAAGTTCCGCCAGTTGTTATAAACAGCGAACGGGATGGCAATTCCAGAGATCCAGCCCCCAAAGCGTGACGCACAGATCTTCAAACCTATGCGGAGCCAGGCTTTACCAAAAACATCCGATCCGGCACTCCTGCCGTCTGTCGATGAAATGCTTATCCAGGCCGACGGCCTTATCGCGGAACTGGGCCGCGAACGGGTCGTTGTAATGGTGCGGTCGCTGCTGGCGGAGAAACGCGGCGAATTGCTCGGCGGCGGTCCAAGCGGCGATCGCGAGGCCCTGATTGCGGAGATCGCCGGAAAACTTGCCGCTCTCGCCAATGCGGACCGGCTTACCGGCGTGCGGCGGGTGATAAATGCGACCGGCGTGGTCATCCACACGAATCTCGGCCGGGCGCCGCTGTCAACACAGGCGGTCTCTGCGATGGAGGAGGCGTCCGGGTATTCCGCCATCGAATACGACGTTACAAAGGGATCGCGCGGCCCGCGCGGAGCAAAGGCCGTAAACCTGCTCAAACAGCTAACCGGGGCCGAGGATGCTCTCGTCGTCAATAACTGTGCCGCCGCTGCGCTGCTGGTACTGGCGGTCTTTGCCCAGGGCCGCGAGGTGATCGTTTCGCGTGGCGAACTGGTTGAGATCGGCGGAGATTTCCGGATTCCCGACATACTTGAGCGTTCCGGTGCCGTCTTGCGCGAGGTCGGCACGACGAACCGCACGCACTTGCGCGATTACGAGCGCGCCATTTCCGACAGAACTGCGATGGTCCTGAAGGTACATCCTTCAAATTTTCGGATCACTGGCTTTACAACAACACCGGAGACGGCGGAACTTGCCGCCCTAGCCCGAAAGAACGGCGTTGTCTTTTATGAAGATGCAGGGTCGGGAGCGTTGACGGATCTTGCCGCCTATGGAATAAATGGCGAACCGCCGATCCGCGAAATTCTAGCGGCGGGAGCCGATCTTGTCAGCTTCAGCGGCGACAAACTCCTCGGCGGGCCGCAGGCGGGCATCATCGCGGGCCGCGGCGAACTGGTCGAAAAACTCCGCCGCGATCCGTTTTACCGGGCATTGCGTCTCGACAAAACGATCACCGCCGCGCTGGAGGCAACGCTCGATGCGTACGCTCGCGGTGTCGCCGAGAGCGAGATACCGGTCCTGAGAATGTTGTCCGCGGCTAGTGAAGAGATCGCGTCGAGGGCAGGCCGGTTTGTTCAACGTATGGCCGAAATGTTGCGAAAAGATCCGGTCCTTGAACTTAACCTGATCACAGGCCTTTCGGCCGTCGGCGGCGGTGCCGCCCCCGATTCGGCGCTTGAAACGACCCTGATCACAGTGACCCATGCCGAGCTCACCGAAACAGAACTGGAACAGATACTCAGATCCGCAAGCCCGCCGATAATAGCCCGGATCGAGGCCGGCCAAGTGCTTCTGGATCTGCGCACGTTGAGCAAAAGTGATGAAGATCTCGCGCTTCGGACGATCGCCCGCCTGTTCAATGACCCAAAGGGCCTGCCCACCTGGTTTTGAGTCTGTCGTGTCGAGGGGTATAATGTTCGGCGTACCGTCTCTCGAAGGTTCATCCCAACCAGCCACAGGAGTTTTACAATGGCCAGCCGTTTTCTTATATCCATAGCGTTATTACTGTTTGCATGCCTCGCACTGACTGCTCAGGACGACAAAAAAGTACTTGCCGAAGTAACGGTCAACGCGACTGACCCGCTTTATGTCGAGATCAGGGGAGCATCTTCCGCTGGTGACGCCTTTTCGGGCGCATATGCCACCGTGAACAACCTGGTCCTGAAGAAGGACGCGGCCAGCTTCACTCTTCAGAGCGGAGCCGTCTATTTTTTGAAGCCCGCAGGCGGGAGGGTTACGGGAGCGGTTTTTATCGGCAGCGGCATTTTCTCGCTCGTCCCGCCGGTTGAGGCCGAGAAAAAACATCTCGCGATATTTGTTGACAGCCAGGAGATCAATGAAAACTTCAGCAGTCTGGTCATTTTTTTCACGGATGATACCTTTGAGCGGATCAAAGCCTCGCCCGCCGCGACGATGAGCAGCGGCGGTTCTGACGCGGAAAAGGCCCGTTCAATGTTCAGAGACAGAGAATCCACTTTGCGCAAATCGTTCCGCTATAACATGACGTCCCGCATCCTGTCGGACTTTTACGCGCCCAAACGTCCTGGTTTTTTCTCGGCATTCATAGAAGGGGCCAAGTACGGCAAACTTGTTTACGGGATCGACCCGCTTGGCCACGCCGACGTGTACCCGGAGCAAGTCGAGTTGCTCAGCTACGGCGAGACCACGGGCGGGATCTGGGCCGCCTTCCATATGGAGGAGGAGTATAAAAAGGGAACGGCCACGAGTTGGCAGGACCGGCGGACGTACGATATCAAAAACCACAAGATCGACGTGACGATAGACGGGACGCGCCTGGTCGCGACCGATGAACTGACCCTCGAAATGCGCGAGGCCGATTCGCGTTTTCTACCCTTCGACCTTTTCCGTTCGCTGCGGGTAAAGTCGGTCACTGATGAATCGGGGAATGCGCTTACGTTCATACAAGAAGACAAGGACGAGGATGCTGACTTTGGCGTTGTCCTGCCGGCCGCTCACGAGGTCGGGAAGCTGTTCAAAATACAGGTAGAGTACGACGGGACCGATGCTCTCAGGGAAGCGGGAACCGGCAACTTTATCCTTATCCCGCGCTCGACCTGGTACCCAAACAACCCCATCTCGAGCTTCGGCGATAGGGCGGCTTTTGACATCACATTTCGATGGCCGAGCAAGTTTGTCCTTGTCGGTGTTGGTTCGCCGGTTGGCACCGAGAAAGAGGAGGGTGGCTTGAAGGTAGCAAAATGGTCCAGTAATGGAATCGAGCTTGCGGTTGCCGGCTTCAATTACGGCAATTTTGTGGTCAAGGACGCCAAAGACGAACCGACGGGACTAACGCTTGAAGTATATGCCAACAAGGTATTGCCAGACGACATCCGATTTCTTCAGAGTCAGATCGAACAAGCTGAGCGCATGGGTGTCCGCACGGGGACAACACTGGGTTCGTTGAACACGGCGGGAATGGCGACAACGGTCCTGACCGAGGCGCAGAATGCGATGAGGATCTATACCAATTATTTCGGCAGCATTCCGTATAAACGACTGGCGATGACCCAGCAACCGGCGGGCAATTTTGGACAGGCGTGGCCAACGCTTGTTTACATGCCGTACATAGCCTTTTTCGATACTACGCATCGCGTACAACTTTTCGGCACTAGGGGCGGCACTGACGGGTTTTGGCGCGAGGTGGCGGCCCATGAGGTTGCTCATCAGTGGTGGGGCCACACCGTCGGCTGGACGAGCTATCGCGATCAATGGATGAGCGAAGGCTTTTCGGAATTTTCGACATCGCTGTTTATCCAGTACGTAAAGAAAGACTTAGACAAGTTTAACGAGTTCTGGGATGAGCAGCGAAAGCGCATTCTCGAACCAACATCGGCAACGAAAGGGAAAAAGCCCTACACGATCGGCCCGGTAACCCAGGGCTACCGCCTGAACAGCGCCAAAACCGGGGCCGTCGCTCAGCGAATGATCTACCCGAAAGGGGCATATATCATGCACATGATTCGAATGATGATGTTCGATCATCGACAGGGGACCGGCGACGCCCGCTTTCAGAAAATGATCCGTGAGTTCCTTGCTTCTCACTATAACAAAGACGTTTCCACCAACGATTTTAAGCTTGCGGTCGAAAAGCATATGCTGCCCTCCATGGACCTGAGAGGCACAAAAACGATGGACTGGTTCTTCGATAGCTGGGTTTACGGAACGGACATTCCGTCGTATCAGTTGACATGGTCGACCGCGAATCTCGAAGGTAAAACGGCCCTGAACGCCAAACTCACGCAGTCGGACGTTTCCGAAGATTTCAGCGCGTCCGTACCGCTGTATCTCGATTTTGGCAAAGGGCCAATCTTCCTGGGAGCAGCCCGCGTGACCGGCAACAGCTCTGTGGAGCTGAAGAATATCCAACTTCCGGACCGCCCGAAAAAGCTGATGATCGGGGCATACAGCGACATTCTGGCCGAGAAGATCGACATCGAGAAGCAGTAGGGAACGACGGCTGGCTGTAACCATTGAACAATAACGGTTTACGATCTTGTGCGGGGTTTGTGTGATCCGATTTTCGGGAGCTGCACCGCAGTATTTACCCGGCTTGCAGAAAAAAACTAGACAGCATAGGCAAAAAACATTTATGATGTTTTGGTTGTTTGCTCTTCAGCGACAGTTCCAAAGGCATTACGGAGTTTCGATCTTTAGGCCCCCCAACCTGTCAAAACTGCCGCCCAAATCCACCTAGTAAAAGGAGTTTTAGACGCGATGATTAGAATGGGAAGAGGTTCCAGAGCGGACCAGACGAGCGATACAGGTTACCAGGGCCAGATTCCTGAGCCCCCTCAGAACCTGGCATATCAATATACGGGCGACAACGCGAGCACTACAAAGCCGGTTACTGACAGCGAATCGATGGCGCGCGACATAAAGGAAGGGCGCCTGAGCGGCTTCGTCGGGCACGGCACGACCCTGACGGGCGAAACCGCGTTTCAGGCAATGCTCCGCGTCGACGGGAATTTGGTCGGGTCGATCTCCTCGGACTCGGGTACGTTGATCGTGGGTACGGAAGGCCAGGTCGACGCGAACATCAGCGTGGCCGTGGCCAACATCAGCGGGACGGTGAATGGCGATATCGTTGCCAGCGAGAAGATCCAACTTGGCCGCACCGCAAAGGTGATAGGCAACATCCAGGCGCCGCGGCTGACCATCGAGGACGGCGCAGTGCTCGAAGGCGGTTGTACTATGCTAAAAGCGCGCGAAGAGGTTGCCAAGCAGACAGCAGCAGCTCAGACGCAATACGAGACCGCAGAAACCACGAGCTACGAATCATCAAGCTACGCCGAAGCGGATGTTGAGGATGATGAGGATGAAGACGAGGACGAGATTCTTGCAAAGATGATCGCGGAAGACGACGAAAAGTCTGAATCGGCTACGGTCTAGCATTGCCGCCACAGGGTCCTTAAGCGAGGGTTGCCATTTTCGGCAACCCTCTTCATTTGTTGCAGCAACAGGAATTATGCAATATCATCAACTCGCCCCACAACGATCAAAACCAGTGTGGACAGACGGGAGGGACCTTTCATGTGGAATGATTTCAAAGCGTTTATAGCTCGTGGAAATGTGCTTGACCTGGCGATCGCCGTGGTTATGGGCGCCGCGTTCGGGGCGATCATCAAGACCTTTACCGATGGGATCATCATGCCTGTTGTAGGCGTCCTGACAGGCGGCGTGGATTTCAAAAGCAAGGTTATCAATCTCGGCGATATGCCGGTTACGAACGGCACGGAGATCGAGGCCGCCATTGCCGCAAAGCAGCCGCTGATAATGTACGGGCAGTTGATAAACGATATTATCAGTTTCCTGATCGTTGCTGCTGTGATGTTCTTTATCGCACGTTACGCCGTCAGGCTGTTCCGCAGTTTAGAGGCCGAAGCAGTGCCTGCCCCGGAAATAGAATTGCTGACTGAGATCCGGGACCTTCTCAAGGCAAAATGAGCGGCCCGTAGATTAGTCACGAAGGCGGCGTAGCTGACGCGTCTATCGCTCCGACCGGAAGGTCCGGGCGATAGATGCGCTCCGGCGTTACAAACAGGTCGAGCGCTACATCGCCCTTGTGCACATCATCTATCCGCGCGACTGGCGGAAAAAAACTCAAACCCACCTTTAGACAACCCGGCCGGCACTCGCTGAGGAACCTGTCGTAGAATCCTTTTCCGTAACCGACCCGATGGCCCGCGGCGTCAAAACAGACCAGCGGTACAAGAACCATGTCCATCTCCACCGGATCGACCGATTTGCTGTTTAACGGTTCCCTTATCCCCCATTTGTCCTCGATAAACTCGGTTTCCGCCGAAAATTCAACACTCTTCAGCCGCCCCGTATCCAGATCGACCCGCGGAGCAAAAGTCTTTATTTCGGGATGATCGCGCCATAAGCGAAAGTAGATATTAGATGTGTCTATCTCGTTGAATTTCGGGATGCGGATAAAAGTGTGAAGCGAGCCGACAGTGGCCAGATCGACTGCGGAAAAAAAACGGTCTGCGATCTGCAGACTCAGTTCCGCGACTGCGCGGGGCGAGAGTGACCGGCGCTTTTCGAGAAAGAGTTGTCGAAGTTCTGATTTCGTGATCCGCGGCTCCTCGTCCTTGAGTTGTGCGGCGCCAAACTGTGCCGCAAGTATTGGGACACTAACCAATGTTGCGGGAGCAAGATCCAAATGAAAATACCTAATCCTTTATGATCCACCCGCCGCCGACAACCTCATCGCCATTGTAGAATATCGTCGCCTGGCCGGGCGTAATGGCGCGCTGCGGCTCGTCAAAGACGATGCGTGCGCTCGACGGAACGCGGACACTCTTGTCCGCATCGCCGCTGTCCGCGAGTTGCGCCTCGTCAAGCGGGTAGATCGTCGCAGCCGCCGGGTCGTGCCGATACCGGATCTTTACCTCGGCCCGGACCGGCTCGGAAGGCTCGTCAAAAGCTACCCAGTTCACACCTTTGGCCGTGAATTCGATGGATTCGAGATCATCAGCCTCGCCAACAACTATCTGATTTTTCGCCCGTTCGATCTGCACGACGTAGAGCGGCTTTTCGTGAGCAATGCCAAGACCTCGCCGCTGCCCGATAGTGTAGCGATGGATGCCGGAATGCGAGCCGACCGTCGCACCGGCTGCGTTTACGATCTCACCGCCCGCCGGCATCTCATCAAGGCGATCCTCGTGCTCAAGGTATCGGTCGATGAACTCGGAATACTTCCCGTCAGGAACAAAGCAGATCTCCTGTGATTCCTGCTTTTCGGCGGTGTAAAGTTTTGCTTCGCGGGCGATGTCGCGGACCTCGCTCTTGAGCATATCGCCGAGCGGAAAATAGGCACGCGAAAGCTGGTCCTGGGTCAGTTCCCAAAGAAAGTAGCTCTGGTCTTTCCAATGGTTGCGGCCGCGGAACAGCCGGTATCGATTCGCGGTTTCATCGTACTCGACGCGAGCGTAATGCCCGGTGGCGACCTTGTCGCAGCCTAGCGAAACGGCCATCCGGTCGAGCGAAGCGAACTTTAGCCGCGAGTTACACGCGACGCACGGGATCGGGGTCTCGCCGCTAAGATAGCTTTGAACAAAAGGCTCGACGACATCGCGTTCGAAATCCTTTTCAAGATTCAGAACATAGAACGGAAATCCTAAGCTGTCGGCCACGCGGCGAGCATCGTAAACATCATCCAGCGAGCAGCATCGGCTTGGCAGCGGGTCGCCGTTTTCGTCAACGCTTATCCCGCGCCGCTGGTTCCACAGCTGCATCGTGAAGCCAACAAGCTCGTGCCCCTGCTCCTTTAACAACGCGGCCGCTGCCGAACTATCGACACCACCGCTCATTGCAACCGCAATCTTCATATGCGCCAACCGTACATTGTGACAGCCGAAACGGTTTAGTTGCAAGATGGCGTCAACCTGATGCTTTGAAAATAAGGAGCCGTACGACACGGCCCGAACCACCCTGAAGTTTTCTGGCCCAGGAAGTTTCGAGCTTTGACCATTCGGCGGAGCGCAATTCGCGCGTTTCGATGAACTCGAATCCCGCCGCAAGGTATTTTGGGATCAGAAATGAGTGCAAAATGACAGGCGTAAGTTCAGGAATTTCCAACCGCTCGATCTCGGCCTTATCGCGTTCTGGATCGATCCCGATGACGATCTCAACCAAGCATCCTGGCGCGGCGACGCGGCGAAGAGATCTCAACACACTTTCATCGCCGGTCGCGACGGCTTTTAGCAAACTCCCCCACGGGAAGTGGATGTGGAGCTCATCCGCGACGCCGTCGAACTCTTCCGGCAGGTCCTCGACCGCCGCCTGGACGAACATCGCGTTCGGGAGTCCGCCCTTGGCAGGCTTCCTCGTCGCCTTCATCGACGGTTTCTCCAGCGGCTTTACGTTCGTGTCCACGCCGATGAAAAACTTGTCCGGGTTCGCCTTCGCCGCGGCGGACACAAAGCGGCCGTCTCCCGTTCCGATGTCGATCACAATTCCTTCGCCGGTAAGGGGCAATGATTCGGTAAAAGTCTTCACGGTTGAGTTATCAAATGGTACTACCGCGGATCTGTTTGATCATAAAACGATACTCCTCTTCAAGTTTGATGATATTGCGGAAGCCAGCGCTTGAGCAAGCCGGTGACGTTCAAGCGGCAGGTGGCTCCGTGGGCTGAACACGTAATGTGGGCTCAGCCGTCCCTTGCGGGACTGGCTTGCCTGCCTCGGACATACCCAGCGATAAATCGCTGGGCTATTCGCAGTTGTCCCTACGGGACAGATACTCAGAATTCTTGAACAGGTTCACGCGCAGCGTTCGGACGACGGCCTGATGGAGAACCGAGCGAAAAGACTTCCCATTCGCTAACCGTTTGTGCTAAGGTCTTTGGAATCATGCGTAAGGAACTTGTCTAATCAAAATCGCCCATCTCTGTTCGCATAGGCCCTCGGTGCGCGTCGAGCGAACATTCTCTGGTGCATCTCGCGCCGTCGTTATCGTTTATTGTTGAGGTTTTATATGTCTTTCGATGGGCAAACTCCGTCCGTTGGGGTGGAGAATAATTCATTTTCATCAGTGCTGCGCGAGGCGTTCGTCGGCACGTCGCGCGACTTTACACAGGGGTCGATCTTCGCGGCTTTGGTCATCCTTGCCATCCCGATGATCCTTGAGATGTCGATGGAATCGCTGTTCGCGATCGTCGATACGTTTTTCGTGGCAAAGTTGGGGGCCGAATCGGTGGCGGTTGTCGGCCTGACCGAATCTATACTTGCGCTTATTTACGCCGTCGGCATCGGCTTGAGTATCGGCGCGACCGCCACGGTCGCGCGGCGTGTCGGCGAAAAGGATATGGACGGTGCGGCCCGCACTGCAACGCATGCGGTTTACCTGGGCATGGCCGTGTCGCTGTTGATGGGCGCCGCGGGTGTGATCTTTGCTCCGCGCATACTTGGTCTGCTCGGTGCCGAACCGCACGTAGTTGAGCTCGGAGTGCCGTTTATGCGGATCATGCTGGGAACAAATGGCGTCATCGTGTTCCTGTTTCTGCTGAACGGCATTTTCCGAGGGGCAGGCGACGCGGCGATCGCGCTTCGCGTGCTTATCATAGCGAACGGCCTGAATATTCTATTTTGCCCGATGTTCATTTTCGGCATTGGGCCGTTTCCGGAGTTAGGCGTAACGGGTGCCGCCGTGGCAACGGTCTGTGGCCGCGGTGCTGGTGTTGCCTATGCCGCGTGGACGTTGTTCGGCCGCTCGAACGGCAGGCTGCACGTGCACCTGGAACACTGGACGTTCGACCCGAAACTGCTTATCGGCCTTGTCCGGCTTTCAGGAACGGCGGTCCTGCAGTTTCTCGTCAGCACGGCAAGCTGGAGCGTGCTCGTGACGATCATGGCCGCCTTTGGGACCATTGCTCTTGCCGGTTATCAGATCGGGCTGCGAGTTATCATCTTCGTCCTTCTGCCTGCAGTCGGCTTGGCGAACGCGGCCGCGACACTGGTCGGGCAAAACCTCGGAGCGGGAAGGCCGCATCGGGCGGAACGTTCCGTCTGGATCGCGAGCGGCCTGAACGCCGGACTGCTTGGCCTTGCGGGCGCGGTTCTCGTTATATTCTCTGGCCCAGTGATCAGTATTTTCACTACCGATCCGGCTGTTGCCGCTGTCGGCCGCGACTGCCTTCGGATAGTCGGCTACGGTTACGCGTTCTATGGCCTGGCGATCGTGATGGAAAGCTCATTCAACGGCGCCGGCGACACGTGGACGCCCACGTATCTGAACTTTTTCCTGTTCTGGGTGCTCGAAATACCGCTCGCATACGTGCTGGCAAATCACTACGGCCTCGGCCCTCAGGGAGTTTTCTGGGCGATCACGATCGCGTTCTCGTCACTCGCGGTCGTTTCGGCTTTGATGTTCAAGCGGGGTAAGTGGAAATTGAAGACCGTTTAGGCTCGGCAATTTGATCTAGCCATCGAAGATGGCGTTAGCATAAAGCCCAGGGCGTAAGCCCTGGGTAACGAACGTCCGACATTGAAAGCTATCGAAGATAGCGAGCGCAATTTCAGTTTCAATGTGCCTACTCAACCTCCGGCATCCGGATGGTATTCGCGATAAACCGCGAAACGGTTCCGATGGAGATCCATTGAAGATAGATCAGCGGCGGGACGACGGAGAACGATTTCATCGAACCGGTTAGCAGTACCGACACAACGATGGCGGGACCGTTCAACTCGTATACGAAGCTCGTCGAGCTGCCTGGGTTAAATCCTCCGGTCGAAACCAAGACAGCCATCAGCGAAAGATTCGCGATCGCAAGAAGATTGAAGAACGGGCTTTTGAAACTCTCGACGAGCAATTCTTTAATTTTCATCTTTGATATCCTCTGTTATCGTGGTTACACATCGTGACGAGGAAATTGTTCCCGCAATTTGAGCAGGCATACTTTCCCGATCCGCGGACCTATGATTTTCCCGAATGGGTCCTGGTCGGCGAGTATTTCTATCACGCGGCCGACGTGGTGACGTTCGGCACGCCGCTGACCGTCGAGACCGTGACCGAAGCCTACCGCAAGGGCATCTTTCCGTGGTATATGCGAGGAGTCCCGCTGCCGTGGTACTGCCCGGAGCAGCGCGCCGTTCTCGACTTTGACGACCTCCGCATTTCCCGAAGCCTCGCAAAGGTGCGGCGTCAGCAGCCTTTCACATTCACCATCGACCGCGATTTCGAAGCCGTGATGCGCGGTTGCGCCACCGTCAAACGCCCCGACCAGGGCGGAACGTGGATCACCGGCGATTTCCGACGCGTTTACACTGAGCTTCATCAAAAAGGCATCGCCCACAGCGTCGAGGCATGGGAAGACGACACGCTTGTCGGCGGCCTCTACGGCGTCGATGCCGGCGGCGTATTCTGCGGCGAATCAATGTTCCACCGCGCCGCGAACGCTTCGAAACTCGCGTTACTTTTTCTCATCGATCACCTCCGCGAACAAGGCTTAACCTGGCTCGACGTCCAGGTAATGACGCCTCACATGGAGGCCCTTGGTGCGAAAGAAATTGAGCGGACAGAGTTTCTGCTCCGGCTCAAGGAAACGCAAAAAATAAAATTGTCGCTTTTTGTTGGTTCCCGAATAGTGAATAGTGAAGAGTGAATAACGAATAGTCCAAACTCTTTACTATTCGTTATTCGCTTTTCACTATTCCGAAGATAATCAGATGTCGAACAATTTCCTGATCTACGGAGCAAACGGCTACACCGGCGAATTGATCACACGGTTTGCGGTCGAGCGTGGGATGAGGCCGATCCTTGCCGGAAGAAACGAGGCGGCGGTTTCCGGGCTGGCGGCGAGGCATGGCCTAGAACATCGCGCATTCGCGCTCGATGAGCGGGAAAAGGTGGACGCCGCTTTGCAGGAAGTGGAGATGGTGCTGCACTGTGCCGGGCCGTTTTCGATAACGTCTGGGCCGATGGTTGAGGCGTGTTTGAGGAACCGGCGGCATTACACCGACATCACCGGCGAGATCGCGGTCTTTGAGGCGGGTGCGACGCTGAATGCGAGGGCGAAGGAAGCGGGAATAATGATAATGCCGGGCGTCGGGTTCGACGTCGTACCGAGCGACTGCCTTGCACTGCATCTGAAAAACCGCTTGCCGTCGGCGACGCATCTTACGCTTGCATTCTACGGCATTGGCCGCATCTCGCACGGTACGCAGGCGACGATGACGATGAACATCGGCAAGGGCGGTGCGGTCAGAAAGGATGGCGTCATCACTTCCGTTCCCGCCGCATGGAGAACACGCGAGATCGATTTCGGCAGCGGTGTCAGTAGCCCGCACGTCGGTAGCCCGCACGTAAGTAAGGGCTCGGCTGCCAGCGGGAATGTGCGACCTGCCGTCACGATCCCGTGGGGCGATGTTTCGACGGCTTATTATTCAACCGGCATCCCGAACATCGAGGTCTATTCGGTCGTCCCGCCGCAGGCTATAAGGATGATGAAGCTCAGCCGCTATCTCGGCTGGCTGCTCGCAACTGGGCCGGTCCAGAAGTTTCTACAAAGCAAAATTCCCACCGGCGGCCCGAGCGATGCGGAGCGCGAGAAAGGCAAAACTTTATTGTGGGGTGAAGCTCGCGACAACGACGGCAACCGCGTCGAGGCGCGTCAGCAGGGACCTGATGGTTACACCACGACAGCGCTTGCCGCGCTCAACATCACGGAAAAGATCCTACGAGGCAAGTTCAAACCGGGCTTTCAAACACCGGCGAGGGCCTACGGCGCGGACCTCGTGCTTGAGATCGATGGAGTATCGCGAGAGGGTGACGACCCTGTGCAGCAGCCCGTACGTCGGTAAGCGCGCCGCGTCGTGTTCAGATCATGCCTGAGTGCGTCCGGGACGCGCACAGTCATGATGTTCTGAAGCTTACCGGTCTATTGTGCCTCTGCCTTGAACTGCTCCCATCGTTTTCTGAGCCTTGCCATGAAGTCGAGAAAGCCCGGATCTTCTTTCAGGTTCTGAAGATTCGGATCGATCTCAAAATATGGATAATTCGGAAATCCGCTGTCCGCCGCGTATTCGAGCCATTTGACGGCTTCGTCAGGCCGTTTCATTGCGGCGTACGCCGACGCGATGTTGTGGGCAGTGTGGTGAAAATGGCCAAACCCGCGCCCGATCTCAATTGCCCGCTGGATCATTGATTCGGCCTCATCGTGTTTTCCTTCTTTGGCCAGGATCAGGGCCTTTACTCCGGTAAAGCCGCCTCCGTCGTCCTGCGGAAATCGGCGAAGATAGTCATCGGCGATCGCGGCGGCCTCGTTCAACCGGCCAACCTGGATCAAGGTTTCCGCGAGGCTTCTATCCATCAACAGCGGAGTTTCATCACGCGGTATCGTTTTGAACACCGCGAGCGCTTCTTCGAACTTGCCCGAGTATTCGAGGTAAACGCCGACGCGAAAGCGGGCCAGCGTGTTGTTCGGGTTTATTTCAAGCGCCTTTTGCACGCTCTGTCGTGCTTCGTCCATCAGGCCGATGTGCGAATAGACCAACGACAACTGGTGGTACGGTTCGTCCCAGTTTGGCTCGATCTCCGCGGAACGCTTGTATGCCTTGATAACCTGCAAGTGCGGAAAGGCCTCAGAACTAGACCAAAGGATCAGCCCGCGTGCGAAATGGGCCTCGGCAAGGTTGGGATCGAGGGCAAGGGCCTTCTCGATGGCAACCTCGGCGCTCTCATGGAAACGCTTTCTCTCAGTGGTACTGCTGTACTTGAATGCCAGCGTGTTATAGCCGCGCGCCAGTTGAGCATAGGCAGCGGCAAAGTCAGGGTCCACGCGAACGGCTTCTTCAAGAAGCTTGATCGCGGCCTCGGCGTCCTCGCGATTCTCGCTGCCTAGCTTGACCTTTGCGCGAACGTAAAGATCATACGCTGGCGACTGAAGCCCACTGTCTCCTGTATTGCTCGCGACGACCGGACCTTCGGAGGCCGTCGGTGATGCGTTGGTCGAGCCGAAATATCGATCTCGCACGCCGCCCAAGTTCAACCAGAACAGCACCGCGGAAACGACCGCCACGCCAACCAGATAAACCGGCCAGAGGCGGCGAATTGTGTAGCGATCCTCAGGCGCGATCTGGGAAGACTCGGCCTCCGGCCCAATTGAAGCTGGCGGAATGGATGCGAGAGTTTCAGTATCGGCCACTCCGTTCCCGGCCTCAGTTACGTCCGCGACGAAACGATAACCGCGGCGGGGTACCGTTTCGATAAAGTGCCGCTCATTTGGGCCCTCTCCAAGGGCGCGCCTCAGCTCGGACATCTTCACCGACAGATTTGCTTCCTCGACAAAGCTGTCCGGCCAGACGCGGTCGAGCAACTCAGATTTTCCGAGCAGATGGCCGCTGTTCTCCACCAAAACGACGAGCAGATCGAACGCCTTGAGCGTTAGCGGCACAGGTTCGCCGTCCCGCAAGAGCTGTTTTTCTCCCGCGTTCAGCCGGAAACCCGCAAACTCGTAAACATTCCCGTTCCGCCTGGTCATCAGCTTTTTCCGAGTGTATCCGAGCTTTTGGAAGTCTTTTGGAAGTCTTTTGGAAAAACGCTGGCGTTATGTAAGGACTTCCAAAGCCCCGAGTCATTAAAGTCCGATCTGCCCATTATAAGCGAATCGTTTCGTTTGAGGAATAGAAAATTCGCCGTCCCATTTGATAAGAAAGGAGAAAGATATGAGATCGAAACAACCAGTTGCACAAATTCTATCGATCGCGGCGCTGCTGATCGTCGTGATGATCATCATCCCAACCTGTGCCCGGGCGGACGTGATCGCGGAGTGGAACCAGGAGGCCGTGAGGCTCGCGACCTTGCCTGCATCGCGGCTCTCGTCCACTGCCCAGACGCGACCGATGGCGATCGTTCAGGTATCGATGCACGATGCCGTGAACGGCATCACTCGCGAATACAGGACGTACCTGTCGCCAGGCCCGGCGCCCGATGGAGCTTCGCCTGAGGCCGCGGCGATCGCGGCAGCGCATCATTCACTCAGAAGCCTGTTCCCGACACACGCCGCGTCGCTCGACGCGATGTTCTTTGCATCGCTCGCGGCAAACGGGCTGTCGCAGACAGATCCGGGAATTGCCTATGGACAGTGGGCCGCTGCGGCTGTCATTGCGGTCCGTGCCGGCGATGGCGCCGCCTCGACCCAGTACAACTACACCGCACCGCGCGCCGGCCAGCCGGGCGTCTGGGTGCCGCTGACAAGTTCGCCTGCCCTGCTTCCCGGGTGGGGAAGGGTCACTCCGTGGGTGCTCGAGAACAATCGACAGTTTATGCCGCCACCGCCGCCGGGGCTCCGGTCCCACCGGTACGCCATCGAGTACAACGAGACAAAGACGGTAGGAGACAAGTTCAGTACGACGCGAACGCCCGAACAGACCGAGATCGCCGCGTTCTGGCGAGCCTCGCCCACCGCCACGTGGAACCAGCCATTGACCAGCGTCATTGCGTCGCGCAGCCTGAGCATATCGGCACGCGCCCGCATCTACGCACTTGTTTACCTGGCCGAAGCGGACGCCAGCATCGTTTGCTGGGAGGCAAAATACCTCTACAACCATTGGCGGCCGGAGTCGGCAATTCATCGCGGAGACGAGGATTGGAACGGCTTGACCGACCCCGATCCCGCGTGGGAGCCGCTGTACCCAACTCCGCGGCACCCCGAGTATCCGTCCGGGAACCCTATGAACAGCGGTGCAATGGCCGCCATCATGGCAAATGCATTTGGCGATAATCCAGGAATCCCGGTCTCAGCAACTATAAACGGCATCACCCACCAATGGGCGACATTCAGTGAAGGTGTCGATGAGGTGGTCGATGCTCGCGTTTATTCCGGCATCCATTTCCGTTCGGCCGACCAAATGGGGGCAGATGCGGGAGTCGATATCGCCAACTACGTCTGGGCCCACACCCTTCGGCCCTGTGGACGCGGTAGGCGATGCTAGCTGATAACCAGTGCAAACCGGTTATCACGGGCGGCCTCGGTCGCCCTTTTTTTGCTGCCTGGAGATCAAATGGAGAAAGTTAGCCGTTATCCGCCTTTGGGGCGGTTGAGAATTTGAACCAGCTAACGATAAAGAGTACACCGAGGAGCAGATCGAGCGCCGCACCGATGACGATCTGGCCGCTTGTCCGGCCGGCGTATACAAGTATCGCGACCGCGATCGCAAAGCTGAATTTTTCAACGATCGACGGCAGGATCATCGCACGGTACTTTTGCGGGTCAGCCGCGATCAGGAGAAAAACCAGTTGAAACGCGACCGCTACGCCGATGAAACCATAAAAGAACTCCGGCTTTCCGGTCACCGGCGTTCCGCCAGCCTCGACAAAATACTGCGGCACCAGGACAAGCAGCCCATAGATGCCGGCGATAAGGAATGTATAGCGCGCAAACTTCATAGCTCAACATCATACACGCAACAGTTCACCTGGTTGAGTCCTCAGTCGTTTGGTGATAGTGTGTCGGCATTATGAAAAATCAAGCACTGCTGTTTGCGTTTGTGGCCTTTTCGCTTCTTTTTATCGGACTTTCCGGGGTCTCGGCCCAGGAGCATGATTCGGGCGTTGGCGTAAAGGACGGCGGAATTTCGGTCAAGGGCTGGACCGGTGAGATCGATGCCAAAGAGAAGGCGGCCGGCTCGACCCTGAACAGCGCAAAGTTCGTCAAAGAAGGCAAGGGCTTTCATATCACGACAGGCCCGGCTGTGACCTATTGGAACCCGAAGAACACGGCCAAGGGTGACTACACCGTCAGCGCCACCTTTCACGAGCCGAAGTATATGAGCATCAACGATCATCCGCACCCATACGGCATTATGATCGGCGGCCACGACATCGGCACCGAAAAGCAAAGCTATCTTTACTGCGCGGCTTACGGCAACGGCACGTTTATCTTTCGCGGCTTTGGCCCTGAACCCTTCCAGCTAGGCGGCCGGCGTCCCACCGCAGATCCTGCCGTAAACAAAGCCGGCGGCGTCGGCCAGCCAGTGACACAAGAGATCGCGATCACCGTCAAAGGCGACGCCATCTCCTGCTCAATAAATAAAAAGCAGGTTGCCAGTTTTCCCCGCTCCGAAGTTGTCGCCCCCGGCAAATTAAGATCAACCGACGGAGTTTACGGCCTTCGCTTCGGCCACAATACCGACGCCACGGTCAGCGACCTAAAGGTCACGAAAGCGCAATAAGTTCCGCGCGCCGCGCAACCATTTCGCTTTTGGTGCGTCTAATAGATCATGAAGTTGATCATCGGAGTATTTGCGTTCATAGCGGCTTTTTTCATCGGAGCGTTCGCGGGATCGCTTTTTTGGCAAGGAGCCTGGCAGGAGGTGCCGCCCGTAAGCCTGGTTGAGAAAGCAAGTGTAAGGCCCGCAAACAGGTCTCCACATACGGCACACGATCTTCTAGGTACATGGAGCGGCACTTGGGGCCGCGATTCGGCGGATTGCTCGATAACAATCGACCGGGTTGACGGCAACGAGTTCTTCGGCGTTCTGAACAAAACAGGGACAGAGGTCCGGTTTGAAGGTGCATTCGATCCAAAGACCGGAAGGCTCCACTTCTATGAGACTGAAGTTATTCGACTCCGATCTCCCTCGGCCGAATGGCTTTTAGGTAGGAACTGGGGAATTCTCTCAGAGGATGGCCGCAGCCTCATTGGCGCCGGCCGCGATTCCGCCGGCGAATACTCCTGGGCCGCCTGGACGTTTTAGCCTCATGTCACAGGTCCGTCGATAGTGGGAAACTCGCGGATCGAATTTTCGGGTCCGCTGCGGGAACCGAGGGTCTCGGTGCGCGGCCTTTGGCTTCACTCTCAAACAGCGCGTGCAATGGGCCGCGGGAGCCGATCAAACGATGTCCGGCCTAACGCGGAGGCCCCTGCATTTTTCAGTTTTCTGGTCTAATATTTGGTATTGCGAATTTGCGGGAGGTGAAATGTCATGAAGCTTATATTGATCGCCGCTGTTTTGATGCTTGGACTCTCGTCGATGGCGATTGGCCAATACAAGGAAGGCAGCATCGAGGATAAACTGATCCAACTGGACAAGGCATGGACGTTTGCCGAGTTGAAGGGTGACAGAAAGGCTGCCGGAGCCTTGGTTGCGGACGATTACGTCGGCACCACGCAACAGGGGGCGGTCGAGAATAAAACGCAATACCTTGCCTCGCTGGCACCGAACGCCGATATGGTCAAGTCCGATGATTACAAGGTGAGTGTCTTCGGCAATATCGCCGTCATGACCCACCGCGGAACGGTCGAGGGCGTCAGGAACATGCAGTTTCGCAGCACTCACGTTTGGGCTAAGCGGAACGGCAAGTGGCTGATAATCGCTCACCACGGCAGCAGGATCATTCCCGCGAGCGAAGAGGCTCCGCCCGGCCGTTGATCATCGCAGAGGAGCACTTGCGTCGCGGACAAGGCGGAAACCGAGATGATTGGTTCCCGAATCGGGAGCTTCTTTACCGCGTCCGCCGGGCATATAGCGGGCGCAGTATTGGTCGGTGCATAGAAATGAGCCGCCCCGCGTAACGCGCTTTGGAACGCCCGGCTCAGCGGGATCGATGCCTTCGACGGGACCCGACGGATCGCTCGTCAGCGCGCCTTGGGCTGCAAGGATCTCGTAGTAATTCGGGCGGTACCAGTCAGAGCACCATTCCCATACATTTCCAGCCATATCGACAAGTCCGAAGCCGTTCGGCTCGAAGCTGCCGACGGGAGCCGAACCAACGAAGCCGTCCTCACCTGTATTCGCATTTGGAAAATTCCCCTGAAACGTGTTCGCCATGAACCGGCCCTTCGGCCTTAGCTCGTCTCCCCAGGCGAACTTTTGGCGGTCGAGGCCTCCGCGGGCGGCCCATTCGAACTCGGCCTCGGTCGGCAGGCGCTTGCCCGCCCATTTCGCAAAGGCGAGCGCATCCGCGAATGAAATGTGAACGACAGGGTGATTCCCGCTCCCTTTTATGGAACTCCCGGGCCCTTCGGGATGACGCCAGTCCGCACCGGGAACATAGGCCCACCATTGCATAGGATCGTTTAACTTCACGGGCCGCTTTGGCGGTGTGAAGACGATCGAACCGGCGACCAGTTTCTCAGGCGGCACGCCGGGAAACTCCTCGGGGCTCGGCCGTCGCTCGGCAACGGTGACGTAGCCCGTGGCTTTGACGAAGGCCGCGAACTGTTCGTTCGTAACTTCAGCCCGATCCATCCAGAAGCCGCTCACCGCGACGCGATGCACCGGACGCGTATCCGGAAATCCAGCTTCGTCCGTTCCCATCGAAAACTCGCCGGCGGGAATCCAAACCATTCCATTTGGCGGCGGTCCGGGAACTTCAGTAGTCGATATCACGGGCGGCCCGCCGCTTTTTTGGCTCTCACTCACCGGGTGATGGGCGAGGTCATGCGGATCCTGCGGGGCAGATGTATCGCGGCGATCACACGACCAAGTGGAGCAGGCCCCAATGATCGCGAAGGTCGCAGCAAACGCAAGCCGCTTCAGATTTCCACTGCCTTCCATGTGCTTTCAGAGGTGACTCGGCCTATACGAACATCTTTCCCGGATTGAGAATTCCTTTTGGGTCGAAGGCGTGCTTGATCGCCTTCATTATTTCAAGCGTAGGCTTGTCCAAAGCGTAATCAAGGTACTGGGCCTTTACGTACCCGATCCCGTGCTCGCCGGAGATGGTGCCGCCAAGTTCGACTGAAAGCTGAAATGTTTCGGCGACACATTGGCGCGCCCGGGCGATCGCGTCCGCGTCGTCCCGGTCAACGACAAAGTTGACGTGGATATTACCGTCACCCGCATGGCCGAAATTGGCGACGAATGTGTCGTGCTTTTTGCCGATCTGCTCGATCTTTGCGACGAGCTCAGGCACCTTTGAACGCGGAACGACGACGTCCTCATTTATCTTCAGCGTGCCGTATTTCATCAGGCTGGGGCTTATCGCCCGGCGAACATCCCAGAGCTTGTCTTCCTCTTCCTTGGTCCTGGCCCGGATCACATCAAACCCGCCGTTCGCGTTAATAATTCGTTCTACCGTTAGAGCGTTTCGCTCCACCTCTTCCCGCGAACCGTCGACCGCAACGAGCAGGATCGCTTCGGCTTCTTTGGACAAGCCAAACGCGAAATTCTCCTCAACGGCGGCAACGCAGAATTTGTCGATCACTTCCATCGCCATCGGCAAAAGGCCCTCGGGGGTGAACTTGGTAAGGACCTTGCAGGCGGCCTCCATCGAATGAAAATTGGCCCGCACTGTGGATGTGGCCTCGGGCATCGGCAGCAGCTTGAGCGTTGCTTCGGTGATGATGCCGAGCATTCCTTCCGAGCCGCACATCAGGCCGGTGAGGTCGAAACCGACGACGTTCTTTACCGTTCTGCCGCCGGTGCGAATGATCTCGCCCGCTGCGGTAACGACCTCGAGTCCGAGCACGTGATGCTTAGTGACGCCGTACTTCGGCGTTCGCATTCCGCCGGCGTTTTCAGCGATGTTGCCGCCGATGAAGCTATCCTTGTAACTCGCCGGGTCGGGAGCGAACATCAGCCCTTTCTCGGCAACAGCCTGTTGGACCTCATATGTCGTCAGTCCCGGCTGGCACGTAATGTAAAGATCATCAACGTTGATCTCGACGATCGTTTTCATTCGGTCGGTGCCAATGACGATGCCGCCGTCGATCGGGACGGCACCACCCGTGTATCCGACGCCTCCGCCTCGTGCCGTTACCGGAAAGATCTCATCATTCGCAAGTTTCAATATCGCGGCCATCTGAGCCGTCGACTCGGGAAAGACCACGGCCTCGGGCGGAAATTTTTCCTTAACGGCATCCGCACCGTAGGGCTCGATCTTTTCGGGTGCGACCTGGACATTCGCTGCGCCGACGATCGCTGAGAGCTTCGCCAAAACCTCGGGCTTTGAGGCGTTGGTGGTGCGGCGGCCGGTTGATTCAAAGTGGATTGATCTGTACATCTTGTTGCGGAACTGTTGCCCGGACCATTACAAGTCGGGTACTATTTCGGGGGCTGGGCTCCTGACGAATATACTAGCAAAATCCCGGCCATCCACTAATGCCTCAACCGATAAGAGAATTTGGTTATACCGATACGCTCGGCTGGTCGTATACGCGATACTCGACATTCCAGAGCTGCAAGCGGCAGTACTATTTCGAGAAGTACGCCAAGTATGATCTTGACCACGACCTGTTCAAGATAAACATGCTCAAGAAATTAACGACGGTGCCGCTTGAGGTCGGCGATACAAGCCACAAGCTGATCAAAACCCTGCTTGACCGGCTCAAGCGAAGCTCCGAGGAGATCAGCGTCGAAAGGTTTCGCGACTACGCTCGCCGCGAGGCATCAACGCTTTTCCAGTCCCGTACATTCGAAGACATATATTACGGAAGGAGCGATGAGATCGATTTTGAAACCGAGATCTTCGAGCCGGTTTGGAAGGGAATGGAAAACTTTCTTCAGAGCGACCGGCTGAAATGGTTATTCGAAGAGGCCCTGGTTTACAAGGACGACTGGATCATCGAGCCTCGGGGCTATGGCGAGTTTCGCATTGACGGCCTGAAAGCCTACTGCCGCGTCGATTTCCTTTTTCCCATCGGCGATGAGCTGCACATAATCGATTGGAAAACCGGGAAACAGGACTACCAAAAGCACAGCATGCAGCTTCGCGGCTACGCTTATTGGGCGAATTTTCACCTGAAGAAAGACTATCCGCTGATCGAGACCACGATCGCGCATTTGCTGCCCGAGTATAAAGAGATCACTGCACGACTGAACGAATATGACATCGAGGCTTTTGCCGATACTGTGCGTGAGCAAACCGACGAGATGTATTTATATTGCGCCGACACCGAGCTTAATGTGCCGCTTCCGAAAGAAGAGTTCACGATGACCGAGCACCTGAACTTTTGCAAGACGTGCAAGTTCAGGGAGCTGTGCGACAGGGCGTCTTGATCCACGTTGTCACTTCCACAAATCAATACTGAGCCCCGGAACGCGTTCAAACTCGCGTACATTCGCCGTAACCATCACCAATCCGTGAGCGATGCAGGTTGCGGCAAGCCAAAGATCGTTCATTCCGATCATCCGGCCCGCTATTGCAAGATCCGCCCATATTCTGGAGTGGGCTCGGGCGACAGGTAGGTCGATGGGAATCATTGGGAATCGATCCATCATTTCCTCAAGAAAAGCGGCCCGCTGATTCCTGATCCCGGGTTTCACGGCTCTATGAAGCCCGTGCCATAACTCACTGGCCGTGACCACAGAAATATAGAAACCATCATCGTCCGCCGGCACATGATCGGAAAGTACTATCCGGCCGCGTTCTGCGTCGACCAGAATACTCGTGTCAATTAGCGATCCCAAGGGTCATAGTCCTCCTTGGGTAGTGAGTTTCGGGCAGCTTCAATATCCCGGGCGAAGTCTTCGGCATCCTCAGGCGAAAGGTGGGGTAAGGATGCGAATAGCTCCGGCAGCTCTGAAAGTCTTCGTCGAACCGGCAACGGCCGGATCTCAGCGATAGGCTTGTTGCCGCGAGTCAGAATAAACCGCTCGCCGCGATAAGCAACGCGGTTGATGTATTCGGCAAAGCTACGGGCCATCTCGGTTACTGTCAGCGTTTTCGGCATATGATAATCCGATAATCCGATTATCATATTATCTGATTATATTGAGATGGTCAATGGTCCTGCGTGTGCCGAGATGCCATCTCGCGGAAGCTCCTCAATCTTGAAAAAGCCCTGGACGGCAGGAATCACGGCATGGCAAGATATCCAAATTATCTAACTTCTGGTAAACTCTCGAAAACCGAAACACACAGGCCGCCTCCCAAGACAGAACCAAAACTATGACCGATAACGAACAAGACCAAATCCCGCCCGACGACTACGAACGCGAACTGGCAACAGACTTGGACGACGAGACGCTGGACAAGCCAAAGGGCATTGCGCTTCACACAAAAATTCTGATCGGCCTGCTGGTCGGTGTTTTGGGCGGATTGTTTGTCAATTGGACGCTTGGCGGATCGAACCAAAACGTCGCATGGTTTGTTGGCAACATTACCCAACCGATAGGTACACTCTTTCTCAGCCTGCTGCTGATGATAGTTGTACCATTGGTGTTCTCGTCGCTCGTAGTCGGCGTCGCGGGCATTGGCGATGTACGAAAGCTTGGCCGGATCGGGCTGAAATCATTCGCGTACTCTTTGATCATTTCGGGAATTTCGGTTGTTATCGGGCTTGGCCTCGCGAATAGCATCGAGCCGGGCAAAAAGATCAGCGAAGACGTTAAGATACAACTAAAGGAAAAATTCGGGAGTGCCGGTTCGACGGCGGCGGACGCTCAGAAAAAGGCGGCTGAAGCCGCAAAGGCGGATTCGCCGCTGATGCAGGCGGTAAAGACCGTAGTGCCAAGCAACGTGTTCAACTCGATCTCAGGCACCAGCCCGAACATGCTCCACATAATGTTCTTTGCGCTGATCGTCGGGATAGCGATCACACTGATCCCAGGTCCTGTAGGGGCCCCGGTCGTGAACCTTATGGAGGCGGTCTTTGCAATCACGTCGAAGATCATTGATATCATAATGAAGTTCGCGCCCTACGCGGTGGCCTGCCTGATATTTAACAACGTAGCCCAGTTCGGGCTGGACCTGCTGCAATCGCTTGCGTGGTTCGTAGCGACGGTGCTGATCGGCCTTGGGCTACATTTCTTTGGTGTTTATTCGCTGTCAGTTTATTTTCTTTCAAGAATCAATCCAATCGAGTTCTTCAAACGAGCTCGCACGGTCATTGTCACAGCATTCTCAACATCTTCATCGAATGCCACACTCCCGACAGCACTCCGCGTGGGCGAGGAGAACTTAGGCATTCCGAAAGAGATCAACAGTTTTGTACTTACCGTTGGCGCGACCGCGAACCAGAATGGAACGGCACTTTATGAGGGCGTGACCGTTCTGTTCTTAACTCAGCTTGCCGGTGTCGAACTGACCCTGGGCACACAGTTGATGGTCGTTTACCTGGCCATCATCGGCGGCATCGGAACGGCCGGAGTACCGTCCGGTTCGATACCGTTTATCATTGGAATTCTGGCAATGATAAATGTGGATCCGGCGTTGATAGCGATCATCCTCGGTGTCGACCGGATACTCGATATGTGCCGCACGACGCTAAATGTTGTCGGCGACCTCACAGCTGCGACCTTCGTGGCCCGGAGCGAGGGATATGAATTGCTCAAGGTGCAGGAAGATGTTGGAATCGGCTGACTTTAGGGTTATAGTGTCGTTATGACCCGAATCGACTCCAATCTCGCTGTTCCGCCGATACAGCCGTATGCGCGGATGCGGCGGCCCGTCGCCGAGTACTACAGAATGTACGAGCTTGGGTTGATCGATGTCGAAACGTTCGAGAGGTCAGAGATCATCGACGGCGAATTGGTAAGAAAAATGAGCATCGGGGACCGGCACGCTTGGATTGTCACTTTTCTCACCCGTTTTTTCATTTTGAATCTGCCCGAGTCCATTCAGGTTCACGGCCAGAATCCATTGCGCCTTGGCGACTACGACGAGCCGGAGCCGGATATCGTGCTCTCTGATCTGACGAAGTATGACGGCAAGCGTCATCCGACGCCCGCGGAAACGATCCTCGTTATCGAGGTCGCGGAATCGAGTTTGAGAACCGATCGCACGACTAAGCTGTCCCTTTACGCGACCAACGAGATCTCCGAATCCTGGATTGTCAATATCCCGAACCGGATCGTCGAGGTGTACACGAAACCTGAGCTCGGGGTGTACGGATCGACCGAAATTTTTGAGCCTGGAAGCATTCTGACGTCCGGTCACCTTCCCGAAATCTCTTTGCCGGTGGGAGACCTTTTCTCCTGATCCAGGTATTGTAATCTGATGTTCCCCATAGGTGACGACAATTCCGACCGAACGATCACGCCGTTTGTAAACTATGCCTTTATCGGGATCAACATTCTGGTGTTCGTGCTGCTCCAGGGCCTCGGCGGCAACGACGCGTTCAGCTACGCGTTCTCGCTGGTGCCAAAGGAAGTAACGGGCGGGATTGACATCACAGGTGTACAGATCGTTCGCGACGCACTGGGCAACGCCGGCCAGGTTACCCATTATCCCACGCCGCTGCCGGTTTACTTCAATTTTCTCAGTTCGATGTTCATGCACGGAGATATTATGCATATCTTCGGAAATATGCTGTTCTTGTGGATCTTTGGCGATAATCTTGAGAATCTTCTTGGGCATTTGCGATTCGCCGCTTTCTATCTTGTATGCGGGTTTGCCGCCGCGATCGCGCAGATAGTTCTGGACACCGACTCGATCATCCCGATGCTCGGCGCGTCCGGAGCGATCTCAGGTGTTCTGGGCGGCTATGTTCTGTTGTTCCCGCAAAGGCAAGTCCGGGCGCTGATATTTAGCTTTCTCACGACTGTTCCGGCCTTTGTCGCTATCGGCATCTGGATCGTTTATCAACTGATCGTCGGGTACCTGACGCCGGCCGGCACGGGCGGCGTCGCCTATGCCGCCCACATCGGCGGATTTATCGCGGGTGTTGTGCTGATAAAGGTTTTTGCGATCGGTCGTCGGGTGTAACGGATCAAGCGTTAAATGTCAGAACCGGGAGCGATAGCGACAGGGCTCTTGTCAACCGCAAGTAGGAACCCAGTCGCTACCGCTCCCGGTTCCGACTGACACTAGATCTCGATATCGAAACTTCCGTCCCGTTTAAGATTCGGATCGCAGAAGGGATCGCGTTCGACGTAACGCGGCCATTTCTTTTGGAATGCGGCCAGGGCGGCCGGCGTAGGCTTTCTCTTAGGCAAGGATCCGCGGCGCACGAACTCGACGTGCGGGAGAACGACGACCCGCTTGCCCATTTCCCACAAACGGAGGC
Organism: Pyrinomonadaceae bacterium; assembly: GCA_050250045.1. Taxonomy (GTDB): domain Bacteria; phylum Acidobacteriota; class Blastocatellia; order Pyrinomonadales; family Pyrinomonadaceae; genus OLB17. The sequence goes on along the minus strand of JBFWPK010000005.1, from coordinate 151,164 downwards.
ACAGATCCGCGTCGAAGACACCCAACCGTTCTTCAGAAACATCGAAGCCGCCCATCTGCTCGAACAACTCGCGGCGGATCGCCATGCACGATACCGAGATCGCCGAAAAGTTGCCGATCTGCCGATTGCGAAACATAGTCCCGGGTGCGGTGCGAGCATATCCCGCGAATGCGTTTCGAGGACGGAGATCTGAATCGAGGACCAGGCCGGTCTGTTCGACGATGAGTTTGTTCTTGAGGATCCGCCCGCCCGCCGCGCCGATCTCCGGCCGCATTGCAAAAGAGACAAGCTCCGCAGCCTGGACCTCGTCGATCGGATCGAGATTCCCGTCGAGAAACAGCAGCACATCCGCAGCGGAACTTGCTGCCGTGAAGTTGAGGATCTCCGCACGCGCCTTTTGATCGTCATCCCGAACGACGATGGTTTCGATCGAACCGTGCAGAAGGGCCGCCAACGAAATGTCGCCGCTTACAGGTGAAACGATCGCTGTCGCGGAAGCTGACCCTGACCGCGCATAACCGACCCGATGCAGATTGTGAAACGACGCGGAAACCTCGGCGTCGATGCCCAACCGTTGGAAGTGCTCACGGAGAGCGTTTCGGGCAGCTTCGTGAGCGTAGGGCTTTTCATCCATCGAAAAGGCCACAGAGCCGCGGATCACGCGCCAGTGATAAAGTACGCGCGGAATATGTCGGATCTGCGATTCTTCGATCTGCTCCAGTACGCGCAGCTCGAGATCGTAGTCCTGGCTTCCTTCCAGCCCGATCCTGAACCCCCCGACCGACCTCAGCACTTCCGTTCGATAAGCACAAAGATGTGTCATCAGATTCAGCGAGTAAAAGAGATCGCGGCTGAAATCGGGTTTGAACTTCGGCCCGAAGCGGCGGCCGTTCTCATCGATCAGGTCCTCGTCACTGTAAATAATCGCGGCGTCGGGAAAGGCGTTGACCGTCTTCGCAACGCGATACAGGGCGTCGGGTGAAAGCTCGTCATCATGATCAAGGAGCACGATGTATTCACCCTTTGCAATCTCAAGCGCTGAATTCGATGCTGCCGAGATGTGCCCATTCTCCCCTCGGAAGACGACGCTGATCCGATCATCCTTCGCGGCATACTCATCGAGAACTGTGCGAACATGACTTGCCGTCGATGCATCGTCCGCTATACACAATTCCCACTTCGTGTAGATCTGATTGCGAACCGATTCGATGCACAACCGCAACCATTTTTCATCGATGTTGTAAACCGGAACGACGACGGATATAAGCGGACGGCGGACGAGTGAATCGATCTTCAACTGGATCGCCCGAACCTCTTCACCCGAGAGATTGCCGTGATCGACGAGCCACTGCTGATACTGAGCTTCGAGCTGCTGTGACCTTCTCCAGGCAAGATAACGGAGAATTAGCCCTTTGGGGCCTGATTGGCGGAGAGTTTCGATCGCGGTGATCAGCCGGCGTGGGAGTCTCATTTGTCGAGTCCGAGAAGTTTCCTGATTGCCCGTTTTCCTTTGCCGCCGACAGCCCGGGCGCGCCGATATGTCTTCTTGGAAACGCCTGTCACGCCCAGGGCCACAAGGTCCCCCGCTTCAGATCCGCGAACATACTCGCGATCGATCTCTTTCAACAACTCGAGACGCGTCATGCCGCCGCCCTTGCCGTTTCGGGAAAGCGCTACGTAGAACTCGCAGCCCTCGGACGGGAAGAACCCGACCTCACGCATCTTGATGAGGCCCAGGTCGAAAAGATCATGCATCAGGAGACGGAACGAGTGCGGCGTAAAACACCATGCATGACAATCAACGTAGCCATCGCCGGTAAGAGCGTCGTCAAGCCGTTCAGCAACCGTCTCAGGCGAATTTCTGAATGTATATTCGTCGCGCAGCAGGGTGTTTTCGGCCCACCCAGGTTCGTGGTCACGCTCGACGAGATTGAGGGTGAATTCGGCTATTGACCCGGGAGTGTGAACCGTGTGGTTCTGATAGTGAGCGTCGAGGACCTTTGAAAGGCCGGAAATAGGGCGAAAATGATCAAAACAGAATCTGACGTCGGGAACGGCAAGTGAAAGGACGCCGCTGTCGTTCAGTATTTCGTCGCACGCGTTGATAAATCCAACGAGATTCGGAACATGCTCGATGACGTGCGACGCTATGATCCAATCATAGTGGTTGCTCGTTCCCGTAAGCTCAGCATAGCTTTCACCGCGCCAAACAAAATCAACGTCTTCGATGTTCTCGAGCTTTACGTTCTCGTTTTCATATTTTGCGATCAGCTCGTCGCGAGTGGCGTGATCTATTATATGGACGTTGTAACCCGCACGCTTCGGAGCTATCGGCGCGTGGCTCGCACCTATTTCGACACCCTTGCCGTCCTGCTTGAGGTGGAGTAAGAGTTTTTCCTCACGAGTGAGCATGGACATTCGAGAACACCGATCGACGCCCGTAAAAGGCAAGTTAAGTTTATCGTTTGCGGAGCATTGATCCAACCAGGACTCAAAGGTCGCGATCGAGATCAGAGAATTTTGGTTTCCCAATCGACGAGCGGGCGAACAACGCCTTCCATTCTTCCCGCAAAATCACCTCGCGCCGTGTCGCCAGTCAGCGTGTCGAACACATCAAAAGTGACGGCATCGCGGGCACAAAAATGCACTGTTTCTCGCGGAAGATACGTCACTACGGCGCAGCTAACGATGAACGAACCTTCGGACATCAGGTTCCCGGGTATCCAGCCGGTTGTCACGTATATTCCCTTGTCCTTCGCGCGACGTTTCCACTGGCCGACATCCTGGATAGTGAATACGTGCACCCCTTCAGTATTATGCACCTGAAAATTCGGCAAAAGGATCTCGCCCGATGTCCGCGCTTCGTAAGTCATTTCGATGCCGATAGGCCGCCTTATATCGAAGCTCCCGCAGGTCTCGCCGTGGGCACTGACCATTCGCGCCCGCAAAAGGCGAACATCGTCGCTTTCGTAGGGCGTTGGGGCGTCTGTAAAGTCGTACTCGCTACGCATTCCCCAGCTTTTGGCAACATAGTCCAGCACAACGTCCGCGGAAGGCCCGTCACTCACGACCGACCCGTTCACTAGGGCGACAGCACGGCTGCACAAACGCCTGACCGCCGACATATCATGCGAAACGAAGATCACGGTCCGGCCCGATTCGCCGACCTCGCGCATTTTCCTCAGGCTTTTACGTTGAAAATCGGCGTCGCCGACAGCGAGGACCTCGTCGACGATCAGAACTTCCGGCTCAAGATGCGCCGCGACCGAAAAAGCGAGCCGCATGTACATTCCGCTCGAGTAACGCTTCACCGGAGTATCGAGAAACTCCTCAATCTCGGAAAACGCGACGATCTCGTCAAACTTCTTGCTGATCTCCGCCCGGGACATACCGAGGATCGCTCCATTAAGGTAAATATTCTCGCGGCCTGTGAGTTCGCCGTGGAACCCGGTCCCGACCTCGAGAAGGCTCCCGACACGGCCGCGGATCTCGGCCCAGCCGCTGGTTGGCTTGGTTATGCGAGAGAGTATCTTGAGAAGCGTAGATTTACCCGCCCCGTTGCGTCCGATGATCCCAAGCGATTCGCCTGGCTCAACGTCAAAGCTGACGTCGTTGAGTGCCCACAGCTCTTTCTTGTCGCCTCTACCCGGACGAACCAGGCCGACAAGGGTTTCCCGCAGCGAGTACGAAACCCGCTCGCCCAAATAAAACCGCTTTGATACGTTTCCGACGCTGATCGCCTTCATGGTTCGTTATACGAGATCCGCGAAATCGTCCTCCATCCAGCGAAAAAGTGTGATCGAAACAAAGAAAAACACCAGGAGCGAAACTAAAGAGACAGCGATCACCGCCCAGTCGAACTCGCCGCCGAACAAAGCAGCTCGCATTCCTTCCAAAATGCCGACGAGCGGATTTATGGCAAATATCAGCTTCCATCCACCCGACAAAAGCGATGCCGGATAAAAGATCGGCGAGGCGATCATCCAGAACTGGAGCAAGAACGGGAGCGCGAATTTTACATCCCGAAACCGCACGTTCAGGGCGGCGAACAGTATGCCGAAAGCCGAGGCCGTGATCAGGGCGAGAATGATAAAGATCGGAGCAATCGCTATCTCGGGCCCCGGACGGATTCCGTAATACACCATCAGCCCAGCAAAAAGCAGAAGGCTGAAGAACAGATCGAAAAGGCCTGCTATAACCGCCGCGATCGGAACTATAAGGCGAGGAAAGTAGACTTTGGTTACGAGATTCGTGTTGATCGTGAAGCTGGTGCTCGCAAGCGACACGGCATTGTGCACGAACAGCCAGATCATCAGTCCGCTCAAGGCGAAAAGCGGGTACGGAATTCCAGTTTCAAATCGAGCGAACTTGCTGAAAATGATGGTGAAGACCAGTGTCGTAACGATCGGCTGAAGGACCGCCCAGAGGACGCCGATAGCCGTTTGTTTGTAGCGGATCTTGATATCGCGCCAAGCGAGAAAATACAGCAGCTCTCGATAAGACCAAAGTTCTCTGAGTCCCATTCGCGGCAGCCCGCCGCTTGGCACAATTCTTGTTAGTTCTGTCTCGTGCATCGTCAGCCAGGGAACTTGCCGTATCTTTCCTTCGTGTTACTTAGCTTCCTTCGCCGATTTGCCTCGAACAATGTTTGCGGGACTGCGAGTCGCGAAGCCATGCGCAGCATATCGAAAACAGATCTGGCGCCGCCTAAATTCTCGCGAAAAAGCCTCCGAGCCTCGGCCCGGTAACCGCCGCGCACCAGACTCGCGACCGAATCAAACCTCAACCCGCTTTGCATCTGGTCAAGTTCCCGCCGTGATATGGGCAGCGAGCCGGCAATTTTGTCCTGGGCCTTGATCCACTCTTCCAGCATTCTCGGAAAATTGCGGCTGACGTTGCTCCCGTGCTGGCGCCAGCCGCACAAAACATTCGAATTCCGGGCAAACTCGCCGTCGGCGGAAAGCTTCAAGTATAGTTCATAATCCTCGAGTATCGAATCCTCGTTCCATGAATGGCGTTCTAAGGCGGAACGGCGGTAAACCACTCCGGGGCTCGAAAAAACCTGTCCCCGCAATAAGTATGGCAGGACATCTCCATCGGCGAATGATGTCCAGTTGTCCGTGCGATCAATGATCGTGTCGTCCTCGTCGATCAAGAACGCATGCGAGAACGCAAGCACAGCCGCCGGCCTCGTTCGCAACAGGCGAAGCTGCTGTGCCAGAAAATCGGACCGCCAAAGGTCGTCGGAGCCGATATAGGCAAAGAACTCGCTGCCGGTTGCGGCAAATCCTTCGTTCAGGGTTGCGGAAAGGCCGCGATTCTCGCGGACCTGCAATTCGCAATCGATCGGACTGTCCCTGAGCACGGACTCGATGACAGCGGCCGAGCCATCCCGCGATCCATCGTCGATCACCAACAGTTTTTCGATAGGCTCAGTCTGCGCGAAAATAGACCGCAGCGTGCGTTCAATGAAACGTTCGTGATTGAATGACGGCACGACGACCGATATCCCGGACATTCAGCCTAGTTTAGAATTTCGCCTCGGTAACCTCAAAATACACCGTGCGACGCGCGGCTTCAGACATGCGGGTACTTCATTTTCTCGACTCACTTAACCGCGGCGGTGCCGAGATGCAGGCGCTCGATGTTTGCCGCAATGGAGCCCGGGCGGGCCTTGACATAACAATGGTGGCGGCCGGCGGCGGCGCTCTCGAGCCCGAGTTTGTCAGCTCTGGCGTCGAATTCATAAAACTTCAGCGAAAGTTCCCTGTCGACATCTACCTCGCCTCCCAGCTTCGGCGAATAATGAAGGAGCGGGAGATCGAGATCGCGCATGGCTATCAGGCGGTTGACGGGATTCATTTGTTTCTCGCGAGCCGCGGCGTTCGTGGTGTCCGGCGAGTACTCAGTTTTCAGGGCTTCATCCAGGACAAAAAGAATCGGATCGCCTCGCGATTCCTGATCCCACGGATGGACGCCAACATTGCGGTAAGCCGTGGGTTGATGAAATGGCTTTCTGAGGTTGATGGCTTTGACACATCGAAAAACTTCACGGTCATATACAATGGGGCGGACCCGGAAAGGCTCAGATCGTCCGGACGATCCATAAGGCGCGAGTTGGGCATAGGATCGACCGCGCCCTTGTTCGGCATGATCGCGAACTTTTACCGCGACCGGCGGAAAGACCAGTTTACCGTGTGCCGGGCGCTTCCGAGTGTTTTCGCGGCGGTTCCCGGCGCCCATTGCATTTTTGCCGGCGGTATCGAAGACGGGGCCGAGGAGAAAATGGCTGATTGCCTGAACTTCTGCCTCGACAATGGCTTGACCGATCGCGTCCATTTCGTTGGTGCAAGAAGCGATGTGCCGGACATTCTGGCCGAGCTCGACGTCTTCGTACTTTCCAGTTTTTACGAGGGGCTTCCGATAGCGGTGTCCGAGGCGATGCTTGCCGGTGTGCCGATGGTAGTCTCGGATATCGCCCCACTTGCTGAAGCGACCGCAAGCGGGGAATTTGCGGAAGTTTTTCCGGTACAGGATGCGGATGCCCTTGCGAGCAAGTTGATCGGCCTGCTGGCGGATAAAGATCGCAGGATAGCGCTCGCACAACTTGCCCGTGACTTTGCCGTCGAAAACTTTAGCATCGATGCCCATCTCCGCGATCTTGTGAAGCTGTACACAGGGCTGCTTGGCCATAAAGATGCGGACGGGCGGCCTCATTGACGCTGAAACTCGGGCGTTCCGAGCACGAGGCTGACGACCTTGAATACATCGGGGTTGCCCGACGGTGGCAGCAGCTGGCCCTGCCGATTCCGGGCACGCGGCCGGTTGGCGGAAGCCATCTCCGTCGAGTCCGAGAAATCATCGTCTTCCGTTTCTGCGGGGGCCTTGACCGGCGGCAGCGGCTGGTCCGCCTGCTTTAGAAGCATTGCTTTGGTCTCGGGCGAAATTTCATTGTCCAGTACCGCCGCGATGGTTTTGTTCATGATCGCGGCCTTGTCCGGTGCCGCGAAACGTTTCAGGTCGACGCGGGTGCCCGGTATCTGGTTTGCCGCGAGGGCTACGGCAAAATTCAGGCGTTCGAGCAGCGCTCCGGTGTTCACCCAGTCTTCCGCGGTATCCGGATAGCCGGTCGGGGCCTGATAGCCGTAAGGCACTTCGCCGAGTTTGGTCAGCATCGCCCGGATCGCGGGACTCGCATTTGTATCCGCGCCGATCGCCCGGATCGCCGAAACCGCAAGCTCGAACGGCGTCTTGATCTTTGCCCGGTAGGTTTCGGGTGCAAAGAACTCGTCGTCGGAAAAGATCGCCCGAAGCGTTGTCTTGATGTCGCCGCCTGACTTGGTAAACGCACTCGCCACACGCTTTACAAGGCCCTCACTGGGCTTGTCGCTGACGAACTTGACGCACAGCTTGCGGGCAATGAATTTAGCGGTCGCCGGGTTATTTACAAGAATGTCGATCACCTTCAGTCCATCCTTGATACCACCTTCGTTGACGCTTTGGCCAAGGACGGTTTTCGGCCCCTTATCGTGCCAGCGTTCGTTGAAGTAAAATTCGCCGCTCTCAAGATCGTCGGGCACCCCGGCGAGTCGTTGAAGCCGTTCGATCCGCCGGTCCTCGGTTCCCTTGATCTCGTTCGCGGCGATCCGTCGATAGCCGCGTGGGTCGGCGATGGTCCACCCTGTAAAGGCGCGGGCGACCTCGACGATGTCCTTCTGCGTATAGCCCGAATCCACGCCCAAGGTATGAAGTTCCATCAGCTCGCGAGCGTAGTTTTCATTCAGGCCGCGCCGGGCACGGTTCTGCTGGTTCTGTCCCGCTCGTTTTGCACGCTCGATGCGTTGATCGAGTTCGGCATCGGTAAGTCCCTGCCGCTGCATTATCCGCTCGCGCTGCCGCTGTGTGAGAGTGCCGTTCATTAACTGTCGCTGGAGGCCACGCGGCTGGCGATCAGGGGTTCCGGCGCCGGGAGCGACCGATTCGAAATTGTCCAGATAGAACAACATCGCGGGATGCTGGGCGGTACCGACCAGCAGGTCGCGAAAATTGCCCAGGGCGTGCTTTCGAATAACGTCGCGTTCGTAGCTCGGGATATACCACCGCACCGCGGCCTTGCCGGCAAAGACATTGAAATGGTTCTGCCAGAAATCGACCATTACTTCCTGAAGCTGCCGCTCGGAGTAAACAGCGCGAAGCACGCGGTTGGCCGTGATCTGCGGCGGAAGCTGGCCCACGGGGCGAAGGTTGTATTTCGCGTAGTATTCGCGAAGTTTCCGCTGCCGTTCGCGACGGGCGTCTTCGGTCGACTGTTGCGGACCTTGCGGATTTTGCGCCGTTCGCCCACCCTCCAGCATCCTGAGCAAGGCCCCCGGATTCGGATATTTGGCGAAGACCTCAGCGGTGGTCATTCCGAACACCTCCAGATCGGCGGTCTTCCTTTCCGCGAGCGTATCGCTTATGGTTCCCGGATCGAGCTGCTGGTCGATGTACTTCTTTATTCCCATCGACTTGACCTTCTCAACATCGCCGGGCCGTGCCCCGAAACCAAGCCGGTTAAGAACGTGAAGCGCCCGTTGGTTCTGAGACAACGATCGTTTGTCGGCGGCCGGTGCGGCATTGGCCGCCAGGGCCGGAGAAAGAAGAGCACACATTACCAGAACGGTGCAGACGCTGTTGAAATATCGAATTAGGACTTTCATTTTATTGTTCCCTCGTGGGCGGATCTTCCCGATCGAATCGACCGGATGCTACCAGCTTAGACGCCCAAAACGGACGATTGGGCGAAAAATTCGCAGCCGCCGTGCCTCTTTCGGGTGTCGCAAAACGTACAACAGTTGGCCCCGACAGGGCATCAAAATTGTCGACCCAGCGGATATTTGCGATAATATCCCTTACTTAAGCCGATCAGAATTGAAGATGATGATGAAATACCGCTCCTCGATCTTTCTCGCGCTTATTGTCGGGCTTGTGTTTGCCGGGATGGCGGCCGCCCAGGGCTCGAGCTTTAGCAACCCAAACGTCGATTACACGTTCGAGCTTCCGGACGCTCGCTGGAAGATGACCGTAAAACCATCGTCAACAACAGCAAATGTCGAGTACGTCTTCGGCGACCGCAATGATGGCCACCTTGAGGTACGCCGGATAAACGCGCCGCCACGCGGTACGATGTCGGCTGTGATCAAGGAAGAGGAGCAAAAGCTCCAGTTTCTTCCCGGATACGTGGCCGGCAAGGAAGAAAGATTCGGCGGCTTCCTGAACGGCTCGGTCTTCAACTTTGAGTTCATCCGTTCCGGCCGCCCGATGAGCGGAAGATTCTATTTCCTCAAGGCGGGCGATGCCGTCTACCTGCTTCGTTTCACCGGATTCCGGGACAGCCTGCGTTCGATACGCAATCAAACGGATTCGATAGCCCGAACCTTCAACGTTAAGAAGAATTAGCGCGGCCTGGAACCCGTCCTTGCTGTTCCGCGGGACAATGTGCGAATTTTGTTCCGTTCCGCCCGTGATGGAACAAGTGGAACAAGGTGGAACAAAAATCGATGTTTTCGGGGCCTTGCCGGCGTCCGGCCGTTTCCGATTCCCTCCGCATTTTCAAAGAACCAAACCGGCGAATACACTTTAGCGCAGCGTTGCATATATAGTCAACTGTTTTGTGTATGCAACGCGACGAGAGGAGCGTCCTGAACTTGTGGTGTTGGTATCTGCGACTCATATTTTGATTTGCCGCTAGCTTTAGCTAAGTGGGGCTGGTCGTTCCGAGGAGGCTTTTCTTATCCCTCTAAGAGGATGTCTGAAAGGTCGGTTGATCGGCTCCGTAGGAGCCAAATGTCTATAGAGCAAAGACGTAGTTCTTTTGGTCCAAGCTCCGTAGGAGCGGCATAAGCCCAATAGATACAGGAGATGCCGCTCCTACGGAGCTTGATCGCCTTTTTGCATCGTATTCTATAAACATGCCACTCCTAACGGAGTTAAGAGCATGATCGTGCCTTTTTCAGACATCCTCAAATTCGTTCAATCATAAGCACTGGCAGTTCATAAAAATCTGTTTGTAATCGTCATTGCCACCACCACCGGTTTAGGACACCATCCACGGCCGGAAATCGCCCGTTCTGAAGGAAAAGGGCGCATGACGGGCCCTGGCTTACGCTCGGGGTGCCGAGATCGTGTTCGATGGCCGCGTCTTAGCCGCAAAAGGGATGATATAGCCCTGATGGTCAATGCCATCGAGGGCCTCGGCGAGGCTTTTGAAATGGCCCATTCGCATTCGGCCGGTCTTCCCCGGATGAATATCGGTGACGAGACGGATGTCGAATCTCTCGGCCAGCTTGCGAAGGCTCCACGCTGTTTGGCCGTTCACCTGATACTTTTCGCAGAGGCTGCGTGCCAGCGCGGTGCTGTCTTCGGCATCGAACCACTTCAAAAAATCTTCACGGCCGAGCCCATCGCGGCATTCGGCGAGAACGACGATGGTCCCTCCGTCGCGACAGGCATGCGAGGCGGCCTCGATCGATTTGTGAGCCTGGATAAGGTCAATATCGTATGGCAGGCCGCCGCAGCTTGCGATAACGAGATCTCTACGTTCATCGATAGCGGCCGAATTTGCCGCTGAATAAGCGTCACACGCAAGCCGGTGCGACTCGATCCAATCGCCGGAGAAAAGGCCCGTCAGCTCGCCGCGGCCGTTCACGATGGTGCTGATGCAGAATGCGACGGGGACCTTTGAGGCGGACTCGACGAATGCCTCGTGGACAGGATTTCCGTCGAGCAATGCCGTGCCGACCCCATGGCGGCGGTCCAGCCGATCGCAGTCGAAGGCAAGGCGGTGTGTGGCGGAGATAGCGCGGGAGGATGCAAGCCCGGGGCAGATCAACTTGCGGCCGCCGGTAAAGCCCGCGAAATAGTGGAAACTGATGCCGCCGATCAAGATGACGTGCCGGTTCTCGATAAGAGCGCTGTTCAGCTCGATCGGGATGCCCGATGAGGTTTCGCCGAGCCGGGTGAGGCGGGAAATGTCACGCGGGCGGTGATCCAGCGTTTTGATCCGCTGGGCAATGAACGGCGTGAGGATGGCCTTTCTTTCCTCCTCGGTCACCGGACGGTGGATGCCCGTCGCGAAGATGACGCTGATATCGAATGGCGCCGTGCCGTTGGCGATCAGGCGGCGAACGAGAATGTTTATCACCTGGCCGCAGGCGACCTCGCGGGTTGCGTCGGGCACGACGATCAGCACTTTTTCGTCCGGCCGGACGATCTCCTCGATAATCGGCGTGCCGACCGGCGCATCGAGCCTTTCGTTTATCTCAAAGTCGTTAAGCGGCCGGTGGCCCGGCAGGGGTTCGAGGACGCTGAACCGTTCGGTGTCGAACACAAAATGGTAATGGGACCGTCCGTATTTTAATTCGATGCTCGCCATTATCCACGGGCGGACGAGAGCGTCCGCGTTCCTAGCCATTATCCACGGGCGGACGAGAGCGTCCGCGTTCCTAGCCATTATCCACGGGCGGACGAGAGCGTCCGCGTTCCTAGCCATTATCCACGGGCGGACGAGAGCGTCCGCGTTCCTAGCCATTATCCACGGGCGGACGAGAGCGTCCGCGTTCCTAACCATTATCAACGCGAGGGCGCCTTTTTCCTTCAACCGTTCGCGAATTTTGACCGAACGGACGGTTCGAAGCATTTCGTGCCCGTTTCGCACACGTAAAGGGCCTCGGTCTCGCGGTTGGCGGTTTCCATTTGGATGGTCAGGTGATCGATGCCGAACGAATCGTGCAGTTGGCCGCGGACGACCGCGAGGAGCTCCGAATGGACCACGGTCTCGTCATGGCTGATATGGACGGAAAGCGCGTGGATGCCGGACGAGATGGTCCAGATATGCAGGTCGTGAATGCCGGTAACGCCGGCGGTCCCGATTATCGCGTCCTCGACCGCAGTGAGATCTATATGTCTGGGCGTGCCCTCGAGCAGCACGTTGACGGAATCCAGTATCAGCCGCCAGGCACCGATAATGATTATCGCGCTGATGAGGACGCTTCCCGCGGCGTCGGCCCAAACCCATCCGAACATGAGAATAAGCAGCCCGGCGGCCATCGCGGCGACGGACCCGAGCAGGTCGCCGATAACGTGCAGGAACGCCCCGCGGAGGTTCAGGTCGTGTTTGTGGCCGGAATGCAAGAGCCACGCGGCGACAATGTTTACAACAAGGCCGCCGGATGCGACCAACAGAAGGGGAACGCCTTTGATCTCGGGCGGCGACCGCCAGCGTTCGACCGCTTCATAGACGACCCAGAGCGAAAGTACCACGAGCGCCACGCCATTCACGAAGGCCGCAAGGATCTCCATTCGGTAGTAGCCGTACGTTTTCTTTGAAGTAGCGGGCCGCGATGCGAACCAAAAGGCAAAAAGCGTCAGCGACATTGCGGCGACGTCCGTCAGCATATGGCCGGCGTCCGCCAGCAGGGCGAGGGAGTTTGTGAACCATCCGCCGACGGCCTCGGCGATCATATAAACGAACGTGAGCGCAAGGGCGGCCTTCAGCCGCGCTATGCTGCCGCTCGATCGTGTGCCGTGTGAGTGGCCCCGGTCCATAAACAATCAATCCGCCAAATCGCTTATCACTTTTTGGCCTTCAACCTTGTGATCCCTTCGTTCAGGACGGACCTGAGACACAACGGGCACAAGATCAAAAAAGTACAAAAGAGTTGAAGGGAAACAAGTCCCGCGAACGCTTTTGCCGGGAGTGTTCCTAAAATCTTCGCAAAACCCGAGCGTTCCTAAGTGAAAGCACAAAACCCGAACGGTTGCCGCGGTCGTCGCCGAGCTCCACCGCAGTCTCCGACAATTGCGACGATATCTGCAGCCTGAAGCTTCCGTCCGCTCCGGCGAACACCTGGTTTCCCTGTGACTTCACAAGCGTTCCGGGCTGGGTCTTTCCGCCGATGATGTAGACGCTGCCGCCGACATTCTCGACGCTCCAATCAGCAACGTCGATCTTGCGGTTCGCCTCTCGCTTTACGACGTTGAACTTGAACGGCTCGCTCCATTCGCTCGTTTGCCCGGAGCGGGAAGTGGCCTTCAGGCGCCAATAATAAGTGCCCGGCGAAAGTCCGCCAACCCTGAACTCGCCTGAGTTCAGCCCGAGGCGGTCGACCAATATCGAATCGGCCGCAAAATAGGACGATCGGGCAACCTGCAGATAATAGCCGGCGAGCGGTGCCGAGCTGACATTTTGCCAGCTAAGTTCGACACTCGCGCCCGAACCGGAGACATCGACGATCTGAGTAAGATTCGGCGGCGACACTGAACGAGGCGGCGAAAGAAGCTCTTCGCGTGACGCAACCCGATTGTCGTTGACCGATGCAAACTGGTTCTCGGTTATCGTTGTTTTCGTGCCGCCAACGGTCGTCTCGACACCGCCGCGGCTTACGCGTATCTCGGCAACCTGCTCGTCCGCGTTGAAGCTCGCATCGGTCTGCGGGTGGATCTGCGTTTCCGAATCACGCATTTCCACCACATTTTCGGTATTTTCCGGCTGGTCTTCGGTGCGGACCCGGAGCTGGCCATCGTCCAACGAGACCCTGACATTGTTGCCGCCAAAGATCGAAGAATTATCGCGGATGATGACGCTGCTGTTCGGGCCAAGAGTGTAAACCGAGTTGTCGATCATTTGAATGATCGCCCGTCCGTCAGCCTGGGTCTGGATGGTATCGCCAGCGGCCGCCCATGTTTCTTTCGTGACCAGGATCGTCTCGCGCGTTGCGGCGCGGGTAACGCGGACGTCGCCCTCGAACGAAATGATGCTCGCGGCATTCTTCGGGACATCACCCTGCTCCTGGGCGACGAACCAATCGTTCTTTATCGCCCACCACCCGCCAAAAACCACGGCGGCGGTCACCGCGATGAAGATGATAAGCCCAGTGATAGTGCTTCGCTGGATCTTCCACCATTCAACATAGATTTTCTTGTACTTACGTTCCATCAGGAGCGGCCCGTTTCTTTGTCCGGGCCTTCGGCTTTTCGGCGGCCGCTTTCTTTGGCGGGTACAACAGTGAGAGCAGCACTGACACAGCGATCGAAACCACGACCACGCCAAGTGAGATGTTTATCACGATCTGCTCGATGTGATGATTTCGCTCAGGATCAAGGTAAATTCTCAAGGCTTCCGCCATCCCCGACGCCGAATCGCTTCCAATCAATAATAGCAAACCGTGGGCCAATAATGGCAGCAGCATTTTTATCCCGATGAAGGTCAGGATGAACGCGAGGCCGTATTTTAGGAAATGGAAACGGTCGGCAAGATCGGCAAGCAGAAAGAAGAAGGTCCGCAAGCCGAGTATGGCGAAGATATTCGAGGTATAGACGATGAACCGGTCCGTTGTGATGCCGAAAATGGCGGGTATCGAATCAACGGCGAACACAAGGTCTGTGAACTCGACGGTGATCAGCACCAGCAGCAGCAGCGTTCCCGTCCGGACGCCGTCTTTCATCACAAAGAACTTGTCGCCCTCGTAGTGCTTTGAGATTCGTATGAACTTGGTGGCGAACTTGACGACGGCGCTCTCATGCGGCTCGAAATTGTCGTCGGTGTTCTGGAACATCTTGAGGCCGGTATAGACAAGGAAGGCCCCAAAAAGGTAAATGATCCAATGAAATCGCTCGACCAGTTCGGCACCCGCGAATATCATTGCCATTCGGAGCACAAGTGCTCCCATGATCCCCCAGAAAAGAACGCGGTGCTGAAATTTTTTGGGAACCTTAAAGAAGGTAAAGATGAGCAGAAAAACGAAGAGATTATCGACCGAGAGTGAAAGCTCGATCAGGTAACCCGTTAGAAAAAGCTTTGCCTGAGCGAGGGCCAGGCCCCAGTCATTATAATGGTAGCCGACCTGCCAATAGATGAAGACGTTGAAAAGAAGCGCAAGGGAAATCCAAACGATACTCCACCGAACCGTCTCTTTGCGTGTCGGCACGTGGGCCGTACGGTTTACGATCCCGATGTCAACGAATAGAGCGATCAGTACGATCGCAAAAAAGAGGGTCCAAACCCAGATAGGATGTTCAACAGGTGTCATTCACGTCTCTCGGAGTTCGTGTGGCTCCGAATGACTCTCTCAACAATGCGTGCGACCGCCTGAAGGCCCTGAATGTCGGCGTCGCCAAAATCACCGGCCCGATCGCTGTCGACATCGATCACGCCGGCGACCCGGCCGTCAGCTTCGAAAAATGGAACAACGATCTCGGACCGGGCGGCCGAGCTGCACGCGATGTGGCCGGGAAATTTATCCACGTCCGGGACAACGACCGTTTCGCGGGTTGTGTAGGCGTGGCCGCAAACGCCGCTGTCGAGGTCGATGCGTGTACAGGCGAGCGGCCCCTGAAATGGGCCGAGCACGAGCTGGCCGTTATTTTCAAGGTAGAACCCGACCCAAAAAAAGCCGAAGGCCTCCTTCAAAACCGCCGCGATGTTGGCAAGATTCGCCGTAACATCGGGTTCGCCCGCAACCAGTGCCTCGATCTGGGGCACGATCTCGGCGTAAACCGTTGAGCGGCTCGCGGCCTTTGAAAATGCGATGCTTTCAGCCATTAGCCCTTATTTTATCGTTCAGCGGGCATGTCGGCAAACAATCGCTTCGCGCCGTCTACGGATGAGGCTGAAAAGCGGGACCGCAAAAGCTTGATAGAAACGGTATGTTATTGATGCGTTTAGGTTTAGTGTCGTCATTGGCCGGGCCTGGCGGGTTTTTCTTCGTTCGTTTCTACAAATATTTTGCGCCTATAAATGATGCAATGTAAAAGCTTGAACTATCGGAAGCCGAAAATGTTACAATTGGATGCAGCCCCCGATGATCGTCCACGAGCCCAAGTATTCTTGACACTTCGACCTCACCAGGTATACTGATGCGCACACGAATGCAGACAATTTTCACACGACGGGCAACGCTCGCGGAGCGTTTCAACTCGCTGGCATCGTCTGAGACGCCGCTTCGCAAACTGGCGGGCGATCTGTCAAAGGTTGCCAGATACGCGATAGAAGAGGCAAACAGCCTCTCGCTTGAGCGTGTAACGGTCACGCTCGGCCGGCTGCCGAAGAAGCTGGATGGGTTCAAGATCATTCATCTCTCAGATATTCACCACAGCCCGTTCACGAGTTTCGACCACATCGCCCGGACGGTGAAGATCGCCAATCGGCTCAAGCCCGATATGTTCGTCCTGACGGGCGATTACGTCTCGCATGAGTCGGGCTACATTCGCCCGGTCGCCGATCTGATGGGCGGGCTCCAGGCTGAATTCGGCACGCACGCCTGTCTTGGCAACCACGATCACTGGACCGATCCTGAGCTGGTTACAAAGGCTTTCCGCAATGTGGGAATCAACATGATGATCAATGAAGGACTCCGCTTCGAGGCTCGCGGCGGATCGTTCTGGATGGCTGGCGTGGACGATCATATGGTCGGCAAGACGGACCTTGCCGCGGCGCTGAAAGGCTCTTACCCGGACGAGATGAAACTTCTTCTCGCGCACAACCCGATCATCTTCCGCCGGTCTGTCCGCGCCGGCGTCGATCTCACTTTGAGCGGCCACACCCACGGCGGGCAGGTCCGCGTACGCGACAAGCGCCGCCGCCTTATCCGTCGCCGCAAGCTCTCTAACGGCCTGCACCAGCGAAAGGATTCGCAGATCTACATCACCCGCGGCATCGGAACCGTTGTACTTCCCGTACGGTACCAATGCCCTCCTGAAATAACTTTGTTAGAATTGCGTTCTGCTTGATGAACAGCATTCTAACGATTCCTAATCTTTTGACGTTTCTGCGGATGGCGCTCATCCCGGTCTTCGCAAGTCTCCTTTACTACGGATACAGCGGACTCGCGCTGACAATGTTCCTCGCGGCCGGCGTTTCCGATGGGCTTGACGGCTTCATCGCGCGCCGGTTCAAACAGGAATCCGACCTCGGCACGGTCCTTGACCCGATAGCCGACAAACTGCTGATGACCTCGGCCTTTGTTCTGCTGACAATGCCGAACGTGCTTCAGCCATCGCCGCACCTGCCGATCCCGTTCTGGGTCACCGCCGCTGTGATCGGCCGCGACATCCTGATCGTCACCGTCGCCGCCGCGATCAATATTATGACCGGCTTTCGCGGCTTCAAACCCTCATGGCTCGGCAAGGCCAGTACCTTTGTCCAGGTCCTCGCCGTTGGGCTGATCTTGCTGTCGCCCGTTATCGAATACAGCTTTTACCTCCCGACCGTTTACACCATTGTCGCTTTTTTTGCCGTTGTCTCAGGCATTCACTACATCTTTTTTGTCGCGAAGCTGATGCGCGATGAGGATCTCGGAAGCCGCCAAACATGAAATTTCGTCCCGAACTCGTGTGAGGCGGTCGCGGACTTGTCACAACGAAATGCACGGGTTAAGATGAATATTCTATAATCACAACGTTCGTTGTAGGTCTATGAATGACGAATTCGCCGAACGCCTGAAACGGGCCTTTGATGATGCGACGATGGCCGAAATCGCGCGCCAGCTTGATGTGCCCCACGCGACCATCAGGAACTATTTTCATGGGCGAATGCCGGCGCCTGAGGTGCTGATCAAGATCGCCACGCGAACCGGCATTTCGCTGAACTGGCTGCTGACCGGCAAGGGGCCGGTATACATGGCCGGCGAGCGGCCCGTTGACCTCGATAGGCTGCTGGAAGACCGGGTCGTGATGATCGTGCAAAGGATGCTGTCGGAACGCGGTGTCAGCGTGGCCGAGGACCTCGGGACCATCGATGAGCCGCCGGCGTTCGATATCGTCGGCGCCGTTATGCGGTACGGCGACCCGCAACGTGTGATGAGCGAATGGTTTCAGCATGAGGGACGCGAATATCCCGCGGATTTTGGGGTTGTTTTCTTTCAAGGGTGGGAAAGCTTTACCCACGAAGAAAGGCTCGATGCCGTCCGCGACGCAAAGAAGGTCCTTGATCGTACGCTTCGGAATACCTGAGCCGTTTTTATTTCCGTTGGATGTTGCATCTATGCTATGATGTGTTGTGGACGCAAACTCACATCAAATTTCCCAGCCTATGCACTTCTTTATCGACAGATTCAAAAGCCTGAAATGCCAATGGAATAAGCGGCCGATGACAGAAGAGGATTTCTATCGGTTATGCCGGCGTCATCGGGTCACCGTACAGGAGATGCCGCTGCGTGTAAGCGGATTTTATTACAGCATGCTGGGGAGGCACTATATTGCGGTCAACAGCCGCCTGCGGCAACCGCGAAAGCTGTTTGTGATGTTCCACGAGTTCGCTCACTATCTGATCCACGCGCCCGACGGCGGCACTACCGCAAATTTTCATGGGATCGGAAAAAGGACGAGAAAGGAAGTTGAGGCAGATGTCTTTGCGGCGTGTGCGCTGATCCCGCGGCCAATGGTAGAAAGGCTTTCCGTGTCCGACCTGATCGAGATCGAGGGCCTGCCGGAAGATATCGTTCGCCAGCGCGTTGAAGTGTTCAAAACCCTCGGCGTGTGAAGACGGTGGGCTTATAATTTTCGATACATAATATACGCATTGGTGAGCCCTTCGACCGTATGGCGAAAGGCGTCAGGGATCTCGCCTATCACCTCAAAGCCCATTTTTTTCCACAGGTCCACCGCTGACGTGTTGCTCTTGACCACGAAATTGAACTGCATCGCCGTGAAACCGAGCCGCCGTGCCTCGTCGAGCGAAAACTCGGCCATCTGCTTTCCGATCCCGCCGCGGCGGGCAGATGGCGACACCATATAAGCGGCGTTGCCGACGTGCGAGCCGAGCCCGGGCTGATTGGCCTTGAGCCAGAAGGTACCGACAACGGTTCCGTCACTGACCGCGACGTAGTTGAACTTTTCGGCGGAGAACCAATATGCCATCATCTCGGTTTCCGACATGTCCGGTTCGAAAACGTACGTGTCGCCGCCCGCGATCACGGATCTGATTATCTGCCAGATCGCGGGTTTGTCATCTTGGACGGCTTTCCTGATCTCGAAAAGACTCAAGGCTTATACTCGCAAACTTGACTTCATGGCCGGTAGCGGTCAGTCAGAACCCGGAGCGGCAGCGATGGGCCTCCGTCCTGTGCCATCGTGAGGTCGGTCGCGGTTCTGACAGAGGCCGGTCGCTACCGCTCGCGGTTCTGACAAGAAGCTACTTCGCCGGGGCCGCGAGATATTTGTCGAACCAGTCCAGATTGCTCTGCATCACGGCGATCTGCATCTTCGGCTCGTTCGGACCGTGCGGCTGGCGCGGGAGGATGAGCATCCGCGTCGGCACGCCCTGCCGTTTGAGGGCCATGTAGAGCTGATAGCCCTGCTCGATCGGCACGCGGACGTCTGCCTCGCCGTGCTGAATCATTGTTGGCGTCGTAACGCCCTTGATGTTGAACATCGCGGAGTGTTTCGCGTAAACATCGGGATGGTCCCAGAACTCGCCGCCGAAATAATCGGGGATGAATGAGGGAATGTCCGCGGTACCATTAAAGCTCATCATGTTCGTGACCGGGGCACCGGCCGACGCAACCTTGAATCGTTTGGTCTTTGTGATGATCGTCGAGGTCATATAGCCGCCGTAACTCCAGCCCATAACACCGAGCCGGTCAGGATCGGCAACGCCCATCGCAATTACTTTATCGACCCCTGACATCAGGTCCTCGTAGTCCATTCCGCCCCAATCCTTTTCGTTGGCGCGGCGAAACGCAGTCCCGTACCCGCTTGAACCACGAGGATTGGGCCTGAGGACCGCATAGCCGCGTGAAGCAAAGGTGGCGATAGGGTAGGCTCCGCGGCCGCCGATGAAGCTTTGTAGAAAGACGCCCGCCGGGCCGCCGTGTACATTCAAGATCATCGGGACGCGCGAACCGGCGGTGTACCCGACGGGATACGTGAGCAGCCCTTCGATCTCGCGTCCGTCCTTGCTCTTCCATTTGATGACTTCGGTTTTGCCCATCGCCATTTCACGGTATTCGTCGTTTGCATGAGATATCTGGACGGGTTCCCGGTCGGTCAAGCGGCCGGCATATAACTCGGGCGGGCGGCCCGGCGTCTGGCCGACGGCGGCGAAGACCTCTCCCTTGCGGTCCATCGCCATCGAGCCGATGACGGAGCGGACAGGCATAGTTTCGCGAATGACGCCCGCCTCTACATCGACCTCGTACCAACCGATGAGCGTGCCCTTGGGTTCGGTAAAGTAGATCTTGCGGCCGTCGGGTGTCCAGCCGAAGACGTTCGGGCCGGCATCGAAGCTGACGGGAAGCATTCTGGGCGTTCCGCCAGTGGATGGATAAAGGGCCAGGCGGTCGCTTTGCGCCCAGCGAATCGGGCCATCGCTTACTGTTAGCAGCAGCCAGCGGCCATCGGGTGAGAACCTTGGGCTGTCCTCGGCGATATCCGCGGCCGTCGCGAATGGGGTGACCTTTGCCGATGCGACGTCGACAACCGAGACATCGGCCGTCGGCCAATCGTTGACCGAAGGTGATCTAACATGGCTGAATGCGATCCGACTCCCGTCCGGCGACCAATCATATCCGGTCACATGTCTGTTGCCGTTCGTCAATTTTCTGGCCTCGCGCTTGCCCGCCCGATCTTTCGCAACCGGGACCACATACAGCCGAGCGAGCTTGTAGTTTTCCTCATACCAGCGGAAGTCGTTCCGGCCCTTATCGTTGGCTTCCTCCTCGGTAGATTTTGGATCGGCCATGGTGAACGCTATCGAGGTCCCGTCCGGAGACCAGTCAAAGCCTGCCACGCTCGATTTGCCTTCGGTTATCGGTTCGGCCTCGCCGCCGGAGAGTCGAAGCAGGTATATCTGATTGCGGTTGTCCTTTCGATTCGAAAGGAATGCGATCATCGATCCGTCGGGCGACCACTTTGGCCCCGTCGAAGATTTCTCGCCGAAGGTAACCTGATAATTCTCACGGCCGTCCACACTCGCCATCCAGATCTGGGTGACGAACTCGCTTTTGTCCGGGGCCATTACCGCCTCATTTATTGTGTAAACGACGCGACGGCCGTCTGGCGAGACTTGCGGGCTTCCTACGGCACGCAGCTTCACCTGCGTTTCGGGCGTCCATGCGGTTTGGGCGGCGGCGGTAACGAGCGAAAATGCGAGGCAGACGAGGGTCAAGGATGTTTTTCGAAACAGCATTGCAGTGTTCTCCAGATTCAAACCAGGGTTGTAAGAAGTTCCGGCCGACTGATCTAAGTTTCGGACGGCCCTTGTTTTAAGGTGAATTTCCAGAGCATTCTATTCTGTTTCTCGTCAAAAACATAACGGCCATCGAGCACCTTCCAAACGCCGAGGAATTCCCATCGGCCGACGGACAGCTTGTTGAACAGCGGTACGGGAGTTTCGCTGCCGGCGGCGGTAAGGAGGGCCCGATTTGCGGGATCGAGTTTCTGGTCGCCATGCCGGCCCGATCCCGTGTAGATGATGGTGTCGGCGTTATTGCCGTGCACATCCGGGTAGCACGGATTGATCCGTCCGAAATCGGTGAGAAGCGAGATCAAACGGCCGTTCCGTTGATAGATGCCGACGCGGGTGCGATGGAGCCGGGAGACCTCGGTCCATGAGTAAACCTCGCCGCAAATGAACATTGTGTTATTCCTTTTTAAGGAAGCACGTTTTGCGTGACGTTCCGAGTGGGTCGTCCGCGAAGCTATTCACTTTCCGCGGGCCCGAAGCGATAGACGAGGAACCCAATGGCCCGGGCGGGCTTGCCGCCGAATGTGAACCGGTTGAATCGGGAAGCGAGCGCGGCCCGCTCGGCTTCGGGGTGCAGCAGTTTGTTGCCCGTTCGCGCCCGAGCTGTCAGGACCCTGCCGTCAGTGTCTATCAGGATCTCGACCTGCACAAGTCCCGATGCACCTCCCGCTTTTGCGGCCCTTGTATGATACGGCTTTTCGGCCGAGACCACCTCAAAATTCATGAAGGTATACTTATCGCCGACCACAAAGCCGTCCCATTTTGGCGGGCGCGACACAGGCTTTTGCGACGATTTCGAGGCCCGCGGACGCGTAGTTTTCGCGGATCGCTTACTCGTCGGGCGATCGGCCCGCGAAACGTCCTGTTCCGTTCGGCCACCGGAGCCCTCCGACGGTTCATCAATAGCGGAAATCGCACCGCCGTGAACCTGGCCGCTCGCCGACACGCCGAACAAAATTCCTACCAGAAGAAGCCCCGCAATAAACAGAACTGTTTCTTTCATAAATGCCTTGACGGTTCGCCAGCCGTTATTTTGCGCTAACAAAATTCGGTCGTTCGGTGCTATTGAATATAGTATGACGGAGCAGGCAGATCACCGTTCTGTCCGTACTGAATGATAACAAAGCCATCGTTCTTGCTGTTCAAACGATACCAGGTCCCATTCGAAGGGCGGAAGACCGCTATATCCGTTATGCCGTCGCCGTCGTAATCGGCCGAGGCCGGCCTGTCTCCGGCTACTCCGAAGGTCGTATAGCTGAACGTGCCGCCGCCGAGAATGTACCAGTTTCCGTTCGACGGCCGCCATACCGCAAGATCGGTGCGCCCGTCGCCGCCGAAATCGCCCGATACGGGTATATCACCATTCACTCCGAACGCTGTCGCGGTTAAACCGCCTCCATTCTGGAGCCGATACCATGTGCCGTTCGAGGGCCGCCAGACGGCAATCTCGGCCGAGCCGTCGCCGTTGTAGTCCGCGGGCATCGGAATATCACCGCTGGTGCCGAACTGTCGTATCGAAAATCCGCCGCCGCCGCTCAAGACACGGAACCATTGACCTGTCGAGGGCCTGAATACCGCAATGTCGGCGCGCCGATCGCCATTGAAATCGGCCGGGGCCGGAATGTCGCCAGGGATGCCGAAATTTACGACCTCAAAACTCATCGTAGCGCTATTGACGCGATACCAGGTGCCCATGCGGTACACGGCGACATCGGCCACTCCGTCGGCGTCGTAGTCTAGCGGGACGGGTTTATCGCCGTTCTGGCCAAATGTCTGCTGGTAGAAACCGGAGGCCGATCGGTTCATATACCATCTGCCGCTCGAAGGACGGAAAAGGACAAGGTCGGCCTTTCGATCGCTGTCGAAATCGAAGCTGGTTCGGATGTTCGGGCCAGGCGTGGGCGTCGGGGTCGGCATTGGCGTGGGTGAAGGCGTTGGAGTCGGCGTTGGCGTCGGTGTGGGTACTGGAGTCGGGGTCGGCATTGGCGTGGGTGAAGGCGTTGGCGTTGGCGTGGGTGAAGGCGTCGGCGTGCCTCCATTCAGCAGGCAGCTGCTGTTCTGCGAGATGAACGTGCCGATCTCGGTACGCGAATACGGGCAGAAGGTGAGAGCGGTACCGAAACTCAAGAACGCATTCATTATCGTATTGGCACAGCCCTGGGCGGCCTCAGCGTGTTCGCCGCCGAGGTTATGGCCGATCTCGTGGGCGGGTATCAAATACTTTCCCGGGGCCCACGAAACGTAACCGCTTACGCCATAGCCGAACGACGGGCTCAGGCAAACGCTGCCGACAAACGCAACACCGGCGGACTGGACGTATGATTTGCCCGAAAACAGGTGGGCTGTGTCGCGGGGATATGTTTCCTGCGGAAAGCTTGCGTTCCAGTGGGACATGAAGTTTATCAGGACATCGCCCGAATTTGACCCGCCGTACGGGTCGGTGATCGTCCAGGTGTGCTGATAGGTGATCGTGATGTCAAGGTCCAGCTCGCTCGCATACGTTCCCTCGACCATGTTCAAAATACTAGCAATGTTGTTATTCGCCTGCGCGGCCCCGCCGAGGATCGTGACATACTCCGAATCGGCATCGGTTGCTACCTCGAGGTTCCGCGATGCAAGGAACATTTGTTGGCTGTTCTGCTTTGCCACGAGTTTCTCGCCTGCCTCGATCCGCTGCGGCAGATCGGCCATGCATACGAAGGGGCGTTCTTCGCGGACGTCACTTTCCCGGTAGACGACGGCCTGCGACTCGGCTGCGGAGTCCGAATAACGACTGGCGGGTTCGACAAAGTAGCGCTCGCCGTTCAGGTCAAAGAAGCCTTCGAACCGGTTTGCGGAAAAGGTCAGCCGGGCCTCGGAAGTGATCTCGCCTTCGACCCGGCCGCGATAAGTGTTGGCCCGCGGCTGCTCAAGCGGTGCGGTGCCAGCCGGCGTTGTATTCTCGGCCCAATATTGCGGCGAGTACAGATTGTTGGGCCAGACGACGAGTTCAATGTTCCGGCCTCCGGCCTTCAGCCTGACCGATTCGATGTCGCCGGCCGAGCGCTTCACATTCGGCGCCGTCAGCTCGAACCTCCTGAACGATCCGGAAAGGTCGCGGTGCAGTTTCGATTCCTGGGCGAAGATCGTGGTTAGAGAAAATGCGAGGACGCACACGCAACGCAAGCCTATACTACAGGCAGTTCGTACTTTCATTCCATATTCCTTTATGTGAAGCTAAGTGTTGATCAAAAGTTACGAGGCTGGGGGCGGGTGTCTCGCTATTGATTCAAAACATTCTTGCGTTTGAGTTAAAAACAACTCCGTGAAGAGTCCGCTGGGGAACGGACAGTTTTGTGAGCAGCACAATCCGATGATAACAGATATTGCGGGAGTTGTCTGGAAAAAAATGCCTCGGGCCGTGCGGCGCGGTGTGATCTTTTTGACGCAGGACCGGTTCACCGTTTCGGTCGCGGCGGTGATCACCAATCCGGCGGGTGAGGTGCTGCTGCTCGACCATCGCATCCGTCCGGGATCCGGCTGGGGGCTGCCTGGGGGTTTTCTGGAAAAAGGGGAACAGCCGGAAGCGGGTTTGCG
Organism: Pyrinomonadaceae bacterium; assembly: GCA_050250045.1. GTDB lineage: Bacteria > Acidobacteriota > Blastocatellia > Pyrinomonadales > Pyrinomonadaceae > OLB17. Next base: position 126,368 of record JBFWPK010000005.1, on the reverse strand, counting down.
CCGCGAAATAAAGGAAGAAACGGGCCTCGAGCTTGCGGAAGCAGATCTTCTATCGGTCCGCACCGTCGGGGCGCACATCGAGATCCTCTTCACGGCACGTTCGGATGATCGGGTAAAGATAGGCGGCAGGGAGATAAAGGGTTTCGGCTGGTTCTCCGCGTCAGGGTTGCCCAAGGAAATGCATTCGGATCATAAAGCGGTCATCGAAAGCTTACTGCGGACCGCCGCAAGCATCTGCTCAAAAACTTCCGAAAGATCCAGCTCGCTTGTGTCGATGACGACGGCCTCCGGAGAGATCGAAAGCGGTGAATCCTCGCGCGATACATCGCGCTCGTCGCGCTCGTTGATCTCGGCCAAGGTTTGCTCGTAGGTGGAGATGCGGCCCTTGGCCTTGTCCTCTTCAAAGCGCCGCCGGGCCCGAGCTTCAGGTTTGGCCGTGAGGAAGAATTTGACGTCGGCGTTTGGGAAAACGATGCTGCCGATGTCGCGGCCTTCGAGCACGCAGCCGTTTGGGGCTGAAAGGCCGATCTGGCGCTGGTGTTCGACCATCGTCCGGCGAACTTCCGAGTTGGTCGAGACAACGGATGCGGCCTGGGCTGCCTCAAGTGTTCGAATGTCAGCCGAAACGTCCTCGCCGTCGAGCAGTACCCGGAGTGCGTCCGGCTCACCGATCAACTCGATCACGGCGTTGCGAGCAGCATCAGCGACGGCCGACGCGTCGTTCAACGGGACGCTTTGGCGTGTGACCGCCAGCGCGACGGCCCGGTACATTGCACCGGTATCCAAATAAAGCAGGCCCAGCTCTTTCGCAAGCATTTTGCCGAGCGTCGATTTGCCGGCTCCCGATGGCCCGTCGATCGCGATTATCATTTCTTGCCCAGTTCTTTCCGCTGCTTCAATGGCAGATTCTCGTAAACGAGCAGGTAAGACCGCGAGATCAGGTCTTCATATTCCTCTTCGCTCAACACATTCGGGTCCTCGACCGCGATCCAATGGTAGCGGGCGACGTATGGAGCGGGAATGATGCCTTCGCGTTCGGTCAGCTCGGCGAATTTTTCCGGCGTGCATTTAAATGACACCTTTGCTTCGGATTCATCCAGTCCCGTCGCGGCAAACATTTTTCCTCCAACCAGAAAACACAGGTCCTTCTCCCATTTAATGTCTTCCGTCGCGTGAGGAAACGAAAGACACAGATCTCTAAGTTCTTCTTTGTCCATTCATAGCGTTGTGTTTTGGGTTAGAGCGCGCGAAACACAAGAAAGCGCGAAAATGCAAACAATCGTCAAAGCAGAACGCGACCCAGGGCGTTCGCCGTCCTACGCATATCCTCCATCGAAACATCACGGTGGGAGACCATCCTGATCGAGCTATCGAATCCCGATGCCAGCACGCCTTCGGCTTTTAGTGCCTGACAGATATCATCCGCACTCTTTCCCGTGGCGCCAATACCGAAGATCACAATATTCGTAACGGTCCTTTCCGGATCGATCGCTACGCCGGGAATATCGGCGATGCCCTCTGCGAGCGCTCGGGCTTTGGCATGGTCCTCGAAGAGCCGTGAGGGCGATTCTTCAAGCGCAATTAACCCGGCTGCAGCGATAATACCAGCTTGTCGCATACCACCGCCAAGCCGTTTTCGCCATAATCGAGCTTCACGGATGAACGGCTCGTTGCCAACGAGGACCGAGCCGACCGGAGCCCCCAAGCCTTTCGAGAGGCAGAACTGGACGGAATCGGCATGGCCCGTCAGCCGAGCGACTGTCGTGTCTAAGGCCACGGCGGCATTAAAAATGCGCGCGCCGTCAATATGAACAGAAACACCCAATGCATGAGCATTTTCGCAGATCGCCTGACATTGGTCGGCCGTCATCACGCTGCCGCCGCCCAGATTGTGGCTATTCTCAAGGCAGATGAGGCTGGTCGGAGCAGCGTGGTCATCGCCGGCCCGGTAGGATCTCCTTATCTCGTTCCATGTCAGGTGGCCAGTCCCGTCGCCGCTGCGAACGGTGCGAAAGGTCACACCGGACAGAATGCCCGCCATGCCAAGTTCGTAGTTGTAAATGTGTGACCGCTCTTCAATTACGACCTCGTCTCCCGGCCGGGTATGAACCTTGACGGCGATCTGGTTGCCCATCGTGCCGCTGGCAACGAACATTGCCGCTTCTTTTTCAAATATCTCGGCGGCGCGTGCCTCCAGCCGATTAACGGTCGGGTCTTCGCCGTAAACGTCATCACCGACATCAGCCGTCGCCATCGCGGCCCGCATTTCACGCGTGGGCTTTGTCACGGTGTCGCTGCGAAGATCGATCATGACGTTCAAAGAATTGTTTTAGCATAAATTTCGCGTCGAACCGTAATGCAGACCGCATATTGACCATCTGCACTCTGATATTCGCGGAAAGAGCGCTGAAATACACACGGAAAGTTGTGATCCATATGCACCACCCGGATGAGGATCCGTTGATCGTTAAGCTCCGCGGTTCGATCTTCTGCGCCGGGAATGTGCCGGAAAAGCCATCTGTTGGAATGAGAGTGATGTTTGTTCGGCCGCGGTTCTGTGAGTATAATCGTGGCGGTCTTACCACATCCAAAATCTGTCTCACGATACAGGAAGGAAATATGTCAATGCGCAATCTTCTGATACTTGTCCTGACGTTTGTGTCTGCATCTCAAATAGTTTTGGGCCAAAAGACGCATCATTTCAAACCGACGGTCGGCTACCCGACCTTCGCGGTGCGTCCGCCGGTGCTGACCGTTAAACCCGGCGACACACTCGAGAGCGAATCGCTTTGGGGTGAATGGTATGAGCGTGCCGGCGGGAAATGGCCGGGCGAGGTAGGTCCCATCGCCATCGAAGGTGCGGAACCCGGCGATACGCTCGTCGTCCACGTACTAAAAGTGCGGCCGAACCGCGACACGGCCGTCTCGACTCAGGGCGGGAGGTTCGGGGCACTTGTGCCTGACGGCGGAACGGCCTTTCTCAACGAAGTGTTTCCGCGCGGCCGCTACATTTGGCGGCTCGACCGTGAGCGAATGACCGGAACGGTGGACCTGCCGGGTAGCTCGATGAAGCAGATAACGGTTCCGCTCAGTCCCATGATCGGGCGTGTCGCGACGGCACCGGAGGGCGAAGAAGCGTTTGACGGACTGTGGCCGGGCCAGTTCGGCGGCAACATGGACACTCCGGACGTCCGCGAAGGAACGACCGTTTATCTGCCCGTAAGCCACAAAGGAGCGCTCTTCTACTTCGGCGACGGTCATGCGCTTCAGGGCGACGGCGAGATCTGCGGATCGGGCCTTGAAACTTCAATGGAAGTAGCTTTTCGTTTTGATCTTATTAAAAAGCAAGCGATCGACTGGCCCAGGCTTGAGGACGCCGAACACATCATGGTCGCGGGAAGCGCCCGCCCGCTTTCGGACGCTCTTCGCATCTCATTTGTCGAGCTTATCAACTGGCTCGTGAAGGATTACGGTTTTAACAAGGAAGATGCCTATCAGCTTACGTCGCAAGTAGCAACCGTCCGCGTAGCGAATATGGTCGACCCGCTTTACACCGTCGTTGCCAAGTTTCCGAAGAAATACCTGCCGCCGAAAGCTCAACGCGGGAATACGGTCAGCGAAGTAAGGGACAAATAGTCACCGCGAGAAATAGAGTCCGAGGATAAACGCGGCTGAGGAAGCGAGAGAGGCGATCGTTCGGACGTGGTTCCAGAATGTCCAATTGGCCAGATAGTTCCGCCATGCCTCCTGGCCGGCGGGGCTGGCCGGGTCTGCCGCGGCAAGGGTGTTATTCATCGGCACATTGAAAACGATGGTCACGAGAATGCTCCCGACGATGTAGAGGACCGAACCCGCGATCAGATATTTCCAGCCCGGCTGTCCGAACCGGAACACTCCGGCCACGAATAGTATTGCCGACACAAGGCCCGCCCCGAGAAAAACGCCCAGAAACAAAGGGTTGAGGATGACCACATTGATCGACTGCATCGCACGCATCCCTTCCGAAGCCGTCATCCGTCCGAGCGCACCCATGATCGCTACCGAGAAAACAAAAAAGGTTCCCGCGATCAGCCCACTTCCGAGGGCCGCGATCAGGATGACGATTCGCATTACGAATTCCATCGTAAGATGTGTCAGGCGGCGGTCCGGGCGGCAAGCTCTTCGACATTCCAGCCGGCACGTTTAGCACCTGCCTGGTAGGCAGATTCCAGAAAATCGAGAACCGTTTGGTGCGGCTGGCCTGCCTGACGCGCGTCCTCATACATAAGCAGAGCAAGATGGGCCCCGTTTGATTCGGTCCAGGCAGCTGCGGGCGGCGACAAGGGCTGATCGGCGAGGCCCGCCGGTTCGGGTGCGGTGTACGAATAAAATGCAGGGGCCGGCACGCGATCGTCGCCGAACCAGAATCCAAAGCTGATGACCTCGTGCGAATAGGCTTCGCGCTCGACCATCCCGGCCCCGTCGCGAGGAGCTACGCGCTTGCCTGAAAACCGCGTCAGGGCAAGATCGAAGCTGTGCCAGAACATATGCACCGGCGTCGATTTGCCGACAAACCGGCCGCGGAACTCGCCGAGAATGCCATCGGCCAAAACCAGCGTTTGACGAAAACGCTCGACGTACTCCTTATCGTAAGATCCGTTCTCAGTGTCCTCGGCGAAGGGGGTTGTCGATGGGGCCTCGTACGGCACGGCCTTTATTTTGGGCGCAATGCCGAGCTTTGCAAGGTTCGCGAATACGCTGCTGTAAAAATCCGCCACCGTCAGGCCATCAAACAGGGCAAAATCTTCGACCTTCCCGCCGCTGGTTTTGATCTTCAATGAATGTTCGCAGAGATCGAGCTCGATCTCGAAATTGCCGCCGGAATATGGGATCGCGTGCGTCGAAAGCCCGCGCGCCGACACATATAGCGGTACATGCCACCAATGATTCAGCCGCGGATGCATCGCCAGCCGGATCTTGCCAATGATCTGGCAGTAAAGATGCAGGGTATTTTTCGTCGGCCGCCAGGCTTCGAGCGGGATCTCGGGAAAAGCTGCATTTGTCATAGGATCGTCACCAGCATTTCAAATGTCATTAAGGATTGCCCTCGTCGGCGAGCGACTGGCCGGTTCGCTGTCCGCGCAACCCTATTGTCAGGGCGATCAATACCATAACGAAGAGCAGCGACCGCATACCCTAAGGATATAACATTTCCACGACCGAATCGACGGGAACCCGATCACATTGGAGCGATGAAGACCGGTGCCTGATGATATTTGAAGGTGCTGGAACCCGTTAGCTTTCGTATTTCTCTTGCCTTATAGTTCATCAGCATTATCTCGTACCGCCCGGTGGCCTCGTCGCGGCTGTCGAAGGCGAGCCATTCGCCGTCAGGGCTCCAATCGTGCCAGCCTTCGTCGAGATTCGCGTCGGTCAGTTTCCACTGCTTCTTGCCGTCCGGAGTTACCGCGTAGATGCTCTGTTTGCCGTCTTGGTTTGACTGGTAAGTGATGAAATTGTACCTCGCGTTCCAGTGCGGCGGGCCGACCTTGTAGCCGGGATCCTTCGCGAGCGGATCGGCGGCCGGGTAAGTGGTCAGCTTGCGGCGGTTCGAACCGTCTGCGTTCATAATGTACATCTCTTCGATCTCGGAACGGTCGGTACGCTTCTTCTTATATACATAAACTATCTTCTTCCCGTCCGGCGAGAATATCGGATCGCGAAAGGCGGCTTCGGCCTCATCGGTCAGCTTGCGGAACGCTCCGGTTTCGCGGTCGATGATGAAGAGTTGATAGCGAACGCGAGTATCGATGCGGCCGGCGACGACCAGTTCCTTTCCATTGCTGCGGCTGCCCATCCACGAATCTTCAAGCTGGAGGTTTGTTACTTTTCGAATATTCCCGCCGTCAATGTCTGATTCGTAAAGGAAGTAGCATCGCCGGCAGGCTCCGCGGTCGCTGGCAAAAAGCAGTTTTCCCGGAGTAGAGTAATACGTCCACGCGACATCCTTGTGGTTCGTTACGTTTTTGAAACCGCTGCCGTCGATGCTCATCGTGTAGACCTCGTAATCGTCCGTCTTCTGGTCCTGGAGGGCGTTGAAGGCGATCTTCCACGAAGCATTCTGGCCGGTAACGGCGGCCGTTAGTAACAGCAGGAAAGTAAGCGGGGGAAGTATTTTTTTCATATGGCGTTCGGGAACAACTTCTGTGCTAATATACCCAACCATGCTGGCAAAAGAAACGATCGATTTCCTGAAAAAACTCGAAAAGAATAATAATCGCGAATGGTTCACGGCCAACAAAAAATTGTTCGAGAACGCGAACAACAACGTGATAGCGGTGACCGACTTCCTTATCGGCCGGATCGCTAAGTTCGACCCGGAGGTCGCGGGCCTCGATCCGAGATCGTGCGTGTTTCGCATCTACCGCGACGTTCGATTTTCAAAGGACAAGAGCCCTTACAAGACGAACCTCGGGGCTTTCATCGCACCCGGCGGCCGGAAAGCTATGTCGCCGGGCTACTATTTTCACGTCCAGCCGGGAATGTACTTCTCTGCGGCCGGTAAGCATATGCCGGATTCCGGCGAACTGTTGAAGGTCAGAACGGCAATCGCCGAGAATCCTAAAGAGTTTCGCAAGATCGTCGAAGGAAAAAAGTTCGCCGACCGATTCGGCCCTCTCCACGGCGACCGCCTGAGCAGGCCGCCGAAAGGATTCCCGGCGGACCACGAGGCCATCGAGTACCTCAAGCTGAAATCGTTTACGGTCGGCGAAGAGTTCAATGAGAAAGATGCTGTTTCAGCCGAATATCCGAAAATGCTCGCCGAAAGCTTCAAGGCGTCCTATGCGCTGATCGTGTATCTGCGGAACGCTTTGAAGTGACTGAACGTGCGGCTTCCGCATCAATGGCACCTCGCGTGTGACATCTTCAATACTTCAACTATCCCTGTATCCAACTGCTTCTCATCCGTCAGCACGAACATATGAGAAATGCGCGGCATTGGCCCGGTTAATTTTGCTTTCGAGATCTTTTCGTCGAACGGCCTGTCACCAAGGTCGAGGCCTACTCGAAGCTCCTTCGCTTTGATGTTTACGGCTGCGAACTCGCGATTTTCGAGGATCGAAACGTATGTCTTTTTCGGCAGTACGGTCGAGGCAGGAAAGTTCCGTTTTATGAATTCAAGGAAGGCCTCGAACAGCGGCCGCATCTCAGCTGCCTTGGCAAATTGATTCTCGAGAAGATCGTCCGTGCTTGCGTAAACAGGCTTGCCGCCGTTTGCGTGGATGCCGGCGAGCAGCGACGCGTTCATATGCCCGAAGCCGTGCTCGGATTTTAGCCATGCGATCACTTCATTTCGCTTACTGCTATCAAATCCGTCGATCGCCTTAAGCCATGCCGTCAGGTCCTTGCCCGTAGTCGCGGCAAGGCCGTCAATGAACTCCTTTTCGAATTCTCCTGATGTTTTCTGTGCCATAAGCTCCACGTGTCAGTAGCCCGTACGTAAGTAAGGGCTCAAGCCGCGTGTTGAGCCCTTACTTACGTGCGGGCTACTGACTTTACCTCCAGATCCCTAGAATAAAACCTACCACCGCGAAATAGACGACGACATAGCCGCAATCGATCGCTATGTACTTGAATGAACGCTGTTCGAACAGTGCGATGATCACGAACATGCACACGACCCAGACTGCCGCCAGCAGGCCGGCCGCGATGCCCCATTGCCATGTAGTTCCCGGTGCTCCTAGAAAGAACGCCAGGTTGTAAGACATTATCCACGCGAGCAGCAGCGTCAGCCCGAACGTTTTGACCGGGTTCATTTTTGCAAGCTGCTCGTCGGTCAATCCGTTCGCCGCCTGCCAGGGCTTTGCGAAGAGGACAGGCGACCACCAGACCGCTCCGATGATAAGGCTTGTGACCGCACACACGAAAACGGCGAGATGATTGATGTAAAAGTTTTCCATAACGAGAGGCAGAATAGCCGACCTTGCCGACAGTGTATTGGAAAAAATTTACCTGGTGTGAAATGTCAGAACCGGCAGCGATAACGACCGGGCTCCGCGTCGGCGAATGAAAAGAAACCCAGTCGCTGCCGCTCCCGGTTCTGACCCGACAATTGTCAATTGCCACGACACTAGCCGACCGGGACGTAGTTCTGATAGTTAGTGTGGATCTTTGAATACTGATCGGGCGTGAAACCCGAAAAATGCTTGAAGTCATTTATAAAATGCGCCTGGTCGTAGAATCCGCAGTCCTGGGCGATCATGTCCCATTCGATACCCGTCGCGGCGTCGATCGTGCGGACGGCTTTCTGAAAACGCATTATCTTCAGATACGATTTCGGTGTGATGCCGACGCTTCGGCGGAACATTTCGGTAAAATGCTTCTGCGAGTAGCCGATCTTTTCATTCATTCGGGCGATGCTGATCCGGTCGGGGCGTCGAGTCATTTCGTTTACCGCGAATTCTACGCACGGATTTATGTCCAGCCTTGCACCGAACATCCGCAGCAAAAACCCTTCCAGCATGGCGAATCGCCGGCCGATGTCTCGCTCCTCAACCAAACGCTCGCGCAGATCGCCAAACTCGCTGCCCCAGATAAGATCGGCGTCTACGACCGAATCCGCGATCTCGTCCATTGGGAAGGGAAAGAAGGACGCGGCCATGCCTTTCTTAAAACTGATCACCATCATCGTCGCGCCGTTCCCCGACGGGATCGTTATCGGTTCGGTCCGAACGCCTGACGCCCATACGTGATTGCATGCCTGTATTTCCTTGAGCGAATTGTTGTCGTAGATAAACTGCGGCGTGTCGTGAAAGTCGATCAAAACTTCGGTATCGCCATTCGGCAAAAACCGATCCACTGTATGCGAAAGTTCGGCCTGTTCAAAGTAGATAAGTACTTCGATGAACTTATTCAGCGGAAAGACCGGAATGTGCGCCTGAAAGATCATACCGGCAGGCATTGTGAAGCTTTTCGGGAAGAGGCGCAAGTATTCTTCAAACGAAAGGTCACAGTTTTTCTAAGCTCGGGATCCCCGCAGGCTTCAGCGGCTTGAATACGGGTTGGTAAGGAACATCAAAAGGACCACGAGAATAAAATACGGAACGAGGACCGCCGCTCCCGGATAATCCTTCGCGATCCGCTGGCCGAAGAAAAGGGACAATAAAGCTGCGGCCGCGACGACGGCCGAGCAAAAAATGATCATCGTCGATGCCGCGGCCAGAAAATAAAGAATGCCGACCGTCGCGAGAACGCCCGCGGCCAGCTCCATTATCAGGATCGTGCCGAGGAGAGGCGGCACGAATCGCCCCATGAAGGTCTTGGAAAAGTGTTCGGTCAGCCAGCCAAGATTTCCTTTCCAATCGAGGGCCTTGTCCAGTGCCGATTGGAGAAAGAGGACGGCTACCATCACCGCGGCAAATAACGCCGGAAGGTTGCGGCCTATCTGATCGGGGTCAACCACTGGCTATTTAAAGTCCTCGTCCTCGGCCTCTTCGATCTTTTCGACCCGACGCTCGTGGCGGCCGCCTTCGAAATCGGCGTCGAACCAGGCTTTCACGATCTCTTTGGCCTGATCGTCGCTGACAAACCTGGCCGGCAGTGCAAGTACATTGGCGTTGTTGTGTTGACGGGCAAGCCTTGCAATATCGGGACTCCACGCGACGGCCGCACGAACGCCATGTACCTTGTTTGCGGCGATCGCCATTCCCGTGCCTGAGCCGCAAACAAGCAGCCCTTGCTCAAATTCCCCATTCGCTACCGCGCGAGCGGCTTTAAGAGCATAGTCCGGATAATCTACCGAATCGGTCGATGTTGTGCCCATGTCGTCGAATTCAACGCCGAGTTCGTTCAAGGTCGATTTCAGCTTCTCTTTTTCCTCAAAACCCGCGTGGTCCGCCGCGAGCGCGATCTTTTTAGACATAATTACACTCTACTAAAGCGGATTCTATCCGTTATCGCCGCACGGATAAAGTTTGAAAAGCGACTTTGCACAATGCAACCAAAATCCGCGGCAGTTTATCCAACAGATGCCAACCACATATTTCCCCGAGAGGTGCCTATGAAATTCTCAGCGATCCTGACTTTAGTCATTGCTGCATTCATCTTGCCGGGAACCGTTCACGCAAATGGAGAAGCCCTCTCGCCGTTGGCGGAAAAGGCCGTGAGCGGAACCGATATCGAATCGGCCGAGGCCGTCAAAAGCCTTCGAAACAGCGGCCCGGACGGATTAAAGGCCTTGTTTGATACCTATGCGGCGGAAATAGATGAGTTTCGCGTCAAAGGCATCGAAACCGAAAGATGGCAAAAGATAGCCGCCGCGATCGACGCGGTCGCGATGCAGAAGGACGCCTATGCTTCGGGATTGTATTGGTACACCGATTTCGACGAAGCTAAGAAAGCCGCCAGTAAAACAGATAAGCCGATCCTGACGCTCCGCTTGCTCGGCAACCTGAACGAAGAATTCAGCTGTGCCAACAGCCGGCTGTTTCGCTCGCTTCTTTACGCGAACAGAGAAATTTCTAAGTACCTCAGCGACAATTATATTCTCCACTGGAAATCCGTGCGCCCCGCTCCGCGAATCACCATCGATTTCGGTGACGGCCGCAAGATCGAGCGGACGATCACGGGCAATTCTATCCATTACATTCTGGATGACGACGGCGAGATCATCGACGCTTTGCCCGGGCTTTATAGTCCCAAGGCGTTCCTGATATACCTGACCCAGGCGAAACAGGTAAACGATGCGATCGATGGGAAGGAGCGGCGCATCCAGGACCTTGCCCTGCTGCGCTATCGGAAGCTGTGCTTTGACCGACTGCGAGACAAGCGGGAAAGGGTCGGGACCCTGGCGAAGGTTCAACCTCGAAATGCTGAAGGCGATATTGTCACGAACTTTGGTGACGCCTTTGCTGCCGCTCCCCGGGCCGTTACCAAAGTGGCGGTGACGGATGAGATCTCGCTGCTTCGCGTTTACGATACGTTCACTCGCCTCGCTCCGTTCTTTTATTTTGGCGATTGGGAGAAACTGGCCGCATTCTATTCGCCGATGCCCGTGCTCGACGACGCGAGCACATCGTTCGTTCGCCGCCAAACAGGCCTAACCGATGCCGAATTCAACAAGATGATCACGAGGCTTCGCAGCTTCGTCGGTCTCGACACCACGCGGAACGATTTTATTTACCATATGCAGCTATACACCTGGCTGAACGCCGGACGTACATCCGATATCGAACAATTCAACAGCCGGGTTTATAGCGAGATATTCCTCACGCCTGATTCCGACAAATGGCTCGGACTATACTCGACCGACGTTTACACGGCCCTGGACGGCAACGGGATAACAAAATAGAGCAAACGCAATGGCGCCGTGCGGGTAATACCCTTTCAGAAAGCCGTCAAATTGGGGCGGCTTTTCCGATACCGCCGCAGAACACAAGCCTCCGAAAATCCATTAGTTTCGCGTTTCTCAGCAAACCCTCAGATTTGAGGGCGGCGAACAAGGTCCGTCGCTCCATTTGCGAGGTGAAATTATAAAGTTGACAATAACTCACTCAATCTTTATACTCTAGCAAGGCTCAAGTCATTTTATGTACTTATAAGCGAGCGATCTTAAACAATTGGAGAAACTTAGATGAGCAAAATCATAGGTATCGATCTGGGAACGACCAACTCGGTAGTTGCGGTGATGGAAGGTGGCGAGCCTGTCGTTATCACAAATTCCGAAGGCGGACGGACTACGCCGTCGGTGGTCGCGTTTACAAAGGACGGGAACCGGCTGGTCGGCCAGGTCGCAAAGCGTCAGGCCGTGACCAATCCGGAGAATACGCTCTATTCGATCAAGCGGTTCATGGGACGCAAGTTCGATGAGGTCAGCGACGAGATCAAGCAGGTGCCCTATAAGGTTGAAAAAGCCTCGAACGGTGATGTCCGCATCAGCGTCGAGGGTAAGCAGTACAGCCCGCCCGAGGTCGCGGCGATGGTGCTGCAAAAGCTGAAGCAATCGGCTGAGGATTATCTCGGCTCAAAGGTTGAAAAGGCTGTAATTACTGTGCCGGCTTACTTTAACGACGCTCAGCGTCAGGCCACGAAGGATGCGGGCAAGGTTGCCGGGCTGGAAGTTTTGCGTATCGTCAACGAGCCGACCGCGGCCGCGCTGGCGTACGGTTTGGACAAGAAGAAGGACGAGGTTATCGCGGTGTTCGACTTTGGCGGCGGCACTTTCGATATCTCGGTACTCGAGGTCGGTGAAGGTGTGGTCGAGGTGAAATCGACGAATGGCGATACGCACCTCGGCGGAGATGATGTGGACGAAATTCTAGTCGGCTGGATCATCGACGAGTTCAAGAAAGATCAGGGAATCGACCTGCACAACGATAAAATGGCCCTCCAGCGGTTGAAGGAAGCCGCCGAAAAGGCAAAGGTTGAGCTGTCGAGCGCGATGGAAACCGAGATCAACCTGCCGTTCATCACCGCCGACGCTTCCGGGCCGAAGCACCTGGTGATGAAGCTGACGCGTGCGAAGTTCGAGGCGTTGGTCGAGCCGGTGTTGAAGAAGCTGATGCCGCCCGTCGAGCAGGCGATCAAGGATGCCGGATTGGAGCCGAAGGATATTGAAGAGATCGTCCTTGTCGGCGGTTCGACACGCATTCCGAAGGTGCAGGAGATGGTCAAAGGCTTCTTCGGGAAAGAGCCGAACAAGTCGGTGAACCCGGACGAGGTCGTCGCTCTCGGCGCGGCTGTTCAGGCCGGGGTCCTGGGTGGTGAAAAGACCGACATCCTGCTTCTGGACGTTACTCCGCTGACCCTAGGTATCGAGACTCTCGGCGGCGTGATGACACAGATGATCGCGCGCAACACCACGATCCCGACCCGCAAGTCGGAGATATTCTCGACCGCCTCTGACAATCAGACGAGCGTCGAGGTTCATGTCCTGCAGGGTGAGCGGCCCATGGCCGGTGATAACAAGACGCTCGGCAAGTTTCATCTTGTCGGCATTCCGCCCGCACCGCGCGGCGTGCCCCAGGTCGAAGTAACCTTCGACATCGACGCCAACGGCATCGTGAACGTCTCGGCGAAGGACGTCGGCACCGGCCGCGAGCAGAAGATCACGATCACTGCCTCGAGCGGCCTGTCGAAGGAAGAGATCGACAAGATGATGAAGGACGCGGAATCGCATTCGGCGGACGACGAGAAGAAGAAAGCCGAGATCGAGGCACGCAACCGTCTGGACGGCCTCGTGTACAGCGTGGAAAAGACACTGTCCGAGAATCGCGATAAGCTTGATTCGGCGGCCGCGGGCGAGATCGACACCGCGATCTCCGACTCGAAAACCGCACTCGGCGGAACCGATCCGGACGCGATGAACAATGCGTTCGAGCGGCTGCAAACGGCCTCGCACAAGCTGGCCGAGGTGCTCTACAGCCAGACGGCCAGTGCTCCGGGCGGCGATGAGGGTCAGGCCGGCGAGCAGGCATCATCGGCCTCAGCGGGGGCAGAAGGCAGTACAGCCTCAGGCTCGGACGATAATGTGATCGACGCTGAGTATGTCGATGTCGAGGACGAGAAGAAGTAGCGAGGCTGTGTTATAAAAGGATGAGCGGCGAAATTAAAGTAGCCGCTCATACTCGGCCATTTTCCATCATTTTATGAGTGTGCAGATCGAAGTAGACGAATCGATCCTTCCCGAGATAGATCAGCTCGCCGCGAGTTCGAAAAAATCGCGATATGAACTGGTTAATGAGATATTGCGTAATGGCCTTCGAAAAGAGTCAATCGAGGAAAAGGTCCGCAGGTTTCAGGAAAGCTACCGCCAATTTCCTCAGTCGCAAAAGGAGATTGAAGAATTTAAGGAATGGGAAGAAATTCAGGAATGGGGTGACGAATGGTAAAGGGGGATATTTACTGGATCAAATTCAAGGAACCTGACAAACTTCGCCCAGCTCTTATCATTACCCGCAATTCAGCGATACCGCTGTTAACTTCGATAACTGTTGTTCCGATTACTTCGGCAATGCGTGATAACGCGACAACCGTTTGGCTGGATGAAAGCGACGGAATGCCGAGGCCCTGCGTCATCAATGTCGATCACATACAGACTGTCTCAAAAGAGAAGTTCAAAAGCTATCTGACTCATCTTGAGTCCGGGAAGATGACCGAGGTGTTCGACGCGATCAAATTCGCGTTTGGATTCGACGAATAAGTGGCAAAAAAAGACTATTACCAAATCCTTGGTGTAAAGAAGGACGCGAAAGCGGACGAGATAAAAAAATCGTACCGTCGTTTGGCGCGCAAATTTCATCCGGACGTTAATCCGAACGACAAGGTTGCCGAGGAAAAGTTCAAAGAGGTCCAGGAGGCCTATGACGTTCTTTCCGACGCTAAGAAACGAAAGGTTTTCGACCGCTTTGGCTATTACAACGACAATCTCGACCCCGATTCGCCGTTTGGCGCAGGTGCGGCGGCGGGCGGAGCGGGGCCGGGCGGATTCGATTTTTCGGGCTTCGATTTTTCTGGCGGCTCACGAACGTCGGACAGTTCGTCCTCGAGTTTCCGCGATATCTTTTCCGATCTATTTGGCGGCAGCGGCGGCGGAGTTCGAGCCGAGCCTGAACCGCCGAGGGCAATTCCAAAACGCGGCCGCGATATAGAGATGCCCCTGGCCTTGAGTTTCGAGGAATCATTTTCGGGGTTAACGACGAACATCACGGTCAACCGGTCCGAGCAGTGCTCGCGTTGTCAGGGAGCTGGCGATACGGGCGGCCCGGTCGTCACCTGCTCGACATGCAGCGGAACGGGCCAGGTGATGCGCTCCGGGGGCCGGCTTCAGTTCTCGCAAGTATGTCCCGATTGTGAGGGCACGGGGCGAAGACGCTCTCCCTGTTCTCTTTGCCACGGCAAAGGCGTCACGCCAAAGACCGAGCAGGTGAAGATAAAGATCCCGGCTGGTGTCGATACCGGTTCGCGTGTCCGCATTCCCAAGAAGGGCCACGGAGGCCGCTTGGGAGCGGAGCCAGGAGACCTTTTTATTTTGACCAACATCGGCAAGCACAAGTTCTTTACCCGAAAGGGCGATAACATTTACGTTACGGTGCCGATAAGCGTCCCCGAAGCCGCGCTTGGGGCCAAGATAGAGGTTCCAACGGTCGAGGGCAAGGCGCAGCTAAAAATTCCGGCCGGCACCGAATCCGGCCAGAAGTTCCGGCTGCGTGAGCGCGGATTTCCGAGCCTCAGGAATCCCAATCTTCGCGGCGATCAGTTCGTCGAGGTAAAAATTACGCTTCCGCGCGTTATTTCCGAAGAAACCAAGGGAGTATTGAAGCAGTTTGAAAAACTGAATCCTGAGAACGCCAGAAAAGCGATGGGATTGGATTGAATTTCGATTTAAGATTTGCGATATGCGATCGAACCAGCTTGGCGGACGTCCCTTGATCTAGGTTAACCGGATCTCGCAGCCGGTAAGTTAGTAGGTTCCGCAAATCGAAAATTGCAGATGAAAAAACGGGCCAAAACATACACCATCAGTGCCGTGGCGGAGATGTACGACATCCACCCGCAAACGCTGCGGCTCTATGAACGCGAAGGCCTGTTGAAACCATCGCGTTCCGAGGGGAACACACGTCTTTTTGAGGATGCCGACCTTGAACGCCTCGAGATAGTGCTCTCGCTCACCCGCGACCTCGGCGTGAACCTCGCCGGTGTTGAGATCATCCTCAATATGCGCGAGAAAATGGATGCGATGCAGCAGGAATTCGAGCGTTTTTTCGATTACCTGAAGGCACACGCCGGCGAATTCTCGCAGCACGTTCAGAGCTTTAACCAGACCGATGCCCTCATCCCCATCTCCCGTGTTCGCCGAGTGCAGTACGTTGAGATCGAACATGGCGAGGACTAGACGCGGAACTCACGGGAGAACGGTGGAGAAACGGTGCGGGATCCCGGTCTAATAGCCGCGGCAAACTGCGACGCCCGATGCTCCCGCAGCATCTTTACAATCCTTCGGCCAACAGGCACAATAGCTCGATAGTTCGATAATACATCACCTTTTTGGAGTAACCTGATGACAACCCGCTTTGGAAGGCTCATGCTTTCTTTGCTCCCGATCTTTGCGTTCTTCCTGGTTCTTTCCGTATCCGCGCAGGACCTTGACGACGTCACTATCAGCGGCCGGATCACCGATCCCAACGGCCTTGCCATTGCCGGGGCATCCGTCGCCGCAACGCATACCGAAACAGGCACCGAGCGAAGTGCCGTGACGGATAACGATGGCCGCTACCGGTTCATCGAATTGCGGCCCGGCGTCTATCGGGTAAGAGTGTCCCAATCAGGCTTTGGCACCCGGGAGCGGGCCGATCTGCAAACCGTCTCCGGGCAGAACGTCAGACTGGACCTGCAATTGTCCCCGGCGGATATACAGGCACAAACGGATGTAACCGTGTCCGAAGACGACGCTCCCGCGGTTGATACGACGCGGACGATTGTCGGCGGAACTGTCACCGAACGCGAGATCGAGGAGCTGCCGAATGTATCGCGCGATGCGCTGGACCTTGTTTTCACGCTCGGCGGTGTGACCGAAGAGCCTCTCTCCACACGCGATCTGTCGGACGACCGGGGTACCCGCGGCGACAGCATTCCCGGCACTACTCCCGAGGAGGCAGGCACCTTTGCTCTGTCGGGCGGTGCGGCTTATTCGAACAATCTCACGGTCGATGGATTGGACAATAACGACGATCGGACCGCCGGGTTTCGCTTCCAGCCGTCGCTCGATGCGGTTGCCGAGGTCCAGGTGGTCACAAATCAATTCTCGGCGGAGTACGGCCGAGCGTCCGGTGGGCGCGTGAACCTCAGGACGAGATCGGGCTCGAACCGATTTCGCGGACGGGCGTTTATGTATTTCCGCGACGACAATCTTAACGCGAATACATGGAACAATAATCGAAGGGGAATCGAACGGCCGCCGTTTACGAATTACAATCCGGGGCTCACGTTTGGCGGGCCCATCGTGAGGGACAAATTGTTCTTCTTTTCGGCCTACGAGTACGACAAGATCCAGGAGGATACGATCATTGATGTCTACGTTCCAGTGGACAATCAGTCGAGTTTTCAACTGCCGGCCCCGACTCATCCCGACCGGGCGATACGTTCAAACACCGGGTCGAACTTCATTCTCGTTGCGCCGTACATCGCGTTTGCCGACACGCCCGCGACGAAGCATCTTTTTTCAACACGGGCCGATTGGACCGCGAACCAGGCGAACTCGTTCACGTTCGGTTTTCAGTTGGGGCGTTCCAACGACCTCCGTCAGTTCAGCGGGACCAATCGCCTTGCCGACGCCCTGATCGGGCGCGTGCGTGATACCGATGCATTCAATGTCACTCACAATCTTGTCGCGAGCTCCCGCATCGTGAACCAGGCCCGATTTCAGTACTCACGGCTTCGTCCTAATGCGACCCCGAGCTCCGGCGCCGATGCTCCCGTTGTTCTGATCAGCGGGTTTCGTGCACCAGACGAAACCTCGAACGCGACGCAGATCTACAGCGCCTCAACCTCTGGATCGAGCGATCGGATCGAAGACCGATGGCAGATCCAGGACACGCTGACCTACATTGCCGGAAACCACGCGTTGAAGTTTGGCGGCGACTTTATGCGTGTTGATTCACAATATATTGACCGGTTTGACGTCACCGGTACATACCGGTTTTCGAACTTCTTCTTTTTTAATCAGAACTCCGTCTCTTTCTTCTCGCAAAATTTCAACACTGAGTCCAAGGTCAAAAATGATTATCTCGGCCTGTTTGTACACGATGATTGGCGGGCGCGTCCCGGCCTTACTTTCGGGTTTGGCCTAAGGTATGAGCGGGAATCGGTCGTGGATGACACAGACAACTTCGGCCCCCGGTTCTCAGTCGCCTGGAACCCGTTTGGCAAGAGCGAAAAGACGGTTGTACGTTTCGGCGCGGGGCTTTTCTATAACCGTGTTCTCCTTCGGACGATCGACGATTTTACCTCCGGCGAGCAGGAACTGCGGTTCGATTCGGGCAGTGTGAATGTTCCGGCCGGTACGCAGGTCACGTCTTCGGTGATACGAAGCTTTCTCAGCACGCAGTTTCCAAACCGGCTGACGCTGGACACGATGGTTCCCGTCAACGCGAACCAAAGCTTTACCGTCGAACAGCTCTCGCGCGGCGGCGAGGCGTTCCGGAGCATCGAGGACGGAATCAACATACCGGAAAGCTATCAGTTCAACATCGGTTTTGAGCGCGAGCTGGCGAAAGGGCTCGTGTTCGAGACCAACTTCACCTGGAACAAAACGGCCCATCTTTGGCGTGAATACAACCCGAACGCTCCGGCCCTCCCTTCCGGCCTGAGTGATCTGAGCGGCGACGGGCAGATATCGTGGACGGATTATCTGCTTGGCATAAGCACGGGCACGACCCGCTTCGAGCTTGGCCTGCCCACCGACCCCGATACGCGCGTGGAGGGCGGCAACACGATCGTAAACCTCAATTCTCAAAACAACAACGATACCTGTAACTCGCCCACCTCGAGCCCGATATGCCGGGCCTTGAATGCAATACAAGGCTTTCGTCCGATCCGTCAGGGCTTGAATGAGCAGATGGAGCGTGTCGCGTCGATCGGCAACAGCCGCTATATCGGGGCCACGTTCGAGCTTCGACGGCGGTACGCCAGATTCGGGCGAGGGTTTGGCGGATCGATGCGGTTTGTCTATACGCTGGCGAGCCTTAAGGATGACGGCGTCGTCAACACATCCGAGGCAACTCTTCCCGGCGACTTTTCCCGCGAATGGACGCGCAGCCTGCTTGATCGTCGACATCGCGTCGCCTTTTCGGGCACATTCTACACGCCTGACTGGCTTGGGAAACTGCGGCTTTCGCCGATCTTTCGTTTCGGTTCGAGCGCTCCGTTCAATCTTTCGATCGGCGGCAATGACCGCAATCTCGATGACATCAGCAACGACCGGCCAAACTTTAACGGCAGCCTCGGCGAGGTCGGCTGGCGGCCGTACAGCAGTTCGTATCCGGGCGATCTCGCAAATCAGTTCTCGCTCGCCCCGATAGGAAGCCCCGGGGACCTCTCTCGAAATGCCGGCAAGGGGCCGCGCTATTACATTTTTGATCTGAACATTACGCGTGAGTTCAAGTTTACCGAGCGTTTTCGGCTTAGGCCTTCGATCCAACTTGGCAACATCCTGAATATGACGGTGTTTAGTTTTGGGTCCAACTTTATCGATTTCGCCGACCTTAACCGAGCCGACCTCCGAGGCGATAATGCGAGTGAAAGCGACCGGGACATACAGGCCCGGGCACGCGAACGCTTCCTGGTCCCAACCCGCACCTACCGGCCAAGGCGGCTGCGACTGGGCATTCGGTTCGATTTTTAGGAATAGCTCAGATGTTAGAAAATTGGGCGTCACGCTGTTTTGCGGTGACGCCCTCTTTCGTGGAAGATCAACTTTGTTTCCGAATCCGAGAACTTCGCCGACCGGGGCCGGTGCCAAACAGGCTTTCCTGCTCTCACCGACCCGTCCCGTCAGCGTTCGCCGTGGGAGCGGCTGCGCGGCAATCGTTTTAGTGCCGTCCATGCGGCACGGCGTGGAGAGGCCGCGCGATCTTTAGGTTGTATCAAGAGTCAACAGGTGTCGGCCTTCCTGAGGAATTGTTCCTCGTTAAGCCTTTCGTCCGCTCTCGGAACCCCTGCCTAACATATATTGACTTTTTCCCGGATTCCTTACGGAAAATTCTTATGAACTAAAGATTTTTTTTTGCACGCATCCAAAGGCCCGCACTCGAACGCGGCGGACCGCCCTTTCTCGTGAGGGCATTTTGCGGGAATCTCGCCAAAAAAGGTGATGACTTGACTGGGCCAAATATGGTAGTTTTAAACTGTTGAACATCTTTGTTCACCCGCCTATGAACCAAGTCGCAGATAGGCCCGGTGTGCCGGTTTCGGAAGTTTCGATCGAATCCGTCCTGCTTGACGCCGACCTTTTCGTAAAATACAGCTCGCCCGAAAAGGCCCACGCTCTGCTTCGCGAGGCGATCGAGCGCAGCCCGCGGTCGATACCGCTGCGCGAGAAGATGCGGGATATCTGCATTAAACAAAAGAATTTAACGGAAGCGGCCAAGCAGTGCCTTGCGTTGGTCAGCCTCTACATCGCACGCGAGGATTTCGATCTTGCCTACGACCGTTTGCAGGAAGCAAAACTGCTCGATCCCCGCATTTCGGTCGCCCCCGGCCTCGAGGCGATCCGGCGTGCCCGGCGACCGGAGTTTGCGGTAAATCGCGATAAGTCGCCGCAGAAGGTACGCACAGACGTGACATTTGCCGGAAACCTGGCGTACGTGAGCATTTTCGACGCGGTTCAGGTGATCGAAAGCGGCAAGATGACCGGGCTTTTGGTGATCAAATCCGAGATGCATCTCGGCAACGTCTCGTTCAATGAAGGAAAGATCGTCGACGCCGAATGTAACGGCCACAATGGCGTCGCCGCATTCCGCGAGATAATCGAGATCAGCAGCGGGACCTTCGAATTCACTACGTCCGACCACGAATTTCCCGTCGTTATTCCCGTCACAAGCAATACCAATTTCCTCCTCGACGTACTCACCGAACTCGACAATGAACGGGCCGAAAAACAAGGTCTTCGTAACGTAAGCGAAGAACTAATGTAACCGGAGTGCGGACGGCCCGTCCGTTTGGATCCTTTGCAGGTTCGCCGCCTGGTTACTTCGCGGTTTGAGGGGCGGACGGGCCGTCCGCCCTCCGTTTGAGTATTGACTTAAAATCCTTGTTAACCCAAAATATAGTGTCCCTTGCCCACTGACGGCACTATAGAATGTTTAAGCTCCAGCGCCTGGAAATTACAGGCTTCAAATCCTTCGCCGATTACACTGAGATCGTGTTCACGGGCAATGGCATAACAGCCGTTGTCGGCCCGAACGGGTGCGGCAAGTCGAATGTGTCCGACTGCATCTCGTGGGTGCTCGGCGAGCAGCGCGCCAAAAGCTTGCGCGGCGGCGAGATGAAGGATGTTATCTTTCAGGGCTCGCGGGACCGCAGACCAGGCGGCATGGCCGAGGTGGTCCTGCATATGGTCCGCGACGAGAATGCGGGCGATCCCGATGAGGAAGAGCTGCATGACATCGACGAGGCTTTGAGCGAGATCGACGAAAAAGCCGTAGATGTTGCGGCCCTGGAGGCCGAAGAGGCCGAAGTTGAACCCGTCGAGGTGATCGAGGTTTCGGCCGAAACGATCGATACGAATGGGAACGGTTTTCACGCCGATGCGGAAGAAGAATCGGTAGCATTGGTAAGGGCCGCTCAGGTCGGCTCCGTCCAGACCGTTGAACGGGCCGTGAAAACGAAACGCCACTGGCGGCCGCGTTCTGTCGCTCTGGATTTCTCTCCGGGCGAGGCCGTTTCTGTCACACGACGGCTGTATTTATCGGGCGAAAGCGAATATCAGTTGAATGGCCGCAGTTGCCGCCTGCGCGATATTCAGGACCTTTTTGCCGGTACCGGTTTGTCGGGAGCGCATTACGCGATCGTCGAGCAGGGCCGTATCGGCCAGATACTTTCGGCCAAACCGTCCGATCGGCGATCGCTGATCGAGGAAGCGGCAGGCATTTCGAAGTTCCGCACCCGTCAGCGTGCGGCTGAATCGCGGCTTGAGTCCGCCAAATCAAACCTTTCGCGCATTTCCGACATTGTCTCGGAGATCGATAAGCAGGCAAATTCGCTTCGCCGGCAGGCCGGCAAAACCCGGCGCTTCATAGCGTTGCAGGAAGAGTTTCGGATCCGCTTGCGTGAGTTGTTCGCGGCGGAGGGGCGGCACTACTCGACGCTGATCGAGCAGTTAAAGCAGGAACTGGACCAGGCGGTAGCGGCCGAAAAGGATTCGGCCCAAACGGTTGCAAAACGCGAGGTTGGGTTCCGCGAAGCGACTGAGAATGCCCGGCGGGCCGAGGAATCGCTCGCCGCCGTGCGTCGCGAGCATGCCAACAATGCCCTCGAACGCGACCGGGCCGACCGAGAGCATCGGTATCAGTCGGAGCAGATCGTGGCCTTGAATAACCGCGTTGAATCGATACGCGTCGAGAACGAGGCGGTTGAAGAGCGCATCAGCCTGATCGATTCGGAAGTGGAGAGGCTGAAGATCGATGAGGAGAAAGAGACCGCCGAGGCCGATGCCTCACGTTCGCTTTTGATCGAGGCCGAAAAGCAATGGGCTGAAAAGGTCGAGGGCGTCAAGACGGTCGAAGAACGACTTGAAGCTGTTCGGGGCACGCTGATCCAGCACACCGCCGCCATCGAGCGGTTCGATGAACTCCGGCGGCAATTGACACTCAATGCGGAGCGGCTGGATGAACGCCGGAATGGCCTGGCCAGCGAACGCGACAGGGCGGAACAGTCGATCACGGACCACGAGAACGAGGCGGCGCGGCTCGAACACGAGGTCGCGTCCGAGCGTGAAAAGCTCGGCGGACTCGATGCCGAAAAGACGGTGGTGTTGGCAGCGGCGGTCAGCGCGCGAGAAACGCTTCGAACGTCCGAGGGTGCCCTTCGGATGGTGAACGAGGAGCATTCCCGCAAGAAGAATCGGCTCGAAACGCTGCACGAGCTTGAAGAGAAGCGGGCGGTCTATTTCCCGCAGGTGCAGAAGTTGTTCGCCGAACAGGCAAAGATCGGGGTAAAACCGCTCGGCGTTCTAGCGGACTTTCTGTCCGTGGATGAGGCGGCGGAGACGGCGGTTGAAATGCTCTTCGGGCCTTATCTTCAGACGGTTTTGGTCAGTTCGGGATCGGACGCGTCAAAAGTTTCCGCATGGGCGCGGGATAATAAGGTCGGCCGCGTTTCTACGCTGGTCATTGCCAAAAAGGACCTTGAGGGAGCGGCCCTACCATCTGGGTCCGACCCCTCGATCGCCGGCAGACTTGGTGCTTCGGGGCGACTGATCGAAACGCTCCGCGATGTTTTTCCGCGAGAGATGTCGGCAGAATTGGTGGACGATCTGAGTTCGCGCAGCGGCAGCGATGGCCAGATCCTGATCGACCCAAGAGGCGGAATTTCAGTCGGCGGCCGGCTTTTCGTTGCGGGTTCCGCGACTACCGAAGAAAAGAATGCTTCGCTGCTCGCATTTAAACGTGAGCTTTCGGGCCTCGGGCAAGCGGTCGACAAGCTGGCGAAAAAGATCGCAGCGGCCGAAACGGAGGTTGAAAAAGACCGTCGTGCACTTGTCGAGCAGGAAGAAAAGACAGTTGATCTGCAGTCGTTGATCATCAAGGTGGAACGCGGTCTGGTCACCCTCGAAATGCAGGAAAGGGCCAATCGCCAGGAGATCGATCGGGCGAACAGGCACCGGACCGTTGTGCTGGCCGAGCTTGACCAACTTGCGGGTGAGGCCGAGCAGCTTCAGGGCCGGCTGGCGGATGCCGACGCGGGCGAGGCCCAGGCCGAAAAGCTGCGGATGTCGGCCGCGGACGAGGTCGAAGGAATAGTCAGCGAACTGAGTTCAGCCAGGACAGAGGCTGAAGCCGACGCCGCGGTCGTCAGCGAAAAACGGACGCTCGCCGCCACGTCCAGCGAGCGCCGCAAGTCGGTGCAATACGCACTTCGCCGCCTGGAAAATGAGCGAAGCGATCTCGAGAACCGGTTGAGCCTGCAGAATCTCGAGTCTGTCGAAACGACGGAAAAGATTCGCCGCGTCCGTGAGTCCGTTTCACAGATCGCCGGGCAGATAGCGAATTCCGATACGCAGATCGGCGCCGAAAGGGAGCAGCTCGAAAAGTCGATCGGCGAACTCGACGCCGCTCGTGCCGCGGCCGATGAGGCAAGCAACGAGTTGGCGGAACTGAACCGCCGCGCCGCTGAGGCGATAAATGCCCGAAGCTCGATCGAGGTCCGGCAAACCGAAGCGTTGACCGAACTGCGAAACCTGAACGAGAAGTGCGTTCATGAATTGAATCAGCCGCTTGCCGAGATCGTGGACGAACAGGAAGTGGCCGAGGAATTTGACCTGTCCGCCGCCCGTTCGCTGGCTGAAGAGCAGCGTCAACGGTTGGAAGGGTTCGGGGCGATCAATATGCTGGCGGTCGAGGAACTGGCCGAAGCAGAAGAGCGGCTCGATTTTCTCACCTCGCAGCGGCAGGACATCATCGACAGCATCGAGTCTGCCGAAGAGGCCCTTCGCGAGATAAAAGTTCGGTCGCGTGCCCGCTTCAAGGATGCGTTCGAGGCGATCAATAAGAATTTTACGCAGTTTTTCGCCGAACTTTTCGGCGGCGGCCGTGGGGAAATGACCCTGCTTGAGGCTGAGGATATCCTCGAAGCCGGGATCGAGGTCGTCGCCCAGCCTCCCGGCAAACGGCTGCAGAACATTCTGCTCTTATCCGGTGGAGAAAAGGCGATGACCGCGATCGCTCTGGTCCTTGCCATTTTCAGGTATCGGCCATCGCCGTTCTGCCTGCTCGATGAGGTGGACGCGCCGCTTGATGATGCAAATGTTGGCCGCTTTGTTAACAAGATCGCGGAAATGTCCGAAAAGACTCAGTTTATCGTGATCACTCATAACAAGCGGACCATGGAAGCCGCTCGGGCCCTCTACGGCGTAACGATGCAGGAAGCCGGTGTGTCAAAGGTCGTTTCGGTCCGCTTCGAATAGCCGCCCTATGATCTGCCCTGATAAACCATCTTCGCCGATCGTTCATCTAACAACCCGATAGTCCGGTATTGCTGCCCGATAGCCATTTTTGTTGAATGATGCATCCGATCCGAAAATTAGTCCTCTTGGTTTTTGCCGCTGCCGTATTGACCGGCTCCGCAAGCGCGCAAACGCGCAAGCGGAAACCGGCGGTTAAGAGGTCCCCGCCCGCCGCATCGGCGGTGCCGGATGCAACGCCGCCGCCGGGCAAACGAAATCAACGCCCGGACAACGAATCCGTATCGGCCGCGACCATTCGGCCGGCATCGGCGAGTACGTCCTCATATAAGTACGAGTTTTCGCAGCCAAATTTTGTCATTGGATGGATCGCCATAGAACATGATGAGAACGGCAGCGGCACCATCTCGTTTCGGAAAAAAGACAGTGAGGAACTGATCACGGACCCGATACGAGTTTCACCGAAAGCGCTCGGGAACATCAATGCCGCGCTCGCGGCCCTGAACTTTCTTAGCTCGGATGAAAACTATCAGTACGAGAAAGACTTTTCGCATCTCGGGAATATTAAATTTGCGTACAACACGGGCAGCAATTCGCGCGAAGTGACGTTCAACTATACGACAAATAAGTTTGCGAAAGCCCTGATGGATGAGTACCGAAAACTAGGTAACCAATACATCTGGGTGTTCGACATCAAACTGTCGCGCGCGAACCAACCGCTTGAGGCCCCACGCTTGTTTGACACTCTCGATTCGCTGGTTCGAAGGAACGAGATATCAGATCCCGACCAACTCGAACCGTTTCTCCGGGAACTCGCCAACGACGAAAGCATCCCGCTCATCGCCCGCAATCACGCGTCGCGCCTTGTCCAGCGCTTTGAGAAGGAAAGGGAAAAGGAAGAAAGGAAGAAGGCGAAAGAGTCGAATTAGATCTGATTCGGACAGCCCCAGGAGAACTGATTGCGATTGCACCGGCCCCAAATCCCGGCTACCCGGGTGAAACAGTTCCGTCGTCAGTAATTCTCGGAGCTGTGCTCCGGAAATCGATCTCAGATAACGATCTGATCTTCTTGACAGCCGCCCCGGATGGATCGAGCACGGGAATGCCGCCGCGTTCCTGCAGGCCGGCGTGGAGTTTGCCGTCGATGAATCTGCCGTCGGGAGCCAGATTTATTTCGAGGACGGCGGTCAATGCCGTGGCATCTTCGAGCTTGAACCAGCCGTAAGTCGCAAAATTGCCCAAACTGTATGCGATCAATCGGCCCTTATAGATCTCCATTCCGCGCAGGACGTGGGGGCCATGGCCGAGCACGAGGTCGGCCCCAGCGTCGATCACCGTGTGGGCAAACAGAGGAAGGTTGCCGCGCTTTTCCCCGGCGTAAAGCTCGGTAGCCCTCGGCACGTGCTGATGCGCGATGCCTTCGGCCCCGCCATGGAACGAAACAACTACGATGTCCGCGTTCTTTGCCGCCTGCGAGACCAACCGCCGGGCGGCCGTCAGTTCGTTGACATTCGGGGAAATGCTGTTGTGGGCGAATCCGATGAATGCGATCTTTCTGCCTTTCGCTTCAAGGTATGTCGTTGGAAATCGGTACCTATCGCTGCCGGCATGCTTGATCCCCATGTCGTCAAGCGTTTTCCTGGTACTTGAACGGCCCGGAGCGCCGAAATCAGAGGCATGATTGTTGGCGAGGCTCATCACATCGAACCCAGCCTCCTTCAGATATCGGGCGTAGCGCGTTGGCATCCTGAAGGCAAAGCAGCGGATCGGTTCGGGCTTTTTGCCGGGTGGGGGCGGTTTCGGCGGCTTGCATTTCTCGGAAGTACCGCCGTCAATGATCGGGCCTTCCATATTGCCGAATGTAATGTCGGCCGACGAGAGGACCGGAGTCACCGCATCAAGCATACCGGCACCATCATGCGGCGGCATCCGTGTATCATTCGGGTACGGCGATGCGAGCATAATGTCGCCGACCGCAGCGATCGTGATCGTATCGGTACGATCCGGAGTGGGTGTCGGCTCCGGCCGGTCCTGTGCGTCTGCCCGCTGAAAGGCGATCCTCTCGCCGCCGCATGCGGAGAAAAGCAATCCGGCAAGGATCACCGGAAGTAGAAATAACTTCGAGTTTTGCGATCGGTTTTGGGGCATACCTTACCGTTCCGGGAGTTTAGATGCTGTTTATTACCAGAAAAGGGCGGATAACTATCGAAGGGCGTTCCAGCCCGGCCTATGCACCGGCCGGGGCAGGTTTTCCCGAGCTATCGGATCCGGCGGCGGACGATACCTCATCCGTGACGATCGCCATTGCCTCGGTGACCAGCTGTTTTTGCTCCAGTTCATGAACCGCGTATGAGCCAGTCGCCGGCGAAGCCGACGGAACACGGCCGACATAACGAAGCTCGATACGCTCCGGCGTCAACTCTCGCAGACGATCCTCGACGAAGGTCCAGCCGCCCATGTTTTGCGGTTCTTCCTGCGTCCAGAAAAGCTGGGCCGCATTTGGGTAGGATGCAAGCACTTCCTTGAGTCGCGCGGCCGGGAATGGGTAGAACTGCTCAAGGCGAACCAGGGAAACCCTGTTGTCCGTCGATGCCTCGCGGAAAGCGTCAAGGTCATAGAAAACCTTGCCGCTGCAAAGAACTACACGTTCCACAGCGGACCTGTCCGCGACACTTGCGTCATCAATGACCGGCTGGAACCCGCCTTCGACAAGCTGGTCCATAGTCGAGCTTGCCGCAGGCAGACGAAGAAGGCTCTTTGGCGTCATCACGACCAGCGGCCGTCGGACCTCCTGCTTTACCTGGCGCCTAAGCAGGTGGAAATACTGAGCAGGTGTAGTCGGGTAGCAGACCTGCAGGTTGTTCTCGGCACAAAGCTGCAAAAACCTCTCAAGCCGGGCCGATGAATGTTCAGGCCCCTGCCCCTCGTAGCCGTGCGGGAGGAGCATTACCAGCCGGCATTTCTGGCCCCATTTATCTTCGGAAGCGGCGATATACTGGTCGATTATCACCTGAGCGCCGTTGGCGAAATCGCCGAACTGTGCCTCCCACATTACCAGGTCGTCCTGGCACTTCATCGAGTAGCCGTACTCAAATCCGAGTACGCCCGATTCGCTCAGGCTGCTGTCGTAGACATAGAATCGGGCCTTCGGGTTCTGCTCGTTTCGCAGTTCAGTGAGCGGCGACCAACGCTCACCCGTAATCGTGTCGTACATCGAGGCGTGCCGCTGCGAGAAGGTTCCGCGCCCCGAATCCTGGCCGCTTAGGCGAATTGGAACGCCTTCAAGGACAAGCGAGCCGATCGCCATTGCTTCAGCGAATCCCCAATCCATAGGCAGCTCGCCATCACCCATTTTGGCCCGGCGGGCAAGTTGTCCAACCATCTTTGGGTTGATGTGAAATCCTTCCGGGACAAGCGAAACTTTATCAGCCGCGGTTTTGAGGACCGATTCGTCAGCGCCGGTATCCAGCATCGCCGAACCGTCTTCCTCAACGATGGCTGGTGCCAGTGCGGCCCTTTTTGGCTTTTCGGCGGCCATCTCCTTGGTCCGCGTTTGGATGCCTTCGTACTTTTCGATCACCTTATCGGTCAATGCGGCTAGGCCGTCCTCGGTGATCACGTTGTCACGGATCAATCTTTGAGCGTAAAGATGCCGCGTGCCGGGATGTGCCTTAACACGCGCGTACATCACCGGCTGGGTATAACTTGGCTCGTCACCTTCGTTGTGGCCGAGGCGGCGGAACCCGACCAGGTCCAGCACCACATCCTTGTCAAACTTGGTCCGGTAATCGAGCGCAATCTGGATAACCCGAAATGCGGCCTCAGGATCATCGCCGTTTATATGGAAAATCGGCGTTTGTGTTATCTGGGCGGCATCGGTCGAATAGATCGAGCTCCGCGCGTTTTCGACACCGGTCGTGAAGCCGATCTGATTGTTGATGACAATGTGGATAGTGCCGCCCGTGCGGTAGCCCGGCAGGTTAGCAAGCTGGAGGGTTTCCATTACGATGCCCTGGCCGGCAAAAGCGGCATCGCCGTGAAGCAGTACCGGCAAAACCAGGTCAATGACCTCTTCCCGCGTTTTTTGCTCACCATTTCGCAGGTCGTCCTGCTTGCCGCGTACCATGCCCTCAACCACCGGGTTCACGAACTCAAGATGGCTAGGGTTACTTGAAAGCTCGATCCTGATCTGTCTTCCGGCCTTGGTAGTGCGGTGCCCTACTGCTCCCTGGTGGTATTTAACGTCGCCTTCGTCGGCGGGAAATGATGGATGGGTTGTTCCTTCAAAGACCGACAATATCCGAGCGGCCATGTCTCCGGTTTCCGAATCGCCCACAATGTTCGCAAGCACGTTCAGCCGGCCGCGGTGGGCCATGCCCATATAGATCTCATCGACGCCGCGTGCCGAGGCCCCTTCGACAAGTTGGTCCAGCATGGGG
Organism: Pyrinomonadaceae bacterium; assembly: GCA_050250045.1. GTDB lineage: Bacteria > Acidobacteriota > Blastocatellia > Pyrinomonadales > Pyrinomonadaceae > OLB17. The sequence goes on along the minus strand of JBFWPK010000005.1, from coordinate 97,274 downwards.
ATGACCGTTTCACAGCCCTCGAGCGAGAAGCGCTTCTGCCCGAGATACTTCTTATGCAGAAACTGTTCGAACTGCTCGGCTTCGATCAATTTCTGCAAAAGCTCGATGCGCGTCTCGGCCGGGAGCGGTTCGGTATCCACGAAGTTCATCCGCACCTGGGTACGGATCCAGTCCTTTTCGATCTTGCTTTGAATATGGCGGTACTCGATGCCTACTTTGCCGCAGTAGGCGTTCCGCAATATTTCAAGGACGCGTCGCAGCGTTGCGGTCCTTTCGCCATGAAGGCCGCCGGTTATAAACTCTCGGTCGAGGTCCCAGATGGTCAGTCCAAACTGCTCAAGGTCCAGTTCGGACGAGTCGTGAACCGTCATGTTTAACGGATCGATATCGGCCAACAGGTGCCCGCGGGTTCTGTACGCATTGATCATCTGGAGCACGTTCGCCTGCTTTTCAGCCTGTTCTGCGAAGCGGTCGCCGCCGAGCAGCGAGGGGTTGAAATCCTGTGCCCATTTCAGCGGCGGGAAGTTGATGTCGAGGTCCCCAAAAACCTGATCGTAAAAACCGTGCTGCCCAACCAGGCATTCATGGATGTGCGCCAGGAACAGGCCGCTTTCGGCCCCCTGGATCACGCGATGATCGTAGGTGCTGGTCAGCGTGATCGTCTTACTGATACCCAGCGAAGAGAGTGAGGCCGGCGTCATCGCCTGATACTCCGCGGGATATTCGATGGCACCGGTTGCGATGATCGCGCTCTGACCGGCCATCAATCGCGGGTTCGAGGCGACCGTGCCTATGGTTCCCGGATTTGTAAGCGAGATCGTGGTGCCCTGAAAATCGACGATCTCCAATTTACCGTCGCGAGCCTTGGCCACCTGTTCATTATATACCCCGAAAAACTCGGCGAAGTTCATCGACTCGCAATTCTTGATATTCGGAACCAGCAAGTTCCGCGTGCCGTCCTTTTTCTGGATATCGATGGCGATCCCGAGGTTGATGTGCTCGTTCTCGATCCGGGCTGGCGATCCGTTGACAAGGCCGTAGCCCTGGTTCATGTGCGGGTAAACCTTCGCCGCCTGCACGATCGCCCAGCCGATGATGTGCGTGAACGATGCCTTTCCGCGGCCCGATGCCTTCAGATGTGCATTGATGATGCCGCGGTTTTCTTCGAGCAGTTTCACCGGCATGGTCCGAAGCGACGTGGCCGTCGGGACCGAAAGGCTCTGCTCCATGTTCTCAACGATCTTTTTGGAAGCGCCTATCAGGGCCTTAGCGTTTTCGTCTGAAACCGATACGAGTTCGGCCGATTTCGCCTGTTGCGGTGCGGATCCTGTCGCGGCTGCGGGTTTTTCGGTTGCCGTCACCGGTTCCGAACCCGCACCATTGAGCAGTTCGTCAAAATACTCCTGCCATGATTCGTCCACCGACGACCTGTCCGTGCGGAACCTTGACAACAGTCCCTCGACATAACTTGCATTCGCGCCGAAATTTTCAGCAATCGTTTCTGAAACGCTCGTATTGATCTGGCTCACGTTCTTTGGTTACCTCGCAGATATGGCTGTACAGGATATTCTATCGCAAAGGAGGGCAAAAGCGTAGACTTGACGGGAAGAACACTAGCCGACGGGCAACCGCAACACCCAGGCTTAAACGGCGATCGTCCTACTTGGAAGATGTCTGTGATTTAATCTTGGACCCTTCGGGCCCGGCTTCCTTTTCAAGGTCCAGACGAATCGCATCGAGTATACCGTTTATAAACTGGGTGGCCTCAAATGTTGAGAATCGCCGGGCGATCTCCAGCCCCTCGTTGATGACGACCGTGTGAGGCGTGTCTTCATAAAGGAACTCGTAAACGGCCAGCCTCAAGACGTTCCGGTCCACGATCGCCATTCGCTCGATACGCCAGTGTTCGGCCCGCGTGCGGATTCGGTCGTCGATCGTGGACAGATTATCGCGGGTCCCTCGTACCAGTTTGTCGGCGAAAGGACGGGCAGCGCCGGCAGCGGCGATGAGTTTGCAGAACTCGGGTATCAGGTGGTCCGTCAGGCGAGTGAGCGTTTGGTCTCCCTGGGACCGGAGTTCCGCAAACGGCGATCGTTCTTCCGAGGTTAGATGTGAGACGCTGCTGAAACGCGAGTGGAGTTCGGATACGAGCGACTCGAATTCGAGCCGGACCTTTTCCGCCGGTCCCTTTAAAGCATCGTCCGGTGCTCCGGGAGCGTTTACCAGATCCCTGACCAGATCGATAAATGATCGACGAAGGGCTTCGATCGAAGCGGTCAGGCCGCGAGCCCAGTCGGAGCGTTTCCGGACCTTTTCCGTCGGGTCCGCTTTCTTGATCCATGAGCGAAGGGCTTCGGATATTCCGGCAAGCTTTTCGACCTCGTCACGGAATTCCAGGGCAAGGGCCCCGGCGCCTTTGTGGACCTCGTCAAAGCCCAATTCAGCCCAGTAGCCCGAGATGGAGAATCCGTCCTCACCGACGACGTCAGCGGCAAAGAGCATCTGCAGGGAGCACTCACGGGCCTTTCTTCGTGAACCCGTATTCTTGCCTGATTTATCAAACGACATGAGGAAAAGCCTTTTGTTCCAGATCCGGTTCCTTGCCCTTTTGTTCGATCGTGCCCAACAGGTTCGCAAGCTCGGCCGCGGCAAGAGCGGCTTCATAGCCTTTGTTGCCGGCTTTAACGCCGCAGCGGTTTATAGCCTGCTCCACGGTATTGGCCGTGACAACGCCGAACATTACCGGTATGCCCGTTTGCATCGAAACCTGACCAATTCCTTTTGCCGCTTCGCCCGCGACATAATCAAAATGGGCCGTCTCGCCGCGGATCACGACCCCCAACGCTATTATTGCATCGAAATTGCCGCTTTCGGCAAGCTTTCTCGCCGTCAGGGGCAGCTCGAACGAGCCCGGCACCATAAAGACCTCAACCGCATCTTCCGAAGCTCCCAGGCTGGCCAGTCCATCGAGAGCTCCGTCAACCAGTTTCGACGTTAGAAAATCATTCCACCTGCTCGCCACAATGGCGATCCTTAGGTTCTCTGCGCTTAGCCGTCCGCGATGCGTTTTTGGTTTCAAAATATCACTCCGAAATTAACCAAGGTTAATTTTCCAAGTATAGAGAACGCAGATCGAAATTGACAAGGCAAAAGAGCACCCGGTGTGAACTGTTTACAGCACGGCACTCTGGTCCGGGTTTGGCGTGGCCGACGCCTCGGGGGTCACTGTTGCGCCTTCGTTGCATATGGAGCGTTAAACGTGCTACTTTTCCGTTCGCTGTCAGGCATACGTTCGACACCTTCTTAAACTGTGGAAAAAAGTGTACTTATTACCGGCGCGGCCGGATTCATCGGCTCGCATTTGGCCACGCGCTTGTTGGACGAAGGTGGTTGGAATATCACGATCGTCGACGACCTGAACGATTTTTACTCGCCGGAGGTCAAGCGGGCGAATCTCCGGGCGATCGGCAGCGAGGGTGACTTTCGATTTGTCGAGGCCGACATACGATCAAGCGAGAGCCTGGCCCGAGTGTTTGAGGAAACCTCATTTGACTGCATCGTTCACCTGGCGGCGCGTGCCGGCGTCAGGCCTTCGCTTTCGGAGCCAAAGCTTTATGCCGAGACGAACATCACCGGCACGATGAATCTGCTCGAACTCGCCCGTGAACACACGGTCCCGCAGTTCGTTTTTGGCTCCTCATCGAGCGTGTACGGGATCAATTCTAAGGTGCCGTTTTCCGAAGACGACCGCATCCACCAGCCGATATCGCCCTACGCCGCGACCAAAGCGGCCGGTGAACTGCTCTGCCACACCTATTCGCACCTCTTCGGTTTTCGCACGGTCTGCCTGCGTTTCTTTACCGTTTACGGCGCCCGGCAAAGGCCCGATCTGGCCATTCATAAATTCTCGAAACTCATTTGGGAGGGGAAACCGATCCAGATGTTCGGCGACGGTTCGGCCCGGCGAGATTACACGTACATTGACGATATTATCCAGGGTGTTCGCGCATCGATGGATTACGACGGCTCGATGCATGAGGTTTTCAATTTGGGCGAATCAGAAACTACCGAGTTGAGCCGGCTGATAGAACTGATTGAAGCCTCCCTCGGCAAAAAAGCCACAATAGACCGCCAGCCGATGCAGCCCGGCGATGTGCCGATCACCTTCGCCGATATCTCAAAGGCGAGAAAGCTGCTCAACTACAGCCCGACCACGAAAATAGAAGAGGGAATACCGAAATTCGCCGAGTGGTTCCTGTCTGCAAGATAGTTCAAGGTGAGTCAAATTGCGGTTGAGATGAGAATCTGGGCCCATTACGGCGCGTTTTTCGCGGGCGGCCGAAATCGCTGCCGCTTCGAAGGTTTCGTTGATGCACGCCGTCGCGTCATAAATTCCCGAAAATCTCGTGACCTCGATCCCAGGGAGTGCATCGCAATGAATTAACGACTCCGCGTCCTTTGTGTCTTCACCTTCGCGCTCTTTGTGGTCAAGATCTTCTAAACACAAAGGGCGCAAAGGTGAGGACACAAAGTGCGCTGAGGATCCAGGCTATCTTCAACAAATTCAAACGTGCGCCGCCAGGTGCTAGGTCTTGTTGACTTATCCAGGCAAGGCGATGTATTATCAATGCAACGTCTGTTCGCAGACGGTACGAATATGGCGACGCATTGGGACATTTTTAGGGGTGGGGAAACGAAACCGAGCAGCGGGAAAATCTCGGTTTCGATAAACATGAAGCATGTGCTGACGTTGAATAAGTACACGCGGAGCCTTTTGGGCGATCCGGAAGCGGTACTTGTGATGTTCGATAAACGCGAAAGCATTATCGGCCTGTCGCCAACGCACGCGGCCGATAAGGACGGATTTCAGGTGAAACCTAAGGGCGGCGGACAGAACTTTGTGATCCACATCGCCCCGTTCTGCCGCCATCACAATATCATGATCGAAGCGACCGAGCGTTTTGCCGAGCCGGGACTATCGCGGGAAGGCTATCTGACGCTGGATCTAAAGAACACGATCAACGTAAGCAATCGACGAAAGCGCCGGCAAAATCGGCATTCCGTCGCGGTTTAGGTCAACTCCATCCAAAAACTTTCTTCATCACAGGCAGCAGCCGGTGGCCGGCAATAACCTCGCGGAAAAAGGTCTCGTGCTCGACCTCCACGCGGGCCATGTCGAGGAGGTCGGTTACGCAGTCTTCCATTCCAAGTTCTTTTGCGAACGCGGCGGCGTCCTCATATTCGACGGAATTCTGGCTCTCAAGCCGGCCAGCGAAATACATCGGCATAAACCACCCCGAAACGTGGCAGGTCACCCCAAGCGTTCGGCCAATGGTCCAGAAGACCTTCTCTCGTATCGGACGGGGCGCGGCGCCGAGTTTCTCCAACCACTCCCCAACCCGACGCCGATGGTCCCATTCTTCGGCTTCGATCTTCTTGATCTGTTCCCTTTCAGGCGAATCTTTTAGCGATCGCCAATGGCCGCGATAGGCATAGGCCGCCGCGATCTCGCCGGAGTAGGCGTTTTGGAGAATGCGGACCAGCGAGCTTTTTGGGTCGTGGATCATTCTGGATCTGCCAGCAACAGCTTCATCAGTTCTTCGGCGCCTACTTCGCCCTTCTTCTCGATAAAATCGCGCGGAGTGTTATCGCCGATCTCGAATACGATGGCTTCCATTCCGTGCGAGTCGAGAAAATAGTTACGTGAGATGATCGCGGGGAGCAGTCGGGCATTGGCCTGAATGTTCGGTTCATAGCCGGGAATCGCCTTCTTGATATTGACGAGCCAGGCTTGAACTAATCCGGGCATATTGCCCGACAGTTCGCGGACCATCGGATAGTAAATATCGTTCCACGTCGAGTGAAAATCGATCCCGAAATAGAATTTCCCGCCGGTTTCACGCTCGCGGCGTTTGAGAAACTCGCTGACTTGCCGGTCTTCGGGTTGGTTGAACGTAGTCCAGTCGCGGTTAAGATCGATGCCGCCGATGTTGTGCCGCCAGTGGCCGTTATCGACGCCGTCCGGGTTCATCAGAGGGATCACAAAAATCGCCCACTCGCGGCGAAACTGTTTTGAGAGTTTTGAACCATCGAGAAGTTCATCGACAAATGCCTGCATCGCGAAATAGCCCGTAACCTCGGGCGGATGCTGGCGCGAGATGATGAGGATATTCTTCTTGGAATCGAGATTGCCGAACTTCATCATCCGCAGCGGCCGGCCCTCAATGCTCCGTCCGATGTCCTCGACGGCGGCCTTTCTTTTGCGGGCTGTCTTTGCGATCCATTCGAAAACGCGCGCGGAGTTATTGAGCTCCTGTGCGCTGACCCAAAGCGGCTTTTTGCCCACGCGAAGCCGCATCACGATGCTTTTCGGACGCGATGATGGGCCGGTCGTTCCCGTGCCTTTTTCGATCTCGGTGATCTTTGATCTATCCAGATATTCCCACTCTTCGCCGTCACGGCTGATCTGCGGATCATACCGGTGGCGGGCGAAATCAGGATAAACAAGCCGGACACTGATCTCCTGCTTCTTTTTCGACCACACCTTGAACGCGTACCACGGGCTCATGTTTATCGGCGCGTTCTCGGGGGTAATTGTGACCGTGTACTGGCTGGCGTTTGTCCGCTCGACCTTGTTGAGCCGTGCGCCGTCGAACTCATTCGAGAATGAAACGCCGTCGGCTTCGAACGCGAATGTACCCTTCTGTTGGCGTTCAACCGGCCGGGTTGTTGTATCGACAGCACGGGCCGGACCCTGGGCGAGCTGCAGCTGCGGGGCCGGGCCAAAAGTTGCCGCGATGATGAGGAGTAATTCTAGAAACCGTCTCATATTGCGATCATGGCAGCGAAGTAATTCGAAATGCTGTCAAGCGATGAGTTTACAACATACCCCTGATTCTTTATAAGTAACTCATGCCCGAAACACCTCAAACCAATAGACGTTCGATAATTGGAGATCCGTCGCGTCGAAATTTGATCGTCCGCATTTCGCTAGCCCTTTTTGTGTCCTATTTCTGGATCGGTCCGGTATTGACGGCCAGCGCACAGAGTGATTCGAATCTGAGTAGATTCTTCGCAACCGCTCAGGTGGACACTTACAGCGGGTATGACACGAAAAGTCGCGGCGATCTTTTTCCGTCGTGCTGGGCGGATGACGGTTTTCTTTATACAGCCAATGGCGATGGCTGGGGATTCGGAGACAAGACGGACGATGCGGACATCGTTCTGAGCCGCGTCGATGGGACTCCTGAAACGGGTATAACGGGCCTTGTCGTCTCAAGGCGTGAGGCGATCGCGAATATCTGGGGTGGGAAGAACTACAACCGCAAACCGACGGGGATGGTGGCGGTGGACGGCGATGGGAACGGAAAAGATGAGCTGTACCTTGCCGTCCAGGACCTGAATTCGCGTCCCTGCCCTGACTGCTTTAACGATGCGCCGAATGCAAGTATTTCGCGATCGGACGACTATGGCAAGACCTGGATCAAGAGCGAAAAGGCGATGTTCGCCGATCATAAGTTCACGACGATCTTCTTCCTGGACTTTGGCAAGAGCGGTGAGAACGCGAGCGTCCTGGGCAAGGATGCGGCCCGATATGTTTACGCCTATGGCATCGATTACAACTGGCGAAGCCCGACCGATAATACCAAACCCAAACCGGCGGATCTTTATCTCGCCAGAGTTCCCAAGAACAAGATCCAGGACAGAGCAGCGTGGGAATTCTTTTCAGGAATGAAGAATGGCCGACCTGCCTGGAGCTCCGATATTGAAGAGAGAGCGGCGGTACTTCACGATGCGCGAAGGATCTATCCCGAACTAAGCTGCGGCGGACGTCCGGTAAAAGCGGAGGCAACCGAGGTTGGTGTCATCTCGCAGGGCGGCGTTGTTTATAACAAGCCATTGAACAGGTATATCTACTCGTCGTGGACCTGGTACACATTTGAATTTTACGAAGCCCCGGCTCCTTGGGGGCCGTGGCGATTGTTCCTGAGCAAGGATTTCGGAGCCGCTCCGTTGTACGGCGAGGATGCCTCGTGCGACGGCCTGAACGAAGGCGGCTATCCGACGACCATTCCCTCAAAATTTATCAGCGATGACGGCAGGACAATGTGGGTCCAGTCAAACTCATGGGAACGATGGAACTATGCATGCGGCACGTCCAATTACAATTTCTCGTTGAGAAAATTGACCGTAGAGCCCTTCAGGAATAGTAAGGCCACAAACAAGAAAGATCCGTCGTTCAATATCGCGGTCAAAGGACAAGGTGTCACGCCGATCGAAAAAACGGCCGTCCACGGCAGGGTGGAATTCTACAACGACGGGCTGAAAGATAAATTCGAAACCAGCCGCGACTGTGACAAACAGAAAACGGTAGATCACTGGGGATTCATTTTCTCCAGGAACTACAATTTCAACCGGGTTGTCTATACGCCAGGGGAAACTACGAAAGTCGGCGGCTGGTTTGACAGGTCAACGCCTTTGAAAGTCCAGGTTCGGCAAAAGTTTCAATGGAAAGATGCTTCCAGGATGCAGATCACACCCGCATATCCCTTTGACCACAACGCACAAAATTCGAGCTATCAGATCTCATTCAAGGACATCAGCGGCGACGGGATAAGGATCATCGGGTCGCCGGGTGGAGTTCAGAACTACACGTCTATTGCTGAACTGGAGGTATATTTTAAGTAGAGGAGCGGAATCAGCCGCCCCGGAATGTCCGGATCGCAAGCTCGTCTGGATGCTCGGAACGGATGATCCTGCGTAGGATGTTCCCCTCGTCGGTGAGTGGGGTGAAACCGTTATGACAAAAACTCGAAAGGTGATCTATTGGATCGCGACCGTTTGGCTTGCGCTGGGATTGGCTGCCACCGGAATAGCACAGCTATTCGGGGCCGATGGCCAGGGCGGAGCAGACATGATGGCGAAGTTGGGCTATCCGGCTTACTTGATGGTTCTGCTCGGCATCTGGAAGATCCTTGCGGTTGTGGCGTTGCTTACGCCTAAATTTCCGTTGGTAAAGGAGTGGGCGTACGCGGGCGTTTTCTTCCTGATGACGGGCGCGATCTATTCGCACATCGCCGCCCGCGATCCCATGGTCGAAACACTACCGGGCCTGCTGCTCTTGGTATTGGCCGTTATATCATGGTATCTAAGGCCGGCGAGCAGGAGGCTCGATCTGGCGTCTTAAATTGTGGGGCCGGTACGAAAACGTATGTCCAAAAAGAAACTGACAAAGGAACAACAGGCAGAATTGCTTGACGAAATGAAGGAGCGGTTCACGGCGAATCCAAATCGACACAAGGGGGTGAAATGGGCTGACGTACAGGCGAAGCTTGAGGCCAGCCCCGAAAAGCTATGGTCCCTCGCGGAGATGGAGCGAACCGGCGGCGAGCCGGACGTGGTCGGGTTTGATAAGAAGACCGGCGAGTACATTTTTTACGACTGCTCGCCGGAAAGCCCGAAAGGCCGGAGGAGCCTGTGCTACGACCGGCGGGCGTGGGAATCGCGAAAAGAACATAAGCCGGAAGGCAACGCCGTTGATGCTGCTGCCGCGATGGGTGTTGAGCTCTTGACGGAAGATCAATATTACGAGCTGCAAACCCTCGGCGAGTTCGACCTTAAGACCTCCAGTTGGATCGACACACCCGCTGACATTCGAAACCTAGGCGGCGCTCTCTTTGGCGACCGCCGCTACGGACGCGTCTTCACGGGCCACAACGGTGCCGAATCCTATTACGCCGCCCGCGGGTGGCGCGGATCGTTAAGGGTCTAGCTTGTCTGAAAGGCCGGTGCTTGAATTTAGGGTTGTTGCCTGATTCTACTCTTGACGACTATAGAACAGAGTTCTACAATGAAACTGCATTGGCGAATATGCGACGGATGAAGATCTTCAAGACCAAATGGTTTGTCAGATTCGCCCGAAAGGAGAAGATCAGTGATCAAAGGCTGATTCAGGCTGTTTACGATGCCGATGCTGGAAATATCGACGCCGATTACGGTGGTGGAGTTATCAAGCAAAGAATCGCCAGATCGAAGGAAGGCAAATCGGGCGGCTACCGCTCAATTATCCTTTATCGCAAAGGTGAAAAGGCATTTTTTGTTTTTGGTTTTGCAAAAAAAGAGATGGAGAACATAGACAAAGCTGATGTCCTGGACTTTAAAAGACTGGCCAAAGTGATGTTTGCTGCTTCTGACATTCAAATTGAGATAAATGCTGGAGAGCGGCGAGTTAGAGGACGTGATCTGATGAAGAAAACGAAGGGATACCGGAGCGAGGCGGCGGCCGCAATTCATGAAACGGCGGCTGGCCTTTTCGATGCTGGCGTAATCGACAAGCGGACGATGCGTGAATTTGACGAATCCTGCCTTACGCCGATCCATGAGTTCACGCCGCGCGAGATACGTGCTTTGCGTGAGCGAGAACAGGTCAGTCAAACCGTATTTGCCCATCATCTGAATATTTCAAAGGACTCGATAAGCCAGTGGGAACGCGGCGAAAAACGTCCGGCCGGACCGTCGCTCAAACTTCTCTTGCTGATAGAACGCAAAGGACTTGCAGCGATCGCCTAGCGTGAGATTCATTGGATTTTCATCACAAGTCGTCGCCTCTTACTAAGGAGGTTTCGAGCTGACCGTGACGTAATATCCGTCGGTATCGCGAAGCGAGAACTCCGTCATCCGGTGTTCGGGTTCAGGTTCAGTTCTTCCTCGAATTCACTGACAAGTCGCTGCCCATTTGCGAGGGAAGCGTCACCTTTTGCAATACGTCAGCCGCATTCTTGACCTCGTTCTCCGTATTGAAAATATGGGTGCAGTATCGCATTCCATTGAACCCGAAGGTGCATCGCTGATGCGCGAAACGGTTGAGGCGATGCGTTTTCTATTCCCAGTCCTTTTTGAGCAGCAGTTCTTCGATCCTGTATGCATGCAGCATCTCGTGGTTGAGCAGATGCCGGAACATTATGAACACCGAATAATGATCGAACGCCTCGTGCACGGCGGTTTTCTGCCACTCTTCGGGCGAAAGCTGCTTTAATCTTTCAACAAGCGATCTTCGCTCGCGGACGTATCTTTCGAGGCTCTCGTCCAGATCAACGTCGAGCATTGCACCCGCCTCGTCCTCGGCGGAATTCTCTATTGTTTCAATGAATGGCTCAGGCCCCGACAATATCAAATCAAGCCGCGCCCGAAACGCCACATCCGACTGCGACAGGTGAACCGCATGCTCATACGCCGACCATTTCCCCGCGCTCGGCCGACGCTTCAATATCGCCTCCGGCACCTCGCGGATCAAAGGAATGATCACTCCCGGCGCCGTTTCCAACGCGGAGATCAAGATCGCTATATCGCTCGTCACGTTCCTTGCTCCAAAGATATTCGACAAATTCCTGCGATGCACCGGGCATCGCTATACAAGATGTGAAAGGAGCAATCGAAACCACTCGTGATCAAGTTGCCGTTGTTGGTTCTGATACTTTCCTAACGCATTTAGAAGTTGCAACTCACGCGGCAACTCATCAAAGTCCATCGCGAACCATCGCGGGTAGCCACTTTGTGCCATTATCGGATTGTGTTCGAATCGCAACATATTCCAAGATCCAAAACGATCCGCAAATTGGTTGACTCTGTAACCTAAATTGAAGCTCCCAAAACTCTCCGGATCATGAACGAGACGAGCGTCTGTTGGCACGGGCGGTGTTGGGTCGATACGCGCGACCCCGATGATCCTGTAGATGCCGTTGTGACCGGCACTTAGATCATTGATAATTCGGGTTTGAAACAACAGTCGTTTCCGATCTCCAGTGCCCGAAACTTCGATGAACCCGTTTCCCTCCTCGAGATCCAACTTACCGACTTCGCTCGCCTCATTGAACGCCTCAACAAGTTCCTTTAGTACAGTAATCGGCTCTTGAATAGCCTGTCCAAGCAATGCATTCCGTTCAGCCAATTTCTCCCGCTCTTCACGTTGCTTTGTCTCCTGCTCAGTAGATTCGAGAAACGTGGCCGTAGCTTTCTGAACCAACGAAGTGACATCGAGTTTTCCGCTCGACCCTTCTCCACACTTCTGCATGCGTTGAACAATAACATCCCAAGAAGCAGGGCGGCGTCTTGGATCCTTCTGAAGCATTAGGGCAATCAGCTGAATCAAGCCATCTGGCAGGTCTTGACGTGCTTTTCTTAGGTCTATCGGCGGAGTCAAAAGGTGAGCGTTTCTCCAAGCAAGAGGGCCATTGTCACCAAGTTTGGGCTGGATTGGCCACTTGAGCGTGGCTAATTCGAAAAACGTGACGCCAGCTGCGTAGAAATCCATGGCTGGCGTATTAGGCCCAAGCTCAAATGCTTCCGGTGCTTGATACGGACGTGTGCCCCACCCCTTAAAGGTTTCCGAGCGAGTTGCAGCATCTGCAAGCTTTGCAAGACCAAAATCAGCAATTTTCAATCGTCCGGATGCTTTATCTACGAGCACATTCTCTGGCTTCAGATCACGATGGACAATCTTTTCGTTGATCGCCTTCATACCCTCGGCGATCTGTATATACATACCGATCAATTCGTCCGCTGACGGGATCGAACCAGCAGCTTGATGGGCTTCAATTACGGAACGCAGAGTTCCGCCGTCGACAAACTCCATCACAATATAGGGTGGAATTCCGGACTCGTTCTCGCCCGAATTTACATGAAGAACTCGAACAACATTTGGGTGGTCAATGTCTTTCGCCAGATTTGCTTCATTCTGCAAATTCGCGAGTTCGTCTGCATTTAACGACGACGTTAGAACTGTCTTGATTGCGACACGAGTGTTATCGGCGAGGTGCCCCGCGAAGACTTGACCAAATCCGCCTTGACCAAGTAGTTTATCAACAACTATCTCCGCTCCGTCAGGTCCTATGAGAGTAGTTCCAATTCGAATGTCCATAAGCTATGAATGGGTTACGCGACCACCACCCGAACCCGGTTATAAACCGTATCCCTTCCCACAGCTTCGAACCCAGCCCTTTCGATCATTTCGATGATTTCCTGCTTGGTCATTTTTACTTCGCCGTCGGTTGCGTAGCTGTGGGTGAGTTCGCCGCCGTCGGTGATGGTGCCGTCCAAGTTCTTGGCGCGACAATAAGAATCTACGCCGCTAAGACTTCGACGTAGTCGCTCTTTGAGTGAGGGGCGGGAATCGTGGCACCGGATTCGGTTAGGTCCTCCAGATGAAACTCGATCGCTTGTTGAATGAGTTGTTTGACTTCGGCCTCGGTTTCGCCGACGGCAACGCAGCCGGGAAGGTCTGGAACGTAGGCTCCCCAACTCGTCTCGCCTTTCTCTATAACAACCATATATCGCATAACTATTTCTTAAGCCCCGCCTGTTTTAGAACACTATTCAATGTTCCAACCGGCATGTCAATACTTTCCTTTCCGGCAACCGTTACCGTACCAGCCTTAACAGGATGATGAAACTGCCGATGGCTGCCGCGAATCCTCACCAACACCCAGCCATCTTTCTCGATCATTTTGATGACATCTTTGACTTTCAAGCCGCGACTTTCTCCAGTCGATTATACACCGTGTCTCTTTCAACGGCCTCACATCCCGCACGGTGGATCATCTCTATGATCTCCTGCTTCGTCATTTTGACTTCGTTGTTGGATTCGACCGAGTAGCTGTGGGTGAGTTCGCCGCTGTTGTCACTCCGCATCAAAACTCACCTTGTCGTAAATATCGGTGAGCGACAGGGTGCAGTCGATAGATTCGAATGTAATGTTGCTGTCAATGCCGGAAGCTTCGGAAAGCATCCAAAAGCCGTCGCCATGCTTAGTATATTTTTCTATGCTCGGCGAGGTCTGCGAGATGAGAACGTATTCTTTGAGGCTGTCGATACTTCTGTAATTCTTGAATTTCCGGCCGCGATCATAACTTTCGGTCGATTCTGAGAGTATTTCGAATATCAAAACGGGATTCAAAAGCGTATCAAACTCGTCGTCCAAGAACTGAGGCTCGCCGCAGACAACGATTCCGTCCGGGTAGGTGTAAAGCCGCGATTTCGGTACCCAAACCCGGAGGTCATTAGAATAGTTTTCGCAGTCCTTGCCTTTTAGGCCTTGCCACAAAAGGCCGGTAAGATTGGTTGAAATTCGGTTATGGTTCAGCTTCGCACCGGACATTAAAACTACTTCGCCGTCGCGGTACTCGTGTTTCTCGTCTGAAGCCCTTTCAAACGCGAGGAATTCTTCGGGCGTCATTATGTTTGGAAGGGGATTTGGCGTCATAACTCTGCCTCACGCGGTAACTCTGTTTACACGATTATACACGGTATCCTTCTCCACCGCTTCAAAACCGGCGCGATGGGTGAGTTCGATGATCTCGGCGGCAGGCGGCAACTCGATTTCTTCTACGCGCCAAGCGGCATACGCCAAGGCTTCACGCAAATCTTCTTCCTCAAGATATGGATAAGCCTTTAAGATATCGACGAACGAATGCCCGGCAGCCACAAGCCCCACGATAGTTCCGACCGTTACGCGCAAGCTGCGGATGCACGGTTTTCCGCCCATGACCTTCGGATCAAATGTGATTCTGTCTAAGCCCATATCAATCGCCTCCTGATTATTAGACCGCAGCCTTTTCGACGCGATTGTACACCGTATCTCTTTCTACAGCCTCGAAGCCGGCGCGTTGGATCATTTCGATGATCTCTTGCCTGGTCATTTTTACTTCGCCGCCGGATTCGATGGAGAAGTCCCGACGAGATCGGGATTCGCCGCCGTCGGTGTTACCAGATTTCTGTGATGTCGAGTTCGAATCCCGGAAGTATATCTTCGCCCGAAACTTTGGCCGGATCATCAAGGACTTCTGCGTCGATATCTGGGCGATAGATATGGACTCGTTTTGTTTTGGTGTCGATCAGCCACGCGAGACGGACGCCGTTCTCGATCCATTCTTCCATTTTTGCCTGTTGTTCGTTTAGGCTGTCGGATTCGGAACGCAGTTCAACAACGAAGTCCGGGGCAATGGGCAGGAATTTCTTTCGCTCTTCCTCCGAGAATTGTTCGAGCCGCTCCTTCCTGATCCATGCAGCGTCAGGCGCTTTGGTAGCGCCGTTGGGCAAAATATATGCACCATTAGATTCCGTAACTCTTCCAGCTCGATCCTTTTTAGCCCATGCTTTCAGTTGAAATACAATCTCAGAATTCTCTTCGCTTGATTCAAAACCGGTTGGCGGCATGATTATCACGTCTCCATCTTTCGTTAGTTCGGCTCGAAGTTTTTGGTTTTTGGCACAAAAATCCCAGAATTCTTCGGGCGTCAGCCTTCTCTTTTGATTTTCGAAGTCAAAATGAAGACGAACCGATCGGGTGTCGTCCGTGAAAGGCACGGGAATAACTGTATCGGCAATCGCAATGCTCATAATTTCCTCAAGCGGCTATGCGCTCGACTCGATTATACACCGTATCTCTTTCCACGGCCTCGAAGCCGGCGCGTTCGATCATTTCTATGATCTCACCCTTGGTCATTTTTACTTCGCCTTCATTCCCGTAGCTGTGGGTGAGTTCGCCGCCGTCGGTGATGGTGCCGTCGAGGACATTGGCGCCGAAGTGGATGGCGGTTTGGGCGGTGGATTTGCCGAGCATGACCCGGTATTGCATGGTTTCTGCATCGTTATTGATCAGCAGGCGCTTAGGCCTGAGTTGGCGAGTTTCATGGCGTTGTCTATTGAATTGAGCGTGTTTGTGTAATGCTCGCGGAGTTTGGTTCCGTGCGGGATCGATCCGGCGAGCGACACCAGCTTTCCGCGCTCGTTCGCCAGGGCGCCGTAAAAGCTGCTGGTCGCATCGCATTTTTGCTTAAGCGTGCGAACGCGCCTTAGCATCCGTAGCCGCTCCATCCGCCGGAGCAGGCGCCGCTCGCCTCATAGACCTCACCGGTGGTGTAGTCGTTACGGAGGTTGCCGACGCGGCGGACATCGGACTTAAGGTGATTCAAGAGTGAATCGGGCAGATTTGGGCCGTGTACCTCAATGAACTTGTAATAGATATCGACCATTTGCCGCTGAAGGTTTGCTATTCGCGCACGCGTACCCTTGTAAACAAATGACATCGAACCGCCGCTCTGGACCTTACCGGCGGCGCTGGTGACCTGTTCGGCGAGCCGCTCGATCTGGGGGTGCACGCGTTCATAGGCCGCGATCGCGGCCTGTTCTTTCGCCGGATCGATTCCGCTGCGTCGCCGGACCGTGGAGCCATCAGCCGAACTGGTCCCGCTCTGCTTCATGCGTTCGAGGTCCTTTTTCCAGCTGTCGTCCTGAGCCTGCCAATAGGCCGTCTCGTTCAGTGATTCGTCAGCAGTTTGGGCGGCGCCGGAGATAATGTTCGGGTCGAAGGTGAGATCGGCTTCTATTTGTTTCGACCGCTCTGCGAACTGCTTTGCGAGATCAAAATTTTTCTCCGTTGAGATAGGCGACTGATAGACGCCGGCGATGAGAAGTGCAACGTGAGCCGCGCACTCGGAGCCGTTCTGCCCGTCGTAATTTTTCAGCGCGGTTTCCAAATAATTAAGCCTTGTGCGGTCGGATTTGCGTCGATTTTGATCGTAAAGGCCGTTCTCATCGAGGTCGATATAAGAATAGTCGAACAGGGCGACGCAGACATTTTTCGGCTCCTTTTTGGCGAGGCCGTGCCAAAATTCCATCCTCGACTTATTGTAAGCTTTCTGCGCGGGCGGATACGGGTTTTTTTCGTCGGTTTTGCGAAGAATTTTGTAGAGCGAACTTTGCGCTTTTTCGAGCCGATCAAAAACGGAATAGTCCCAAAGGTTTTCCTGAACAGCGAGCTGGAGAGCTTCCACAGCGGCACGTTCTCTCTCTGTCTTTCGCGCAAACTGCTCGCGATCTGCACCCGCAGCTTTCGGGGAAACGTCCTTTGCCCTCGCAGCAGCGGCTGCGTACTCGTTCATTACCCAACTGTTTGTAGGCACGAGCTTATAAGCCTTCTCAAATTCGTCAAAGGCGCCGGCCGCGTTTTTTTGGGACGTTTTAACGTATCCCAGCACGACGTGAGCCAGATACATTTTCGGGTCGGCCTGCAGTGCTTTGTTTGCGTCTTCGACAGCTCCCGAATTGTCGCCCCCGATGTATTTACCGGCGCCGCGGATAGCCAATCCGATCGCGTCGTCGGGCTTCAGCTGCAGAGCGATGTCAGCGTCCCTTTTCGCGAGCGGCAGCATCGTTTGGTCGCCGCCAATATAGGTCAAGAATTCGGCGTAGGCTCGTTCGGCATAGAGCGGCAAACGGTTGTTAATAGACAACGCACGGTTTAGATCGAGCAGCGCAAGTTTGTGTTTGCCAAACCTGTTCAGTAGCCATGCACGCATCCCTCGGGCGGTCGCGTTCTCGGGATTTGCCTCGATCGCAGCGGAAAATGCGTCAAGAGCATCGTTTTTTGTGCCGATCTGTCCGCGGAAAAGTGTTATGGCCCGATTGAACAGGGCCTGCGGGTACTGCGGATCGATGGCAAGAGCCTTGTCGAAATCTGCGAGAGCGCCTGCAAAGTCATTATTACCGTCGCGCTTTGCCACGCCGCGGGCATTTATCGCGACCTTGTTCTTGGGATCACGGACGATCAGCCGGCCAGCCAACGCCTCGGTATCGGCATACTGCTTTTTGATGACCAGGACGCGTACCTTTTGCGTAAGGGTGGCCAGATCGTTTGGCCGAGTCTTTAGGACAGTCTCGATACGAGCCGCGGCGGCATCCAGTTCACCCTTGTCGATCATTACCGAGATATCATCACCGGGCTGAGAAAACGCCGCAGGCACACACAGTAAGACTGTCAGGATAAGTAACGGTATTCGCATATAGGTCGTTATTCGTAAGGAAACGGGTTGAACTTTCTGATTTACAATACTACATAAAGGTTGCAGACCATCAACAGCGGCTCAGCCCCGAACTAGCAGCTTTTAAGACGTTCTCCACCTCGTTGAGCGTGTTGGTGTAATGTTCGCCTACCTTGGTCCCGTAACGGATCGATCCAGCCAAGGATGTGAGTTTTCCGTGCTCCTTCGTCACAATGTCGTTGAACGTACGTGCGGCCGAACACAACGCGCTTTTCCCGCGATAGGTCGCCAATTCCGCGTATGCTTGGTTGACTCTCACCGAGACGGCGTTGATGCGGGCCATCATCACGAACTCATAGGCCTTCGCGGCAGCCGCTGGATTCTCCGAGACCGAGGGGCTGACCCTCAGCCGCTCCAATCCTTCGATAGCATCGGGATTGATCGGAATGATCTTGAGAGAGTCTAAAAGAGCGACCGCCGCCTGGTCGACCTCGCCGAGATGGACCAATGCGTCGCCCTTCCGCCAGAGGATCTCGGCCCGGAGCGGTGCATCGGTGGCGGTCGCGGTAGTGCCGTAAGCCGTCTTCAGAATATTCGCTGCCGCGTCAAACTCCTGAACGGCCGCACGATGGTTGCCCTTCACTTCCGAATAGACGCGGCCGCGGATGATGTGGGTCTTAACGTCCGCTCCGTTGTTCGCGACGCTTTTTCCGGCATATCGGGCGGCCGGAATATTTGACAAGTAGCCCTGTTCTTTCCAAGCGAGGAGCTTGATCTGCTTATCGGGATGAGCTAGCAGGAGTTTCGCACGCTCATATCGGGCAAGTGAGCGGTAATCCGGGGCGTTGCGGTCGCTGCTATCGCCCGCCTCGGTATTGATCGCGTGGTTGAGGACTTCCAGGTACTCGTTGTGGGCCTTCATCTCGAACGGCTTCCCTTGTCTGCGGGCCGATTCGAGCCAGAAGATCGCGTCGCCGTAAAGCCAGCGGGCATTTGCGTACGTAAGTGATTCGGGATACCCGGCCTGGTTCACCACGCGCTTGAACTCGGTCTCGTGAAACAAGCCGTCATCCCTAAGATTCGGATCCTCTTTCTCGACGGTAAACAGCGAAATGGCACCTCCGCCCGGGCATTGGTAGGCGCGCAGATCATGCACGTATCGGTCGAACGGTTTCTCCGGAGACTTTCGCCCCGCAGGTTTGCAGGTGTAGCCGTCCTTGGCGAAAGCCATATAGACCCATGACGCTTTCCAACCCGGCTGCATTGCCACAGCCTTTTCGAAATTCTGCTTGGCGTTCGCCTTGTCACCGAGCGACGCGTAACACTGGCCGAGGCGCAAGTGATACCACGCATCGTTGTCCTTTTTGTATTCCGGATTTGCCATCACGCCCTTAATAGCGTTCACACACCCTTGCATGTCGCGTGCAAAGTACGCGGCGGCTGCCTTGCCTCTTAGTGCGGGAAGGGAAGCGGGATCCATCGCCAGGGCCTTTGAATACTCACGGTCCGCTTCAAGTCCGAGCTTAGCGGCGAAATACAGATCGCCGAGATGGAGGCGATTCCACACGTCCTCTGGCTTGTTCTGTATCGCGTAGAGAAAGTCTGCACGCGCCTTCGTGAAATGTTTGGAATCGCCGGTGCTGGTGTAGAGAGCGAAATGCGCGCGGCCTCGTATCAGCTGAATGCCGCCGTGAGCTTCCGGCGCGTATGCCAGAAACTTGTTCGCCTCCTCGATCGCCTTTTCATAATTCCCGGCGTCGAACTCGGCGGAAGACTTTTTCCCTATCGGATCAATAAACGCACTGCCCCAAAGCCTCTGCGCCGCCGCGGCAGCCTCAGCATCCATTTCCTGATATGTCTGAGCCATCGATCCGGCAGGTGCGAAGAAGAAAAATACAACGACGATGAGGATAGTCAAATTGTTCGGAAAATTCATGAGGTGTTAGCCGCAAGCCTGAGCCTGCTCCGAATATTGTGAGGTATGCCGGTCAGGTCTTGCAAGCATGACGGTAATGCGTTCGGACAAGCCCAAGATCAGGCCACGGACTTACGGTCTTTTCCCGGCTATCAGCCGCAATCCAGCGCGGTCAGGCTTGCATAACTTTGCCATTTGATCTCATTAAGCGGCTCGCCGCAATGGACGGCGGTCAGGTCTGCATTTAGGTTATCTCTAGGCATCTAAACGCGGCTCGTCGCAAACCAGTGCGGTCAGGCTTGCCTGACCGTAGCCGGCCACCAAAAAAATAACAGCCCGCTTTAGCGGGCGAAAGAGTTCTGTTGGAGGCACAGTTTCCTCCGAGATTTTGGCGTATATCGGTCGGTCGGGCAAGCCAGGCCGCACTGCGCTCGGGCAAGCCCCAAGAATTCTGATCGGACGCTGTCCGATCATTGAATCTTGATGAAAAAAATAGCACTCATCTTGGCTCCGCCAAAATGCACGGCGGTCAGGCTTGCCTGCGTCTCTCAATGATATAGAAGGAGGCTATGCCTCCGGCATCTTCAACGATGCCATTCGATCTTATCCCTATCAACTTCTAACGGCTCAATCTCGAACGGCCGCCCGTGCCAGATCCGAGCGCTCGACCATTTCCAATCATTCGGATGATCGACCATCTCTGCTCGCACTGGATTCAGATGAGTATATTGTATCCGCTGCCAAAGCATTTGCTCGCTCCAAAGCAGTCGCGTATTCGGATGCCGCTGCCAAACCATGTAGTCGGAGCCATCGCTGCGATGCTGCACTCTGAGTTTTTCGAGCGAATCCGCATGACCTTTGTCTTTGAGATAGTCGATGATCCGCCGGCTTGCGATGCCTTTTACAAATCTGAGAATGTCCTTCGAGTCGATCTTACTGTCTGTAACTAGGTGAAAATGGTCGAGCATTATTACATAAGCAAAGATTAGAAACTTGCCCGAAAGTCGCGCCTCAGCTAGAGCATTGCACATGATCTGAGCAAGCGCATCTGTCCGAAAGGTAGGCAGCCGATCTTTTGTGACCGCGGTCAAATAGAATGCCGGATTGTCTATTGAAATACGGAACATATGTCGCAGGCACAACCTGCTCCTGAAATTTTGGTGTAAGTCGTACGGTCAGGCAAGCCTGATCGCACTGCGCTGGGGCTAAGCCGAATACAATCTCGCTGAGGAATTCTAAATAGTCTTTTGGCTCCGCCGCAATGCACGGCGGTTAGGTCTGCATTTAGGTTATCTCTAGGCATCTAAACGCGGCTCGCCGCAAACCAGTGCGGTCAGGCTTGCCCGACCGGAGCCGACCACCTAAAAATTACAGCCCGCTTTAGCGGGCGAAAGAGTTCTGTCGGAGGCACAGCCTCCTCCGAAATTTTTGGGGCGCCTCACGGTCAGGCAAGCCCGACCGCCCTGCGCTGGGGCCAAGCCCAAGATTAGCTCCCTAAAAAATTATCCAACACTCTTCTGGCCCCGCCGCAATTCACGGCGGTCAGGCTTGCCTGACCGGAGCCGGCCACCTAAAAAATAACAGCCCGCTTTAGCGGGCGAAAGAGTTCTGTCGGAGGCATGTCGATCAATATCTTCATGCGACAGCAAGCGGCAGTTCGATCTCCTCAACACGCCACGCGGCATAAGACAGGGCTTGACGGAGGTCTTGCTCCTCGAGGTATGGATAGGCTTTCAGTATCTCGCTATGCAACTTACCGGCGGCGATGAGGCCAACAATAGTTCCGACCGTTACGCGAAGCCCGCGAATGCACGGTTTACCGCCCATAACCTTTGGATCAAACGTTATTCTGTCTAAGCCCATATCAATCGCCTCCTGATCTATTAGACCGCAGCCTTTTCTACACGATTGTACACCGTATCTCTTTCAACTGCTTCGAAGCCTGCGCGGTGAATCATTTCGATGATCTCTTGTTTGGTCATTTTGACTTCGCCGCCTGATTCGACGGAATAGCTGTGGGTGAGTTCGCCGCCGTCGGTGATGGTGCCGTCGAGGTCGTTGGCGCCGTAATGCAACGCAGTTTGCGCGGTCGATTTGCCGAGCATGACCCAGTAGGCCTTGATGTGGTCGAAGTTGTCGAGCATCAGCCGCGAGACGGCGATGGTTTTGAGGTTGTCGATGGCGTCGGGGCCGGGCAGCGTTGAGAGTGCGGTTCCGGGCGGGTAGAATGCGAGCGGGATGAAGCACTGGAAACCGCCGGTTTTGTCCTGTTGCTCTCTTAATCGAACAAGGTGATCGATGCGGTCTTCGATCGATTCGATGTGGCCGTAGAGCATCGTCGCGTTGGTTTTTAGGCCGGCTTTGTGAACTTTGCCGGCCAATTCCAGCCAGCGGTCGCCGTCGCATTTGTGGTCGCAGATACGCGAGCGGGTCGGCTCGGCAAATATCTCGGCACCGCCGCCCGGGCATGAATCCATACCGGCCGCGTGAAGTTTTTCGATGACCTCTTCGTCGCTCATTTTGTAAAACCGAGCAAAGAAATCGAGTTCGACCATCGTCAGCGCTTTGAGATGCAGTTTCGGGAATTCGCGCTTGAGAGACGAAAAAAGATCGGTGTAATACTCGAAGGGAAGTTTGCTGTTCAACCCTCCAACGATGTGAAGTTCCGTGGCTCCTTCGCTGACCGCGTTGCGCGCGATCTCGATGCCCTCCTCTATCGAATGCGTGTAGGCATCTTCCTGCCGGGCACGTCGATAGAAGCCGCAGAACTTGCAGTCCGCAACGCAGATGTTCGTGTGGTTAAAATGCCGGTTGACGTTGTAATAGGTCGTCAGCCCGTGCTTTCGCCGGCGAACCGTGTCGGCCAACTTGCCGAGAGCGTTCAGGTCTGCCGTGTTGTAAAGATCAACGCCTTCGTCAAAGGTCAGCCTCTCGCCATCCTCGACCTTGAAAGCGATCTCCCTTAAATCTGCGTCAAATGAGAACTGCATAGGTATAAAAAGCTATTTTAGCAGAGCTTGACACAAGAGGAGAGGGAAAAGAGGCTAGTCAGCATTGTCGCGTGACATAAAATTGGCCGGGCGACCGATCAGAGTCCATATGCGGATCTAAGGATGTCACCGGCCCATTTTATCCGTTCGCCGCTCTTGCCCCGCCAAGAGGCGGCATCGTAATAGTAATACCAAGGCACACCCGGGTAATAGCGCTTCAGGAGCGGTGCGCACATTGAAAAGCACGGCACGCGCTCGCTGAATATCTGCAGTACGCTGAGATGCGGCCGAGTGCGGAACCATTCGGCGGCCAATCCTTCTGAGTGCAAGCCGACCTCGGCGTCGGGAGTTGCGGCAGGGCCAAAGTTTTTTGTCAGGGCGGCGATCGTTACGTTCGGGTTCACTTGGATGCCTTCGACGCCATTGCGATCGCGGTAAAGCCACGCCGTCACATTGATGGACCCGAGAGCCTTCTGCGTTGTAAGCGGTGGAGCCGCGGTCAATCTATACCGTAAGGCCGCTTCGGGCAGCCGAAGGTCGCATCTCGGAGAATCGATCGATTTGCAATTCGGAATCCTCGGCATACTTCGCCTCCTTCGAACATTGGAAGTTTAGGATCTCGTCTATTGTATCAAACCGAAAGGAGAGCTGGCCGCAGTTTCCCTGCAAGTCACGGCTTTTCACCCAGTTGTTTTAGGGCGTTGGTTGCCTGCGGATTGCCGGGAGCCAGCTTTAGTACCGTGCGAAATTCCCTGATCGCTTCGTTTTTTCGACCGATCTGTAGGTACATTTGACCATGAAGAAAGTGGACGAACGCCGGTTTCTCGTTGAGCGATAAGGCCTTTACAAAATCGGCATCGGACGCGGCCATATCGCCTTTTACGCCAAAAACCGCGCCGCGGTATGCGTAACAGGCCGGATTCGTCGGAGCGAGCTTGATGCATTCACCAAAACCCCGTATAGCTTCGTCATACTTTTTCGCCATTGCTGCGTTCTGAGCGTCGCGTGCCCATTGTTCCGCCGTTTTTGATGCCGCCGGCGAACTACCCGAAAGTTTTGCGAGTTCGGCCCGGGCGTTTTGAGCGGATTTAGGCGCGAGCCTTATTATCTCATTAAAATCCGCCTTTGCCTCTGCGGTTTTGCCCAAGGACGCATAAAGTTTGCCGCGATAGAGATATGTATCTATCAGCCCGAGTTTAGCGAAGGCATCCGTTCCCGCTGCAGCTACGGCAGCCGCATATGCTGCGAAGGCATCGTTGACCTTCCCTTGACCCTGAAGGGCGACACCCTTGCCCGTGAGAGCATCGATCTTCACATAAACACTGTCCGCAGCGGAAGTGATGGCGGCTTCGTGATCTTTCAGAGCTTCGACGTATCGGGATCTGGCGGAGTAGGCAGAGCCGCGTGAATTTAGAAGATACCCGCGTGAATCCGCATCTGTCCGGGGCAATGCGGCCGTGTAGTCGGCGATGGCCTCGTCCCATTTCTTAAGGTCGCGATAACCATATCCGCGTTGGGTCAGTACCTCCGCATCGTTCGGTGCCAGCCGAAGTGCTGAATTCAATTCGGAGATCGACTGCTCCGGCATTTTTAGTGCCTGCAGAGCACGAGCCTTTCCAAGATATCCGGCAGAAGTCGGCTTAAGTTCCAGCGACTTTCCAAACGCGAGAAGAGCGTTGTCGTATTTGCCCTTTTGATAAGCGTCGTTGCCGACTATCAAGTAGTCGTCGGCAGTTTGCGGGTTGGCAAGAGATGCTTTCCTATGGACCTCGGCGATCTTTTCGTCGAGGTGGGCGAGTTCGTACTTTGCCCTTTGATAGTTTGGGTCGATCCGGAGGGCCTCGCGGAGGTCGGCTTCCGCTTTTGCGCGGTCGCCAAGGTTGGTATAAAGTTCGGCCCTCTCACGAAGTATCTCGTTTACGCCGACGATGGGCTGTTGCTCGATTTTTGCTACTGTGATCGCCTTATCGAAATCTGCGAGCGCCGCTTTTGTCTCGCCTTTATAGGCGTAGCCTTTCGCTCGGTAAAGCCACGAGAACGAATCTCCAACGATTCCGATGCACTCGGTCGCCTTTGCGATCAATGCATCGTTGCTGCCCGGCACCGGGCCCTGGCCTTTCAGGCTTCTTGCTATATTTTCTTTGTCGATCAGAAGCATTCCCTTGCGGCAATTGTATTCCTTTGCAGCCTTTAAGTTTTCCTCATACATCTCCTGTATACCATTTCTCACCGTCGGCGTCGGTGACGGTGATTGCGCGAAGTTCGCGACGGTCAAAAAGAAGAGAAGACAAAATAGTACAAGCCAAGCGTTCCTGATCATATGGGTGAATGGGGGTGAATCCCGCGAAACATTATAAAGGTTGGATCCAAAGGTTTGCAAAGCGATCCTTTTCGTAGGGAAGATAGGCTATAATTCGAATTCTATGAAATTCGGGAAGGTCGAGGATCCGTCAACGGTTGACTTCACGATCCCGCAGGACCATCCTGCGACAAAGGGTGTTTTTGCGTCAGAGAAGGCGAAGGAGATGGAGGTGTGGGTCGGCTGTGCGAAGTGGAACAGCAAGGACCTGAAGGGCTTTTATCCGAAGGGAGTGAAGGCGAAGGACGAGCTGCGGTATTACTCGACGCAGTTCAACTGCATCGAGCTGAACGCCACATTCTACAAGCGTTATTGGGAGAGCACGTACACGAATTGGCGCGAAGGCGTCGAGGAGAATTTCAAGTTCTTTCCGAAGTTCAATCAGGGCGTGACGCATTATTCGCGTTTGAAGGACGTGGATCAACGATGTGAGGAGTTTGCCGAGAACATCGTTTTTCTGAAAGAAAAGCTCGGTGTGCCGCTTCTGCAAATGCACGACAATTTCGGGGCGAAGGATTTCGACCGGGTGGAGACTTTCGCGACCAATGTCTGGACTTACGACATTCCGATCGCGATGGAATTTCGACGCAGCGAATGGCACACCGACCCGGATGTCTCGGGGCGGTTGTACGATCTGATGGAGAAGCAGCGGATCACAAACGTCCTGGTCGATACCGCCGGACGCCGCGATCTGATGCACATGCGGATGACTACGCCGGCGCCTTTTATCCGCTGGGTCGGAGCGAATCACAAGTCGGATCGCACGCGGCTGGATGACTGGGTCGAGCGGCTAGCCAAATGGAAAAAGCAGGGAATGCGGAAGCTTTACTTTTTTGTGCACCAGAATGTCGAGGAAGAATCGCCGCTTTTGGCGTCGTATTTCATTAGAAAGCTGAACAAAAAGCTTGGGATCGATCTGCACGTGCCAAGAACGCTGAACGATCGTGATTAGCCCCAGATCTCGTTCATTTTCAGAACAAATCCTTTCAACACGGGTTCACCGGCAACTTCCGCCGGATCGTTAAGAATCTCCGGCGCTTCGCCCTGCCTGTAAACATGGACCTTTCTTTCGATCGGGTCGATCAGCCATCCGAGCGATGAGCCATTCTCGATGTACTCACGCATTTTTGCCTTTAACTTGCCAAGCGTGTCGCTTTGAGATCTGAGTTCGACAACGAAGTCCGGACTGATTTGGGCGAAACCGGAACGATCTTCGTCGGAAAGGACGTTCCAGCGGCGATCGCTGATCCAGGATGCGTCGGGAGCACGCAACGCTCTATTCGGAAGAGTAAATCCAGTGGAGGATTCAAAAGTGCGACCTGTTCCATCCTGTCTTGCCCAGCTAGTCAAAAAGAAAGTGATATCGGCGTTCATTCCGCCGGTTTCCGTATGGGAAGGAGCCATAATTTCTATTTCGCCGTCGCTGTTCCTCTCAATCCGGGCGTCGGGGTTGCGGCGGCAGAAGTCGAGGAATTCTTCGTCAGAGAAGGTTCGCGCACCTTCGCCGAGGTCGATCTCCATTCCCGGATATCCGCTCACCCAAAGTTTCTGCGACGATTGTTCGAATACTGTGGCCATACCTGCTCTTTTCGCGGTTAAGGGTTGTTAATTACAACGCCTCCACCGAATGTTAGCAATAATATCACGCTTACAAAGGCGTTCGTCGTGAAAAAGGCCGCGTTCATGCGGGAAAGGTCATTGGCTTTTATTAGGGTGTGCTGATAAATGAGCAACGCTCCGACCAGAATGACTCCGGCAAAAGCAATCCAGCCCAATTCCGTTACGAGAAACAGCAGCACAAGGGCGATGAACGCCTGAAAATGAAATAGCCGGGCGATCCAGAGGGAATTTTTGATGCCGTAACGTGCGGGAATCGACCGCAGGCCCGCCTTTCGGTCGAACTCGAAATCCTGGCAGGCATAGAGCACGTCGAAACCGGCGGTCCACATAAGCACGACGAGCGAAAGCAGGATCGGAACTCCCGAGCCGATCTCACCGCGAACGGCGATCCACGCCGCGGTCGGCGAGATGGCAAGCGCCCAGCCGAGCAGGATGTGCGCGAACGACGTGAATCGCTTTGCGTATGAATACCCGAGAATGCTTAGCAAAGCTACTGGCGAGAGTGCGAACGCCAGCCAATTCAGCGACCAAGCTGCGAAAAGAAACAGCACTACCGAACCGGCAAAGAATGCCCATGCGAATCCGACGCTGAGCTTTCCGCTCGGCAATTCCCTCGCGGCCGTTCGCGGGTTCTGTGCGTCAATGTCCCGGTCGATGATGCGATTGAACGTCATCGCCGCCGATCGAGCTCCGACCATTGCGAGCGTGATCCAAACGATCTTGTCCCACGCCGGTAAGCCTTCTGCCGCCAACACGGCACCGAGAAATGCGAACGGAAGCGCGAACAGCGTGTGCTCGAACTTGATCATCCTCAGCGTGGTAGCGAGCATGTCGAGATTTCCAGCCATCTATTGCTGAATATTAACAAAATCCGTCGGTATACGCAGTCTATCGGCCCGTTCGTGCCTGCGACAGCCTAAGTGCCTGGCGGCGGACGGCGTCCGAGACGTTTTTATTCTTTGACAGGGCGGCGAGGTCACGCAGTTGGAGTCGTGACAGGATATTCATAATGTTGGCGATCGGCGTCCGCGGGTTGCGGGCGAGGTTGTGGACGATGGTATAGCTGCGTGACCATTGACGGTCGTTGGCGATCATACGCAGAATGTCTTCCGGGATCGAGCGCATTGCGGCGATCTTTTCCATTTCCTGTTCGGTGATACGCGGGTTTTGGACGACGGCCGAGGCGACGATGCGGTTCGGGTCGCGGATGAGGATGTTGCGGGCCTCGCGGTCGCCCTTCATTGCCAGTTTGACGCGGTCCTTCATGCCCATCTTCAAAATGCGATTGAGAATCGAGATGCGTTCGCTGCCGATCTCGCCGTCTTCGAACCGCATATCGCCGAGGATCTTGTCGACGACCGCCTGTCGCTGTTCCGGCGATTCTTCGTAGATCTCCTCAATATACTCCAGGCCGAGCCACGAATCGTCCGTTTCGCTGTCCGGCACCTCGATCATACTGGCGAGGAACAACGCATCGTCGACATCCATGCCAGAATTCTCAAAATCCTGAGCAAATTCCGCCTGCTCGATAAACTCCGCCGCGGCCTCTTTGCCCTGGGCCCTCAACTCGTTCGCGATCTGCTGGGCGCCGCGTTCCTTTTCGAAGAACTCGCGCTTGGTCTCTGCCGCGTGGCGTTCGGCTGTGGAGGTGCGGTTTGGATTGGCTATGATCGCATCGATGAGCGCGGGAGTGCGGATGAGCAGCTGCTGATTGAGCGCGATGCGTTCCAGCATTTCGCCGTTCGTCGAGGTGCGGGCAAATCGGATGAAGGTGTCAGCCGCCGTCTTTTCGTTGGTAATGATCGCTTCGTAGATCCCGGTGGACATTCCCGGTTTTTGGGCGAAGTAATCGAGCACGCTCGCGGCTATGTCCGGCGTCCGCATCGAACCTTCAAGCATGGCGGAGTCCTGCGTCGCCAGTGTATTCCGGGCGTTTTCCGCCAGTTCCGTGTCTGAGGTGCCCGCGAGGGCAACGAGCACTTCAAGGAGATCGGTCGGCGGGAGCGGCAAAACGCCGCGTGACGCAGCAACGACCGCCGGGCGCGGAGCGGTGCCCTGGACGATGGCCCTAACCACAGGATTGGTCGATTCGATGCTCGAACTCATAGCGCGGAACGTAGGTTTGACGCAGCCGGGCAATGCCCGACACATACTCTAGCACATTGTTGACCGCCCTTGTTTACCCGCATTCATGAGGAGCACTGGAAAGCCTGTTCAATTATCTCTTTTTCTGGTTGGGCTTTGCCTCGTCAATGCTGCCCGACAAAACCGGCATATTCAGACGATGGAAATCCCGATTCATTTGTTGTAACGTAAAATGCGTCGTTTCTATAATTTATAAACACCAAGTTTTCATGATAAAGGAAGAACTAAAGAAAAAGATCAATGACCGGAGCGCCGTTATCGGCGTTATTGGACTCGGCTATGTGGGCCTTCCGCTGATAGTGGAATTCGGCCTTAAGGGCTATCGCGGCATCGGGTTCGAGGTCGATGCGAAGAAAACCGACAGCATCAATGCGGGGGAATCATACATCGTCGATGTGCCGAGCGAGAATGTCAGGAAATGTCTGTCCGACGGAAAACTGGCCGCCACGACCGATTTCAGCCGCCTGTCCGAATGCGACGCGATCATTATCTGCGTCCCGACACCGCTGCGAAAGACCAAGGACCCCGATATGTCCTTTATCATCGCAGCCGGCGAAGAGATCCAGCAGCATATGCGGAAAGGGCAGTTGGTGATCCTTGAATCGACTACCTACCCTGGCACGACAGATGAGGTCCTGCAGCCGATGCTGGAAGAGAATGGGTTCAAGCTGGATGAGGATTTCCTGCTTGCGTTTTCGCCTGAACGGGTGGATCCGGGGAATCCGCAGTTTCAAACGCACAATATACCGAAGGTTGTCGGTGGAGTTTCGGACGATTCGACCGAAGTGGCGGCATTGCTCTACGGCCAAATAGTCAATGATGTTCATGCCGTCTCGTCCGCAAGGGTGGCCGAGGCCTGCAAACTTTGGGAAAACACGTTCAGGGCGATCAACATCGGGATGGCAAACGAAATGGCCCGCCTCTGCAAAACGCTTGGGATCGATACCTGGGAGGTCGTACGCGCGGCGGCGACGAAGCCTTTCGGGTTTATGCCGTTCTATCCGGGGCCGGGAATCGGCGGGCACTGCATTCCGCTCGACCCGCATTATCTTTCGTGGAAGGCTCGCCAGCACGGTTTCGATTCACAGTTCATCTCCCTTGCCGAGCAGGTAAATTCGGGAATGCCGGCATATGTTGTGAAGCTGGTTTCCAGGGCCCTGAACGACGTCAGGAAGGCGGTTAATGGATCGAAGATACTTGTGCTCGGTGTCGCCTATAAAAAAGACATCGACGACATGCGTGAATCGCCCGCCTTGTCGATAATCGACCTGCTGCGGTCGCGCGGCGCGGAGATCTATTATCACGACCCGTTCGTCCCCGAAGTCACTTTCGATCACGCCTACACTATTGGCGAGGCCGAGCCGCTCTATAACAGCGAACTGACGGACGAGATGATCAAGTCAAGCGACTGCGTGGTCATCTGCACCGAACATTCGGATGTGGACTATCACCGTGTTTGCGAACTTGCCCCGCTGATCGTTGATACGAGGAACGCCCTCTCACTGGATATTCGAAACGGAAGCAAGGCAAAGGTGGTTAGACTGTAAGAATATCGCCTTCAGGCGTTAGGCCCCTCGCAAACATCGAATGCGTCGATGAGATAAAAGGGCTAACGCCTCAAGGCGTCACTCTCACGGTTTTTCCATCGGATATCCGGCGTCGACCCATGCCTGGGTCCCGCCGAGTAGTGCGTAGGAATTCGTGTAGCCTTTCTTGTGTAATTCAGCAACCAAACTGGCGCTGGTGTGTTCGTTCGCTCAGGAACAGTAGGCGATTATCTTTTTGCCTTTCGGTATCTTGTCTTCCTTTGCGGCGAGATCGCTGACCGTTATATTGATCGCGCCGGGGATGTGCTGTTTGGCGTATTGATCTGCCGAGTGAGTGTCGATGAATACAGCCGACCCCGCGTCATATTCTTTCTTGGCTTCGGCCAGAGAGATGCGCGGTGCATCGTGCTGCGCGGGCGTCGGCGTGGGAACGTATGTCCCGTCGGCCGGACGCGACGACGCCAGGTTTTGGTTCGAGGCGGTCCGGTTTGAGCGCGCGTTGCTGCCGGTTTGTGAGGCCGAGCATGCGAACGCGAGCGAGGAAACGGCTGCCGCCAGTGCTGCTTTCTTGATATAGCTACTCATCATTTATTTTTCGCCGAATGCCTCCAGGACCTCATCGGCGTGTTCGGCAACCTTTACCTTGTCGAATATCTTGACGATCTTTCCTTCTTCGTCGATCAGGAATGTCTTCCGCATCGTACCCATATACGTGCGGCCGTACATACTTTTTTCACCCCAGACGCCGTACTTTTCGACGATCTTCTTGTCCGTGTCGGC
This sequence comes from Pyrinomonadaceae bacterium, assembly GCA_050250045.1. Lineage (GTDB taxonomy): Bacteria > Acidobacteriota > Blastocatellia > Pyrinomonadales > Pyrinomonadaceae > OLB17. The sequence continues at coordinate 66,102 of JBFWPK010000005.1, read as the reverse complement.
CAAGAGGTCAAACGGCAGGCTGAATTTGCTTATGAACTTCTGATGCGACTTTTCATCGTCCGTCGAAACTCCAAAGACCTTGATGCCTTTTTCAGCGAAGACATCATCGGCATCGCGAAACGAGCACGCCTCCTTGGTACACCCGGGCGTATCATCCTTCGGATAAAAGTAAAGGACGACCTTCTGGCCCTTTAGATCGGACAGTTTGACCTTTTCACCATCCTGATTGCGTGCCGTAAAATCTGGGGCCTTAGTTCCTTCCTTGACCATAATTACATTGCCACCTTAGACAGATTGTCCATCTTCAGACACAGAGTTGCAATCCGTCCGGCCGGTTTTACTTCTTTTTCCCGAAGCTCCACTTCATGCCGGTAGTGAACAGGAAATCATTCTTTTTCGACGAACCCAGCGGATCGTTGTTAAATCGATCGCCCGCGGTGAAATAAAATCCGATGCGTTTTGTAACGTCGACCGAAAGTGTCGCGTCGAGAATATATCTATACTCGGCAACGTCGGTCACATTCTGATACCACGTGAATGCCTTTCTGAACCTGAGCCGGTCATTGAACTTGTGCTTAAGGGTCGCTCCGGCGAGTGCCTCGGGCGTATCGGTGTCGTCGCCCGGCTGCCAGGTGCGGTTCCATGCGCCGCCCGCGAGCATGTCGATCTCGGTTCGGTCGTTCTTCACAAAATGATGCCCGAGCCCGCCGCCCGCGACGGAACGGAAATTAAGGTCTTTCGGACGGTCGCGCTCAAAATCGTACGAGACAAATCCGAACACGCGGCCATCGATCTTCCGGTCATAGCGTGCACCGCCCCAAAACGCATTCTGTTTAGTCAGCATACGGCCGGACCCGTGGCTGCTGATCCACAGGCTGCGGGCGTAAACTGTGAGCTTGTCGTCAAGTCCGTTCTTGACGGCCCTGACGCCGGTGGCCATCGTCGTGTTGTTCGAGTTTCCCGAAGTGTAACTGAATCCAACATTGGCGTCGCCTTCCCATCCATCGGTTAAGCCCATAAATCGGCCGCCGAACAACCGAGCCTTTTCTTTGGGGTGCGGTTTGGCGGCGTCAGGCTTTGGCCCGTTCGTCGCGGCGGACTGGGTTTCCGCGGGGCTAGGGCCCGATGAAGGGGCGGCCGGCGGTGGGCCGATCGCTTCGATATGGTCTCGATCTATCGTGATGCGGCCAGCGTACTCCGTCTCGATCACGACGGCTTTTTCAGTCTTTTCCACAATGGTGCCCGAAATACGGTCGCCATTTTTTAGCGTAACATCGCTCGCCGCGACGCGGGCAACTGGAAGAAAAAGCAGCATCGCCAGTAATATCCAGGCTGAGGTCTTATTCATTTCATTCTACCGGGTGAACGTGTATCAAATCTTATAAAGATCCGATCATTATAACTTTAACATTGCGCTGGTGGATTGTGAACCCCGACCGACAATAATGATGTTCCGGGCGAAAAGGTTGACATTCGAGCATGAAGAATCCGAACATCTATTTGTGAAACTGATCGCCGAAAGCAAGGGGATAGAACGACTCCGCACGGTCCGCTCTGAATTCGCGGCTAAGATCCGCCGCGAGTACGAGCATCGCGCTACGCCGTGCTCTGCGTGCAAGTCACCGGGCATTTGTTGTCGCGACGAGCATTTTGTGAATGTGAGAATAACTCGGCTCGAGGCGGCAGCAATTGCCGAGCGGCTGGGCCGTCTGGAGGACGATAAGAGTGCAAAGGTTTACGAACGCGTACTTGAGGCGATAGAGAAATTCGGCCTGAATTCTCCAGACGACAATTCAAACAAGGCCTATGCGTGTCCGCTCTTTGAACAAGGTGTTGGCTGCCTGGTGCATGATTCGGCTAAACCGCTGCCGTGCATCGCCCACGCGTGTTATGAGAATGCGGCCGATCTGCCGCCCGCGACAATGCTCGAAGATAGGGAAGTCACCGTTGCGGCACTGAATCGCCGGGTTTACGGTACAGCATCGGTGCTCAGCCCGATACCGGTTGCGATTGCCGGGTTTAGGCGATCAAACGCTGGACCGCAACCGGCCGCCGATCATCGTGACCGGAACGAGTAGAAGAAGAAAGATCGCGTGATACCAGATCGGCAGATAGTTCCAAACATAGCCCTGAACGACGGCCCCGAACAAGAATAGAAGGATCCCAAGCACAAGCGGTGCCTTGCGGTTCTCGCCTGCCGCAAATGCCGCGATGAAACCCGCCATCAACGAGATGATAACGGAACGGGCGATATGCATAAGCAGGATCGTGCCGTCGGGAGCGAACGGCGTTTCGTTCATCAAAGCATCCTCAAACGCAAGCTGATGCTGCCCGTACCATCCGGGCGATAACGTGATCAGGACCTGATCGCTGCCCAGCCAAAGGACCGTCCATACTATAAAGCCGACGATCACGCCAAGAATTATTCGTACCATGGTTGCTCCGTTGCTTCAGTTTTGTGGAGGGAAATGACGGTCGGATTATAAGACAGAACAGCGATTTAAAGAAGCCGTCACTGGCGACAAGGCGTAGTCCGCAAACCACGATCGCCTTTCGCACCCGACGGCTTCGTCTCTGGCTATTTTATTTGCAGTTCGAACGGCATCAACAGCATTGATTCGCCGCGTTTCATCTGGTCGAAGAGTGCGGCAAATTTAAGGGCATGGCGGACATCTTCCGGCAGCGAATCGGCCAGCGCTTTTTGGGCCTTTTGCTCGGCCGTCAGTTCCGCTGAATCACCTTCCTGGAACAGAGTTTCGAGAAAAGGCCGCGGCGCGGGAAAGACCACGCGGCGAACATCCTTATCCGCCGGAAGCCCGGAAAGTTCCTTTGCGACCTGTATAGCTTTCTCGATCCCGCCAAATTCATCTACCAGCCCGTTTTCTTTCGCCTGCGTGCCCGTCCAAACACGGCCCTGGCCAAGCTCATTGGCGCGTTCTGGCGAGATATTTCGTCCAGCCGAGACCTTGGGGATAAAGCTGTCATAATACACGCTCGCGATCTGGGCCTCCATTTTGGCCCGTTCTTCGGGCGTCCATTTCTCGGATTCGCGGAAAATGCCCGCGTGTTTGCTGCCCTTCAGGATGTACTCGTTCGTGATCCCGAGCCAATCGTAAAGCCCTTTTACAACCGGTTTACCCATGAATATCCCGATCGAGCCGGTGATCGTGGCGGGCTGAGCGACGATCTTGTTTGCGTTGCAGGCGATGTAGTAGCCGCCTGAAGCTGCGACGTCGCCCATCGAGACGACAACCGGTTTTTTCGCCTTGGCGTTCTCGATCGCATACCACATCAGGTCGGAGGCAAGCGCCGAACCGCCCGGCGAATCAACTCTAAGGACGATCGCTTTAACTGAGCTATCGTTCGCGGCGTCGTTGACCGCTCGGACGACCGTGTCCGAACCGACCATTGTCCCGCCAAAAACACCATCGCTCGAGCTTCCGACATTGATCACTCCCGAAGCAAAGATAACCGCGACCTTCTCACCGGAATTGAGCCCGAGCGAATCTGACGGTATCTCACGGTACTCGCTGGTGCGGATCGTATGAAGCTTTTCACTTTCGCCGTACCCGAGCTGCTTTCGGAATTCTTCGTAAACCTGTTCGCGATAAAATGCTTCATCTATCAGGCCGAGTTCCTTTGCCTGGCGGGCGTTATACGGAGCATTGTCGACCAGGCCGCTGACGTCTTCGAGGGACTTTTTGCGCGATTCGGCAATTGCACCGGTGAAACGCGCGTAATACTCGTCGAGGATGGCATTGATCACCTCTCGCTGCCCTTCGCCCATTTCCGTTTTTGTGTACTGGTCAGGAGCGTTCTTGTACTTTGGGCCGATCTGGATCACGTCTGCCTCGATCCCCAACTTGTCCAGCGACCCTTTGTAGAACATCGCTTCGGCGGCAAAACCGTTGATGTAGAGGTCGCCCGAAGGAGGCAGGTAGATCTTGTCGGCCGCGGTGGCGATGTAATACTCTTTGTTCGACCCGATCTCCATGTAGGCATAGACAGGCTTGCCCGAGGTGCGAAAATCCTTGATCGCGTCACGAAGCTCATCCGCACGCCCCCAGCCGATACCGGGAAAGCTGATATCGAGCAGTACGCCGCTTACTCGATCGTCCACCTTTGCCTTTCGCAGCTGTGTGATCAGGCCGGTAAATGATTGCGGTTCGGCCAAACCGAGGGCCCGGGCGACGGCGTCGTCGGGCGTATAATCGGGGAGCGATCCCGATACGTTCAGGAGAAGCACGCTTTTCGCCTTCACGCTCTGCGTGTTTATCGAGCTAACGATCAGGGCAATGCCGATCACCGCGACGAGGAAAAGGATAAGAGCGGCCGCTCCGCCGATGATAAGGAATTTTGCTGTTTTTGAAGTTGCCATTAGGGATCTCTTGGAGGCGGAGAAATGTTCCGCCAAGCTATTATATATTTACGAGTAGATCAGCGAAAGGTTCATTCTCCAGTTGGGTCTCTAGCCCGAAGGCCCCCATTCCGTCATTTTTGATCCAGGTCAGGCGTTTCGTTTTTTAGTTGCGTGCATCCTATACTGTAATATTCGACCACCGAGGCCGTTTTTGATCTCGGTGGCCGACGTAAATTATGGCAAAGAAAGGATCGATCCTGATCTGCGACGATGAAGAAATAATGCGGGAGGTGCTGGAGACGATCCTCTCCGGCGCCGGATATCGCGTCGAATTGGCCAAGACCGGCGAAGAGGCATTGGAACTTTTTGCCCAAAAGTCTTTCGATGTGGTTTTGCTTGACGTATCAATGCCCGGCATGGGCGGCCTCACCGCTCTCGAGGAGTTGATGAAGCTTGATCCCGATGCGGTAGTTTTGATGATAACCGCCTACGCGACATTCGACACCGCGATCTCCGCATGGGAAAAAGGTGCGACCGGCGTTATTCGAAAGCCCTTTCAAAACGAACAAATACTTGCCTTTGTCGCAAAAGGCATAAGGAAGCGCCAGAAAGAAGAGGAACGACAGACGCTTCGGCAGGTGATGACGCGTTCGGTAAAACGCGATGCGATCATCGGCCGTTCGGACAAGATGGAGGAGATTTTCCGCCTCGTCGAACGGGTTGCCGCGGCCCGCTCGACTGTGCTGATCACTGGGGAAAGCGGGACGGGAAAGGAGCTTGCCGCAAAAGCGATCCATGAGGCGAGTCCGCGGGCTGAGAATCCGTTCGTGGTGGTGAACTGTTCGAACATACCATCCGAACTCCTCGAGTCCGAATTGTTCGGCCATACGAAGGGTGCCTTCACCGGCGCGGTCGCGGCCAAGAAGGGGCTGTTCGAGGTGGCGGACACCGGATCGATCTTCCTGGACGAGATCGGCGATCTGCGCCCGGAGATCCAGGTGCGCCTGCTTCGGGTTATCCAGGAGCGGGAGTTTACACCGCTGGGCGACACAACGCCGCTCAAAGTAGACGTTCGGATCATTGCGGCAACCAATGTTGACCTGAAGGAAGCCGTAAAGGCGGGAACTTTCCGTGAGGACCTATACTATCGGCTCTCGGTTGTGCCGATCGAACTGCCGCCGCTGCGGGAGCGTCCCGAGGACATTCTGCCGCTTGCGCAGCATTTTATCAGGAAGTACAACGACGAAAACCAACGCGAGATATCCGAGAACCTTTCAGCGGACGTACTTTCGCTGATGGAGAATTACTACTACCCGGGCAATGTTCGCGAGCTTGAGAATATTATCGAACGAGCGGTCGTTATCGCGCAATCAAACGAGATCACCGTCGAGTGCCTTCGCCCGGAGGTCCGCGACCCGAATCTGGCGGTCGAAGCGATCAAGGCTGCCGAAGGTGTGTCCGCAGAAATAGACATCGCCCGCGGCGTTAACTATTACGATGAAGTGAAACGCTTCGAGATCGATCTGATCCGCCGAGCACTCGATCAAACCAACGGCCACCAATCCCGCGCCGCCCGTCTGCTGGGCCTGAACGCTACGACACTGAATTCGAAGATCAAGACATACAACATTCACACAAGGCCGTAAGCCCGTCCGGCGTCCAAGGGTCATTCGCTGTCAACACGAAAATCCTTGCTGTCTATTTCGTGGCCAAACTGATATTTTTGCAGGTCGATCGTGTATGGCATTTATACAACCGTTGATCTTGCCTGCTGAGACCTTCAACTAAATGTCCGTTCCCTTATTCATTCTGATACTTCTCTTTTTCGTGACGAGTGCGATCGGCGTTGTGACGGGGAGCAATTCTTTGATCACGGTGCCGGTGATGTTTCAGTTTGGGATCGATGAAAAGGTAGCGGTGGCGACGAATATGTTTGGGTTGATCTTTATGTCGGTGGGCGGGTCGATACCGTTTATCCGGCAGGGGCGAATCGATTATAGAAAGATCTGGCCGCTGGCGGTTTTGACGCTGGTGGGTTCGGCGGTAGGGGCTGCCCTGGTTGGGGTGATCACGAATACCGGCATGAAGTTGGTTGTTTCTATCGCAATGATCGCGGTCGCGGCCTTTATCATTTGGGGCCGAAACGGGACGGGGGAAGCAAACCGGACGGAGGCGAACGCGCCCTTAGTGTACGCATTGGCGTTTGCCCTTGCGATCTACGGCGGGCTTTACAGTGGCGGCTATGTAACTATGCTGACGGCTGTTCTTGTTGCATTCTTTGCGATGCCGTTCGGTGAGGCGGTCGGTGCGACCAAGCTGCTCAATGTGTTCTCATCCGCCATCGCGACGATCGTTTTCATCTGGCAGCGCCTCATCGACTATCGGCTGGGTGTTATCCTCGCGGTGACGATGTTCGTCGGTGCATATATCGGCGCTCATTACGCGTCGCGGATGAACGAAACATGGCTCAGGCGCATTTTCCTGGCGACTGTGATATTGCTCGCCTTAAAAACCCTCTTTGACCTCTCGGGGCCGTTTATTCTAAGGGCTGCTTAGGTTTCGTTTGGCCGCGCTTAGCGGCTGCCGGAGGCTTTGCGGTTTCGGGTGTCGAAGCTTTGTCATCAGGTGGCGGTTTTGCGGCCGTGTTGGCCGGTTGCGATGTTTGCGCGTTCGCGTTTGGGGCACCGGTTTTCGGTGACGGGGCGGCTTTCGGCTGAGTATTCGTATTGACGGGCACAGGCACGAGTACCACTCCGGTGTCGTTCGGCATGAACGGGCTGCCGCCATTCGGGTCAATGGTATAAACTCCCCCACCGGGCGGAACATAGCTCGTCGGCGGAGCTCCGGGCGGCGGAACTCCGGTGGCCCAGGGGTTGTAACCATCGCCACCAGGCAGAGTGCCGGGCGGCTGGGCGAGCATGTCCGTATTGCTCATCGATCCGGGTATCGATCCGGCCGAAGTAATAAGCATCTGTTCCTCGGCACCGGTAGCCGGGCTGATCGGCTGTACGGGCCGGCCTTGTGCATCCGGCTGAAGCTGCAGGGCCTGGACCGGCTGTTTACTCGCGGTTGCGTAGATCAGGGCGCTGGCAAGAAGCCCGATGCCGACTATGACCGCGGCCGCGGTGATCCAGAACCGCTTGCCTGTATCCGCTCGCAATGCCGCGGCCTTGTCGAGATCCTCCACGAATTCAGCAGCGGTCTGAAATCTTTCGTCCGGATCTTTTGCCAGGGCCTTTCGGATCACAGCCTCGAGAGCCGGCGGCACGTCAGTGCGGAATTCGCTCAACGCGGGCGGCTCTTCCTCGGCGTGCTTGAGCATCACATCGGTCGGTGTTTCGCCTTTGAACGGGACCTCACCGGCCAGCATCTGATACAGAATAATGCCGAGGCTGTAGAGGTCCGACCGGGTTCCGACATTGCTCATCCCGGAGAAATTCTCGGGTGCGAGATATGCGACCGCCACAGGCGAGTGCTGGTCGGAACGCTGGCGGAAACCGTTAGAAACAGGGTCGAAGTCGAAAACCTTTACGTCGCTCGCTTCGGCCGAATTCGAGACCAGAACGCTTTCGGGCGTTAGTTCGCCGTGGATGAAGCCGTTTTCGTGCGCGATGTTCAACGCCTCGGCGATCTGACGCGCAATGGCAGTCGCGCGCTCGACCGAGAATTGGCCGCCGATGCCGATCGAATTAGCCAACGGCTCGCCGTCGAAGCCTTCGTAAACTACATAGTACGATCCGTCCGCATTCGAGCCGAAATCGTTTGCCGCAAGAATGTGCGGGTTCGACAGAGCCGCTGCCGACCGAGCCTCGGCCGTAAACTCTTCGCGGATCTGCGGGTCCACCGCAAGCGAAGCCGGCAGCACCTTCAGCGTGACCGGCTTATCCATAAACAGGTGCCGTCCGCGATAAAAATCACCTACTTCGCCGCCCCGCAGCAGCGAATCAAGCCTGTATTTCTCGGCAACGACCAGTCCGGTCAGTTGTTCAGCCATCCTTAGTTAGAACGATACACCCATGGATAGGTTGCAACAAACCAGCGATCCAGTCCGCAAAAAAGATATTCGATGCAGCCCAGATCCATTATAAATTGTACATTGAAAATTAAACATCGAAGCCCCGTTTTTCCAATAGGATCAATGAGTAATTTACAATGTAAAATGTAAAATTTGACCCTGAGTTAAACCTGGTAACCGAATATTTATCCAGTGTACAGCAGCTTCGGGATAATCAAACGCGGACGAGGCCATGAAAGACCATCGTCCGCGTTTGAGAATGGCCTTCGGATTAAAGCTTAACGAACACGATCAGCAGTGCGAAAAGCACGAGCGATTCGATCAGGGCCAGCGCGATGATCATGAGCGTCTGGACCTGGCCGGCCGCTCCGGGGTTGCGGGCCGCGCCTTCGGCGGCACGCGAGCCGACGAGGCCTTGTCCGATACCGGCCAAACCAGCCGCCAGGCCAAAACCGATGCCGCCGCCAATAGCTTTAGCGGCGCTGATGGTCGATTCATTGTCAGCGGCACCTCCGCCGCCCGGCTGGGCAGCGGCGACCATGGCCATGAGTGCGATCGCGACGGTTGCGTAAAGCACGTATTTAATTTTGTTCATATAGATACTCTCCTGTTCAATTTTATTTACGATCTGCCAGGAGATCTCGATCCAAAAACTTGCGCTACTGCTGGTATTATTTCGCCTCGCTTCCGGTATTCGCTTGATTTTATACTCCCCAAGAGTCAAGCGCGCCTGTTGCGTGCGGGCATAACTGAGGCCGACGAACCGACCCGCCGGAAGGGTGTCCGCCTCGATATATACAAGTTTTCAAACGGTCACCTGACTTTTCCGGCATTAGCCGAAAAACTGTTTCTGCAAAAGCCCGCAGGTAGTACGGGCGAAATGCGAAGTTAACTGAATAGCCCTTACTACCTGCGGGCTTCTGCACTAGGCCGCGGCCGGTTCGGCGTGATGCTCTTCCGCGTGATGCTCGTCATGCGGAGCGTGCGACACCTCACTGATATAGATCATCGAAAGCAGCGTGAACACAAGCGTCTGCACAAACGCGACGAAAACTCCAAGCCCGGTCAGCAGAAGCGGCAGAAGGAACTGCGTAAGGGGCGGATAAAGATTTGTGATCTCCAAAAAGATCTTCTCGTCCGCGAACATGTTCGCAAAAAGCCGGACGCCGAGTGTGAACGGGCGGATCGAGTTACTGATCAGCTCGATCACAAAGATAAGCGGCGTGATGATGAGCGCCATCAGCAACGGCAGTCTCGGGCCTGCGAAATGGCGAATATGTCCCCACAGGCCATTTTCGCTAATGCCCACGTAGTTGTAATAAACGAACGACGAAACACCTAGGGCGTAGGTCACGTTTACCGAGGCCGTCGGCGACATGAACAATGGGAACTGGCCCATCAGGTTCGAAACCAGGATAAGAACCGCGAACGTCGCGACCACGGGCAGGTGGCGATAGCCGTGTTCGCCAATGACGCCGGAGATCAGGTCCTTGATCGCAAGATACCCGGCTTCGAGAGTAAGCTGCCCCTTCGACGGATCGTCCTCGGCAAGTTTTCCCTTGAGCAGATAAATAATGATCACCGTGAGGATGCAGGCGATCACGAACATTATCGTGTACCAGGGAATAGCGTTCTCGACCGTATATGGGCCGAACATCGCTTCGGCAGTGGTGCCCATGTGCCGGAAAACCAGGTGGTCCCACATTCGCTGGGTGTAATTGACCTGAAAATGGTGGACCGGTTCACCCAGGTAGTGGTTAACGAACTCTACGATCAACGGCACGTGGTGGCCGCCTTCAGCAAATAAAAGCATCTGTGGTTAACTTTCGCCCTGTTTGCCCGGGCGGAAAAAGATATTAAATAGGCCTTCAAAAACTACCGCAAATCCAAAACTGCCCATGCCGAGTATCAGCCCGACGATCGAGACTGCGCCCGTCGCATACAGGACCGCAACTATCGCCGCGATGACAAGGTATCGGCCGATGTACTTCAAGCCCAGAAATCTGGGCCTTTCACCCGACTCGGCTGCCGCACTGAAAACCTTGTTCAGCGAATGCTTTAGCCAATAATAATTGACAAACGCGAGCAGAGTTCCGATGATCACGCCGGCCCCAAAGGCCGTCGAAACAAAGATCCCGCCGACGATCGCGCCGGCGAGGCCGATCAACGCCATGAGCTTCAATATCCGACCGTGCGACAGCGGTTTTAACGTTTCATTTGCAGGCGCACCTGGTTCAATTTCATCGCTCATTGCGAAACCTGAAGTTTACAAGGAAACGGTGAATTTGACAAAGCCAGGTGCGGACCAGTTCAACTCGCCGCCGTTCCATAGGTTGAAAATGATAGGATTATCTTAACTTGCCGGGACAAGACCACGATCGAAATGCATCAAACGTAGATATATGAAAAACTTCCGTACGAAAAAAGGGTTCGTGGTTTTCATCTTGCTGTCAGTGCTGGCGCTCGCAGCGGCGGGGCAAACTCCGTTGCCCGCAGCGACAGGGAAAGCCCCGGTGATCATCATTCCGGGCCTCACCGGCTCGGACCTCGTCAATTCCAAGACTGGCGAAGAGGTGTGGTTTAAAGCCCGGCGAGCAAAAGACGATGATTTACGGTTGCCGATCTCTCCCATCCTTTCGGACAATCGGGACGACCTGGTGACGAAAGACATTCTTCGCAGCATCCATCTGCTCAAGTTTCTACCTGAGGTCGAAATATACGAACGCCTTACCGTCGCGTTGGGAGAACGCGGCTATCGCGAGGCCCGTTGGGACTCGGCGAAACGCGGCGACCACCAGGATACGTTCCTAGTCTTTCCTTATGACTGGCGCCTCGATAACGTGGAAAACGCGCGCCTGCTTGTTCGAAGGATCGAGGCACTCAAGCGCACACTCCGTAAGCCAAATCTCAAATTCAACGTGATCGCCCACTCGATGGGCGGGCTGATCGCTCGGTATGCGGCAATGTACGGTGACCGGGATATTCCTGCCGGCGTCCCCAAGCCAACCTGGGCCGGGTCCCGGCATTTCGATAAGATCTTCCTGCTCGGGACGCCGAACGAAGGTTCGCTCGATTCGCTCAACGCTCTGCTTAACGGATTCTCCTATATCGGCGGCGGGTTGAACATTCCGTTCGTTCAAAATATCGACCGCTTCGACACATTCACAATTCAATCTATTTACCAGCTCCTTCCTCATGACGGCAGTTTCCTGGTTTACGACGAGAATCTGAACCGGCTTTCGATCGACATATACGATCCCGAAATGTGGGAGAAGTACGATTGGGCCATCTGGCGAGATGACGATTTTTCGAAGGAATTCCCTTTCGACGAGCAAAAGAACGCACAGGCATATTTTCGAGCGGTACTTTTGCGGGCCAAACGCTTTCAGGAAGCGCTTGACGCCAATACGAGCAAGAAAGTGCCGGTTTCGTTGTACCTTGTCGGAGCCGACTGCAAGGAAACATCCAATGCCGTTCTGCTGCTCAGAAATAAGGAAAAGAAACGCTGGGAAACACACTTTAAGGCTGATGGATTCACAAATTCATCGGGCCGCAAGATCACGGATGAGGAGTTGAAACCGATCATGTTCGGGCTTGGGGACAGCGTCGTAACAAAACGGTCCCTGGCCGGCGAGAGTCTTGTTGCGGGAGGCAAAACAGCAAGCCTGCCGATAGTGGGCGAGTTCTATCGCTGCGAGGTGCACAACAAACTGGCCACGAACCCAGAGATCCAGGAGAAACTTTTCGCTCTGCTGGACGCCGATGTGGACACGAAAGTCGCGAATAAGCCATAATTGTCATTTCCCAGGAGAATCGGATGATCAAAAATCTCCTCGGCGACGACGAACCTACCGCCGGCCCATCTAAAGGCAGCGCTACAAGGGCCAAATCGCAGACCGTGATCGGCCTGTTCGATTCGGTCGACGATACGGACAAGCCGGCTGATGAAGCGTTTTCGCTCTCGTCAGCTCCCCGAGTGTCCGATGCGGAAACAGCCCGCCGTTTTGGCCTTGCATGGTCGCTAGGCATAGCGTTCTTTTCGGCGGTCGTGTTTATGCTCGTTCTTGGCTGGGGAGCAGATCTCCTTTTTGGCACTTCGCCATGGGGAGTTGTGGCCGGCATCGTGATCGGCTCGCTGATCGGCTTTTTTCAGCTTTTTAGGATCTCAGCACAGATATTCAAGAATTAAGGGCTTGATCATTGAGCGGATGCGCGCCTGCCCAACGGAAGCCGCGTTCCGGCCTTCCACTTTGCCGCGTTTTCCACTAAACTAATCGTTTTGAATTCGATCGGCCAACATCATGGAGATCGAAGTTGGATCTTATGGCAATTTCGGCAAACGATATAAGAAAAGGAATGGTGATCCTGCACGAGGGCAATCCCGTTAAGGTCATGGAATTTCACCACCACACGCCCGGCAATTTGCGTGCGATGGTTCAGGCACGGCTTCGCAATCTGCTCACCGGAAACTCGTTCGAGTACCGCTTTCGCTCAAACGACACGCTTGAGAAGATCACGCTTGAGCAGCACAAGATGGAGTATCTCTACTCGGACGGTTCGCACCATCATTTTATGAACAGCGAAACCTTCGAGCAGGTCGCGCTGACCGAGGACGAACTCGGCGACGCGGCCCAGTGGTTGATGCCCGGCCTGAAGATCGAGGTCGAATTCTACAACGGCACCCCGATCGGCGTCGCCCTGCCGCCGTCAATGGAGCTGACGGTAACGACCACCGAACCGCAGCTGAAAGGCGCTACAGCATCAAATTCGAATAAACCGGCCACGCTTGAGAACGGAGTAACGCTCTATGTCCCGCCGTTTATCCAGGAAGGCGAAAAGATCCGAGTTAACCCGGCTGAAGCGCGGTATATGGAACGGGTGAAATAAGGCAGAAACACGACCAGTAGGGAGTGTGTCTCTTCTGCCGCGGCAACTATGGACACACTCCCTACCGGTCGTGTTTCCGCCTCTATGCTCTTCGTTTATTCCATAGCACTCTCACTTGCCTTTGCTATGATGCTGCCGCTGTTCCTGTTGCGGCGCGAGAAGTATGCCGCAGGGTTTGGGCAGCGTTTGGGCAAGTATCCTGCGTTTATGCATGATGGCCGCCCTGTCATTTGGCTGCACTGCGTTTCGGTTGGCGAAACCAACGCCGCGCGGCCACTTGTGGATGCCATAAAACGAACTTTTCCGCAGCATCGTATTGTCGTTTCGACCACCACCAAAACCGGCCAAGAACTTGCGCGAAAAATTTTCAGTGAACAGGCCGACGCCGTTTTCTACTTCCCATTCGATTGGAAATTCTGTGTTCGAAAGGCACTTGAGAACTATAAGCCATCCGTTGTCCTACTGCTTGAGACCGAGATCTGGCCGCGATTTATCAGAGAAGCAACGCGTGCGGGAGCGCGGATCGCGATCGTCAACGGCCGGCTTTCCGAAAAATCCGCGAGCCGTTATGCCCTGACCGGCCCCTTTATAAAACGTGTGCTTGCCGACATAGACCTCGCCCTTATGCAAGGCCGCCGCGACGCCGAACGAATCGTTTCGCTTGGCCTTGACCGAGAACGGGCTGCGGTCACCGGAAATCTGAAGTTCGACCTTGCGCTGAACGAATCGGACCGCTCCGTCACCGAAAATCTTGACCGCAGATTTGGGATCTCAGATCCTGGGTCGGATCAAGGATCTGACATCTCGGATCGCAATTCCGGAGTTCCGACTTCCCGGCCGCTGATCGTTGCCGCGAGCACCCACGAGCCCGAGGAACGATCGGTCCTGGATGCTTTTTGCTCCGCGGCTGCGGGAGACGCTTCGATAAAACCCCGGCTGCTGATCGCGCCCCGTCACCCTGAACGGTTCGATGCGGTGGCGAAACTCGTTAACGCCTTCCGCTCCGACCCGGCGTGCGAGTGGCCGCAATATTCGTCAACGCGCCGCTCTGATCCCGAATCGGCCCACGATAAGAACGCGGACATAATCATTCTCGATTCGATCGGCGAACTCCGTTCGGTTTATCCGCTGGCCGCGATCGTCTTCGTCGGCGGTTCGCTGATACCACACGGCGGCCAAAGCATTCTCGAACCGGCCGCCGCAGGGACGGCGATCATAACCGGACACCACACGAAGAATTTCGACGAGGCCGTACGCACCTTTGAGGCAGGCGATGCGTTGATCCGGCTGCCGGACAAGAGCACCGAACAGATCGTTGACGAACTCTACCTCGCAATCTCCGACCTGCTCGAGAACGAATCCGAAAGGCGTCGGCTTGGACTCAACGCCGCCGAGGTTATGAATGCAAACCGCGGGGCGACGACGAGGACGGTTGAGTTGCTTGCCGGCTTCATCCGCGCACGATGATCTGGTCCAGTTAGAGTTCTTTCGAGAAATGTGTGTCTTTCCCATATCGGGCCCATTTGATCCAACTCGAGCTGCCAATGCCGTGGTTTGGCGTTCTACCCAGAGTTCGATGAAAGGAAAGGGTAAGCTTAAAGTGCCTGGAGTGTTCCAGATATTTCGGTTAGATAGAGAACGCAATGGACAAGATAGTAAAAGGGACGGCAGCGGGCGGGACGATACGGGTTTTCGCAGCGATAACGACCGATGTTTTGAGAGAAGCGGTCAGGCGGCATCAAACGTCGCCGACGGTCTCGGCTGCTTTCGGCCGGTTGCTGACCGGAACTCTCTTGTTGGGCGACACATTCAAAGATTACGACCGACTCACGGTCAAGATCGAAGGGGACGGGCCGATCGCGGGATTGACCGCCGAAACGACCGGCGCCGGGACGGTTCGCGGCTACGTGAAGAATCCCGGTGCGGAATTGCCGCCGTCGGCCAATGGAAAGTTTGACGTGGGCGGGATCATCGGTAAGGGAACGTTCTATGTGATCCGCGAATCGGGTTTTGAGATCGGCCTTCATAAGGACCCGTATGTTGGCTCGGTGCCGCTTGTATCGGGCGAGATCGGCGAAGATTTTGCCTATTATCTTGCCAAATCCGAGCAGATTCCGTCAGCAGTACTTTTGGGTGTTTTACTCAAAAGCAAGGCTCCTTTTGTGACCGCTTCCGGAGGCGTGCTTGTCCAAATGCTGCCGGGAGCGAACGAGCATATCATCACGATGATCGAGGACACCATCCGCCACGCTCCGCACGTGACCACCGCGATCGAAGGCGGTGCCGGCCCGGAAGATCTGTTGAAACTGGCCCTGGGCGAGATCGATTTTGAGATTCTTGATGAAAGGGAAGTGTCGTTTCAGTGCAACTGCTCCGTGGAAAAAGCGAAGGCCTTGATCGCCTCGCTCGGCGCGGCCGAGGTCGAGTCGATGATCAAGGAAGATAGGGGAGCGACGATGAATTGCGGGTTTTGCAACGAGACTTACCGGTTGTCGGAGGCCGACCTGGAAGAGCTGCTCCAGGCGGAAACGAAGATGTGACGGCCTGCTCTCGGAAGCCAGGTTTTGCGGCCATCCGCAGGTTTTCCACGAATCGGACGGCGAAACCAACCAATGCCTCATTCGTTAGTGTGCAGATAGATCGCGTATCGATTTCTGAATAGAATGCGCCCTCATCGCGGCGATTCCGGTTTGCAGCATCACCGGTTGAGTCCACGCCATCTTGCCGTTGGACTCATAGACCTTGGCGCGGACGTAGCCTTCATCGCCTTTGATGATATAGCTCGCGGGGCTGGTGATGGATTCGCTCAGGACGCGGCCGCCGCGGCCGATGAATTGAACGCGGTATTTGCTCCACCGGGCTTCCTTGATCGTAATGACGACCTGTTTTTCGCTCGCCCGATAATCCGATAGTTCGACTCCGGTCGATGCATAAAAGTCACCTCTCCTCAGCGAGTCCATTATCGCCTTTGGCGTGAGTTCGGCAGCGCGGACGTAGATCCAGCCTCGGCCCGGGGTCGCTGCGGTTGGGTCTCCGATCCGCTTGAAATTATGCGAGTCGTCATCGGCGACGCCGAAAACGATCTTGCCGCTTGTTAGGATGGAATCCCACAGAGATTCAGCGCCGGGGACGCCGCCGCCGCCCAGATTGTTGACCAGCGGATGGCCGTTGTGGACCTCTAGCAGCGTGTAGTTTTGCAGTTTGATCAACTGCTCTGCGCTGAGGGCCCAGCCGAAATTCGGATGATTTATTTGTGCAATTCCGCCGGCCTTTATCACGTCATTGATATTCTTCTGCAAAGTCTCGACAGTTCCCGGCAGCTTGTTCGGCATAACGGCCGATGAAACGCCCAGGGCACACATATGCAATGGTTTTCGATCGAAAGAATCGGTCACTTCCTGCCCGCTGATCACGATAAATGTTCCCGCCATGCCATGAAGTTCGTTGATCCCCGCGACATTTGTGACGTGCTCGTGATCGGTAATGAACAGAAAGTTGTAGTGGTTCTCGCGATACCATTTCGCGACATCGGCCGGCGTCGAATCGCCGTCACTGTTTATGGTGTGGGTGTGCGTATTGCCCTTGTACCAGTTAAGGGTTTGGGCAAAGGATGTCGAGCACAGTATTGCAAGCAGTAGGATGGTTCTCATATGTCCTCGAAAGCGTGGCCTTGCGGCATCTGATACCGGAAGGCCGGCTAATGCTGCGGCGTTTTTCATCATCAGGGCGGGAAGTTGTTCGCGCTTCAAGCTGAGATCGCCCGATAATCGCCCCGGAAATAAAGTATCGGATCGCCATCACGGACAGTCGCCCTTTCAACCTCGCCCACGAAGATCGAATGGTCGCCGCCGTCGTATGTGTTTGTGACCCGGCATTCCAGCGTGGCGACGCATCCCAGAAGGACCGGGATGCGGTCGAGGCCGGTTTCGAGATCGATGCCGGCGAACTTGTTTTCGACCGTCGAGGCGAATCGCTCGGACACCTCTCGCTGCTCGGCGCTGAGCATGTTTACGACGAATGCCTGCGATTCGTGCAGGGCCCCGTGGCTGCCAGTTGTTTTTTCGATGCAAATAAGCACTCGCGGCGGCTCAAGCGAGAGCGAGCAAAAGGCCGACACCGTAATGCCGTGAAAACGTCCTTTGTCGTCGCGTGTGGTCACGACCGTAACGCCACTCGGAAAACGCGAAAGCGCGGCTCGAAATTCTTCGTTGGTGACAGGCATCGGATTCGAATGCGGACGCGGCAATCGCGTAGTGCTTTGGTTGAACCTTATGACTTTACCGGCGGTGCCGCTGCATTTTGGCTCACACCGAGAATGTAACCGATTGCGTTTCCGTTCGCAAAAATCGATCGTCGGGTATCGGGAACCGGCTTAATTTTGAATTGCTTTGCGATTGCACGATAATCCTTGAACAGTGAGTAATTTAGACGAATTCTTAAGTGAGTCGGTCCGCGTGGTTGATGCGTCGCTGGACGCTCTGATCCCGGCGGCGGGTGTCGAGCCGCGGCGGCTGCATGAGGCGATCAGGTGGAGCCTCTTTGCGGGCGGGAAAAGATTTCGGCCTGCCTTGGTCTTCGCGGTCGGGCAGGCATTCGGCTCGCCCAGAGCGAAGCTTTTGAGGACGGCCTCGGCGGTCGAGATGATCCATACCTATTCGCTGATCCACGACGATCTGCCGTCGATGGACAACGACGATCTTCGACGCGGGCGGCTGACCTGCCACAAAAAGTTCGACGAGGCGACCGCTATCCTTGCGGGCGATGTGCTGGAAACGCTCGCATTCCAGGCTGTGGCGGAGGATGAAACCCTTTCGGCGGGGAAGCGGGTCGATCTTATTGCGGAGCTTGCCCGAGCGGCCGGGACGCCGCTTGGAATGGTCGCCGGGCAGCAACTTGATCTTGAAGCCGAAGGAAAGGAAGCGTCGATCACTGAGATAGAGCAGATCCACCGTTTGAAAACCGGAGCGCTGATCGCCGCATGCGCAATGGCGGGCGTTATCATAGGGGACGGCACCGGCCCCGAGAAACAGGCGATCGCGGAATATTCAGCACATTTGGGCTTGCTGTTTCAGATAACGGACGATCTGCTCGACGTAACCCGGACAACCGAGGACCTCGGCAAGACGGCACGCAAAGACATCCGGGCAAACAAAGCAACGTACCCGAGTGTGTACGGAATAGAGAAAACGTCGGCATTTGCGGGGGAATTGTGCAATGCCGCGATCAAGGCACTCAACCCGATCGAACGAGAAACGATGATCCTTGCGGACATTGCCAAACATATCCTCCAGCGAGGTTCATGACGACGGGTGATGAAGGCCGGTAAAGGCTGTCCGGAAGGAGGCATGATACTTGACACCCGGCAAAGACTTTTACTAGGATAGCAGTTCGCCCTTTCTCCGGAAGGTGCGTTTTTCTTTGAAGCCAGCTAGGCCGTGGGTAGCTGCGAGATCGGTGGCAAAACGGTTTTTGGGCATGTACGTCAATTGGTAGACAGCCTCTCTTACAAGGAGGAAGTTAGGGGTTCGAGTCCCTTCGTGCCCACCAATTCGATTGCGGATTTGGGATTTAGGATTGTTGCCTTTTTTTCAATCCAGAATCCGCAATCCCAAATCTAAAATCCATATGCGGGGTCGTAGTTCAGTTGGTTAGAACGCCAGCCTGTCACGTTGGAGGTCGCGGGTTCGAGCCCCGTCGGCCCCGCCACAATAATGAATAAAAAGCCCTTCGTGCTTACTCAGGCGCGAAGGGCTTTTTGCGATCTCAAGTTCGTTTTTCGCGACCTAGCTTTTCCTGAGCTCGGTAAGGACCTGCTTTGCGACCGCCTTTAGCGTATCGAAAACCCCGGTCCCGTCGGTGGCCACCGCTTCAAAAACGGGCTCACCCTTCCGTGTCAGTTCTTGCGTCAGTTCTTCAATCGGGGTTACATTCGGCAGGTCGCGCTTGTTTAGCTGGAGCACGTACGGGATCTGCATCAGGTCATAGCCCTGCGTCCCGAGGTTTTCTTCAAGGTTATAAAGCGATTCGACGTTAGCGTCCATGCGCTCGTCCTGGCTGTCGGCAACGAAAACAACACCGTCCACGCCCTTGAGGATAAGCTTGCGCGACGCGTCGTAATAGACCTGGCCCGGCACCGTATAAAGATGGAACCGGGTTTTGAATCCGCGGACCGTACCAAGTTCAAGAGGCATAAAGTCGAAGAAAAGCGTACGGTCGGTCTCGGTTGCGAGACTGATGAGCTTGCCTTTCGCCTGTGGGGCGGTCGAGTCATAGATGTGCTGCAGATTGGTTGTCTTCCCGCACAGGCCGGGACCGTAGTACACGATCTTGCAGTTGATCTCTCGTGACGCGTAGTTGATGAAGGTCATAAAAATTTACGATTCGCGATTTGCAATTTTCGATTGTAGGTGAGGCGTGGGGCTTTTCTTAATCCCAAAATCTAGAATCCAAAATCCGAAATCCGAAATCTAAAATTATCCAAACAGGCTGTCAATATCCTCGTCGGTGATCTCGGCAAAAACCGAGGCGTTGTTCGGGTTGAACGTGTTTGATTCGCGGACCGCTTCGTCAAGTATCGAGGCGACCTCGAAACTTGCTTTCTTGGTCCGAAGTTTTACCAGGCCCAGCGTTGAGCGCTCGTCGAACACGACGACCAGCAGGCTGCGGCCGATAACGCTGATAAAAATGCTCTCACGCTCGCCCTCGTGCACGACCGCGGGGAAAACGTCCTCGCCGATGAGCTTTGCCATGCTGCTGGTGGCGGCAACGTTGCCGGCAGCGAGCGATGAGAAGCTCATCGTGTCCATGTCGCCGATATCGCCGTGGAAGGCGATGGTCTGGCCGTCGCGATCCACCAAAAAAACCACGCGCGAAGCGCACTCTACGCAAAGGCGGGCGAGGACCATCTTTAGCCTTTGAAACTGATGTTCTTGTAAAATGAAAGGCGATTGGGCCATCTGGATATTACCTTGAAGTATAACGGAAGTTTGGCTGAGGCGAAATTGAAGCGAGCAACGCGCGGAAGGCTGTGGAAGAAACCTCGGTAATAAATCTAGCATACGTTCAACCTAAGCTTCAAGTGTTTTTTATTGGCAAACATCGTGAACTGTTGTGTAGGTCTGCCGAGTAAAGGTATAGGATCGGATCACCCATCGCGATTCCGCTCGAAAGAAACGCAAGAGAGCCCGAATATACGGGGTGCGAGAGCAAAGGAAAAAATTTTGCATACTTCATACAAGAAAGGTATTAACTGCGTCGCGATCGGCGGCGGTACCGGCCTGGCAACTCTTCTTTCGGGGCTGAAGGGGTTCATTGGGGACGACGGCCCGGTGAGTGTTTCACAGCTGTCTGCCATTGTCGCCGTTTCGGACGACGGCGGAAGTTCGGGCCGGCTGCGGGATGAACTCCAGATGCCGCCGCCGGGCGACATCAGGAACTGCATGGTGGCATTGTCGGAAGACTCGAACCTTCTGTCGAGGCTGTTTCAACATCGGTTCCGAGGGATCGGCGATCTTGGAGGTCACAGTTTTGGCAATCTCTTTCTCGCGGCACTTTCGGAGATCACCGGAGATTTTGCGGAAGCTGTCAGATTGTCTTCGGAAATACTTGCAAGTAAAGGGCATATCTATCCCGCAACCCTTTCGGACGTTCGGCTGAGGGCCGAGTTGAGCGATGGGACGATCGTTAAAGGAGAAACGCAGATCGGCAAGATCGGGCCGGCGATCAGGCGGCTGTATCTTGAACCCAAGGACTGCCATCCGCTGCCCGGCGCCTTACAGGCGATCGCCGACGCGGATGTGATCACAGTAGGCCCGGGCTCTCTGTTTACGAGCCTCCTGCCGCCGCTGCTCGTGCGGGGGGTTGCCCAGGCCATCGCATCCGCTTCGGCGGCAAAGATATTCATCTGCAACCTGATGACCCAACCGGGTGAAACGAACGGAATGTCCGCGCGGCGGCACCTGGAGGCCGTGCGGCAGTACGCTCCCGAAATTCAGTTCGACTCCCTCGTGGTCAACAGCCAGCGGATCAGCCGCCAGCAGTCGTTGAAGTATGAGGTGGAGGGGGCCGAGCAGATCGGTGTGCACGGCTCGATATCAGGCAGCGTGATTGAAGGCGCAAGGATCGTTTATGGTAATCTACTCGATGCCGGGGAGAAGGTGCGTCACGATCCGGTCAAGCTTGCTCAGGCCGTGCTGGACTGTACCGCAAAGAATTAAGTTCGGTCCGTTCCACCGGCGTTTTTTATGTCCGAGAACCCGCTTGAACAAAAGCCTCTGAATGTCCTGGTGCTTGCCGCCGGGCTTGGCACTCGTATGAGGTCGGGACTGGCAAAGGTCCTTCACAAACTGGACGGCCGCCCGCTGATAAGCCACGTTTGCCGAACCGCCGCCGCACTTGCCCCGGAAAACATCTATGTGGTGATAGGCCACCAGGGCGACGAGGTGAAAACGGCGGTGCTGAGTGAACTCGACGGCCAGAGCGTGGTGTTTGTCACGCAGGAACAGCAATTGGGAACGGGCGATGCCGTGAACGCGGCGCGGTCATTCCTCGGGGAAAGCGAGTCTACATTGGTCGTTCTCTCTGGGGATGTCCCGATGATCCGCCACCAAACGCTTGCCGATCTCATCCAGCACCATCACCGTCACCTAGAACGCGGAGCAACCTGCACGATCATGACCGTCCGGCTGAGTGATCCGACAGGCTACGGCCGCGTTGTCCGAGATGACCAAAGTTTGTTCCGCCGAATAGTGGAACAAAAGGATGCAAATGAGGACGAGCGGCAGATAAACGAGATAAACGCAGGCATTTATTGCTTCGACACCAAAAAGCTTTTCTCGGCCCTAAAGGCGGTCAAGAACAATAACGCACAGGGCGAGTATTATTTGACGGATGTTCCCGCCCTGTTGACGGACGCGGGCGAGGATGTCGCTATCTTCCAGCATAGCGATCCTCAGGAGATCGAGGGTGTCAACAATCGTGTTCAGCTAGCCGATCTCGAACGCCTGATCTGCCGCCGAACGATATCGCGGCTGATGCTCGATTCGGGCGTTTCGTTTATCGACCCCAAGAATGCGTATATCAGCTCGGACGCGGTCATTGGCCCCGATACGGTGATCCACCCGAATGTCACGATCGAAGGTACGACCAAGATCGGCAGCAGGTGTGAGATAAGGTCAGGTTCCCGGCTGGTCAATGCGATGATCGGTGACGACGTGGAGATCCGCGACAATTGCCTGATCACCGATTCCGAGATAGGCGATAATGCCGTCGTCGGCCCGATGGCACACCTTCGCGGCCACGCCGTCATAGGCGAAAACGGCCGCATCGGCAATTTCGTCGAGGTCAAAAAATCGAAGCTCGGGCGCGGCACCAAGGCGAGCCATCTGACCTATCTCGGCGATGCGACCATCGGTGAAGATACGAACATCGGAGCGGGAACGATAACCTGTAATTACGACGGCGTTCGCAAACATGAAACTCATATCGGTAGCCGCGTGAAGATCGGCTCGGATACGATGCTCGTTGCACCGGTAAAAGTGGGTGATGACGCGGCGACGGCGGCTGGTTCGGTGGTTATTGAAGATGTGCCGGAGAATGTATTGGTTGCCGGTGTACCCGCTAAAGCGAAGAAGTCTCTCGAATCGGCGCGGCCGGCTAATACGAGTTTGAAGAAGAGCTGATAGCTGTTACCTGTGAGCTGATTTTCTATCTTGGAACTATGTGTGGAATTGTTGGATGCGTAGGAAGTAAACAGGCAGTGCCGTTGATCATGGACGGGCTGCGGGAGATTGAGCTTCACCCTGCGGCTAAAGTGGTTGATTAGAGATGGGCTGTCGAATCGATTTGACACACAAAATGTTAGAATGAGTTATGACAATCACCATTGAACTTACGCCGAGAACCGAAGCAAGATTAAGGAAGAGGGCTACCGGCAAAGGCCAGGATCTCGAATCCTTTCTTAAGGAGTTGGCCGAACGCGAAGCAAATTTTCCGGAGGTATCGCTGGCTCAAGCTGCCGAGCCTCTGTACGAGTGGACCAGGAAGCAGGGATATGCGGAGGACGAAATTGAACAATTAGTCGATGATGTGGTTGCTGAGGTTCGTGATGAGACGCCGTTATCGAGCAGATGATCTCAGCGGTTTTTGACACTAATATTTTCTTTCAAGGTATTCTTGTTGAAAGCGGTCCGGCCGGCGAGTGCATTAAGCTGCTCGATGAAGGCCGAGTTCAAATTTATTTGACGCGGCAAACGGTTCATGAAATTGAGGACGTGATTGCTCGTCCGGCTCTTGTAAAGAAATATCCTGTACTAACAACGGATCGAGCCCGGATAGTCCTTAGATCATTGGCTTCAAAGGCAATTTTCATTGCGGAAGTCCCGGATATTTTTAGACTGGACCGAGATGTTGATGATGAGATCCTCGTCAATCTTGCCGTAGTCGCCGGCGCATCTTATCTTGTTACAAGGGACCGTGATCTGCTCGATCTAATGGATGATTTGGAATTTCGCAACAGGTTTCCAAATCTAAATATTGTTACACCCGTCGGTTTCCTGGAGAAAGTGCGAGCAAGCTAATTTATGTGCGGAATTGTCGGCTACGTAGGGAATAAACAGGTAGTCCCGTTGATCATCGACGGCCTCAGGAAGCTTGAGTATCGCGGGTATGACTCGGCGGGGATCGCGGTTGTCGATGATGCGAAGCATCTTGAGCTGCGTCGGGCGGAAGGGAAGCTGCGCAATTTGGAAGAGGCTATCCGGCTCAACCCGCTGGATGGAAACTACGGCATCGGGCACACGCGTTGGGCGACGCACGGGCGGCCGACGGAAGAGAATGCTCATCCGCATCGCGATCAGTCTGGCAAGATCGTCGTGGTGCACAACGGGATCATCGAGAATTACCTGCCGCTGAAGGAACGCCTTGCGGCGAACGGCAGCGAGTTTAAAACCGAGACGGATACCGAGGTCGTGGCGCATCTGATCGGCCACTATGTAGATGACGGACTGGGCTTTGAAGAAGCGGTTCGGAAGGCGGTCAAGGAACTCAAAGGGATATTTGCCCTCTCGATCATCTCGGTCGATGTCCCGGATACGGTCATCGCCGTTCGCGAGGGCCCGCCTGTCGTTATCGGCCTCGGCGACGGAGAGTTTTTTGTCGCGTCCGACATTCCGCCGATCTTGCAGCACACTCGCGACGTCTTCTTTCTTGGCGACCGCGAGATCGCGGTGTTGACCAAAGACTCTGTCCGCGTCACCGATTTCGACGGCAACGTACTTGAGCCGAAGCAGCAGCGGATCACCTGGGACCCGATCATGGCCGAGAAAGGCGGGTTCAAGCATTTCATGCTCAAGGAGATCTACGAGCAGCCGCGAGCCGTCCGCGACACTTCGCAGGGAAGGGTATCGCTCGATACGGGCAAGGTTTATCTCGATCCAATGGACATCTCGGACGAGGACCTGCAGAGCGTCTCCTCGGTCAAGATAGCGGCGTGCGGCACTTCATGGCACGCCGGATTGGCGGGGAAGTATATGATCGAGCGGCTCGCCCGCGTGCCGGTCGAGGTCGATTATGCTTCGGAGTTTCGCTATCGGGATCCGGTGCTGAGCGAGACCGATCTGCTCGTTGTTATTTCGCAGTCAGGTGAAACGGCGGATACGATCGCCGCGATGCGCGAAGCGAAGCAGGCTGGCTGCAAGGTCCTTGCGATCTGCAACGTTCAGGGATCGATGATCCATCGCGAAGCGGACGGGACGATCCTGACGCACGCCGGGCCGGAGATCGGCGTCGCTTCGACCAAGGCTTTTACTTCGCAGATGGTTGCGTTGTATTTGTTTGCTTCGCATCTCGGTCAGGTGCGCGGAATGGTCGATCAGGACGAGGCGAAGAAGCTTGCGCAGGAATTAGCCGAGCTGCCGCTGAAGATAGAACAGCTTTTGAACGATGCGGATTCGGTCGAGGAATTGTCGAAGGATTTCTTCCGTGTGCAGGATTTTCTCTACCTTGGCCGCGGGATCAATTTCCCGGTCGCGCTCGAAGGCGCATTGAAGCTAAAAGAGATCAGCTACATCCACGCCGAAGGCTATCCCGCGGGTGAGATGAAGCACGGGCCGAACGCGCTTATTGATGAAAAACTGCCCGTCGTGATCGTAAACACGCGGGACGAATCAGATCCCGCGAGCATGCTGCGGTACGAAAAAACGCATTCAAATATCGTCGAAGTAAAGGCCCGCGACGGGATTGTTGTAGCGGTATTAACAGAAGGCGACGGCATGAGCGCGAAGGTGTCCGATCACGTCATCGAGATCCCTGAAACGTCCGACCTGCTCGGCCCGATACTTTCGGTCGTGCCTTTGCAGCTTTTGTCCTATCACATCGCCGTCCGCCGCGGCTGCGATGTTGACCAGCCGAGGAATCTGGCAAAATCGGTTACTGTTGAGTAGGCGGAACGCGGACACTCTTGTCCGCAATCGCCGGTTCTCCGGCGAAGGTGATCGTCATCCCAAGAGTCTGATTCATTTGCGGTTCATTCGGGCCGAAGCGGCCCTCATTGCGGACAAGAGTGTCCGCGTTCCGATATGAAAGCGATTGTCGTCCACGAATACGGCGAGCCCGAGGTGATGAAGGTCGAGGATGTCCCGACGCCGGAGCCAAGCGGGTCACAGGTGCTGGTGAAGATCGAAGCTACAGGCGTGAATCCGGTCGATACTTATCTGCGGAGCGGCATTCACGCTCATGCTCCGAAGCTGCCTTATACGCCGGGCAAGGATGCGGGGGGCGTCGTGGAGGCGGTTGGGGCCGAAGTGTTGAGATTCAAGCCCGGCGACCGCGTTTACACGGCCGATTCGCTATCTGGTACTTACGCCGAGTTCTCCCTCTGTAACCAAGATCAGCTTGGACGTTTGCCCGATAATGTGAGCCTGGAGCAGGGAGCTGGTGTGTGGACGCCGTATGCGACTTCGTTCCGAGCGCTATTCCAAAAGGCGGCAGCAAAGCCCGGCGAAACGGTCCTTGTTCACGGGGCATCGGGCGGTGTGGGAAGCGCCGCTGTTCAATGGGCGAAGTCGGCCGGATTGACGGTGATCGGCACCGCGAGTTCCGATGACGGAAAAGCGATCGCGAAAGAGCAGGGAGCGGATGCGGTCTTTGATCATTCGGACGAAGATCATCTCGGCGAGATTCGCGAGAGCACCGGCGGAAAGGGCGTCGAGATCATCATCGAGATGTTGGCGAACGTGAACCTGGAACGCGATTTCGAAGCGTTAGCGATGTTTGGGCGGATCGTCGTGGTCGGCAATCGTGGAAGCATTCAGTTCACGCCCCGGCTGGCTATGACAAAGGACGCGACGATCCACGGGATGTCATTGTTCAACTCGCCGCAGCACGCCCGGGAGGAGATACACCTCGCCATCTTTAATGGCCTCAGCGACGGATCCCTCAGGCCGCAAGTCAATCGGACCTTTTCACTCGCCGAAGCCCCGGCCGCCCATCATGCGATTATGGAAAGCAAAGCCGCTGGGAAGATGATCATTAAGCCGGGGATCTGACCGAAATGAGCGCAGACAGATACGTTCGGATAATAATGCGGGATGAAACCGAAAAGATCGTTCGGGAAACGCCGGTGGCGTACGAGGCCGCACGGATCGAGCGCGAGTATGAATTTGAGGATGGAGCGGTCGTCAGATACGAGTGGCGTGACATTTCGCTCGGCGGGTTCAATCACCGTTTCAGCCTTGTTCAGTCGCCGAAGCCGAATCCAGACAAGCTTTCGCCGGGCGTGATCCACACGATCGATTATTAGTCACGGAGCGCGGACGGCTCGTCCGCCTGTTAAATCGAACAAAATCACACGCGGACGGGCCGCCCGCGGTTCGCGAATTCCTCAAGGACCTCAAAAACCTGCAACGCATATTTCACGTTCCCGAACGGGGCCGAAACCTGCACGCCGGCGATCACATCGCGGACCTCTAGCAGGCTTTCGCGGGCGATCGCGATGCCTTCCTCGCGAGCCGTTTCCTTGCTTGTGTCGGAGGCAATTCGCATTCGCTCTAATATCTCAGGCGTTACGTTTACACCGGGCACTTCGTTGTGCAAAAACTCGGCATTGCGGAAACTGACCAGCGGCCAGATGCCCGCGACGATCGGGATTTTTACGTGAGCGATCTTGTCGAGAAACTTCCGTAACTGTTCGGTGTCGAACACCGGTTGCGTGATGGCATATTCGGCTCCGGCCTCGACCTTCCATTCAAAGCGGCGAATTTCTTCCTCCATATTTACCGCACCGGGGTTGACACCGACGCCGATCGAGAAAGCGGTCGGCTGGCCGATCGGATTGTTGCCGAGATCAAGGCCGTGGTTGAGCTTGTTGACCATGTTCGTCAGGCCGATCGAGTCGATGTCGAACACGGCAGTGGCATCAGGATACGGCCCCATCTTTGGCGGATCGCCGGTAATGATCAGCAGGTTATGCAGGCCGAGCGCGGCGGCGCCCAAAAGGTCGGACATCATGCCGAGCAGATTGCGGTCGCGGCAGCAGTAATGAAGCACGGCTTCGATACCGATCCTCTGTTCCACCAGAACAGCGGTGGCCTGTGCCGACATGCGCGTCTGCGCCCGCGGCCCGTCGGGAATGTTCACTGCGTCGACGCCGGCGCCCTTGAGCAACGCAATTGAATCAAGCGTTTTCTGCGCGTCGCAGCCCTTAGGCGGGAGGACCTCGACCGACGTGACGAACTCACCGAGAGCGATCTTTCGCGACCAATTTGAACGGACCTCAGGCGCAACGACCGTCACGTCGCTCGGCGTTAGCTCGTTTACGGTGACCGGCCCCGACGCCACAAACACCCGAGTTTGCCGCGGGCTGATCGAACGGATAGCGTCTGCGATCAGTTTTATATGCGTCGGCGTAGTTCCGCAGCAGCCGCCGACGAATTTTGCACCGGCCTGAACGAACCGCTTGGCAAAGGTCGCCATATATTCCGGCGAGCCCATGTAAAACTGCCGTCCCTGCACATCGCGCGGGAGTCCGGCATTCGGCTGGGCCGAGAGATTTTTCGCGGTTACCAGCCGCATTCTCTCGAGCGCGGTCAGCACGTGATTCGGCCCCATCCCGCAGTTCAGGCCGATAACGTCAGCCCCGAGTTCGTCGAGCCTTGCGGCGAATACGTCCGGCGATGTGCCGAACGTGGTATTGCCATCCATTTGAATGGCCATCTGCGCGATGATCGGCAGATCGGAGACTTCCTTTACGGCACGAATGGCTTGTTCGATCACGGACAGCTCCGAGAAGGTCTCGAGCACGAACAGGTCGACGCCGCCTTCGAGCAGGGCTTCAGCCTGCTCCTTGTAGAGGTCCTTCGCCTCATCGAAGGATGTCGGCCCAAACGGCTCGATCCTTAGCCCCAGCG
Source organism: Pyrinomonadaceae bacterium (assembly GCA_050250045.1). GTDB lineage: Bacteria > Acidobacteriota > Blastocatellia > Pyrinomonadales > Pyrinomonadaceae > OLB17. The sequence goes on along the minus strand of JBFWPK010000005.1, from coordinate 37,436 downwards.
GCCCGATCGCTCCAGCGACCAGGGCCTTATCTCCCGCCGCTGCCCGGGCGATCTGAGCCGCGGCGATATTGATGTCGCGCAATCGGCCTTCCAGTCCGTACGGCTGAAGCTTGTGCCGCGTTGCACCGAACGAATTCGTCTCGATAATATCGGCGCCCGCTTTTATGTACTCCTCGTGCACCTCGCGGACCAGATCGGGCGAAGTAAGATTCAACTCGTCGTAGCTCCGGTTGATATAAATGCCCTTATCGTAAAGGCGCGTGCCGACAGCCCCGTCAAAAATATACGCGCCGTCGGACTCGAGTAATTCACGGAAGTTTTTCATAAATCAACGGCCGGAGTTCCTGCTTCGGCAGGCCTTTTCCCGGGGTTATCCTTACCAGCGGCAGCGAGGGCAGCCTAAAGGCGGAACTCCGTACCCCGAACCCCAAACAAAAAGCCTCGCCAAACAGCGAGACTTTTCAAACCGGTCTGTCATGTAGCTGTTTAGCGGTTTATTTAACGTGGTCGCAAGTCGCACTAACTCACCACAAGATGCTAACGCAAATAATGAAACTTTCTGACGGCCCGTGTCAAGCCGGGATCATTTCATAGCCGGGCCGGGTCGCTCGCCGGACGAGAGCTTGCCGAAAAATGCATAACTCGACATGGGCCCGTCGATATCAAGCCGCCAGTGTGTGTAGTTTGAGGGCTCGTCGCACCCGACGCCGCGGCCCTGGAGGACGAGCGAATAGGTTGTTCCGCGTCGTGCGGCACTTTTGAAGATGCCGGTTGCCGAGCCGATCTTTCCCTCGAACCTATACTCCTTGTACAGCAGCGGCCCGTTCGGCCGGTCCTCTACGTCGTGGATATCTACCTTGTAATTGATCATCCGAGCCGGCATCGGCAGCGTCAGGACGCCTTTTTTCCCGCCCGCCGAACGCATCTCGAAGCGCCATTGCCTGCCGGTGAACCCGTTGCTCAGGTCAAATTCGTCATAGGTGCGGACGTAGGCTTCCATTTCAGATTCTTTGGCGATCTCCGGCAGTCCCTGGACAATATCGAACCCGGCCTCCGTCATATAGAGATTTGCCTTCGACGCGAACGTCACTTCCTTCAATAGGTCGATCTCGAAGGTGCGCGGCTTATAGGTCGCAAGATAGTAAGTCCCTGGCTCGGCGCAGCACGCGCAAGCGAGAGCTTCGGACGAATTCAGGCCGACGAACGACAAGAGACAGAGCACCAGGACAAACGTTCTTTTCTTCATGATCAAACTCCCCCCTAACCCTAATGCGGGAATTGTAACCGAAAACTATCGCTGGCACTTGCCGCAATAGAACGTCGAACGCTGGCCCTGTCGTATGCGGCGGATCGCGCTCGAACAAACACGACACTCTTCGCCCTCGCGGCCGTAAACGTGCCAGAGGTCGTCCCAGACACCTTCACCATAGACTCCCTCGCCTATCGCGACGGGATCGGGAATCCGCAGGGAATTAACTTCGATAGCGGTGCTCAGGACGTTCTGAATGCTCCGGTGAAGCACCGCCACGCGTGAGCGAGGCACGTTTCGCGATCTGCGGCGAGGGCTTAGCCCGGCGTGGAACATCGCCTCGCAAGCATAGATGTTGCCGAGGCCGCAGACCTTGGTTTGGTCCAGAAGGAACTCCTTAAGGGATCGTGCCGAGGCACTCAGGCAGCGGGCGAGATATTCAACCGAAAGCTCCGCCGACAAGGGTTCCGGCCCGAGCTTCGCGATCGCGGCGTCGTGCTCAAGCTGGTCAGTATCGATCACTTTCATCAAGCCGAAATGTCTCTGGTCCTGGAACACGAGCCGCGACCCGCCGTCGAGATGGAATACGGCGTGGGTGAATTTCGGGTCGTTGGCATCCGGGGGCAGGAGCATGAAGCGGCCGCTCATTCGCAGGTGGGCAAGCAGCGTCCGGCCGTTTTCGAGGCCGAAAAGTATGTTCTTGCCTCGACGATGGACGGAATTTATCCTGCAATCGCGAATGCTTTTCGCAAAGTCGGTCGCGGTCGAACCAGGGGCGAGACGAGGGCGCAGCAGTTCGGAAGCTTCGATCGTTCTTCCCCTGACGGCCTTATCGAGGGCTTTCGCGACGAATTCGACCTCCGGCAGTTCGGGCATAACTACACCTTTGAATAATCGGGAATCGAGGCCTTATCGCCGAGCACCGTTCCTTCGGTAACGGCAGCATTCCGGCCGATATAGCAGCTTCGGCCGACGACGGCGTTGCGAACCTCGGCCGCCGTCGAGATCCGGGCATGCGACCAGATCACAGAATTCTCAACGATCGCCTTTTCGTCAACGTGAACCCCCGGCCCGATCGCAGAGCGTACTATCCGCGCTCCGGGTTTGATAACGCATCCCTGCCCGATCACTGATGCCTTGTCTACCGTCGCAGCGGTGGCGATCTCGGCCGTTGATGTGCGGTCGATCGTAAATTCTCTGATCTTTCCATCGAAAAAATCATGGTGGGCCTCAAGGTAGCTCTTGGGATTGCCGAGGTCGCGCCAATAACGGTCTTCCAGAACGTGGCCGAAAAAGGGCAGTTGCTTTTCCAGGATCGCGGGAAAGATATCGTACTCGAACGACCGCGACTCACCCGCGGGGATCAGGTCCAGGATCGACGGCTCAAGCACGTAAATACCTGCGTTTATGGTATTTATGCCGCTTTTCGCTGCTTCCTCCGGTTTTGGCTTCTCGAGGAACCGATTGATCCTTTTGTCATCGTCGATCTGAACCAGCCCATACGCCGACGGATCCTCCACGCGCGCCAGCGTAAGCGTAGCCGCCGAAGACCTTGTCTTGTGAAACTCGATGACTGCCGCGATATCGACATCCGTCAGAATATCGCCATTCAGCACGACCGTCGTTTCGGTAAGCCAGTCCGCCGCATAACGGTATGCGCCGCCGGTGCCCATCGGGCTCGACTCGGTCACATATGTCAGCCGGACGCCGTGATCTGACCCATCGCCGAGGATGTCCGCGATCTTGTCCGGCTGATAGCTCAGCGACAGCACGATGTCCGTGATGCCTGCTCTGGCGAGGATCTCTATCTGGTAAAGCAGGAAAGGCCGGTTTACCACCGGAACGATCGGTTTGGGTGTATAAACGGTCAACGGCCGGAGCCTGGTCCCCTTGCCGCCCGCCAGGATAAGTGCTTGCATAAAAACCGTTTGGGCCGAGACTACAGACTAAGTAATGTGGAGCGAAAAATCAAAGCTGAGCTTGACCGGAAGCGGCATAACATTACACAACAATGTCAAAAAATATTGACACTTAACGATCCTTCGTGCTAATTTGCTTTGAGCAGGTTTAATTGTTTCCTGTATTCCTCATCACTGATCACAAGCAAAAGTCGACCCGTGATTCTCCAGCCATTTAATCTGAGCAGGCAGTTAACCAACGATGACTTTCGATAAAACCAAGGCAATGCGGAATGCCGAGAAATACCTCTCCCAGGGCAAGATCAAATCCGCAATAGCCGAGTATGAGCAGATCGTCAAATTCGACAAACGAGATGTCGGGACGATAAACATGCTGGGCGATCTGTATTCCAAGAATTCGGACGCCCGTGCGGCCGTTAAGTGCTATACGGCAGTTGCGGAACATTACTCAAAGCAGGGATTCGCTCAGAAAGCGATCGCTGTTTTCAACAAGATATCGAGGCTCGAACCGGACTCGGTCGAGGTATGGCAAAAGCTCGCCGAACTATACAAACAAAAAGGTTCGCTGAACGAGGCGCGGGAGCATTTTGAAAAGGTCGCCAATCATCATGAGAGGTCCGGCAAAAAGCTGGACGCCCTCGCTATGTGGAAAGAGATCGCGCTTCTCGATCCAACGGATACGAAAGCCTATCTCAGCCTCGCAGACTCATATTTTGCCGAAGGGCAGACCGAAGAAGCACTTGAGGCATACGTCGAATGCGGGAACCGTTTTGCACACAAGGCAGAGCATGAGAGCGCTCTCGATCCGTTCGAGAAGGCGTTAGCGATCAGAAAAGATGCTCCCTCAGTGTTGGAACCGTGGGTCAGATCAATGTCGGCCGTGGGCCGGTCCAAGGAGGCGGCCGAGCACCTAACCGCGGCCCTGGATGAGTTTCCTCATAGCCGCGAGATAAGGATACTGCTGATCGACTGTCTGCTCGAGATAGGCGAGCTCGCCGAGGCTGAGGCGGCAGTGGTCCGGCTGGTCGAGATGGAACCGGCGAATTATCCCAAGTTTCTCGAATTGGCGCGGCTCTACCTGGACGGCAGCGATGCTGTTTCCGCAACCCGCATCCTCTCAATGTCCTCCGAACATATGCTTGTCGGCGGCCAGGCGGAGGAGTTCAGCGGCCTTGTCGCCGCGGTCCTGGCCCTGGACCCGAACCAGCTTGACGCCCTGCGGCTTCAGGCCCGGTTCTGTTCCTGGCAGCGTGACGAGGATGCCCTGTGCTCCGCACTTGGCAAACTGGCTGAGGTTGCAAAAGAGGCCGGTTCGGTAGAGGACGAGCGCTATGCCCTGCTGCAGCTTACGATGTTGGTGCCGCATGACGTCGACTTTGCCGATCGGCTGCGTGAGATAAACGAGGAGCACGGGTTTGAAAGCTCGGATGGGGAAGAGAATTTGTTTGACAAGCGGTTCCTCAAGAACGGGAACGGCAGCGCGGTAATCGTTCCGGCCGAAGCGGTTACGGCCGCCGGGTTTGCCGTGGCATCTGACGCTATCCCTGCCGTTGCGGGAACGGGCTTCGAGTTTATCGGGCATGTGCCCGACGTCGAAGGAACTAATGGCCATGAAGGAGGGTTCGCTACTGCCGGCGATCTGCTGAGGCTTCAGAAGGAGGTCGACAGCATCCGTTTCTACATCGACAACGGCTACCTCGAACTTGCTGAGAAGGCTGTCAACGAACTCCGCGGCGAATTTGGCGAGAGGGCCGAGATAGTTGAACTTCTGGCCGAGATCGGTTCGCTTGGCGGCCTGGCCGCGGGAGATGAAGCGTCCGCCGATGCTGACGTGCCGCACGAGGCCGCACCGAGTCCGGGATATGACCTGAGCGATCTTCGCGATGAGTTGGGCCTGGAAGAATCTGCGTCGGTCGACCGGTCGGACTACGAAACTCATTACAATACCGGCATTGCCTATCAGGAAATGGGCTTGGTTGAGGATGCTATCAAGGAACTCCAGGCAGCGGTCTCGCTGGTGCGATCGAACGACGGCACGCGGCGCTTCTTTGCGTGTGCGACGCTGCTCGGGCATTGCTTTATGCAGCAGAATATGCCGAACCTGGCACTGAAATGGTTTGAGCGAAGTCTCGATACGAATGACCTGTCAAAGGAGGAGAAACAAGGAGTTTGGTACGAACTGGCAGCGGCTTATGAGGCCGACGGCAACATTGAGCACGCCGGACGCTACTACGAGCAGGTTTACGCCGAGAATGTCGATTTCCGCGACGTAAGCGAGCGGATCCGCAGCATTTCCGTGAACCATTAGCAGCCGGTCCCGTTCATCGGTAAGCCCGCGGATCGGCAAGGGAGCAATGAGTCTTTCGAACATTGCTCTCTTGCCCATGCGCGGGCTTCCGCACTTTAGTACAACTAGATATAATCTCTACGTATGGTCGAAAGGCTGACGGTCGTCTTTTTTATTATTCTTTGCCTGCTGCTTGGATTCTATCTGATCCTTTCGCCGTGGGATACCTTATTCGGGAACTGGAGCGATAATTATCTGCTCGCGCTCGTAACCGAAGGCACAGGACTTCCCGTCGTCCAGCGTACCGTTGCCTCAAACTGGTTCCGCGGTGCTGTCACGGGGCTCGGCGTTCTCAACATCGTTATCGCATTCTGGGAGATCGCGCATTTTGAGAAAAGTGTCGCCCTTCTTCGCGATCATCATAACGACCAGCCAGCAAAGTGATCCCGGTGCCCGAACGACCCCTTGTTTACTGCATCTCCGAAGGCCTTGCGGACGAGAGCAACTTCACTGAAACACAGAACAATATTGTCGAGCGCATCCGGCGTTCTCGCGCGTGCGGGGTGACGCATTTTCAGATTCGGGAAAAGAAGCTGGCGGCAGCAAACCTGTTCGAACTTTCACGCAAGGCGGCAAAAGCCTCGGCCGAGGCCGGCATCAAGCTATTGGTGAACGGACGCGCCGATATTGCCCTTGCCGCCGGGGCCGACGGAGTTCATTTGCCGTCGGACGGGCTCCCGATAGCGGGCCTCAAGCATTGTGTGCCCGCAAGCTTTCTGATCGCCGCATCTGTACACACCCTTGCGGAAGCCATGGCGGCGAAGGCGGCGGGTGCATCGATGGTCACATTTGGGCCCGTGTTTGCAAGTCCGGGAAAGGGCAGCGGCGTGGGGATCGAAATGTTGGCTGAGGTGTGCGATCGGCTCGGAAACTTTCCCGTAATTGCCCTGGGCGGCATCGACGAGGACAGGATCGCCGAGGTGATCGCGGGCGGGGCCGCTGGTTTCGCCGCAATACGCTATCTGAATGAATGTCTAAGATCGGGAAAACGTGTTCCGGTTTGATATGCTTGCGGATATGTCGGACCAGCGAGTTTGCCTAACTATCGCCGGCCTTGATCCCTCGGGCGGGGCCGGGATCATTGCGGACATCAAGACGTTTTCCGCCTTCGGTTGTTTTGCGGCGGCGGTAATCTCGTCGATCACATTTCAGAACACAACGGGCGTTTTCGGCACCGTCCATCAGGACGCCGCATCGATCCGCGGCCAGGCAGAGGCGGTGTTTGATGATCTGGACATTGCCGCGGTCAAAACGGGAATGCTCCCGACGCGAGAGGCGATCGAGGAAACGGCCCGAATACTGCGTGCCAGGTCAGTGGGAAAACTGGTCGTGGACCCTGTCGTCCGGTCAACGTCGGGTTACGATCTGATCGATGATCTGGCGTTGAAGGCCTTGATCGAACATCTGTTTCCGCTCAGCCTGATCGTGACGCCAAACCTGCAGGAGGCCGAGCGGATCGCGCAGATGAAGATCCGTGAGCCCGGCGACATAGAAACGGCCGCCAAATTGATGCTCGCGATGGGAGCCGCGAATGTGTTGATGAAAGGCGGCCACCGGATCAATGCCGATGACGACAAGGCCCGAGACTATCTGTTTCGGTCGGATAACACCATGCATGTCTTCGAGGCCGATTACGTCGATTCACCGGCCACCCACGGTACCGGCTGCACGCTGGCGGCGGCTATTGCGGCCAACCTGGCTCTCGGACGCGAGATGCTCGAAGCGATTCAGATTTCGAAGGACCTCGTCACCCGGGGAATTCGGACTTCAAAAGGCCACGGTCGCGGCCATTCGCCGATAAATATTCCACCAGTTGCCGGATAGGCGGAACGCCTCAGGTGTTACGAGAGTCACCGCATCTATCCGCGAACACCGTCACTAAAGAGAACGGAGCGGATTCGCCCGCGCGACCCGCCCCGGACTCCGTTCCTTTGGACATCGGGGGGGAAAGTTGGCAGAATATTGCCAGAAGCTTTCGAGACGTCCCGGCCTTGCGGGGCAAACTGATTCTCGCTCAGCGACGGTGCGGTTATTCCCATACACATGGAGTTAAAGAATCGTTCAAACGAACCAGGCGAACCCGGAAGCCTTCGGCTTGTGCCCGACGCGAAAGGCGCTCAAGGCTCGCCGGAGATACAGAAACAGTTTGTAAATTTTATGTTCTTTCGGGTCAATCCGTCCTGGCGGAAATTGGATCGGGAAACGAAGAGCATATTCAAGCGGGAATTTCAGTCGGTCCACGATTCATACCAGGACGACTTCCTGCTTTACAGTTATTCCCTCGTTGGGTTCGATTCAAAAGCTGACCTTATGCTTTGGCGTATCGGGTTGTCGCTGGACCGCATCCAGGACATGACCGCGAGGCTGTTTCGCACCAGCTTGGGCAGTTTTTTAGAAACGGCCGAGAACTATCTGGCGGTGACAAAGCGAATGAGCTTTATCCCAAGCGACGGGCCGGGAGATCCTCCGAGCCGCTATCATGTCGTCGCGGGCAGCGGGAAATATCACTTCGTTTATCCGTGCGCCAAGCATTCCGACTGGTATGACAAACCGGGCGATGAGCGCGACGCGCTGATGGAAGAAAATTTTATGGTCGGGCAGAAATTCCCGAATATTCGGATCCATTTGACCCACGCATTCGGGTTCAGCGAGCAGGAGTACGTAGTCTCGTTTGAAACCGATGAGCCGCGCGATTTTCTTGCACTGACCGAAGAATTGCGTCAGACGCCCGCAAGCAAGCTCACGCTTCGCGGAATGCCGGTCTATACTTGCAGAAAGCGGCCTTTGGCTGAATGCCTGGATGCGCTGGGCTAGATTTGCCGATGGTTATTGCGAGAAAGTATTTTGTAAGGGGCATGGTACAAGGAGTCGGCTTCAGATATTTTACCCAACGCGTTGCGGCCAGACATCAAATCGGCGGTTACGTAAGGAATCTCGAAGACGGAAGAGTTGAAGCCTGGGCGCAAGGACCGGAGAAATCGGTCGAGGCTTTCAAGCACGATCTAACCGCCGGGCCGCAATATTCGAGAGTCGAAGAGATAGAGGAGATCGTGTTCGAACCTGATCCAGCTTATTCATCGTTTAGGATCGAGCGATGAGTAGAAACCTGAATCGGAAATCACTTTGCCTTTTCATCCTGGTCGTCTCCAGTAGCTCAGTTCTTCTCATCGCCGGCTGGCTAATCGGACTGATGTTCGGTGGCATAAATGGACATTTTGGGGCCGGTATTGGCGGAGGAGTCGGAGCTTTAGTTGGCGGAGAAATTGGTCACCGCAAGGGATTGTTTGAGGCAGATTGGGATCGCCTCGTGAGTGTCGGACCGTGGTGTGGTTACCTGCTGGGTTTCGTTAGTGCGTCTCTTGTTGGAACTCAGGGATGGATATTCGCGGTATTCGCCGTTCTTGGTGCTGGTTTAGGAGGCCTTTTTGCAAAGTATCTCTTAAGATTTTTCGAGTATGATCCGCCGCTCTCAATCAAATAACATATGGAAGAACTAAGAAAACTTGTCCGCGAGGTGCCCGACTTTCCAAAACCGGGCATTAATTTCTACGACATCACGACGCTGCTAAAAGATCCGGGCGGCCTAAAGCAGACGATCGATGCGCTTTTTGAGCTGTGCAAGGACGAAAAGATCGACACCGTTATCGGCGTCGAATCGCGCGGGTTTATTTTTGCCACGCCACTCGCGTATCGGCTCGGTGCCGGTTTTGTCCCCGTACGCAAGCCGAAGAAACTTCCCGCCGAGAAGGTTTCGATCTCATACGACCTCGAATACGGACAGGATACGCTTGAGATCCACAAAGACGCCGTAGGTGAAGGCCATCGCGTGCTGATCGTTGACGACCTGCTCGCGACCGGCGGCACCGCGAAGGCGACGGTCGATCTCGTCGAAGGCTTGGGCGGAGAAATTGCCGGGCTTCTGTTCGTCGTCGAGCTTGATTTTCTGAATGGACGAAGCAGATTCAACGGCCATCGCGTCGAATCGCTGATCCGGTACGATTCTTGACAATCCGACATACGAATTCCACAATCCAAAATTGACCGCGGGTCCCGTAGCTCAGTTGGATAGAGCGTCCGCCTCCTAAGCGGAAGGCCGCTGGTTCGAATCCAGCCGGGACCACCAATAGGATCAACAGCTTAGAGATTTGACGAACACTAGGGCCATCACACCCAACGTCCCGTCAGAAAACGGCCAGAAGAACCAAACCCACAGTGCACTGGAGCCCGCCATTCGTAATCACAAGTCGCCAAGCGATTCGAGATAGCGGATCGACTTGTATTCAGCTCGACCGTTTCCGGCTTTTCGGTTCATCGATTGTTGGTGGCAAAATGTGATACTATATCCCGATGAGACGCAAAGACAAGAAAACGCTTGATCTCATATTTGTCCGGCCAGTTTCGGGCAATATTCGTTGGACGGATATTGAATCCTTGTTCAATAGTTTGGGAGCCGAGATCTCCGAAGCGGAAGGTTCGCGTGTTCGCGTTTTCCTGTTTAACGAAATTCGAGTATTTCATCGCCCGCATCCGCGCCCGACGACTGATAAAGGCACGGTCGAGTCGATAAGAAAATGGCTTGAAGAACACGATGCAACCGGAGAGTGAGTTATGAAAAATGTGATGAAATTTGACGAATACGAAGCTGTTATCAGCTTTGATCCTGAGACGGAGATGTTTCGAGGTGAGTTTGTCGGCCTTAACGGCGGAGCGGATTTCTACGCCGAAAGCATAAAGTCCCTTCGCAAGGAGGGAGCTATAAGTTTGCGGGTGTTTCTTGAATACGCAAAAGAAAAAGGAATTTCCGCAAGAAAACAAGCATCCGGCAAACTCACCTTGCGTCTTGATCCCGAACTGCACCACAAACTATCCAAGCTTGCTAAGGCTAAACAGATCAGTCTCAATCAAGTAATAGTCGAATCACTCGAAACGACCACTGGATAACTATAACAACACGGTTTCGGTTCGCGCCGAGCGCGCTTTCAGCACGTCGTTCCGAACAGCAAAGCCGATCCCGGCCGAGTCAGGGACGCGGATAGTGCCGGCCGGCGAAACGATGATGGGCGGGTCAACTATATCCTCGGCCCAGTAGCGTTCCGAGGCGGACACATCTCCGGGAAGGGTAAACCCGGGCAGCGTCGACATTGCGATGTTCTGCGCCCGGCCGATACCGGTTTCGAGCATACCGCCGCACCAGACGGGAATATTTTTTTCCGCGGCCAGATACTGGATCTCGCGTGCGGCGGCGTGGCCGCCAACGCGGCCGAGTTTTATGTTTATTATGCGACAGGCCTCGAGTTCGATAGCCTGACGGGCATCACGAACAGACGTTATCGATTCGTCGAGGCATATTGGCGTGTCGATCATCAACTGCAGTTTGGCATGGTCGAGCAGGTCGCCGGCCGCGAGGGGTTGTTCTATCATCAACAGGCCGAATTGGTCCAGTTCCCTCCAAAGGCCGTTGCTGGCTTCGAGCTCATAGGCCGAGTTTGCATCGACGGAAAGCAAAATGTCGGGAAACTCACGCCGAACGGCTTCAACCAGCCTGATGTCCTTGCCGGGTTTGATCTTGATCTTGATACGGCGATAGCCCGCGGCGATCTCGGTCGCAACCCTTTCGACAAGGACCTCGGGCGATGACTGTATACCGATCGAGACGCCGCACTCGATCTCCTCGATCGTTCCGCCCAAATGTGACCAAAGCGGTTTTCCCGCGATTCGGGATTCGAGGTCCCAAACGGCGGTCTCGACCGCGGCGATCGCCATCCGGTTGCCGCGGATCGGCGCAAGGGCACGGCCTACATCCTCGGCACAGGAAATGTTCGCGTCCGAAAGAATAGGAACGATGGAGCCTGTTATCACCGGCCATGCCGAATCAACAGACTCATGATTGTAGAGCGGCTGCTCCATCGCGGTGCACTCGCCATAGCCAGCGGCGCCGCTTTTATCGATCGCCCGGACGATCACGACACGCCGCTTTGAAAAGCGGCCAAAACTGGTTTCGAACGCGCTCTTCAACGGCATCTCGATCTCGAGCAACTCGATCGCCTCAAGCTGGAGCTTGGTCGAGGGTTCGGCGAAACATGCTGGCATTTGCTGCATCAATCCTCCTGATACCACCGTGCACTTGAATGATAATCCTCTTCGAACTCCCGCAGATGTTCGAGCGAGCGTTCTGATTGGCTGTGAGCACACGCGACAAGGATCGCGTTAATGGCCGCGACCGGCGCGACGTAGGAATCGAGAAAAGAGGTGCGGGCGATGGTTGCGATCAGATATGAGTCGCAGTAGCGCGCGACCGGTGTTGCGTCACCGTTCGTAATCCCAAAGCTTGGGATATTTCTTTCCCTTACTCCTTTTACTGCCTCGATCGTTTCGCGCAAGCCTCGTCCGAAGCTGATCGCTATAAGCAGGTCGTTCTGCGTCATTATCTTCATCCGGTTCTGAACGACGCCGCTGCCGCCATACGGAGCGTCCGCATCGTAGCCCAAACGGACCAGGCCATAGGCCAGGGAATTGGCGAGCGATGCGGCGTAATCGATGCCGAGCACCGTGATGCGTCGGGCAAGATTGATGCGCCCGGCAACCTCGACGACCCTTTCCGGATCGAGGCCTGCCCTGAATGTGTTCAGATTCTCAAGGTCCTTTTCAACGCTTTGGCGTACCCGGTCGGCGACGGTACGCGAGGTTTCCTCGGCCGCCTTCATTGCCGTATACGGTGTGATCTTTGTAACGAAATGCTCGCGAAGGTCGTGAGCGAAATCTGCAAATTTCTCGTAACCCAGGGCTTGAATCGTGCGGATGATCGTAGCTGAATCGACATCGTACCGGCGGCCCATCTCACGCGAGGATAAGAAGAACGTTTCGTTCGATTCGGCCAGGATCCGGCCAAGCAGCTTCTGGCGGCGGGCGCTCAATCGAGACTCCGACATGAGAAAGCGGGCCGCTAACCGGGTGTTGTCGGAATTGTCGGCCGGTGGTTCGGCCCCGTTGTCCGCAACGGCAGGTCTCACTTTGTCCGGCTCCTTGTTTCTCATTGTTCGCGTTTCCTCCCGTTCGTGCGGCCGCGGCCGCGGCCCCGGTATTCGGGGAGCAATAATGAGCTAAATTCCGTCTTTCTGCAATTGGTGCAAGTCGAGGATGTATGTTAGAGCACTCTTTCAGAAAAAGCAACAGATGATGCAAAATCTTCTAAAACTGATGCTAAGAGGATACGCTTTTGGCGAAAACCACGCTCTGATGATGCGAATTGTCAGAAAATATTGCAGTATGTGGTGCATTTCGTTGACAACGAGCATCAATTGGTGTAGTAATAGTTTGCTTTCAACTCTGAGATCCGATAAACGAACACTGTTCGCCCGAGCTTAAGATGACCTGACAAAGCATCCTTTTGGTGTGTCGGGAACTGCAAGCCCTTTGTGGATCGAGTCACAGGAATTCCCATTCGGGAACCGCCAAACGCCTGATTTTTTTTGATAGGAGAGACTTGTCATGAATCAACACGCTGCCGCACTACCAGGGCATATTGCAGAACGAGGCAGAAGGTCGGGGTATCGGCTCGGAGGGGGCAGCCTTGCCCTTTTTGCGATCCTTGCTCTGCACATTTTCTCAGCGGGCACCGCCGCCCAAACGACAACCTCGACGCTGGAGGGAACCGTGAAGGATGCCAACGGCGCCGTTATTGCCGGTGCCCAGGTGAAGGCAAGCAGTTCAACGCTTGCAACGGAACGAACGGCAACGACCGATGCGTCCGGTTTCTATCGAATAGTTTCGCTGCCCGCGGGGACGTATACGCTGGCCGTCTCGCAGTCGGGATTTTCGACACACACCGCCGAGATCGAACTTACGCTCAACCGGATCGCGAATATCGATGTTCAGCTTCAGGTCGGTGCCGTTGGCGGGAACATTGTGAACGTCAGCAGTGAGCTTCCGCTTTTGGCGACCGAATCGACCGCTACGGGAACGACCGTTATGCCGCGGCAGATCCAGGACCTCCCCGTTAACGGGCGCGATTATCTCGATCTGCTGCAACTGGTTCCCGGCACGGCGATCAACCGGCACGCGGACCCGAACGGCGACAACGCAAATCCGGTGCTTGGCGAACGCAGCGGCAACAACAACTTCTTTATCGACGGCCAGCCGAACAAGGACACGGTCAACGGCGGCCCCGCGGCCCAGTTCAATCAGGAGACGATCGCGGAGTTTCAGGTGTTGACCACGGGTTTCAAGGCGGAATTCGGCCAGGCTTCGGGAGCGATCGTAAATGTGATCACAAAGAGCGGCGGGAACGATTATCACGGAACCGTATCGTTCTTTCACCGCAATGAATTTCTCGATGCGTCAAACTCTTTGGACGCGGCACAAACAGAGCCCCCGCACCTGCGCCGTTTTGATTACAGTATCGCGGGCGGCGGCCCGATCTGGAAGGACAAGATCTTTTTCTTTGGATCGTCGGAACGAATAACCGAAGACCGTGGCATCGACTTCAAGTATCCCGAACTTCCGCCTGTTCTGCTGCAACTGATACGCGATCAGGAAGATCCCCTAAGCCTCCCTCAAAAATATCGCGAGATACGAAACTTTCTTAAGCTGAACCAAAATTTTGGACGGCATCAATTGGTGCAGCAGGTCAACTATACGAATGGATATACGCGAGCAACGGGGCCGGGGCTTCCGTCGACACGAAGAAGCATCAGCAGCCGCAACCTGATGCTGGGATTTGGCGATACAATGCTTCTTGGCGACATGGGCGATCCGTGGATAGTGACGCTGAGAGGGACGTACAGAGGAGAGCCCTCGGACGACCGCCCGGCATACTCGGCGTTTACTGGAAGCACACTGCTAAACACTTTCCCCGAATTACAGATCTGTCCTCCGACTTGCGGTTTCTTCAGCACGCTGCCCCAGATCACGTTTGGCAGTGCCTTGACACCGTCGAACTTGAACCAGAAATATACGTCGATATCGGCCAACGCGAACAAACGTTACGGGGACCACGACTTTAAGTTCGGATGGCAGTTTCTCCGTACCAAGGTCGATGGCCTCGACTCACAGACATTGTTCAATCAGCTTTTTGCAACGCTCGACGACTATGTTGCTTATGGGCCGGTAAACAGTGGAATCTACCTGCTGGCGGTTGTCGGCCCTCCGACGCCTGAGGCGGCCGAGATCCATCTGAATAATAATTACAACGGCTTGTATTTTCAGGACGATTGGAAACTTCGAAACAACCTGACCGTTAACCTCGGCCTCCGCTGGGACCATGACAGCGAGTTCGAGGCGCAGAAGAACTTTTCCCCGCGTTTGGGCGTTGCCTGGGCGATCACGCCGAAGACGATCATCCGTTCGCACTTTGGGGTATTCTATGATCAGTTCAGGCTTGGGCTCGCACGGCAGGTCCCGGCTTTTGGCGGCAGCGACCGGCGGTTGTCACAGCCTCTGTCATTTCCGCGCGGCTTCTATGGGTCGCCGAGTTTGGTTGAGATGCTCGCCTTTGCGGTCGGGCTCCCCGGCCCGTGTATCTCCAATCATCTGACAGACGCGGAGATCACAGCGACCGGCGCAACATGTCCATTGGGCGGAGGCCCGATGGTCGGAGTTGACAGGCTGAACAACGTCGTGGCACCCGGGCACCCGCCTATCCCCGCAAACGCGGTGATCAATATCAGCAACATCCAGGCGCTTTCTGGCCTAACTCCGGAACAATATCTGGTCCAGGCTGCAGCGGCGATCGGCCAACCGGCGGGTTATTTTGAGTGGGGTACGTTCGGTGTTCTGGGCAACCCGCTTATTCCGCCGCAAACTCAGGCCCTTGCGGTCAACGACACGTTTCGTACTCCGCATACGCTCGGTTTCAGCGTTGGCGTGCAGCGGGAAATCACCAGCGACCTTGCCTTCGAAGCTACCTATCACCATCGCGAAATGCGCAACCTGCTCGGTGTAAGGGAAAGCAATCTGGCTTTCAGGTCACGCGTTGCCGGCATCGGCCGCACATACGAAGAGCCAAATCCGGCTGGTGGAATTCTAACGTACGGCCCGTTCTATGAAGGCAAATATGATGGTTTGGTCTTAAGCCTGAACAAGCGGCTAAGTAATCGTTACCAGATCGGAGCGAGTTATACGTATGCAAAGGCAACCGATAACTCCTTTGGCATCTTTGCCGGGCCGGATGACAGTTTCATTGGCATTGCTCCGACGGTTACGGAACCTTGCCCGGCAAGCGACCCAGCATGTACGCCGCAGACTAACGCAAATGGATCATTCACAAGCCGGAACGGCAATTTCGTTGCGGCCGCGGGAACATTTGTAAATGGCCCGGATCTGGATAAGGGGCCGTCCGACCTTGCTCTTGATCACATATTCCAGGTCAATGGCTTGATCGACCTGCCGTGGCAATTTCAGATCGGCGGCATTTTTAGAACCCAGAGCGGATTTCGCTTCAGCCGCGAGGCCCTGGCTCCAGAGGATCCGGACGGAAATGGCAACTTTACCGGGATAGATTTTAAAGCCGGGCGCAATGCCTTTACCGCGGAACCATTTTCAACCCTCGATATGCGCTTTTCAAAGAGCTTTAATATCGGCGAGAGGGTTAGGATCCAGGCTTTGCTCGAATTTTTCAATGTGTTCAACAACAAGAATCCACGCGCCGTTCAGACCCAACAAAATGTGACCGGTGAACCTGTTGGCTTCACTACACAGGTGCTCCCGGGACGGGAAGGGCAGGTCGGAGTCAGGATATCGTTCTAACCAGTGCGAACCGGAGGATCACGGGGTGATACGCTTCGTGATCCTACCGACATCCTGAGTCCATTACATTGGGGCCTGGATCATTTTAGTGGTCCGACAGCGCGGGGAGAAGCGGATGCTGAAGTTTACGCTGTTTTATTCTCTAATTTTGATGTTGCCGCTATCAACGGTCGCACAGCGGACCGAGACTACGGCAGCCGCGTCGGCCGCGCCGATAACTATCGGGCACAGCCACAAACTCCACTCAAAGGTCCTGAATGAGGACCGCCCGTACCTGGTTTACCTGCCCGAATCTTACACCGATAAAACGTTTGCGCCGCAACGGTATCCGGTACTTTACCTTCTGGACGGCGAGGCTCACTTTCATTCGGCTACGGGCGTCGTTCAGTTCATGGGAGCGGGAACCAACGGGAATATTCAGATACCGGAGCACATTGTTGTTGCGATCCCGAATACGAACCGCAGCCGCGATCTGACGCCGACCCATTCGACAAAAGGCCTCGACGGCAAAGAAGTGCCTGCTTTCAAAGAGACCGGCGGCGGCGAAAAGTTTTTGAGGTTCATCAAGGAAGAACTGGTCCCAAAGATCGAATCCGATTACCGGACGGCACCGCACCGGACGCTCGTCGGGCATTCGTTCGGAGGCATCTTCGTTCTCGACGCTTTTTTGCGCGAGCCTTCATTTTTCAACGCGTACATTTCAATGGACCCAAGCGTTTGGTGGAATGACAAGGCACTGCTCAAACAGGCACAGCGGGAGCTGCCGATGATGAAAGATCTGCGTGCCTCCGTTTACATCTCTGCGGCCAACAACCCGCCGTTCGGAAAAATGGATATGAAAGGCGCGTCCGATGCCATTCGCGATCTCGCCGGACTTTTCAAAGCCAGCCAGTCAGCGGGGCTGCGGTCGAAGCACGAGTATTTCGCCTCGGAAGATCACGGGTCGGTCCCGCTGCTTAGCCTTTATAACGGCCTGCTGTTCGTTTTCGATGGTTACAAGCCTCGAGTGACCGATTTTATCGATAATCCGTCGGGGATGAAAGTGCATTTTAAGAACGCTTCGGAGCGATTTGGCTACGAGATCCTTCCGCCGGAAAGTCTCGTAAATATGCTCGGGTACGTCCTGATGATGCAATTGGGCGAGGTGGATAAAGGGTTGGAGTTTTTCAAGATAAACGTCTCGCTCTATCCGGGATCATGGAATGTTTACGACAGCCTCGCGGCCGCATACTTAAAAAAGGGCGAAACGAAACTGGCAGTTGAGAACTACAGGAAATCACTCGATCTCAACCCGAACAACAACGGAGCGAAGGAGGCCCTCAAAAAACTTGAACAGTCCGAGAAAACGGGCCCGAAGTGATCGGACGGTGATCTACGGCCCTCGGCTCAGATCGAATGGAGAAAGCTAAGAAGATAACGCGACGAGAGATGATCGCCGCTATTGGGGCGGCGGGAGCGGCGATAGTTGCGGCGCCGATGATCAACCTCGGCCGATTTCGGTTGTTCGCTAATTCAACCGCCGAATATTCCGCTCGGGCCATTGACCTTGTCCGACGATCGACGGTGATGGACATGCTTTGTGTTCTCACGCTCGATTTCAAAAAGGACGAGAAATGGTTCGCCGATCCTGAGAGCGTGACGGCCGCCGATTTCCAGCCGTTCAAGGATTCGGGGATCAATGTAATCCATCCGGCGGTCGGCCTCGGCGGCCCCGATGCCTACGAGAACGCTCTCAAATTTTTCGCGATGTGGAATTCTTTCATCGCAAACCACGATCAGCATCTGATGAGGATCGACAGCCCCTCCGACCTTGGACGCGTAAAAGGCTCGGGCAAGCTGGGCGTTCTGCTAGGCCTCCAGAATTCCGCCCAATTTAGAAATCCGAATGATGTAAGCTTCTTCTGGTCGCTCGGGCAGCGCGTGTCACAGTTGACCTACAATTCGCGCAACCTTATCGGCAACGGCGCGACCGAGCGGCGCGATGAAGGTATCTCGGATTTTGGCGTGGCGATAATCGAGCGGATGAACAAGGTCGGAATGGCGGTCGATGTTTCTCACTGCGGCGACCGCACAACGCTCGATGCGTTCGAGCTGTCGAAGAAACCGGTGCTGATCACCCATTCGAATTGCCGGGCCCTCGTGCCGGGCCATCCGAGATTGAAGACCGACGAGGCGATAAAGAAGGTCGGTGCGGCCGGGAGCGTGATCGGCATCACGGGCGTCAGAATGTTCGTCAAAGGCGACGAGCCGACAACGATCGAGCATGTTCTCGATCATTACGATCACGTGCGAAAGCTGATCGGGCCCGAACATTTGGGAGTCGGCAGCGACATCGATCTCTACGGCTACGATGCAATGCCGGCCGAACAGAACAAGCAGCTGCGGGCTAGCTATAAGGGAAGCTACGCATTTCGCGAAAAGATCGACATCGAAGGCCTCAACCATCCGAAACGGATGTTCGATCTGACCGAGGGACTGATCCGACGGAATTATTCCGACAAGGATATCGAAGGAATCCTCGGTGGAAACTTCAAACGAGTGCTTTCCCAGATATGGTCCGTCGAAAAGGCCGACGCCGCGGGGAGCTCCTGAATCTGAAGGCGATCGTTTCTCGTCCGATCGCCTTGCTGGATGCTGATGGCTGACGATCAGACGGGATCCCCCGGACCGCCGCCGGGAAGCAGCCATCAGCATCGATTTTCACAAGCAAGAACAAATAGTAATTGGGGGAATAGGAATCATTATGAGATCTGGCAATCGTTTTTTTGCAATTCTAATAATCGTTATGCTCGCCGCGGGCTACGCGTTCTCACAACCGGCACCGCTGACGGGATTTGATGAGTACGCCGAAAAAGCCATGCAGGACTGGAAAGTTCCCGGCATGGCCATCGCGATCGTCAAGGACGACAAGATCGTCTTTGCAAAAGGCTACGGCGTTAGAAAGGCCGGCGAATCAACGCCGGTGGATGCGAATACGCTGTTCGCGATCGGATCATCGTCCAAAGCTTTTACCGCCGCGGCTTTAGCGATCCTTGTCGATGAAGGGAAACTCAAATGGGACGATCGGGTCACGAAATATCTCCCGGAATTTGAGACCTACGATCCTTATGTCACGCGCGAGTTGACCGTACGCGACCTCCTCACCCATCGCAGCGGACTCGAACGCGGTGATCAGGTGTGGTATGGGACCGAGAACGATCGTGAAGAGATCCTGCGGCGGGTGCGGTTCATCAAACCGACGTGGAGCCTTCGGAGCCACTTTGGATATCAGAACCTGATGTACCTCGCCGCCGGTCAGGTAGTTGCGAAGGTGTCCGGAATGACCTGGGACAAATTCATTGCCGATCGGATATTCGCTCCGCTTGGAATGACATCGAGCAATACCAGCATCACTGAGTTCAGGAACGGCGGCAATGTTTCGACTCCCCACTCACTGGTCGATGACAAGATCGTTGCCATTCCCTGGCGGAATATCGACAACATCGCCCCGGCCGGCTCCATCAATTCGAGTGCGAACGAGGTTGCCCAGTGGGTCAGGCTTCAGCTCGGCAGCGGCACATTCGAGGGTAAAAAGGTCTTCAGTCCCGCGGTTGCTAAGGAAATGCACACGTCGCAGACAGTTATCAGGCTCGATCCTCCGATGGGCATGCGATATCCCGGCGCTCATTTCCTCAATTACGGCCTCGGCTGGTTCCTGTCGGACTACAAGGGGCGCAAGGTTGTGGAGCACGGCGGGGCCATTGATGGAATGAGGGCCGAGGTAGCTCTCGTCCCGGAAGAGAAATTGGGGATCGTCGTACTGACGAACCTCGGTGGATCAGAGGTATCGATGCCGCTTATGTATCGCGTGATCGATGCGTACACTGGTTCTCCACAAAAGGACTGGAGCGGTGAAATG
Organism: Pyrinomonadaceae bacterium; assembly: GCA_050250045.1. Taxonomy (GTDB): domain Bacteria; phylum Acidobacteriota; class Blastocatellia; order Pyrinomonadales; family Pyrinomonadaceae; genus OLB17. The sequence continues at coordinate 17,280 of JBFWPK010000005.1, read as the reverse complement.
CTTGGCTCATACAAAAAACTGATGGGCATGGCCGAAGCGGCCCAGAAAAAGGCCGATGCGGAACGGGTAATGGGGACAACGCCCTCGCACGATCTTAAAAGCTATGCCGGTACATACAATAACGATCTCTATGGCGACGTCGAGATCGCTGATACCGACGGCAAGTTGGGGATTCGTTTCGGTCCCGCATTCGTTGGGTCTATGGAACACTGGCATTACGATACGTTTCGCGCCACCTTTGACGGGGCCGGCGGTGCAAAGGCCCAGGTTTCGTTCGGACTCGACGTAAAGGGAAAGGTGGAAACTATGACCATCAATATGCCGGGACTTACGGCCTATCCATTCAAGCGGGTCCCCGAGCCGCCAAAAACTGCCGCCGGCGCCTCGGCAGTAAAGAATTGAGCGTGAATGCGCCGATTGACGGAGGAGATCTATGACGCATTTATTTCGCCGAGCGGCTGTATTCAGCGTTCTGTGTTTGGTCGGCCTGGCCCAGTTGCCGGGATCGCTTCTCGCCCAGCAGGCAGCGGCCGATTTCGACATTGTCATCCGAAACGGCCGGGTCCTGGACGGCTCGGGCAATCCGTGGATCGCGGCTGACGTTGCTATCAACGACGGGCGGTTCGCAAAGATCGGCCATGTCGACGGCAAGGGCAAACGCGAGATCGACGCGACGGGCCGCTATGTTACGCCGGGCTGGATCGACATGATGGACCAGTCCGGGTCGGTGCTGCGCCAAAATGGGCTGGCCGAGAACAAGCTGATGATGGGCGTTACCACCGCTATCGGCGGCGAAGGTGGCACGCCAGTTCCGGTAGAGAAGATCGGTGAATATTTCGCCGAGCTGGAATCAAAAGGCATCAGCATCAATTTCGGAACCTACTTCAGCGAAACACAGGCGCGCTTCGCCGTACTGAAGATGGAATCACGTGCCCCGACGCCGGACGAGCTTTCCCGGATGAAGGCCATTATGGAAAGTGCCATGAAGGCCGGCGCCATGGGAATGACCACGGCGCTCATCTATCCGCCGTCGAGCTATGCCACTACGGAAGAACTGATCGAGATGGCAAAGGTCGCCGGGCAGTACGGCGGCATTTATGCCAGCCACATTCGCGGCGAGGGAAAGGAACTCGTCCAGGCTGTCGAAGAGGCGATCACGATAGGCGAAAAGGGCGGTTTGCCCGTTGAGATATTCCACCTGAAGGCTGCCTATCAGCCCGGCTGGGGAAAGCTGATGGGCCAGGCCGGCGAAGCGATCGAACGGGCACGCACGCGGGGCGTGGATGTCGCCGCCGATCTTTATCTTTACACGGCGGGCGGCACGGGCCTGGAGGCGGTCATTCCGTCGTGGGCATTCGAGGGCGGCGAGGCAAAACTGCGTGAGCGGCTTGCCGATCCAACAATTCGTGCCCGGCTCAAAAATGAGATCAAAACCGGCTCTCCGGGCTGGTGGAATATCGTAGAAGCATCCGGCGGGTGGGAGAATATCGTCCTCGTGAATGCCCAGAATCCCGACAACGCCAAATTTCAGGGCAAAACCCTGGCGGCCATCGCAAAGGAACAGAACAAAGAGCCTGCCGACGCCGCTTTCGATCTCGTGACGCAGGGAAACGGGCGCGTCTACGCGATCTACCATATGATGAGCGAGCAGGACATCGTCACCGCTCTCAAGTTTCCCTGGACGAGCATCGGCAGCGACGCCGGTGCCGCGCTCACGGCGGGATCCGTTGACGGCCTTGGCCTTGCTCATCCCCGAAGTTACGGAAACCACCCGCGGCTCATCGCCCGTTATGTTCGCGAGAAAAAGGCGTTGACGCTTGAGGAAGCGATCCGCAAAATGACCTCGTGGCCGGCAACGCGGATGCGTCTCGCATCTCGCGGGACGATCAAAGAGGGAAACTGGGCGGATGTCGTGATCTTCGATTACGAGAAGATACAGGACCGCGCCACCTACGAAAGCCCGCTGCTTTATCCGGTTGGGATCGATCGCGTCCTCGTCAACGGCCAGATCGTGATCGAAGGTGGCAAGCACACGGGTGCCAGGCCGGGAAAGGTACTTTACGGCCCGGGCCGGCGATAGATCATGGACGCTGCGGCTGAAAGTTCGATAGTTATACGCGACATCGGATCGCGCGTCGAAATGCGCGCCGTCGAAGAACTTCAGAAACAGGTCTGGAGCATGCCGGAGCTTGATGTGGTCCCGCTTTCGCATCTTGCGGCGGCAATCCACGCGGGCGGTGTTCTGATCGGTGCGTTCGACGGTGAAGTTCTCGCCGGCTTCGTTTACGGTTTTGTCGGCAAGGAGAACGCGACAATAGTGCATCATTCGCACATGCTCGCCGTGCGCCCTGAGTATCGCAGCCACGACCTGGGCTTTCGGCTAAAGGCCGCTCAGCGGGCATGCGTGATCGAGCAGGGCATCGAGGTTATGACCTGGACCTTCGATCCGCTGCAGAGCCTGAATGCCTACTTCAATTTCAACAAACTCGGCGTGACTTCCGAAGAGTATCTGGTCGATTTCTACGGCCAGGATGCCGCCAGCGTCCTGCATCGGAATGGCACCGACCGGCTGTGGGTCAAATGGCGGCTCAACAGCGAGACGGTCATCGACCGACTCGAGAGAAAACATCCACGAGGGCCGTCAGTGGGACCACCCGCCCTGCTTGAGATCGGCGAGGATGATGTTCCGGTCATGGCCGATCCGGACGAGGTGCTCGCGGGCCAGTCCGTCGCGATCGAGATACCGGCGGACATCAACACCCTTCAACGCGAGGACGCCGGGTTGGCCCGGGATTGGCGAATCGCCACGCGTAGCGCATTTCTCGACGCGGTCGGCCGCGGTTTTGTGGTCGAGGATTTTTATCGAACCGGACTTACTGATTGCCAGATAGGAACGTATGTTCTGAACAGGCGCGGATCGCCGGGATGATCCCGGAGCTAGAGGACTATAAAATGAGATCGAAACCATTTCTCGTATTGGCATTGTTCGGCCTGGCGTTCGCGGCCCTTGCCTGGGGCCAGGTGCCCCAACTAACTCCGGGGCCAACCGCGGATCCCGACAAAGCGGCTCCGATGCCGGCCGCGACGCCCGGTTCGGCTCAGGCGGAAATGACCGCCGCCGATGTCGGAGCTTTTCTCGATGGCATAATTCCCCTTCAGCTCGACCGCGACAACATCGCCGGAGCGACGGTTGCCGTCGTAAAGGATGGCCAGGTCCTTTTTGCAAAGGGCTATGGTTACGCGGATCGCGAAAAGAAGCTGCCCGTCCTGCCCGACCAAACTATGTTTCGGCCGGGCTCCATCTCAAAGTTGTTTACATGGACGGCCGTGATGCAGCTGTATGAGCAGGGCAAGCTCGACCTCGACCGCGATGTGAACGAGTATCTTGATTTCAAGATCCCCGATGCATTCGGCCAGCCGATCACGCTGAAGCATCTGCTCACACACACGCCGGGTTTTGAAGAACAGGTCAAAGACCTATTTAAGGCAGACGGAGGAAGCCCCGATCTCGGCCAGCACCTAAAGACCCATATTCCCGCCCGGATATTTCCGCCGGGAACAACGCCCGCCTACTCGAACTACGGGACCGCCCTGGCGGGATACATCGTCGAACGCGTTTCGGGCCGGCCCTTCAATGACTATATCGCCGAGAACATATTCAAGCCGCTTGGTATGGAGCACTCCACCTTTGCCCAGCCGCTGCCGACGGAACTTGCGGGCAATATGTCCAGTGGCTATCGACTGGCGTCTGATCCGCCAATGCCGTTCGAGGTAGTAACGGTCTTTCCGGCCGGGAGTTTGAGCAGTACGGCGAACGACATGACGAGGTTCATGATCGCTCACCTCAAAGAAGGACAGTTTGGCGACGCCCGGATCCTCAAACCTGAAACGGCGCGCCTGATGCACAGCCGGCTTTTCGCTCTCGACGATAACGCCAATGCGATGGCCTATGGATTCTATGAAGAATCACGCAACGGCAAGCGGATCATCGGCCACGGCGGCGACACCATCGCGTTTCACAGCGACCTCCACCTGATCCCCGAAACGGGCGTCGGCTTTTTTATTTCATACAACAGCGCCGGCAAGGGAGAGGTTTCAGGCAGGTCAATGCTGTGGGAAGCATTTCTCGATCGCTATTATCCGTTTACGGCGGACGCCCAGCCGCTCGCATCCGCGAAGGAAGATGCCGCAAAGGTCGCCGGCAGCTATATGGTCAGTCGCCGGTCGGAAACATCGTTCCTGCGGGCGGCCGCCGTTCTTGGCGAGGTCGCCGTGAGCGTTAACGAGGACGGAACCATATCGGCCGCAGGCCTCACCGATCCGAACGGGCTCCCCAAACGCTGGCAGGAAGTGGCTCCGATGCAGTTTCGCGATGTGAGGGGCCAGGACACCCTGATCTTTAAACCGGACGCCGAAGGAAGAATGCAGATGATCATGCACTATCCGTTCATGGTCTTCAAACGCGTTGGCCTGTTTGAGAATTCCTCGATCCTTTTGCCCGTGCTGGCTGTGTCGCTTGGAATTATGCTGCTCACTCTCGTGCTGACGCCGATAGCATGGCTCGTCCGGCGCCATTACGGCACCAGGCTCGAATTGGGGCGGCTCGACGGCTGGCTGCGACGCGGGATCTGGATCGTTTTCGGCCTGAACCTGATCTTTATTGGCGGCCTCGTCGGCCTTCTTACATATGCCCTTCAGAATCTTGATTTGCTGAGCGATTCCGGCAACAAGTGGTTTTTCCTCTTCCAGGCGATCGGCATACTCGGCAGCCTCGGGACTCTCGTGGTCCTCGCCAACGCTGTCCGGGCATGGCTGAGCAAGGGAAAGTCCATCTGGGGAAAATTATCTGCCACGGTGCTTGTGCTGGCCTGTTTCGGGCTTCTCTGGTTCGCTTATGTCGCGAATTTGTTGATCATGCGGTCAACCTACTGATCAGCTTCGCCCGAAGCGTTTTATTCGCAATGCTTTCGCCGCGGTGTCGGCAGCGAGTATTTTTGGAATGCGCGGGCCAATAGTGGTTTGTATTAAATGAACGGAGGGAAACCAAGCGATAAGCACAGTGGCAAGCATTACATGCTCGTCTGACATGGGATAAGTCTGTTCACGCACAGCTCCTTTACTAAAGAAAACCGGCCAGGCCGCGTTCGTACTTTGCGAATGCGGCCTTTCCGCGTTTGAACTCCAACCCCTTTCGTGGCAACTTGATTGCTGTATGCAAAAAGTCCTGACAGCCGCCGAAATGCGCGAAGTAGACCGTTTGACGACGGAAAAATACGGCATCCCATCGGTCATTTTGATGGAAAATGCCGCGCATGCGGTTGCTGAAGTGATAACCGAAAAACTCGACGGGTCGGTGAAAGACAGGTCCATTCTGATCCTTTGCGGAAAAGGAAACAACGGCGGCGACGGGGCGGCACTCGCCCGAATACTGGGCCAGAACGGTGCGTTCGTCGAGATATTCCTACTGGGAAAGATACATGAAACGAAGGGTAATGCCAGGACCAATTTTGAGGTACTGAGCCATGACGAGGATTTTGCGGCCGACGGTGTATTCATAGGCCGTTTCGCTGAACTCAGAGAGATCGAGTCGAAGGAGGAGTGGGAAGATTTCCATTCTCGACAAAGCGCCCCTCCGGATATGGTGATCGATGCGATCTTCGGCACAGGTCTTTCCCGACCACTGGATGTATGGGCAGGCAACATCGTTCACGCTTTGAATTTTGCAAAAGGTAACCCGTTGGGAAACGGATTGTATGTTTCGATCGATCTTCCTTCGGGATTGCACGCAGACTCTGCAGAGGCCCTCAGCGAACCCTTTGATGCGGATGTTACCGTAACGTTCACGGCGCCGAAACCGGCAAATGTTCTCCCCGGAGCGGTTTCTTTTAACGGGGAATTGTTCGTCAGGGACATCGGGTCGCCGTCTAACTTAATTGACGAGCAGACGTCACAGCTATACGTAACGGAACCATCCGATGTGGCGGAATGGGTTGATCATAGCCAGTACTCCAGCGAATCGTATAAAAACAAACGCGGCCACACACTGATCATCGCCGGATCAGAAAGTTATTCCGGTGCCGCGGTGTTGTGCGGGAATGCTGCGATGCGTTCGGGCGTCGGCTTAGTATCTATCGGCACGCCGCTGTCATCGAAGGATTCTATCGCGAGCCGGGTTTTGCCCGAGGTGATGGTGCGGCCGTTGGCGGAGACGGAAGCCGGAGCGGTATCGGAGGAGGCGATCGCGGAGGTCGAGGAATTGTTGAACCACGTCGATGCGATAGCGATTGGCAGCGGATTGTCGGCGAAGGACGAATCGACCGAATCATTCGTGCGGCATTTCGTCGAGCACCGCCGCATGCCGACGATCCTCGACGCGGACGCCCTAACACTCCTCTCGCCGTTCGCGACTCGCGTCAGTAGCCCGCACGTTAGTAAGGGCTCGGGTAAAGCCGGCGAAACGGAAGATTCGTTCGCCGATACTGCTCCACTCATTCTCACACCGCACGAGGGCGAATTCCTTCGGCTGCTCGGCACCAACGACAAAAACGCCATCAAAGATCGAGTCGCGGCGGTGCGGGAGTTTGCGCAGAAGCACCAGGTCATCCTGGTTCTGAAAGGCGAGCGTGTTTTGATCGGCGAACCTGGAGGTAAGGTGGTCGTAAATCCGACCGGCAATTCGGGCCTCGGCAAAGCGGGCACTGGCGACACGCTGACCGGGATCATCGCCGGCTTTGCGGCACAAGCCGCGGCGATGAAGATAGATATGTTCGAGACGGTTGTTGCCGCGGTTTACCTCGCAGGACTGGCAGGCGATATTGCCGAAAAGAAATTCGGCAAGCGCGTTATGACGGCTTCCGACGTGCGGGATTGCCTAACGGAGGCGTTCGCGGCCGTGGGCGGAACGGGATGAATTATTCGCTATTCGTTATCAGCTATTCGCTGTTCCGAAGATGCCGGATTTGCCATCGGAATAGCGAATAGCGAATAACGAATAACGAACGGCGAATAGCGATGGAATCTTTTTTGTCTACTAGCCCGGAAGAAACTTTCGCACTCGGCGAACGATTCGGCAGCGAGCTTCGGCCCGGTGATGTAGTGTTGCTCCGAGGCGGGCTTGGGGCCGGGAAGACATTGCTGACAAAAGGGATCGTGCGGTCTCTCGGGTTTGATGTGGACGAGGTGACGAGTCCGAGCTTTGCGTTGGTCAATCTCTACAAAACGGGCGAGCACAACATCTATCACATCGACCTGTGGCGGATCGAAGATGGCGATGCGGCGTTTGCCGTCGGGCTTGATGAGATATTGGACGACCCGCGGGCGATCGTGATCATCGAATGGGCGGAACGGTTGGGCGAACGCGATCTGCCGGCGCGCGTGATCGCGGTCGCGATCGAAGGCGACGGTGACGAGCCTCGCAGGATAACGATCTCCCGGACGGAACCAAATGTCGCGAACGCTATCTAAATCTGCTGCGAAGGCTGCGGCCCTTTTTCTTGTGTTGCTCGCCGCTGGATGTTCTACCGAGCAGCCTTCCGCAAGCGCTTCGAACGTGTCCGCAAAACGCGATTCGCGGGCCGAACAGCTTTTGCGGGAAAAGGATGCTGTGGCCGGTTTCTTCAAGCCAATGACCGTGCGCGATGGCGACTGGCTCGATACTCAGAAAGAAGCGGGTGAAACGTTTGAAGAGTATCTCGCGTCCGGTCCGACGCTGCCGACGGCTGAACGCCGGACGATCTACATACAGCCGATAGGGAAGTTCACCGCCGAGCAAAAACGCGCGGTCAAGCTGTCAGCGGAGTATATGAAAGCGTTTTACAGCCTGCCCGTGAAGTTGAATCGCGAGATTCCACTCGGAACCGTTCCGGCGGACAAACGGCGGAAGATCGAATACAAGAATAATCTGCAGATACGAACGGCGTATTTTCTCGATGACGTGCTGCCAAAGCTTCTGCCCGATGACGCCGCCGCGTTGATCGCCTTTACCAATTACGATCTTTATCCCGGCAATACGTGGTCCTTCGTTTTCGGACAAGCGACCTTCTCCGAACGCGTCGGCGTTTATTCTCTTTATCGCTTGTCAGACAGCACGGTCGCGGGACGCTCCGAGACAGACAAGCTCCTGACGCGAACGCTGAAGATCGCGATGCACGAGACCGGGCATATGTTCTCGATGAAGCACTGCACAAAATATGAGTGTCTGATGTCCGGCACAAATCATCTTGCCGAAACCGATCGCCGCCCGCTGGACAATTGTCCCGAATGCATGGCTAAACTGGCTTGGGCGATGGATTACGATCCGGCTGAGAGGTATAAGAAGCTGGCCGCGTTCTGGGACAAATACGGACGCCCGGACGAGGCGAGGGCCTTTCGTGAGAAGGCGAACAAGTATGCAGACGCTCGAAAATGACACTTCTCAATCAGCGATGCCGTTCGAGAAAAGATCTCTATCATGAAAAGCTCACCGGCCATCGACAGTGGTTTGCTTTTCGAATCTCGCCTCAATGACGTTGTTCACAAGCGTTCCGAATTTCACCGCGAGTCCCGGATAGCCCAAAGGTTCGGGGACGAGGTCGTCGATCTCCAGCGTCCGCTCGGCGGCCTCGATCGCCTCGACATCGCCTTCGATCTCCATATACAGGCCGAAAGGAAGTTCGTCGAGCACAACCTCGACATTCTGGAAATGCCAGGCCTTACGACGTTTTTCATAGACGACTGAAAGTGAATAGCCCAGGTTTTCGATGATCCGAGTCATCGCTTCGGCATCGGCAACCTCGGTCTCGTACTCGAGGCGGCGTTTGAGGTCCGAATCCTGTTGGATCGGTTCCTTGTAGGTGAGCAGCGTGGTGTTGCCGATCTGTCTGAGACGCAGGACCGCGGCCTTTTCTTCGAGCGCTCCGCCGCGATACAGCGAATTCTCCTCAAACACGTCGCCCCTGAACTCGGCACCGATACGGTCAAGCTTGGCCTTCAACTCATCGGCCCGTTCCTGGTCAAGCCGGTATTTTTTCTCGATCTCGATGCCCATGAAGAACGATCCGCGACAATAGTATTGCACGGCCGGAACCGAGAACGGTAACCATCGCCCACCTGCAAATTTCGTCCAGGCACAGCCGCGGATAGTGTCCTGATCGCGCGGTGCTGAGATCTGCCGCTAACATTGTGAATTGCCAAAAGCTTCAGAGTCCGTGTCAAAATTGAAAGAGTCCCGAAGGGACTTGTGAAAATAGCCCACCGATTCATCGGTGGGAAAAATGTACAGAAAGCGCGCCAGTCCCGTAGGGACGGCTGAAACGACGTAAACATCGAAGTTTTCAACCGTCCCCAAGGGACGCAAAATCAAACGCGGCTTACCCAGCGATAAATCGCCGGGCTATTACCGGGTGTCCCTACGGGACAGATCGTGAGTTTCGACACAGCCTCCGAAGCTAGTGGCAAGTCATAAAAGTCTGTCTGTAGCGATCCCAACACAACAGGTTTAGGACATGACCCAGCCGCGGTCCCGGCCTCGTTCACTTGACTATCACTAACCAGCTAATTGATACTTGAAAAAAAGGTCAGGTATCAAACCCGGCCGTTAGTACAAGCAGTAGCAGGAGAATTTATGCCTTATCCGGAAATGATGATCTATGGGATGCGCGATGAATTGGCGCGGCTCGGGATCGAGGAAACAAAAACGACCGAAGCGGTTGAAGACGCTGTGAAGAATACCGACGGAACATTGATGGTTGTCGTCAATTCCGTTTGCGGATGTGCCGCCGGCGGCGTGCGGCCGGGGATCGCGATGGCCCTCGAGCAATCGCCTGTCAAACCCGATCGGTCGATCACCGTGTTTGCCGGCGCAGACATTGATGCCACCGACACGGCGCGGGAATACTTTAAGGGATATCCGCCGTCGTCACCGTCGATCGGCCTCCTAAAGAACGGCCAGCTCGTCCAGATGTTCGAACGCCGTGACCTCGAGGGCCGTCCGCCGGCAGTTATTGCGAGCGCTCTCGCCGAGGCCTTCGCCGGACATTGTTCCAAGGCAGAGACCGCGAATAATTAATTCAAGGCCGGGACTCGCGATCGAACTGACGCCGCTCGAAAATTCGGGCGGCGTCCTATTGTGTCTTGAGCTTTCCGGCCCTTGCGGTAAAGATCTCCTAAACCCGCCGCGTTCCAAAACCCATTGCTTTGATGCGAACATACCGCTAGAATATAGGTGACAGGCGCTTCGGCCTGCGCCCTTCCCACCCGGACCAATGTCTATCGAACAAAGAAGGCACATCAGGTTCTCATTAGAGATCCCGGCCGTAATTCTTACAAAATTCGGCGAACGGCAGGAAACTATGCTCCAGCAGGTCAGCATTGGCGGCTGTTATACCGGCTGGGAAGAGAACATTTTCACTGGCGACGAGTTCAGGCTGGAGATCGGATTGCCGAACGGCAACTGGCTGCCGCTCGCGTGCAAAGCGGTTTACCGTTTTGAGAATACGGGCGTCGGCGTGAAGTTCCTGGACATCACGCGGTTTGAACAGTCGCTTGTTGCGGAGATAATCCGCGAGAAACTCCGTTTAGAAGGACTGCCAATGGACATCGACCCGTTCGTCCAGCCGCCGGCCGTTGTTCCTGAGGCAAAAGTATATTCCGCCGTCCACGACGAGCGTAGGGAGCGCGACGAGGTCCTTGATAAGGTGATGTCGGGTGAAGAGTGTACCTAGTGGACTTCGCCAGTGAGTTCTAAGTTAAATCTTGGTTTCGCCTAGCCACGCCGTTCAGAGTCAGTGTCAAATCTGAAAGAGTCCCGAAGGGACTTGTGAAAATAGCCCACCGATTCATCGGTGGGAAAAATGGAAATTGCGCACCAGTCCCGTAGGGACGGCTGAAACCAAGTAAACATCTGAGTTCTCAACCGTCCCCGAAGGACTCTGCACCGCGTCACCATCCTATTGCGGCATAGGCATTTCACTTACTCGTCAGAAAAGCTCATCCATCGCCTGCTCAAGCGTCTTCACGCCGACAACCCGTATCCCGAGCAGTTTCTCAAGCCCTTTTTTATTCGACTCAGGCAAGATCAGCTTCTTGAACCCAAGCGTTTGTGCTTCGCGCGCCCTTGATTGGGCCTGGAGTACGCCTCGGACCTCGCCCGTTAAACCGACTTCGCCAAAAACCGCCGTTTGCGGATCTATCTCAAGGTTGCGGAAACTCGATGCGATGGCGGCGATAACGCCAAGGTCGGCGGCGGGTTCGTCTATCTCAAGCCCGCCGGCGACGTTCACGAAAACGTCGTCGCCCGCGAGTTGGAACCCGAGGCCCTTTTCGAGAACGGCGATCAGCAGCGACGTGCGGTTATAGTCGAAGCCCTGTGCCATGCGCCGGCCTGAGGCGGATCTTGTTCCGCTAACCAATGCCTGTATCTCAACCAGCATCGGGCGCGTGCCTTCCATACAGACCGTCACGACCGATCCGCTTGCCCCTTCAGGCCGTTCTTGCAGAAACAGTTCCGACGGATTGCCGACCGCCGCGAGGCCCGTGTTGGTCATCTCGAATACGCCGATCTCGTTTGCGGCGCCGAAACGATTCTTTGTTGCCCGGATGATGCGATGGTTGTGATGACGGTCGCCTTCAAAGTAAAGGACGGTATCGACGATATGCTCCAGCGTTTTCGGGCCGGCGATCGAACCGTCTTTGGTAACGTGGCCCGTAAGAAAAACGGGCGTGGCGGTCTGTTTCGCCAGCATCATCATTTGGCCGGCAACATCGCGCACCTGCGAAACGCTGCCCGGGGCCGATTCGATGCGTTCGCTGAAAACGGTCTGGATCGAGTCGACCACAACAAGATCGGGCCGGACCTTCTCGATGATCGCGAGGATCGATTGGAGGTTTGTCTCCGGCAGCAGCAGCACGTTTTCCGCCGCGAGCCCAAGCCGCTCTCCGCGCATTTTTATCTGCCGCTCAGATTCCTCGCCCGAAACATAAAGTACTCGCGATCCTGCCCGGCTGATCTTGTCGGCCATTTGGATCACGATCGTCGATTTGCCTATGCCTGGCGACCCGCCGATGAGCACCAGCGAGCCCGCGACGATGCCACCGCCAAGAACGCGGTCGAGTTCCTCGATGCCGGATGAGGTTCGGGCGTCATCCTGGGACGCGACCTCTGAAAACGCGATCGCCTCGCGGGCAGCCGGTGCTCGCGTGTAGCCTCCATTTCTGGAAGCCGGCACAAAACGCTCTTCGACGACGGTGTTCCATTCGCCGCACTCGGGGCACTGCCCAAGCCATTTGCGAGTTTGGCTGCCGCAGTTTTGGCACACAAAGATGGTTGCAGGCTGTTTCGCCATACGACAAAGATACAGGAAATCGCGGGGTTGCCGAAATTGTCGCGATACGCATCGGGCCGGAGCTTACCTGGCTTGGAGATCGTCAGAACTATTGGTTATTCTTTGGATGGCCTGTTTCCCAAATGTCCGTTCGATCGATACATCAATTTGCCGAGAAAGTTGCCCTGATCAGCGATGCCTCAAGCCCGGTGGGGCGTGCCGTCGCGATGCAGTTGGCCCTGAACGGAGCGTACGTTGTCGGCCTGTTTCAGCATGAGGGCGGATCCGTTGAGAGCCTGGTGGAGTTGGGAACGCTTGCCCACGCCTTTCAGATCGATCCGTCAACTGACGAAGGCTCCCGACAGGCGGCAGCCGAGATCGAGGCCGCCTTTGGACGGCTGGACCTGCTGGTGAATTGTCTGAAATCCCGTGCCGAATCTGAGTTTAATTCCGTTACCGAGGCCGCGTTCTCAGAAACGATGCGGCGAAATCTGGGCTCGGTGCAATTCTTGACAAACGCCGTATTTCCTTTGATGGCGGAGCGGCCGAGTCCGCGAATGGTGAACATAGCATCAACGGGCCCGGACGGTGTTGATCCGATCTTTGCGGCGGCACAGGCCGGGATCATTAGCCTAACGGCCTCAATGGCCTCCGAGTTTCCGCGGAAGTTTCGGATAAATTGCGTTGAGGTCCGCGATTCCGAAGGTCGCGGCGGCATAGCCGGGAACGGGGTTGCTCCTGATGATGCCGCTCGTGCGGTGCTGTTTCTCTTGTCTTCCGAATCGAAGGCAATGAATGGCCAGGTGGTAAGGCTTGGGTAGGGCGCCGAGCGGAAGTCTTACAGCCAAGCCCCTGTTCGTGCTAGAATCTTGACTGGGATGAAGTTGGATGTACTGATAATCAGGATCGCTTTCGTGGGGCTGCTAACCCTGATGGGATATCTGCTCAACCCCTTTGAGCGAACACAGCGCTTCGGGCTCTCAGCGTTCGATCAAAGCATCCGACATATTATTTCCGCGTTTTTCGGGCTCATCTTTGGACTTCTTATCATCGCATTCGAAATGCGTGTCAGCCGATCGTCGTTAAAGACGCTGATCGGTGCCGCGGTTGGCTCGATCCTCGGTATCGCCGGGGCCTTTTTGATCGGTATTCTGATCTCGATCCAGAAAGAGGCGGCAGTCGCGGCGGAGATGCAAACGTTTTTGACGATCTCGCTCGCGTTCTTTATGGGCTACGTCGGCCTTATGGTGGGCGCGGCGAAGGGAGAATACATTGATCTGTCCGCGCTCGGCGGGATCTTCAGCGACAAAAGTGTAAAGCTCGATTACAAGATCCTCGACACGTCGGTGATCATCGACGGGCGTATCGCGGACGTGTGCGAAACTGGTTTTCTTACCGGAACTCTCATCATCCCAAACTTCATTCTTGCCGAACTCCAACAGGTCGCGGACTCGGCGGACTCATCCAAACGGCAGCGCGGCCGCCGCGGACTGGATATGCTCCAGCGGCTGCGGAATAACAGCAAACTTGATATTCAGATACTCGAACAGGACTTTCCGGCTATCAAGGAGGTCGATCTGAAGCTGATCGAGCTTGGAAAACAGCTTGACGCCGTGATCGTCACCAACGATTTCAATCTGAACAAGGTGTCGCAGCTTCGCGGAGTTTCGGTGCTCAATATCAATGAGCTCGCCAACGCATTGAAGCCGGTCGTATTGCCGGGCGAGGCGATGCGTGTGTTCGTGCTAAAGGAAGGCAAGGAATACAATCAGGGCGTGGCCTATCTGGACGACGGCACGATGGTCGTGGTCGACAACGCTCGGCGTCTTATCGGCAAAACCGCCGACATTGCCGTGACCAGCGTGCTCCAGACCACCGCCGGCAAGATGATATTTGGGCGCCTCTGGGAAGAATCGCGCGATGAGCAGTCCGAAACAAATATGAGCGTGCACGATTCGCGCTCGCTTGGATTTCGAAAGGCGACCCGAGAGCTTCGTCAGACAACCATCATAGAAGAGGTCGACAGGTAATTTTCCGCATTAGACCATCTTTCCTTGTCGGAAATGAACACAGCCATTATAGTCGCCGCCGGCAGCGGAGAGCGGTTCAAATCTGAAGTTCCAAAACAATTTTTAGAGATCAACGGAAAGCCGGTGATCGTTCACACGCTCGAACGGATATCGGCCGCGCCGTCTATCGATGCGGTCGTTTTGGTGCTTGCCGCGGACCGCGTTGCAGAGTATGAGGCCCGTCGCGGCGAGTTTCCAAAACTTGCGGCCGTGGTCAAAGGCGGCGCTTCGCGGGCCGAATCGGTCCTCAGCGGCCTCAATGCGGTGCCGGACGGCTGCGACCTGGTTGCCGTTCACGATGGTGCCCGGCCGCTGGTTTCGGTAGCTGACATCGAAGCCGTTGTGGCAAAGGCAGTGGAAACCGGAGCGGCATGTCTCGTAGCGGCGGTGACGGATACGATAAAGTCGGTCCGCGGCGGCGAGATAGCGGCGACGCTCGATCGTGATAAACTGCGTCGGGCCTTGACGCCGCAGGCCTTCAGGATAGAAATATTGAAACGAGCCTTCGAAACACCGGAGGTGAACGACTCGGCCACCGACGAAAGCTATCTGGTCGAAAAACTCGGCCATCCGGTCGCATTCGTCGAAGGCAGCCCGCGCAACATCAAGATCACCGGGCCCGATGACCTGATCTATGCTAAGGCACTGCTCGGCTGTGATCCTTAAATTGTGCTCTATCCGCTATTCGCTATTCGCTATTCGTTATTCCGGACGAAGCGTTTTTTCCGCAATAGCGAATAGCCGAATTCGGCATGAAACCGCGTATGTATCGAATCGGTTTTGGAAATGACATTCACCGTCTTGTGCCGGGAAGGCCGTTGATACTTGGCGGCGTCGAGATCGCTTCTGATCTTGGAGCCGAAGGACATTCGGACGCGGACGCGCTGACACATGCGATCACCGACGCGATCTTTGGGGCACTTGCGCTTGGCGATATCGGTTCCCACTTTCCGAATTCCGACGAGCGCTGGCGCGATTCCGAGAGTTTTGTGTTTCTCCGATTCGCTGTACGCGAGGCGAAACGGCGAGGCTTTGTTGTCACGAACATTGATTCGACCGTCAGTCTCGAATCCCCAAAGCTTCGGCCGTATATTGAGCAGATACGCGAAGGCCTGGCGGTCGTGCTCGAGGTCACGCACGATCGCGTGAGCGTCAAGGCAAAAACGGGCGAAGCGGTCGATGCCGTCGGAGAACGGCGTGCGGTCAAAGCTGAGGCGGTCGTTTTGCTTGAGAAGGCCTGAGATCGATGATTATGCGCCCACAAGAGATCATTGCAAAAAAACGCGACGGCGGTGAATTGAACGACGAAGAGATAGCCTCGTTCATCGATGGCGTTTGCGACGGTTCCTGGGCTGATTATCAGATCTCCGCGTTGATAATGGCGATGGTCATTCGCGGAATGGGCCAGGCCGAACAGGACTCGATCACGAACGCGATGCTCCATTCGGGTGAGGTCCTCGATTTTTCCGACATCCCAAAACCAAAGGCCGACAAACATTCGACAGGCGGCGTAGGTGACAAAACTTCGCTTATCATCGCACCGCTCGCGGCCGCCTGCGGACTTGCCGTCCCGATGATCTCCGGCCGCGGCCTTGGGCACACGGGCGGAACTTTGGACAAGCTCGAGTCGATACCAGGTTATCGCGTAAACCTTTCGGCCGACGAGTTTCATCGCGTGATCGACGAATGCGGCTTTGCGATGGCCGGCCAGACGGCGGATATTGCTCCGGCAGACAAAAAGATCTATGCCTTGCGCGACGCGACCGCGACCGTTCCGTGCATTCCGCTGATCGTCGCGTCGATAATGTCCAAGAAACTCGCCGAAGGACTCGATGCGTTGATCCTCGATGTCAAAACCGGATCGGGTGCGTTTATGCCCGATCTTGAGGGATCAAAGGCCCTTGCGACGGCCCTTGTGCGGACCGGCGAGAAATTCGGTGTCCGCACCGAGGCCGTGATCTCTAATATGGGCCAGCCGCTTGGCCTCTACGTTGGCAATGCCCTGGAAGTTTACGAGTGTGTAAAGATACTCCGCGGCGAGGCTGAAAAAGAAATGGCCGCGACGATCGAACTCTCGCTGGAACTGACGGCCCGCCTGCTGGTTTTGGCCGGCATTGCCTCGGATGTCGAAACAGCGAGCGGACTGGCCATGTCGAAGTTAGATTCCGGCGATGCCCTCGAGAGATTTCGTTCGAATATCCATCTGCAGGGCGGTGATCCGAGCGTCTGTGATCGTCCAGAGAATTTACTGCAGTCCGGTTTGGACGAGCGGGCGATCAAAGCTGCCGCGGCCGGATATGTCTCCGCGATCGATACGCTTGCCATAGGCAACTCGATCGCAGCCCTCGGCGGCGGCCGGACAAGGGCCGAAGACCTGATAGATCAAGCTGTCGGCTACGCGAGCCTTGCCGCCATCGGCGATCGCGTTTCCGAAGGCGATGCTCTTGGCATTCTCTATTGTCGAAACGATGACGGGGCCGCCGCTGAACAGATTAGCAATGCCTACACCATCGGCGACGCTCCCGCTGCCCCTCCAGAGATTGTCAAAGCCGTGATCTAACGGGCCCGGCTTTTATTTCTTCATACATTTTGCTCCTCTGGAGCACGAAGTTTATGAGGATGTCTGAAAAGCAGAACTTCGCTTTTAGCTCCATAGGAGCGATATGTCTGTAGATATGGGATCCGAAAGAATGCGGAAGCTCCGTAGGAGCGGCCTGTAGCAGAGTTTTCGCTTTTAGCTCCATAGGAGCGACATGTCTATAGATACGTGATCCGAAAGATCGCGGAAGCTCCGTAGATAATGTCTTGAAAATCAAACGTGAAAAGCCAGATCTGGGTCAAATGGACGGTTTTGTTTTAAGACGCCAAAAGCTATGTGCAGCAGTTTTCTCATTGCTGCGCAAACGATTTGT
>JBFWPK010000004.1:0-260904 GCA_050250045.1 Pyrinomonadaceae bacterium | reverse complement strand
CCAGCAGAGCTCGCTTCCGCTTCGTCTCCGGCATCCATCGTAAACCAGTTCTAGGATTATCCCAAAAACGTAAACTTATAGGAGGACGAACCATCAAAAAGTGTCAACTTTTTTCAGGACGAGTCAGGACGAGTCAATAGTATTACTTTTTTTCAATTCTCGTGGGACAGTGCCCAAAAGCGGCTGTAACGCCAATCGAGGCAACAATTACACCGTCCCACCGCTGGCTGGGACAGGCGTGGGACATGGGACACTCACGGGTCGGAAAGGCCGACAGCGGAGGCCTCAACTAATGGTCGGAAGCCAAGTGATTTGCCCAATTTTCCGGTTGGCTGTAACCTTATCTCGCATCCAATCAATATGAAACGCACAAGGATCCTTAATCTCAATTGTATCGCGGTTGTGGGCTTACTCGTCGCGGTCTTGCTGGCATCGTCGTGCGGCACCGCGGCCGACGCAAAGCGCGAGGGCTGCAATATTCGCGTTGGGATCGTGTTCGACATCGGCGGCAAGAACGACCGATCGTTCAACGCGGCCGCGTGGGAAGGTGTGAAGCGGGCCGAGAAAGAGCTGAACATCTGCCTGTACGACATTGAACCCGGCAATCCCACGTCGATCGAGCCGGCGATGCGGGCATTTGCCGAACGAGATTTCGACCTGATCATCGGTGTCGGTTTCGCCCAGGGGCCGATAATGCAGAGGGTGGCGGACGACTATCCGAATATCAAATTTGCCATCATCGACGGCGTTATCTTTGAAAAGGACGGCAAGACGCCGAAGCAGAATGTAGCCTCGCTCGTGTTCCGCGAGCACGAAGGCTCGTTCCTGGTTGGGATGATCGCAGCGGCGAAGTCGAAAACGGGCGTGCTCGGGTTTATCGGTGGAATGGATATACCGCTGATCCATAAGTTCGCGACCGGCTATGAGGAAGGCGCAAAGTACCTGAACCCGAATGTTCGAGTGCTGACCAATTACGTTGGCGTAACCGACGGTGCGTGGAACAACCCCGGAAAGGGCAAGGAACTCGCCTTGAATCAGATCGAGAAAGGCGCCGATGTTCTGTTCACCGCCGCTGGAAACTCAGGCCTGGGCGTGTTCGACGCCGTCGAACAATACGGCAGGAACGAACAGGGCGAGGCGAACAAATTCGTCATTGGCGTCGACTCCAACCAGAACGGCGTCAAGCCGGGATTCGTGCTCACATCAATGGTAAAGCGGGTGGACAATGCGGTATTCGATGTTGTGAAAGAGGTTTTGAGCGGCGAATTCAAAGGCGGCTTCCACGTGTTCGGGTTGGACAAGGACGGCGTCGCCTACGCGCTGGACGAATTCAATGAGCCGCTGGTCCCGCCTGACGTTCTGAAAAAGGTAGAGGCGGCAAAGGCAAAGATAATCTCCGGTGAGATCAAGGTAACCGACGCGATGGCGAAGTAGTTTTTGAGTTATACTTGTCGCGGTGCAAGCATATGGCAGTTATTCGATCAATAAAAGCGAACATTCAGGTGGTCGGAAAGTCCTGGGTAATCGATCTGCCGGAAGCCTTTAGCATCGAAAACGAACTCCCAAAGGGAGCCAAGGTATTACTCACGTTCAAAGAAAACGAGCGGGTCGAAGCCGAAATTATTCCTCCTTTAAGTGAAAAATTGTCGAGCGTTTCGAGAAAGGTCTTGAACAGTCGCCGCGGGGCGTATGAGGAGCTCAAGCGGCTTGGCGACTGACGAACTGTTCTATCTTACCATCGGGCAAATCAATCGAAAGATCCAGAAGAAAAAGTAGGTCTCACGAATAGGCCGTTCGCCTCTCAAAATGTTAGAGCTTCGAAACATCACCAAAACTTTCGGCAGTGTCGTTGCTAACAACGACGTTTCGATCACCATTCACAAGGGCACGATCCATGCGATCGTCGGCGAGAACGGCGCCGGAAAATCGACGGTGATGCGGATCGCCTACGGGTTCTACAGCGCCGACAGCGGGCAGATCTTGATCGATGGCAAACCCGTTCAGATCAGGAATCCGCACGACGCCATCGCGCTCGGCATCGGGATGGTCCATCAGCATTTTATGTTGGTGGATACGATGACGGTGGCCGAGAACATCATCCTCGGGGCTGAGGCCGGTACGGCCGCCGGGCTTGATATTGACACGGCAAATCGACGGATCAAGGAGTTGTCCGACGAACTTAATTTGAATATCGATCCGAAGGCTTTTATCGAGGACCTTTCGGTGGGCCAGCAGCAGCGAGTGGAACTGCTCAAGGCGCTTTATCGAAATGCCGATCTGCTGATCCTTGACGAGCCTACGGCGGTGCTAACTCCGCAGGAAGTGAATGATTTTTTCGCCATCCTTCGGCGGATGAAAGAGCAAGGAAAGACCATCATCATTATCACGCATAAGCTGGAAGAGGTCTTGGCCATTTCAGACGAAGTGACCGTTATGCGCGACGGCAGATCGGTCGGAAATGTGCGGACGGCTGACACGAATGCAAAGGAGCTTGCACGGATGATCGTCGGCCGTGATGTTCTTCTGCGTGTCGAGAAAACGGACGCGCAGCCCGCCGGCGTTGTTCTGAATGTCAGCGATCTGTTCGTCGAGGGCCGCCACGGGATCGCGGTCGATAAGGTGTCGTTTTCTGTTTCGGCAGGAGAAATAGTCGGCATCGCCGGAATTGAAGGCAATGGCCAGACGGAGCTTATTGAATCTTTGGCCGGCCTTCTTAGGCCAACCAGCGGCCGTATTGAGTTTGAAGGCCGCGATGTGACACGACTTGGGGCCCGGCGGCTCAAGGAACTTGGCATTGCGCATATTCCCGAAGACAGGCACAAGCGCGGACTCCTTTTGAATTTTGATCTTGCTGAGAATTCTATTCTTGGCGTGCATTATCGCTCACCGATCGCCGCTGCATCAGGGTTTATCAGCTCGGCCGCGGTCCAGAAAAGAGTAGGCGAGATCATCTCAGATTTCGACGTGCGCCCGCCTGTCGCGGAACTGCCGGCAAAGGCGTTATCCGGCGGTAACCAGCAGAAATTGATCATCGGCCGTGAGTTTGAACTTGACCCAAAACTGCTGCTGGTCTCACAGCCGACCCGCGGCGTTGATATCGGGGCGATCGAGTTTATTCATAAAGCGATCATCGATCTGCGCGACAGGGGCCGGGCGATATTGCTTGTTTCCGCGGAACTTGAAGAAGTGACGGCCCTGGCCGACAGGCTGTTGATCATCCGGGACGGAAAGATCGTCGGTGAGGTCGAACCAAAGACGACGTCGGTCGAGGAAATAGGTTTGATGATGACCGGCGGTTAGTTCGTTTAGCGTTTGTTTCGCTCAGGTCATTGTTTGTGTGCCTCGGTTGTGAGAACGGCCGCCACCAATGGGAAACAGGGCCAGGTTCAAAAAGATAGCGACCCAGTTCGTTGTCGAGGATGTTGTCGCGACGGCAGAGTATTACTGTAGTGTCCTTGGCTTTAAACTGCTCGGATACTTTGCCGATCCGCCGGTCTATGCGATGGTCGCGCGCGATGATGTCGAGATGCACTTCGGGCGGGAAGACGGCCGGCCGGTTGGCGGGTCGAGCGTCGAGTTTCGCCGTGACGGGTTCGACGCCTATATTTGGGTTGACGATATTCAGGCATTGTTCGACGAACTGACGGCGAGCGGGGCCGATATCGTCGAAGGGCCCGTTAAGCGGATCTATGAAAGCACCGAGGTGGTGATAAAGGACCGCAACGGCTTTACGATCGTTTTTAGCGATTGACTTCAAACTTCTTGACGCCTACTGCACTGTAGGAATTGGACCACAATAGCGTTTGTGCTAACTTGGCGAACTTTGTGCTAACAAGGCCTTAAACACAAAGGCCGCAAAGGGAAGACACAAAGGTCGCAGAGAAGCGGAGATCGTCAAGGGATTACTGGTCGGGCCACGCCGCAACCAAGAGCTCTCAGGTTGTCCATCCGTACCAGATCCGAAAACCAATAGCCCATTTATGCGGACATCGAACGGGTTCCGAACAAATTCCTGAATCGCTCAATGGCGTTTTCAAGATTCTGCATCGACGTGGCATACGAGATGCGAATAAATCCGTCCGCGCCGAACGGTTCGCCATCGGTAGCCACGATCTGGCCATCGTTCAGCATCTTGTCCGCAACGTCCGCCGAAGTTGTGAACTCATCGCCGAGCATTTCCCGCACATCGACAAAGGCATAAAATGCTCCTTCGGGCATCGCGCACTTGAACCCTCGAATTGCGTTCAATTGCGGGATCAGCCAGTCGCGCCGCCGCTCGTATTCAGCCAGCATGCTGCCGACGGCGGCCATCGAAGCGTTCGCGTCCTGCAATGCCCGGGCGCAGGCGTATTGGACGAACGAGGTCGGATGCGAGGCCGAATGGCTCTGGAGTTTTGTCATGGCCAGTGTCCATTCTTCGTTCGCGATGGTGTAGCCAATACGCCATCCGGTCATGGCGAAGGTCTTTGAAAAACTGCCCGCGACGCATACGAACTGCCGAAGTTCGGTCGGCAGCGCAGCAGATGTAAAAACTTCGCCCGGCGGATAGGCGAAGAACAAGTAGCATTCGTCCGTGAGCACATAAATTCCATGTTCGACGCATGTCTCAATGATCCGCCGCATTTCGTCCGCCGGGATCACGCGCCCGCTGGGATTGCTCGGCGAGTTTACAATGAGAAGTTTCGTTCTTTCGGTGATCGCATTGCGAACCTGTTCTGCCGTCAAGACAAAATCTGTCGATTCGGTATCGATGAAAACGCTATTCGCACTGCAGAATGTCACGATCTCAGGAAACGTTACCCAATACGGCTTTGGGATCAAGACATCATCACCCGGGTTTAGAAGTGTGCACGCCGCATTGAAAAGCCCCTGCTTGCCGCCGCACGAAGCGGCAACTTCGGCGACCGAAAAATCGGCCCCGAAGCGGTCGGCGTAAAATTCGGCCACGGCTTCGGTCAGCGGCTTCATTCCGGCTGTTGCGGTATATTTGGTCAGGCCCTTTTGCAGTCCTTCCCAAGCGTACTGCTTGATGAATTCGGGCGTGTCAAAGTCCGGCTCGCCAACGCTCAGATCGATCACATCATGGCCCTGCTCGCGGAGCATCCGGGCCGTTTGGGCGGCCTTCAGGGTAGACGACGCGTGCATGCGCGAAACATTCTCCGAAACCGGAAAGTTGGTGGTCATATAAACGCTATTCTATCGCAGAAGGTGAAGGATGCAGAGTTAACTAGGGAGGTCCCGCGCGGTTTCGGCCAATTTGGCCTGCATTTTTGCTTCGACAAGTGCCGGGATCAGGCCGTGGACGCGGCCTCCGAGCAGGAAGACCTGCTTCATTAGAGTTGACGAAACGTACGAGTATTCCTCATCCGCCATAAAGAAGACGGTTTCGATCTCGGGCTCAAGTTTTCGGTTCATCAACGCCATTCTGAGCTCATATTCGTAGTCGCTGACAGCTCGAATGCCGCGGACGATCGCGGTTGCCTGCTTAGCTTTTGCAAATTCCGCGGTCAGCCCTGAAAAGCTATCGACGGTCAACTGGCAGCCGTTATGCTTAACTGAGCCAATAATTTCGCGGATCATCGCAACACGCTCTTCAACCGTGAACATCGGATTCTTATCGGCGTTGTTCAGAACGGCGACGATGATCTCATCGAAAAGCGGTGCCGCCCGCTCGATCACATCGAGGTGACCGTTGGTGAGCGGATCGAACGATCCGGGAAAAATAGCTCTTCGCATATACTCTACGGGCATTGTAGGGGCTGTTGGGACGATCACAAAAAGCAGAATGCACCAATTCAGGAAATCTTCAGAAAACCTTCAGATTTTCCTAAATCCTTTGTGCCGGTAGAACCTCTATCCTGAATTCGGTCAGTGCTAATGCCGGCCTGATGAGCTACGAGCCCGGAGAGCGTCCTTATCAACAATTACAGATTCCCGGGCAAAAATTCATAGAAAGGAGAGGATTTATGCAATTATCAACTAAATACGCACAGATTTCCACGAATATAACACTCCCGTATGTTGAACGTGGCGATCCTAACGGGGTTCCGCTGATCTTACTGCACGGCGTCACGGATTCGCATCGTTCGTTCGACCTTGTCTTTGAGTATCTACCGTCATCCATTCGAGCTATCGCGGTTACACAGCGTGGTCACGGCGATGCTTCGCGTCCGGCCAATGGTTATGGTTCTCGAGACCTCGCGAACGATCTTGCATCGTTTATGGATGCTCTCGGGATCGAGTCCGCGATAATCGCTGGGCATTCAATGGGAAGTTTCGCGGCTCAGCGTTTTGCTATAGAACAGCCCGAACGCGTTTCTAAACTGGTACTTATCGGTTCATTCACGACGTGCGGCGACAAACCTGGGATCATCGACTTTGTGGCCAATGAGATCAATTCGCTAGAGGACCCCATCAACAGGGAATTTGCGAAAGGATTTCAGATGAGTACAATCGCGAACCCTGTTGCGCCTGAATTTTTCGAAATGGCCGTGGACGAGAGCCTGAAAGTTCCGGCTTTCGTCTGGAAAGCCGCATGCCAAAGCATGATCGTGAATGATCATATCGACGAGTTGCGGAAAATCAAGGCGCCAACGCTCCTGCTCTGGGGAGATCGGGATGCATATTTCGACCGGTCTGAACAGAACAAGCTTTTGGAGAACATAGAACGATCTGAACTAAAGGTATATCCGGGCGCCGGGCATGCCCCGCACTGGGAGGTGCCCAATAAAGTTGGCAGGGATATTGCTGAATTTGTGACCGAAAATATTGACAAGACGGCCGTCCATGCGGCGTTCTAAATAATTGACACGAGCGTCGGGTGAGATTAGCTCTCATCCGACGCCACTCACCTTCTGAAGCCCGCTTGGATGGGTTCATCCCAGCGATGGGTTCCTTCAGGTCTAAACAACGGTACTCCTAGAACTTGGTCGATAGCAGCTTCTTTGCAATTTCCA
The DNA here is from genome assembly GCA_050250045.1 of Pyrinomonadaceae bacterium. Classification (GTDB taxonomy): domain Bacteria; phylum Acidobacteriota; class Blastocatellia; order Pyrinomonadales; family Pyrinomonadaceae; genus OLB17. The sequence goes on along the minus strand of JBFWPK010000004.1, from coordinate 253,948 downwards.
CCGATGCGTTGTGCTCGGGAATATAGTCGGGGCTCGGCTTCATTCTTAGTACGTACTCGAGTTGTTTCTTCGCCTCGGCGTCCTTATCCAGGGCAAGATAAGCTTCAGCCAGGTGGACGTAGATGTTGGAGTTTTCCTTCTCAAAATCCAGGGCTTTCTCGAGGTATTCGACCGCCTTTTCGGCGGTCCCGTCCTTGATCCGCGTGGCAAGCTCGATCTGGCCGAGGACATCAAACGCTGATGCTCCCTGATAGCCCGGATCGATCTCTATCACTTTCTTCATGGATTCGCGTACATCATCGACGTTTCGCAGGCCGACGGTGATCGGGCTTCGCTTGCATAGCTCACCCAGGTTCGCTCCGTACCAAAAGTGGCCTTCCGCCCGTTCGGGGTGCATATTTGCCGCGATCCTGGCCGCATCCCGGCCCGTGTCGAATGCCTTCTCAGCTTCTGCGTCGTCGGTTGCATAACGGCCAAGAAAGTAATTGTACTTGGCGAACGTCCATTCGACATCGTAATTCCGGCCGTTGGGGTCGCGTACGCCGGCCATGAGGTTGACCGCGTGCCTCAGTTTAGCGAGATCGGCGCGGTTGGCGAACAGCCCTTCTGCGGACGAGCGGGCAGCCGATATCTGCTCCGGTGACGGCCCCGATGCGGCATTTTCGGTCGCCGAATTCGAGGTACACGACAAATGTGAGTACGATGTAATTACAATTGTAATTAAAATGTAAAGTTTGCTCCGTTTCATATCGCAAGATCGCCGTTGCGTGGTAGAATCGGGTTTCTTCGATCACGATGTTCAAAGCAGATCGCAGCTAAAATAACATAGTTTTAAGATGAATAATAACGGTCAGGCAGCTGCATTTTACGATCTTGAGGGGACTCTGGTGAGCACGAACCTTGTGCATACGCTCGCGTTTTACGCTAAGCGACAGCAGGGTTTGTGGCAGACGGCGAAGAAATCGGTCGGCACGCTGGCAAAGCTGCCGTTCTTTGGGGTTACCGATCTGTATTCGCGAAACGTTTTTAACGAGGTGTTTTTTCGAAGCTATGAAGGCCTGTCCCAGGACCGGCTGCGATATTTTTCCGACGAGCTTTTCGAAGAAGTTTTGAAGCCGGCGATATTTTCAGGAACCCCGGAACTGATCGCCCAAGGCAAAAAGATCGGCCAACGTCAGGTCGTTTTGACCGGAGCGCTCGATTTCACGATCGACCGGCTGATGAAGCATCTCGGCATCGACGACTTTGTTGCGAACCGGCTGGAATTCGTCAACGGCTATGCGACCGGCCGCGTGCTTCCGCCGGTGATGGCATCCGCAACGAAAGCGAAATGGATACGCGAATATGCGGAGCGGGAAAAGATCAATCTTTCTGAATCCTACGCATATTCGGATTCGATCTCCGATCTTCCAATGCTCTCGATCGTTGGTCATCCGGTGGCCGTGTGTCCTGATTTTAGATTGAAACAAACCGCAAGGCAGCATGATTGGGCGGTTCTGGATTTGAAGTGACTCCGTGTTCTCTGTGGTAAAGAAATTCTTACCACGGAAAACACAGAGGGAAGACGCAGAAGACACGGAGACGCTGGGATCAATGAATGCAAAGTTTTAGGTACAAATATTTTTTGGCACTGATCGTCCTCGGGGTTTCGATCTCGGCACAGGTCTGGACTGGAAAGCGGAGTCACGTTTCGTCGACGGCGGAGTCGAAGATGTTCGATGCGGCTCAGTTGCTGCGGGACATTCAGACGCTCTCGGCGGACGATTTGGAAGGCCGCTCGGCGGACAGGCCGGCGATCCAGAAGGCCCGCGATTATGTCGAAAAGCGTTTCAAGGAGTCGGGCCTGGAGCTGAGCAAGCAGGAGTTTGAGATAAAACAGCGTGGCACGGCCGCAGTCTTGAAGGGTGTCAATTTCATCGGGCAGATCAAGGGAAAGAAAACACCGAACAAGTACATAATCATCACCGCCCACTACGACCACGACGGGATAAGGGGCGGCGAGATCTACAACGGTGCGGACGATAATGCCTCAGGCACGGCGGCGTTGTTTGCGATCGCTTCGTACTTCAAAAAGCACCAGCCGGAACATTCGTTGATCTTCGTTGCCTTTGACGCCGAGGAACGCGGGCTGTTGGGCTCCCGGCATTTCGTTTCGAATCTGCCGGTGAAAAAAGAATCGATCCTGTTGAACGTCAACATGGATATGATCTCGCGAAGTGATAAGGGCGAGCTTTACGCTGTCGGGACGTTTCATTACCCACAGTTCAAACCCGCGATCAACGCCGCAGCGAAAACGTCGAAGATAAAACTATTGACTGGCCACGACCGCCCTGAACTCGGCCGCGACGATTGGACCACCCAATCCGACCACGCCGCGTTCCATCGCGAAGAGATCCCGTTCATCTATTTCGGCGTTGAGGACCACAAGGACTACCACCGCCCGACGGACGATTTCGCAAACATCCAGCCGGAGTTTTATGTGAGGGCGGTTGAAACGATCATTGGGGCCGTTCGGGCATTTGACAAGCAAGGCTCCTAAGCCCGCAACGCGGGCGAGCAGCATAAAGCCTGGGGCGTAAGCCCCAGGAAATCGGTTAGAGAAGTGAGAAGCCCGCAACGCGGGCGGCCACCATAAAGCCGGGGGCGTGAGCCCCAGGACATCGGTCGGAGAACAAAGAAGCCCGCAACGCGGGCGACAGTGAAATCGAATGGGGCAGTCGTATACAAATCTCATCTATCACATCGTCTTCGCTACGAACGATAGACAGCAACTCATAACGGGCGAACGGCAGACTCGGCTCTACGAATATCTCGGCGGTATCATCCGAAATTTGGGAGGCGTTCTGCTGGGAATCAATGGAATGCCAGACCATGCGCATGTTTTGGCGAAGCTCAGGCCTGATAAAGCTCTTTCCGACATGCTCCGCGACCTGAAAGCGAATTCCAGCGGCTGGATGCACGACGTGTTTCCGGAGATGAGTAATTTCGCATGGCAGCGTGGATACGGAGCGTTTACCGTGAGCGCGTCGCAGGTTGAGAAGGTGCAGCGATACATCGCCGAACAGGAGATCCGCCACGCGAAACGCGATTTTCGGGATGAGTTTGTTGAGTTGTTGATTAAGAACGGCATCGAATTCGATGACAGGTATTTGGAAATTCGAACGCTGCCGCCCGCTATCGCGGGCTCTCGGTGATTTGAATGACGTTCCTAGGGCTCACGCCCTAGGCTCTATGCTGGCCGCCCGCGTTGCGGGCTGGAACAAGCTGCCGAGAGGAGAATTTCGCAAACATCCAACCGGTGTTTTATGTGTGGGCGGTGGAGACGGTTGTTAGCGCGATAGATCTGTTCGATAGTTCCAATTCGGAGGCCAAATCTAGTAAGAGAGATTAACTTTTACACTTTCAGCAGGAACCGCGTATGTCGAATGAAACCGATCATCATCTGAGGGCAAAGCGAGAACGCCTTGAAGTACGTCAAAAGCTTTTAACGGACGTGCCTAGGTCCGTCGACGAAAGCATCCGGAGCTACCTTAAAGTTCCAATTCAGGACCGACTAAGCGAAAAGTCGTTGACGGAATTCGCCGGCATGCTTCTTGAGTTCAAGATCATCAGCAAGATTGATCTTACCTTTTTGCGAGGGCGTGTAGTTGATGCCCTTGGTAAAGAACCGTTTACTGAGCTTTGGTATGACAGGATGGAACTATTACAAGGTGCTCTCAAAGACACAGGCGACCATGAACTTATCCAACAGTTCGTCAAAAGGTTTGGTAGCGAGAAAGACGAAAAGAATATCACTTTGTTGAAGCAAGTCCTGAGCGGGCGGAACTGGGACATAGAGATAGACGACCTAGTACATCTATTAGACTGGGAAGCGAACGATCGACTTGACGAAACGCTACGGAAACACGTTTTTCCAACGAAGAGTATATCTTTAGAGGAGGCACTAAATCGGTACTTGGAGCGGTTTGATTTGGAGGACGAACAAGCATTGGTCTCTCTCGCATATGCACTAAGGGATTTTGGTTTTCCGGAATACATTTCGCCGGACGGTAAGACGGTTCTTTTCGAATTCCTATTAGCGGAATTAAAGATGGAGGCGCAACGGATTGAAGTTACTAGATTCGAAAGCCGGTTGGCGGATGAGGACGGATTTTGCTCTCTGGAGATGGTGGATAATTTCACCGGCTATGAGTTTGAGGATTTTCTGAGAAAACTCTTTTCGAAGGCTGGATATCAGGTAGAGCATACCCAAGTTTCCAAGGATCAGGGTGCCGATATAGTTATTGAGAAGTTCGGGGAAAAGACTGTTATTCAAGCCAAGCGACAGATTGCGAATGTTGGAAACTCGGCGGTCCAGGAGATTGTTGCGGCGATTGGCTATTACGAGGCCCAAAAAGGAGCTGTTTTGACAAATAGTTACTTTACTGGGTCTGCGATACAACTCGCTCTTGCGAATAAAATTAAGTTGATCGATCGAGAATCTCTACAAACTCTTATAGATAGTTACTGGTAACCATGGCACTAGCACTCAGACGCAAAACGCACGAATCGATCGTGTATATCGACAAGGACTCGGCGCCGCGGATCATGCCGAATGGGGAGGATTTTATCCTTGAGGACATTCCGGTGGGGACGCGGGTTATTTATCCGAATCCGCCGATCAAGGGGCTGCCAAACCGCGAAGCGGCGATCAGGTATGCGGTTAATCATCCGCTTGAAATGGAGCCGCTTTATGCCTTGCTCGAACCCGGAATGCGCGTGACGATCGCAATGGACGACATCTCGCTGCCGCTGCCGCCGATGGCTTTGCCGGACATGCGGCAGACGATGTTGGAGGTCGTGCTGGACATGTGCGCGGCGAACGGCGTCGATGATATTCATCTGATCATCGCCAACAGTTTGCACCGCAAGATGACGGCGTGGGAAATGAAGCGTTGTGTCGGCTCGGCGATCTTTGATGAGTACTACCCCGACCGCTATTACAACCACGATGCCGAGGACGACGATGGCCTGGTCACGCTCGGGCACACGCGGCACAACGAGCCGCTGCGTGTGAACAAGCGTGCGATCGAGAGCGATCTGCTGATCTATCTGAACATCAACCTCGTCCCGATGGACGGCGGGCATAAATCGGTCGCTGTAGGACTGTGCGATTACGAAAGCTTGCGTGCTCACCACGAACCGCAGACGATCCGCGATTCGCATTCCTACATGGACCCGCCGGCTTCGGAGTTGAATCATAAGGTCATCCGCCTCGGCAAGCTGGTCGATGAAAACTGCAAGGTCTTTCACATCGAAACTGCGCTGAACAACAAGATGTTCCCCGAAGGTTACGACATCCTGACGCGGAACGAGGATGAGTTTTCGTTCATGGACAGGATGAAGTGGGAAGCGATGAAGCGGACATTTTCGAAATTGCCGCGAGGTGCTCGGCGGAAAATGCTCCACGCCATTCCGGCGCAGTATGAGTTGATCGGATGCTATGCCGGCAAGACTGAGCCGGTGCATGAAAAGATCCTGGAGCTGAATTACCGCCAGTACGAGATCCCGGTAAAAGGCCAGTGCGACATCATGATCACCGGCATTCCCGACATCTCGCCGTATAACGTCTATTCGGCGCTGAACCCGCTGCTGGTGCAGGTGATGGCGCTTGGGTATCACTTTAATATGTACCGGAACAAGCCGCTGCTTAGAAAGGGCGGCGTTATGGTGATCACGCATCCGTGCTTTGACGAATTCGATCACAATTTTCATCCGTCGTACATCGAGTTTTTCCACCGGCTGCTGCCCGAATCGCGCGACGCATTTTACCTTCGCGAAAAGTACGAACGCGAATTCGCAACCAACCCCGCCTATGTCGAAATGTACCGCCGAGGCAACGCCTATCACGGCGCCCACCCGTTCTTTATGTGGTACTGGGGCGAAAACGGCCGCCAGCACGTCGGCAAGGTCATAGTCGCCGGCGCCGAAAACGCCCACGTCCCGGAAATGCTCGGCTGGGAACGCGCGGACAACCTAACCGAAGCGATCGCCATGGCCCGTTCGTACATGGGCCGCAATGCCGAGATAACCATGCTCCATCAGCCGGTGATCGGGTTGTGTAATGTGAGTGATTAGGAAAGGTGAAAAGGTGGAAAAGGGTAAAGGTGAAAAAGTTAGTAGCGATAAGGTTCGATAGTTCGAGTTGGATCGGGTCGATGAAAGACACGTTGAAGATCCATGGCGATAGATTTTCGACTGGAGCTTGGCCAGGAGACGAGGAGTTGGAGGCAAGCTATGGCGAACAAGAAGCCGATGTAGAAGCTGAGGCTGAGGCATTTGACTGGATTGAGGGAACCGAAGGCGACGTTGCCGATGATCCAGCGGATTGGTGCGGAGTACCGGTGTCGCGCCGCAGGTTAGTGGTCGCAAATTGCGACCTCAAAAGAATATGCCCACAAAGAAAAAACAATCGACGAAGTTGGCAGTCGTTAAGGAGATTGACGACAAAATTTACATCATGCGAAATCAGAGAGTAATGATGGATTCTGACCTGGCTGAAATTTACGGCGTCACCACAAAAAGATTGAACGAACAGCTACGAAGAAACGTTGACAGATTTCCTGCTGATTTCGTATTTCAACTGAATGACGAAGAATTTGAAAGTTTGAGGTCGCAAAATGCGACCTCAAATAAAGAGCGTGGTGGGAGAAGATATTTGCCATATGCGTTCACTGAACACGGCGCCGTAATGCTCGCGAGTGTTTTGAACAGCCCAACGGCGGTTGAAGCAAGCATCGAGGTCGTTCGCGTGTTTGTAAAGATGCGTTCGGTTCTGGCTTTGCACAAAGACCTTGCTAAAAAGGTCGAGCGGCTGGCACAAGTCGCGCAGGATCATGAGAATGAATTTGAAGTTGTTTGGGAATTGTTAGGTGACATCATGCGTGATCCGAAATATCTGAAACGAAAGATCGGGTTTGTAGAACCAAAGAAAAAGAAAAAATGAACAAAGAGCTAGAGTTAGGAAAATACGAGTTTCACCCAAACGAGAAGGACTATCGTTCCGAGGATCGACGCGCCCGGATTGAATGGTTGATCGAAGAATTGATTTACGAACTAAGGCGGCATCGCGGTGGACGGAGCCAGTTGCGGAGTACACCGACGAAAAAATAGAGCCAGGACTCAAAGCGGTGGCCGAAGAAGAAACTGCAAATCCAGACTGAGGGCGAGAGCCTTGGCCATAGTAGTCGGGAATGCGGAGTCCACTATGCTACCGCATCCGCCCGTGATCGGGTTGGGTAGTGTGACGGATTGATCATGAAAACTTGGCTGGATTCATTAGGTTCGGAGCTACACAAGAATCATCTCAAGGCTCTTGGGTACCGCAAAGTCAGACGAACTTTCTCAAGGGATATGGGTGGATACGTCGAACGCTTTAACCTTCAGGCTAGCTGGAACGCCCCAGGTTTGAAGCAGTGGAGCTACTTCGTAAATGTTGGAGTTGAGTTTAACGATCTACCGAAAAAGGAAAACTGGTTTGGCCAGCCTAACGTCCATTGGTCTCAACGAATTGAGAGTATTCTCGAAAATGTAAGAGACATTGGGAGATACTCCGAGAGATCGAATCCGACAGAACAGGCGATCAAACTCGCACGATATATTTCGGAATCAAGCGAAATAGTAGGCAAAGAAATACTAGGGATACGTGAGCATTCTCTCAACGCAAGAGAATGGGAACCGTATCCTTTCGGCACCGAGGGCTTAAACGGTTTGAGAAAACATATCTGGCGCGTGTTGAACAATTTACGATGAAACTATCACCAACAGAAATTTTTAAGGGCAAGAAGATCTTCTTCATCGGCGGGACCGGGTTTGTGGGTAAGGTCACGTTGTCGATGCTGCTGCATTGCTGGAACGCGGACACTCTTGTCCGCAATGAGTGCCGCTTCGGCACGAACATTGACTTTGGCGAGCGATAATTCGGACGCAGAAGACGCGTCCGTTGCGGACAAGAGTGTCCGCGTTCCGTATGAAACTTTCACCAACAGAAATATTCAAAGGCAAGAAGATCTTCTTCATCGGCGGGACCGGGTTTGTGGGGAAGGTTACATTGTCAATGCTGCTGCATAATTTTCCCGATATCGGGAAGGTATATGCGACAGTTCGGGCGCGGGATGAGAATGAGTCACGGACGAGGTTTTGGACGAGTATTGTTACTTCGCCGACGTTCGATCCGTTGCGGGAGAAATACGGCGATGGGTTTGAGGCGTTCATAAAGTCGAAGGTCGTGCCGGTGAACGGCGACGTAGGGAACGAGTTTCTTGGCCTCGATGAAAAAGAGGCGAAGAAGATAATGAAGGACACCGACATCATTATCAATGGTGCCGGGAATGTGACTTTTAATCCGCCGCTTGAATCCGCGTTAAGAACCAACGTGGTTGGTTCGAACAACATTATCAAGATGGCCCGGATGATGAAGAGGCCGCGGCTGGTTCATGTTTCGACTTGTTTTGTGGCGGGCAAGCGGAGCGGGGCGATCTGGGAAAATGAGCCGGTCGTTGGGTATTTTCCGCGGAAGAACGAGCTGGTCGGGACGACCTTTGACGTGAACCGCGAGGTTGAGGATTGCGCACGTTTATCCGAGCAAGCAAGACAAGAAGCTGATGATGCGGTGCAGGCGGCGAAGTTTCGCGAACAAGCGCGCAAGCGATTTATCGAAGAAGGGCGCGACCCTGACGACGAAGCCGAGTTAAAGAGCGCGATCTTTCGTGAACGGAAGATGTGGATCCGCGAACGAACGACCGAGCTCGGTGCCGAGCGTGCAGAGTACTGGGGTTGGACGAACATCTACACATATTCGAAATCGCTCGCCGAGCAGATCATTGCCGGGCAGGACGACATCGTGAAGACGCTTGTGCGGCCGTCGATCGTCGAATCATCGCAGTCGTATCCGTTCCCCGGCTGGAACGAAGGCTTCACGACGACGGCGCCGCTCATCCTCATCGCACTCCGGGGCCAGCCGGTCATTCCCGTAAATGAAAAGCTGGTGCTCGACGTGATCCCGGTCGATATGGTCGCGGGGGTGATAATCGCGGCGGCGATGAATGCGCTGGTCGATGATAACCCCCCGCTGGTGTTTCAGGCCTCGTCGGGCGATTCGAACCCGAATGATATGAAACGCATCGTTGGGCTGGTCGGGCTATATAAGCGTCAACATTTTGACGAGAAGGAGACAGGCAGCAAGATCGCGAACAAGCTGGCGGGAATGGTCGAGGCGATTCCGGTCAAGCAGCGGGCGTACGAATTAACGAGCGCGCCGATGCTCAACAAGCTGGCAAAACGTGCGGACGATCTGATGGATCGTGCGACTCCGCGATGGGGCGGCGGCCGGATCGGGAATATTGTTGCCGACCTGAAAAAATCGACCGAAGATTTCAAACGCACCACACAGGAAACGATGGACGCGTTCGCGATGTTCAAGCCGTTCATGATCGACAATGAATACCTTTATCGATCCGACAATGTGCGGGCGTTGATGTCGGTTATTAAGGAGAAAGAGAAGCACCTGCTGCCGTGGTATCCCGAAAAACTCGATTGGTACGACTATTGGCTGAACGTCCATTTTCCGGGGATGAAAAAATGGGTGCTGCCGACGCTTGAGGAAGAACTAAAGATACAAGAGCGACGTTCGCACACGTATAAGGACCTGCTCGATCTGTTCGATACGGCGACGAAACGATTCGCAACGCGTACGGCGATGCGGATCGAGCGTAACGGCCGCAAGGAGCAATATACGTTCGAGGATGTGCGCGAGCTCACCCTGCGTGCGGCGGGCTTTTTGGCAAAGAACGGGATCAAGCCCGGCGATCGCGTGATCCTGTTCTCGAACAACATGCCTGAATGGGGCATCACTTATTTTGGCATTTTGAAAGCCGGCGCGACGGCGATACCTATCGATCCGGCGAGTTCGGTTGATGAGATCGTTAATTTTGCGAAGGCAGGTGAGGCTTCGGCGATTGTGGCTTCGCCTAAGTTGGCGGGGGAGAATCCGGAACTTCGGGAGAAATTGGCAGAAGCATGGACCGCGGACACTCTTGTCCGCAATGAGGGCCGCCGCGGCCCGAACGAATCTTCTTCCATCCGAAGGGCCGGAAAACGAGAGTCGGCTTCGCCGGAGGAACCGGCGATTGCGGACAAGAGTGTCCGCGTTCCGGTGTGGACGTTCGACGAAGTTTTCGAAATGCCGGATGAGATCGAGGAGTCGAAGCGGCTTGCTTTGCTGCCGCCGAAGGTCCTGGGAAACGCGGTCGCTTCACTGATCTTTACCTCGGGCACGACGGGCAAACCGAAGGCGGTGATGCTGTCGCATAAAAATTTCACGAACATGATCTCGATGCTGTCGAGCGTGTTGGATATGGATCTGACCGACGGCGTTTTGTCGGTGCTGCCGATGCATCATACGTTCGAGTTTTCCGCCGGTTTCCTGACGCCATTTGCGAACGGAACGCAGATCACATATTTAAATGAACTGACGGCCGAAGACCTGTCTCGGACGATCGAGAACGGCCACGTAACTGGCATGGTCGGTGTTCCGGCTTTGTGGGAAATGCTGCATCGGCGGATCAAAACGCGGCTGCGTGAACGCGGCGATTGGATAGCTGACCTGGCGGATAACGTTATCGAATTCAACGCGTGGATCCGCGATAACACGCCGTTCAATCTCGGCCCGATCGTGTTTTTCCCGATCCACCAGGGAATGGGTGGAAAGATGCGATATCTGATCTCGGGCGGCTCGGCGTTGAGCGAGAAGGTGCAGAAAGACCTTCACGGGCTTGGGTTCACGGTGCTCGAAGGCTATGGGCTGACCGAAAGCTCGCCCGTGCTGACCGTCGCACGTCCGGGCAACAAATTGCTCAAGGGAAGCGTCGGCAAGCCGCTTCCTGGCGTCGAGGTCAAGATCGACGATCCGGATGACAACGGCGTCGGCGAGGTACTGGCACGCGGGCAGAACGTGATGCTCGGTTACTACAACAACGACGAGGCGACCGAAGCTGTGCTGCAGGACCGATGGCTGCGGACCGGCGATCTCGGACGTTTGGATGAGGATGGAAATCTGTTCATCGTCGGGCGGTCGAAGGATGTCATCATCGATTCGAACGGGAAGAACATTTACCCGGACGAGATCGAGGACCTGTACAGCAAGTCGGGATTCATTAAGGAACTTAGCGTTGTCGGGCTGCCGGATGAGGACGGCGGCGAAAAGATCGCGTCCCTGGTCGTGCCCGATTACGAGCACGATATCGCTCTGGCTCGAGCGGAGGTGAACAAAAAGATCGAAGAGCATTTTCGCGAGGTCTCGGCCGGCCTTCCATTTTTTAAACGCGTTAAGCTCCTGCACATCACGCCATTCGAATTGCCCCGCACCGCGACGCGCAAGGTAAAGCGGCCGGAAGTTGTAGAGATGCTTCAGGCGCTTGAGGAACGTGATAAACGCAAGACAAAAGCCGCGGTCGAATCGAAGGGCGATGACAATCTGATGTGGATCCGCAAGATCGTCGCGACTGTTTCAAACCGGCCTCTTTCGGATGTCGCGGTCGAGGATAAACTCGCCGATCTCGGGTTCGATTCGCTGATGTTCGTCGAGCTTCAGGCCGCGGTCGAAGATGCCGGCGGCCGGGTTATTTCACCTGACACGCTCAATGAGGTTCAGACCGTTCGCGAATTGCTGACGGCTGTCAACCGCGTCGATAAATCGAAAAAGCTTGCCGATGAACCGCGCGTCGAGGAAAAGAAGGAGGAAGACGAGATCTTTATCCCGTCGCTCGTCCGCCGTATCGGCAACGCCGCGGTCGACTTTGCACAAGAGCGGCTTTATTCGAACGTGCTTGATACCACCATCGAAGGCGAAGGAAATGTGCCGCAGCATGTGAACTTTATCGTCGCGCCCAATCATGCTTCACATATCGATACAGGTTTGGTGAAAAAGGCGTTGGGCAGGGAAGTTGCGGAACAAACTGTGGCGGTAGCGGCGGCCGATTATTGGTTCGATACAAAATATAAGCGTGCGTATATGAACAACTTCACGACACTTGTTCCCATCGAACGCACCGGCAGCTTGCGTCAGTCACTTCGGCATGTAACGCAGATCCTGCACGAAGGCTACAACGCGCTCATCTTCCCCGAAGGCACGCGTTCGACGACCGGCGAGATCGCCGAGTTCAAACCGGTGATCGGATATCTCGCGCTGAATCAAAAGATCGGTATTTTGCCTATCTATCTTTCGGGAACGTTCGAGGCATATCCGAAAGGAATGACCATCCCGGCGAAAAAAAGCATAGGCGCAAAGGTTGGAGCCAAGATCGGCAGATTTTTGTCGTACGAGGAGCTTCGAGACATGACCGAAGGAGTCCCGAACACCGAAGCGTACCGCCTCATCGCCGCCCGCGTCCAGCACGAGGTTGAGAATATGCGCGACGGGAAACGCGACAAGTTTGATGTTCCGGCGGTACGAAAGGCATGGAAAGCTGAACGACGAAGGTCTCGCAAACAGGAGCCGGTTATTGACGAATGAAGAATGAGCGGAAGGGCAATGGAGGCCCCTCCGCTGCTAGGACGACGTTACTGGACCTTCTGGATCGCCGGAAGTAAGAGTCCGATGAGTACCGGAACGGTAACGGTCACGACAAGCAGTTCGATCAGCGTAAAGCCTGCCATTCTTCGGATGACATTTTTGACGCCGTTATTGCGTTCGATCGTATGTTTCATAGCATTGCTCCTTTTTAATTATTGTTCCCTGGGGAATGGCCCCGGGAGCAGGCGGCAAATTTCGGCCGCCACTGAATAATGCGGACGCGAAACGCGAAAACTATCATCCTTTTTTTTCTTGAGCGATCTCAAGGACCGGGCCGGGATCGAAACGGCCTTGAAACCCTTGTTTTTGCCGGATGCGTGACTAGTTCCTTACACCTTGTTAGAGAGTGAGAATTGAGAATTATGAAGCCCTTCCTTCGTTATTTAGTGTTGGTTTCCTTGCCCCTTTTTACGGTGCCCGCATTGGCACAGAAAGGCGAACCGAAAGGGACGTTTCGCATCGAATATGAAAAATTCACCCTGCCGAACGGGCTCGATGTGCTGTTTCACATAGACCGGTCTGATCCAGTTGTTGCCGTCTCGCTGACAGCCCATGTCGGTTCTGCTCGCGAAAAGGCAGGGCGAACGGGATTCGCTCACATGTTCGAGCATCTGCTGTTTCTTGAATCGGAGAATCTAGGCAAGGGCGGACTGGACAAGCTGACGGCCCGGATCGGCGGTTCAGGCGCGAACGGTTCAACCAATCGCGACCGGACGAATTATCTCCAGACGGTCCCGAACGACGCGCTGGAAAAAATGCTGTGGGCAGAGGCGACAAACTTGGGTGGTTCATCAACACGGTGACCGATCCGGTCCTTGAGAAAGAAAAACAGGTCGTCAAGAACGAGAAGCGCCAAAGCGTCGATAACAATCCTTACGGGCACACATCGTACGTCATCGACAAGGCTCTTTATCCCGAGGATCATCCGTACAATTGGCAGGTTATCGGTTCTCTCGAAGACCTGCAGAACGCGCAGCTGCGGGATGTGAAGGAGTTCTTCCGTCGCTGGTATGTCCCAAATAATGTCACGCTTACCGTTGCGGGAGACTTCGATGCCGTTCAGGCGAAGAAGTGGGTCGAGAAGTATTTTGGCGAGATCAAAAGGGGCGAGGACATCGAGCCGATCTCGAAGCGGCCGGGTGTTGTCCCGGAAACTGTGAAGTTCTATCACGAGGACAATTTCGCCCGGCTTCCCGAACTTACCTTTGCATGGCCGACTGTTGAGCAATATCACGCGGATGAGGCGGCCCTCGATGTGCTTGCAACTTATCTCACACGCGGCAAGCGAGCGCCCTTCTATAAGGTGATCGTCGAGGAAAAGAAACTGGCGCCCACAGTCAATATGTTCAACTTCGGTTCGGAGCTTGCTGGCCAGACTCGACTTGTGATCCGGGCGTTCGCTGACAAGGACCTTGACGATGTGTCAAAGGCGGTGACCGAAGCATTCGCGAAGTTCGAGAAAGAAGGCATCTCGGCAAAGGACCTCGACCGGATCAAGGCCGGGCAGGAGACGCAGTTCTACAACTCGCTCTCGAGTGTTTTGGGTAAGGGCGTTCAATTGACCCAGTGCAATATCTTTGCGGACGATCCGGGCTGCATTGAACAGGACATCCGGAACATGCTTGCCGTCACGCCGGCTGACGTCATGCGTGTGTACGAAAAGTACATCAAGCATCGGAACTACGTCGCGACCAGCTTTGTGCCGAAAGGGAAGATCTCCCTCGCGCTCGAAGGCTCAACAAAAGCGGAAGTCGTCGAGGAAAAGATCGTACAGGGTGCAGAAGATGTCGTTGACCCGAGCGTCAAGGCGACGTACGAGAAAACACCTTCTACATTCGATCGCACCATCGAGCCGTCTTATGGGGCAGCGCCAGAGGTGAAGATACCCCAGATCTGGGAGAGCAGGCTTTCAAACGGCTTGCGCGTGTACGGCATCCAGAATACTGAGGTGCCGCTTGTGCAGTTCGAGATATTGATCGACGGCGGGCTGCTGCTTGAGGACATCAACAAGGTCGGCGTAGCGAATATTATGGCCAGGATGATGACGCAGGGCACGGCCAGTAAGACGCCGCAGGAACTGGAGGAGGCGATCCAACAGCTCGGTGCCTCGATCAATGTATCGGCAGACACCGAAGAGATCCGGATAAGGGGCAACACTCTTGCGAAAAACTACGATGCGGCGCTTGCCCTTGTGGAAGAGATCCTTCTCGAACCCCGCTGGGACGCGAAGGAATTCGACCTGATAAAACAGAGCGTCAATAGTCAGATCCGCCAGCTTGACGCAAATCCGAATGCCATCGCGCAGCGTGAATACGATGCCTTGATCTACGGCAAGCAGAATATTCGCTCGCGGAGTATTCTTGGGACCCTTGATACCGTTAAGACGATCACGATCGACGATCTGAAAGCATTTTATGCGAAGAACATTTCACCTTCGGTCGCCAGAATGCACGTCGTCGGCGCGATCGATAAGGCTGGGGTAAGCCGATCTCTCACCAACATCAACAAGCGGTGGAAAGCAAAGAAAGTAGAGATTCCCGTTTACAAAACTCCGGCACTACCCGCCGCGGCCCGGGTGTATTTTTACGATGTCCCCGGAGCGGTGCAATCGGTCCTGAGAATTGGCTATCCGGCCCTCGCCGAGACGGACAAGGATTTTTATCCGGCAACCGTCGCCAACTACATTCTTGGCGGTGGCGGTTTTGCTTCGCGGCTGACCCAGCAATTGCGTGAGGGCAAGGGCTACACCTACGGTATCAGGTCATCCTTCGCAGGGACCAAAAATCCCGGGCCATTTACCATCGGCAGCGGTGTTCGCGCCAACGTGACGCTTGAGTCGGCCCAGTTGGTAAAGTCTATTTTGAAGGATTACGGCGAGAAGTTTTCGGATGCCGATCTTAAGACAACAAAAGGTTTTCTCATTAGAAGCAACGCCCGGGCGTTCGAAACAGCTGGTGCAAAACTGAATCTGCTTGACAAGATCAGCAGCTACGGCTGGAAGCCCGATTACGTCAAACAGCACGAGCAGGTCGTAAAGGCAATGACCACTGCCGAGATCAAGGCCCTTTCGGCCAAATACCTTGATCCCGACCGGATGGTCTGGCTTATCGTCGGTGATGCGAAAACTCAGTTGCCAAGATTGAAAGAACTTGGGTTTGGCGAGCCGGTACTGATCCGAAAGTAAGACGGGATCAAGCGGCTTCACTCAGAGAATGAAATTTACCTCATTTCAAGATGCACTTGCATTTATTCGCGAGAATCCAGCGGAATATTTCGAGGAGAAGTCATTGCTACTTTTCGACGCATTCTGGAAAGGATATACATCGAGACGGGGATGGAGCGAAGGCATGCGGCTATTCATGCCGGGCGGCTTCCATGATTTTGTAGACACGAAATATCGAAATGATAAGAACCACGGCGCAGTTTCGGTGGTTACGTTGTACTCAAAGAATCAAGCGGAGGCGTTGGATACGTATTTTGAGCTTATCGATGAGTATTTGTCGCAGCAGCGCGAAGTTGGAAACGAGAATGCTATAGAAACGGAATCCGTTGATGCGGCTTTCAGTGAACTTTTGCCGGCACTTCTGGAACGCCCGGCAATGTACTTAGGAAGGCGTTCATTTTATCTTTTAGCAGCATTTATTTCTGGGTGGTTTAGGGCGGTTTCTGATTTTGGGATCGAGCTGTCAGATTATGAACGAAGATTCATTGACCTTCTGAAATATATAGAGGAGTTTGACATAAATCTTCTTGGACCGACATGGAATTCAATAGTTTGGTTCCACACGATGAATGATGAGGATGCTTTTAGATTATTCTCGGAGTACGTGGAGGAATTTGTGAATCAGCAAAAGGGAACCATCAAATGCATCGAATATCATATGAATAGGAGGCTAGATGCTAGGAATGGCGGTTAAAGTATCGATTGTGAAACCATTCAATCTCTGTTTGACTATGGCGATTCTGGCAAGCTCAACTATTCCGGGGTTATCTCAAAGAGTTCAAAACACACAGCTTTCCGAGGCGGTAAAGACAGAATTTGCCCACGCCTGGAACGGGTACAAAAAGCATGCCTGGGGTAACGACGATCTCAAGCCGCTCAGCAAGTCCTATCACAATTGGTATCCGGAGCCGTTGCTGATGACGCCGGTTGATGCGCTGGACACGATGTACCTGATGGGCATGAAGGACGAGGCGGACAAGACTCGGAAGTACATCACGGAAACGCTCAAATTCGACAAGGACATCTACGTTCAGAACTTCGAGATCACGATTCGAATTCTCGGCGGACTGCTTTCGAATTATCAGATAACCGGTGATAAGAAACTGCTTGCAATGGCCGAAGATCTGGGCACGCGGCTGCTGCCGGTTTTCAATTCGCCGACCGGCTTGCCTTACAAGTACGTCAATCTGAAGACCGGAAAAACGCGCGGCGAAATATCGAATCCTGCTGAAACGGGAACGCTCATTATCGAATTCGGGACGTTGAGCAAACTGACCGGCAAGCCGGTTTTTTACGACAAGGCAAAGCGCGCTTTGGTCGAAACCTACAACCGCCGTTCGCCTATCGGGCTGGTCGGGACGCGGATAAATGTCGAGACCGGTGAGTGGACCCAGACTGACAGCCATCTGAGTGCCGAGATCGATTCTTACTATGAGTATCTGCTCAAGTGCTCGAAACTTTTCGGCGATACGGACTGCCGCTCGATGTGGGAAGCGTCGATCACCAAGATAAATACTTACCTTGCCGACGAAGGCGAGAGAATGAGTAAAAAGAACATGACCAAGCCGATCGTTTTGGGCGAGCTTTGGTACGGCCACGCGGATATGAACACCGGGAAACGGACGGCGACGACTACCGGTGCTCTCGACGCGTTTTTCCCTGCGGTGCTGGCACTCGACGGTGATCTGAATCGGGCGAAAGCTTTGCAGAATTCAATGTTCAAAATGTGGCAGGTCCACGGGATCGAGCCGGAGGTGTTCAACTATAAGACGATGAAAGTCGAGAGCGCCGGGTATCCGCTTCGGCCTGAGATCGTCGAATCAACATACTATCTGTATCAGTTCACGAAAGACCCAAAGTATCTGGCGATGGGAAAGCGGATGTGGGAAGACTTCGTAAAGCACTGCCGCACGGACGTGGGATACGCGCATCTGAAAAGTGTCGTCACGAAAGAAAAATCGGACGCGATGCAGAGCTTCTTGTTTGCCGAAACGTTCAAATATTTCTACCTGCTGTTCGCCCCGGATAAAACGCTCGACTTTAAGAACGTTGTGTTCAACACGGAGGCTCATCCGATCCGTCGGACATGGAAGAATTAGTCACATAGACACAGAGAAGTCAGAACCGGGAGCGGCAGCGACTGGGTTCCTCCGACGCGGCTATTGCCGCAATGACCTGACCATCCGATTATGCAGGTGGTTCTGACACGATCATCATGGCAAAAACAAAAGCACTCGCGAAAACCGAAAAGAAGATCCTGATCACCGGCGGGACGGGATTTCTGGGCACGCATATCGTTCGTCAGCTTATCGACGCGGGCGAAAAACATCTACGCGTAATGGCTTCGAGCGTCCCGGAGTGGATGACGGATGCCGGTGTCGAGTCCGCCGTCGGGTCGGTGACAAGCCGCGATGACGTTGCGCGGGCGTGCAGAAATGTCTCGGCGATCTTTCACCTGGCCGGCAAGGTGTCTCGCGACAACAACGACGCGGCGGCGATGAATCGGGTCCATGTCGAAGGTACGCGGATATTGTGCGAGGCCGCGAAGGAAGCGGGTGTAAAGACGATGGTGCTGGCTTCATCCAGCGGCACGATCGCGGTCAGCGAGGATGAGCAGATCTTTGACGAAACGTTTCCGCAGCCGGTCGATGTGATCTCGCGTTGGGCCTATTACGCGTCGAAATATTACCAGGAGCGAACAGCACTCGCCGAGTTTGACGGCGACGGGCGACGGCTTGTGATTCTGAATCCGTCGCTGCTGCTCGGGCCGGACGATGAGCGGTTGAGCTCGACAAAGGTTGTGCTCGATTTCCTGGCGAAGAAGATCCCGTATTCACCGAGCGGCGGGTTGAACTTCGTGGACGTGCGCGATGCTGCTAATGCTTTTGTTTCGGCTCTCGAAAAAGGAAAACATCAGCAGAAGTATCTGCTTGGAGCCGAGAATATGCTCTTTGCCGAATTCTTCGGCCGGCTCGAACGTTTGTCCGGCGTTTCGGCCCCGATGCTGAAGGTGCCGAAAAAACTGGCGATGGCCGGTTCGTCGTTTATAGAATCAGTTTTCTCGAACTGGGGAAAAACATCGCCGGTCGCCTCGAAGGAAGTTGAACAAGCCGAGTATTTTTGGTATTTCGATTCGTCCAAGGCCGAAGAAGAACTCGGTTTTTCGCCCCGCGATCCGCAGGAAACGCTCAATGACACGATCATCTACCTTCGTAGAAACTTTCTGGGCGAGGGATTGTTCTGACGCCGCGAATGTAGGCTGGACCGAATGTCTTTCTTAGTTCCTCTTTTTCATCTTCTTCTGTGGTTAGATGAAAAAATCAACCGCAGAAGAAGATGAAGAAGAGGAGTGGAAAAAAGGAGAAATGAGAATGAAGTTGTGCTTTCTACTGCGCAGGCTTCCGCATCAGCTTGTAACCAAAAAAGAGCACTAGCCCGATGACTGCCGCGATGATGATCGGGATCCCTTCCTTCCCGAAATCGACCTGCGTCAGCAGCCAGACGATGAGTGCAAGCGAGACGATAGCAGCCGTAATCCCGACCGGCGCAGAGAAGCGAGCGGGGGGAACATCGTCGCGGCGTCGGAAGGCGGGAAGGGCCAGACAGGTCGTTGCGTAAACGAGCAGCCGCGTTACGGTCGCAATTGTTACGGCCGTGAAAAATGAGCTGTATATCGTCAGGACTAAAATTGCGGCCGCGGTGATCAGGATCGAAACGTACGGCGTTCTGAATTTGCCGTGGGTCCGGCCGATTATCTGCGGCAATTCCCGGTGTTCGGCCATTGCGAACGGCAGGCGGGAAGCGGCGAGGAAGCCGCCGTTGAGATTGCCAAGGATCGAGATCAACGCCCCGACTGCGATAAACGCGGCGCCGAAACTGCCCATAAAACGTCCGGCCGCGTCGGCCAATGGCGTCTTCGATTCGGCAAGACCCGGAAGCGTTCCGATCGCAACCGCCTGTATAAGAATGTAGAGCAGCGTGCAAAAGCCGAGTGCGACAAACAATGCGAACGGCAGATCGCGTTTTGGGTCTTTCGACTCGCCGGCCGGAATCACCGCGGCCTCGAAACCGACATAGGCGTAGATCAGGAACAAAACCGCTGCGGAAAAATCAGTGTAGGTAGGCGATCTGTCGAAGGTAAAATTCGCCGGATCGATAAAGAAAACTCCGATCAAAACAAAGGCAAGGAGAGGCACGATCTTTCCAACGGTGAAAATATTTGTGAGCAGCGTCGATTGGCGTACCCCGACATAGTTGATCGCCGTCATCGGAATAATTACGATGCAGATCAAGGCAATGCGGAGCCAGCCTTCATTCGCCTGCGGATAGAAGAAACCTAGATAGATCAGGAATGCATTGCAGTTTGCTGCGTAGGTCGCGACGCGCACTATCCAATAAAGCCAACCAGCCTCAAAACCGACAACGGGACCGAACGCTTCCTTCGCATAAAGATACATTCCGCCGGTCGCATCGAACCGGCTCGACACCTCAGCGAAACACAACACGACCAGGCCGATGATCACCGCGCATGCGATGATCGCGATCAGGCTGAAATCGCCGATCAAGCCTGTCGCCCGCGCCGGTAGGATAAAAATCCCCGTCCCGATGATCGTGTTGATCGCTATCGCGGTCAGATCCCAACGGCCAATGCCGCGGATGAGTTTTTCTTCTGCCATTTCTTATTTGGGGAGTGCTTTTTCTGAGAACGTTTTTTGTTTATACTCTGAAAACCGTCTTCCGTAAAGAATCCCGATGCAAATTGAATGAATATGCCGAAAGTTATTTTCCTTCTCATCGTTGTTTGTCTTGCCGTTTTTCCCGCGTTGTCTCAGGGCAGCCGGTCGAAGATCGAGATCGTCGCACCGAAGAGCTATCAGCCGCCGAAGTTGAATTCCTCCGCCGAGCTTGAAGCTGTGCTTCGATCGGCAGTGAATGTCGTTCTCGATCCGGCAAACGGAAAGAGTTTCAAGTCCGACGAGATCGCCGCGACGCTTATCGATGTCAGCGATCCGAACAACCTGCGGTGGGCGAGCGTCAACGGCGAAACCCCGATCTATCCGGCCAGCGTCGTAAAGATGTTCTATATGGCGGCGCTTGAGCGTCAGCTTGAGGACGGCAAGATCGTGATGACGCCCGAGCTTTCGCGAGGGCTGAAGGACATGATCGTCGATTCATCTAACGAGGCTACGCAATATATTCTCGACGTTCTTACCGATACCACAAGTGGTGGCGAGAAGCCGCAGAAACAGTTCGAGCAGTGGCAGTATCAGCGAAACCGCGTCAACCGTTTCTTTTCTTCGATGGGCTATAAGAACATCAATGTCAATCAGAAGACCTTTTGCGAAGACGCCTACGGCATCGAGCAGCAGTCGAGAAAGTATAAGGGCGAGAATCGCAACATGATCACGACCAACGCTACGGCCCGGCTTTTGACCGAGATCGTGCTCGGAAGAATGAACACGCCCGAGCGTACCCAGGCGATGATGGACTTGATGAAGCGCGATCCGTTCAAGCCCTCAACCGATTCGGATAGTCAGTCCGTAGCGTTTACCGGCAAGGCCCTGATCGATGCCAAAATGACGGATGCGAAGCTCTGGTCAAAGGCCGGATGGACCAGCCGGGCACGTCATGATGCGGCGTATATCGAAACAGGTGACGGGCTAAGATTCGTGCTGGCGGTCTATACCGAAAAACACGCAAATGATCGCGATGCGATACCGATGGTCGCCTCGAAGGTGATCGCGGGGCTTCGGGGCATCAATTAGCCTCAATCGTACGCTGGCGTCCAGCTGGCAGCTCGCCGCCTCGGGGAAGGCGGCTTTTCGATGGATTCATGAGGGGAATATGAAAAAGCAGGTTACGAGTGTCTCGGCTTTATTTCTTTGCGTCGCTTCCTTTGCGATCTCCGTGGCCGGACAGGGCAGTTACAAGGCCCCTCCGGCCGCGATAATGGACGTGCTGAACGCTCCGGCAATTCCGGCCACGTCGATATCGCCGACGCACGATCGCATCGCCTTGCTCGATCCGCTTCGATATCCGCCGATCTCGGAACTGGCCCAGCCGATGCTCCGTCTTGCCGGCCTTCGGATCAACCCGATCACGAATGCCCGACACCGCCAGCCTTATGCTGTTTCGATGAGAATCAGGAACATCGCGGACGGCAAGGAAATGGTTGTCGTCCTTCCCGCCGGTGCTCAGATCATTCAGCCGCAGTGGTCGCCTGACGGGAAGTATATCGCCCTCGGAAACGTTACGCCGGCGGGTGTAGAGCTTTGGGTGGCCGATGCGGCTACAGCCAAGGCGACGAGGATCAGGAATATTCTGATAAACACTGCGTTCGGTGGATTCTCATGGGAAGGCCCGCGGACGATCGCGGCTACGCTTGTACCGGCTAAACGCGGCCCGGCACCGGCCTATCAGAACATCACGCCGACCGAGCCGAATGTACAGGAAACCTCTGGACGCACGGGGACGGTGGCTACTTATCAGGACCTTCTGAAAAGCCCGAACGATGCACGCCTTTTCGAGTACTACGCGACCTCGCAGCTTGCTCTGATCGGTGTGGACGGCCGCGTCCGCGAGATAGGCCCAACGGCGATTTTCGACAGTGCCGAGTTTTCACCGGACGGGAAATACGTCCTCGCCGAGAGGATCGAACGTCCGTTCTCATATCAATTTCCGTACAGCCGCTTCCCGAAAAAGGTCGAGATCTGGGGCTCAAACGGGAAGTACATCAAAACCATCGCCGATCTGCCGCTGCAGAACAATCTGCCCGCGCAAGGTGTTCCGGTCGGTCCGCGTTCTGTCGGTTGGGTGCCGACCGAAGCGGCGACCTTGATGTGGACCGAGGCCCTCGACGGCGGCGACCCGCGGAAAAAGGCTAGTCATCGCGACAAGATCATGTCGCTTGGAGCTCCGTTTTCAGCCGCACCGGCGGAAGTGCTGAAGACCGAGCACAGATATATCGGCCGGACCTTCGGCGAGACGAACGGCCTTATGCTCTACTACGATTACAACCGCGATACCCAGCGACGAAGGCTGTTCGCTACGGACTATCGCCATCCGTCGACGAGCAAGCTTGTCTCTGATCTCAGTACCAGGGATCGTTACAACGATATCGGAAGCCCTGTTACAAAAACCTTGCCCAACGGCCGAAGCGTAGTTCGCCAGAATGGCGACCACATTTTCCTTTCGGGTGCGGGATCCTCACCGGATGGCGACCGTCCCTTCTTCCGAAAGCTGAATCTGAAGACTCTCCAGACGGACGAGATATGGCGTTCCGGTCTGGAAGAGTATGAGGCGTTCATGGCAATGATGGACGATGACGGCATGAACTTCCTGACCCGTAAAGAGTCGGTCGTTGATCCGCCGAATCTCTACTTACGCCAGGTATGCCCCGCCGGACAAGTTTGCACGGCGATGACGTTCCGACAGATCACTGACTTTAAGGACCCGTCACCTCAACTTCGTGGTATTCAAAAACAGCTCGTTAAATATAAGCGTGCCGACGGCGTCGATCTTTCGTTCACCCTCTACACGCCGCCCGGCTACAAGCCTGGGACTCCGCTGCCGACGCTTGTCTGGGCCTATCCGCAGGAGTTTACGAACACCTCGACCGCCGGACAGGTTTCCGGTTCGACCGACCGCTTTACGCAGATCGGCGGCACTTCGCACCTTTTCTTTGTTCTGCAGGGATACGCCGTGCTCGACAACGCGACGATGCCGGTCGTCGGCGATCCGCTGACTGTTAACGACACTTTCGTTAAACAGATCGTCGATTCCGCCCAGGCGGCGATCGATAAAGGCGTTGAGATGGGCGTGGTCGACCGCGAACGGGTCGGCGTCGGGGGACACAGCTATGGAGCGTTCATGACGGCCAACCTGCTCGCACATTCGGATATCTTCCGGGCCGGTATCGCCCGGAGCGGGGCCTATAATCGTACCCTTACGCCATTCGGCTTCCAGTCTGAACGCCGTACGTTTTGGGAAGCTCCAGACCTATACGCAAGGGTGTCGCCGTTTTTCGTCGCGAACAAAATAAACGAACCGGTCCTGTTGATACACGGTGAAGCGGATAATAATCAAGGAACTTACCCGATGCAGTCTGAACGGCTGTTCGCGGCAATCTCCGGCAATGGCGGAACGGCGCGTTTGGTAATGCTGCCGCTTGAGTCGCACGGATATTCGGCCCGAGAATCAGTCGAGCATACTCTTTATGAGATGATCGAATGGTTTGATAGGCACGTGAAGAACGCAAAGCCGCGTCAGGCAGCCGAAAGCGCTAAGAACTGATGTTCGGGCAAAACTGCCCGACGCGAGTTATTGGACCTCGGAAACCTCGAATATCGGTGCGGGCGGCGCGATCTCGGTCGAGATCTGGGGGCGCAAGGCGTTCACGCCACTTCGTAAAATAGCGGCCCCGTCCTCCGCGCTGAGCGGGCGTGCAAAGAGATAGCCTTGGCCAAACTTGCAGCCAAAGAGCAACAGGGCCTCCAGTTGCTGTTCCGTTTCGATCCCTTCCGCAACTACTTCTAGCCCGAGGTTGTCACCGAGCATCTGGATCGTTTTTACGATCGCCCCGCTCTTCGGATCTTCGCTCATTTGATTCATGAACGAGCGGTCGATCTTCAGCCGGCTGAACGGAAACCGCTGAAGATAGCTCAGGCTCGAGTACCCGGTGCCAAAATCGTCGGTTGAGAGCGAGATGCCCAGGGCCGCCAGTTCCGAGAGAACGCTGAGTGACCGATCGCTGTGTTCCATCACGATGTTTTCGGTCACTTCGATTTTCAGTTGGTCCGCCGAAAGGCCGGTCTCATTTATGGCCGAGCTGACGTCCATGACAAGCGAAGGGTGCAGCAGCTGCTTTGCCGATAGATTTACGCTCACGGCGAGTCTTACGTCTGAACTCGTTTGCCACTCGGCGATCTGTCTGCACGCCTCTCGCAGTATCCATCTCCCGATCGGGATCATAAGCCCGCTTTCTTCCGCCGCGTTCACAAAGGTGTCGGGCCCGATTATTCCATGCTTCGGGTGCCGCCATCTGATCAGAGCCTCAAATTCTTTTACCGTCCATGAAGGTAGTTCAACGATAGGCTGGTAGTGCAGTTCAAATTCGGCCCGCTCGACCGCATGTCTCAGGTCGGTTTCCAGCGCAAGCTGGTTAAGGTTTTGTGCGTGCATCCTTCGGTCGAAAATTTCGTACCTTGCCTTTCCGGCTTCCTTCGCGCGATACATTGCCGTGTCGGCATCGCGGAGAAAATCCTCGGGTTGTCGCGAGATGTCGTCCGACACGATGATCCCAATACTCGCCGACGTGAAAACCTCATGGTTGTCTATCTGGAATGCGCTTGCAAGATTGTGCTGAACTCGTTCGGCGACATGTATCACTTCCTCCAGGCCGCCGGTTCTGTTCAGAAGTATCGTGAACTCGTCACCGCCAAGCCTTGCGACCACGTCTCCCGGCCGAATGTTCTTTTCCAGGCATCTGCCGATCTGGCACAACAGTTGATCGCCGACAAGATGCCCGAGACTGTCGTTTATCACTTTAAAACGGTCGAGGTCGAGAAAAAGTACGGCAAACCTCGCCGCCGGGTTGGCCTTGGCACGATCGATAGCGTGCTGAAGGTGGTACATGAACTCGGCTCGATTCAGCAGATCCGTTAGCGGGTCGTGCCGTGCAAAGTAGTGCAGCTTTTCCTCGCTCTGCTTTTGATCGTCGATGTCCGTGTTCGTCCCGAACCATTTTGAGATCTTTCCGTTCTCGTCCAGGCCGCATGTCGCACGCGCCTTATGCCAGCGATACACACCGTCATGCCGTTTCAGGCGAAACTCGACGTCGTATGTCTCGCCTGACTCGACCGAATGCTGCCACCGTTTGAGACACTCGTCCAGGTCGTCCGGGTGCACGACCGAGGGCCACTCATTGCCGGAGATCAGATCTTCGCGCGAGCGGCCGAGGTAGGCCACCATCCTTTCATTGACGTAATCAACCTTTCCTGATCCATCACCGGTCCATACTTGATGGCTGATGCCTTCGCCCAGTTGGCGGTATCGCAGTTCACTGTCCTTGATCGCGCGGTCGTGCCGCTTCCGTTCAGTAATGTTACGCGCAATGCCCTGGACGCCGGCCGGCCGTCCCTTTTCATGAATGAGCTGAGTGCTCAACTCGAGCGATACGATGCGGCCGTCCTTCGCAAGAATATCGATCTCGTAGGTCGTCGCCGGATCACCCGCCATCTTTCTGGCCGTCATTTCACGGGCGGCGGGAAGTGACGCGGGAGCCACAACCTGTGAAATGTTCATAGTCAATGCCTCATCACGCGTGTAGCCTGTGATCAGCTCACCCGTCCGGTTCAGCGACGTGAAATTCCCGTTAAGATCGTGTGTATAGATCAGGTCGTTCGCATTTTCAAACAGATCGCGATATTTGACCTCGCTTTCCCTCAGTGCCTCTTCAGCCAGCTTTCGTTCGGTAACGTCCCGCGCGATTCCCTGGACTCCCACCGGAACGCCATTCTCGGTGATAACGGTACTGCTCACTTCAACCGTGATGCGCGAACCGTCCTTTCGGATACAGTCGACCTCATACGACGTTTGCTTTGCGGCCCCGTTCAGCTTTGCCTTAAGCTTGCTGCGCACCCTCTCCAGATGATCGGGAGCGACTATCGCCGACATATTGAGGCCAAGCGCTTCGTCACGTGTGTAGCCGAAGATCTTTTCCGTCGCCTGATTTATCGAGATGTAATTCCCCTTCAGATCGTGGACGTAGATAGCATCATTGGCATTATCAAAAAGGTTCCTGAATCGTTCTCCGCTGGAGCGTACGAGGTCTTCGGCATCCTTCCGGTCGGTAACGTCAAGGATCACCCCTTCGCGCCAGCGGACCTCGCCTTTTGCGTCGCGGATCAGGCAGCCCCGATCGCGGACCCAATGAAGTTTGCCCGCGGCGTCTATGATCCGATACTCGTAATCAACCGCCTCGCCGGACCTCGTTGAGTCGTCGGTTTGGCTAAAGATGCGCTCCTGGTCCTCCGGGTGGATCACCATTCGCCAAATGTCCGGCTCCAATGTCCAGGCCTCGATCGGAAACCCGAACCTCTCAAACGCCGGGCTGACATAAAGCGGGCTGAACGGAGGAACCGGCGCGACGACATAAAAGGGGACCGGCAGGTTCTCGATAAATCCACGGAACCAGTTCTCCCTTATGTCCAATAACCCGGACCTGTACGTTCTATCGGTGAGGCCTTCCAGATGCTGTTTGAGACCGTCTGTGCGGCGGTCCTCCTTATTTAGGGTAGTTATTTCTGGGAGGTGGGCGGTGCACACAAGGTGCCGGGTTTTGTCAGGTTGTTCTGACAAAAAATGTAGGAAGGTTCGTGCCATGGCTGCTCCGAACCCCGTGATCATTGGGGCCGGGCGGATATTTGCCGCCCGGAGTTCCATGGCTCCGCAGTCCTGTCGCAATTCCCGTACCAACCGCGCAGGGATCACGCGGTGTTCGCCGGTCGTATTGAACATTTCTCGGCCAACACCAAGTGGAGGCCGTCTTAACATTGCCCGGGCAAGATACAATTTTGACAGAACAAGGAGTAAAGCATGAGAACAATTTTGTATTCATCACTCGGGGTGTTGGCCCTGACATTTCTGCTGTGCGCCGATTCGGTTGCGCAGCGTAAATTCAACGTCAATGGAAGGCAGCACAATCAGCGCCAACGGATAGGGCAAGGCGTCCGATCAGGTGAACTGACCGTTCGGGAAACGGCCCGCCTAACTCGGGAGCAGGTACAGATCCGGCGAATGGAGAACCGTTTTCGCACGTCGGGCGACGGCTTGAGCAATCGCGAACGGGTCCGGCTCCAGCGCGAATTGAACCAGTCAAGCAGGCACATTTATCGTCAGAAGCATGATCGGCAGGATTACCCGATCCGTCGGCCGTAGGATGGCGATTCTGCTCACCCACGAAGCGGGTTCTCCTCCCCGCTTTTGATTCGTTTCTCGCCAAATCTACGGAAAACGGCTAAACTTAAAGGCTGAATCTCCTCCCGGATAAAACCTATGAGAATACTAGCCGCGTTTTTCGCGTTGTTGTCGATTGCGGGATTTTCGTTTGCCCAGACAATGCCTGAGGGTGCCGATCCTGCCTTGTGGGCCAAAGCCCTGAAGATCCATAAAAAGGCGATCGTTGTCGATGGCCACAACGATGTAACGTCGCCGATGGTGGACGAGGATTTTGATCTTCGTACGGATTCGGTGGGCAAGTTTCATCTTGACGGAGCCCCGTTCCATACGGACATTGCACGGCTCAAAGCAGGCGGGATAACCGCCGAATTCTTCGCCATCTATGTTTCCGGCAGCACGATGAAGACCGGCGGCGCAATGCGGCGGGCAATGGACCTAATCGACGCAACCTATCGCGAGGTTGAGCGAAATCCCGACTCGCTAAGAATGTGCACAACCGTCGCGGACATCCGGCGAGCGAAAAAGCAGAACAAGATCTGCATCCTGATGGGTGTCGAAGGCGGCTACGTGATCGAGGATTCATTATATGCGCTGCGCAACTTCTATCGTTTGGGCGTGCGCTACATGACGCTCACGCATAACGTTGCGACCAATTGGGCCGATGCACATAGCGATGAAAGGCACGGCGGCCTCACCGAATTCGGCAAGGAGGTTGTACGCGAGATGAATCGCCTCGGAATGTTGATCGACATTTCGCACGTATCGGTCAAAACGATGAACGACGCCCTCGATGTCACGAGGTCCCCGGTGATCGCATCGCATTCATCGGCAAGGGCATTGAACGATCACACGCGCAATGTCCCGGATGAGGTGCTCAAACGCGTTGCTCAGAACGGCGGCGTGATAATGGTGAACTACTACCCTTCGTTTCTCGACGCCCGGACGAACAAGGAAGAGAATGAACGTTCCGCAAAGCTTCGCGGCCAGATAGAGGAACTTCGGGAGCGGTACAAGGACGATAAGCGGGCCTTCAATGAGGCCGAGCGGAAACTGCTCGCCGCTAATCCGATCTATGTCACTCCTTACACCCGTATCGTCGACCATATCGACCACATCAAGCAGGTTGCCGGGATCGATCACGTCGGACTCGGCTCGGATTATGATGGGGTCCCGTTTCTTCCCGCCGGGTTGAATGGTGCCGAGGATACGCCTCGGATAACATACGAAATGCTCCGCCGCGGCTACTCCGAAGAGGAGATCCGTAAGGTCCTGGGCGAGAATCTCCTCCGGGCCCTGGGCCAGGCGGAACGCGTTGCCGGCAATCGCCAGATCAGCGGTGAGGGAAGCCTTAAGAAGCTCACGCCGGCGAACTCGAACTAACCTAAGTCGTGAAAAAGACGGCCGCGGCGGATCCAGTATCGAAAACTGGCCGCCGTTTTGCGTTCAGATCGATAGAAAGTTTGCGAGCATTGTCTTGCCGTGTTCGGTAAGGATAGATTCGGGATGGAACTGCACGCCCTCGACTGGCAGTTCCCGATGGCGTAGTCCCATAACGAGCCCGTCGGGCGATTCGGCCGAGACCTCGAGCGAGTCCGGCAGGCTTTCGCGCTCAACCACGAGCGAATGGTAGCGGCCGGCCGTAAATTCTCCTTCAATTCCGCGGAAAAGCGTCCGTCCGTCATGCTTTATAACTACTGGTTTTCCGTGAACCGGTTCGGGCCCGCGAACCACTTTGCCGCCGAAATGCTGCCCGATGGCCTGGTGCCCCAGGCAAACGCCGAGCACCGGAACCCGGCCCGCAAATCTTTCAAGCACCGAAAGAGTGATCCCCGCACCGTCAGGTGTGCCCGGACCGGGTGAAATGAGTATCTTCGCCGGCCGAAGCCCTTCGATCTCGTCCACCGTGATCTCATCATTGCGAACGATCTTCATCGCCGCACCTAGTTCCCCCAGATACTGCACCAGGTCGTACGTAAACGAATCGTAGTTGTCTATGACCAGGAGCATCTGCAAAGTAAACGGTATGGATCGACCAGATCGACTATTTTAGTAGATTGGATCCCAACAGGAAAGATCTTTCCCCGTTTGCATCTTCTTGGATCGCAGATCGAGCTGAGATCTAGATCTGAGAGGTAAAGTCGATCCCGGGGCCGTCAGCTCAAACTCGTCCCTTGCAGCCACTGCCCGCCGTCCACGACCAAGGTGACGCCATTGATATAACTTGCCGCGTCTGACGCAAGAAACAACGCAGCGTTCTCAATATCCGCGATCTTGCCGAATCTTCCGAGCGGGATGCGTTTTGTTATTTTGTCTTTGAGCGGCTCGGGCAGCAGCCTTTTCATTCCTTCCGTATCTTCGATCGGTCCGGGAGCGATGCCGTTGACACGAACGCCGTGGCGGCCCCATTCGACCGAAAGATTTCGCGTGATCGCATCGACGCCTGCCTTTGCGGCCGAAACGTGGATCTGCATCGGCGTCGCCAGGTAGTGCAGCGTTGCGGAAATATTAATGATCTGGCCGCGCGTTTTCCGCAGCTCTTCGCACGCGGCCCGGCAGACATTGAACGTGCCCTTGGTGTCGATATCGACTATCGTGCCGAACCCATTTGGCGAAAGTTCGTCGGCAGCACAAAGAAAGTTTCCGGCTGCCCCGTTAACGACGATATCGATCTGCCCATAGTGTTCCACCGCTCGGGCAATAGCGTTCTGCACATCGCTGTAATCGCGAACGTCGCCGGCAACGATATAACACTCACCGCCGCCTTCCTCAATGGCCGATTTCATCGCCTTAAGGTTCTCGATATTGCGGCTCGTGATCGCCAGCTTCGCGCCATGCTCCGCAAACGCACGTGCAACGCCGCCCGTGATACCCGTTCCGCCGCCCGTCACAAACGCAACTTTACCCTCTAATATGTTATCTGCGAAAATGTTGGTCATAACTGAATAGGAATTTTAGCACGGAAACTATTCACGGATCAGCACGGATGGAGACAGATCTAATGATCAGGAAACTTTACATCGATCGGCCGCTGAAAAGCTCGGTTGTCATGTCAATTTTGATCGGTGTTCATCTGTCGATCATCTTCCTCACGTCCTGCGGTTCCAAGCCTGTCGATCCGCGAACGGTCGTTCCGGCCGATGCTCTTGTTTATCTTGAAACGTCCGACCTCGGCAAAGTGATTGAAGCGATCACATCGAATCCAAAGTTCGAACAGCTTGCAAAAACAAGGCCGGATACATCCGCGCTGAACGGCATTAAACTCTCAGTCGCCCTGACAGGGTTTCAAACTTTCGAAGAACCGGTATCCGGCGAGAGCGCTGTATTAAACTTCAGGCCGCGTTTCGTTGCCGTGGCCGAGACGAATGCCTGGAGTTACCAAACCCTCAGCTTTGCCGAGAACAAACTTGGCGAGTTCGTTAACGAGATCTACGGCGGCGAGGTCGAACTCGTCATCATCAACAAGCACAACGGCCGATACTTCACCTGGACGGCACTCGACGGCCGCCAGGCCTTCGCTCTCGTCCGCGGCAGCCTGATCCTTTTTGGCAACGATGAATCGGCGATAGAAAATTGCGTCAATGTGATGAACGGCGGTGCCCCTAACATTGCCGCGAACCCCAGGATAACCGCGCTAAACCCAAATTCGCTGGCGTCCGGCTATGTTTCGAAGGACGGCGTCGCGCAAATAGCGAACATCGCCGGGGTTTCTTTGGCGATCGGTGCCGGTGAGGAAGCCGAGGCCAAGAGCTTTATCGCCCGCGTACTTCCAGAGATCGCCCGCAACTCGATCACGGAAGTGACGTGGACCTCGGCGCGTCTCGATCCCGGCCGGATCGAGGATACCTTCACGATCGGCATCGACCCCGAAACCGCGGCGGTGCTGAGCGAAACGGTTACTCCGGGAAATGGCCAGGCCGAAAACATGGATCGCTTCATTCCGACCGAGTTTGTCTCGACGACCCGATACAATTTGAACGACGCTCGGATCGCCTGGCGAAGTTTGCTCTTGACGGCCAGGACCAAAACCGACAATGTTAGCGGCGGATTGCTTACCGCGTTTTCTCCCGCACTCTTCGCGCCATACGGCATCGATGACGCCGAGACATTCCTGAGCGCGGTCGGGAACACCCTGCAAACGGTCCGGTTCGACGCGGAAGGTGATGAAGTGGCGGTTGTCGCCCGGATAAAAGACGGCGAAGCCTTGAGACGTGCCATCGCGAAGGAGCTGATACTTTCGAAACCGCCGGATAAGTTCGAGAACGCCGACATTTGGCGCTCCGCCGATGGCGAGATGGCTGCCGCCATCGTCGGCGACGAGATCGTGGTAGGTGAAGCAAAAAGCGTTGAACGCTGCCTTACCGCGAGAGATCCGGGCCAGAAGCCGACGGATCCGGTGATTGCGAACTCTTCGGCGCCCGTTGTCACCTATGGCCGTGAAACCGACCCTGCCGCGCGCCTGATAGCGACCCTGTCAGAAAGAAAAAACGAAAATGAGCCTCTCACACAAACCTATACCGTCGAATCCCGATTCAACCAAAACGGGATCGAGCGGCGGACAGTTTCGGATTTCGGATTGATCGGCACGATCATCGAGCGGCTTGATCCGCAAAATTGATTATCGCTTTCGGAAGCCTATAGCGAAAATGCGAACTATTCGCTATTCGCTATTCGTTATCCGTTATTCGCTATTCCGGGGAATTATTTCTTCTTCGCATTCCTCTTCAATTTACGCACATTTCGCTCGATCCATTTTTCGGCCTTCTCGAAGTATTCAAACTGTTCCTCGTCGGCTCGGAATGCGG
This sequence comes from Pyrinomonadaceae bacterium, assembly GCA_050250045.1. Classification (GTDB taxonomy): domain Bacteria; phylum Acidobacteriota; class Blastocatellia; order Pyrinomonadales; family Pyrinomonadaceae; genus OLB17. Next base: position 221,355 of record JBFWPK010000004.1, on the reverse strand, counting down.
GTGTGTGGTTATAGCGGCGGCCGTTGTGGTGAACGGTCGGATGTTTGATGTGCAGCATCTCGTGGAAAACGATATACTCAACGACGTACCTTGGCACGTCTTTTGAGTCAAGCGAGCGGCTGACAACGATCGTCTTGTGCGTAGAGTCGTGATGGCCCAAGATGCGGTAGGTCTTTCGGGCCGACCACGTAAGGACCGGCTTGGCAATTCGCCCGCGGAAATACTCCTTATTCAGTTCTCGAAAGATCTGGGTCAAGTTATAAACTTCGCCTTTATCCGTGGTTACGATCTTGCGGCCGCGTTCGAGCTTGCTTTTGTTCGCCCGGTCGCGCATTTCCGGCGTTTTGATCTGTTCAGAATAGATATCACGGGCCCATTTCGGCACTCGCCGGCGAAGCAGTTTTGCCACGAGGATGTGAGCGAGAGCGACGTGGCCCTCCCTGGACATATCGTGGCAGATATCCGCAATGCGGACGTAGACCCGGCCATCGCGGACACGGATAGTATGGTTTATCGCCGTATACGGATAGAAGGCTACCTCGACCTCCGGAATCGTGCGGCTGTGGTTGTACGATTCGAAGGTTTCGCGGTAGATCTTGCTTAGTTTTTGCAGGGTGGCCCTTTCTGCGGTGTTTATCACAGTTTAACTAATAAATCTTGACACAGAACGGCATCAAATGCTATTCCTTTTAATGGACAGCATACCGCCCGCGGGCGGTGTGCGACAAACTCACCGTGATAAAATGGCTGTCTTCGGACCAAACCTAACAGTCGAGAAAAGCTCGCGTTTTCCCGACTCGCGGGGACAGACCATCCTTTCAGCGATAATCAACGAACATTTTCTCACGGGCGAGCCTGTCGGTTCCAAAGCGGTTGCGGAAAAATTTGCCAAAGGTTCAGGAATGAGCTCGGCAACGATCCGCAGCGTGATGGGCGAGTTGGAAGAGCTGGGATTGCTCGAACAGCCTCATACATCCGCCGGGCGTGTCCCGACCGACCGCGGCTATAGGTTCTTTGTTGACAATCTGTTAGGAGTTTTGAGCATCTCGAACGACGATCTCCAGCGCATCGGCGGTGAGTTCGGACTTGGCGATTACTCGGAAACGCCCGACAGGTTGATGGAACGGACCTCGCAGCTGTTATCTGCTCTTTCAAATAATGTGGGAATCGTCGTCTCGCCCGGCCTGGCAAACGACCGCCTGCAGCATATCGAGTTCGTTAATCTAAGCGAAAACCGCATCCTCGTGGTACTGGTTTCCGCCCCGAACATCGTTCACAACCGGATCATCCGGCTGAACGTTTCTTTCACGAAAGAAGAGCTCGAAAAGACCGCAAACTACCTGAATGCGGAATTTGTCGGGAAAAGTCTTGCCGAAATTCGTGCCGATATTCTCAAATTGATGCACGAGGAAAAGGCCCTTTTCGACAAACTGCTGCAAACGGCTGTGATCCTTTGTTCTCAGAGTATCGAGGATGAGGACCACAACGCCGGCGAGGTGTTCGTCGACGGAACGTCGAACATCCTCACGAAAAGTGATTTTGCCGATCTGGAACGCCTGCGCGGCCTGCTTTCGACGATCGGCGAAAAGTCCCGCCTGCTTGAGATCCTGAACGAATGCGTCGCTCGCGACTCGTCGGCACAGGGGAATGTTCAGGTGGTGATCGGCAGCGAGAATCGCACTCCTTCGCTGCAGAACTGCACGCTGATCTCGGCCCCGTACCGGATCGGAAGCAGTTCGGCCATTGGGACGCTCAGCGTGCTGGGCCCGACTCGTATCGAGTATGCAAGAATGATCTCGATCGTGTCATACGTTGCACGTACTCTGGAACAAGTAATGTCGCGAGACCTCTCAAACAACTAACCTTTTCACCCCGGATGCCCCGAATCCGGCGCTTGCCATAGAACTTTCCTAGATTAGATCCACACTCGACGCGTCCAGCTCGAAACTCCCAGCCTGACCTGTAATGGACCCAAAGAACGAAATAGATGATTCGGATGTCACCTTCGAACTGGCGGACGATGAAACGGCCGACGAGTCAAACTCGGTCGACGATTTCATCCGGGAGCTGGAGGAGAAGGAAAAGGACCTGCACATAACGGCCGAGACCACCTTTATCGAGATCGCGGCCGATTTTGAGGATCCGGACGAGATCCCCGACTTTATGCGCCAGGACCTGGCAGCCGGGAAGGTCACGGTGAGGCCGGCCGCGGCAGCCGCTCCTGGCCCCGATCCGGCCGCACAGGCAAAGCTTACCGCCGAGGTTGCCGCCTTGAAGGCAAAGATCGCCGGCCTTGAGGATGAGCGGAAGGAGCTCTACCAGAAATCGCAGCGGCGACTAAACGATTTTGAGGCATACAAATCCCGAACGGACCGCGAACGCAGCGAGACCTTTCAGCGGCAATTGAGCAATCTGGCGACACAGATGCTGCCGGCCCTCGACAATCTTGACCGCGCCCTCGAGTTTGCGTCGGGCATCGCCGCCGAACAGCAAGACGAATTTGCCCAATTCTTTAACGGGATCGTCCTTGTAAATCAGCAGGTCAACGAGGTTCTCGTGAACATGGGCATCGACCCGATAGCCGCGGTCGGACATCCATTCGACCCGCATTTCCACGAGGCGGTGGCCGTCGACGAGTCCAGCACTCTGCCGCCGAACACGGTTACGGGTGAGCTCCTTCGCGGGTTCCGGATCGGCGAGAAAGTGATTCGACACGCGATGGTCAGGGTCTCGAAAGCTGCCGATAGGGACCGCGGCGAGGCTAATCAGGCAAACGTCGATGAAGAGCCGCCGCACATCCCGGATGAGTCGCTGTCGAACGCGGACGGAGGCCCGGAGGCCGAGGTTACAGGTGAAGCGAGCAATGGGATCGACCTTCTCATTGAACGGAACGGCGAATAAGGGTTGGGGGCTTTAACGCTGTAGGCATCAGTCACAGGGAATTCAGCATATGAGCAAAGTAATCGGAATCGACTTAGGCACCACGAACTGTTGTGTATCCGTCCTTGAAAACGGAACTGTACAGATCATATCGAACAAGGAAGGCGGCCGGACGACGCCGTCCGTCGTCGGGTTTACCGACAAGGACGAACGGCTTGTTGGCCAGATCGCCAAGCGGCAGGCCGTGACCAATTCGGCGAACACGCTGTACGCCGTCAAGCGCCTCATCGGGCGCAAGTACAGCGCTCCCGAAGTTGAGAAGATGCGTTCGACCGTGCCCTTTGAGATCGTCGAGGCCCCGAATGGCGACGCTCACATCAAGGTGCTGGACCGTGTTTACAGCCCGCCTGAGATCTCCGGTATCGTGCTGCAGCGGCTGAAGTTAGCGGCGGAAGAGTTTCTCGGCGACAAGATCCGTGAGGCCATCGTAACTGTTCCCGCGTATTTCGACGATATGCAGCGTCAGGCGACGCGCGACGCCGGCAAGATCGCGGGCCTCGAGGTCGAACGCATCATCAATGAGCCGACGGCTGCCGCGCTCGCATACGGTTTTGGTAAGAACAAGAGTGAAAAGATCGCCGTCTACGACCTCGGCGGCGGCACGTTCGATATCTCGATCCTTGAGATCAACGACGGCGTGTTCGAGGTGCTGTCCACCTCAGGCAACACGTTTCTCGGCGGTGAGGATTTTGACCAGAGAATAATCGAATGGCTCGTCGAGCTTTTCAAGGCCGATTGCGGCGTCGATCTTCATTCGGACCGCCTCGCCCTGCAGCGGTTGAAGGAAGCGGCCGAGCGAGCCAAATGCGAGCTTTCGAGCGTCTCGGAAACGAACATCAGCCTCCCGTTCATCGCGGCTGACGCTACCGGGCCGAAGCATATCAACGCAAATCTCACACGCGACAAGTTTGAAGAGTTGGTGCAAGACCTTGTGGACGCTTCGGTTGAGCCGTGTCAGAAGGCACTTTGGGACGCAAAGCTGAAGCCGACCGACATCGACAAGGTAATTCTCGTTGGCGGGCAAACGCGATCGCCGATCATCACCCGAACGGTTACCGACCTGTTTGGCAAGGAACCGTCCGCCGAGATCAATCCCGACGAAGTTGTCGCGATGGGGGCCGCAATTCAGGGCGGTGTGCTGACCGGCGATGTCAAGGATATTGTGCTTCTCGACGTGCTGCCCTTGAGCCTCGGCCTCGAGACTCGCGGCGGGTTGTACGTAAAACTGATCGAGCGCAACTCCTCGATCCCGCTTCATAACAACATGACCTTCACGACCGTTGTCGACAACCAGCAAACGGTCGAGATCCACATTCTTCAGGGCGAACGAGAGATCGCCCGCGAGAACCGAAGCCTTGCCAGGTTCGAACTCGTCGGCATCCCGCCGGCACCTCGCGGCGTACCTCAGATCGACGTCACCTTCGAGATCGACACCAACGGCATCGTCAACGTATCGGCCCAGGACAAAATGACCGGGCTCGAACAGGCGATGCAGATCACACCATCGTCAGGCCTCTCACCGAACGAGATCGAACGGCTGATCATCGAAGCGGAAACATCGGTCGAACAAGACCGTGAGGAGCGCGAGGTCATTAACAAACGCAACCAGCTCGAAACCCTGATCCGCAATGCTCGAAAGGCGATGGCCGAAGTAGGCAAGGCATTCCCGCTCGAGTTCCAGCAAGAGATCAACGGGAAACTCGGCGAGGCAGACGAAGTGCTCAAATCAGGCAGCGCGTCAGATGTTGCACAGGCGATATCCGCTGTCGAATCTACGTCGAGCAAGATCACTGAGGCGATGCTCACCGCAGTCTAGTTTTTCAAGGGGGCCATAGACCATCTCCATTTCCGCCGGACACTCCATCCGGCGGTTTTTTTTTGAACAGGCCGAATCGGGGCCGGCAACATACTTGATAAAAAAGTAAAGTTATATCAAAATATACTGTGGCGTCAGTTCAAGGTTTTGGGCTGACGTTTTGCTGTCAACACGCCGGGCGTTTGCTCGATCGAGTATGTCAAAGAGAGATTATTACGAGGTCCTTGGCGTAACCAGGACCGCCACCGAGGCTGAAATAAAGCGGGCTTATCGCACGCTGGCGGTAAAATTTCACCCGGACAAGAATCCAGGCGACCACACAGCCGAGGAAAATTTCAAAGAGTGTGCCGAGGCGTATGCCGTGCTTTCAGATTCGCAGAAACGCACCGCCTACGACCGTTTCGGCCACGCTGCGACGTCAGGAGCCGGTGCGGGCGGATTCGACGCTGGTTTTTCGAACATCGAGGACATCTTCGATATGTTCGGTTTCGGCGATATGTTCGGCTCGCGCGGCGGGCGAAGATCATCCGTTCAGCGAGGCTCGGACCTTCGTTACGACCTCGAGATCACACTCGAAGAGGCCGCGAGCGGCAAAGAGGAAAAACTCCAGATCCCACGCCTTGAAACGTGTCTTGGATGCGAGGGCAGCGGTGCCGAGAAAGGCACGAGCGCGGAAACTTGCATAACCTGTCAGGGCAGCGGGCAAACGCGTTATCAACAGGGATTTTTCAGCGTGATGCGTACCTGCTCGAACTGCCAGGGCCGCGGCCAGGTGATCCGCACACCGTGTAAGGAGTGTCGCGGTGCCGGGCGTACTGAGAAAGAGAAGGAGCTGGAGATCAAGATCCCGGCCGGCGTCGAAACCGGTTCGCGGCTCCGCGTGTCGGGTGAGGGCGAGGCCGGCGCGAACGGAGGGCCTTCGGGCGATCTATTCGTCGTCATCCACGTGAAGGAGCACGAGGTTTTTGAACGCCAGGGAGCCAACCTTTACTCGGCGGTGCCGATAACATTCGCTCAGGCCGCTCTAGGCTCCGAGGTCAAGGTGAAAACTCTTGACGGAGAAGAAGATCTAAAGATCCCGGCGGCGACCCAAACCGGAACGGTTTTCCGGATCAAGTCCCAGGGTATGCCAGCCCTCGGCGGCCGCGGCCGCGGCGACCTTTTCGTCGCTGTCACGCTGATCACCCCAAAGACTCTGACAAAGGAACAGCGAAAGCTGCTCGAACAACTCGCCGAGATCGAGGACAAGGATTTTAACAGCGAATCGTTTATTGAGAAGGTGCGGAATATTTTTGGCTAGCGTCTGGTTCCCGCGTCCGGCTCGCCGCTCGCCCCGTCATCCCCGATTCCAAACGTAACCCGCCCGCTGACCGCCGCAGCAACGGCGATGAAGACCCACAAGTGGCGAGCGTCCTCATAAGAGCCCGTGAGGCTTTGATAGAAGAACGCGTCAGCCAGCGCCAGCAAAAAGCAAAGCCGAATTCGTCCCATGTCGCCAGTTTCCGTCCTCCAGAAGTACAGCCCGAGCGTAACAAAACCGATCAAACTCATGAACGCGAGGAATCCGATGATCCCGGTCTCGGCTAGAACACTGATATACGTGTTATGGGCGTCGACCAGCAACTGACGGCTGCCCGAAGGATCGATATATTCCGCCTCAGCGACCCCCAGCCCCAGTCCGTACCCGAAGACCGGGTTCTCCATAAATGTCCCGACCGCCGTGCGCCATGCAACCGCGCGGTGCGACGGGGCGACCGCTCCATCCTTCAGCGGAACCTGCGTCCCGTTCGGCCCATATGAAAAGAGAGTGACAGCGGCGGCTATGAAAAATGCTCCGGCTATGAGTACGCCGCCCATGGTCGTGATGAGCCGCACCGCCGCCGGCAGTCTCTTTCGCGACGGATCATTCCGCAGAAAAAGCGCTGTGCTAAGGAAGGCCCCGCCCAGTCCCGGGGTAAGCGTGAAGAAGTTGACGATCCACATCACGGGCGAAAAGACCCGGAAAACGCGGGCCCTGATCCAGCCAAGCGAAACCGACATGACCGCAAGCATCCAGGTTATCCCTAGGAAGTTGCAGAACATCGCGGGGTAAAAAAAGAAGCCGTCGATCCGACGATAGTTGCCCGACGGAAGGCTGCCGAAGATCGGGTGAAGTACCAGGTTCACTGACGGGTCGGTCAGCCCGGCGTAGAATGCAATGATGCCGGCGAAGCTTCCGGCGACGGCAATTCCTGCGCCGACCAGCCAGGCGATGACGGTCCTTCGCAGATCGCCGATCGCGCTTATCGAATTAAAGGTAAGTAGAGCGATACCGATCAGGTAAAATTTCCCCACAAGTTTCACCGCGCTCCGGGCCGGGTCAGCCGAGAAGATCGTCGCGAGAGCAACCGCTATCGCGTAACCAGCCATAAAAGCATAGATACGGCCTCCCGCCAACGCCCTGCGTCCGGTCAGCCAAGCGACGGCCCACGCGGCGGCGGCCGCAACGAACAGCAAGTCGGGCAATGTTATCGGAAACGAACCTGCGTAAAAATGAAGAACGGATGGGAAGGGAAGTGACGCCACGAACGCAAGATAGAACCATTGTTCCGCTCCAGTTCTTTTGTTCATCGGCTGGTTGAGACAACGCCGGAGCATGGCTCCCCCGCGACAGCGTGTTTCAAAGTGTCCGCAATGGCCGCGATCAAGTCAATCGGGCCTTAACGATAGTGCTGAGCGCACGGCCATCGACCGTCTTGCCCGCGAGGTTCGCTTGCGCGGCCTTCATCACCGTACCCATATCCTTCATCGACGAAGCACCGGTTTCCGTTATCGCATTGGCAACCGCTTCCTCGATCTCCTCGTCAGTGGCCGCTTGCGGGAGATAAACCTCGATATGCGAGATCTCAAGGGCCTCTTTCGCGGCCAGGTCGGCTCGGCCGCCTTTCTCATACTGCTCGATCGAATCGCGCCGCTGTTTCACCAGCGACTGCAGGGCCTTCTGTACCTCGTCATCGGTCAACTCGCCGCCCTTTTCGATCTTGCGGTTCATCAGATTCGCCTTCACCATCCGCAGCGTCGAAAGCCGCTCGGCGTTCTTGGCCTTCATCGCTTCGGTGATATCGGCGATTATTTTTTCGTTTAGATTCATAGTTGTCGCATCCCGTTTTGCTAAGGAATGAAGTTGTAGGTAATAAAACCGGATACTTTTACAGGATGCCCCGATAGAAAGGTGGGCCCGAATCTCGAACCGCAAGCCGCTCTGACAGAACTCGCTTTTAGAAGCGGATGTCCTTCGACCGCCTTGGCCAAAAACACCTCACCCTGCTCGTCGATCAGTACCTGGACCTTTACCGAGCCCGACGCGCGTACCGCTCGCGCTGCCGGCGAATATGTCGGTCGCGGGAGGATTGACGCCTTTCCATTTAGAACACCGCCAGGAACTGTTTCGGTGGGATGGCCCCTCAATTCGTCTGCAGGATTAGCCGGTGCAGTACCGACGATCTTGAACTTTTCTTTCTTTCCCGTTTCAATTTCGGTATCAAAGTCGCTCATCCCCTTCTCGCCTGGAAATGTGAAGGTGACCCAAATAGTCGACGAGATCGGCTGGCCATCGCGTTTGGCCGGGGCGAAGGTCGACCGCAACGCAAGGTCCTTAGCAATCTCTCGAATCGCCACAACATCCGCACGATTCACAGAGTCGCAGACCGCCCCCGGGCCCGTAATGTTCCTGATGCCGAGTGCGTTTCCGGCCTCATCAAGTGAAACCAAAACTGTTACTATGCCGCCAAGCGAGCTTTCTTTAGCCTCCTGGGGGACAGTAACCTTCGGGCTTGATATCAATCGAGCTTCGGCTGAATCTGCCGCCTGCCCGAATGCAGGCACCCGCACAAGCACAACAATAAACGCCGCAAGTATAAAGACAGATCTCATAAGGTCTTCTCACCCTTCAGATTAACACCAGGCTTCTTTCGTTCCATCACCAAGGGATAATTAAATGTTTCAGAGACAGATGGAAGTTAAGAACCAATACTTTCATGAGCTTCGATAAGTTTTTTTGCCGCGTCACGAGGAATTTCGATCGTTTCAGCAATTGTATGCCCCTGGCAGTTTCTCGATCCGCAAACTTATCAGTTTTTCTGTACTCAAAATATATCACAAAGCAAAGACCGTAAACGGGCTCAAATCGAGTTCGCCGCGACCGTACCATGTAAATAACCGCGGCTAAGCGAAGCTGTTCCCTGTTGGACGCGGGAGGGAAGCAAAATTTCATTGCAGGGCATATTGCTGCAACCCTGCGAGAAAGAGGCTGTGTCGGAACTAGAAGACACCCGTTGTTTATCTGGTTTTTATGAATTGGAGGATGCTGAAAAGTACCGGCGGCACACAGGCGGTGGACGCCGACTCTTTTCATCTTATTCGGTATTTTTCTTCATCTTATTCAGTGGTAAAGAGTTGCCAACCACAGAAAAAGAGGAAGGAAATCTGAATTTCGGAACAAGAATGTCACATCAGAGCTATCTGAGGGCTCTTCAGACATTCTCTCAGGCCATCCAGAAAACTAGCGGCTTTAGCCGAACCATTGAAGAAAGAGATCCCTAAAGGCTTTAGCCACCGATGGTTAGGCGAGGTCTTGCTAGGGCCATCAAGACTTAGCGTTTTCGGAATTTTGGCCAAAGCCGTGGCAACAAAATTGACCAAAGAGGGCGTCTGAAAAGTCGGCCAATCGGCTCCATAGGAGCCAAATGTCTATAGACAAAGGCGTCACTCTTTTGATCCAAGCTCCGTTAGGAGCGGCATAAGCGTGATAAATACAGGAGCGGCCGCTCCAACGGAGCTTGATCGCCTTTTTTGCATTGTATTCTATAAACATGCCACTCCTAACGGAGTTAGGAGCATGATCGTGCCTTTTCAGACATCCTCCGATTGATAAGACCAAGTCTCGGCACAGCCTCTTACCGACGGGGCCATGTGCGATCTTCGCCAATGAGGACAAGCCCAATATAGTAATGCCGGTACTGAGATCTGTTCATGACTTCACCTTTCCGATCTAGGCGCGCGTCGCATAGATTGTAGTGCGTCAGTTGAAAATTCATTACTTGGGCTTGCCCGACTGCAGTGCGGTAAGGCTTGCCTGACCGGGCGGCTTGCTCACGATTGTCGGGAGCAGGCTGTGCCTGCGCGACACTCCTTCGCCCGCTAAAGCGGGCTTGGCCGGCTTTAGTGGCCCGCCTCGGTCAGGCAAGCCTGACCGCCCTGCATTACAGCAAAGCTGGTTATAAAAAATAATCTCAAACTGCGGCACTATCGCATAGATAAAACTATTGACAATCTGTGCAACACGGCGTAACATCTGTGTGTTGGTTCGGTTCTTTGAAAATTGAACAACAGCGGGAAACAGTCGACCAGAGGTTGCCGACCCGGGAGAACACCGATTTTTGTTCCGCCTTGTTCCGCTTGTTCCGCCACAGACGGAACGGAACAAACTCATACGAAGCGCCGAGGTTGCTTCGCCGTATCGCCCGATCAAGGAATATCCCGGGCGGTGGGACGATCGGCGTAATCCTTGTAAGCCCAGGAGGTTAACCGGCCTCAGATGTCCCAAAACCCGGGCCCGGCCGATCTTCGGTGACGGCCTCGGACGGATGTCGGACGGGTATGGAATTCCGGCGAATCGGGTACTGTGCTAACCTTACAGTTCTTTTGTATGAGACTCCGCTGGCAATTTGGCATTATTGCGGGAATATTTCTTGCGATCTTCTGTCTTTACCCGCAGTTCAAGATGTTATATCTGCGTGGTGATGCGTGGAACGGGCATTACGCGTACAACGATATCGACGAGGTCGCCTATGCGTCATACGTTCGGGCGCTGATCGATGGGCGGCCGCGGAAGAATGACCCGTACAGCGGAAGGGACGATTCGCCGGCAACGCCGCAAGCGGAATCGCTGTTCTCGATCCAGTTTGCGGCTCCCTACACGATCGCGATCCCGGCGCGATTGCTCGGGATCGGGACACCATGGGCAATGACGATCGCCGGAGCTATCGCGGGATTTCTGGCGGCACTGGCGGCCTTCTGGCTGATCGCGAGAATGACCGGCAGTTCGTGGTACGGCATGGCGGGCTCGATAGCCGTTTTCGCCGGCGGTGCACTTGCGGCGGGCGAGGGAGCGATCCTCGAGATACTCTTCGACGGGTTTTCGTATCCATATTTCCCGGGATTCAGACGGTACATTCCCGCCCTGGCAATGAGCGCGGTGTTCGTGTTCTTTGGGGCCATTTGGAAAGTGCTGGCGAATGATCCTCGTGGGGAAGGCGAGCAGGGATCTCATTCTTCCGATCTCAGATCTCGGATCCTGGATCTGCGATCTCTTTTCGCCGTCGTGGCGGTTCTCGCGTTTGCCTATACGGTCTTTTCGTACTTCTACATCTGGACAACGGCCGCGGCGTGGTTCGGGTGCTTGTTTATTGTTTGGTTGATGGAGAGGCCGGACGGTTGGCGGCGCGATTTGAAAATATTCGCCGCGCTCGGAACCGCATTTGCGGCGGTGCTTGTTCCATATGCTTATCTGCTCTCGCAGCGTTCGGAAACCCTCGAACATGTACAGCTACTCGTCTACACGCGGGCACCCGACCTGTTCCGAATGCCGGAGTACATCGGCTTTGCCGTCCTGCTGATACTGATCGCCGGCTTGGCGACACGGCGGATCGAGATGAAGGAGCGGTCCACGCTGTTTACGCTGTCGTTGGCACTGACGCCGTTCATCATATTCAACCAGCAGATCCTGACGGGCCGCTCGCTGCAGCCGATCCACTATCAGGTATTTATCGGAAACTATGTTGCGGGGCTGGCATTAGTGCTCGCGATCGGTCTTGTCGCAAAGCCGTGGTTAAAAAAGGGCGGCACCTTGGCTAAAGCTGCCTGCTCCGCCGCTGCTGTTGCCGCTGTGGTTTGGGGCTTCGTCGAATGCCATTACACCGTTCGCGTACTTGATGACGCAAACGTCGAACGCGACTTGGCCCTTCCGGTCGCCCGGCGGCTCGAGGAATTGGCTCGGAATGAACCCGATCCGCATCGAACGACCGTACTGGCTTTCGATATGATCCAGGCCGACGATCTACCGTCGGTTGCTCCCCAGAACATCCTGTGGGCACGCCATCAGCACGTTTTCGCGGGGCTTTCGTGGGACGAGAGTAAAGAACGGTACTATCAGTATCTTTACTACTCCAACATCGACCACAACGGACTCGACTGGCTTCTGAAGAACGATTTCGTATCGCAGATCGCACTTTTCGGATGGGGGCGGCACACTGATCGGCTTAGCTTTGATTCAAAACCATTGACTTACCGCGAGATCGGCGAGGAAGTGGCCCGATATGCCGAATACCGCGAAAACTTCAGCCGCCAAGAAGCCGCGGAACCCATGCTGACTTACGTCGTGGTGAATAACGAAGCGAACACCGACCTTTCATTGCTCGATCAATGGTACCGGCGCGAAGCAGGTGAGGTGATAGGAAAATTTACGATATATCCGGTACGGCTGCGATGAAGGCGCAAAAAAAAAGACCGTCTTGTTCAAAAGACGGTCCATATGAATTGCTATTTTATAATTACTGCTTAAGCTGCCAAGAGGTCGTTCGAGGTTTCGGCAAAAACGCGCCGTCCGTTCATTGCGTCGTCGATGATCTCGCGGACCGCCGAAGCATCAGGATTGACGTCCATTCGGACGCAAGCTCTGAGATGCCTGATAATGCCTTCGGTCGCGATCTCGATCGCGTCTCCGGTCAGTTTCGAAAAACGACGGGCCTGGATATGATCGATCTGCAGAATGCGATCCTGCAGTGTCATCTGTTTAGCTGCTGCCACGTTTGTTCTTTCTCCTTGTAGGTGTGATTTACGTCTTATCAAATATCAATAGTCTCAAATACACCAAATCCATCTAAAGCGTTGTCTTTCAACACTCTAACCCATTATTTAGTTGAAAAAACTAACTTTTCCGTTGTAAATAAATTGGAGGATACGGCGTCGCTATCAACTATGTAAATAAATCGTAACAAAAAGATCGCAGTTTGTCACGACTTTTTTTTCGCCAAAATGCCGAAAAAATGGCAGTTAGCCGCAACTCGAACGGGCCGGAAACGCGCGAAGCGTCCCGGCCCGAAGAAACTCAACTTAACAGTTCAGCTATTTTCCGCCAACGGCATCTTTCATTGCCTTACCAAGGCGGAATTTTACCGTCGTTTTGGCAGGGATCTTGATCACGGCACCGGTTGCCGGGTTCCGGCCGTCGCGGGCCTTCCGGGTTGCTTTCACGAGCTTTCCAAAGCCGGGAAGCGTGAATTCGCCATTCTTCTTGACTTCTTTGGTGGCGAGTTCCGCGATTGCGTCAAAAAGGCCCTTAACCTCAGTTTTTTTCAGGCCAGACTTGTCGGCAAGAGCGCCGATGATCTCTGTTTGTGTCATACGAGCCATAGTGTTTTCGATAACCTCCAAATGGATTGAGTAGATTTAATACTGCTGTTGTCTTTGACTGGTTGAATCACCCGCAAATGGTCGCTGCCGCAGGCATGCAACAGGTTGTCGGCCTCCGGTTCGGTGTGGTCGGGGCGGCAAGATTCGAACTTGCGGCCTCACGGTCCCAAACCGTGCGCACTACCAGGCTGTGCTACGCCCCGAATTTTGTTGAGCAACGCTACCAAGTGTCGAATCTTACAGGCTATGAATGACGCGGTCAAGTTGAAATGCCGGTAAACCCTAGCAAATATCGCAATATTTTCTTTCCTGCCTTTGCCCGGTGGCTGATCCTGGCTTTCACGGAGGCGGGAAGTTGCCCGAATGTCCGATCAAAGCCGTCGGGGATAAAGATGGGATCGTAACCAAAACCGCCGTTTCCTTGCGGTACATGCGCGATAATGCCGCGACACTCGCCTTCGGCGGTAAACAGTATTCGACCGGTCTGGTCGGCCAGCACCATCGAACAAACGAACCTTGCTCGTCGGTCCGGGTTCGCCGAATCTTTCATCTCTTCAAGGAGAGCACTCATTTTTCCGGAAAAGTTCAGGCCGTCCCCGCCATAGCGGGCAGAAAGCACGCCCGGGCGGCCATCTATGGCGTTGACCTCAAGTCCTGAATCATCGGCCAGAGCCAAAAGGCCCGTTTGGCTTGCATAGCCCGTGGCCTTGAGTATTGCGTTCTTCTCGAATGTGCAGCCAGTTTCCTCGATCTCTTCAACATCGACAAACTCGTTCAGGCCGAGAAGGTCGAAGGGAACTCCGGTCAAAAGGCCTCGTATCTCAGCAATCTTATCCGTGTTGCCGGTAGCGATAACAATTGTGGATCGGGCCGAGAGCCAAACGGCCCTCTCGTCCGCGTTCGATTCATCCGGAACCTTTTTCTTGCCTATCATGACGAGTTTATTGTATAAAATATATGGCGGCCATGCTCCGCTTCCTGCCACTGAACTTTCTACTTTCTTGACTTGAGAGGACTATCCCGCTTTGGAACTTAGCGCCACCTTACCTGCCGCTGCCGAGCAGCGAAATGCTGACCCTAACGAGATGGGGCATGCGCCAGAGCTTCCGCCGCTCCCCGAACGCAGTCCGGACGATCTCCTGTTTGAAATGGGCCTTTGGCTCACGGGGCTGGATGGGTTTCTGGCGAATTGGGACCGTATTTCCAGAGACACTCAGAAATCCGGTGCGGATGCGAGCTGGACAAAGGAGGTCCGTCTTACATTCTCGGTTTTGTTGATCTGCTCCGAATTGAACTATCAACTTCGCAAAGGGCTTGGGGCCGGACGCAGGTTCGACGTAGTTGCGAACGCCGCGGTGCGGACCGTCTCGTCTGACGATTGCGACGCCCTTGTCGTTGAACTTCGCGACCTGATAGCGCTCAATCGAAATCTGATCGACGCTGGGTATGTTAAATTCGACGGGTGGAAGGCATGGAAACAACTTTTGGCCGAAAGGCTGAGCACACTGCCGACGGTAGGGAAGTTCTCGCGAAACTGGGGCCGTGACGGGGTTCGGCATCTTCCGCCCGACCTCGCGCAGCTTCTGTCGGGGCGATCACTCACCTTTTCGGACCGTTCCGATTTGACAGAGGTGTTGTCGCGATTCGCTATCATTATCAGATCGCTCGACGTCGTAGGCCGAATGCTCCGTAATGACGAGCCGTTAAAGCCGACAGTCGTCGTCTTCGCAAAAGTGCATGAGATATCGCAGGATCTCATCAGGTTCATTAACAGCCGGCTAACCCGGTTCCAGGATGAGAGTGGTGAGCTGTTCTCATCGCTTGACGGAGCCTCGTACACGGCCTCGCTGGAGCTAAAGAAGGTATACCAGCAGGAACTTACCGGGCTGGTTGGCATCCGGCCGGTACCATCGATCCATGCGAAGGTGGAAACGGCCTTCGCATCTTTGAATGACAGTTTTGAACAGATACTGGCCGGCTTTGCCCGCCTGGTGGACCCGAACGTGGTGGTCACCGACCTATTTCCCGGCATTCAGATCAAACTGGAGCGCTCATTGAGCCTTAGGCGTGCTCTTTGGAAGGCATTGGAGGCGGTGAAATCGGCCGAGGCCGATCCGCAAAAGGGCCTGGTCGATACCGTTCGAAAAGAACTGACAGGGTTTATGAGCGAACCCGTCAATTATTTGTTCTTCAAGGACCGCGAGACTCTTGAACGGTTCACTGAGGAGGTCTTCGCAACGACCGAGAACAAAGACCTGGTCCCTATCCTGCACCGATTCGGCGCTTATCTAGAAACCTTGTTCGGCCTCGTTAACATGCGGACGGTTCTTTCATCGTATCCGTTCGTCGAGGTGAAATAGATCATTGTGATCGAAGCGTCGATAGCGGCTTGCGAAACAGGACGTCGAAGTTTGCCAGGCAGCCTACTATGACGACCAGTGAGGCTGTCACGAGGGTCCCGACGAGCATAAGGCCCGGGTCGAATTCCCACTCAATATCGAGGACGAACCGGCTAACTGCCCAGGAAAGAACAGCCGCAAAGCCGGACCCGATAAATCCCGCAAGCAGGCCGAGAATTCCATACTCACCAAACAAGATCGACGCCAGCGTTAAACGTTTCGCTCCGAGTGTCTTAAGGATCGCGTTCTCGTAGATCCGCTGCGATTTGGTCAATGCGATGGAACCGATCAGTATGAGAATGCCGCTGAGGATGACAAAGCTCCCAACGAAGGAGATGGCGAGGACAAAGTTATTCACCAGTTTTTGCACCACCGCGACAATGTCGGCGACGTCAATGATCTGGATATTCGGGAAAAGCCCTAGGACTTCGCGCTGAAGCCTTTGCCGTTCGGTCGGCGGTATACGGGTCAGAACGGTTGCGGCAAATGTCTGGGGTGCCGACTCAAGCACACCCGGGCGAAAAACGAAAATAAATACTGTTCGGGAGTTTCTCAGGTCGATCTTGCGGATATTCGCGACCTGGACGGTGATCTTCCGTCCCGAAATATCGAAGGTTATCGAATCGCCGACGCCGATCTTCAATCGATCGGCCATCTCTTCCTCGACTGAAACGTGAGGGACGTTCGATCGCTCCGGCCACCATTCGCCCTTGAGTATCGATTCATTCGGGTTCAGATCAGCCCGATAAGTGACGGCGAACTCGCGTCCGATCTGCCCTTGCTGCCGGCGTACTTCCTGGTTTTCGAAGTCGAATCCCTTCCCGTTAATATGCGAGATCCGCGCACGAACGGTCGGGGTTGCCTCGGCTCTTTCGCCAATGCGCTCTTCGATCATCCACATCAATCCGTTCACTTGGCTTTTTTGTACATCGACAAAGAACAGGCTTGGCAGGCTCTGGTTGCGGGTAAAGTCGAACTCGCGGAGCAGATTTCCCTGCAGCGACTGCACCGCCAGGACCACAAATGCCCCAAGGCCGACAGCGAGCAGAATGATCCGCGTCTGATTGCCCGGTCGGTAAAGTGAATTGACCGCCTGCCGCAGGCTGAATGATCCCACGATCCTGAGTTTTCTCAGCATCACAGTGAGCACCACGGCTGCTAGATAGAGCATTCCCGAGGTGGCCGCGAGGCCGCCCAAAAACAAGGCTCCGACCCTGAGCGACCCGGCCTGCCACACCGCCAAGGCCAGCAGGCCCGACAGCGAGATCGCGCCGAACAACCACTTCGCTGCGTCGAGCCTGCGGAGATTAGCATTGTTCTCATCGCGAAGAAGGAGCTTTGGTTTAATGGTGCGGATCTGGAGCAGCGGAAGCGCCGAAAACAGTGCAGAGATCGCCACGCCGAGCAGAATGCCCTGAACTGCGGCCCAGAACCCAACCGCATAGTCCATCTTCTCGGGCAGGTCCTCGACGAATTGCATACGAACGATCCATAGACCCACTTGCGCCAAAAGCACCCCAAAAACGCTGCCCGCAAGTCCGAGCGTCAGGATCTGAAGGAGGTAGACCGACATGACCCGCGTCCCGCCCGCACCGAGGCATTTCAGGACAGCGATCGACTTTCGCTTCTGTTCAACGAAGGCTCTCGCAACATTCCAAACGCCGACTCCGCCCAGGACGAGGATCAACAGCCCTGTCAACGCAAGATAATTTTCGGTGCGTTCGAACTGCTCGCCAAGCCGTTCCTGCGTTTCACGGTACGACTGGACCGACACGGTAGTGCCTCGCAGTGCCTCGCGGAGGAGGCGGACAAGTTCGGTCGGATTCTCCGAAGTGCGGTAGAGTATTCGGCGGCGGATCCGGCTGGCGTTTCGCGTGATACCGGCGGTATCGAAAGCCGATTTTTCGATGAAGACCCGCGCACCGAGGCGAAAGCCGCCTGTGCCGCCCGGCTCTTCGTCAAAAACGCCTCGGATCTCAAATTCGCTCTCGCCTATTCGTATCTTGTCGCCGGGGGCAACACCGAGATCTTCCAGAAGGATCCTCGCTACGACCGCACCGTTGTTGTCGAGCAGGCTGAAATCGAATGGATCGCCTTCAGCCAGTTCGAACTTCCCAACGAGGGGAAATGGAGACACGATTCCTTTGAGCTCAACGAGGCGTGTATTCGGGTTGGACTGATCCACGGGTGTCGCCATTGCCGTTGTGGTCAGCACCTCGGTTTGACCGTCGATGATCTCCTGCTCGGCGATTACACCTTCGATCTTTTCCATTTCCGACGGTGTGAAATCAGCCGTCGAACTTATCTCAATGTCCGCCGTCATGAGCGCTCGGGCGTCGGTGCCTACGGCCTGGGTCAGGTTCTGAATCAGTGAGCGAAGGGCAACAACTGACCCGACACCAAGCGCAATGCAGAGAAAGAAGAACAACAGACGCTTCCATGAAGAGCGGATCTCTCGCCGGGTAAGGTTGAAGATGAATCTCATGTGAATGGCACAATATCGGAGCCGAGCTACTCCCTTGTAACGGCGACGTCGTCAGAAATGACGCGGCCGTCGCGAAGCACTATCTGCCGTTCTGCTTCTCCAGCAAGCTGAGCATCGTGCGTGACCAGGACCAGCGTGATGTTTCGGCTTGAATGCAGGCCCGTCATCAGATCGAAAATATGCTTGCCGTTTCGCGAATCCAGGTTTCCAGTCGGCTCATCGGCCAGAAGGATCGCGGGTTCGTTTGCGAATGCCCGCGCAATTGCGACACGCTGTTGCTCGCCGCCCGAAAGTTCGGCCGGATAATGATGGCCGCGGTCGGTCAGGCCTACGTCCGCAAGCAGGGTTTGCGCCCGCTCCCTTGCGTTTCGAGCGCCCATGATCTCCATCGGGATCAGGACGTTCTCAAACGCCGTCAGGCTGGGAATCAGGTGAAAGGACTGGAACACGAAGCCTATCTTTCTGCTTCGCAGCCGGGCAAGTCCGTCTTCGTCCATGGCCGTCACATCATCTCCGTCGATCACTATCCTTCCATCCGACGGTGAGTCAAGGCCGGCGATCAGTCCGAGCAGTGTGGACTTGCCGCTGCCGGACGCTCCGGTAAGTGCCACAAACTGCCCTTCGCCGATCTCGATGCTGACATCGTCCAGGATGGT
The DNA here is from genome assembly GCA_050250045.1 of Pyrinomonadaceae bacterium. Classification (GTDB taxonomy): domain Bacteria; phylum Acidobacteriota; class Blastocatellia; order Pyrinomonadales; family Pyrinomonadaceae; genus OLB17. The sequence goes on along the minus strand of JBFWPK010000004.1, from coordinate 202,608 downwards.
AAGGTCGTCTGTTCCCGAGCGAACTGTTTTCGTTACGTTCTGCAGGCTTATCATACTAAGTTAAGATAATCTAAAGTGTGCCGATTTTTAACTTGTAGATCCAGATGATCTAAAATTCCAACACTCAGGTTCGTTCACGCATCCTATCGAAGGTCAGGTTCCGAGGGGCAGGACACACATATCATGCATCATCTAGTTCGAATTTCATTCTCGATTAGTTCCATCTTTCTGATCGTGCTCCTGACTGGCTGCGGTGCGGCGAAGTATCAACAGCTCGGAGACAATTCCGGGCCAAAGCCGCTGATCACCCCGCAGGCGCAGTCTGGGCGCCCAAAGATCATAGCCCTCGGCGACAGCTTGACGGCCGGTTTTGGACTTGCCGAGAAAGAAAGCTACCCGTACCTTCTGCAACAAAGATTGAACGCCGACGGACATGACTACGAGGTGATCAACGCCGGTGTTTCGGGGGACACGAGCCTTGGAGGCCTGGAACGGGCAGACTGGGTCCTCGAGCAGGACAACGCAGAGATCCTGATCCTCGAACTCGGAGCGAACGACCTTCTTCGAGGCCTGCCGCCGACGAAAATGAAGGAGAACCTGGATCAGATCATTCGTAAGGCGAGGGCGAAGAATGTTGAAGTTCTGCTTTGCGGAATGCTTGCTCCACCGACTGTGGGTGCTGACTATCAACGCGAGTATATGATGGCGTTTCCCGACCTCGCCAGGGAGCACGACGTAACATTCCTCCCGTTTCTGCTGGAAGGGGTCGCGTTGAAAAAGGAGTTGAATCAACCCGATGGAATTCATCCGAACGCAGAAGGCGAGAAGGTAATGACAGAGAATATTTACAAGGCGCTTAGGCCAATGCTTGAGAAAATGAAATAATACGATAACCTGTTAAAAGGTTCCGTGCTCTACAAAACTACGAACAAGGGAGGGAGAATGAGATCGAAGCTGTTTTTGGCTGTACTTTTTTTTGCGGCTTTTTCGTATATCCATGCACAAACACCCCGCGTGGATCAAATTGAGATTGAACCTGAGCCCGCCACTGCGGAGCCAACCGCTTCTGCTTCCAGGGAGCCGCCGGCACTTTCCGAAAAAAAGACGGATGAGACGACCGAGTCTGTGAAGTCCGATCCAAAGGAACTCGAGGCGGCCGACAAGTCATCGCCGGACACGGGTTATGTCCGGCCCGACGCGAAACAGAGGTTCAGAAATTATCTCAACAACCTTGCGAGTCCTGTTTCCCTTGCCTACTACGGCGGAACGGCCGGGTTGCTGACCCTACGGAATTCCCCAAGAGAATGGGGCGACAAAGCCGATGGCTTCGGCCGGCGATTTGCGAATGTAGTAGGGAAGAATGCGATCCGGAGCACGACCATCTATGCCCTCGATGAGGCCCTTGAGCTTGACAGTGCGTACTATCCAAGCCGGGACCGGAGCACGCTCGGCCGACTCAGAAACTGTGTGTTTTCCGCCGTCACCGCCCGCAATAAAAAGGGAAAACGAGTGATCGGTATTCCAGTTATCGCCGGAGGCGTGCTTTCTGAGGTCGTATCTTCGTCCGGCTGGTATCCCAAGAGATACGATTATGTGCACGGTCTTAAAGGAGGGGCGATCTCGATCGGGATCGCTACGGGAGTAAATCTGTTCAAGGAGTTCGTTTGGAACCCGCAGGCGGGAGTCGCCCGTGGCCAACGGTTTTGGCGCGAGAATTGCGATCATTACCTCGAAAGATCGTCCGAACGAAGGAGAATGAATGAGATTCGTACACTTGATGATCTGGATTCTGCTGATCGCTGTCGGTTTTGCTAACGGCCAGGAGCCTCCAGCGGAGACGACCAGGCCCGATATCGCGAACTTGGCACCATCGGGTAAGGTTTCGCCAAGATCTTTGTATGACGGAGAGCCTCGGCCGAAAATACAGGCCAACAACGGATATGTCCGTCCTGATTCGAAAACTCGATTTCGGCGGTATGTCAACAGTATGTTCGGGCCGATGTCGCTGGGCAAAAGCGCACTAAGCGCCGGATATGGTACCTGGAGGAATTCGCCAGAGGAATGGGGCGACCATTGGGACGGATTCGGAAAGCGCTTTGCGTCGAGTTTAGGGAAAGGCATAGTCAAGAAAACGACGATGTATGGTCTGGATGAAGTATTGAAATATGACAGCAGCTTCTATCGAAGCGAGAAAAAGGACTTTGGGTCGCGCCTCAAGAATGCACTGCTTGCGCCGGTGACGGCTCGAAACGAGCGTGGCAAGCGCGTGATCGGGATCCCTCGTATCGTTGGCACCTACACTTCAAGCATCGTTGCGGCGGAGACGTGGTACCCGGACCGTTATGACTACAAAGACGGCTTGAAGAACGGCACCATCTCGCTTGGAATGAACGCGGCTTTCAACGTGGTCAAAGAATTCATTTGGAAGAAATGACGTTTGGAATTCCAGCGTCAGGGGCTAATCTTGAGAATCTCTAGGGCCTTTTTCTCATTTCGCTAATTCGTGAGAAATGTTTCATTTCGCCGCACCGTGGTTATCAAAAGTTGCTTTCTTGTCAGCGCGCCCGGATCAGCTACCGCGATCAGCGACGCGCTTGATCGAACCATAGCATTGGGCGGCATTTCATTTTGACGACCGCACTGACCTCAAGTATTCTTTTCCAACAAGGAGAAAAGCGATGGAACGCAAAAAGGCAGATGAGTATCCGCAAGAGTTGTTGGATCTGTTTCATGAGTACCAGCACGGTGACATGGGGCGCCGGGAGTTTTTGAACAGTATCGGGAAGTTTGCTGTCGGCGGGGTTACGGCCGCGGCGATATTTGAGAGTTTGACGCCGAACTTTGCGTGGGCACAGACGGTCGATCCGCAGGACAAGGAGCTGCGGGTGGGCTATGAGTCGGTTGAGTCGCCGAACGGGAATGGGTCGATCAAGGGCTATTTGGTGCGTCCGGCGAAGGGGAAAAAGTTTCCGGCTGTGCTGGTGATCCATGAGAATCGCGGACTGAACCCTTACATCGAAGACGTGGCTCGGCGGTTGGGCAAGGCGGGCTATATGGCGTTCGCTCCGGACGGGCTGACATCGGTGGGCGGTTATCCGGGCGATGAGGACAAGGGCAGGGCGGCGTTTCGCACAGTGGACGGCAAGAAGATGACCGAGGATTTTGTCGCGGCGGCGATGTGGCTGAAGAAGCGGGCGGATTCCACGGGCAAGCTCGGTGCCGTAGGCTTCTGCTTTGGCGGCGGGATGGTGAATCAGTTGGCGGTGCGGCTGGGTAAGGATCTGAACGCGGGCGTCGCTTTTTATGGACGCCAAGCGGGAGTGGCCGACGTGCCGAAGATCTCGGCTCCGCTGATGTTCCAGTATGCGGGAGCCGACACGCGTTTGAACGAAGGCATCGAGGCATACGAGGCTGCGTTGAAGGGTAATAAGAAGAAGTTCGAGTCGTTTATGTACGAAGGCAAGCAGCACGGCTTCCACAACGACACCACTCCGCGTTATGACGCCGAGGCCGCGAAGTTAGCCTGGGAGCGGACGCTCGGGCATTTTAAGAAGTATCTGAAGTGATGCGAAGAAGGGTGGTGTCTTAGACCGGTGGTGTTGGGAATGAACACTACAGACGGGTTTTTACGAAATGCCCACAAGCTTCAAGCTAGCGGCAATTCAAAAAGCGAGTGGCAGATCCCAACACTACAAGATCAGGACACTGCCAAAAAACCCAGTCGCTGCCGCTCCCGGTTCTGACAAGAATTGCAAAACTGTCGATCAGCGCTCGATTCTCAGAGAGATCTCGGCGGCAACCCGCGCGTTGTTCTCGAGAAGCGCGATGTTGGCTGAAAGCGTCCTGCCGCCGCTGAGCTCCGCGATCTGGGCAAGCAGGAACGGGGTTATCTCCTTCCCGACGATTGTGTTTTCGGCGGCCAGGGCGAGAGCATTCCCGATCAAAGTGTCCAATTCGTCCGCCGGTAAGGCCCACTGGCCGGGCACCGGGACCGTAACGAGGACCGCCTGTTTGAGGTTCAATTCATCCCGAGCCTTTACGATACTTCCCGCCTCGCGGCCGCTCGAAATACGGTGGTCGACGGGCAGCCCGCTCGAGATTGAATAGAAACCCGGGACCTCGTCGCATTCCCAGCCAAGTACCGTGATGCCGTGAGTTTCCAGCCATTCGCATGTTGCGGGTAGATCAAGCACCGCCTTGGCCCCCGAGCAAACTACGACGATCGGCGTCGCGGCAAGGGCCGGAAGATCGGCCGAAACGTCATTGCCATCGCCCCGGTGAACCCCGCCGATACCGCCCGTGGCGAACACCTTGATGCCGGCGAAATTTGCGATCAAGCTCGTACTCGCAACGGTGGTCGCTCCGTTCCGTTTTGCCGCGACCGCCACCGGAATGTCGCGGACGGAGATCTTCTGGACATCCTTGGACGTTGCCAGGGATTCGATCTGAGCGTCATTCAGCCCGACGTGCACCTCGCCGTTGAATATCGCAATTGTTGCGGGCGTTGCCCCATTTTCCCGAACGATCCGCTCGAGCCGATACGCGGTTTCGATGTTCTCCGGATAAGGCAGCCCATGCGAGATCACTGTCGATTCAAGAGCGACCACGGGCCGTTCAAAATGAAGTGCGCCGGAAACCTCTTCGCTAAAATTGAGTTTCATACGGAGTCAGGACCGTCTGCGGCCGGGGAGGGCCGAGTTTCTCAACGAACCAGCGTCAGAGGCGGTTTGAATTACTTAACCAACTTGCCGATCCGGCCGAGCCGCGGGTTAGTAAGACACCCCAAAACGCTTCCGTTCGACGCACCGCGGTCGCAGGACCAATATACGAACATGGCGCGTCCGATTATGAGTTCGCGGGGTACAAAACCCCAGCCGCGGCTGTCGTCGCTCTGATCGCGGCTGTCGCCCATGACGAAGAAGCTGTTCTTCGGCACCCGCATTTCCTTTCCTTCAACGCCGAAATCATAACGGTCCGTCGAAAGATTACGGCCCGCCCGGACGTCCTCCATCTGGTCGGCAGAGTAATAGACGTCCCACTTATCCTCGGGCTCACGCGGCTCGAACTCCTCGGTTACGAGAGCCGATTGCGAGTCGCTTGGTGTGGGAGGATCGCCGAGAATGCGGTGTTCCGGGAGCAGCTCACCGTTGATAAAAACCTGATTGTTCTTGAACTGCACCGTCTCACCAGGGAGCCCGATCACGCGCTTGACGTAATTGATCTGATATTTAACGAGTCCGCGGTCCCTGTCCTCCTTGGGATTCATCTGGTCGCCCGGATACTTAAAAACGATAATGTCCCCGCGTCGGATCTCGCGTTGCGGCAGGAATGGCAATTCCTCGCCGCCCGGGGTGAATATGAACTTGTTCACGAGCAGATAATCGCCGACCAGGATGGTGTTCTGCATCGAACCGGTCGGCACGGTGACCGCCTGAAGGACAAAGGTCATTCCAAAGATGGCCATTATCAGTGTCACCGCGAACGACTCGAAATACTCCCGAAACACCGATTTCGGTGGGCCGATCGGCTTAGGGCCATTTTCCTTTTCCGCTGCCGCCTTTGTCTCTTCACTCATAAAACTCTTAAGTCCCTATCCGCGTATCAGAGCTATCCATGAATAGTTGTCCTCCCGCGTCGCCCGGGCATCGATATACGTTCATGTCTCGCCGTCAGTTTCCATCTCCCGAAGTGCTTCGCTGGCGGCCATCATTTCGGCGGATTTGATCGACCGCCCGACTCCGAGGGAACTTCCGCCGTCCCATCGTGCCTCGACAACAAATGTACGCGCGTGGGGCATACCCTCCGAGCGTACCAGCTCATACGTCGGGGCCGCCAATTTTACGGCCTGCAGCTTTTCCTGCAGCATCGTCTTAAAATCGTTCGAGCCTTTCGGGGTCGCTCCCTCGAGTCGATCCGCCAGGACCCGGCCGATACATGACGCAGCCGCCTCGTAGCCGCCGTCAAAGAAAACAGCGCCGAAAATGGCCTCGACCGTGTCGGCGAGGATCGCCGGCTTGCCGCGGCCGCCCGTTTTGACCTCGCCTCGGCCGAGCCGGACAAATTCGCCGATCCCAAGGGCTTCAGCAACCTCGGCGAGCATCGTTGTACTCACCAGGCGGTGCTTCATCAGCGTCAGGCCGCCTTCGCTCAAACCCGGATGCCGCCGGTAAAGCCACTCGGCCACGACGAGCCCAAGGACAGAATCGCCGACGAACTCCAGCGACTCGTTCTGAAGCTCGCGGGCAGAGCTTTCAGCTTCGCCCGGGAACTGTTCGTGCGCCCACGACCGATGCGTCAAGGCCCGAACAAGCAGATCCGGGTCCGTAAACTGATAGCCAAGCAGGTTTTCAAGCCGGGCCTGATCCATTTGACATCGATAATTCTATGAAGAATATGGGCAAAAAGAAAGCCGGGCGTTTGATGTCAAACGCCCGGGCGACGATCTTCGGCGGATCTTTCAGATCACTTCTTCGGTTTCGTGGTCACGGCAGTTTTGCCGTTCGCCGCTGCCGGCTTCGCTGCTCCCGCCGCAGGAACGGCACCGGTCGTGGTTGTCGTGGTCGTGGCAGGCTCTGGATCGGAAACCGGCTGGACAGCACTCGTCGGATCAGGCATAGGCTTGCTGATCGCCGCGGCTACGAACGTGTCAAGTCCCTCTTTCTTTTCCGGGAAGCGTCGCTCATACAACTGCTGGAGAGTCGTGTAAAGACCGTCCTTAGCCGATTTCGCCGACGCCGTATCCGACTTGGCGACGCTATGGGCACGGCCGTATGCATCTATCGCCCTCTCTACATATCCGTTATAAAGAGCCACTTTCGGTTTGATCGTCTCAGCGATCCGTTCTTTGTCTTCGTCGGTCGTTGCGCCCCTAAGGTCGGCGATCAACTTTTGGATCTCGGTGGCGATCGGCTCTGACTCGTCGATGTAGTAGCTGCCGATCGTTGCGAAGACACGCGGGTCGGTCTTGAAGCGTCCCGGAGCCTTGGTCAGCTCGTAGTAAAGAGGAATTGCGCCCTGCTTGTCCTTCTTGCCGTAATACTTAAGGTAAGCAATGATGTAGGTCAGTTCCGGGATCGCCACCTCGCGTGTGAACGTGTATTTTAGAACTCCGACCGCAGGCTCACCCTTAGCATTTGTTCTGTTTAGCTCAGCTCCAGCCTTGAGTTTTGTCAGAACGTTGCCGGCAAATTGAATGGCATCATCGGCGTACTTGTAGCTATTCGCGCTGGTCGATTTATCACCGGTCACAAATGCGATTGGAACCATAATATTCAGATCGCCAGGCTCCTTGGCAAGTATTGCCTTTCCGGCAGCGAGGATTTCGTCCGGATTATCCGCCGCCAAAGCCGCATCGTAGCGCTTATACAGCGGCCCCATTTCAATTTCCTTTTCCCGAACCGGAATGTCTTTCTCGAGCCGCGCAACCTGGGGCCGGATGAAATCGAGCTGCGGCTTGAGCGGCTCACATGAGCCGTACTTCTCAAGGAACTCTTTACCCGCGGTAAGAGCGATCTTCATTTCGGGCGGATTCTTCGATCGATAGTTCGTCGTAATCTTCGTATATAGGTCCAACTGGCCGTCCGTATCGGCACACGATTGGTCCTGGCCAAACGCGGATGATGCGCCAAAGGCGCCGAGTGCGGTAGCGAGGACCGCCCAACCTGAAAGTCTGAAAATCGTCTTCATTGCTTAACCTAACCCTCCAACTGCTAATTCAAATCCCGATCCTGTTGTGTGTGTGCCGCCCGCAAAACAAACCTTCAGACGGCGATAATTCTGATGTATCGCCCGATAGAATAGTTGCAAGTTTTTGGCCATACGGCCTCACCTGTTTTACGAAATTATGATAACGACGAAACTCGATCGATGAAGTCTCAATAATCCTGCAATCTGCTTGTTTCTGTCAAGCAAAACCTTTCCAAAAACGAACGAAGCCGATCCGAACGTGATAACGAACCGGACGGCTTCTCGGCGCATTAACGTATATTTTCCAGATCAGTTCTTGATAACAACACGCGGACGGGTTGTTCCATTTTCGGCGCCGCTGCGGTCATATTCGATTATCACGGGCTTTAGAACCGGCTTTGACTGAGTCGTTTTTCGCACCAGTTTCCTGACCGCCGGTTGAGCGGCGCGTCCCACCACGATCGGGGCGGCATCGTCCTGTTCCGGTGAATCCTGATCGTCTTCTTCGTTATCGAGGCCGGCGGTCTGTTCGTCTGCCGGTGGACCGTCGTTCTTGGTCTTGCGAGCCCAAATGCTGTCAGGTTTGCGGCTCAATCGCGGTCGAAGCTCCTCATATATCTTTCCGGCGATCGCGGCGGCGTACCGGCCGCGTTCGCTCTGGCCGCGGGTTATCACCACAACGGAATACTTTGGGTCTTCAACAGGAGCGATTGACGCGAACAATCCAACCCAGGAGCCTTTACTTATGCACGAACCGGTTTTGCCCGCAACACCCATCGAAGCGTCAACACCTCGCCGTGCCGTTCCATATTCGGCGGCGCCGACCATGCCGGGCAATACGCCCTCAAAACTGGCCTGAGGTATATCAAGGCTTCTTGACGGCCGCGAGCGAAACGCCGTTTTCTGAACACGGCCCTTTGGGATATACGGCACGACCTTGTGGCCGCCGTTCGAAAGAGCGGACACCATCACAGCCAGTTGCAGCGGCGTCACTTCGAAATCGTCGCCGTGCGAATAGATCCGTGGATTATTGTTGCCATAAGGAAGCTTTCCTGCCGTTTCACCCTCGGCGTTAATGCCCGTCGGCTGTCCCAGGCCGAGCTTTTTCGCGTACTCGATCATCTTCGCGTTGCCAAAATTGGACCCAACGCGTTGAAAATAGCCGTTATTCGATTTTGCGATGGCGTAATCGAGTTTCATCCCCGAAGTAGATTCGCCAATACCGCCTTCCTCATTGATAACATCCTCGTTGAGGCCGGCGACGGCCGTTACAAGCTTGATCGTTGAGCACGGCTTGAAGCCTTCCGAAATTGCCCAGTCCTGATTTACTACGGTCAGCAGCTTGCCCGTCTTTGCCTCCATCACGACCACCGTTCCGGCATGGCTCCCGAGGGCATTGACGGCAGCCCGTCGGACCTGAAGATCTTCGCCGTCACTATTATCTTCCTGAATGTTCCGCGCGGTTTCGGTATGAAAGCCGCGTTCGAGCGCAAGTTTTCGCTCGCGGGCCTCACGGGCGGCCTGCTCGCGACGACGTTTCTCAGCCAGTTCAGCCTGACGGCGTTCCTCGGCCGCACGCCGGCGGGCGGCCTCCTTTTTTGATTCGACTTTTTTCTTTGAACTCTTTGCGTTAGCCTTTTCCGTGTTCTTGCCGCGTTTCGAGTCTGACTTGGATTTGGTGCTCTTTGCGGAAACCTTTGCCGGGGCCTTGCTGTTTTTGCGAGCATCCTTCGATTGCTTCTCAGTCTTCTTAACCGAAGCCTTTTTCGTGGAGGCCGACTTACGCGATTGGGCGTTCGCTCCAAAAGTAAACAGGCAGACGCCAATGAGGACAGCAATTGGCAGTTTGATAACGCGGTTCGCGGAAAGCATAAACTTCATGTTTTACCTCGGCTGACTGATTTGTCTGGATGTCTGAGGGGAAGAACTCACGAACCAAATTCGGTATTGAAATGACCTGATTGTTCCAGAGTGTGCGAAAATGCTAAAGCGAACTATAACATCGTCGCTCCGGCGAGCGCAAGGAAAATAAACACTCGTTTAAGATATTTAAGTTAGGATGGGCTTTTTTCAGACATTTCGGGGACGATTATTGCTGGTGCTGGCCCTTTTGATCGTGGCCACGCTGGGGATCCAATATTATCTCAACTACCTCACTCAGCAAGAGAATGTGCAGCTACGCGACGCTCAGGCCCAGGCCCTGGTCGCCGGTATCGCATTGGGAACGGCCGGGATGACCTCGCCCGAGGAGAGAATGGTTGACATAATCGACCGGCCCGGCCAAACCTTCCTGGACGAAGAAACCCGGTCGCGGATCGTAGACGTGATCATTATTGACGACCAATGGCGGATCAGCGACAGTCTAAGCGAAAAATATTGGCCAACCCAGGACGAGGACGGAACCTTGCAATACAAGATGCTGGCCGACCAAACGGACCTGCCTCCGCTGATGGAGGGCGCCAGGTTGGGCGACGATCTTCGGCGATTCCCAAATCAAAAAACAGCCGCGAACAAAAAGAGCGATAACGAGGCCCGTGCCGTGCCGATCGAAACCAGCAAAGGCCGCTGGTACGTGATGGTGCTGCTCAAGAATGATAAGAGCGAGGCGGCATGGCGGGCCGCACGGCCGCTGCTGGTCACGTTGGCTGTACTTTTGTTCTCAACGTTGATCACGTTCGGGCTGGTATGGCGGTTTACGCGGCCGATAGCCAATTTGTCCAACGCGGCCCGGCGGGTGGCGGAGGGCGACATGCGTGTGCGGGTTCCCGGCGAGGACCGGGGCGACGAAATGGGACTGCTCGCGCGGCGGTTTAACGAGATGACGGCCGAGCTGGAAAAATCAAAGGAGTTGGAGGCCCAGCTTCAGCAAGCTGAGAAAAGCGCAGTGATCGGGCGTCTTGGTTCGGCGATCGCACATGAGATCCGCAATCCGCTGAACTATATTAACCTTACCCTCGACCATCTGCGGGCAAAATTCTCGCCGGAAGATGTTGAAAAGCGAGCAACTTTCGAAAAGCTGACGGCGCAGCTAAAAGCCGAGGTAGCGCGGATCAACCAGCAAATAGGCGATTTCCTCAATTACTCGCGGCCCGCCACACCGAACCTGCAGGCGATTGCGGCCCGCAAGATGGTTGAGGATTCGCTTCGCCTTGTCGAGGCACAGGCCGAGGAGAATCACATCAAGATCGGCGTCATCGAGCATGAGAATGTGCCTGAGGTGATGGGCGATCCTGAGTATCTTCGCTCGGTTTTCAACAACCTGTTCATAAACGCCGTTCAATCGATGGGCGGCGAGGGCGGCAATCTAAACGTCAAGATCTCACCGGATAACGGCTTTGTGAGATTCGATATCTCAGACACTGGCAGCGGGATCGCCGAGGAGAATGTATCGAAAATATTCGAGCCCTACTTCTCAACCAAGGAAACCGGCACTGGCCTCGGCCTCGCGATCGTTCAGAAGATCGTGGATATTCATAATGGATCGATCGGCGTCGAGTCGAAAGTGGGTAGCGGCACCAAATTCGCGGTTCGGCTGCCAAAAGTCAGCTGATCTCTGCGAAGGCCCGCGCTAAGTTAGGGCGATGTACTCGGGTTCGTTCGGGCTTGTGTCCCGGAGAGATCCGGTCCGGCAGGGAAGCGAAGCCCTGACCCTTCCTGTATAGTGGTTTCATTCTATGGCAAGAAAATCGATCCTCGTCGTCGATGACGAGAAAAATCAAAGAGAGATACTTGAAACGATCCTTTCCGGCGAGGGCTACGACGTAACGACGGCCAGTTCCGGCGAGGCGGCGATGAAGTTTGTCGAATCACGGCGGTTCGATCTGGTCCTGACCGATCTGAAAATGACAGGAATGTCAGGCCTCGAGCTTCTCAAAGAGCTGACCAATTTCGACAAGTCGATCATCGTCATCCTGTTGACCGCTCACGGCTCGGTCGATTCGGCAGTGGACGCATTGCGGCTTGGCGCGTTTGATTATCTGCAAAAGCCTTACGACAGCGAAAAGCTGCTCGAAACTGTCTCGCGGGCATTGAACAAGCTCTCGGCCCTGGACACGGAGATCGTCTCCGTCTCGCCCGAGATGGATAAGGTCAAGAAGCTGATCCTGAAGATCGCCAAATCCAATTCGACCGTCCTCATTCGCGGCGAGAGCGGCACAGGGAAGGAGTTGATCGCCCGGGCGATGCATATGAACAGCCTGCGGGCGAATGAAACATTCCAGGCGGTGAACTGCGCCGCGATCAACGAAAACCTGCTGGAATCGGAATTATTCGGCCACGAAAAAGGCTCGTTTACCGGAGCGGTCGGCGAAAAGAAGGGCCTATTCGAGATCGCGGACCACGGGACGCTGTTCCTCGATGAGATCGGTGAGCTCGACATCGCTCTGCAGGCAAAGCTCTTGCGTGCCCTGCAGGAGCGCGAGATCAGACGCGTCGGCGGCGTGAAAGAGATTGCGGTGGATGTTCGCGTTCTGGCCGCCACGAACCGCGACCTGTTGAAAATGACCGAGGAAAAGCGCTTCCGCGAGGACCTTTATTATCGATTGAATGTTTTGTCGATAGAGATACCACCGCTTCGCGAAAGGCGTACCGATATTCCAGCCTTGATCGAGTACTTCGTCAAAAAGCACACTCGCGGCACCGATCGCGAAATAAAGATAGACGCGGCCGCGAAAAATTTGCTGAACGATTATCACTACCCAGGCAACGTCCGCCAGCTTGAATCCGCGATCGAGCGTGCGATCCTGCTTTGCGAGAACGATACAATAACGGTCGACGACCTCCCGCCCGAAATGACCAACGCCACCAGGCCGGCGGCCGTTGACGGCGATTCTCAATTCAAACTTCCGCCGGAAGGCGTCAACTTCGAGGACGTCGAACGCAGCCTGATAATGCAGGCAATGGAACGCACCGATAACAACATCACGAAATCAGCAAAATTGCTCGGGCTGACGTTCAGGACGCTGCAATACAGGCTCGAGAAATTTGGGTTTAAGAAAGACGGCGAGGGAACCGAGGGCGAAGATGACGCGTAATTCTGTGGTAGAATTTGGCGGAGGTGCTCAAGTATGACAAGGGTCGTTATCCTGCCCAGTTTCGGAAATGGAAGGCGATATCGGGCTATTGCCGGAGAAAAGGAATCGTACGGCTCTACGATGGGCGAGGCTCTGGACGCGCTTGCGGAACACCTCAAGCCGGCTGAGGATGAAACTGTTGTTTTTGTCCAGGATTTTCGGCCCGATGAATTTTTCACTGAGGATCAACAGCGTCGGCTTTCATACTTAATGAACAAATGGCGCACGGCCCGCGATGCCGGTGAGGAGTTTCCTGCGTTGGAGCAGGAGGAACTTGAAAAGCTGATAGAAGTCGAACTTGAGGGTTCGGCTAAAAGGGCGGAGCGGCTTGCAGGGCAGTTAAGCTGATGAATCGGTTCCATTTGCCTGTCTCGCTGCGTGCCGAGAAGAGATGCGAATACTGCCATGCCCCCGAGCGCTTTTCCAATTTCGCCTTCGAAGTCGAGCATATTTTGCCGCCATTGTCCGGCGGAACGACGCATCTCGACAATCTCGCACTGGCTTGCCGCTCGTGTAATGTCTTTAAATCTCGATTTGTTACAGGTGTGGACGCGAACGGTGATGAGGCCGGCCGTCTTTTCAATCCGCGCACCGATGTGTGGGACGAGCATTTTCAGATTGATCCGAAAACATTTGCTATCAAAGGCCTTAGTGATATCGGACGTGGTACGATCATCAGACTAAGGATCAACAGCGAGATGCAGGTGAACGCCAGACGGCTATGGAGGATATCTGAAGATATCATTGAGTGATCACGTATAGGTATGGAATGGTTCTCGACAATAACGCTTGCGCTCGGCTCGGCGTGGACGAGCGGGATCAATCTTTACGCGACGGTATCCGTTCTCGGGCTGCTGCAGAAGTTTGGCGCGGTAAAGCTGCCGGGCGGGCTGGATGTGCTGGATAATTGGGCGATCATCGGCGTCGCGGGAGGGCTGTATATTGTTGAGTTCTTCGCCGACAAGATCCCGTATGTTGACAGCGTTTGGGATGTCGTTCACACGTTCATCCGCGTGCCTGCAGGCGCGGTCGTTGCCTGGGCGGCCGTTTCGGATATGGATCCGGCCATTGTCATTCCCGCAACGCTGATCGGCGGCGGGTTTGCGTTCGCATCACACGGGACAAAAGCCACCGCGCGAATTGCCGCGAATCTCTCGCCCGAACCCGTTTCAAACTGGGTCCTCTCTCTGATCGAGGACGCCATCGCGATCGCTGGAGCCTTTCTGGCGGTGTTCGCACCGGTGGTAATAGCCGTCGTTTTAGTCGTATTCGTACTTTTCTTCTTCTTGTTTTTCCCTAAAATTTTCCGGGCCATCAAGCGGCTTTTCAAGGCAACGGCCGCATTCTTCCGCGGCGAGAGCTTTAAGGATGTAGCACGCAAGGCGGGCTGAGCCGAACGCTCGTCGTGAAGCCCGATGAGAAACGACTGACAATGGCTGCGGACAGGATGTTTCAAATAGCAGCAGTGGTGCTCGCCGCCGGGGCGGGATACTTTCTTTGGGTTCGGAACAGCACCGGAGCCTTCCTCTGCGCGGTCCTCGGCTGCGTGGCGTTCTTTTTGAGCATCCGCGCCCAGGTGAAAACGCGCAACCAGCTTCGCGAGGCGTCGTCGCGGTCTAATCTCGAGCGTGGTGATGAATAATGCCGGCCGATCAACCTCCGCATGGACATTGCCTTTATCGGTTCTGACCGAAAACCAACCCGAAATAGCCCTTGGTACCCGAATACGCTAAAATAGGCTCGTGGAAAGGATCGAAAGGCTTCTAAACAGCAACCGCCGCTGGGCCGATGAACTGAAGGCCGAGGACCCGCAGTTCTTCGACCGGTTGAGCGAATCGCAAAACCCCGAGCTATTGTGGATCGGCTGCTCGGACAGCCGCATTTCGCCGACATCGAGCATTGGGCTGCTGCCGGGCGAAATGTTCGTTCACCGAAACGTGGCGAACCTTGTAAATCACAGCGACATGAACTGCCTGGCCGTAATGCAGTTCGCCATCGAGGTGTTGAAGGTCGAGCACGTTATCGTCTGCGGCCACTACGGCTGCGGCGGGGTTAAGGCCGCTTTTGACGATGCTCGGTTTGGCCTTGTCGACAACTGGCTCCGCCATATCCAGGACACGATGCACAAGCATCAGGCAGAACTGGACAAACTCTCGGATCATGACGCCCGGTTGGACAAATTATGTGAGCTCAACGTCATCGAACAAGTGATAAATGTGGGCGAGACCACAATAGTCCAGGATGCGTGGGACCGCGGCCAGACGCTATATATTCACGGCTGGATCTATCGCATCGCTGAAGGTATCTACCGCGATATGAAGATCACCGTCAGATCGCTCGACGAGCTTGACGCGATGCGTGACGAAACATACAAGGCAGAAACACGACCGGTAGGGAGTGTGCCTGCTTGATCCCTAGTTAGCTGGTATGAAGTTTTCCTTAATATCCCCAGCCCCGATCCGGAATATTCGCCGCTGGTGTTTCTCTGTGTCCGTCGCGGCCGTGCTCCTGGCATTGTTCTGTGTGTCTTCTCTGGGGCAGATGTCGCGCAAGCCTTCCCCGACTCGGCAGCCGGCCGGCGCGATGGACAAGAGGCCGGATTCGAAAAAGAATTCGCTGCCCAAGATCGGTTCCCGCGCCGAATTTGATTCGATCGCCCGGGTTTATCATCAAGATACACCTTACGCTCTGCCGCACGCGATGTTCGTTATCGATCGGCGGGCAAAGGACAAGATCTACTTCGTCAATTCGCAGCGGTATCGGTTTCACAAGGATTTCCTGCTCGCGACCTATCTCGTTCCGCGCGGGGCCGACGTGTTCGAGCCGATCTACATCGACGCCGGCCGCCGCTTCATCGTAGGCACGATCGCGTGGCAGAGGCCGGTCGAAAAATTTACCTGGGAGCTTTGGGAAGGCGACCTGGCCCCGGCCGAATTGATCAAAGCGGCGCACGACGCGATCAACTCGCATTTTTTCGAAAAGGTCGCCTACAAACCGAACTCGATACGACAGGAGGACGCCTCCGAAAAACTCGGGATCGAACGGGTACTGCAGGACGAACTGAACCGAAATCAGGAATATCTGGCGTTGAACACTGGCACCGCCGTCGGCCGCATCCACATCATTGATAAGCTGGACGACACGGTCGAGATCGGTGACAACGAGATCTTGATACTCCGGGAACTTCCGCCGTCGCTGCCGCCGGTCCGAGGCATCATTGTTGCAAAGCCATCCTCGCCTTTGTCGCACGTCAACATCCTTGCAAAAGGTTGGGACATCCCGAATGTGTACATTAAGGATGCAGACAAGTTATTTCGCGAATACGATACATACGTTTATAAACTCGACGCAACGATGACCGACTACAAGCTCGAGGTTGCGTCGCTTGAGGAGAAAAAGGAGAAATTCATTTCGCCCGATCAGGTCATCCCTCCGGTGGACCTGACTGCAAAGGAGCTCGTCGGCCTTCGTCAGATGCGCGCTAAAGACAGCATCCGCTTCGGATCAAAAGCAGCCAATCAAGGCGAGATGATCCGGGCGCGGATCCGTGGCGTGACGATACCGGACGGGTTCTCGATCCCGTATTACTGGTACGACAAATTCATGAAGGACAACGGGCTCGATCAAACGATCGACACGTGGCAATACGATCTCAAATTCGTTCACAACCCGCGCATACGCCGGCAAAAACTTGATGAATTCCGCAAAGCCATCCAGAACGCCCCATTCGATGATAGCCTGCGGAAAGAGGTTATCAGCCGCTGGAAAACACAGCTTGGCGGGCGGCCCGTATTTGTTCGCAGTTCCTCGAATTCCGAGGACCTTCCGAATTTCAGCGGTGCGGGGCTCTATTCAAGCGTCCCAAACGTTCGCCAGGCAGACAAACTCATCGCGGCAATTAAAACCGTATGGGCGTCGCTCTGGAAGTTTGACGCCTACGAGGCCCGTGTTCGCAGGTACGTCAGCCAAAGCGACGTGTACATGTCCGCACTTGTACAGCTCGGCGTTGACATGCAAAAGGGCGGCGTTATGATCACCGCCGACCCATTCGATCCAAAGGCCGAAGACGCCGTCTATATCAGCGCCGTCTGCGGGCATAATTCAAAGGTAGTCGATAACAGCGGCCTCCCAGAGCAGATACTGTTCAATCCAAAGTCGAATTCCGTTGTAGTGATGACACTGTCACAGCAGGAAAGCTCCCTTGCATTCGACGAAAATGGCGACCTCAAAGCGACGGCGGACAAATGTGCCAACGCACATAACCGTGTACTCACCGACGTGCAGGCACGTGCTCTTGCCCGGGCGGCCATCCGTATCCAAACCATCTTCGGTGGCAAACGAGAGCAGGATATCGAATGGGGAATAATGAACGGCAGGATATATGTGGTCCAGGCCCGGCCTTATATCGAGAAGAACTAGGCCCTGTTGAAGGATCTGCCAAGTATAGACCTTAACTTACAATTTTTTATGAGACGCTATTTACTGATCGCCATTGCGGCATTCGCCGCCGCATGCAACAGCGCGGCCCCGGTAACGCAGAACAACGCCGCTTCAAACGCCGGGCCGTCCCGTGACCAAAAGGCCCAATCCGTGACCGCTCACACTACCGAAGGCCGGCCGCCGACGATGACTCCGACAAGCGGCTCGCCGCCCACCAAGGGTCAAGCCGGTGGTGATCCGATCGACACGGCAAAATTCGACGGCACTATAGCTGAGGCTGAAAAGGCGGCCAAGAGCAGGCCGACGGACGAATCGGCTAAAAAGATGCTCGCCGAAGCCTACTTCGACCGCGGGTTTGCCCTGACCGAGGCCCGCCAGTATGCCTCGGCACTCGGTGATTACCGCCGGGCCCTTAAGGCAGATCCGAGCCATGAGGAATCAAAAAAATGGATCGACCAGATCGTCGGCATCTATAAGATGCTAAAGAAAGAGCCGCCGAAGGAAGGCGAAGAGCCTCCGCCGCTGCCATTCCAGAAATAGCCAGAATAAAATTAGGCACGGTCTCAGTTGGGCGATAACGTCTCGCACTCTGCTCCCGGCAT
Organism: Pyrinomonadaceae bacterium; assembly: GCA_050250045.1. Taxonomy (GTDB): domain Bacteria; phylum Acidobacteriota; class Blastocatellia; order Pyrinomonadales; family Pyrinomonadaceae; genus OLB17. The sequence continues at coordinate 184,808 of JBFWPK010000004.1, read as the reverse complement.
TTGCCGGCGCAGAGTTCCAACGGTGCCGGCGCTCGATAAAACGTTCAATAAAATAGCCCAGGCAACAATTTATAGTTTAGAGCTTTCTTCGCCGCCACAATATGTAGTATAATGATCTGTATGTTACTCACTCCCTTCTAAAACCACAGGTCGTGCAAAAGATAGCTTCAAATGCTGCTTGTCGAGGGCATTTTTTTGTTCTCCGTGATACGCTGATCGGCGTCGGGTTTGGGTGAAATTTTCGATACATTCCAGGAGTTCCATAACAATGAGTAGGGAAATTCAGGTTGCGGGAACAGAGGTCAATGGTGTCGGCCGCGGTGGGCAGTCGGTCGCGAGAGGCCGGAGTGCCGCGAACCTCGGGCTGAACGCGGAGAAGGTCGTCGCCAAACGCTATGCCGCCAAGGACAAGAATGGCGAGGCGACCGAGACTTGGGCCGATATTGTCCGCCGCGTCGTCGGGCACGTTTCGACGGCTGAGAACGATCCCGCCGAGCGCGAGGCATTCTCCAACGCAATGACCGCGATAATGCTCGATCGCGAGTTCATCCCGAACACTCCATGTTTGGTAAACGCCGGCAAGCCTAAAGGACAGCTTGCGGCCTGCTTTGTCCTGGATGTCCCTGATTCGATCGAAGGGATAATGGAGCATGCTCAGCATGTCGCGATCATTCACCAGACGGGCGGTGGAACGGGGATGACATATGAATTTCTGCGCCCGGCGGGTTCGATGGTGAATTCGACGCGCGGTGTCGCCAGCGGCCCGGTCAGCTTTATGAACATCGTCAATCAGACGACCGAGGTCGTAAAACAAGGCGGCGTTCGGCGCGGTGCCAACATGGGCATTTTGAGCGTCGATCACCCGGACATTCTCCGCTTCATTCACGCAAAGAACGACCAGAGCAGCCTGACGAATTTCAATATTTCCGTGACGGTCACCGACGCTTTCATGGATGCCGTTGACAATGGCCGCTGGTTCCAGACCGAGTTCAAGGACGAGCCATGGACGCTTGCCGTGTTCGATCCCGTGACGGGAGCGGATTACGTCGTTTATCGAAGGCCCGATGGTTCGCCTGCCACTTTTGCGGACAAGTTCGCGTTCGAAACCGCCGACCTGTCAAACTGCACTATCGAAGAACCGCCGATGCCGGGGATGGTCTTTGCTCCCGACATCTGGAAGCGGATCATTGCCTCTGCCCACAAATACGCGGAGCCGGGCATCATCTTTATCGACGAGGTCAATCGGCACAATCACATGATGGCCTCGATGGGCCCGATCTACGCGTGCAACCCGTGCGGCGAGCAGCAGCTCCATTTCAACAACTCGTGCAACCTCGGCTCGATCGACGTTGCGAAGTTTTATTCGCGTTCGGAAGATCCATCAAGTATCGACACAAGCATCGATTGGGACCGCCTTGCGGAAACCACACACCGCTCGATCCAGTTTCTCGACAATGTTGTGGACGCCGGACACTTCCCGCTGCCCGAGATAGACGATGTGGTTAAACGCACGCGGCCCGTTGGCCTCGGCATAATGGGTTTCGCCGATCTGTGCCTGCACCTCGGCATCACGTACGGCAAACAGGAGTCGTTCGATCTGATGGAACGCGTGATGGGCTTTGTCCGTCGTGAATCATGGAAGGCATCGCTCGAACTCGGCAAGAGAAAAGGCGTGTTCCCGGAATTTGAGGCGAATCGCGAGGCCTACACCAGATTCCTGCTTGAAGATATAGGCATCCATGACAACACTGAGATCACGCCGCGCAACTACGAGGTGACGACCATCGCGCCTACCGGCACTATCTCGCTGGTCGCGGAAACTTCGTCTGGCATCGAACCGAATTTTTCATGGGCGTACGTGCGTCAGGACACGGTCGGAACGCGGACATATGTCCACACGCTGGCGGCAGAGGCTCTCGGCCTTGAGGTTGACCAGACCGATGAAGAGTCGATCAAAGCCGCCGCCGAATATGTAGTCGAGCACCGGGATGAACTGCCGCCGCATTTCATTTCGGCGATGGAGATCGACTCGGTCGAGCACGTGAGGGTGCTCGCCGCCGCCCAGAAGCATGTCGACAACTCTATCTCAAAGACTTGCAACGGAGCGGCCGACGACACTGTCGAGTCTGTCGACGAACTTTATCACCTTGCCCGTAAACTCGGCTGCAAGGCCGTGAGCTACTATCGCGACGGCAGCCGCGAGGGACAGGTGCTCAATACGATGACGTCCAAAGTCGAGAGTTCAAAGTCCCATGTCGGGACCGAGATCGGTGATGCAGATCTCGAACCTGGGACATTGGCCACGGGACTTGGGACCAGTCGGGTGGAGCGTCCCCGCGAGCTTCAAGGCTCGACGTGGCGGATACCGTTCGACACGCAAAACTTATACGTTACGGTCAACCACGACGGCGAACGCATTCTCGAAGTTTTCGCAACGGGCCCGATCAGCCAGGGCGTGGGCCTCCTGGCATCGAAAATGCTCCGCGGCGGGTTTGAGGTCAAAGAGGTCTCACGCAGCCTTAATAAGGTCACTGGCACGCATGCCGTGTGGTTCAACAAACGCTTGCTCACATCGCCCGAACAGGCCGTCGCCGAATGCCTGCTGCTGATCGAGCGGCGGCTGAACAACCTGCCTGAGTCGCAGCGAACAATAAAAACGGAAACTGCCGCCGATGTGACATCGCCCACGATGTCGAGCCTCATCGGCGAGTGTCCCGAATGCCGCGGCCAACTGGAACACGCCTCAGGCTGCGACTTCTGCCGCGACTGTGGGTATTCGAAATGTAAGTAGGAATGAGTTCGGGAACGCTGGCGTCTCGTCGTCGGCAGCTATGCGCAAATGCCCTTTGGGCGGCCGTGTTCCTGCTAAAATCTTGACCCTCCCGCCCCTTGGGTGATATTTTTGTTAGTGGTTTCTCTTCAATTGACCACCAAGTTTTTGCCCCTTAGGAGTACCAATGCACAGGAAATTCTTGCTTTCCCTCACGCTTTTGTGCCTGATGGCGACCGCCGCTTTCGCATCCTCTGATAACGAGAAAGAGTCGGCCCGCTCAAGACGCGGTAACAAAAAATTAAGCCTCAAGGTCGTTCCGTGGGGCCCGACGCAGGCGGACGTTGATGCCGCACGACAGAGAGCGAGCGCGAGCAAGGCCGTTCGGCATGAACTGGCTGGAGCGAACTTCCGCGAGGTCGGGTTTGAGTATCTCTACGACGTATCGGAGAGCAAATCGCAGGCATCGCGTCCACCGACTCGGTTTCGCGTCACCTATTACAACTACTCGACCGATATGTCGCTCTATGCCGAGGGTGATTTTGCGGGGACAGAACCGATCACCGTTTTCTGGAACAACGATATTCCGGGCGTCGGCGGGGCCGAGATAGCGGCGGCATACCAGGTGATCGATCAGGACGCTCAGTTTCGGGGACTGCGGCAGTCGAAAGCTGTCGAATACTACGAGGCGATGCCGCCGACAACCATCGTCAACGGCGAACGCCTCGTTAACATCGGTATCGTAAACCCGAAGACCGGTGAAAATGAGATCGTCGGTGTGAGTTTTAAGAACAACAAGGTCATAAGGTATCCGGACAACGCTCCGCCGACATCGGCCGCGACGCCGGATTCGTGCGGTGTCCCCAACTCGGGCCAGGGCAGCAGCGGAAATGGCATTCCCGGACAGGCGACGCTGACCGTGAACGACACTGGCGGCAATCCGCTGTGGGAAATGCTGGTCGTCAGGCCGTCAGCCTCGTCGGGGCGGCAGTTTGAACGCTCCGGACTGGAGATCCGCGACGTGAAATACAAGGGCAAGATGGTCCTGAAACGCGGCCATGCCCCCATACTTAACGTCAAGTATGTCAACAGTTGCGGCCCCTATCGTGATTGGCAGTACTCGGAGGGCTACTTCGACGCTCCCGCGGCTGGGGCGCAAGATCCCGCACCGGGGATCCGCATCCTCGCCCCTGGACAGATCGCGACAACGGTCGTTGAAACGCGTAACGACACCGGCAATTTCCAGGGCGTCGCGATCTATACCCAAAATACAGAGAACGGCACTGAGGTCGTGCTCGTTACCGAGTTGAATGCCGGTTGGTATCGTTACGTAATGGAATGGCGACTGGGTACCGACGGGACCATCCGCCCACGATTCGGCTACGGCTCGATCACCGATTCCTGCGTATGCATCCAGCGAACCCATCATGTTTACTGGCGGTTCGATTTTGACGTCGTGAACGCCGCGAATAAGGTTTATCTGATGGAACGCGGACGGCGATTCCGTAAGCTGCTCGAAAATGAAACCTCGTTTTTCAAGCGCCGGCAGACGAGCCGAAGCGTTCTTATTAAGAATGCGACGGGCGATGAGGGCTATCAGCTCGTCCCCGGCACCAACGACGGCACGGTTACCGACGCTCTTGGCAACCTGACCGATGCATTCGGCGCCGGTGATTTTTGGATAATGCGTTATAAAGGTGCGCCCGATGCACCAGACGAACTGGATGATACGGACGGCCCGCATTATCCAGGGGCCAACATCGACCCGTGGGTCAACGGCGAGCCGATAGTGGACCAGGATATAGTAATTTGGTACGGCGCCCATCAGGTCCGCCAGGATGATTCGAGCCGCCCGAACGCCCCGCAGGTGATCAGCGGAAATCACATCTCCGGGCCGACGCTCCGGCCGATCTTGTGGTAAGGATCAGCCGGCCCCGATACTGTACGTCCTCGTAGGCGTGACCGTTTGAATCAACCAATTTGCCATTCGAAGCAGTAGACGACATTATGTTGTTTGCTGCTTTTGCTTGTCTGCATCAAAGAAGAAGAAGCTCGCAGAGCTTGTTCCCGAAACCGTTCAGGAGGAAATTTTGCTTAAGAATCTTACAGATACCGCCCGGCCACACCTGGTTTTTTTGATCCTTGTCCTCCTTACGGTTGTTCCTGCTGCGGCGCAAACGCCCGCGACGGCTTCCCGCGTAACCGTTTCGGACAACCTTCGCGCACCTGCGAGCGGGAAGGCGCTCGCCGATCTTCAGTCTGAGATCCGGGCCAGACTGCTCCGTCCGGAGCTTAACCGCGGACAGGTAGGGGTCAAGATAGTTTCTCTTAACACGGGCAAGGTGCTGTTCGAAGAGAACGCGGAAAAGTATTTCATGCCCGCGTCGAACATGAAGAATTTTACGGTCGCGGCGGCGCTCGAAAAGCTGACGCCTGACTTCCGGTTCGTGACCAGCGTCTACGCTCCCTCGATGCCCGATGCATCGGGTACGATCAAGGGTGATCTTCGGGTATTCGGCCGCGGCGACGTTTCGATCTCGACGGCGTTCAGCGAAAGTAATTACTACAAAGGCCTCGACGAATTGGCGGACAAGATCGCGGCCGCCGGCGTCAAACGCATCGAAGGCTCGATCATCGGCGACGATTCATATTTCAAGGGCGGTGCGATCCCCAGCAGTTGGGAATGGGACGATCTGCAATGGTACTACGGTGCCGAGGTCTCGGCGCTTCCGCTCAATGACAATGCGGTCGATCTTACGGTAACGCCAGGGCCGGAAGGCTATTCGTGCCTGGTCAAGATAACGCCTTACAATCCCGTCTATCAAGTAAAAAATGGATGCAGAACAACCGCCGCCGGGACGCCTCGAACGCTAAAGATAGAAAAGCTGCTCGGCCAGAACATGCTTGAGATAACCGGCACGCTCCCTCGCGGAAATGCAGGCTTTAGCGGATCGGTAACGGTAACGCGGCCCGCGAAACTGTTCGCCGCCCTGCTCAAACAGCGGCTCGAGCTGAAGGGGATCACGGTCACCGGACGGTTCGAGGCGCAGAAGGCCGCGAATGGACATTTGGTCGCGCCGGAAGGGGTCGAGATAGCGAAACTTGAATCGCCGCCGCTCGCGCTCATAGCGGCGAAAACGATGAAGCCGAGCCAGAATATGTACACTGAAACGCTGCTTTGGACGCTCGGCGAAGATGCGAGGAACCGGTGGATCCAAAGTGGGCCTGACGGTGTTGCCGTGGATGATCCGTTCACGAATAAAGAGAGTGCGGAGCTTGGCATCCAGGTGGTCAAAGAATTTCTTGCCAAGGTCGGCATCGATCCGGATGCGGTCGTGCAGTATGACGGCAGCGGGCTTTCGCGCCACAATCTGATCACGCCCTCGGCCGTTGTAAAGCTTTATACGTATATGGCAAAGCAGAGCAAGTACGCCCAGGCATGGCGCGACAGCTTGACCATCGGCGGAGTTGACGGAACGCTCAGAAACCGGTTCAAGGGCACCGCCGCCGAAGGTAATATGCGCGGCAAGACCGGGACGATCGATCAGGTCTCGGCCTTGTCCGGCTACGTGACCACGGCCAGCGGTGAGGAGCTTGTCGTATCATTCCTTGTCAATGGCGTACGCACTACTCGCGACCGGACCAGTATGATGGACGACATCGTTGTCGCCCTCGCAAAATTCGACGGAAAGATCGATTGACCGAAGCTTGTTTGCCTCTCTGATCAGATTCGAACGATGTCGAGCTTCATTGAAAACTACCGCGCTGACGCGCTGAAGTCATTTCAAAGTTACAAGCGGCTTGCTGAACGTGCGGTCGACCAGGTAAGCGACGAGGAATTCTTCCTGCCGCTCGACGCGGAGGCGAATTCGATCGCGGTGATAATAAAGCATATTGCCGGAAACCTCCATTCCCGTTGGCGTGACTTTCTGAACTCCGACGGCGAGAAACCGGACAGGAACCGGGACACCGAGTTTGAGTTGATCGGCGACACAAGGGAATCTTTGATGGAGTTTTGGGAGTCCGGCTGGCAGACGCTTTTTGAGAACATCGAACCGCTGACGCTGGATGATTTTTCCCGAACGGTCACCATCCGCGGCGAGCCGCACACGGTTGTCGAGGCTATCAATCGGCAATTGACGCACTACGCCTATCATGTCGGGCAGATCGTTTTTCTAGCTAAGCACTTCCGATCGACGGAGTGGAAAACACTGAGCGTGCCCAGGAACCGCTCGGCGGAGTTCAATCGGTTTCTCGCCAAAAAGCAACGCGAGGGCGTGGACAATGTCGGACGATTTGAGGCCGGAGCGGTTTCTGAAGAAATGGAAAATACTGAAAACCCGGAGCCATAAGATTTCCCGAAATGCTGTATCAGGCGTCTGATATGCTACTCTAAATCCAGTATTTCCGTATGAAAGGCATCTCCATCCTCGGTTCCACCGGCTCGATCGGCTGCAATTCGCTAAAGGTAATCGAACATCTCAAAGAGTTTCGCGTTGTCGCTCTTGCGGCCGGGCGGAACATGAAGACGTTCGCCGAGCAGGTGGCGTCGTTCCGACCTGAAGTGGCCTCGTGTGATAACGACGATTGCGCCGAATCGCTTTTGAAAGAGCTGCACAAGCTCGGTGTCGAACCTCCGCGGATCGAGACCGGTGAAAAGGGCCTGATCGACGTGGCAACGCACTCGCAAGCGGAGATCGTCGTGTCCGCGACGGTTGGGGCCGTCGGGTTTGTGCCGACCCTTCGCGCGATCGAGGCGGGAAAACGCATCGCCCTTGCGAATAAAGAAACTCTCGTCATGGCCGGCGACCTGATGACGGCCGCTGCGGCAAGGTCCGGCGCCGAGATCTTGCCGGTGGACAGCGAGCACAACGCCATTCACCAATGCCTGCGCGGTGAGCGAAAGAGCGAGGTGAAACGTCTTGTTCTCACAGCCTCCGGCGGCCCGTTCCGCACGAAAACCAAAGCAGAGATCGAGAATGCGTCGCCCGAACAGGCCCTCGCTCATCCAAACTGGAAAATGGGTGACAAGATCACCATAGATTCGGCCACGCTGATGAACAAAGGCCTCGAGGTTATCGAGGCCCACTGGCTTTTCGGTTTCGACGCCGATCGCATATCGGTCGTCGTTCATCCGCAATCGGTAGTGCACTCCATGGTCGAGATGGTGGATGGCTCGATCATCGCTCAAATGGGTGTCACCGATATGCGGCACGCGATCCAGTATGCGTTGACCTATCCTGACCGCCGGCCAAACTGTATCGAACCGCTGGATATAAAGACGCTGGGCCGGCTCGAGTTCGAAGAGCCGGATACGGATAGATTCCCGTGCCTCGCACTCGCTTATAAGGCACTTGAGGCCGGCGGAACGATGCCAACCGTGCTGAATGCGGCAAACGAGGTTTCCGTGCAGGCATTTTTGGATGGCAGGATCGGATTTGGCGACATCGCACGCGTGAACGGAACGGTGATGAATGATCATCATCCGAATGCGGCCTCGACGCTGGAAAGCGTATTGTCAGCCGACAGTTGGGCCCGCTCACGCGCTATAATGATGCTGGGCGAATCCGCCGCGGCAAGTTGAGATTTGTAATGGAGCCAATTCTAGAAAAAAACTACGTCCGGCCAAGGATCGTGACCGAGCCTCCAGCGCCGGTCAATGGCTCGCCAAAACGCTACCGTTGGACCGCGTCCGAATACTACCAAATGGCGGACATGGGATTCTTCAAGGGCAAGCGGGTCGAGCTTATCCGCGGAGAGATAATTGAAATGGCGCCAATGAAAACGCCGCACGCGACGGCCGTGCGACTGGTTCGTGAAGCATTGACGAAGGTTTTCGGAAAGGGATATTTGATCGACAGCCAATTGCCTCTCAGTTTGGGCAGGGCAGATCAGCCGGAACCGGATGTGGCCGTGGTGGAGGGAGACCCGCGGGATTTTGCCGACGCTCATCCGACTTCCGCAAAGCTGGTGGTCGAGGTATCGGATTCCACTCTGCGATTCGATCGCATGACCAAGGCTGAACTCTATGCGGAAAACCGGATCGATGAGTATTGGATCGTAAACCTAAAGCAGCGATGCCTGGAAGTGTACCGTCGGCCGGTAAAGGACAAGAATTTCGGGTTTGCTTACACAGAGATCTTTGTCGTCCGAGAGGGCGAAGCTGTGTCGCCGCTCGCTAAGCCGAAGAAAAAGATCAAAGTGGCCGACATTCTGCCATAGTCCTGCTTTGTTTTTCTGCAACTTCGCTCGCGTGATTTGGCTCTAAACAAGACGAGGTTTTTAATACTGTTTTTAAGTTATGCCAGATATTCTGATCGTCATTTTAGCTGTAATTTTCGTTCTTGGTATTGCGATCAACATCCACGAGTTCGGCCATTTTATTGTTGCCAAGCTCTTTGGGATGCGGGTGGAGGCGTACTCATTTTTCGGGCTCGGACCGCGGATCTGGGGATTTAAGGTCGGGCACACCGATTATCGCATCAGCGCGATCCCACTGGGCGCGTATGTAAAGCTCTATGGCGACGAAGTAACCGCGCCGCTCGAGGGCGGAGCGTCGGGCGGCGAAAAGGTGCCGGAATCCGAGCTTTACGAGTTGAGGCCGCGGTGGCAGAAGTTTCTTGTGATGCTCGGCGGCCCGTTCATGAACATCGTTCTTGCGCTCGCGATACCGTTCGTGGGAGCTCTCATCGTCGGAGTACCGTCGATGCCGGCCCCGGTTGTGGGTGTGGTGAACAACGCAAGTGCCGCCGCTGCCGCCGGGATCAAACCGGGCGACCGGATCGTTTCGTTCAACGGAATGGAAAACCCAACCTGGGAGGCAATTCGCGATGAAGCCTTGATCTCCCCGGAGATCGAACTTCCCGTGGTTGTTGACAGAGGCGGCGAACGCGTCCACCTGACGGTGACACCCGAGAAAAAGCTTGATAATGGAAACGCGGTCGGTGAGATCGGGCTGGTTCCCGACGCCGGTGTTGAACCGGTCGAGATCGGAACAATTACCGCGGATTCGCCCGCGGCCGCTTCGGGCCTTCAGACGGGGGACCGCGTCATCGCATTCAACGGCCAGACCGTAAGAAACAGCCAGGAACTCAGCAACCAGATACGCGAAAACAAGGACGCGCCGCTGCGCCTTACCATAGAAAGAAATGGCGTCCGGAGCGAGATCCAAACCGCTGCCCGGCAGAGCGACGACGGCGTTTTTCGCATCGGTATCGGTTTTGCCGTGGGTGCTATCACAACTCGAGTCCCGGTCGGCATTACAGGTGCGGCCTCGTTTGCGCTCGAATCGAATCTTCGTATTCTGCGGCTAACGGGCAAGGTCTTCGGCCAGATGTTTTCAGGCGAGCGTTCGGTCAAGGATGCAGGGTTGGCCGGCCCGGTCGGGATCGTCCAGATCATTTCTCAGGTTGTGACCGAAATGGGATTTGCGGGACTGTTCGGCATTCTCGCGGTCATCAGCCTGAATCTCGGCGTATTCAATCTGCTCCCGATCCCGCTGCTCGACGGCGGCCAGATCATGGTGCTTGGGATCGAAAAAGTGATGTCCTGGTTCGGCAAAACACTGTCGATAGCGATCAGGGAAAAGATCCAGCTCGCCGGCCTGGCCGTGATCCTGCTGCTGATGGTGTTCACGCTGTTTTTGGATATTTCCAGGTTTTTTTAGGAATTTTGCCCGCGAAGCACACGAAATAGCGCGAAAGTAAAGACTGGATCTTATTCGCGTATTTCGCGTATTTCGCGGGCGAGGCATTCTTTTATGAAGCGCGTTTCAAAAGCGGTAATGGTCCGCGATGTTCAGGTCGGCGGTGGTGCTCCGGTGGCGGTGCAGTCGATGACCAAGACTGACACGACCGATGTTGACGGTACGCTCAAACAGATCGACGAGATGGTCGAAGCGGGCTGCGAGATTGTTAGGATCGCCGTTCCCGATGACGACGCGGCCGCCGCGATGTACGAGATCCGCAAACGCACCGAAGTTCCGATCGTCGCGGACATTCATTTTCACTACAAGCTTGCCCTAAAAGCCCTCGACGCCGGAATAGACAAACTCCGCATCAATCCGGGCAATATCGGCCACATTGACCGTGTTCGTGAGGTCGTTCGCGCGGCCGAAGCCCAAAAAGTTCCGATCCGTATCGGCGTAAACGGTGGTTCGCTTGAAAAGGACCTGTTGAAAAAATACGGCTCGGCGACGGCCGAGGCAATGGTCGAATCGGGCATGCGGCATGTTCGCATCCTGGAAGACCTCGGATTTTCTGACACCATCATCTCGCTCAAGGCAAGCGATGTAAATCGTATGGTCGAGGCATATCGGCTTATGGCCAAGCAGGTCGATTACCCGCTGCACCTTGGCGTGACCGAGGCCGGGACGCCGTTTGGCGGCACGATCAAATCGGCCATCGGACTAGGTGTTTTGCTTCACGAAGGCATAGGCGACACCATCCGTGTTTCGCTTGCGGCCGAACCGCACGAAGAGGTCCGCGTCGGCTGGGAAATTTTGAAATCGCTCGAGTTAAGAAAGCGCGGCGTGACCGTTGTTGCATGTCCGACCTGCGGCCGGCTGGATATAGATAACTTTGTCGAGATCGTGACCGAGGTCGAACGCCGGCTCGCCCACGTCGAAGAACCGCTTCATCTTTCAATTATGGGCTGTGCCGTAAACGGCCCCGGCGAAGCTCACGATTCCCAGCTCGGTATCACCTTTGGCCGAAATGTCGGAATGATCTTTAAGGACGGCGTCCCAATGCGCCGCGTGTCAGGCGAGGACATTGTCGAAGAATTTGTAAAAGAGGTCGAACTACTTAGAAAAGAAGGCTCCGCCGCAAAGTCTCTCACCAAAGAAAAGCCGCTTGTCCAGATCACATAGGTCAGAACCGGGAGCGATAGCGACCGGGTTCCTACCGCCGATCTTGTCAGAACCGGGAGCGATAGCGACTGGGTTCCTACCACCGATCTTGTCAGAACCGGGAGCGATAGCGACTGGGTTCCTACCGCCGATCTTGTCAGGACCGCAAGCAATAGCGACTGGGTTCTTCCCGCGGCGGTACGCAAACGTCAGAACCGCAAGCGATAGCGACTGGTTCCTACCACTGCGGCTCGCACTTTATTTTCGCCCGCGAATTTCGCATTTTTCCCGCGGGCAAGCCTTCTTCTGCAGATCTTCCTCTACGGATACAAAAAAGTGAATGGATAGAAAGGCAAGTTTCGAACAACGCCGAACACGATCAGCAGTCCCAGCAGTCCAAAAAGAAACTTCGGCGTCGTTTCAAGCCTTACCAGCGATCTTCCGCGGGCGGCGACCCAAAATAGCGAAACCAACACAAACCCGAATACAATTATCCACAGCGGGATCAGTGCGTTGAAGTCGAGCGCGGTGACGACATCGCCATGAAAAAGCGCATGAAACCCGCGGGTCAAACCACAGCCGGGGCAGGCAAATCCCGTATAGGTGAACAACGGGCAAACGGGAAAGAAATTGAACTTGCTCGGGTCAAAATACCATACAAATGCCGACCCGGCCGTTACCGCGCCCAGTCCCGCGGCAGCCCAAACGCGCTCCTGAGCAAATCGGCCGGCCGGTTCGTCACGTGAAACTTCCACGTCTTCGATTCTACAACTATTTGTTTTCGCCGTCAGGTATCGCGAAGTTGTAGACGATAAATCCCGTTATCATCACCGGTTCACCGCTGAGAAGTGTCGGCGAGAATTTTGCCGCCCGTGCCGCATTTGCCGCCGCATCTCTCAGAAGCGGATGGCCGGCAACTGCCTGCGCCGAGATTACTTCGCCGGTTTCACCCACAACCACCTGGACCGTGACCGCTCCCGACGCACGGACCGCCATCGCGGCCGGTGGATACGGCGGCAGCGGCAGGCTTACGGCCTTGCCGTTCAGGACGCCGCCCGATATCGCCTTCCCTTTCGCTCCAATCGCCTCGGCCGACGGTTCCTTGGCTGTAAAATTATAGACGATCGTCCCTTTCACCTTGACCGGTACGCCACTGAGGACTGTCGGTGAAAATTTCGCGGCCAATGCTGCCTGTCTTGCGGCATCGGCAAGCAGCGGGTTGACGGGCTCCATCTCGACGTTCTCCGTCTTTCCGTCAGTACTCCGAGTAACGCGGCCAAGCCCTCCGCCAAAGACCTCGGCTGAGATCACATTTCCCAATTCATCTATCAGAACATTCACACGGACCATGCCTTCCATTCCGGCGGCCTTGGCCTCTTCGGAATACACAGGTTTTGGCAATTTGATGGCTTTGCCATTCAACACCCCGCCGTTTATCTCTCGTGGAACATCACTTTGAGCAAGGATCAACGCAGCCGTTGACAGAACAAACGACACCGCAAACAGCACCGAAGCAATTCGTTTCATACTATTTTTCTCCTCGATCGATCTTATCGCCGGACAGAGCCTTACGCCATTAGACACCAAACCGAATCGAAAATTCCAGAGCATTCTTCAATGGCGGGAAAAGCCGGGCTGGTTCCCGGCACGGGTGCTGTATCAGGCGGCCATCGCTGTAAAAAGAGCGTCGGCGGCCAGTTTCCGGTTAATGTTCACGACAAAGCGTTCCTGCATCAGCCCGATCTCATCGATCAGTGCGGAAAGCCGGTCCGGCCCTGCCTTGTGCGCCAGGTCTTCAAGGGCCGGGACGATATCGAGATGAACGTCCGGCTGGCCGCCAAGTTTGATCGTCCAAATATCGTGGAGCAGCGTCAGCAGCAGCTCCAGGTCTTGCTCAAAATTGTCCTTGTTCTTTGCCTCGTTAATGGCCTCCGAAACCCGAAGGCCAGGAACAAAGTCACCTCGGCCAAATGCCGCATCCATGGTCCTCAGAAATTCCGCGCGCCGCTCCCGGACTCTAACGACATCTATCGCGATGGCCCGGCCCACGCTTCCCTCCGACAGCCTGGCCGCAAGCTGCGCCGAATCAGCATCGGCGACGCCAGGTTCAAGCAGGTGCTTCTCGATAAGCTCGCTCGAAACCGGTGCGAATCTGAACGTCTGACAACGCGACCTGATCGTCGAAAGCAAAGTATCGGGTCGGGAAGTTACAAGGATGATATGCGATGTTGAGGCCGGTTCTTCCAGTGTTTTCAGCAATGCGTTGGAGGCAGCCGCGTTCATCTTGTCGGCGTCGTCGACGATGAACGTCCGGCCGCTGCCCTCGTACGGGCGAAAATAGGCTTCGCGTTCCAGATCGCGGATGGCGTCAACGGCTATCAGCTTTTTTGCGGTGGTCACCAGGCCTACATCCGGGTGATGGCTGAAGATCACCTGCTTATAACCGTCCCTATCGTCCGGTTTTGGAAGCTCAAATTGACCGGCCCGCACACATGCCGGACACGCGCCGCACACGTCGCTTTCATGCGCGGTGCAAACGAACGATCTTGCGACTTCCAGGGCAAACAAGCGCTTGCCTACTCCCTCGGGCCCGGCAAAGAGCATCGCATTCGGCATCCGCCCGCCGGAGCGAAGCCGGGCCAGGATCTGTTTAAGCTCCTCATTTCCGAGAATTCCCGTAAACATATTAGTAACGCTTCGGTATTTCGCGCAGCGGATGCAATCGGATCGCAACCACTTTGTGCTCTCTGTACCTTAAACCTGGCGATCCTTGTATTAAAAAACCGTAAACACAAAGCCGGCAAATTATCTGTTGCGGGCCTCTAGGCGGCCTCACCACCTGGAAACTCTTCCAATAACGGCTTCACTATCTCCAAAACGTGGGCGTGGATCTCTTCTACCGACCGGTTTCCGTCAATGATGAGAAAGCGTTTCGGCTCCCGTTCGGCGATCTCCAGATAGGCCTTTCGCACCCGGGCGTAGAAATCGGCGGTCTCCGCGTCCATCCGGTTGACGCTTTCGCCGATCTCGGTCCGTGAACGGGTCCTTTCAAGAGCGGTCTCCTCGGAAATATCGAAAAAAAGCGTCAGGTTCGGTTTTAGCCCGCCAGTCGCAAGTTGAATGATCTGGTTTACGACAGCTTTCGGAAATCCCCGGCCCGCTCCCTGATAGGCGAAAGTGGCGTCGGCATATCGGTCGGAGATCACGATGCGGCCGGCCTCAAGCGCCGGTTTGATCAGCAGTTCAACGTGCTGGGCCCGATCGGCGGCAAACAGGAGCAGTTCGGCGATCGGGGCGACGGTCTCTTCGGTCTCGAGAAAAGCTTCGCGCAGCCGCCGGCCGAGCGGTGTGCCGCCCGGCTCGCGTGTCGCCAAACAATCAACACCGGCCGAGCGCAAGTGTCCCGCAAGCATACGGAGTTGCGTCGACTTTCCGCTCCCGTCGATCCCTTCGAAAGTGATGAATTTTCCGCGCAAAAAATTACTGGTCCGCTACCGGCGGTGCCACCGACTTCCTTTCCAGTGAAATGGTGGAAATGGAGTGTTTAAAGATCAAAACATCCTGCCCGCCAACGTCGAGCATGACTGAAAACTTGTCAAAACTCTTTATGCGTCCGGACAATGTAGAGCCGGGCAGCAAATGGACCACTACGGGTGCCTTCTCTCGCCGGGTCGAATTCAAGAAGGCGTCCTGAATGTTTTGGGCAGCCTGTTTTTCCATAACATTTCGTGTTCCGGTTGACCTGATCTCAATGATTACGATTCTGGATTATATCAGATTTGGCAGGTGAAACAAGTGTTTTCTTTCAATACACCCAGCGTGGCCGATTTCGATAAACCTTGAATCTTAAGAATTTACAATTCTTTACAGAACCGCCTCGGCGATCCTTGCGGCCGTTTCAACAATGTATGCTTCCGTACCAAAGCCCGCCAGCCAGTGCGCTCTCGGCTCGGCCCGAAACCACGTAAGCTGCCGTTTTGCATAGTTCCTGACATCTTGTTTTGTCTTGTCAACGGCGCTTTGCAGCGTTCGCTCACCACGCAGATATTCACAAACGCGCCGATAGCCATGAGACCCGAGGGCATTTGTCGCATCGCCGATCCCCGATTCCCGCAGCCGCGTGACCTCTTCGACCAAACCCGAGCCAAAATGTTTCTCAGTACGCTCATCGATAACCCGAAGAAGATCATCCCGCGGAGGTTCGAGCACAAAAAGTGCGAGCCTTTCCGCCAGTCTCGACCGCGGCGGCCGCTCCGATTTGCGTGCGGAGAGCCGTTCGCCCGTCTGAACAACAACCTCGAGCGCCCGAATAACACGCACATAGTCGCGCGGAAACAGCGCTTCGGCCGACGCAGGGTCGAGCCTCCGCAGCATTCGATGCAAATGTTCCGGCCCGCGGCTTGCGTGTATACGCTGCAGGCGGCGGCGAAGTTCTTCATCGGTCTTCGGGCTCTCAAACAGCGGCTCCATCAGTGTCCTGAGATAAAACCCGGTCCCGCCGACCAGCACCGGAGTGTTCCCCCGGCCTTCTATTTCGGCGATCGTTTTTTCGGCATCCCGAGCCCAGTCGGCAGCAGTATAATTGACCCGAGGATCGACGTAATCTATCAGATGATGCGGGATCCCCTGTCTTTCCTCGGACGTGGGCTTAGCTGTGGCTATTTCGATCTCTTTGTAGATCTGGACCGAGTCGAAATTTACGACCTCGCCGCCGACGCGTTTTGCAAGCTCAACCCCAAGCGCCGTCTTGCCCGAGGCCGTCGGGCCGGAGATCGCGAAGACCGGTCGTTGCTGAGCGTTATCGGTCATTGGTAAATATAGCTTAACATTGGAGTTTACCGCGGAGCCACATTTGCACGCCCGTCAATGACATCGGTGCAGCTCCGTGCTCGCTGGGTTATGAATGCCGCGACGATATTTTTTGGAACTGTCAGCCTTGCCGGCGCCGCCGCGTATGTGCTTTCCAGATGGAAGGACAAACATTCGGCCGCATGTGCGGCAAAGGCCGTGGCGAGCACGTCGTTTGTCGCATTGGCATTTGCGAATGGGGCGCTGGAAACAAGCTATGGGCAGGCCATACTTGCCGCGCTTTTATTAAGCTGGCTTGGCGATATGCTGCTTCTGTCGCCGAAGCATTCGTTTCTTTTAGCCGGCATGGCCGCATTCTTTGCGGCGCACATCGCCTTTATGGCGGCGTTCGGTCAAAAAGAGATCGATCTCACATGGCTGGGCGGAGCACTTGCGGCGACCGGCGTTCTGAGTGTGCTTGTGATCGTCTGGCTCTGGAAATATCTCGGCGGAGTTTACAAGGTCGCCGTACCGCTTTACCTGGCCGCGATCATGGTTATGACTTCGCTGGCGGTAGCGGCAAGTTCCGTATCTCTGCCCCAAACCGTAGCCCTTGCGGCCATTGCGTTCGCCGTCTCCGATATTTCCGTTGCCCGCGACCGTTTTATCGACAACAGCATTGCGAACAAAGCCTGGGGACTGCCGCTTTATTACCTTGCGCAAGTGCTTTTAGCCGCGTCGGTGAACGCGGGATGAGCTATGATATTGAAAACTTTTTATGTCCGATAAAAAGAAAATAATCGAGCGGATCGCGGATGGTCGGACTGATCTAGTATTTGATCTCCTAAAAGCCGGCGACCCTGCTAGTTCAACAGACGACGGCGGAACAAGGCTGATCAATTGGTGTTCGTATTACGGCGATGTCAGCACAATCAAGTTTCTGCTTGCCAATGGCGAGTCTTTGACATCGCTCGGTGACAATCTCGGTCTTGACGGAGCAGCTTTCCACGGTCATTGGCGGCTATGCCAGTTCCTGATCGAACAGGGAGCCGACGTAAACAAACCGCTCGACGACTCCGGCGAGACACCGCTTCATGCGGCGATCTCCAAATCGGATCGGTTGAAATACGATCTGGTCGTCAAAGTGCTGCTCGCGAACGGTGCCGATCCCAATCGAGCGACAAAACCAAATGTCGAAACCGGCGCATTCATGCGTGACTGCCGGACGAAAGGCGAAACGCCGCTTCATCGAGCCGCCGCGTTCGGCTCGGAGGAAACCATTCGGATGCTGCTCGACGCAGGTGCAAGGATCGACGCAAAAGACATGCATGGAGACTCGCCGCTCGGCTGGGGAAGCTGGTACGGCCGCCCGGACGACATTCTGCGGATGCTTTGCTACGGCAATTTCCACATTCGACCGGGCCGAAGATCAATGGCCGGATCCCTGCGGGGCGAACCTCACGTCTAGGAGTTAGTTAAATGAAATTCGAGGTGCGGTATGCAATTTACTAGGCTAGTTTCAGTTTGTTTTGTGATCGTGGTATCGATACTTTCGGTCTCGGCCCAGAAAACGGAAAACGCTTCTGTGCCCGGCCCGGTCCATCAACTTCGCATTTACGAAATTTTCGAACGCAACAAGCAGGCGTTTCACGACCGATTCCGCGATCATGCCGCGCGAATAATGGCGAGATATGATTTTAAGATCGTCGCGATGTGGGAAAGCCACACCGACGAACGCACGGAGTTCGTCTACCTGCTGGAATGGCCCGACGAGGCTACGAAGAAGGACCGCTGGTCCAAATTCATGGCCGATAAGGAATGGTCGGACATAAAGAAGATCACCGGAGCCAAAGAAGGCCAGATGGTAGGCGCCATCCAGGACCGAACGCTGCGTTTGACCGATTACTCGCCCCGCCGGAAACTCCTTAACAAATAATGCAGAACAGCTTTCTCCCGAAAACGATATGAAAACCGCGTTCACCTCGCTCTTCTTTTTTACGAGCCTCGTGTTTCAGGCATCGGCCCAGCGAGCGGAGAGCTACCTCCGCTACGTCAATCCGCTGATCGGCACACAAAAGATGGGGCACACATTTCCGGGAGCGACTGTGCCGTTCGGTTCGGTGCAGCTTTCGCCGGACACTGATCAGCAGCCGCACAATATCGGCGGCGTTTACAATAAGGACGCCTACAAATACTGCGCTGGCTATCAGTATGACGATTCGACCATTGTCGGATTTTCGCACACGCATTTTAGCGGAACGGGCCACAGCGATCTGGGCGATTTTCTGATCATGCCGACGGTTGGCCCGCTGCAGCTTGAACCGGGCAGCAAGACCGATCCATCGACAGGTTTTCGTTCGGCGTTCTCGCACGCGAACGAAACGGCCGAGCCGGCTTACTATCGGGTAAAGCTCGACGATCACAACATTCTTGCAGAGATGACCGCGACCACGCGGGTTGGATTTCATCAATATACGTTCAAGAACCCAGTCGCTACCGCTCCCGGTTCTGACAGGAGTGCTGCCGCTCCCGGTTCTGACAAGACGGCCCACGTCATCCTCGACCTGATGCATGGCATCTATAACTACGACGACAAGAACGTTTGGACGTTCGTGCGGGTTGAAAGCGACCGCCGCGTCGTGGGCTTCCGCCAAACCAACGGCTGGGCACGCACCCGAACTGTCTATTTCGCGATGGAGTTTTCAAAGCCGTTCAGTTCATACGGTTTTAAGAATTTCGGCAAGGAAGATTACAAGGGATTCTGGCGAAAGTTCGATCAGACGAAAAACTTCCCGGAAATGGCCGGGAAACAGATCCGCGCCTATTTCGATTTCGACGCGGGGGCGAATGAAAAAATTCTAATCAAATTCGCGATCTCGCCGGTATCGACCGAAGGTGCGATCTCAAATATGAGGGCTGAGATCCCGCATTGGGATTTCGAACGAACCAAACGCGAGAGCCAGGCCGAATGGAACCGCGAGCTGAGCAAGATCGCCGTCACCACACTCGACGAAGGCGAGATGGTCAATTTCTACACGGCGCTCTACCACGCTCTGCTCACGCCGACGGTCTATATGGACGTCGATGGGCGTTACAAGGGCTTGGATCAGAATATTCACGACGCGTTGCGGAAAAGGAGCGCGGACACTCCTGTCCGCATGAGCGTCGCTTCGACGCGAAAGGGCGCGGATAATCCAAAATCTTCGATCGGTCGCGACATTGTCACCGGAGGAACCGGCGATGCGGACAAGAGTGTCCGCGCTCCATTCACTAACTACACCACCTTCTCGCTCTGGGACACATACCGCGCGCTGCACCCGCTCCTGAACATCATTCAACCGGCACGCAATCGCGATATGATCCGCTCGATGCTCACCCATTACGATCAGAGCGTTCACAAGATGCTGCCCGTTTGGTCGCATTACGCGAATGAGAACTGGTGCATGATCGGTTATCACAGCGTCAGCGTCATCGCGGATGCGATCGTCAAAAATAATCTCACCGGCCCCGAGGCGATGAAGGCGCTGGAGGCATCGGCACAAACGGCGCGGACGAAATATTACGACGGCCTCGAATGGTATATGTCGATGGGCTACGTGCCCGAGGATAAAAACTCATCCTCCGTTTCGAAAACGCTCGAATACGCCTACGACGATTGGTGCATCGCCCAGGCGGCGAAGAAGCTGAACCGCACCGACATTTACAACGAATTCATCAAACGTTCCGAAAACTGGCGAAACGTATGGGATAGATCGACCGGCTTTATGCGTCCCAAAATGAGCGACGGAAAGTTCCGCGAGAAGTTCGACACGTTATCAACACACGGCCAGGGATTCATCGAAGGCAATGCGTGGAACTACAGCCTCTACGTCCCGCACGATCCAGAAGCGTTGATCGAACTGATGGGCGGTAAGGCGAAATTCTCCGCCCACATGGACGAGCTTTTCACAATGCACCTGCCCGACGAATTCTTCGCCGAGACCGAAGACGTCACACGCGAAGGCATCATCGGCAACTACGTCCACGGCAACGAACCTGCCCACCACGCGGCGTATCTCTACAACTGGACCGACCATCCGTACAAAACCCAGGAACGCGTTCGAATGATCCTCAAAAACCAATACCGCCCAACGCCCGACGGCCTCGGCGGCAACGACGACTGCGGCCAGATGTCCGCGTGGTATCTGTTTTCGGCATTGGGTTTTTACCCTGTCGCACCGGGCAGCGATCAATATCAGCTCGGCAGCCCGCTTGTAAAAACTGCATCACTAAAGCTGGAGAACGGCAAAACACTCACGGTCGAGGCTGTCGATCAGAGCGCCGAGAATGTGTACGTTACGAGAGTTTTGCTCAACGGCAAACCTCTCAACCGGCGCTTCGTGACCCATAGCGAAATAATGAATGGCGGAAAATTGGTTTTCTTTATGGCCGATAAACCCGCCTCGTGAACGGCATACAGATGATAAAGGACGGGTTTTGGACGAGTCCTTTTCCGGCGAACGAACGGTAACCGCGCATCGCTGCACTTATTATCTGAATTCACGCAAGCGGGTGTTGTACGTACGCAACAGCTGACAATGTATGATACAATGGTGGTGGCGAGAAAGTTCGCCCTGAGAACCTCTCTTTGACAACCAAATCGCATCGCCAAAGTAGCCGTACCGAGCGATCCTCGTCCCACGGCTGGCCGGAATGGTCGAAAGTTGTAAGATCTGTATTGACAACAACTTACGATTTTTGGGGACGAGCAGATCGTTTTTTGTGGGACAACGGGACAAATGGCCGAACTCCAATGGATACAGGAGTTTGCGTGTCCCACTTTTGTCCCAGAAGTTGGGACAAGAATTCCGGCCTGCCGGCCTAGGAGATCAGCCGAATCAGCGACAATAGAAGGATAACGGCGAGCAATAGGATCGATCCGACTATCTGATTGCGGGAGAATTTCATTTTCCTTCGAACAACAGTGCGGGATCGATCTTGAACTGGAGCATCCTGGCTGTCTCGCGGCCGCCGTCGCCGCCTTTTCGCTGCATTGTTATCCGGCCGATCCTGAGGTTGCCGGCACGCGTTATCGCGATCGGGCCTTCGCCGAAGAACCTTATGACATAGTCAATGCGGCGTAGCACCCACCGCGGTTTGTCCGTCGCCTTGAGTGCGACCATCATCCACCCTGCGCTGAACTCGCCATCGCCGCTGAACAGGTCCGAGACGATCTCAGCTTTATTCGCCGTGAAGAAGTCGATAACCGCTTTACGCTGTTCCGGCGTTAGCTCGTTCAGGAACATACGCTCGGCGTTTCGCGAGGGCTTGTTGGGTTTTACCTCTCCGACGAAAAGCTTCAGGGCGGCCGCCACGTCGGCGGGCATCCGCCACATCTTTTCATAGTGCGAGAGCCAACGCTTATCTATCTGGTTGAACCCTTGCGAGTTGCTTACCAGCTTGATCGAAATGCCCTCGGCCCGCTCGCCCGAACTCGTTCGGACGCGCACAACGATATCCGCTTTCTCGCCGTGCGGCTTTTTCGCAGAGACCAACGTTATCGCGTCGGCTCGAAAACCCATAAACCCAAGCCAGGCACCGGCCTCGGCGTCGGTCCGCCAGTTGTTGAACTTTGCCGCGATCTCGTCCTCATTCCGAAAGCCCGCCTTCGCTGTCTCTGACCCCAATGCGATCTTCGCCGGAGAGGATGCCTGCGCTGATCCGTAAGCACTGAGAAACATTATGAGAAGCAGCGTGAGTATCGATTGTTTTGGGAAGGTCCAGCCGGGCATCGGCTTGATAATACGGTACGGTTCCCATATTATCAACGCACCCGAGACCGCCTGGCATTTAGAGATAGTGGGAATTCATAGGCAATTGCGTCCCGGCATAACGGAGTCTACTTTCTATGAGCGAGATCAACGATCTGGAACGGGAGTTCATCAATGAGCAAAAAGGCGAAGGCTCATTGTCGGTCTATATCACAAATGGCGACGACGCGGACTACATCGGCTACGACATCCACGTTGAAGACATCGAAGCCATCTATTTCGAAGGTATCGGCGTTCCCCGCTGGGAAAGCCTGCAGGCGGATACGGTTGAGGAGCAAACCGCCCTGTATTGGGAAAAGTTCAACGAACGAATGGACAGCTATCCAATGATCGGCCGCGTTCGCGACATCGACAAACAAGTGGATTACTCCGCCGATGAAGTGCAGACGCTTACTGTCGAATGCGACGGGCTGGCTGAGGCGGCGGCCGTGCCAAAGGCCCTCCGTTCTCTTCAAAAACTTGCCATCGCCGCAAATCGGGCCAGCGGACAAGGATCGGGACTGAGTCTAAAACAGAGCAAGGGTCCGGCGATCCCGTCCGGATTCTGAGTCGTCCCCTTGGAGAATACGTTATGCCAACACCGTGGATGGATGCAGTTAAACGCACCAAGCAGCTAACCGTTTTTCCGACTGCACGCGTTGCTCAGGGACCGTGGGGAGCGATCTTCACGCAGGCAATGCAGGAATTTAATCGAATCTCGGCGGAAATGAACATCGGCGTGACGCTCGTTCGCTCAGATGATCCGCCCGAGGCCAACGGATTTGGCGGAGCAAACGTCAGCTTCGACGTAGGGAATGGTGCGATGAACTTCACCGTTCTTGGGAACGACCTGTCGGTAAGCGTAGCCGGAAGCTCCATGCATGGCCATACTCAGCTCGCTAAATCTCCAAATGCCCGTACGAGCTCTCTGGAAGTGATAAAGGCATTCACCTTCGTGCCCGCAACGCCCATGCTCTACGCGGGACCGCCGAGACGGCCAGTTCGCCGTGGTGCCGGGAACGGGATCAAGCTTGTCATCGCCGTTCACGAATTGGTTCACGCATGCGGACTTTCGAATGCGGATCATAGCCCCGGCGCCGAGCCGGACATCTTCATCGGCCAGCCTCAACCGGTCCCCGGAAGCCGTCCCGAAGACGACAAGCTGCTGCTCCGGATCGTCGCGCCAAACAACATTTTCGCACCGCCGAACTTCCTGACCGGCAGGACCGCCGGGTTGATCCGCACCAATTGGAGTTGATCCCAGATCCTGGGCTAGTACGCCTTTGTCACATCGACGCCGGTATAATAGTGTTTGATAATGTCGTCAGCCTTGACGCCCATTTTGGCGAGGCCGTAGGCGCCGTATTGGCACATCCCGACGCCGTGGCCCCAGCCGCGGCCGGTGAAGGAGTAGCTGACAGCGGTAGTACCCGAATAGCGTTTGTTGAGCACGAAAAGCTGTTCCCGCAGCCGAAGCGCCGACCGGATCTGCCCGCCTTTGAGCGTTTTCACACCGTTTGAGCCGATGATCTCAAGCTCGACCGCTCGGCGCGAATAGCCTTTCCGCTTGATGTTCACATCATACAGCGTGCCGATCCCTCGAACGTACCTGGAAAGGCGCGACTGCACCGCACCGGCGCTCAGTGTGGTTGTCCAATTCGTGAACGGCGACATATTCTCGGCGACCGTCGGCGTATCCGTCGGCTCGATCTCGAGATAGGAAACGGCGCCGGTGGCGTCGGTCTCATATCGTACTTTCTCGCCGCCGACAAGTGCCGCCTCCTTCACCGGATAGATCGAGGTGCCGAACTGACGGAAGAGAAAAACATCCGGCCGGATGGCCAACTGCCTATCACCGCGGCCGGCCTTGAGCACCAGCTTTCCGTCAACGCTCGCCTTCGTGGTGCCCGAATCAAGTTCCGGCATCCATTTCTTTCTTTCGTAGATCTGCCGAAGGAGTTGCAGGAATTGAGCCCTCGACAATGCTTTGCCCGGCTTAAGGGTCAAGTCTGGATGCAGCACGAAAAAACCGTCACGCAATAGCATTGCCAGATCGGCACGATACTCCTTCGGCACATCCGCAGCGTCGTCAAATGAAAGTTGGTAATTGATGTCGGAATCGCTCAGGAGCGTATCGGCCGCGCCCGGTGTGTACAGGAAGCCCGCCAACACGCGGGAAAGTTCCAGCGGCATGGCGGTGCTTTTCGTAACCGCGGGCATCGGCTTGCCGAACTTGATCGCAAGCTGATTCAGCCAGCTTCTCAACTCGCTTTCGGTCGGCATCTCGTCGAACCAATCGTCGGTCATTAACGGAGTCGCAAGCGAATAACCGTTGACCGCCAGCAGCGACATCAGCCGAACCATTTCTAGGTTTGCATCGTTCCTGAGCTTTGCCGGCAGCCGCGTGGTCTTCACCATGAAGGGATCGAAATGTCGGTGCCCTTCCAGCGAGCATTCAACGCCGCGAAGATAAGGTTCTGCGTGGTCGAAGATGTTCTCGGAATTCTCCGTCCGTCCTCCGCAGGTCGAGGTGAAATACGCCATGATCGGCTTGCCGTCGTAAGTCGCGATCATTCCGGCGGTTTCACGCACGGCCTGCGTACCCATTCGCGTTTCGATCGAAACGCCCTTGTAAACCTGCGACCAAACGGTCGGGACCATGTCGAATCCTTGCGCGCCGTAACCGTTGATGTTCGCCACGGCATACGTGCGGGCCGCGATCGCCTGCGCCTTCTGCGCCTCCAGATGCGGCAGCGAAAGTTCGGCCGGAACAACTCCGAGCAAATACTCCTCTAACGGAACGACATTCACCACATTCAGCGTTCCGCGAGCGTTCACGAAAACCTCGATACGTCCGCGATAAGCCTTGCCGTTGTACCGGACCGGATTTGAGCGTTCATTCATCGATCCAAAGGCAACCGACTTTAGCGACGAATACTTCGCGACCTCGCTCGCGCCGTTCACGATCACTTCCCGCAAATTCGGGTCGATCGACGGCGGGCCGATCATCGGCTGTACGTCGCCTATCGGCTTAACGATGCTGCGGACCTGAGACTTTCCCGCCAAGCGAACCTGTTGCGACAGGGCCAACGCGTCCTCCGAGATCACGGTTTTCGTTTCGACCACTTTGACCGCTTCCTCGAATCCCTTTTCATCCAGCATCGCCTTGAAAGCGTCTGCCTCTTCCTCGGTCTCGAACGTGCCGCCGATCCAGACCCGCCATACGTTCGCCTCGGGATCGATACTCACGATGGCCGATTGCTCAGTCGTTTCCCTCACATCCCGCGCGATCTCATCCGCCTCCGCCGCCGACGCGATGTTCTGTATCTCAAACCGATAATTTTCCACCTCCGGCGGCCGATAAGCACGGGCCGAAACGGAAACCCGGTTGACCGCAAGGAGTCGTCCTGGTTCCTCTGGCGAATAAGCCACCAGCTGCGAATCGGAGGTCGTGATCGAAACGGAGCGCGCATTGGTAGAAAGGCCAATGCGAATAAGCGGTTCGTTGGGCAGGCCAGAATGACCGAAATCTGCGGAACCGAAAAGTCTACCTGAAAAGGATAAAAGCGCTACTGATACGGCGAGGGCGCGGATGAACATTCTTCTAATAATAAAGCCTGCGGAGTAGAAATGGAACTCTTTTTCCATATCGGCCTCTCGCTATACGACCCGTACACTTTTTTTTAGGCTACGCTCTTTCTCAAACATTGACTTCTAAACTGCCGGCAGGGTTTAATATTAGGAGCTAATCCACGGCTTACCGCTTCTTCCCCTGGCAGTATTCTTCGATAGACCCACCAAAACCTAATGAAACTCCTTCACCTGACGACAATTGTCTTGTCTTTCCTTCTCGTTTCACACGCTGCTCACGGACAACGCACAGCGAACATGGATGGGAAACTCGTCCCTTCATTTGGTGAAAACGGCATGGCATTCGCTGGTCTCAATCCTTCAATTCCGCAAGACATGGCGATTCTCGATGACGGTTCGATAGTAGTCGTTCAACAGACCCAACTAAACGGAAAGTTCGTTGTTACCCTCTCCAAACAGTTGCCGGATGGTAGTCGGGATACGAGTTTTGGTAAGTACGGGTTTCGGATATACGAATTTCCGAGAAGTATTGGTGACACGTCGCTGGCGATCCAGCCGGACGGAAAGTTTATTATCGCCGGGGCAGGCATTTCGGTTTCAAATCCCACAGATGTGGATTTTTTCGTCGCCCGAATAGATGCAAACGGTACCCTCGATACGACCTTTGGAAACAATGGTTCGATCACTTGGGATTTCACTCCACCAATGTCTGGGATGGTCAGCCAGGACCAAGCCAGTGGAGTCATTCTCCAGCCCGACGGCAAGATAATAATCGCAGGTGCCGTCGATCAGTATACGCCCGGGCAGGCCCGCATGCCGGCATACGCCGCAATGCTTAGAATCGATCAAAATGGAGAACCCGACACTTCATTTGGGAATGGCGGCATATCGATGACCTTATCAGGCAGCAGTCCGGCAGGGTCTTACCGAGGCAGGGCTGTGACGGCGAAGCAAATGTCGAACGGCAAGATCGTTCTCGGAGAAAGCGTCGAGCATGAAAGTTCGACATCACCGGGCCAATATGTAAGCCGGTCTATCGTGCGGCGATACAATCAGAATGGCACACCCGACAGCAGCTTCGCCGGAAGCGGAGCAAAGGACATAAGCCTGAATATAGATGACTCTTTCTTCCGCAACTTCTACGAGCTTTTAACTGAACGAATGCTGATATTGACGACCGACGGCCTGATTCGCCTTACGCCTGACGGTTCGTATGACGCGGCGTTTGGCGTGAATGGCCGGGCGTCTCTAATTCCACGCACATGCTCTCCCCTGGATCTTGCCGTGATAAACGACGGCCGAATTGTCGTCGATAGAAGCTGTAATCGCCCCTTGGAATCGGGTGGTTATAAGGGGTTCGGTGTCATTGAGAGATATTGGTCCGACGGCACCCCTGACTTCAAGTTCGGAAACAACGGGGTGTCCGTGCTCGAGGACGCAAGCATTGACCTGTTTCCCGGGAGGATGCGTGTATCTGAAGATCGACACCTGTTTGTTACCGGCTATAGAGGATTGCCCGGGATGTCAATTGGTTTTATTGCCAAGGTCAACGGCAGACGAAAACCCTAAGGAGCCCTCTCCGATTTCTCTAGGGAATTGAAAATGAAAGGGAACGTGCCCCACGTCTGTCCTCGGTGCTGTGGGCGGAAGGCGAACATGATGATCTTGCCTTTGCCAAGGTCTGTTTCGACGAGGGCGGCTTTGCCGTTGATAAGTTTTTCTCCGAGCATCCAGCCCGACATCAATGCATCTGCGGCAGCATAGTGAGCGACAACCGTGGCCCGGCTGGAGGCCGGATCCACAATTTCAAAGGCGGAACTATTAGTGAAATAGGCGGCTGTTTCCTCACGCAGGCCCCGGCCAAGCGGGTTGCTTGTATCGACGGCGAGCTTCACGATCGAACCGGGGTTGTAGAAATCCTTACGGCCTACGCCAGCCAGCACGTTCTTTACTGGCAGGCCAAAGTTCTTGATCACCACCGCGCACGAATCGTCAAAGCAAACAAGCTTGCCGCCGCTCTCAACATATTTCTTAAGATTCTGAACGCCGGTCTCGCCGATGCCTCCTGAAACTTCCGCCGGGTAACGTTGTGCACTGAGTCCGCGAACAATAAAGTTCTCGCTGTCAGCGGCGAACACGATAACGTCGTACGGCAGATCGCCCGACTTCACCTGCTCCTCCGTGACCGAGCGAAATGGAACCTGAAACGTGTCGAACACAAACCGCGTCCAGCCCTCGTCCATCGAGCCTCCATGGCCCTTGTACAGGCCGATCCGGGGCTGAGTCTTAAGCGGGTTCCGCGCTTTCGAAAATGGGCCGCCGCTCGGCGCCAGGTTCAGCACCTCGCGCGCCTCATCGATCTGTATGACCGGTTTGAGACTATCGCGAAATTTATCGAGGTCGCGAATGTCCCAAACCTCATACGTCTCGACACCCATCTGCAGCGGCAGTGTCCAGCCCGCGACATCGTAGGGCGGATCAGGCTCTCCATTTGCGTTCACCCGGTTTGGATAGACCTGCTTTTCGAACAGCGACAGAATGTTGCTCTTTTGAGGCTGGTTTGTAAAAACAAGGAAACTGTTCAGCGGTATCTCGTGGAAATCTTCGGCCTTCGAATGCTTTACCCAAAGCTCACGGGTCATTCGATGGACCTCGATGCCCTGCCATTCGAGAATCTCGATAAACCGCGCGACCCTCTCCGCATAAGGCTGGCCGGCCATGATGACGTAAGCCCGCGGAACGTTCGGATCGGGCTGTAGATTCGCTTTCCCAAGCCGGTAAAAATTTTGCAGGTACCGCATTCGATACTTGGCGGCGAGCCCGAGCAATGCTCGGCTGGTGGTCATTTCGATCTCGGCAATGTCACGCGGCCGCCACAAACCGCCCTCCCAGGCGTCGGGGTGAGCAGTATCGGTGGCAAGAGGCGAAGCGAGCCCGCGTGCGGGTCGAGTACGCTCGAGCTGCTGTCGCGTGGTCGTCACCGGCGACATCAGATCGGCGCTGGCTGCTTCGGACAAAATGCCGATAGAGTTGTGATAATACGGAGCCGAGCGAAACCCGCCGTGCCACCACGTGTCAAACGTTGTGTTCGTCGCCACGCCCTCGATACCCTTTGCCTGCAGATCGGCAGCCATCTTGTATCCGACCAGCCCGACCTCGCGGAGGATCGACGGTGCGATCCGAGGGTTCGGTGGATCGTAAAACGGCGGGATAATAAATCTCGCTCCGTTCTGCCCCATCTGATGAACGTCGTAAACGATCTGCGGGAACCATTCCTGCCAATAGAGCTTCGTGATCGCCTGAGTTTCCTTGAGGTTCATCATGAACCAGTCGCGGTTGTTGTCGTGGCCGGCGTAATGATGATAAAGCTCGGGCGGCGAGGTCCCTTCGCTTTTCGTTCCGAGTGTCTTCCTGTACCAATCCGCCACTATCTGGATACCATCCGGATTTGGCGACGGGATCAGGAGCAGCACCGTGTTGTCCAGTATCTCTTTCGTGTCGGCGTCATTCGCGGTCGCCAGCTCATAGGCCAGGTTCATCGACATTTGCGACGCCACGATCTCGGTCGAATGGATAGAGCAGGAGATTGAAACGATCGTCTTGCCATCCGCGATCAGTTTTGCAAGCTCGGCATCAGTCATCACCTTTCGCGGATCGGCGAGTTTCTGATTTATCGACCGTATCTTATCGAGATCTTTTATATTGTCGGGCGACGAGATAAAGGCAACGATCAGCGGATTACCCAAGGTTGATTTGCCGATCTCTTCAACGCGTACGCGATCGCTTGCCTTGTCGAGCCGATCAAAATAGCCAACGATTTGTCTCCAATCCGCGATCGTCCGATCGTCGGTAGGATGAAAACCTAGCACCGATTTGGGTGATGGTACCTGGGCGACAATTGCGAGGGAAAGAAGTAAGATTAGACCGCAGACCGGTGCGAGATCTTCAACACAGAGACGCAGCAACACAGTGAAACTGGATGAGGAGGCGATTCTACGGCTTAGGCCGGTAAAATGGCGAGTGCGATCAAACATAGGGATTTAACCTCCGCGTCTCCGCGTATTTCTGCTGGGCCTGAACTTGCGTTAGGGGAAAACAAGAAGCTGACGTTTCCTGTCCCTGAGTCTAACAAATCCCGCCTGCTCGGAAAAATTCACTATTTGTGGTGCCTGATGGCGGCCTCGGTCCTTCTGCTCTTCATCGGTGCTCCGGCGGTGTTTTTTCTATGGATCATTAATCGCCGATTGTGGTTATATCCCCTTGCCCTGTGGGGAGCGAAAACCTGGTTGAAGGCATGCCGAGCGAGGGTAAAAGTAACCGGCCTTGAAGTTCTTAAGGACGACGAGCAGTACGTTTTCATCTCAAACCATCGCTCATATTTAGATACTGCAGCGTTGTTTCGTTACACGGGCAAACGTATGGGGATCGTTGCAAAAAAAGAGTTGCTGAAGGTTCCCGTTCTTGGCCAGGGAATGCACTTCGTGAACATCATTGCCATCGATCGTTCAAACGCGGAACGTGCTCGCGAATCAATGGAATCGGCACGCAAGGTAATGGAGAACGGCTATTCGTTCGGAGTCTTTGCCGAAGGAACGCGCGCGATGCCGGGCGAGTTGCTGCCGT
This sequence comes from Pyrinomonadaceae bacterium, assembly GCA_050250045.1. GTDB lineage: Bacteria > Acidobacteriota > Blastocatellia > Pyrinomonadales > Pyrinomonadaceae > OLB17. The sequence continues at coordinate 154,399 of JBFWPK010000004.1, read as the reverse complement.
TCAAAAAGGGAGCGTTCCACCTTGCCCTTCAGACGGGGCGAGCGATCGTTCCGGTTGCGATAAGGAACACTGATCGGATGATGGGTAAGCAAACCGGCGTGGCCTATCCGGGGACGGTTGAGATGATATTGCTGCCGCCGATCAGTACGACGGAGTTCTCGGAAGCAAACCTGATGGACCTTTTGAACACGACGCGAGCGGCCATCGCGAAGGAATTGCAAGAGTCCGTACGTGAGTAAGGGCGTAATGCCCACTCTTCGCCATACGCCCTAATTCGCGCTCATCTGAGGCCTACGGCTTCGTCGCCGGCGGCGTTGGTGTGGCGGCTGGTGGCGGAGGCGGCTCGTCCTTTACTATTTCCTCTTCGCCCACAAGCTTGACTTCTGACCGGCCGAGTTTGTAATCCGTATAGCGCACGCGAAACTTTATCTTGACCGCCTGGCCACTCTCAAAAACAAGTTCATCGTCCGACCCGGCCCATGCGGGAAACCAGTATTTTCCGTCCACGTTCTCGCGAATGGTGTCCACCACCGGAAACCGCTGCTTCTTCTCAGGCACAGCCTTGCCCTTCGACTTGACGATCATCAGGTCTTTGTCGTCAACCCAGATTCGGCCTTGAAAATACTTGCCCTCACCCTGCTTCGGGTCGGGGGCCACCTTTGGGGCGACGTCAAAGACATACAGGTCCAATTCATCGATCTTTTCTTTGCCAAGATACGTGAAAGAGTATTTGTTGACCATTCTGGGCTCGATAGCAAACGGATTTATCCCGCCTAGATTCTCGATGTCCTCGGCCGTTATTGCGATCTCCGTCACCGTCGAGATCGGAGCGAACAGGATCTTTTCGAACCTATCGCCCGCCTGATTGAACGTCATGTACGAATCTCGCCGATACGTGCCCGTGATCTGCCCGCCCATCCCGACCGTCGACATCGACGCATAGCGATTAAACGCATAAACGTTAAGGGCCTCGCGGAACAGAGCCTCGTTCTCGGTAAATTCCTTGATTATCCGGTCAACCTCCGCCTGCGGCAAATCGACCTTGACCATGTTCGAGGCCGTCTGCCCAAAAATTTGAGAAACGGCAAGGCACCAAGTAAACAGAGATGCAATCAATAATTTTTTCATCATTCTTGAATTCGCCGCAAACTACTATAAAGATGCCGCAAAGGGTCCAAAAGTTTACAGAAGTACGAGCCGCGTTTACCGCCAGTTTCCGATGAGGATGAACGGCGACCAGAAATATGGGTGGGCAAACCGTTTCGATGCGGCGTTTACCGCCCGCGTCGGCTTTGCTCCCGCGGCCTTATCCGGCTCGCCAAGCAAGGCAAGCTGTGCCTGCCGCAAAGCCTCGGCCTTATTCATCTCCGGTCTCAGGTAATCGCCGTAAAATCCTACCATCAGATCGCGTGTGCTTTCATCATCGACCGGCCACAAGGTTGCCATGATCGCTCTTGCTCCCTTTCGTTGTGCCAGCACTCCCAGGCCTTCGATCTCGCGTCCATCAGCCGTTTTCCCGCCGTAGCCTGTATCGCACGCCGATAGCGTCAGGAGTTCAACGCCCGCAAAGATATTATCGGAACTCTTCACCTGTGCAAGCGTCAGTTTCTCGCCGTTGCCCATCACCAGATATGAGTTCAGGCCTTCGGCCTTCGTTCCGGGGATGAACACAAAATGCGTCGCGGCGTGTGTGAACGGATAAGACGCCCCAAGCGACTTTCTGAACTCCGCGTAAGTAAACTTCTCATCCAAAAGCTCCTTTCCCGCGATCAGCCCCCGTCGTCCATTATAATTTCGATCAACCGACGGATCGTTAACAATTGCACCGAGTTCCATCGGAACATTCGTCAATGCATCCAACTTACCCGAAGGTTTGCTCGTCCCCACACCAAACGCACGCCATTGCCGCTTATTCACTGGCCGGAACGCAAGGTCCTGCCGCCCGGCCAATGCAAGAACGACGCTTGCGTACCGCTGCACAACATAGCCTTGCTTCGCGTCCCAAAGCGCCGACACCGGCACGTAGCGAAGGAATTTATCCAAAGACCAGACCACCGTCCGCACGTTCGCGGCCCGCAGGTCCTTTTCGATCGGCTTTACCAACTCATTATAAAGCGCCTGTGCCGCCGGCCGCGGATCGCTCGGCTCGAACGGGGCTTTCGTGATCGAAGAGCGAAGATCGTCAACCAGTTTCCTGAGCTGTGCCTCCGGTATCTTGCGCACATAACCACGCTGAGCAAAGGCGGTCGTGACGATCACCGCAAGACTCTCCGGGCCAACGACGGTCGACACCACCGCTGTCCGCGGGTCATTCCATTCCCTGATGACGCCGCGTGTACCGCGTTCGCCCGTCGCTTCGGGCGGTATGCGAGGCAAAAGCTGAGCCTCGGTCTTCGCGATCGCGGCACGCATCGCGGCAGAAGCCTTGTTAAGCTCGGCATTTGCCTCATCGATCGAGGCTAAAACCGCCGGACGCTTATCCGCCGATGCAATTGTTCTTTCGATCGCGAGCTTTTCGATCTTCTTCCTGACGATGTCAACATCAGCGAATGCAGATTCAATAAGGCCCAATGCAGCTTTCTCGGACGCCGTAAAGCTCATACGGTCATCGAGCGACGCCACCACGCGTCCGTCGCGTTTCACAAATTCGAAGTACTCTTCGTCCTTCAGCATACGAATTACGCCCTCTGCTTCAGGATATCTACCCTGCCGGATCAACAATTCCGCCAAGGACCGGTATGCATAGTCCACCGTCGAAAGAAAACTCTTTTGAGTATCAGCGTCAAAGGTCCTGATGCCGCCGCGGAGGCTCTGCAGAATATTCACGGCCTGTTTCCCATATAGAATGGCAAACCGAGGGCGATCCAGAGCACTCCAGGAGTTCATGAGATTGTTAAGAACAAGTGCTTGATTCCTGAGGTCGCCGGAAGCACGATGAAGCTCAAGCGCCTGATCGTACATACTCACGGCCGTCCGGTGATCACCTTTTAAATGGTACGCCGCGCCAAGGTTCTGCAGGGTTATGGCTTCGGAACCTCTATTGCCGGATGCCCGGCTCAACTCCAGGGATTTTGCATAATCCCGGATAGCGTTTTCAACGTCGGTCGATCGGAGAAGCAATCCGGCGCGGTTGTTCAGCCCTACCTGTTCAAGTGCCTTGTCAAGTGATGCGGCCCGCTTGTAAAAAGCAAGCGCTTTTTCGTTCTCGCCCATCAAGGCCTCGGCAAGCCCCATGTTGTTTAAGGCAAACGCCTGGCCCGGCCGATTCCCGAACATTTCCATCACGGCCAGCGCCTGTCTATAGTTCTCAAGGGCTTTATCATGTTCGCCCAGGCTGTTGTTCAGAAAACCCAGGTTGAGCATAGTGACAGCCCACTGCTGCTTATCTCCCGTCTTTTCCGTCAATATTAGTACCTCTCGAAAATGTTCGGCAGCAGGCGAATACTCCGCAAGCAGGCTTTCCAACAGGCCAAGATTATTAAGCGCCAAGGCGGCGAGCAGATCATTCTTTTCCTCCCGTGACCTCTCTAGGGCGACATTGAAGTCTTGTCGTGCTTTCTCGCGGTCCCCGGTGTTCATGTAAAACAGGCCGCGACTGGACAAGACCAGCGCCTCGCCGGCCTTATTTCCCTTCATTCGGTCGAGGGCCTCAGCGTACTTGGAAGCCGCGTTAGTATGATCACCGGAAGCGCTGTAAGCGTTCCCGATATGACTGAGCATAAATCCCTGCTCCGCACGGCGGTTCTTCTGCTCATAAATGTGAAGAGCGCTTTGGTAAAAGTTAAGGGCCCGCTCGTATTGGCCGAGATCCAGGTAAGCGTCACCAAGCAGCTTCATCGCGCCTTCGAGGCCGAATTTCCGGTTGCTCTTTTCAATAAGCGCCAAAGCCCTGTCATAGTACCCGAAAGCCTCGGCTGTGTTCCCGAGATCAAAATACGCCCTGCCGACAAAGAACATCGCAAGCGGTACAAACTCGGACATCTCCGGTGCCGCTTTTACTATCTCCAGGGCTTTCAGCTGATGATCGAGGGCTTTCTGTTTTTCGCCGAGTTTGGTGTATACCATGCCTAGCTGGCCCATGACAGCCGATTTTTCATCGGCACCTCCCGCATTGCTGACCAGGTCCCATGCCCGCAGTGAAAGTTCGAGAGCCTTTCGGTTCTCGCCCAACTTCACATAAGATTCGGCCGACCTAAGCAGCATCCCTGCCTCGTCGATCTTATCGCCGAGTTCGGCAAACATCGCTCGTGCCTCTTCAGCCATTGCGATGGACTCGCGGAGTTCGTTTGGGGCTTGCCGGCGGTCCGAGAAGGCCTTCCGCGCGATCTCTTTTGCCCGATCGCGTTTTGCTTTGATTTCCGGCGAGTCATTCGAAACACCGCTCGGAGCAGTTTGACACTGGACAGGCAGTGTCCATCCTGCAAGGATAGCGCCGCAAAGGATCGCCACCATCGCCACGCCGAACGGTAACGCAGCTTTAGATCTTTTTCCCATCTTCCTTTCCTCCGGCCTGGCCGCCAAGGTCCGTGTACGCTTCGGCTATCTCTTCTTTGTACCGCTTCTTGAAAAAGTCCTTTGCCTTGTCAAACATTTCGGTGGCAAGCACACCAAGCATGACCGGGGCGAAGAATGCCCAATGCGAGAATGACCAATAGGTAAAAAAACTGCACGCAAATGAAAGAACAAGAATGAAAGGAAGGCTCAGCAGGGCCGCCTTGTTCCACTGGAACAGATGGAACAGGGCCATCAGCAGCACGCTGTCAAACGCAAGGAGCAGGACGAGTGTTACGGTACCCGGCGGTTTGACGCCGCCGCCGCGCAATTCTGTTTCGATGATGTTTGCATTGATCGCAAAGCCGTCCATCATCCCAAGCGGCGTCATCCGCGTGTCCTCGGTGACATACGACCCGCCTATCAGGACGATCTTATCTTTCAGAAGGCCCTTATCTTCCCAGCCGCCATCTGCGAATTTTATAATGTGTGATGCGGGTACCCTGATCCTTCCTTCACCGCCCGCACCCCGCGAAAAGCCGATGGTCAACATTTCGTCGTTCGCCTCAAGGTCCGGAAACTTGATCCCCGCACACCGTTCGCGGGCCGTTTCGAATACTGACCACGCGAATGAGGGAACAGTGCCTTCCACTGTTTTGATCGACCGCATGTAATATCGAGTAATGCCGCGTTCGGCTATTGTTCGCGGAAGGCCCCACCGGATCGGAGTTTGACCGGCGGAAGGCAACGGGCCCGTTCCAAGTACAGGCTGCGCGGAGATGCTTTCCCCATTTCGAAAATCGCGGACCCATACAAAATTGCCGAGCGGCTTCGTCCTAAGACGGCCGAACTGTTCAAAACCTGTGTCGATGTCCACGCCTACGGCACAGGGTTCGCCGCCCGCTACCGCATCGATCAGGCGTTCGAATGCGTCTGGGTTTAGAGGGCTCCGCTGGCCGCCGAAAACTTGCGCAAGATCGCTTTGGTCGATGTCCACGATGACTACACTGCTGTCTTCGGCGGGCATGGACGTTCGCATCTGAATATCCAGAAACATCCGTTCCCATTCAGAAAAAAGGCCGGCGCGATTAAGCAGGAACGTGAACAACAGGGCGAGAGCCACTAGCGGCACTGACTTGATCACACGCTGCCAAAAGCTTTTTCGTTGGGTGGCTTTCGCCTGTTCTGATGACGAACGCGTTTCTATCGTGCCGTTCCCAGTCTGTTTCGCCCTGGCCTTTCGACGAATTCGTTTTCGCGCCATGGGTAAGCCTTATTTCTCAGGTCCCTCGGTCAGGTTCTCAAGCGCGGCCCGCAGAACAAGCCGCTTGGTCTCGGGCCTGACCGAAGTTCCCCATTCATCGGTCGTCCTTCGCATCTCCTGAAATGCGGCGCTCGTCTTTTCATGATCGGCCGGCGTCGTCACAAGGATCCACGACGACGCCGTTGGCTCATAGCCGCTTCCGTTGCTGCGCATCAGATTGATCTCATAAAGCCCCGGCTTCAGCCCCGAAACGATCATATCTTTGCCAAGCTTCACAGGCTTGCTCCATTCGCCGGCTGCGGGCTTCTTTATCGTTCGCCAGCGCAAATACTGCGTGCCTTCAGGTTCGATCATCGAACTAAGATCGACATTTCCATCGCCATATTTGACCACACCTTCCGGCAGCCCGCCGCTTCTGATCAAGTTCGAATCATCCTTGTATGGCGAAGCAAAGATCACCGCCATCACCGCCTGGAACCAGGACCTTGCCCCCGATGTCCTCGATGCACGCGGGAGAGCGATGCTGCCTGAGCAATTGCTGCTGCAGCTCTGGCTTCCGATCACTTTTCTCTGAAGATCTACGATGGTGATGTAATCATCGGGTGATGTGGACCGGCGTCTGATGAAACCGCCGGCCGGCAGTTTCTGCCCGGGAGTAAGGCCCGATGCCGAATTGCCAAGCGTCCAGGTCCCGCGGCGTTCCAGGACATACGCGACCGTCGTTTGCGCCGGAATAGCGGCCGCCGCAAACAGTACGGCGGCCAACACGCACAGACCGCGGGAAAACCTGTTCATTCTTACCTGACTCCGGGTGATGAGGCGGAGTATAGCAAAGAGTCGGACAAAAATAAATAACTTTCTGGGGCGCGAAAGGACCGGCCATTTTATCAGCCGGTCCTTGCCCAAAAACAAACTGATGTTTGCTAAATGATCAGTCCACAAACTCGATGTCGACGGCGTGCGGGATTATTCCGTGGCTGTGTCCCTCCTCAAGCAGCAGGCGTACTGCCTGGCGGCCGCGGTCGCCGTAATCCAGCGTCAGGTCGTTGACCCACATCGCAACGAAGCGGTCAGCCAGTTCCGGCGGCATATCGCGCGCGAACTGCATTGCATATTGAAGTGCGTCCTCGCGGTTTTCCATCGAATAGAGAATGCTCTCGTGCAAATGGTACGAGACCTTCTTCATCAGCTCCGGCCCGAGTTCGCGGCGAATGACGTTTCCGCCCATCGGCAGCGGGAGGCCGGTCCTCTCGTGCCACCATTCGCCCAGGTCGAGCACCTTGTCCAGTCCTTCTTGTTTGTAAAACAATTGGCCTTCGTGAATAAGCAGGCCCGCGTCCGCATCGCCCTTTTTCACCGCGTCAATGATCTGGTCAAAGGGCACTACTTTATACGCAAAGTCCTTGTTGTAGATACGCAGGGCGAGAAATGCGCTCGTCAATTCGCCTGGAATAGCTATCGTCATCCCGCCGATTTCTTCCGGCTTACGCGGCTCACGCGAAACAAGGATCGGGCCATACTTGTCGCCGATACTCGCGCCGTGCGGCAGCAACGCATATTTATCCGCGACATAAGCGTATGCGTGGAACGAGATCGCCGTCACGTCGTAAACACCGTTCCTGGCGTCTACATTCAGTGTCTGGATGTCCTTCAGGGTGTGTTCGAATTTTAGTCCGTTGGTCTCGAGCTTATTAGTTGCGAGACCGTAAAACATAAAAGCGTCGTCCGAATCTGGTGAATGGGCGACAGTGATCGTCTTCATTTGGGGTTTCGTTCCGATATTGCTGGACATAGGGCTAAATCTACGTGTAGTAGACCGTGGTGTCGTAGAGTAATTCTATATTACCGTTTTCGCTGTGTTTCGCAACAAGAGCGCGCAGTTCATTTTTCATCTGTGGAAAACGTTCATCCGACTCGGACGGCATGTAGGAAGAAGACAGCACGCGGCCCAATAATCCTTCTAGATCGAACACCTGCGAGTTTGGGAATACGGACGTCTGAAAGTCCTTTTGAAAGAATGCCTTAAGCCGGGCGTTGTCGACATTTTCGTGCCTGACGATTCGGTAATCATTCCCGAACTCGAGCAGAAATTCCTCATATTCTCGCAAGAATGGTGTTGAGTCCAACTGCCGCTGATTCCAGATCAGGGCGATGTGTCCGCCGGGCCTGAGGATACGCAAAAACTCGCGCCGCGTCGCTTCGGGTTCGAACCAATGAAACGCCTGGGCCGCAATGACAAAATTGACCGAATCATCCGGCAGCGTCGTTGCTTCCGAATTCCCGTCAATTGTCTGAAACCCATCGAACGCTTTTAGAAACCCGCTCGCGGCATCCCGCATCCGCGCATTCGGCTCAACGCAGAAAACGACATTGCCGTTCTCCAAAAAAAGCCGGGCGGATAGTCCCGTTCCCGATCCGACATCCGCGACGATAGAATCTGTCGTCAAGCCCATCCGCTCACGAAACAACCCCAGCACTTCCGTTGGATAGCCGGGCCTGTATCTAACGTAATTGTCTACGCGGTTCGAAAATCTCTCAGCCGTTTTCATAAAGTCAAGATGACTGAATCGCTGTCAGGACGGGCCGCGCGGCGAGTGCGAGGTGCCGCAAACGCGAGGCGCTCCAGGCTGTCCCGACGTTAATCACCCGCAATAAACGCCACCATCTTCCAAACGCCGCGTTTCTTTTCAAACCCGGCACGGTAATCGATCGGACTGCGGACAAGATCGTTCCTCACCCAACCCGACAGGCCTCCAAGCGTCCTCACCTTGCTCCACCCGCGAGTTTCGCGGATCTTTCCCGCTTCGGTGTCCGGGTCCGTCTCGACGGTGACCACGTTGTACGATAACTGGGCCATCACCCGCGATCGAGTGCTCGGCCCTTCACGGAGGTTTACGTTAGAGCCGAAAATTGCCTCGTGCGTGAACGCATCGATATCTTCCGGGAATGAATCGAACGTATAGGGGGCGTAGAATATTTTATCGACAGACGTGCCCTTCCACCACGTCCCGCCGTTCTTGATCACGGGCAGAAATTCTTCCCAAAACTTCGTGTTCCTCGAAGTGATCTTCCACATCGACTTGAAGTCCGCAATTCCTTCGTGACCGCCGAAGCTCAAATTTATTCTCGGATCAAGAATTCTCAGGATGAACGCCGCATCCTTTCGCTCGGCCGCCGCGATCAGCTTTGTGCGAAACGCGAGAAACGACGGATCTTCAGCCGCCGAATCGACCGGCCTAACAAAACGCTCCTGTCCCAACCCGACGCCCGAGAGGGCCAGCAGAAACACGAACATTACCACGATTCTCATAGATTCTATCCTTCGGCGACCTCCTCGCCCGTCCATTGAGTTTTTCTCGAATGAGGAATGTCGAACTGGTCCAAAATGCGGTAGCAAAGATGATCGACAAGGTCCTCAATCCTTTTAGGACGGTGATAGAAGCCCGGATTTGCCGGAAGAATTCGCGCACCGGCGTGAGAAAGTTTCAGCATATTCTCCAAATGTATGGAACTAAAGGGAGTTTCACGCGGTACGAGCACGAGTTTTCGGCCTTCTTTTAAGGTCACGTCCGCGGCGCGATGAATAAGATTCGTCCCGGCCCCGCTCGCGATCGCCCCAAGCGTTCCCATCGAACACGGCACGATCAGCATCCCGGCCTGCCTATATGACCCGGAGGAAGGCTTCGCCGCAAAATTGTCCAACCGCCAAGGCCGAATCAGCCGCGATTCCGGCTCGAGGCCCAGCCAATCATTGATCTCATAGCCGGCCGCGTCTTTCAGGTTCACGCCAAGTTCCACTTGAGCGATGGTCGCCGCCGTTGAGGACATTATCAAGTTGATCCTTTCGACCGCACCACTTTCGGCGATCAGCTCAAGTGTCCGCTTGGCATAAACCGCCCCCGATGCCCCGGTGATCGCAAACGTAAGTTCCATAAAGTTGTCGAAATAGTATCGCTTTCGCGCTCAATGCGGAAGTCCGCGCGTGGGCAAGGGCTTAATGCCCATGTTTCGATCAAGCCCTTGCCCACGCGCCGGTATCTGCACGCAAATCTGCTACTCTATCCCTTCACGAATGAACACGAACGATCTTAAATACATCCTCGGACGACTCACCGAGGGCGAGCTTAGCGACGATCAGGCCGCCGACGCGATCAAAAACCTTTCCTACGAAGACATCGGCTACGCCCGTGTCGATCACGGCCGAGCATCAAGACAAGGATTTCCGGAAGTGATCTTTGGGATGGGCAAAACGCCGGACCAGGTCTGCGGAATCTTCGAAAAGATAGTCGCTCGTTCGCCGAATGTTTTGGTCACGCGGACCACGTCCGAAGTATTCGGCCAGGTCCGCAACATCTACACCGACGCCGAGTGGCACGAATCAGCCAAAATGATCCGCGTCTTACGCGACTCGACAGATCTTGGGATCGGAGAAATTACTGTCTGCACCGCCGGTACCAGCGATATTCCCGTAGCCGAGGAGGCTGCGTTAACCTGCGAAGCAATGGGGAATCGCGTCAGCCGCATCTGGGACGCGGGCGTCGCGGGCGTTCATCGAATTCTGTCCGAACGCGAGCGGCTGCAAAACTCTCGCGTCGTCATCGTCGCCGCAGGCATGGAAGGAGCTTTGCCAAGCGTTGTCGGCGGCCTCGTCGCCGTCCCCGTCATCGCCCTCCCGACATCAGTCGGCTACGGGGCCTCCTTCCACGGCCTCGCCGCATTGTTAGGAATGCTAAACTCCTGCGCCTCAAACGTAACCGTCGTAAACATCGACAACGGCTTCGGAGCCGGCTTTGTCGCGAGTTTGATAAATCGCAGATAGTCGAGTTTCTTACGGGATCACCGGCCAGGCTTGTTTAACGCCGCCACGAAAAATCGCAGCACGCGGCTGTTGTAGTCGCTGTAAAAGCTGTGATTCGCATACGACGACCCGAGTACCGTGCTGATCCCGGTCATATACAACTGGTATTGTGACGGGATCACTGACTGCCAGTTCGAGCTTCTCGGATTCTCGATCAGAAAATCGCGGCTATCGAGAAATCCATTGTTCTTGAGCGCATTGTAGATCGCACGCGAGTCGTCAACGGTCAGGTTCGCGATCCGCCAAAACCGTTCAGGATAGACTGGAGACGGCTGGTGCAGATTGTAGCTCGCATGAATACCGCGGCTTTGCAGATTGATGACCTGGTTGTAGGCGTTCTGATTTCCTTCCGGCCCGACCATGGATTGATCGTCATTCGCGGCCAGGCAAAAGATCGTCGGTACGGCCGTTTGCGGCATTATCAGATTTGCTCCGTACGCGATATAGATCGCGTCCGCCTGGAAATTGAGATAGTAAACGACCAGAGACGAGAAGATCCCGCCGCGTGATGTCCCCTGAGCAAAGAGCCGCTCGTTCGGCGACATCAAGCCGCGTTGTTGAAAGTCTGAGATAACGAACTGAATGTTGGTTATGTCCGGGTTGTTGGGCGGCGGGCCCAGGCTCCACTCGCCGTTTGTCCTATCGACGCTGTCCAATGCAATGATGCCAAAGCCAGCAGCCACTGCGTCGTTCGAGAACAGACGGCTCTCGACGCTCGATAATGTGGACTGTGCACTGCCGCCCGTGCCGTGGAGCCGAAAGATAATCCCGACAGGATCTTGCGGAATGTAATACAGAACATTCACGCCATTGATCGTTTCTTCGGTCAGTTCCCAACCTGGAGCCGCTTTATAAGTGGCCGTCAGCTCAATGTTCTTTCCAAGCGGATTCACCAACGTAGAGGCCGAATAAATATCCTCGACAAGAGCCGTGTTCCCCGTCCATCGGTCAAAAACCGTGTCTGCGGGGTTCGGGTTCGCCCAAACATGGGCACGGCGTTCGCGGGCTTTCCCTATATTCCTACTACCGTTCGTTATCGTTATAGTAGTTTGGGCCGGAACAACGACGGGGACAATGAGTAGGATCAGTGAGGCCAATTTTTTCATCCGCGGCTCCTTGCGTCACCTGCTTTAGACGCTCAGTGGGTCGGAAAAGTCCATCCGCTCGCTGGACATGAAAAAGGCAACACCCCCCCGAAACTCGATAGTTCACGCGTCTTCGAGGTCTGCCGCACGTCTAGGCCGCATCCGGCACTTCGGCCTCGACCAGCATTTCGAGCAGACGCAGCGATTCTTGCCAGCCGAGGTAGCAGGCTTCGACCGGGATCATGTCAGGAATTCCGTTTTGCTCGACAGTCAATTCCGCTCCGACGGAAACAGCTTTGATATCGACAATCGTTTCCATTTCACCGGGCAGGTTTGGGTCCTCGAATTTGTCGGTATAACGAATACGTTCGTTCTCGACCATTTCAAGAAATTCACCGCCGAACGCATGGCTCGAGCCGGTCGAAAAATTGGTGAACGACATACGATAGATTCCGCCCACACGGGCGTCCATCTCATGCACCTTCCCCGTAAATCCGTTCGGCGGCAGCCACTTGGCCATCGCATCTGCGTCGATGAATGCCTTGTAAACACGCTCCGGCTTACACTTAAAAACCCTGTGAAGTTTAACTGTTCCTGGCATAGTTCCTCCTTGTCAGCACCGCTGGCGATAGCACCTCTTGTAAGAACCGGGAGCGATAGCGACTGTGTTCTTATCTCTCCTTGTCATTTTCCGCCATCATCCTCACCGAATAATTTGCGATCGCCTGTTCGCGCGTTTCGCCGTACGCGTAACAATCGCTCTCTTCAACACTAACAAACTCCGGCCCGACAACACAGTAGCCATCGCCGTCCGCGAAAATAAGGGTACCGCGCGGCCCGCGCTCCGCCTGCAGATCGGGATCGTGCATCAACTGTTCATATGCCGGCGTCATGCAATCTTCCAAACTCCTTTCTTGAATACGACGCGATGGACCATCTTTCGCTCGATAGCGCTGCCCAAATCCGCATTATGGCGACGTCGCGGGCGTTCGGCCCATCTTCATTGCTAATGACTCAACCCGATTTTGAGCCTCGGATGCCTCGCTCGAGCCCGGAAATTTTGCGGCCAGTTCCCGCCAACTTGACCCTTCGTAATGGTAGAGTCGCGTCGAGGGATTGAACAGGAAGATTATTCCCAGTCGGCGATAGCGGTCCAGCATATTGAAATTCAGATAATAGCTATGCATCGGGCCCGCCGAAGCCGCCATCTCCCGTCGGTCCAGCCGCGAAGCCGCGTCCTTTGAGAGCTTTGCAGCAGCCTCCTCAACCAAGTCGCCATATAGAAGGAGGATCGCCGGGCGAAACGGTGACTGCGGGAAAAGGTCGAGAAATGCGGAAGCGAGCTCGATCTGTTCAAAGCCCCGTGAAGCTTGCACAAGTCGGGCAAGGCGGACATCGTCTCCCTCGCGAAACTTGCCGAAGATGGCATCTGCCTGCACCCATCCTGTATTGTTCGGCGGAGCAGAAACACGAAAAAACCTGACCCCATCGGCCTCGGAGATTCCAAGTATCCGTACCACCCGTCCACGACGCATACGCTGGATCGGCTCGGCATAAAGGCTCGGCCGCGATCGCAGAACAGAAAGCATTTCGTCCATAACAACACCCCGGCTGCCGATCTCTTTCGCCTTAACACGGGCGGCCTTCGAACTCCTCGGACGGTTACGCCTCTGGGCATCGGCAGTGAGGCCAAGCAGGGTTGTGATCAAGATAACGAGAGCTATTCGGCGTGAGGTCATAATATTTTCCGGGGTCGTAGAGAGGATGTCTCAATTTCCGGGCCGGAAGAGGCACACTTCCTACCGGTCGTGTTTCTGCCCTTTGAAATGATGAAAATGGCAGATCGCTATCGCCAGCGCGTCGGCGGCGTCATGAGGCGTCGGAGCGGCTTTCAAGCCCAACAAAATTCGAACCATCTCGCCGACCTGCTGCTTCTCGGCATTGCCGTAACCGACAACGGTCTTTTTGACTAGCCGCGGCGCGTACTCGGCGATCGTCAGCCCTCGCTGCTCTGCCAAAAGCAGCATTACACCGCGAACCTGGCCGAGTTTCATCGCGACATTTACATTGACCGAATAGAACGCTTCCTCGATCGCAATCGCATCCGGTGTAAGCCGTTCGACCACCCCCTCGACGCCCGCAAATATCTTCGCCAGCCGCTTGGAAAACGCCTGTCGCGGATTAGATCGGACCGTGCCGAACTCTACCAGCGAATACTTGTTCCCGCTGCCCTCGACAACGCCCCAGCCGAGCGTTTCGCTGCCTGGGTCTATCCCTAGAACTCTCATTTTTCTAATTTTCCGGGAGCGGATTGTTGAAAAGATAACGTATGTTTTCCGCCAAATGCAAATCGGTACGCAAGGTAGCGGAGCCTACAAAGAAACGCAAGGGAGATCCAAAGGGCACACCCGATAAAAGCAAGGCCGCCATTAAAACCGTTTGTAAATCTCCAGAAGAAATTCTATGATTTTAAGATACAAGTTCGCCCTGCGAGATCACGAAAATGAATGTTCAGCCGGCGGCCCCACCGCCTAAACAATCTGTCAGCACGCTGTTAGCGGGAATCGTCGATTACGCGGGACTGTTTCCGCCATCGATGATCTCGATGAAGGAGGCCGTCGCGAATTACGCCGCGTACCGGAGCGGCCCGCACAGGTGGATGCTTGGCAGATTTGTGCTGCCTGTCGCGAGGCTAAGCGAGTTTCTTGAAGCCGCGGAACCGTATCTGACCGATGGCGATCCGTGGCGTCTTAGTGTTTTGGCCGGCGAGGACATCGCATCAACAATTCGGGACATCAAGCTGTTCAACACTGAGAACGGCACGCGTGCGGTTTGCGATTCACTTGAGGTAAAGGCGAATACCGTTTCAAAGATCGAGAACACGGTGACCGCGCTTCCCGGCGATCTTGAAACTTATTTCGAAATTTCGACCGGAGAGAATTTTGCCGACCTACTGTCGACGCTGGCGATCAAAAAACAGCGGGCAAAGATGCGCACCGGTGGAACGACGCGCGAGGATTTTCCGCCGACGCGCGAGGTGGTGCGGTTCGTCCGCACCTGCATGGCCGCCAATGTGCCGTTCAAAGCCACCGCCGGCCTGCACCACCCGATCCGCTGCTTCCGCCCGCTCACCTACGCGGCGAACCCTCCGAAGGGCACGATGCACGGGTTTCTGAACGTCCTGCTGATGACCGCCTTTGCACGCGAAAGCTATCGCGTCAGCCTGTTGGAGGACCTGATGGAAGAAGAGTTCGACGAGGCCTTTGCCTTCCAAAACGACCAGGTGGCCTGGCGCAACGAGCACGTCCTCACCGCCTCGCATCTCGAATACCTGCGAAAAAAAGGCATGATCTCGTTTGGCTCATGCTCGTTCACCGAGCCTGTCGAGGACCTGCAGGGCCTCGGGCTGCTGTAGGCAGAAACACGACCGGTAGGGAGTGTGCCCCTTACAAACCGGCCACCGGCAGAAACACGACCGGTAGGGAGTGTGCCCCGTACAAATAACTATGTCTGATCACGAATGGGACGATAATCAATTTCCCCTAGCCTACCTCATCACCATCAGGACCCACGGCACGTGGCTCCACGGCGACCAGCGAGGTTCAGTGGACAGGCACCGGAAAAATCTTTACGGCGCGGAACGGATAGGGCTCGATCCGGTCTATTCGGTAACAATGGAAAGGAATATGAGTTCTGAGGCGTTTTTGCTTAACGGTCGGCAACGAGCCGTTGTTGAATCAGCTATCCGGAACGTCTGCGCACATCGTATTTTTGGACTGTCCGCGATTCACGTCAGAACCAATCACGCGCATATAGTAGCGTCCGCGCAGGCACCGCCGAACCTGATCATGAACGCCTTCAAGTCAAACGCCACGCGGGAACTAAGGGAGGCAAATCTAATCGGGACCGATCAACGCGTCTGGTCCCGCGGCGGGAGCACTCGGTATTTGTGGAAGCCTGCTAACGTGGAGAGAGCAATCGACTATACGGTCAACGGTCAAGGAGACGATCTGCCGGACTTTTGAACGAGCGGCAGCAGCGAGTGTACTCCCGGCAGAAACACGACCGGTAGGGAGTGTGCCCTGTTGAGGCGAGGCCAGTCTGCCAAAAACAAACCATCTGCCGCCACAGTTGAGTAGTGCTAGACTGAGATTTGTACATGACCGGGAGGCACACTCCCTACCGGTCGTGTTTCCGCCTTTGAGGCAGAAACCTGAGCCGTAGCGAGGGTGTAGAAGAATAAATATGACCTACGAGATCAACGAAACCCATGACCCGAATCTGCGAAGCTGGGTCGAATCCGCCAACGACCCGGATACCGATTTTCCGATACAGAATTTGCCGTTTTGTAGGTATAGAAAGAGTACGAATTGGGTGCCGTATACCGGAATTCGGATCGGCAACAAAATTCTTGATCTTGAGATGTGCAATCCGCGAGGTGTTTTCCCTCGGCAGCCACACGTCGAAGCGAACATCGAGGAAATCGTGGACTGGACTTCGGAAGTTCGTTCCACGATTCGTCAGCAGCTTATTGAAGCACTTAAAGAGGACGCAAGAACGGAATTACGTGAAGCTGCGGATCAATGCTTGCTAGACGCCTCGGGAGTCGAACTCATAGACCCGTTTTGGATCGGCAACTACACCGACTTCTACTGTTCCATCTTCCACGCCACGAATGTCGGGTCGATGTTTCGGCCGGACAATCCGTTGATGCCGAATTACAAGTATGTGCCGATCGGTTATCACGGACGGGCGTCGTCGATTGTGATAAGCGGAACCGATATAAAGAGGCCGCATGGGCAGAATCGCAGCGATGCCGAAAAGCCGCCGGTGTTTATTCCGTCGAAAAGTTTAGATTACGAAATGGAGCTTGGCTTTTTTGTCGGGAAGGGAAACGAACTCGGCACGCCGATAAACATCAAAGACGCCGAGGAGCACATCTTCGGCGTGTGCCTTGTGAACGACTGGTCGGCGCGTGACATACAGGCGTGGGAATATCAGCCGCTTGGGCCTTTCCTCGCAAAAAATTTCGCGACAACGATCTCGCCGTATGTTGTGACAATGGAGGCGTTGGCTCCGTTCAGAACGCCGGCGTTCGAACGCGACCCGGACGACCCGCAGCCGCTTGACTATCTGAACGACGAGCAGAACCGAAAATTCGGAGGCCTCGACATCAACCTTGAGGTCTATATCCAAACCGAACGGATGCGGACCGAAAATATCGAGCCGCATCGCCTGAGCCGTTCGAACACGAAAGATCTTTACTGGACCATCGGGCAGATGCTTACGCACCACGCCTCGAACGGCTGCAACCTGCAAACCGGCGACCTGATGGCGACCGGCACTGTGAGCGGCAAAGAAAAATCGGAACGCGGCTGCCTGCTCGAACTCACCTGGCGCGGCACCGAGCCGCTCGAATTGCCGTCCGGCGAACAGCGACGTTTCCTCGAAGACGGCGACGAGGTAATAATGAAAGGCTACTGCGAACGCGAAGGCTTCCGACGCATCGGATTGGGTGAATGTCGCGGGCGTATTCTACCGGCAGTTTAGAGTTAATTTGCTTTGTTATGTCTATTATAGTCGTCGTCAAAAAGAACGATAAGATCGTCATCGCCGCGGATCGAAACTACAGCCTGGGATCTATAAACATTAAGTCGATCTACCTGCGTAGTCGGACGAAGATTCAGGTGTTCGGAGATTCCTTTATCGGTACGGTTGGAGCCACGGCGCATGAGCACGTGCTCGCTGACCTGCTCCGCCGATACAGAGACGAACTTTCATTCAATAGCGAGCGCGAGATCTTCTCGTCCTACCTTCGGATGCATGCCATTCTGAAGGAAGAATATTATCTAAACACTTTTGATAGTGAAGATCATCCAGATTACGAATCGAGTCAGATCGATGCCCTCATCGCGTCGCCTCAAGGAATATTTGGTATGTTCACCTGGCGTGAGGTCTACGAATACGAAAGGTTTTGGGCAATCGGTTCCGGGAGGAACTTCGCATTAGGATCACTATTCTCAACCTACGATCGTCTAGACGATGCCGAAGAGATCGCTGAGTTAGCAGTTGGAGCGGCCTCTGAGTTTGATGACAGTTGTGAATTGCCGATAGATCTCAGGTGCATTCAGTGAAAATGTTCTGACGAGTTTAGGTCAGGTTTAAACGGACAGCTTACAGGGTGGCGGATCACACGTCCGAGAGCCAGAATCACGCCCGTTTGGAGTTCCCAATTTGTCAGCGCCCGGAGCAAGACTGCTGTGGGTGACCCCAACTTGTTGCGTTGCTGCCAATTCGCTACAATTTACCTGCATCACAAACCACTCTCAAACAATCAGTTGATTAACTCAAGGAGGATCTATGTCAAGAATACTCACGCTTACTATTATCTGTGCCTTGGTCTTAATCGGAAGTACTCCGATCTTTGCCGATCAGATCTTTCTCAAGAACGGTGATCGCCTTACGGGAAAGATCTTGAAGAAAGACGGTGACAAGATAGTTATCGAAACGGAATCCGCCGGTGTGGTAACGGTCCTATGGGCCTCGGTCGAGAAGATATCGGCCGATCAGAACCTGAACATCAAACTAGCCGACGGTCAGCTTATCAAGGGAACGGTCGCTCAGAAAGACGGCGATCTGGAGATCACAACAAAGGATGCGGGAACGGTGACGGTTGAGAAACAGAAGGTCGAGGCGGTCCGCAACGACGCCGAGCAGCTTAAGTTCGAAGAGGAACGCGACCGTTTGCTGAATCCTGGATTCGGTGACCTTTGGACCGGTTCGGCAGACGTCGGCTTCAGCCTTACGTCTGGAAATTCGGAAACCCGGGCATTTACGGCCGGGGCAAGGGCCGCTCGCGAAACGACGCGCGATAAGATCAGCGTTTACGCAAATGCGATCAAGGCAAGCAATTCTACTACCGGTATATCGGTGACGACCGCGGATGCTATCTGGTTTGGCGGCCGCTATGACTACAACGTAAGTCCAAAGGTGTTCGTTTTCGGGTCGGCTGATTTTGAGCACGATTCACCTCAGCTTCTCGACCTTCGGTCGGTTTTCGGAGGCGGTGTCGGATACCGGGCCATTCGCAGCGAACGTACTTCGCTCGACCTTTTCGGCGGAGCCTCCTACAACATGGAGTATTTCGACACGGGGCTGAATCGCAAATCGGTGGAAATTATGGTCGGCGACGAATTGACCTTCAAGATCAACCCGCGGATGAGGCTGACTCAGCGACTCGCTGTCTATCCGAACGTCAGCGATCCGGGACGATTCAGGGCGCTGCTCGACGCTTCGCTTCTGGGTGATATAAACAGTTGGCTTGGATGGCACGTCACTCTCGGCGACCGGTTCAATAGTGCGCCGGTCGGAGGAGCCGAAAAGAATGACATGCTGCTCTCAACTGGACTCCGCGTTAACTTTGGACGTGCCAAGAAGTAGATCCGGTCTTGATGACGGCTGAGATCGGGTCTGCGTCGTCGCCGCAAACCTCGAATAGCGCGTCGCATTCAGGTAAGATATACATATATGGATCTTCTCTTGGACAAGTTTCACGAGGAATGCGGCGTCTTCGGGATCTTGAACCACCCTGAAGCATCGACGCTCACCCAGCTTGGCCTGTTTGCCCAGCAGCACCGCGGCCAGGAAGCCTGCGGTATTGTCTCGAGTGACGGCTGTGACCTTCATCAGTTCCGATCCCAGGGACTGGTTGCAGATGTGTTGAACGAGGATGTGCTCAACCGCCTTGTCGGTTCGTCGGCGATCGGCCATACGCGTTATTCGACCAGCGGCCGAAACACGATCAAGGAAGTCCAGCCGTTCTCGGTCACCTGCCAGCACGGTGATATCGCAGTTTGTCATAATGGAAACTTACCGTTTGCCGAGGCTCGGCGCCGCGAACTGGAAAGAGACGGTGCGATCTTTTCTTCCACGTCCGATACCGAAACCATTCTTCACAGTATCGCGCGGACAAGGGCAAAGAGTGTTGTCGAGGCGATCGAATCGGTCCTGAAGGAAACCGAAGGGGCCTTCTCACTTTTGTTCCTTACGCCCGATTCGCTGATCGCGGTGCGGGATCCGCGCGGATTTCGGCCATTGAATCTCGGCAAACTTGGCGATGCGTGGTGTGTTGCGTCGGAGACTTGCGCTTTCGATCTGATCGACGCCGAATACGTCCGCGAGATCGAAGCGGGAGAAATGCTGATCATCACGGGCAGCGGAATAGAATCTCGTCGTCCGTTTCCCGAAAAGAGAAAAGCCGTCTGCACATTCGAGCACGTTTATTTTTCGCGTCCCGATTCTATAATCTACGGCCGCTCGGTGAACGAATCGCGGCACAAGATGGGCAAGCAGCTCGCCATCGAGCATCCGGCGGACGCGGACCTCGTTGTCCCCGTGCCTGATTCGGGCGTTGCGGCGGCCATCGGATTTGCAAAACAGTCGGGCATAAATTACCGGCAGGCCATCATCCGCAATCACTATGTCGGCCGTACGTTCATTGAACCTTCGCAGTCGATCCGCAGTTTCGGTGTTCGGCTGAAACTGAACCCGATCAGAGACCTGATCCACGGCCAGCGTGTCGTTCTTGTCGATGATTCGATCGTTCGCGGAACTACCTCAAAAAAGCTTGTCGAAATGGTTCGCGAGGCCGGTGCGAAAGAGGTGCATATGCGCATCTCGTGCCCGCCGACGACGCATTCGTGCTATTACGGCGTCGATACTCCGCATCGACAAGACCTGATCGCATCCCGAATGTCGGACGACGAGGTCCGCCAGTACATCGGTGCCGATTCGCTTGGGTACCTATCGCTGGAAGGAATGCTCGCGGCCATTGGACTTGACGCGTCCTCCACGTGCAATGCTTGCTGGTCGGGCAATTACCCGACCCTCGTCGCCAACAGCCACGCCGCCTAAGCATCATCAGTCAGGAGTGTGTCCAGCCGCTGCTCGCGTATATTGAAGGAAGTTTTTATCGCCGCGATCTGCTTGTCGATAGAATCGGGGTTGGCCTTCACCGGACGTCTCACGGCAGTCAACATATTGTTTTTTGGGGTGTGCTCGGTCGGGACGAATTCGAAAAGCTTTGTCGAATAACCCTCGCGTTCAAGCAGAAGCGAACGAAGGCCGTCGGTGATAGTTTCGGCAGTTCGTTCGAGCATCACGCCATGTTTAAGAATTCCGGCCAGCAATTCGGGCGGCCTCATCTGCTTCCTTACCTGTTTATGGCAGCACGGGGCCGCTATAATGATCGAAGCGTTGGCGGCGATCCCCTTGTACAAAGCGTCGTCCGTGGCCGTGTCGCACGCATGGAGCGCGATCAGGATATCGGTCCCCGATGCGTCAAAATCCTCGATCTTGCCCCCGACGAATTTGAGCCCATCGAACCCGCCAGCCGCCGCAATTTGATTGCATAGATCAACAAGTTCGCGACGTTGCTCGATCCCGGTCATCTGGATACCGAGACTCCCTTTCGTGTCGGATGAGCGCCCATTCACAAGATGATCATATGCGGCGAAGGTCAGATAGCCCTTGCCCGAACCCATATCCACGATCCGCAATTTATGCTTGCCTTTGATCGGCGACGCCTCGATAAGGCCTGCCAGTATCTCGACGAATTTATTGATCTGCCGCCATTTGTCTTGCTGGCTTGGCTTGATCTCGCCTTTGTCATTCGAGATTCCAAGGGCGTTCAGATAAAAGGCGTTCGGATCGATGAGCGTCTTTTTTTGCCGGTCATGAGATGCGGAGGCCGGCCAATTGGCGGACGCCTTGCTTTTCACGAGTCTGGAATTTCGCTTGCCCACGGTCAGCTGGAGATCGCCGCCGGTTGTAAACAGGTGAGCGTTTTTGAATCCGGATGCAAGCCGTGTGCGGATCTCCTTCGAGACATCGTGAATCGCGAAATTCTTTGCGATCTCACGAGTATCGAACCGCGCCTGAAACATAAGCCGCTTCCCGCGCTTCGTATCGACGATCCGGACAAAAATCTTTTGCAGACCCGGTTCCTGGCCGTTATAATTGCTTAAAACGAGCTTGACGAATGTGCCGTCCGCAAGGCTGTTTGCGGTTGCGGCGATGAGTTTTTCTAGATTTTCATTCACGCAATTTCTGAGGGTAGCACAAATGGAAACCGCACCAGCAATAAGCGACACTTCCGTAAGGACGTTTGTTGAGTCGATCGCATATCTCCTCCGCGAGACTTTCGAAGGCTCTCCCGAGGGCCGGCCGAGCGCCTATCTCGACCGCGGCGTCGGATGTTTTAAGACGCTCGGCGAGATCGGCGCCGAGACAGCATCGCGCCAATTTCACGGAACGACCATTGCCGCACAGACGGAGCATGCCAAGTTCTATCTTGACCGCCTGTGTGAGTTCCTCAACGGCCGCACGGAGCGGGTCAATTGGGAAGATAGCTGGCTGATAGAAACCGTCACCGATCCCGAATGGAACGCACTGCGTGAAAGCGTCAGGAGCGCCTACGAAAACTCGCTTCGCTGCCTCGCCGAGGACCGTGACTGGACTGAGGTCAAGGCCGGCATGGCGATCGGCCTGGTCGCCCATTCGGCATATCATCTTGGGGCGATCAGACAGCTGGCCAAGCTGGCGGTATGAGGCGGAAACACGACCGCGGGGAAGTGTGCCCCGCGTGGCCTTTACGAGTTTATGAAGAACTTATTCCATCTCGCCTTTCCTGTTCATGACCTCGAAGCCGCACGAGCATTCTACGTCGGTGTCCTCGGGTGCGAAGAGGGCCGAAGTTCAGAGCGCTGGATAGATTTTGACCTATACGGCCATCAGATAGTGACGCATCTTGCCGATAGCGGTGTGGGCGTTAAAGCGACGAACCACGTCGATGCGGACAACGTTCCCGTTCCGCATTTCGGGATCGTGTTGGAAATGGCCGCGTGGAAGGAATTGGCCGAGAACCTGAAGGCCAAAGGCGTTGAATTCATCATCGAACCTAAGATCCGTTTCGCGGGCGAACCTGGAGAACAGGCGACTATGTTCTTTCTAGACCCGAGCGGCAACGCCCTGGAGTTTAAGGGCTTCAACGATTTCTCACAGGTCTTTGCGAAATGACCTGCTTCCTTTATGAAACTCATACTGCTCCTTCTCTGTCTCACGGCGACGTCCGTTTTTGCTCAACCCGGGGAACGGACCATCGCCGTCACCATCGACGACCTTCCGGTGGTTTCGACCCGGGCCGATCTAAAGAATCGGCGAAGCATTACCAGGAAGTTGCTCGGCCATATCAAAAAAGCCCGGATACCCGCAATCGGGTTCGTCAACGAGAGCAAACTGTACAAGAACGGAAAGCGCGACGAGCAGCAGGTCGACCTGCTGCGGATGTGGCTGGACGCGGGACTGGAACTGGGCAACCACACGTACTCGCATCGGAGCCTAAACCAGATACCCTTGGCCGAATATCAATCGGACCTGCTGAAAGGCGAATCTATTACGCGCGAGTTGCTCGCAAAAAGGAAACGCGAGATCCGATTCTTTCGTCATCCCTTTTTGCAGACCGGGCGATCGCTGGAGGTGAAGGCTCAATTCGATGCATTTCTAAAACAGCACCGGTACACCATCGCTCCGATCAGTTTTGATAACGCCGACTACATTTTCTCGCGGGCCTACGATATCACGTTTGATAGCGGCGATAGCAGAATGATGAAAAGGGTCGGCGATGCATATTTGCCCTACATGGAGGCAAAGCTTGACTATTGGGAGCGACAGTCGATGAAACTGTTCGGCCGCGAAATAGGCCAGACGCTTTTGATTCATGCGAATTTCATCAATTCGGATTACCTCGACGAGCTCGCCGCGATGTTCAAGCGGCGCGGGTATAAGTTCGTCACCTTGGAAGACGCTCTGAAAGATGAGGCATATCGCCTGCCCGACACTTACGTCGGCCCCGCGGGCATCTCGTGGCTCCACCGATGGGCCCGCGAAAAAGGAAGGGAGTTCATCGTCAGCGATGAACCCAAGGTGCCGGAGTTTGTCTTGAAGTTGTCAGGGTTCGATTCGGAGTAATCCACAGAACTCCAATGCCAGCGGCTAGTTTCCCGACCGATAGCTACTGCTCGTGGCTTTGACAACCTGGCCGTCTACCATTCGCCAGATGTTCATCGGGTTTTCATCTTTCAATTCGTCCGGCAAGGCGCTCTGCGGAAAATTCTGATAGCAGACCAAACGCGCAAAACGAGTGATCGCACGCGAGCCGACCGCGGTTGATCGGCTGTCCGACGTTGCCGGATATGGACCGCCGTGGACGATAGAAGGGCAGACCTCGACACCGGTCGAAAAGCCGTTGAAGATGAGCCGTCCTGCTTTGGTCTCAAGGATCGCGATCAGATCGGAATATTCTTTAAGATCGTCTTCCGTGCCGTGGACCGATGCCGTCAACTGGCCTTCGAGTGAATGTGCGATGCGGAGAAGCTCTTCTTTCTCACCCGAACGAACGAGCAGTGTGGTCGGGCCGAATATCTCTTCATTGAGGTCGGGCGTGTTCAGATATTCGATGGCTGTTGTCTCGAAAGCGGACGGATTGACCGAAAAGCCGGGAAGCCGTGTATCTTCATTGGCGGTTGTGTTATCGACCTCAGCGGCCCGTTTTTGGTTGCCCGCGACGTATGCCGTACGGATGCCGCCGGTAAGCAGCGGCGGCGGCGCGGTTTGTTCGATATGAGCATTAAAATCGGAAACGAATTTTTCCGCGTCATTCGGCAGGAACACGAGGCCCGGCTTTGTACAGAATTGCCCGGCGCCCGTGGTAACGGATGCATGCAGGCCTTTTACTATCTCATCGCCTCGATCACGGACAGCGTTTGGCAGGATAAAAGTCGGGTTTACGGAACTCATTTCCGTATAGATCGGTATCGGTTCGGCCCGGGCGGCGGCAATGTCCATCAGAGCTCTGCCGCCTTTGCGTGAACCCGTGAAACCAACAGCCTTGATCGCGGGATGCTTGACAAGAGCCTGGCCGATCTCATATCCGGCAGCGAACAGCAGGCTGAACGTACCTTCGGGCATGCCATGATCGCGAACGGCTTTTGAAACGGCGGTGCCGACCAGTTCGGCGGTTCCGGGATGGGCGGTGTGCCCGATAACGATAACGGGACAGCCCGCTGCCAATGCAGAGGCGGTGTCGCCACCCGCCACTGAATATGCGAGCGGGAAGTTGCTGGCGCAAAACACGGCCACCGGTCCTATCGGACGAAGCATTGACCGCACATCGGGTTTTGGGACTGGCTGGCGGTCTGGGATCGCGTTGTCGATCCTGGCGTCAACCCACGAGCCTTCGTCAAGCACGTCAGCAAACATCCGAAGCTGAAAGCACGTGCGTCCCCGCTCACTTTCGAAGCGGGTGTTTGGCAGAGCGGTTTCCAGCGATGCACGCTTGATCAGTGTGTCGCCGAGGGCCTCGATATTGTCGGCAATGGCACGGAGGAACGCGGCCCGTTGGATTGGAGCGACGGCGGCGTATTCCAGCCTGCTTTCGTCAGCCAAACGGACGGCACTATCCAGTTCCTCCAGCGTCGCCGAATGGAACGTCGGGGCAACGGCATCGCCCGTTGCCGGATCGAAACCGGTGAAGGTTTCGGCGGTGCCGCTGCCGCGTGAGAAGCCGATTATGGACTTTCCGATCAGGTCTGTGTTCATACTGAATAGAATTCAAATGGCCGGTACGTGCCGATCCCACTCGTCAGCACTTAATTGCTTACGTGCTGGCGTACGCATCAATGTGTTGCCGCGTCGGCACGCGGCCGGGTGGCAAGGGCCGTGTCGATGATCGCCACCGTTTCTTCCAACTCTGCTCCGGTCAATTCCAATCGCGGCGGCCGGACGCGCTGGCTTCCCCAGCCGACTTTTTCCTGAGCAAGTTTTATCAGCTGCACGAACTTCGGCACGGTGTCCAGCCGAAGCAGAGGCAGAAACCATTCGTAAAGCTCGCGAGCCTTCTCGGTTTCACCGTGGATCGCATAGTTGAACAGATCGACTGACTCTTTAGGGAACGCGCCAACCAAGCCGGCGATCCAGCCGACCGCGCCGGCATTTATCCCTTCGACAATTGCATCATCCACACCGACAAAAAGCTTCAGCCGCTCGCCCGCCAACGCCCGGATCGCGGTGACACGTCGGACATCAGTGCTCGATTCTTTAACGGCATGAAGGTTAGGGAGTTCACTTGCCAGTTCCGCGATCTGCTCGGGCAAAAAGTCAGTGCCGTAGGCAACTGGATTGTTGTAAAGCATGCACGAAAGAGGTGTGGACCTAACGATCGCAGAAACGTGATATTTCATCTCACGCCAATCGCCGCGATAGACGTAGGGCGGCAGCACCATCACGCCGCTGCAGCCGGATTCTTCGGCAGCTTTCGTTTGCTCGATCGCGTCGGCCGTTGTCATTGAAGCGATCGCCGCTATCACCGGAACGCGGTCACCGACCGACGCGACGATAGTTTTCCAAAGCGAGATCTTTTCGGCAAGCGACATTGTGCCGCCTTCGCCGATGCTTCCGTTCGCAACAATGCCTGTGCACCCATTTTCGACAAGCCATGCGACGTGCTTCGCCGTGAACTCGTGGTTGATCTGCAGGTTGTCGTCAAAACATGTCGTGATCGCGGGCATCACGCCTTTCCATTCAAAGCTCATATGTCCTCCAGTTTAACCGGAAATATCGGCGGCCTGATCGAATCGGGTGTCCATCCGAACAGAAACCCAACGACCGGTCCGCAGACTCGCCCTTGGCAAGGCCCCATGCCGCAGCGAGTCTGGAGTTTGGCCGATCGCCAGCTGTCGAATTCCTTGACTTTTCCATATTGTACGTCTTCGCAGCGGCAAACGATAGTCGAGTCATCCGCGAGCGCTTTTAGCTCATCGCGAAGGGCAAATGCCGTATTCAGCGAATTGGCAAATCTTCGGGTCCGATTTGCACGCGAGATGAGTGCAGACGCCTTATCCATTTGGCCGGAGGCGGCCAGGCCAGCGATCCGTCCCTCAATAACAGCTTTCTCCACTCCGCCGATGCCCGTCGGTTCGCCAGCACAGAAAATGCTCGGCATCGAGGTCTTTTGAAGTTCGTCCACCGCGACGTAACCATCCGCGATCTCACATCCGAGCAATTCTGCGAGTTCGATGTTGGGAACAAGATGAAATCCGCAGGCAAGGTAGTCGCATTCGATAGTTTTTGGCGTTCCTTTCCTGTTGAGTGTGACGATCAGGGATTCTTGTTCGCCGTTTGTGCCGCGTGCAACGCTTTCGCTAACGCCCCGTTTTGTGCGTTCGACGGTCGTCACCCAGCTATCCGCTAGATAGGGCATACCTATGGTTTTGGCACGCAGAATAACGCCCTGGAGCAGTTTTGCAGGTGATCTAAGCAGGTTGCCAGCGAAACGATTTATCCTGATGGTGGTGGTTTGTTCGATGATCGCGGGGACGATCGCCCCTTTAGACCCTAGATATTGGGCGACCGCCAACAACAGTGGCCCAGTGCCGGCCACAACGAGCCGCTTGGCCTTTACGTCCAGGCCGCCTTTCACCAATGCCTGCACGCCGCCGGCGCCAAAAACGTTCGGGAGTGTCCATCCGGGAAAAGGCAGAAACCTCTCTCGTGCGCCCGTTGCGAGGATGAGTTTCTCAAACTCGAGATCGATCCGCCCCGCCGGCGTTTCGGCTGTGAGCCGATTGCTCCCTTCGGCGGCGAAAACCTGCGCGTTTCGTATGATTTCGACGGGTCTCTCATTGACGGCGTCGAACAAGCGTCCTGCTTGTTGGGACTCAACTGTTCCTGATCCTGCCCGCCAGATCTGGCCGCCGAGTGACGGGTTGTTGTCGAGGATCGTTATAGAAGAAGTACCACCCATCACCGCGGCGCTCGCTGCCGCAAGGCCTGCGGGGCCGCCGCCGATGATCAAAATGTCGGTCGCGGCCCTAGTCACCTGTCACGACCTCCATTCCTTCTTCGGCCAACAGCGTGCAGCTTCGCCGGTGCCGCTCTCCGTTGATCGTCAAACGGCACTCAAAGCAAATGCCCATGCCGCACAACGGACCGCGCTTCTGCCCGTTGACCGAAGTGCGAAAAGCCGTTTCACCGGCATTCAACACCGCCGCCGCAACCGTCGTGCCTTCGGCCACCGCGAACTGCTTGCCATTTATCGAGAGGGTGATCAATGTTCCGTGATGCTTCTTGACGGACTGTAAGGCTCCGGCGAAATAGGAGGCAATCGGTCGAGTATCTCAGCGGCAAGCAATTCGGCCGTACCAAGGGAGGTTGTGATGCCTAGTCCTTCGTGGCCGGCGGCCGCGTAAACTTTTTCGAACCCCGGGATCTTTCCAATGTATGGAAGATTATCCGGCGTTGCCGGCCGAAACCCGGTCCACGTCCGAATGACGGAGAGTTTTCTGAGCCGCGGCATATATTCGAATGCCCTTTCGGCCATTCGCCGAACGATACGCGGGTCAACCTCATTCGTCTCGACACCAAACTGCCTGGACGAGCCGAGTAACAATTGGCCGGTCTTCCGGGGCTGCACATTGAAGGCAACTGAGTCGGCAGCGCGGCCGTGAGCTGAGCGAAGATAGCCGAGTTCGATCAACTGACGGCGAATAAATCCCGCGTAGCGTTCGGTTATTACCAGATGCCCCTTGCGCTTTACGATCCTGAGTTGTGGCGAAAGGGCGGCAGCGCTAGATCCGGCGGCGTTGATAACATGGCCGGCATTGATCGTCTCGCCGTTTGCGAGATCGACGCCGCCCTCGAAGATTCTTGTCGCTGGCGAACCGATCCGAAGTTCGGCACCTCTATCGATCGCCTTGTCGATCAGATACCGGTTAGCACCGATCTGGTAAACGACAGAATCGCCTTCGACCAGCAGGCCGCCCGCAAGGCCCGTGGCCAGGTTGGGTTCTGCTTCACGCAGGGATTTCGCGTCGAGCCGTTCGGAACGTATCCCGTTTTTCGCGTAGTAAGTTTGTTTTCGTCGGACTTCGTCCATCTCGGTTTCGTCCGCGGCGACCCAGATCGTGCCGCACTGTTCGTATTCGCATTCGGGCGGAAGCTCGTTGGCAAGCTGCTTCCACAACTCTCGCGAATAGTTCGTCAAGGCAAACTGGGCCTCGCTGTCGTCCATCGCGACAATGTGACCCATTCCGGCCGCGGTCACTCCAGTCGCGGGGTCGTTCGCGTCGATTACGATGACCTTCAATCCTTCACGGGCCAACGCCGCGGCACAGGCAGCACCGACGATCCCGGCCCCCACGATCGCTGCATCGTAAACCTTCATCAGCCAATTCCCAAACGATACGGATCTTCCGGATCAAATCTCAACTCAAGCTCCGCGGTTACATATGCTGTACCGGTAATGACGGGAACAACTCGATCGCCTTCGATCCGCACGCGGCCTTCGAACACACTGCCGATCACGCTTTCCTGGCGCCAGATAGTGCCTTCTTTTAGGTTTCCGTCTTCGTACAAGCAGGCGAGTTTGGCGCTGGTGCCGGTACCGCACGGCGAGCGGTCATACTCCAGGCCGGGGCAAAGGACAAAGCTGCGGCTATTCGCCGTAGCTGATTCAGTAAATAGCTCAACGTGGTCGATCGTTGCTCCATCGGCTCCCGTAACGTCATTTTCGCCGAGGGCCTTGCGGACGGCGGATGCAAATTCAGTCAGCTCCCGGAGGTTGGCCAATTCAATAGCGACAGGTGATGAACCGATCAGAAAGAACCAGTTGCCGCCGTAGGCTACGTCGCCTGTAACTGTGCCGTATCCGTCGACCGCGACCGCAACGCCTGCCTTAGATCGATAACTTGGGACGTTCGTGATCGTGACGCTGCCGTCGGTATTCAGTTCCGCCTCGACCGTGCCGACGGGTGTTTCGATCTTCTGAATCCCGGCCGAGATGCGGCCCATATACTCAAGGGTTTTGATAAGACCAATGGTTCCGTGGCCGCACATTCCCAGATATCCGACGTTATTGAAAAAGATCGCGCCGGCGGCGGCAAACGGATCAAGCGGTTCACAAAGCAATGCTCCAACGATCGCGCTATGGCCTCGCGGTTCGCAAACGATCGCGGAACGGAGCCTGTCGTGATCGCGGCGGAATACCTCGAGCCGATCAGCCATCGAACCGCAGCCAAGGTCCGGAAAACCGTCGACGACAACACGCGTAGGTTCACCGCCCGTGTGCGAGTCGACCGCTGTGATATTGTAGGGGCTGGTCATTAAAAGTAAAAATATATCATCGAAACCACCGGTAAAACCAACCATCATTGAACGAAGCCTCGGACTATGATTTACAGTGACAATCGGATAGTTCATAGTGAATAAAAGGAATGAAAACCGCGATCATTCATCACCCTATTTACGAAAAGCACGATACCGGGCCTGGGCATCCTGAAACGCCGGACCGCTACCGGACGGTCATTGAGGCCCTCAAAAGTGACGAACCGCTGTGGAGTTCGATCACGGAGATAACCGCGGAGAAGGCGGGACAAGGTTTCGTTCAGGCATCTCACACAAAAGAACACTTCAAGCGGATAGAAAATGCGGTCGCAAACGGACTCGACCGGTTGGATTCGGATACGACGATCTCGATGGCGTCATTCGACGCGGCCTTATACGCCGCGGGCGGCGCGATAACGGCGGTGGACGCGGTAATGCAGGGCGAGGCCGACAATGCTTTTGTCGCGGTGCGTCCGCCCGGACACCACGCAACCGCTGAGCGGGCAATGGGATTTTGCCTGTTCAATAATGTCGCGGTCGCCGCCCGGTATGCTCAGAACAAATACAAGGAGATCGAACGCGTTGTGATAATCGATTGGGACGTTCATCACGGCAACGGCACCCAGGGTATTTTTTACAGTGACCCGAGTGTCTTCTTTTTCTCCATGCATCAATATCCCTGGTACCCGGGTACGGGGTCGCGGGGTGAAACGGGGCAGGGAAAGGGGCTTGGGACAACATTAAATGTTCCTATGCGGGCGTTTACCGAGGCTCGCGATCAACGCTCCACTTTTGAATCGGCTATCGAAGAGATCGCCTCCAAAACAAAACCCGACATTATTCTTGTCTCCGCCGGATTTGATGCTCATCTGGCCGATCCGCTTGGCCAACTGCAATTGGAAGACAATGATTTCAATGCGCTGACGCGGGTTATTAAAGATTGGGCGTCCGACGCATGCCGGGGGCGCATTGTATCGTGCATGGAGGGCGGCTACAATCTCCGGACGCTTGGTGAAACAGTTCGAAGCCATGTCGCGGAACTTGCCGCGTGAGGGCCTCTTCACGGTTGCCGGGCCGTTTGTGTTAGAATCACTTTCACCCCGATGCAGATAGAAGGAGACCGCCATGCCGGACATTGAAACCACCTGCGTTCAGTGCAGGGAAACTTTTCTCTTTTCCGAAAAAGAACAAGAGATGTTCTATCAGCGGAATATGATGCCGCCGCAGCGGTGTCCGAAGTGCCGCTCAAAAAAAGCCGCGGGCAGTGCGGACGCGCCGAAACGGTTCGAGATAGTTTGCGACCACTGCGGCAAGCACGATCAGGTGCCGTTCCAGCCGAAGGTCGGGCGCTCCGTGCTTTGCCGTGAGTGCCATGAGGCAAGCCGCTCGAGAGCGAGATCTGCTTGAATTGATCCCACCATTCTCGTTTGTATCCGCCAATGAATTGAAGCCCGCCGATCCGCTCTGGCTGCGCCCACCCATCGCGAACTATGTCGTTTGAAACCGTTGAATACTCGATCCGGAACAGTGTTGCGATCGTAAAGATGAATCGGCCCGAAGCGTTGAACGCGCTCTCGATGCAGGTCTGCGTTGATCTGCGGGCGGCGTTTGAGCGGGCACAGGCTGACGGCGCGCGGGCCGTTGTATTTACTGGTTCGGGCCGTGCGTTCTGCTCGGGCGGCGATCTGCGTGAGATGCAGGCGATGTGGCAAAAGGAAGGCCGGATAGAGGCGTTTCTTGAAGAGCCGCTCAAAGCGCTCCATGATGTCATCCTGGTGATCCGCGAAATGCCGATACCGTTCATAGCCGCGGTCAATGGCGTTTGCGCCGGAGCGGGATCAAACTTCGCTCTCGCTTGCGACCTGATCATTGCGGCCGAAGACGCGAGTTTTAACGAGGCGTTCGTTCGCATTGGCCTGTCGCCCGACTGCGGTGGAACCTTCTTACTCCCGCGGGCCGTCGGCGAGAAGATCGCGGCCGAGATGTTTATGACCGGCGAGACCATCGGCGCGGACCGAGCACTTAAGATCGGGATGATCAATCGCATCGTGCCGGCGGATTCATTGATGGACGAAGCAGGGAAGCTCGCAGCAAAACTCGCTGCGGGGCCGACGGGATCGATCGGCCGGATCAAACGAATGCTAAACGCCTCCTTTGCAAACAACCTGCGTGAACAACTCGCACTCGAACATGAGTGCCAGATCGAATCCGGCAGATCCAACGATTTTAAGGAAGGCGTCACGGCCTTCTTTGAGAAACGGCCCGCCAATTTTGCCGGCTCCTGAACCGAACTCCCAATCCCTTCATCAATGTCCGGCTCCTCACTCTCGTTTCGCCGGTTTGGAAAATTGCTGCGGAGAGGCGATAAGCCAACTGCCGTTCCTTTGATCTCGTGGCCACGCCCCAAAAGTTTTTGTACATCCCGCCTGAACATCTTTCCTAAATAACCGTAAACTTTAAGTTGCCCAGACTTACGGCACCCTGCCCGGGGTGCCAACACATTTAGCGGCTGATGGAATCGACGACTTACGGACAGCTTTTGAGAGGGAACCGAAACTTCCGCAATCTCCTTGCGGGGCAGGTTATCTCCGAGTTGGGGAACTGGTTCAACTTTATCGCCAGCCTCGGATTGGTCCGCGTTGTTTCCGAGGCATCGCCGATGGCGGCTGGCATTCTTTTTGTTTGCCGGCTGCTGCCGTTTGCCGTTTTTTCGCCGATCGCGGGGACATTCGTCGACAGGTTCTCGCGGCGTCAGGTGATGATCGTTACCGATCTTGCCCGCGTAGCGGTCGCCTTGATGTTCCTGCTTGTTACTGACGCCGGCGATCTGTGGATAGCGTATGTCGCGACAGTTCTCTTGTCGACGTTTGGCGCATTTTTCGACGGTGCCAAAAACGCCGCGACGCCGAATTTGACCGGCAAGGAAGGCTTGCTGGCCGGGACTGCCCTGATGTTCTCGACACGCTTTCTTCTGATGGCGATCGGGTCGGCCCTCGGCGGGTGGGCGGCAGCGATCTTTGGCTACGAGGCGGCTTTTCTTATCAACGCGGCCTCGTTCCTGGCATCGGCCTACACGGTTTGGCTGATTCCGGAAGAATCCGTCCGCGAGCAGATAACGGCAGACCGGGCCGGGCAGGAATCTTTCCTTTCCGAATTGCGCCAAGGGCTGTATTACGCCGCGACGAATCATTTTGCTTTGACGATCATCCTGATGAACGTGATCTGGGCCGTCGGTGCTGGTGCGATCAATATCGTTTTCGAACGAATGGGCGGGGTCATTTTCGTCGAGAGCGAGGGATGGAACCCGGATGTTGCGGTAGCCCTTTTGTGGACGGCCAGCGGCTTTGGGCTCTTTCTCGGTATGATGATCGCCCATCGGACGTCGATCTATCTGGACCGGCGCGACAGCCATTATAAGTTCATTGGCTGGATGCTGATCGTTCACGGGATACTTTTTGCGGTCGCGGGAGTAGTGCCGAGTCTTTGGATGTTCATGTTCTTTGTGTTCATCTCGCGAATGATCATCGGGGTCGAGTACGCTGTGCAGGAAACGCTCTTTCAGCGGAGCCTTCCGGATTACATTCGCGGGCGGATCTCAACGCTCGAACGCGGTGCGGAAATGTCAGTATTCGGCATATCGAGTTGGGTGTGCAGTGTCATGATCTACGGCGTTTCGGCGCAAACACTGACCATATTCTCCGGGCTTTTTGCGGCGTCGGCCGGGATCGTTTGGTTGATTCGGGAGCGGGGCAGAACGTACTCGACGCTGCCATAAAGTAAGACTCCAAAGCGAGTTGCACTTTAAGCGGTGATGATAACGGCACGGGTGCCGGTCAGCTCGGAAAAGTCCTTGGTATAGATGGCCTCGACCCTTCGAATATTTCCGACGACGGCCACAAGCTCCTGCGTCGACACCAAGCCGCCCTCAACGTGAGCGATCGCCCAGGTTTTTATGTGAGTCGCGATCGTGAGAGCATCACCGAGCACCTTCAGATACTGGGATTTTGTCTCAACCGGACCGCCGAGTTTGCCGTGCCGCGCCGCCTCGAACTCCGGCCAGAAATCATCGCCGCCGCGGAGCCATTCTTCACGCCAAACCGCTTTATCGGGCGAGGCGGTCCGGCCGCCCCTTCCCGCAACGGGCAGCCGCAGGAACATCAGGTCCGCCGGGCTTTCAGCGATAAAATCCTCGGCCCCGATATTTTGACAAACGTTGTTCTGGCCGTTGTTGAACGGGTCCGGTGCCGCCGACCATAAACGCCGGAATACATTCGAGAGCGGTTGTCGAAGATCTCGCGTGCCCTCGGTGAACGAAAGGGCATAGTCGCCGACCGCCATGACCAAACTTGCCGCCGACGCATAGGCAAAGGGTGATTGAAGCTGCTCAAGGTTTCGTCGAACATTGTCGAACC
Source organism: Pyrinomonadaceae bacterium (assembly GCA_050250045.1). Classification (GTDB taxonomy): domain Bacteria; phylum Acidobacteriota; class Blastocatellia; order Pyrinomonadales; family Pyrinomonadaceae; genus OLB17. The sequence continues at coordinate 120,073 of JBFWPK010000004.1, read as the reverse complement.
ACCATGAATCGGTTTCGCTGAACCAGTTTCGCAGGGCCGGGTTGCGAAGCCGGTTTCCGGGCACGTAAACGTCCGCCAGAACAAGGTTTACGTCCTTGTCGGTAAGCTTTTCGCCGTTGTTCTGGATCACCGCAAGTGCCCTGGTCCAGGCCGATTGAAGCCTATCGTTTGCCAGGACGCGAACGTCACTGCGTTTCAGGTAATTCCCGAGTGAAGGGCTGCGGGTAAAGGGAAGCGCGGCTGATCGAAAATTGAGGCGGCGCAGTACGTTCAGTTCGAACGCAAGCCAGCTTCGCGGGGTAAAAATAGACTGCTTACTCATGGTTTACCGGCCGATCTGTCGGCTGTTCATCTTCTGGAGCGTTGTCAAGCCCTGGTGGAACCGCGATGAGCCGATCGCTTTCCGGACCGGCGGGCCCTGCTATTGCGTTGGCCGTGACCGCGTTCGCAGGCTCGGCTTCGGCAGGGGTGAGCACCGCGGGAGCTTGCGGCCCAACCTCAAGCACGTCTATGTAGTCACTGGTCAGGAACGCCTGGACCACCTTTGGATCGAATTCCAGCCCGGTCCATTCGACCAGAAAATCCTTTGCCCGCGACACCGACATCGCCTGACGCCTCGGCCGGTTGTCGCGCAGGGCCGCGAAGGAATCCGCAACCCGCAGGATCCGGGCCGCAAGCGGGATCTGGTCGCCCTCGAGCCCGTCCGGATAGCCCGTGCCGTTCCACCATTCGTGGTGCCAGCGAACGAGCAATTGCACGCCGCGGGGAAAGCCTCGCTTGGAGACTTCCTGTTCGCCGATCACGGGATGCCGCTGCATGTCCAGCCGTTCGGCGATATTCAGTTCGCGCGGCTCCTTTATGTAACCGCGGTTCATCACCATTTCGCCGATATCATGGACCAGAGCGGCCTGCTGCATAAAGAACCTGTCATGGGCCGCAAGGTTGAAGCTTTTGCCGATCGCATCGGCGATCGCGGCTATTCGCAGTCCGTGAGCGTGCGAATAGCCCTCGAACGCGTCCATTTCGGACGACAGCTCGAGCAGCTTTTCGTCGAAATTCGAATCCTTCGCCAACATCGGTTCCATATGTGACACTTGAGGCCGAATCAAAAATTCTAGCATAACAAATGTATGCTTGCAGAAACGTGATCCCGGATCTGCCCGAATGTTGGGCTAAAGCCCAGGGTAATTTTAAGGTCCCCTCACCACTAGCTGAAGCTAGTGGCAATTCCCAAGAGTTTTGCGGCAATTCCCAAGAGTTTGCGGCAATTCCCAAGAGTTTTGCGGCAATTCCCAAGAGTTTTTGCGGCAATTCACAAGAGCTAGTGGTATCTGCAAGAGCTTGTGGCAATTCACAAGAGTTTTACGGCAATTTACAAGAGCTGGCGGAATTTCCAACCAAGTGCTGCGATCATAACCATTCAGCGATTGCATGTCCCAAGTGTCCCACCCTGTCCCAGCCAGCGGTGGGACATGTAAGGTATTGAAAGATCGACATTTACGGCGATTTCCACAGGCTGTCCCACGCTTTTAGAAAAAACGCGCCACATTGTGCCATTTTTTGGCGTGTCGGTAATAATTGTCAAAGAGCGGGTGCAGAACGGATGTTGCACCGATGCAATATCATAGCATATATGACAGGCGAATTGCAAGAATTCTCTTCGGGACCGCCGCGGGCCTGGGCGGGAAATGCGGCGCTCTCAGTTGTGGTTAGACGGCGGACCGTGCGAGTGGTCAGCTTTGAACACGGGCAAGCAGCTTTTTCGCTTCAGGATCGTTCGGCACGAGTTCGAGGAATCGCTTCAATTCGCCTTCGGCACGCTTCAACATATTGTTGTCCATAAAGAATTCGACCAGCATAAGCCGGATCTTCGGATTTTTGGGATCGAGCTTGACGGCGGCCTGCATCTCGCTTTCGGCCTTATGCCGCTGCTTGCCATCGTAGGAAAGGGCCTTGCCGAAATAAGCCCGGTAGAGTGCATTGTCCGCGTTGTAGTGGGCCGCTCGGCCAAGGAACGGAATGGCCCGCTCATATTCCTCCTCCATCAGCAGGCTCAGGCCGGCCTCGAAGTTTTCCAAACCCTGCTCGGCTTTCGAGTCGACCTTCTCGCCGGTATCCACGCCCTGCGCTTTGAGTTTCTCCTTGACCTCGATCTCTTTTCGAACCTTGAAATCATAATTCTCGCGGGAATCGGAGGATTTAAGTGTGTCGTAGGCAACCTGAACCTTTGAGAATGCCGCCTGGATACGCTGGAGCGTTTCGGGCGATTCACGATGGTAGCGGTCCGGGTGAAACTGCTTGGCAAGGGCAAAGTAAGCGGCCTTGATGGCGGCGAGCGGGGCCTTTGGTTCCATGCCGAGGACATCGTAATGCGTACGACTTGACTCGGCCCGTTTCAGATAGTCATCGAAGGTTATCTCAGGTTGTTTCGCTTCGGGCAGCGGCTCGGCCAATGTTTCCGTCGTCTCGGCGGCCTTTTGGGTTTCAGCTTCAACGACAGTCGGAGCAGCCTCGGCAGCGGTCTTTTTCGCCTCCTTCACCATCATTACCCGAGCGTTTCGGATGGCCCGGATCCTGTTCTCAGAGAACGCAGCGTTCCAATCCCGGCGTCGAAGGAGCCCGCCAAGCCAGAGCACGTATAACGCCTGCAAAAAGCCGTTCTCCGGCAGGCCGCACTCGAGCGTGAGATCTTCGATGCTTCGTGCTTCCGAGCCGAACCGCTGCAAAACGTATTCCTCATGGCTTTGCAGATAGGCGCCTGTTCCGTTCGGTTCGGCCACCTTTTCAAACTGTTCGTGAACGCTCTTGAAGCGGGCGAGAATGGCGGACATCGGCTGAACGCGCGCGTAGCTCATAAGGACCTTGTGGACATCGACAGGAAAGCTCAGGTCCTCACGCGATTTAACGAGCGGGCTGTAATGCCATTCGCCATTGGGCCAGGAGAGCGAATCGACAATGATCCGTTCCAGCTGGGCGACGACCGCGGCGTCGCCATCTTCCTTTGACAAGACGTTTTCGCGCACGATCGTCATTGCCAGCTCGACATCATTGGCGCATTTCGGCAGCCGTGCGATCCGGGCTTCATCTACCTTTTTCAGATCGAGCAGGACATTCAGCAGCCGGTGCTCGCGTGCGTTTGAAACTCCATAAACGATCCGTCCTTCACGGAAATAGAAGATCGCCTTGCCCTCGCCGTGGGAAAGCCGCATTGATCCATCGAGGCCGGCCTGTTCGATCTCGACAAGCAGTTCGGCGAGCGGATTGGTATGAAAATCTCCTTTGTGATCGAGCGGATTTTGAGGTGTCATGGACGGTCAAACCAAGGGGTAGAGGGGACGCCGAAGGGCTGAATCAATTTTAGCAAATCGGGGGCGAAAAAGTTAAGCATGAATTTGCGGGCGATCCAGGGGCAGAATTTGACAGCCTCAAGGCAAATTGCGAAAGTTTCAACTGACCGATGTTTCGGATAACTCCTGTGTTTCGACCAGCATAATGGAACAAACGATAGAGACCCGCGAATGCACGACGCTTGAGGAACTTTCCGCCTGCGTCGTTCTTCAGCGCGAGGTTTTCCGGCTGCCGGAGATAGAGATCTCGCCGGTGCGACACCTGGTTGTGACCAAGAATGCGGGCGGGTTTATCCTTGGGGCGTTTTCTAATAACGAGCTGATCGGCTTTGTCCTTAGCGTTCCGGCATTTCTTCGCGGCGAAAAGGCGTTTTATTCACATATGACCGCGGTGCGGGGCGATTTTCAAAGTTTCGGCATCGGAGCCCGGCTCAAATGGGGCCAACGGTCGCGGGCGCTTGAGCTTGGCGTTCAGCGCATCAAATGGACATTCGAGCCGTGGAAGGCGCGCAACGCATATTTCAATCTGGAGAAGCTCGGTGCCGAGATGCGCGATTATCAGATGAACTTTTACGGCGTTGATTACGCTACCATAGGACAAACCGAAAAGAATATCGGCCTCGCCAGCGACCGGCTGTTTGCCGAATGGCATTTGACAAGCGAAAAGGTCGAAGCCCTTGCGCGAGGCGAAAAGTTCACAGAAAGGGCGGCGCCGAGGGCCGCGATCGAGGTTCCGCCGAATTGGTCCATGCTTGTGGCCGAGGACCCGGAAAGAGCGTTGCGGGAGCAGCTTCGTTTGCGAGCCGAGTTCGAAACGGCGTTCGAATCGGGATTCGTTGCACGCGGCTTTATGCGGGACGAGCATCGGCCGATGTACTTAATGTATTAGAAGGACGGCGAAACGGCTTGAATTCGCGGAGCGCGTTTACGTCACGGAGCGGCGGCATTGTGACTCATTTCTTTATTGACCCTGACATTCGAAAAGCGCGGACGCTGCCGTCGGAGTTCTACACAGGTCCCGCCTATTTTGAGATCTCAAAAGCAGAGATATTTGCACGGACATGGCAGCTAATAGCGGGCCCTGAGCTCGGTTCGGCCCTTATGCCTGTGACCTTGCTGCCCGGATTCATTGATGAACCCCTGTTCGTCTCAGGGCAGCATGGCCAAAACATCTGTCTATCGAATGTCTGCACCCACCGCGGGAAGATCTTGATCGAAAATGAGTGCGACGCAAATCTGATCCGATGCGGTTATCACGGCCGCCGGTTTTCGCTGGACGGAAAGTTTTTGTCGATGCCGGAGTTTGAAGGCGTAGAGAATTTTCCGAGCGCGGAGGACGATCTGAAACAGGTCCCGTTCGCCGAACTTGCGGGGTTTTGCTTTGCTTCGCTCGACCCGGCGGCTTCTTTCGAGGCGTTTCTTGGTGAAGCGGCAAATCTTTTCGATGAATTCGAGCCCAAGAACCTCAGATTGACCGCGACGAACGATTACGAAGTCAATGCCCACTGGGCTTTATATTGCGAGAATTATCTCGAAGGATTTCACATCCCGTACGTCCACAGATCGCTAAACGAAGTGGTCGATTACGGAACGTACACGACCGAAACATTCCGATACTCCAGTCTTCAAACCGCACTGTCGGAACCGGGAGCAGTAACGACCGGGTTCTTCGACGCGGGGAATTCTCGGAATCCGGTCGCTGCCGCTTCCGGTTCTGACAAGATCGTTGCGGGTAGATACCTGTTTATTTTCCCGAACACGATGTTCAATTTTTATCCCTGGGGCATTTCGGTGAATGTCGTCGAGCCGATCTCGCCTTCGAAAACGCGGGTTCGGTTCCTAACCTATGTTTCGGACGAATCGAAGCTCGATGCGGGTGCCGGGGCCGACCTGCACAGCGTTGAGTTGGAAGACGAGGCCGTCGTCGAAAGCGTGCAGAAAGGGATAAGGTCCCGATTCTATTCCCGCGGCCGTTACTCGCCGACGCGCGAACAGGGAACCCACCATTTTCATCGGTTGATAGCGGAGTTTTTGGTTGATTGAAAGTAATACCATGGTTATACTGGAAGTATGAATGCGAAAACAGCTATTTCAGTTCCACCTGACATTCTCAAACTCAGCGAAAAACTGGCGAAGAAACTCAAGATGTCGCGCAGCGCCGTTTTCGCGAAAGCGGTCAAAAGATTAGGCGAAGAATACGACGAGCAGGAGTTCATCGCTCGGGTCAACGCTGTTTGCGAGGAAGTAGATACTTCGGTCGATCCTGCTTTGAAGGCCTATCAACGGCGAAGGCTTCGAGAAAGTGAATGATAATACGACGCGGACAGATATGGTGGGCGGATCTCGGGACGCCGCGAGGCTCGAGTCCTGGTTATGAGCGGCCGGTCGTGGTGGTTCAAGCCGACAAACTTAATAAGACAAATATCGGTTCCGTTGTTGTTGTGATCTCGACCACGAATCTCCGACTGGCCAAAATGCCCGGTAATGTCTTGGTCGAACGCGGGGTTGGCGGTCTTCGGGAAGATTCGGTAATCAACGTCACTCAGGTGTATACGCTCGACAAGTCCGATCTGATCGAGTTGCTCGGCAATCTTCCTGTCGAAAAACTCGGGAAGATCAACGATGGATTGGCCCAAGTTCTTGCCCTCGATGAGCGATCAACAAGACTGTGAATGCTTCCAATGAGTTAGAACAACTCCGCTCCGAGATCGAGCGGCATAACGAGCTGTATTATCAGCAGTCGGCGCCTGAGATATCGGATATAGAGTTCGACAAGCTGCTTGAGCGCCTGAAGGAGCTTGAGGCTGAGCATCCTGAACTTATCACACCCGACAGCCCGACGCAGCGGATCGGCGGCAAGGCAGACAGCCTGAAGCCGTTCGTACATACCGTTCCGCTGATGTCGCTGGACAATTCGTATGACCTCGACGATCTGAAGGCGTTTACGGAACGGTGCGAACGGTTGGCCGAAGGCCGAAAGCTCGAATATGTTGCCGAATTAAAGATCGACGGCTTGAGCGTTTCTCTGCACTATGAGAACGGATTTCTGATGGTCGGTGCAACGCGAGGCGATGGTCAACGCGGCGATGACGTCACGCCTAACGTTAAGACGATCAAGACGATCCCGCTCAAACTAAAAGCCGACGCACCGGTCCACGCCGAGGTGCGCGGCGAAGTTTTTATTTCGCGTTCGCAGTTTCAACGGATCAACTCCGAACTTGAAATGCAGGGCGAAAAGATGTTTGCAAACGCGAGGAACTCGGCTTCGGGTACGCTCAGAATGCTGGATTCGGCGGTGGTCGCGTCGCGGCGGCTGGATATGTTTCCCTACGACGTGTTCGGCGGTAATCAGAAAATGTTTGCGACGCACTGGGAAAATTTTGAATGGCTCGCCGCGAACGGATTTAACGTAAATCCGCACCGTGCGTTGTGCTCGAATTTTGACGAACTTGCCGCATTTATCGCCGAGATGGAGCCGCAGCGTGACGCTCTCGACTACGACATCGACGGCGTTGTGGTGAAAGTGAATTCGACGGCGTTGCAGCAGGAATTTGGTGCGACCACTAAAGCTCCGCGTTGGGCGATCGCTTACAAATATCCGGCCCGCAAAGCTACTACAAAATTGCTCGACATTCTTGTCAGCGTTGGACGTACCGGTGCCCTGACGCCGATCGCGATCCTCGAACCGACGCTGCTTGCCGGTACAACCGTGGGCCGCGCGTCGCTCCATAACGAAGATGAGATCAAGCGGCTCGACATACTCATCGGCGACACTGTCGAGATAGAAAAAAGCGGCGAGATCATCCCGCAAGTGCTCGGCGTTTTGAAAGAAGAACGCGACGGGAGCGAGAAGGAATTCGACTTTCCCGACATTTGTCCGGTCTGCAATTTCGCCGCCGTTCGGCCCGAAGGCGAAGTCGTCCGGCGCTGCGTCAATCCCGATTGCCCGGCAAAGATCAAGGGGCGGATCGGCTATTTTGCCTCGCGAAAGGCAATGGACATCGAGGGATTGGGCGATGTTCTGATAAATACAGTTGTCGACAGCGGAATGGTCCGCGATGTTGCCGATCTGTATTCGATAAGGGTCGAGGACATTTCAAATCTCGACCGCAAAGGCGAGAAATCGGCAGTTAAGCTGATCGAGCAGATCGAAGCGAGCAAGGCTCACGGCCTCCAGCGGCTGCTCTATGGCATCGACATTCGTCACGTGGGCGAGCGATACGCAAAGATCCTGGCTCGCCATTTTCGGTCGATGGATCGCCTGATGGCCGCTTCGGTCGAAGAGCTGGATGACATTCATGAGATCGGCCTTTCAGTCGCCGAAAGTGTTTACGAATGGTCACGCGACCCGAAAAACATGGAACTGGTGAACCGGTTGAAGGCCGCCGGCGTTCAAACCGAAGTCGACGAATCATCCGCCGCCGCACTCGACGAACGCTTTGTCGGGAAAACATTCGTGCTCACCGGCAAACTCGAAAATTACACCCGCGACGAAGCCGCCAAACTCATCGAAGACCGCGGCGGCCGCGTGTCGTCGTCGGTCAGCAAGAAAACGGACTATGTTGTCGCGGGTGAAGATGCGGGATCGAAGCTGACAAAGGCGGAGAGTTTGGGTGTAGCGGTTCTGGACGAGCCGGCGTTTGGACGAATGTTAGATTGATAGAGTTGGCAAACCTCACGAGTTCGAGTTCGACTTTCGATTGATAGAAAGAAAGGGACTCGTACAAAAATCGACTTCCCGGGTCTGTATAAAATCGATCTTGGCGCGGCGGGCATCGATTGCCAAATTTAGTTTGGTGGTATGATGGCGTAGTTATTAGCAAGCAGTCTCTATGACGGGTGCTGAATTGAACAAATTGCTTCAGGGGCATTGGATGAGCATGTCCGAGGAAGAGAGGTTCTTGACTGTTGGACGATTGTATGAGGGCGAGAAAGCGCTGCTTGAGAGTCTTGCTCCCCAAGCTTTTTCAAAGCGAGAGGTTCAGGAATTCGTCTTTTACCATATGCACGGGATTGAGTTGCCGCCGGAAGCAGGAATAAAAAATGCTGCCTGAGACACTCGAAAAAGTACGGCGTCGCTGGTTAGATGACGGTTGCGAACCGGTCCCGCCGTTAGATGATACGCGGTTGAAGGAACGGTTTTCGGAGCTTCAGATCCATCCTACGCGAGAACTCTTGGAGGTTTTTTCTTTCCTGAACGGATTTGTAAATCATCGAATGGATAGGGAGTGTTTCCAGTTTTGGAGCATTGACAGGATGCTGGAAGAAAACAACCGCTATCATGCTAATGACGGGAGCTTCTGCCATTTCGCGGACTATTTGATAAATTCTCATACATACGCGTTCAGTCAGAACGAAACGGACTTTGTTTCGGTGTATTGCTACTACTGCGACGACTATATTGTCAAAGTCGCGGATTCATTCGAGGAATTTTTCGATTGGTATTTAACAGAACCAATGAAGCTCTACCCAAATTAGGAAATTACGAAAAAATGAACAACTTTTTTACTGCGAATGTCTCGGAAGCTGATCCATTGATCAGCAATGCAATTGACGACGAGGTTCGGCGGCAAACGAATGGGCTTGAGCTTATTGCTTCGGAGAACTTTGTTTCCGAGGCGGTGCTTCAGGCGATGGGCACGGTGTTCACGAACAAGTACGCCGAAGGGTATCCGGGCAAGCGGTATTATGGCGGGTGCGAGTTTGCGGATGTGGTGGAGCAGGCGGCAATTGATCGGGCGAAGGAGATCTTTGGCTGTGAACACGCCAATGTGCAGCCGCACAGCGGGGCGCAGGCGAATATGTCGGTGCTGCTGACGGCGTTGGAGCACGGCGATCAGATCCTGGGGATGAACCTGTCGCACGGCGGGCATCTGACGCACGGGCATCCGTTGAATTTCTCGGGCATCAACTACAAGGTCGCGGATTACGGAGTGAATCGCGAGACCGAGCAGATCGATTACGACGAGCTTCAAAAGATAGCCGAAGAGAGCCGGCCGAAATTGCTGATCTGCGGGGCGTCGGCTTATCCGAGGATAATAGATTTCGACCGAATCGGCCAGATCGCACAGAGCGTCGGGGCCAAAGTGATGGCGGACATTGCGCACATTGCCGGCCTTGTTGCGACCGGCTTGCATCCTTCGCCGGTGCCGCATTGCGAGTTTGTCACGACGACGACGCACAAGACGCTGCGAGGGCCGCGCGGCGGGCTGGTCCTTTGCCGTGAAGAATTTGCAAAGGACCTCGACCGAAGCGTTTTCCCGGGCGTTCAGGGCGGGCCGCTGGTCCATATCATCGCGGCAAAGGCCGTTTCATTTGGCGAGGCGTTGCGTGACGATTTCAAGACGTATCAGCAGCAGATAATCGCAAACGCAAAGGCATTGGCGGAAACTCTGACCGACGCGGGACTGAGGCTTGTATCGGGCGGCACCGACAATCACCTTTTGCTCGTCGATGTTTATATGGACGGCAAGGGAATAACGGGCAAGGCCGCCGAAAAAGCCCTCGATGAAGTGAACATCACCGTCAACAAGAACACCATCCCCTTCGACACGCAGAAACCTTTCACGGCGTCCGGCATACGTCTTGGCACGCCCGCGTTGACCACCCGCGGAATGAAAGAAGCCGAGATGCGGCAAATTGGTGAAATGATTGCGTCTATCATCCGGGAACCGGGATCCGAAGAGGTAACACGCAAGGTGCGACAAGGCGTTGCGGATGTTACCGCGAGGTTTCCGATGTATCCAAGCAGGTTGAAACAGAGTCGTGAAGACGGGATCGCAGCGGGCTAGTAACCGGTTCCCTCGATCGGTTCCGGGTCGACCTGCGTGATCTTAGAACCTTTCGCTATCGAGGAAAACCTACTATGGAATCGCATTACAAAGCCCTTCCGAAACTTGTTTATCAGACTTATTCCACCTCATGCTGGGCGGCGGTTTTTGAATCCTGGGTCGACGGGATCAAGCCGCAGCGCAAGGCGCGTCCGAAACAGGCGGAATTGATCAATAACTGGGACGATCTGACGTTTGCTGATGGAAGCATAGTTCCGTCGCGGTTGGTCGACGACCTTGCCCCGGCCTACGGAATGGCGACCGAATGGATCACTGAATCGTCGTTTACGGCCAAGTATCTCGCGGGGAAGCTGAGTTCATTCGGGCATCTGGTGATCGGCTACAACCGCGGCACGCAGGGCGGCCATGTGGTTGTGTGTTACGGCGTCGGGCGGCCGAAGGGCAGTCAGCAATTGGTTAGTGTAATGGACCCGTCAACGAAGGACGGCGGCTATCAAAACCGTGAGTTCAGTAAATTCAAGGGAATTTCCAGCCAGTCGAACAAGATCTTTATCGGATGGCCAAAGCCGGGCCTGAATCCAAATTATTTCTAATGGAAAACGGCGGCCTGAGATCCAAAACAGGCCGCCGTTCTTACAAAGGAATTAAGATCATTCGCCCGAAGGCTCGTTTGCGAATGCCTGATCGTATTGGTCAAGCACATCACGCGCTTCCTCCGACTCATACTCATACGCCTTCTGTTCCAGCGCCATCACACCGATCTCGGAGTAGAGAGGATCGTCAAGCAATGGGACCAGCGTTGATACAGGCAGCATCGAAAGTGTTTCGTAGGCGATGGCCCTGATCTGCGGCATTTCGGTTTGGCGTACGATCTCGGCGATCTCACCTGCCGAGAACCGTTCGAACAAGCGGTCGGAAAGTTTGTCGAGCTGGTTATAATCGTGTCGTTTCAGGGCCCGTTCCGCCAACTGTATAAATGCCTCGGCGGACCCGCTTCGGGCCTCCAGCACACGGACGCACGTTTCAGCCAACGCCGTTATCTCGCCCAGCCGCACAGGGTCCTTCTTTACGGCGGCGTTCTTCGATTGATCGTCCAACGCGGTCAGCAGACGGCTTACTTCCCAATCAGCGTGTGCGTCGTAAGAGGAGTTTCGGGCGGGGCTGTTCATACCGGCAGGCCCTGATCGCATGGCGCCCGCCAGCATTTTTTTTGTCATCGGCCGCAAGCCGTTCCAAACACTGACGACTGCGGGTCCAAGGTCCTTTATTATCATCGTTCGTTTCAAGTTTCGGGTGAAACCGGCAACTTGTCAACCATTCTATTAGATGATGAAACCGCGACGCGAATCAAGTTAAAATTGTACAAAACGGGCAAGTTGTCGCACTCAATGTCCGGGCCGACGTTTCCCGACCGCATCTATCATCTTTATTTCCACGCTTTTAAGCACAGTATCGGCAGCCTCGGCATCGGCGGTGTCCGGGACGTTTTCCACGAGTGCGAAGGGCGTTTCAGCAAGATGCCGCAGTTCCCACGCGGTGATCCCCGGCCGCGATGACCGCGAAAACCACAGGCCGTCGAGCTCTGACGCCGAGATCTCAGCCTTCTCAAAACGTTCGTCGATGCCGGGCAAATGTTTCCGCACCTGTTCAGAAAGCAAAACACGGCGCAGCGTCCAGCCGTGTTTTGTATATTGAGAAAGAATTTGTTCTATTGCCTCGCGCCCGATCATTTCTTTTTGGGCAGCGGTTCAACCTGCGGGCCGTCGTATTTCGGCGCCGGCGGCAATCGTGTGTTCGAGTTGGACTGATCCGCATTCACATTCGCGATAGGATTGGGAGCCATTGGGACATTTCCGACCGAGGTATTGGCCGCTTCCTTCTCCAATTGGTCCATTCCCTTCCCGGGCGATTGATACTCGCCGCTGAACATTTCGCCGATCGCCAATTTCCATGAACCGCCCTCGTTGACGAAGGGAAGGTCTTCCCATCGACTGTCGGTGGAGTTCCAAACTTCGACCGCAGCCCAGCAGTTTGTGGTGCGCGGGTCACGGATCTGAGGCAGGTTCGGGGCGAATGTCGTTGCGGTGAACCCGTTGGCGTAGACCTCGGCGATCTCCTTGTTCTGCCTTCCGGCAAGTGATTCGGCGAACTCCTGGCTGATCCCTGACATTTCAGCCTTGATCTTGTCGGTATTCTTCTCTTTTACGGCGGCATAAAGCCGTTTATACGCCTCAATGGGCGAATCACTCGTCGGATCGCAAACCCTTGCCGCTTTATTGGCGTTGGAGGTTGAGTTCGTGTTCGCGTTCGGCGAACTTCCGCAAGCAATGGCCGTAAGCCCGAGCAAAATTATCTGGAGAATTGAAATGACTTTGCGCATAAAAGGTGTTTATTAGCCTCTGGTTGAGAAAAGTATAGATAGCGAAAAGCGAAATGTAAATTTTACAAAGCCGCTCATTCCGGCCCATCTTGGTTTCACACAGTGAAAGAGTTAAGCTTCTCTCGCAAGAACGCTATGAAAGCACTAAGGCTGACATCAGGGCGGTTAGCCATCGATGAGGTCCCCATTCCGGAGCCGCGTCATGAGGCGCTGGTTCGCGTGACCGCGTCCGGGATCTGCAACACGGACCTCGAGATCGTTCGCGGCTATGCGGGTTTCAGCGGGACGCTCGGCCACGAATTCGCGGGCGTTGTCGAATCCGCCGAAGATATGCCGGGCCTTGTCGGCAAGCGCGTAGTTGGCGAGATCAACGCAGGCTGCGGTGATTGTGACGTTTGCGTTAACGGCGACACGCGACACTGTCCCCGCCGAACGGTGCTTGGCATTCTCGGCCGCGACGGATGTCACGCCGATTTTCTGACGCTGCCTTCGCAAAATCTGCTTGAGGTGCCCGACTCGGTCACCGATGACGAAGCCGTGTTTGTCGAGCCGCTTGCCGCGGCGTATGGAATAACGGAGCAGGTAGAGATCACGGCCGATACGCGTGTTGCGGTTATCGGCGACGGAAAGCTCGGCCTGCTGTGCGCGATGGCTCTGCGGCTCAAAACATCTGACATTTGCCTCATTGGCCGCCACGCGAACAAGTTATCGATCGCTGAGGACGCTGGCATTTCGGGCATTCTCGATACGGAGGCAGCGAACCTCGCCCGCGGCTTTGACGTTGTTGTCGAGGCGAGCGGCTCCGAGTCCGGCTTCGCCTCCGCCGTCGAACTCGTCAGGCCGCGCGGCAGGATCGTGCTCAAATCGACCTTTCACGGCACTCCTCAATGGCCGGCGTCACGGATCGTGGTTGACGAGATAACCGTTGTCGGCTCGCGATGCGGCCGTTTCGAGCCGGCCCTGAATCTGCTTGCCGAAAAAAAGATCGACGTTACGCGGCTGATCAGCGAAGAGTTTCCTCTCGGTTCAGGCGTTGCGGCCATCGAAAGGGCCGCGGAGAAGGGCGTTTTGAAAGTTCTCCTCAAGATGGCGTGATACCGCCGCCTTAGCGGACCGCCGTGCCTCCTTGCTCGAACGCCCGTAGTGCCGCAGTTTGAAATTGTTCTTTTCACCAGCTTTGCTGTAATGCAGGGCGGTCAGGCTTGCCTGACCGAGGCGGGCCGCCAAAGCCGGACCAAGCCCGCTTTAGCGGGCGAAAGAGTGTCGCAGGCACAGCCTGCTCCGACAATCATGAGCAAGTCGCCCGGTCAGGCAAGCCTGACCGCACTGCAGTCGGGCAAGCCCTAGTGATGAATTTTCAAACTGACGCACTACCCGGCCGCCGAAAATCTTCTTTCGAATCCGTTAATCTGATATAATCGAACGAAAGGTCATTTTTGGGAAAGTCCGATCTTTCCAGGAGCAGCTTTAATGTTTCGATCCGGCCGACACAAATCTTTTGCAAGTACCGCGATGATCCCACTTCTGCTGAGCGCCCTTTTCGTCTGTGCCGCCGCACAGCCGCCGCAAGTGGTGATCACGCCGCAGCAATTGTCAATGTCGTTCGCCGCCGCGGCGCGGGCTGTCGAGCCGGCGGTGGTGAGCATTGATACGAAGAGCAAAGTTGCGGATTCGTCAAGGCCGGTCGACCCGAGTGATCTGCTCGATCTCTTCAACCGACTGCCGCGCCGTCCGACGTATTCGGTGGGGAGCGGGTTCATCGTTGATAAGCGCGGTTATATCCTGACGAACCAGCACGTGGTTGCTGACTCGGCAAGGATCAATGTCAAGCTCGACTCGGGTGAGGAATTCCTGGCAAAGGTGGTCGGCGTTGACGAAGAAACCGACCTCGCCGTGCTAAAGATCGAAGCGGGCCGCGACCTTCCGGTCGTTAAGTTTGGTGATTCCAGTAAAGCTCAGGTTGGCGATTGGGTGATCGCGATCGGCTCGCCGTTTGGGCTGAACCGGACCGTAACGGCCGGCATCATCTCGCAGACACGGCGAGAAACGCCGAGCTCGACGCTTTTCCAACGATTTATTCAGACCGATGCCGCGATAAACCGCGGCAATTCGGGTGGGCCGCTCGTTAATATGAACGGCGAGGTGATAGGCGTAAATTCGCAGATCGCGACCACCAACGGAGACTTCAACGGCGTTGGTTTTGCATTGCCATCCACGGACGCGGCAAATGTATTCGAGCAGATCATCAAGTACGGACGTGTCCGGCGCGGATTCCTCGGCGTGACACTGGAGAGCGTTAAGCCTGAGTTCGCGAAGGTTTACGGAATGAGCGAAGCAAAAGGCGCCATCGTGATGGAGGTGCGGTCTGCTGGCGGGGCCGCCGCCGCGGGCCTCAAATCCGGCGATGTGATCGTCGGGTTTGACGGTAAACAAGTTGAAAGCGCCCTTGACCTGATCGCAAAGGTTTCGGGCGCAAATCCTGATCAGACGGTCGCCATCAACTATCTTCGCGATGTTGGAAAAAATGTGCTTGAACGCCGAACAGCGACACTGCGTCTTGGCGAACGTCCGGCGGACCCGCAGTCGGGGCGGGACGATCCGGTGCCGGTGAAACTGCCGGTCGAGCGAACCCCGGAAGTGGACAAACCATTTGGCCTGACGCTCAGCGAACTTACGCCGGATATTGCGGCCCTCTACAACCTTGAAGGTCAGAAAGGTGTTCTGGTGAAAGAGATAAATCCCGAAAGCTATATTGCCGACGTCAAGGTTTCCACCGGAAATACGGCACTGGATGAAGGTGACCTTATCATCAGGATCAACCGCCAGCCGGCAACCGACGTAAAGGCCTTCAGCGCGATCGCAAACGCGTTAAAGCCGGGCGACGCCGTCGTACTTCATATCCTCAGCCTAAATCCACGCGGCCGAACAACCGTTCCGCGGATCGTTCAGTTTACTGTGCAATGATCATTGCAGACTTTTGGTCGCTATCGCCTCATCCGCATACGCTTTGATGAGGTCGCCCATCCCTCGATAGATCAACGACCGCTCGGCTCGGATGTACATGGCATTTGGATATTTGGCAAAGACCTTTTCGATCTCGGCAAGCGCCTGAGGGTACTTCTTTTGCACTCGATAAGCTCTCGCCTTCTGCATGGTTGCCTGCCATTCGTCAGGTTCCTTCATCAATGCGGCATCGGCGGCTTTTATCGCTTCGGCAGGTCTATTCGCGTCGTTCAACAACTCGGCACGCTCGTAAAGTTTGACCCACATCCTCGTTTTTCCCGCTTCTTTCAATGCGATAAGACGGTCAAGGTTAGCCAACGCAAGATCGTATTTTTTGAGGTCTTGGAGCGCCCGCAATCGGGCACGGTAGGCGCTGTCCAAATAGTCAGGGCCAAGCTTTTCGATCAGATCAGCGATCTCAACAGATCTCGGATAATTCTCCGTCGTCATATACGAGAGCTCAACATTATTGAGCAGCCTGAATTTTAGGTTCGGCGGATAATTTGAGCTGTTCGCGAGCAGTGTCCTCTTCACAAGGATCGAACGATCTAAATAGTACTTTTCCAAGAGTGAACCTTGATAAATGGCATTTGGACGGTCGGACGCGATGGACAAGTCGAAAGCAACTGCATTGAGAAAGACGTTGGCGGGAAAGCGGTAAAGACATGTCCCGACAAGTCTATAGTAATCATCACGACGCGTTTCACGCGGGAAAAAGGCCTTGATCGACGATTTCTTTTCAAAACTATCGTAAATTAGTCTGACGGCCGCTGAGCACTCAGCTTCCGTGGCCAGCGGCTTGGTCTTGTATTCGGCGATCTTTTGCTTGAGCTTATCAAGTTCCGGGCTCGCTGGAGCCGCGGTGTCCAGGTCTGCCTCGAGTGCGCCAGCCGGAAAATTGGTCGGCTTGGTCAGGGAATCGAGCCATGCCAACTGGTCCTTTACCATTTTCTCGTTTGGTAAGATCTGAGCAAGTTTCAGCAGATCGGCTTTTGCAAGTTCGCGCTTGTTTAATTTTTCATAAACGAGCGAACGCTGAAACAATGCCCCCGGATTGTTTGGCTTTAATTCCAAAATGCGCGTCATATCGGCGATCGCTAGATCGTACTCATACATCTTTAGATATGTGAGTGCACGCTGGCCGATGACTGCTATGTCTTCCGGGGTTAGTTTCAGTACGGCGTTCAGATCCTGCAGCGTGTTCCAACTGTCGTTGATGCCATCATAGGCGATCGCTCTGTTAAGTATCACTTTCGCATCGCCGGGTTTTAACTCTAGCGATCGCGTACAATCGCGAACAGCGGACAGAAATATTTTCTTCTGTATAAAGGCTGTGCAGCTATCGCCGAAGTCAGCGGCGGTTTTCGGTTGAGCCGAAACAGAACCAGCAAAGAGGCACAAAAATGCCCACAAAAACAAACATATACGCATTAGTAGAATGAAAAACTTTGGTGTCGAGTGAATTTGCTGGCGTCAACGCGAGGATCAACGTCAGTAGGGGCATCTTAGACCGGAATGCTTTTTAAGTCAATTTTTCTTAAGGATCAAAACAAGGATAAACACCAAAGGCCGATTCCTGATTTAAATATTCCGTACGGTATAATGAAAAGAAATTCTCAATAACTGAAACATTTATGCCAAAGGCAAAAGCTCAAAAAATAAAATCAACTACACGGTCAGCAACCAAAACATATCACAACTACATCGGCGGCGAATGGGTGAAAAGCTCGTCGGGCGAGTGGTTCAACAACGTAAACCCTGCGGACACAACAGATATTGTTGGCCGATTTCCGCTTTCGAACGACGACGACGTTAACGCGGCGGTCGCGGCGGCCAAAGAATCGGCGACGAAATGGCGTCGGACGCCGGCGCCGAAGCGGGCCGAACTATTGTTTACGCTCGGCGAGATCCTTCGTGACAACAAGGACGAGTACACTCGCCAGATGACCCGCGAGATGGGCAAGGTGCTCAAGGAAGCGGGCGGCGACGTTCAGGAGGCGATCGACTGTACATACTACACCGCTGGCGAGGGCCGACGCCTGCACGGGTTCACAACGCCGGCCGAGATGAAGGACAAATTCGCGATGTGCGTCCGCCAACCGGTCGGGATTTGCGGGCTGATCACGCCGTTCAATTTCCCGATGGCCATACCGTCATGGAAGCTGATCCCGGCGCTGGTTTGCGGCAACACCGTCGTTATCAAATCCGGCGAGGACGTGCCGCTTTCGACAATCAATCTTGTCAAAGCGTGCGAAAAAGCGGGCATTCCGAAAGGCGTCGTCAACATAGTCAACGGATTTGGCGAGGCCGGAGCGTCGCTGGTCGGGCATAAGGACGTGAGGCTGATCTCGTTCACAGGATCAACGACGACGGGTGCATTGATCGCCGAACAATGCGGCCGCGAGAACAAGATCGTCTCGCTCGAAATGGGCGGGAAGAACGCGATCATCGTGATGGACGACGCCGATATCGACAACGCCGTCGAAGGCTCGCTGTGGGGAGCGTTCGGTACCAGCGGCCAGCGTTGCACGGCTTCGTCGCGGCTGGTCGTGCACAAAAAGATCTATAAAAAGTTCTGTGCAAAACTCGTTGAAAAGGCGAAAGCCCTTCGCGTCGGTAACGGACTCGATCCAAAGACCGAGGTCGGCCCCGTTATCCATGAAGATGCGATGCAGAAGATCCTGGGTTACATCCACATCGGCAAAAATCAAGACAAGGCGACACTTGCATGCGGCGGCAATCGGCTTACGAAAGGCGACTTTGCGAAGGGCTGGTTCGTTGAGCCGACGGTCTTTACCGACGTAAAACCCGGCATGCGCGTCGCACAGGAAGAGATCTTCGGCCCGGTCACGTGCGTCATTCCATTCTCCACGCTCGACGAAGCCATCGAGATCGTGAACGGCGTCAAATACGGACTCTCGTCGGCAATCTACACACAGGATGTCAATAACGCGTTTCACGCAATGCAGGAACTCTACACCGGCATCTGCTACGTTAACTCCGCCACCATCGGCGCCGAGGTGCACCTCCCGTTCGGCGGCACCAAAGGAACCGGCAACGGCCACCGCGAAGCAGGGACGCAGGTGCTCGACATCTTCAGCGAGTGGAAGGCGCTATACGTCGATTACTCCGGCAAACTGCAAAAAGCTCAGATCGATGCGGTGGAGATATAGCACTTTAACGCTGAAAGCTTCGGGAAAGCCGGGAACCACGAAAATGCACGAAACTACACGAATCGCTCTTTTTCGTGTTATTTTCGTGTCATTTCGTGGTTAGCCTTTCCTTTCGTGTTTGAGCAAAGATGTACGAGCTGATGACGAGCCCGATCGATCTCTAAGATCGAGTAGGGAATTGCATGAAGAATTATGATGGTTAGATATTTATTAGTTCTTATATCTGCCGTTATTGTTTTTAACACTGTGGGTTTTGCTCAACGGGACGGTGTCTTGATCAAGAGGGCTGAAACGGCGATCGAAACGAAGAATTATCCCGGAGCGTTGCGGATACTCGACGCGATCTTAGCAAAACAGCCGAAGAACGCCGCAGCGCTCACACAGAAGGCAAGGGTCTTGTTCTTTCAGGGTAAGAGCGAGGCAGCTCTCGCTTTGGCCGATGACGCTATCGCTGCCGATCCATCCATTTCGGTCGCTTACAACCTGCGGGGCCTGCTAAAAGGAAGGCTTGGGCGGGACATCAACGATGCTTTGGCGGATTTTGATCGAGCGATCGAGCTCGACGCAAAGAATCACAAGGCGTGGATGAATCGCGGATCGCTCTATTGGGATGCCGGTAAGACCGATCGGGCAATGGCAGATACCAACCGAGCGATCGAATTGGATCGGAATTTCGCTCCGGCGTATGGCCTTCGGTCGTTTATCTATCTTCAACAAACAAAGCTTATAACCGATCCAACGTATGCGCTGGCCAAGGCAGACGCGGAAAAGGCGCTGAGCCTTGACCCCAAGCTCTGGCGGCCTCTCGTTGTTCGCGGATACCTTAAGCTTGATAAAAGGGATAAACCCGGAGCCCTGGCTGATTTTCTGGCGGCATACGAAGCAAGTGGGAGCAGTCCGGAACTGGATAATATATTCCTCAGGAAGGACTTTGGAGGAATAGACGACAAAGCCCTGGCAAAGGTTTACAAATCGATGCTTACAAGATTTAAGGCCAGGTATGAAAAGGACATGTCGATTCGAAAAAACCTCGATCAGGTCGACTCGCTTTATCGAGCGATTCCGAAAACGATACGATCGACTTACTTCGGTATTGAGGACTCATACGAAGGATATCTTAAGAGTCTTCTCGCTTCGCATCCGAACGATCTTTGCGCAAATTTAGAGTATCTCGGTCAGCAATATCGCGGGATCGATTCGAAGGAAGAAGTTCTCAAGCAGTTCGAAGCCGAGGTTACACGATTATTAGCCGTCAATTACCCGAAAGCATATCGATCTTGCGCCGCCGAACTTGCCAGCAGGAGCGCCCAAGCTCACTTCCGTATTGCTTCGCAATATTGGACTTCGCCGAATTTTGACGAACACGTTGATAAGTCGATCGCCTGGGCAAAAAAAGCGAACTCGATCATTTATCAGTACGCAAATGAGAATCTGGCTCGATTGGGAGAATTGATCGACAGACTGGCAAAAGAAAGGAAGGAGAACTTTATTGAGACTCCGGCGAACCGCAAAGTTTTTCAGAAAAAGTTTGAAAGGTTCATAAGCCAGAAGGGGCGAATATCCATCGCCAGAGTAACGGTACCGGCCGACTTCTAATGCGACGATGCCCGCAAAGTGGTGGCCGCCATTGTGTTTCAGTCGATTTTATTGACTGCCGCAACCGGCGTCAGGGCGGATCTTGGCGAATCCTTTTTCCTAAGCGCGACCTTAGAGGCTCCGGCCCCAGGCGATGCAATATTTCGCGCTGTGGCGTCCGCCGGCTACATAGATCTAGCGGTCAGTAACCGCCGGACGAGTTGCAAATTTCACAACGCCATGCCGCTGGTGCACTTGCTCGACGCGAAAGGTATAGCTCAGGGTGGAGGCGAGTTCGATGGTAATCCGCCATAAACTCGGTCCATGAGGTGACCAACCCCGGTATCTTCTGGACGATCGTTCCGTAGAACGTTCCTAGAATCGGAACAAAGGTCAAGGCGTACGAGAGCGCGGCGAATGCGAGCCCGGCTCGACGGTCGCCTCGGAATGCGGTTGTCGCATCGACATATACCGTAAGCCCATCGTGAATGTTCCCGATGGTGTCCAGGAAGGAGATCGCCTGGCTTATTCGGGCTGTGCCCGCCTGGGAAAAGGCCTCTATACGGGCGGCTGCGGGCCCGGTGGTCAATCTCGGCACGTTCGCCTGAACGGCTGCAGGAACGAGCCACATCAGCGGCTTTGCAGCCTGTGCGCTGTTTTTTACGGCGTCGATCGCGGTTTTTATTTGTTCCCAGTTGGTCGTCGACTCAGGGGTCAGGCGAAGCCGCTCGAGGGCCTGGCATTTCTCTTGATATTCTCTAAGGGCCGTTTGAAGGGCAGGGAGTTTGTCGTCTACCGCGGAAAGAAAATTGGCGCAGGCGACGGGCATATCCTGGATGAGGGGTCGTTTATAGGATTTCCCATTGCCACCGAAATAACTCGTGGTTTCGTCGTCGGACCACCTGCCTCCATTCGAGTCTATGTGATCAAGGGCCTCTTGCAGATCATCAGCCCCAACGCCGCTGCCTGAGGTTGCGCAGTCATTGAGAGCAGAATACATAGCGTTCCAATGGGAATCTCCAGCACTGTCAATGAGCGTTTTCTTTGCCCAATAATATATACAGAACGCCCGATTCGCGGCGTCGATCCGAATCAGGCTGTGGTCGCCTGAGCCCCAGCTTGCGGTTATGTCCGCCGGAGCAAGCTTCGCGTGTGCGGTCCCATTCCAATACTGATTATTTGTTTCTGACATTAGTAACGTACCTCCTAGTCGGATGAACCTCATCCGGTCGGAATACCAAGCTCAGAATTGATTTAGACCGCCGGAAACCACCAAAAGGGGTGTGAGGTATAAAGTAAGGACGTCTCGGTGAGTCTAGTTTTGCTGAAGTTCGCGCGATTTCCTATTGTCGTATAAGTCGATACACTACTTCGGAATGAATATTCTCTATCTCGAATGTGCCGACTGCGGCCTAAAGCACGCGGCGAATGAGCCGCAGGATCTGTGCGTCGAGTGCCGCAAGCCTTTACTTGTTCGATATGACCTGAGCAAAGCCGGCAACACCCTGAGAAAGGCTGAGCTTGGAAGCCGCGTATCGTCGCTTTGGCGGTACCGTGAAGTTCTGCCGGTAACAAACGAAGAGAACATCATAACCTTCGGCGAAGGCTGGACGCCGCTGCTGAAGGCCGATCGCCTCGCCCGCACACTGCCCGCCAAGCTCGACCTCCGTATCAAGGACGAAGGCCAGAATCCCACTCAAAGTTTCAAGGCCCGCGGGATGACGGCTGCGATCTCGGTGGCGAAGGAGCTTGGCGTGACAAAGGTCGCAGTGCCGTCCGCCGGGAATGCCGCTGGCGCGATGGCGGCGTACGCGGCGCGGGCGGGGATGGAGGCTCATATCTTTATGCCGAGCGACACGCCGCTCGCGAACATCGTCGAGTGCCGTCAGACCGGGGCTAGCGTGACGCTGATCGATGGCCTCATTACGGACTGCGGCAAGATCGTCGCCGAACGAAAGGAAGCCGAGGGCTGGTTCGATGTTTCCACGCTGAAAGAGCCGTACCGCATCGAGGGCAAAAAGACGATGGGTTACGAACTGGCCGAGCAGCTTGGGTGGAAGCTGCCGGACGTGATCATTTATCCAACCGGCGGCGGGACCGGTTTGATCGGGATGTGGAAGGCATTCGACGAGATGGAGGCGATGGGCTGGATCGGCCCTGAGCGGTCCCGGATGGTCTCGGTCCAATCCGAAACCTGCGCTCCCATCGTTCGCGCCTTTCACGCCGGAGAGAGGTTCGCCGACGGGTTTGAGAACGCCGCAACCGTTGCTTCGGGCCTCCGGGTTCCGAAAGCGATCGGTGATTTTCTCATTCTCGACGCCTTGCGGGCGTCTGGCGGAACGGCGGTCGCGGTTTCCGATGAAGATCTTATTGATGCCGTCGGCGAGATCGGGGCCGCAGAAGGCATATTTACCGCGCCGGAAGGAGCCGCGTGTTTGCCTGCCCTGCGAAAACTGATCGCCGATGGATCTGTCAAAGATCACGAAACCGTCGTTATTTTCAACACCGGCTCAGGAATAAAGTATCTCGAGGTATTCAGCCGATGATCTCCAGAAGCTTGTCCAGTCCCGCCCGGATATCGCCCGCCAGATTAACCCGCAGTGCTCGACGCTCACGCTCAAGCAGTACCTGAAAATCGCCGCGAGCCTGGGCGGCTTTGACTACCCCGAAAGTATATTTCTGCCCCGGTACGGGAACATCGACCGGATCGTCGGCGGTTATTTGCAGGAACACACCGTTGTTCGCCCCGCCCTTGTACGCCTGGCCGGTCGAATGCAGGAATCTCGGCCCGAAACCGACGCAGGTCGCGACGTTGTAGTGCTGAAGGACGTGCGTGCGTATCTGCTGGAGAATGTCGTCGTGCTCCTGGTCCATCTCGATGTAGGCGAGGATAGCAAAATAGTCGTTCTCGGCGAGGTTCCAGAGGTGAGCTTCGAGGAAGCCCGCGAGCGATCTCTCATCCGCCGCATTCTCAAGTTCGGCGGCGTAATCGGAACTTGTGAAAAGCGAGATCCCGTCCTCGGCAAAGAATGGTTCTTCAGCGGGCAGCGATCCCGAGGCTTCGTAGGCGTCGGTGAGCTTGCGTGCTTCGACCTTGGCCGATTCGACATCTGGCTGGTTGAACGGGTTGATCCCCATGATCGCTCCGGCGACGGCCGTTGCGAATTCCCAGCGGAAAAATTCCTGGCCGAGGCTGTATTTATCTGTCAGCTCGATGGTTATCATTGGGTGGCCGGCTTCGACAATGTCCGCCAGATCGGCCTGAACGTCTTCGTCCACTTCGGCCCCCTTCAAAACGAAGTTAACGAATACACGATCGTTACCGTACGTGTCGGCCGTTTGAAGCGGTTCGCGGTCGACCGGGATGATCGAGATGCCGTTCTTGCCGGTGGATTCGGCAATTAGCTGTTCGAGCCAGGCACCGAGATCGTAAAATTCCGGCGGTGTAAAGATCGTTAGTTTGTCCCTGCCTTCGCGATGGCAGACGCCGAGAATTGTCCCGAGGATAGCACCGGGATTTTCACTCGGATTGGTCGCCTGGCACGAGCGGACCATCGACGCCGCACCGGCCAAAAGTTTTTCAACATCCAGCCCCATTACGGCGGCCGCCGTCAGGCCGAAAGCTGACAGTGCGGAAAAACGTCCTCCGATCTCAGGTTTGCCGTACAGGATATGGCGAAAGCCGTCGTCTTCGGCGATCTTTTGCATTTTCGAGCCCGGATCGGTTATCGCGATAAACTGCCTGCCCGCATTTTCCTTTCCGACGGCCTTCGTCACACGGTCGTAGAAATATTGTTTAAAGCAGTTCGGCTCGAGCGTCGAACCGCTTTTGCTGGCGACGATGAAAAGCGTTTTGGCAAGGTCAAGCCTGCTTTCGACGGTGATGACCTGCGCGGGAACGGTCGAATCGAGGATGTGGAAATTTTCGATCCCGAAGGTTATGGCCAACACCTCGGGGCAGAGCGACGAACCGCCCATTCCCATCAGCAGGGCATTCGTAAAACCAGCCGATTCGAAGTCCTGCCGCAGTTCGCGATAACGCCCGAGGTTGGCCTTTTCCCCATTGACAATGTCCAGCCAGCCGAGCCATTTTGACTCGTCCTCGCCGGTCCAGACCGAGGCGTCCCGTTCCCAGATCCGCGCGATCCGTTTGTCTTCAATTGTTTTCTGAATTTCCGCTCGGTATGACTGCTTGAGCTTTTCGGGCAGCGTAAACGTCATAAGGTTCGACATAGAACGGTAATTTACCATACCCGCGATTCGGGCAAAAGTGCATTTTTCAACGATTTGCGAGAATCTTTGATACAATTCCGGACAAAGGCGGCGGCGATCCAGCGATTCCGGCCAGGCTCCGGCTTGTCCCAGGTTTTGGGACAAGGTTGGGACAACCTGGAGGGCAGCTAAATGCTGTGTTCTTAATGGGTTGCGGAGGCCCTGCGCGGCTTGTCCCACTGTCCCGCAATGTTTTTTTTTTGAAACGTCTTGCAATCATAGCAACGGCCTGAAATAGGATAATGAAACGAATGTTTGATGTCAACAAAAAATTGATAGCCCTTGTGGCGGCGGCGATCGTTTTTGCGGCCGGCGTCAATGCTCAGGGTTGTGTTGAGAAAGCGCGTGAGATCGCGCCCGTGATGCCTGAGGCCGTTAGGGCCGAGTACGCGAAAAAACTTTCTGAAGCAAGGACGGTTTTTGAAGCGAAACCCGGCGATGCCGATGCGATCATCTGGCTGGGCCGTCGGACGGCGTACCTCGGCGATTACAAGGCGGCGATCCAGGTATTTTCTGACGGGACCCTGAAATTCCCAAAGGATGCAAGGTTTTATCGCCACCGCGGCCACCGCTACATTACGCTTCGCTGTTTCGATGATGCGATCGCCGATCTTGAGAATGCCGCAAAGCTGACAAGAGGTAAGCCGGACGAGATCGAACCCGACGGCCTGCCGAACGCGAAGAATATTCCGACGAGCACCTTGCAATCGAACATCTGGTACCACCTTGGGCTCGCATTCTACCTGAAAGGCGACTTCAAGAATGCGTTGCGGGCCTATCGCGAATGCGAAAAGGTCTCCAAAAACAACGACATGCGTGTCGCGACGGCTTATTGGCATTACATGACGCTGCGGAGGCTGGGCAAGAAGAAGGAGGCGAGGCGTGTGCTCGAACCGTTCGCCGGCGAGATCGAGGTGATCGAGAACGCGGATTATCTGAAATTGATAAAGCTGAACCGCGATGAAACAAAGGTTGTAGACCTGCTTACGAGCATACGGGGCGAGGCGAACACCTTAGGATCGGCATCGCTTGGGTACGGCATTGGGAATTATCTTCTCTACAACGGAGACAACGAAAAGGCGACGACCGTTTTCCAAAAGATAACGGCCGGCGATCAATGGGCGAGCTTTGGGTTCATAGCTGCCGAGGC
Organism: Pyrinomonadaceae bacterium; assembly: GCA_050250045.1. GTDB lineage: Bacteria > Acidobacteriota > Blastocatellia > Pyrinomonadales > Pyrinomonadaceae > OLB17. The sequence goes on along the minus strand of JBFWPK010000004.1, from coordinate 94,382 downwards.
CGAGTTGGCTCGGATGACGCCGAAAACGGCAAATTGAAGATCCGGAATGATCGTTTTGGCGAATACATTTGTGGAATAGCGCAAACAAGGCAGGAGATTTGTTTAGAGGCGTCTTATGAAAACTCACATTCTCTTTTTGCTATTGACGATCGTCGTGGCCGGGCTGCTTTCCTGCGGGTCCGTTAGCTCCTCAGGTGACGGGACCGGACATGAGTCCCTCGCGATCGAAAACGGGCCTACGCCCGATCCGGCAAAACTGCGGACGGCCGTTTTTGCCGGAGGATGTTTCTGGGGTGTCGAGGCGGTTTTTGAGCATACGAGCGGGGTCGCGGATGCAAAGTCCGGCTACGCGGGCGGCACCGAGACATTGGCGAAGTACGACGAAGTGAGCGGCGGCGAAACCGGTCATGCCGAGGCCGTGCAGGTGAATTTCGATCCTGAGAAGGTGTCGTACGAACAACTCCTGGAGATATTTTTCAAAGTTATCCACGATCCGACCCAGTTGAATCGTCAGGGCCCGGACATCGGGCCGCAGTATCGATCGGCGATATTCTTCGCGGACGATGAGCAGAAGAAAGCCGCCGAGGCTTTTATTGCAAAACTCGGCGAGGCAAAGGTTTACAGCGATCCGATAGTCACACAAGTCGTACCGCTTGAAAAATTCTTCGACGCGGAAAAATATCACCAGGACTACCTCAGGAAGAATCCGAAAGACCCGTATATCGTTTACCACGATCTGCCTAAGCTCGAAGCCTTGAAAAAGCAGTATCCGGCGTTTTATGTCGCTAAGTGACGGAGGGATTCTGAACATCAACTATTGCAGGCGATAGCGGGCGGCAGCATGAAGAAGGCTGTTCGAAAAGCAGAGTTTTCGGTTTTAGCTCCATAGGAGCGATATGTTTATAGAGGTGATTCGAAAAATTGCAGAAGCTCCGTAGGAGCGGCATGTCGTTGATCCGCTTGGGGTTGATGCCGCCCCTAAGGGGCTCGGTTCTTATTTCTTCACTCGTTTCTATAAACATTTTGCTCCTCTGGAGCACGAGAGTCATCCGGTTCGTTATTGTTCAGACATCCTCTTGGGATCGGCCAGGAAGAAGAGCTATCGGAGATAGCGGCAGTGCATTTCTGAGTCGTCTGTCGCCCGTTTCACGGGCTTTGACAATTTCATAACACCTACCTCGGGCTTACGCCTGCATTCGCCATCTCCGATGGCTAAAGCAAAGCAGAATCAGATCGCTCCAGCCATTCCACTAATGTCACCTCTTGTTTGTGAAAGGCTTGTTCGGGCGTTTCGGACTTGCTCATCGGGAGTTTGAAGAACACGGAGAGTTGCTCCTGGATGCCGCCTTCACCGCGGGTACGGGCGAGATCGAGGCAGCGGGCGATCTCGATGGCAAGCGGCGCGGCGAGGATAGAATCGCGGCAGAGGAAGTTTACCTTTACCTGCATCGGCTGGCCGAGGAAGCCCGTCAGGTCAATGTTATCCCAGGCCTCCTTGTTGTCCTTGCGGGGGCGGTAATAGCGGATATCTACGATGTGGTCTTCGACGCGATAACCAAGAATATCATCGAGCAGCGAGCTTTTCGTTTTTACCTTTGAAGCGAGCGATTCTTCGTCGCTTAGAACCAGCCCGTCGCGGTTGCCGAGAATATTGGTCGAGAACCAGCCTTCAACTTTCAACGCCCGGCTGCGAAACGCCGGTGCCAGGACCGATTTGATGAACGTCTGTCCGGTTTTGCCGTCCTTGCCAGCGATCGGGACGTCGTTCGTTTCGGCCAGCTCGACAAGAGCCCGAATATCCGCGGCGACCGACGGCGTGAAGTTTCCGTAAGGAACGCCGGCCGAGATCGCCGCGTAGGCATAGAGCATTGCGGGCGAGATCTCGGCGGAGTTTGAGTCGAGGGCGTTCTCGAGATCCGACAGGCTGTTGAACACTTCATTTCCTTCGACCGCGAGCTTTTCCGTCGAGGCAAGGTTTATCACGACGACCGACTCGCACCGTGATCCCAGATCGGCGATGTCGCGTTGGATGCGTTTGATGGCGTCGCGATGGCCGATCGACTCTATCAGGTTCTCGCCGGAGATGTGCGTGACAAAATCGGGGTTGCCGATGCCCGGCCAGGGCTTTGCGTTTCGCAGCTCGGGTTCGACGGCGATGAATTGCTTATGGGTGAGAACATCGTGCTCTTCGGCCGCGCTGGCGAGATGGTCGCCGTAGAGGTCCCACCCAGCAATGACGATCTCTTCGTACGGCGCGAGTCCGGCGCTTTCGAATTCCGCTAATGGAAGGCCCTGTTTGTCGATAGATCCTTTCCGAAGCAACTCGATCCCGGCGAACATGGTCGTCCCGACCGCTCCGCCGACACCGATCACCGCTATTCCTAATTTCGCTTTCATAACAAAACGATGATTTTACAACAGATCACTTGATAGGGATATCGGCGGCTAGCCTCCGTTTGAACTATCGCGGGATTGTCGACGGCGAGATTACCGCGCAGGTGTGAAAGTGACGTAGAATAGCGCACAATTATTCTGTGGAGAGCATTTCCAGTGAACTCAAACATCAAAGTCGCGGCATTGATCGCGTGTCTCCTGGCATCCGCCGGCTGCCCGACTTCGCCAATAGCGAACGGTCCCGGAAACGGTCGCGCCGCAGATGAGCGCTCCCCGAGGCCGCCGGAAAAGACATCGGCCCCTGACAATACGGATCAACCTGTCGGTTCGCTTGCGACTCCGACCGAAGCGTATCGGACTAGCTTTGCGATCCGGCAGCGCAAGGACGGCCAGGCGCTGAAGCGGGTATTGTCGAAGGAGATCATCGAATTCTTCACCGAGATGGGCAAGGCGTCGGGCAAATCGCTTGATCAGATGCTTCAGGAAATTGCCGAGAAACCACAGGCCGCGACGCCCGAAGTCAGGAATGAGAAGATCACTGGCGATCGGGCTATCCTTGAGTATAAGGATGAGAAGGGCGAATGGAAGGAAATGGACTTTCAAAAGGAAGGCTCCGAGTGGAAGCTTACCCTGCCGAGGGCCGAGCCGTCAGCCCCGACCGCTAACAAGTAGATCAAAAATGGCCTCGTCAGCAAGTGGAATCAAGGCAGGTGAACTGTGCTTCCGCTTGAGCGGCGCAGATATTGAGGATGAGAACGATACAAATATTATTTGCAGCAGTGGTTTTTGCGTTTTTCGGCGTTGCGGCGGTAAGTGCGCAAACGGCTGAAGCATTTCTTGCAGACTGTGATTCGAACTTTGAGAACGGTAAATATGCGGATGCGGTAAAAGAATGCACCAGGGCCCTCGAAGCAAAACCAGGCTTTGCGGAGGCCCTGATCACGCGTGCCGGAACGTATAAGATCCTGCGCAATTATCCGGCGGCGATCGCCGATTACACTGAGCTGATCCGTGTGACGAACGGGATGGCGATGGCGTACTTTTATCGGGCCGGTGTTTACGAAAAAACAGGCAAGAACAACGAAGCGATCGCCGACTTTACGGCTTCGATCGAGAAAGATCCGAAAGGGCTTTTCGCGGTGCGTTCGTACTATGAACGCGGGCGGATCTACGACAAGCTGGGCAAGAGCGACGCTGCTCAGGCCGATTATTGGGCAGCGGTCAAGTTAAAACCAGATCATGCTCAGGCAAAGGCGAAGCTCAAATATCCCTTTGGCGACAAGACCTTGACCGAGGCGGCGGACGACATCCTTCCCTCAGCCAAGTCGGAGTACGATACCTTGTTTGAAAAGCCGACATCTTCACCCGTTTCGGATACCAAACCGACGCCGTCTGTTCCCGCAAACATTGTTCCTGCCAGTGCTCCCGCTGCGTGGAAGCGTATGGCATTGACAGGAACCGGGTTGAGCGTCGCGTCGCCAGTGCCTTATGTACTCAAGGGCGACAAGCCCGATCCGCTGCTTGAAAAGATGGAGGCAAGAGTTCGCTGGGAAATGCTGGATGGCGGTCTTTGGGCGACCGTGCAGTATCTAAAATGGGATCAGGGATTCACGACGATCCGTCAGGTTCTCGAAAAAACAGTAAATATCGTTTTCGATAACCCAAAAGCCGGGACACAGTTCGTAAAAGATACGACATTTCTCGGTGAACCCGCGGCGGTCATTGATCAGGAGCGTTACGATTCGTACGGCAAGAAACAGGTCAGGCAGAAGATGATAGACTTCGGATTGCCGGGCACTTACGTCTCGCTCAACTTTGTGCACGACGCGGGAGACAAAGCTGCGGCGGCGAAGGTCGAGCAACTCATCGCATCATTCAAAAAAGAGGGCGGTGTGGTAGCGGCGGTATCCAAACTGCCGCCGGCAAACTGGAAGACGTTCAATTTCGGAGGCTTGCTGTTCGACTTTCCAACTCAAGTGGCCGAAGGGCCGTGCGGCCAGAGGGTCGGTTCAAAGGGGCAAACCGTTTGCGGCGGCTGGGGCGAAAAAGGTAAGGAGAACGTTTCGATCGACATCTCATACCGCAACTACGCCGGCCTCACCGCTCCCGATGTCAAAAAATTCGCGGCGGAATATTTGGCCAATATAAAGGAGATAATGGCCACGGATACGAGTTGGAAGGAATTCAAGAACGAGCCGTACCCGATCAACGCGGGCGAGGCCGTGAAGATCTCTGCCGTCCAGGCCTACGATGGAACACATATCATCTTTGTCGCACGCGGAACGGAAAGGTGGCAGGTCCGCGTGTGGTATTTTAATCGCTGGGATGCTGTCCGCGATGCCGTAAAGCGCGTAGTCGGCTCGGTGAAATTCAAGCAGTAAGAGTCAAACGCCTTTCGGAAAATATGCGTAAATTTGTTTTTTTGCCTTTGGTTTTTGCCGGTCTTGTGTTGGCGGCCGCAGGTCAGACGCCAAGTCAAACGCCCGCGGCAAAGGCCGTTTACAAGACGTATTCGGCCGCGATGTCCGCCGGCAAGAAGTTGAGCGAGGCCTCAAAGCGGGCCGATGCGGTCGCCGCATTCGAGCAAGCAGCCGCGCTGGCGAAAAATGATGTGCAAAAGGCAGATGCCTTGATCGCAGCGGCGAAGGTCCAAATGGACGACTCTCATACAGGCATGTCCGGCGGGAAATTCAAGAAATCCGCTCATACTGTCTTTCACCATCCCAACGCAGTTCGTTCTTTGAATACGGCTCTCGATCTGCCGGGGATCGACGACGCTAAACGGGCCGAGATCAAGATCGTTCGTGCGGATGTGTACTTTGCCGCAAATAAGCACATCGATGCGCACAATCAGCTTGTTCCCGATCTTGAAAAACAGTTCGGCAAGGAAATTCGCTGGATCATTCGCGACGAAATGACGGCGCTCGCGGCCGCTGCGTCAACACCGCCTGACCGCAAGGCCGAGGCCTTGATAATGAAGGCGAGAACTTATAAGAATTTTCTTGATAAGTATGCGAACTCTGCGGACCTGAAATCGGCGTTCGATGCGCTTAACTCGGCTACAATGGTTGCCGGAGCAGGAGATACGGTGAAGGCCGAGGCGTTTCTGCAGATCGCCGAGCTTGCACGGGTCGGATATAATTCGAGCATCTTTGTCGCCGCGTACGAATCCGTAATAAAACTTCCAAAGGCGACGCCGACACAGAAGTACAAGGCCGCTACAGACCTTGCGTACGCACTTATCGTTAATGATCGCATCGAGCCTGCGCGAAAACTACTGACCGAAGCATTGACCGTGCCCGGACTTACTGTCGCCGAACGCGGCGGTATTCATCGCGTGCTATCGGTCTCATTCGTTCGAGAGATCCATTCGAAGAAGCCTGCAAAAGCGGCCGAGGACGCCTTGATGGCATCCGCTCGCAATGAGCTTGAGCTTGCCGCGAAGCAAACAAAGTTAAAGGGCGACGATCTCTCCGAGGCATATCGGAAAAATGGGGAATTCATACGTACATTTAACGATGCGATATGTTTCCGGCTCGCCCGCGAACAGTTGAAGGCAGCTCTCGCCGTCCCAGGGATCACCGAGCGAGAGAAGGCGCGGGTACAATACGAGCTCGGTGAGACGTACAGGCTTGAGAACAAGTTGCCCGAAGCGCAGGCCGCCTACAAGCTTGTGACCAATGCGAACCCGCAATATTACGGCTACGCACAGCGGCAAATAAAGGATATCAGTAGCGCAAAGCCCGGAAATTAGTCGAAACGACGCGAAAGAAACAAACAGGACTTGCAAGAAGTAAGAATGGAGTAGAATAATTCTCCGTTCTTATTTTTTTGTCTGTGGAGGCCAAGTCGAATGAGTCAGGCACAAAAGCCGACGTCGCTGAAGAACGCGGTCGACAAACATCGCGAGTTTCTCTTTCCGGCAGTTGCAACGTATTACCAGGAGCCCATAGCGCTGGTGAAGGGCGAGGGTGAGTATGTTTGGGACGCGGAGGGCAATCGATATCTTGACTGCTTCGGCGGTGTGCTGACGGTAAGTGTGGGACACGCGAACCCGCAGGTGAATGCGGCGATCGTCGAGCAGACGAACAAGATCCAGCATACATCGGCGCTATATGCGAATCCAAACCAGTCGGACCTCGCCGAGAAGCTCGCTGAGATCACGCCGGGTGCTTTGAAAAAGTCGTTCTTTACGAGCAGCGGCACCGAGGCTGACGATACTGCCCAGATGGCGGCGAAGCTTGCGACCGGGCGGCACGAGATCGTTGTGCTCCGACACAGTTACTCGGGGCGTTCGGCGACCGCTTTATCATCTGCTGGGCATTCGTCGTGGCGGCCGCTACCGGCCCAGGTCGCAGGCATCGTGCACGCGATGGCGCCGTATTGCTATCGATGTCCGTTTGGGGCTACACCGGATAATTGCGGCGCGGCCTGTGCGAAGGATATTGAAGACGTGATCCAAACAACGACGACTGGCGAGATCGCCGCATTTATGGCCGAGCCGATCCTCGGCGTTGGCGGATTTATCGTACCGCCGGCCGGATATTTCGAGCTGGCTTATGAGATCACGCGGAAATACGGCGGCCTATGTATCGCGGACGAGGTCCAGACGGGTTGGGGCCGGACGGGCGACAAGTGGTTCGGCATTGAGCACTGGAATGTCGAGCCGGACATTATGACCTCAGCCAAGGGAATGGGCAACGGCGTGCCCATCGGATGGACGATCGCCACTCCGGAGGTGGCGGACAAGTTCCCGGGGCCGACCTTCGCCACGTTCGGCGGCAACCCCGTTTCGACTGCGGCCGCGCTGGCTGTGATCAAGGTGATCGAGGACGACGACCTGCGAACCAATGCGCGCGTTGTCGGCGACTACCTTCGTGCGCGCCTGATCGAGTTAAAGGACAAGCACCTGATCATCGGCGATGTCCGCGGAATGGGCCTGATGCAGGGCATCGAACTCGTAAAAGACCGCCAAACCAAAGAACCGGATCCCGAAGCCGTGCTGAAAGTTTTCGAAGAAGCAAAGCGACAGGGTGTGTTGATCGGCAAAGGCGGGTTGTACGGCAACGTCATTCGGACGGGAATGATGCTGAACTCTACGAAAGAGGCGGTTGATGAACTGATCGAGGCGCTCGATGCGGGCCTCGAACGCGGCTAAAGCTACTTGACCAAGTTGGTCAAGTAGAGTACTTTTTGCTTATGAGCATCAAAAAGGCAAATATTGGCGAGTTGAAAACCCATCTCAGCGTGTATCTGAAAGGCGTAAAAAACGGTGGAACGGTGTTGGTTACGGAGCGCAATAAGCCGGTCGCGAAAATTGTCCCGCTTGATGCAGACGATGAGTATGAAACGGAAGAAGAACAGTTGATCGCCGAAGGCATACTTAGTCCGCCGAAAAGTAATAAGCCTCTTCCTGATTCATTTTGGGAAGACAAAGACCTGCCGAATGTTCCCATGGATGTAATTCTGAGAGTGATCCGCGAGGAAAGGGATGAAGACTGAAATAGCGTTTTGGGATACAAGCGCCATCATTCCTCTATATTGCAACCAGGCAATTTCGCGGGAATCGCGCCGGATCCGACAGCAGTTCAAACAGCCTGTACTGTGGTGGGGAACACACGTCGAAATGCATAGCGGCATTCTCCGTCTCTTGCGCGAAGGCATCCTAACCAAAAAGCAGTCGAAAAAGGCGTTGGAAAAATGGGAGAGTTTGCTTTCGGTGGCACTCATTGTGAAACCGGATGACAAGGTTCTAAGGCTTGCTGTTTCGATGACGGGAGACTACGGGCTTCGCGCACTAGATGCGTTTCAACTTGCCGCCGCGCTCGTTTGGTGCAGAGAGAAGCCGCGGAACCGCCCATTCGTTTCGGCAGATGTTAGATTGGCCGACGCCGCGAGCGACGCAGGGTTTGATGCCATTGTGCTTTCTTAATGGCAAAGGCGGCCTCTACGGCAACGTCATCCGGACCGACCGGACTGATGCTGAACTCGTCGAAAGTTGTCGGGGATGAATTGATCGGGGCTCTTGATGCCCCTCGCATTATCTTGACCGTTATGTTGTTGAGCCGCCTTATCGGATGCCTCGTGGTTTTTGCGATCAGCTTTGGTACTATTTCGTTAGTCGCTCAGGATAGAGCGTCTGATTCGGTCACGGCAGATTTGCGATCGGCTCTTGACACAATCATCGGCCCGGCGATCTTGTCGCATGTTAAGACCCTTGCATCGGACGAATTCGAAGGTCGGGCGCCTGGAACTCGCGGCGAGGATCTTACCGCCAAATACCTTATCGATCAGTTCAAAGCCGCGGGAGCGGCTCCGGGAAATCCGAACGGGACGTATATTCAGAATGTCCCGCTTGTCGGCTATAAGACTAAGCCGAATATCGATCTGACCGTCGGTGAAAAAAGTATTCCCTTCACGTTTCTCGATGATTTTGTTCACGACTATCCAAGACTCACACCGCGAGTACGCGTCCCGCTTGCCGAAGTTGTTTTTGCGGGATACGGCATAACGGCTCCGCAGTATCAATGGGACGATTATAAGAACACGGATATTCGCGGAAAGCTCGTGCTGGTCTTGAACGGCGAGCCTTCGAAACCGCTGAGCGAGGAGTCAAAAAAGCTTGACCCCGACTTTTTCAAAGGTGTGGTGCGGACGTACTACTCGACGCGAGAATTTAAAGTACGAGGAAGCGCGCAAGCGTGGGGCTGCCGGAGTTTTGATAATCTACGATCCTGAGAAGGCGAGTACTTACAACCTTTTTCGGACGTTTGCCACGATCGAGGGACAGAATCTCAAACCGTCTCTCAATGCTTATGAAATGGCTATCGCGGGCCTTGTGACGACGGACGCAGTAAAGCGGATGTTTGAGTCGATTGGCAGGGACTTCGCAGCGGCCGAAAAGGCTGCCTTACTCGCGGGTTTCCGCCCCGATACCCTTGGCGTCAAAGCGAACATTTCATTGACGAGCGAGCTTAGGTATTTCAACAGCAAGAACGTTGTCGCTAAGGTCAGCGGCTCGGACCCGAAACTTCGAAGCGAATACGTTATCTACACGGCACATTGGGACCATCTCGGGAAGGACACATCCCTGCCCGGCGATCAGATCTACAATGGAGCGAACGATAACGCAATCGGTACGGCCCAACTCATGGAGGCAGCTCGGGCCTTCGCCGCACTGAAACGAAAACCCAAACGCAGCGTACTTTTTATCGCAACCACTGCTGAAGAAAAAGGTTATCTCGGAGCGCGATACTATCTGCGCAGGCCGCTCTATCCGATCGCAAATACGGTGGCAAACATTAACCTGGATGCAGGCAACCTGTTTGGCCTTACCAACGATCTTGGCAGTACTGGTTACGGAAACTCGACGATGGACGAGATTCTGGAAGAGGCCGCGAAACTACAGGGCCGGACTTTTGTCAAAGGATCGCTCGATGAAACGGGCGGGCTGTATTTTGGGTCCGACCAGATCGAGTTTGCGAAAGTGGGCGTCCCGGCCGTGTTTCCTTGGAGCGGCATTGACTATCCTAATAAACCAAAAGGTTATGGCGACAAGGTTTGGGAGGAATATTCGGCCAAAAGGTATCACAAGGTTACGGACGAAGTAGTGCCGGATTGGGATGTGGCCGGAGCAGTCGAAGACACAAAGTGGTTTGTGATTGCCGGCTATTTGGCCGCACAAAACAATGCGCGACCAAAATTGAAGGCTGGGTCTGAGTACCTATGGGTATCAAAGCATAAGTAAATGAGATCAAAACGAATTGTATTACCGGTACTGATCGCAAGTATCGCAATTGGCGGCTTTTCTCAAGCTCCTGACAAATCGAAGGTAATCGCCGGGGCTGAGCGTGCGTTTGAAAAGGCCTCGAAAACAAATCCGATGCCGGCTCCGGGTTGTGCGGTCGGGGTTTCGCTCGATGGAGTTTCCGTTTTCGAGAAGGCTTTCGGGTTGGCGGAGATGGAGCACAATATTCCTAACACGCCGCAGACGATCTTCGAGTCCGGTTCGGTTGCGAAGCAGTTTGTCGCGGCGGCGCTGGTGCTGCTTGAGCAGGATGGAAAGCTGAAGATCGACGATCCGGTGCGTAAATACGTACCCGAACTCCCCGATTATGGGAAACCGTTGACGATCCGACACGCGCTTACGCACACGGCCGGACTGCGCGATTGGGGGTCGGTAATGGCTTTGACGGGCGCGGGCCGCGGCGACCGTGTGGTCACGCAGGCAATAGCGTTGGACGTGATCTATCGGCAGAAATCGCTCGATTTCGAACCGGGCGCGGAGTATTCATATTCGAACAGCGGATATCAGCTTTCGGCCGAGATCGTCGAACGCGTTTCGGGAAAGAAGTTCGGCGATTTCGTAGCCGAGCGAATCTTCAAACCTTTGGGGATGACGAACAGTTCATGGCGTGACGATTATCAGCGGCTCGTTCCCGGTCGAGCGCAAGCGTATTCACGGCAGGGACAGAACGGCCCGTGGCGGCTGAACATGCCAATTATGAACGTCGTCGGGAACGGCGGAATGCTGACGACCGTCGGCGATTGGTTAAAGTGGAACGCGGCGCTGGATGCGAAGACGTTCGGTGCACCATTTGTCGCGGCCCTTGAAACACAGGCCGTGTTGAATGACGGACGCAAGATCCCTTATGCCCTCGGCCTCGTTGTTGACAGGTACAAAGATATTAAAGATGTATCGCATGGCGGCTCGACCGCCGGGTATCAGACCTTTCTGGCTCGATATCCGAATGAGAAGATATCTGTCGCCGTGTTATGCAACGGAACGGGTCAAAGCCCGGGCGGTTTGGCCGCGCGCATCACCGATGAGATCTTTGGTCCGTTTCCAGAACCGGCAAGGGTCGAAAGCGTTTCTTTGCCCGAGGAGCAGATCAAGAAATACGTCGGCAACTGGCGGAACGAAACTTCCGGAAACATCAACGCGATAATTCTCGACAAGGGTGAACTAAAGATCAACAGCACGCCGCTTAAGCCGCGATCGGATGGCTCGTTTATCCTTGGGGCCGCCAAGGTTAGATTCAACGACGGTTCGCCGCTAACTGCCTCGATCATGAATTCTGACGGCTCTGTCACGCGATTGACGCAGGTTGCCGAATGGTCGCCAAGCGCCGCCGACCTTGTAGCGTTTGCGGGCGATTGGCACAGCGAAGAGGCCCAGGCGACATTCAAATTCGCCGCCGAGGGCGACAAGGCTTTCATCGTTCAACGTCCTATCACCAAACTGGAGCTAAAGCCGATCTACAAAGATCATTTTTCGACCCAGGGCTACGTCGTGTGGTTCACCCGCGACGAGAAGGGCAGCATCGACAAACTCCACGTCGGCGGCTCGCGGATGCGGGATATGGCGTTTGTGCGGGTGCGTTGAACTGATTGGACCCTTAGGTGATCGGCAACCGAATTTGCGGGAACAATTACCCGCAGGATTTGTGTAACTGGACTATGATCGAGCTTGTTGCCGTGGGTTTCTTCCTCATAGCGGTTGCCCTTGTTTTTGTTGCGGTTTTCGCGAAAGCATATAAGAACTGGAAAGATTGACGGCTATGAAAACAACTTATCAAATCGGGCCGAATAGTGACCGCCGTTGACTGCGCCGCCGCCGATGTTTTTATCGACGGCGAGGTAATCAACTATTGGGAATTCACTTAATTTCGATCTCCAGAAATGAGGCTGGATTAATATTGTCCAGGGCTTCACGTATTGCCGCGGCATTTTCGCGGATCCGCGGCCATGATGTTGACGACAGGACCAAGATTGAAATGTTTCGGCCAGTTAGGTTTTGTTGATATTTTAGGTTCTGATCGGTTGTGACAATCATCTCGAAGCCATCAGCTTCGGCGGTTGCGATGAGGTCGCCATTCTCAAGTGTTTGCCAGCCGAGTTCGTAAGCAGTAATGATAACGTGGTCAGGCAAAAGTTTTCGAAGCGGAACTGGCGTTCCTTGATCGAATAATATCTTCACGCCGCTTTTTTTAGCTCGTCGATCTCGTGATCCAAAACAGCAATTACCTGTTCGCGTTTGACTCCGGGAAACCAATCAAGGTATTGATCGATCGACACACCGTCCTTCAAATTTTCGAATAATGAGGAAATCGGAACACGAGTGTCGCGGAATAACCATTCGCCGCTGACTTTTGCCGGGTTTCGCTCAATGGCCATTTCGTACGTTAAACTTGCCATGCTGATATAATAACGTAGAAAAGTTCTTGTGAAAACACCTATTCAAAACGCTTGCTATCGACTGCGATGTTGAGGCCAAGGCCCACTCGTTGATCGTGGTCATCGACAACAAGGCAAGATCGCAGGCTTCGCTTTGCAGCCGGAATAGGAATCAGGATCATCTTCCGTACTCGTCGGAGTATTCCTCGGCGTACTTCTCGTAACGCTTGATCAAGGCAATGTTCTTTTTCTCGGTGTCGGTAAGAAAGCCCTTTATGTCGGTGGTGTTTGGCACGTACCAATCTTCGTTCTCGAACTGCTGCCGGAGGTGTTTCTTGCTGAAGCAGTAACCGTGGCGAGCGAAGATCTCATTCCGCATAAACTCCAGCTCATCCTTCGGAAGGTTCTCGACGTCTTCGGCCTTTAGCAGTCGCGTTGAGGCTTCAGGCCATGAGCCGACATTCGCCTTATATTGGAATGAGCGGCGCTCGAGCGTGTAGGATTTCACCGGACGTTTGGCGTCGTTAGCCTTCCATGTGCCTTTCAATTGATCAAAATTGTCGGCGGAGATAGTGAAATTGAAAACGCCGTCGTCCTTGTGGTCACCCGGTTCGCGGCCAACGACAGAGTAGGACGCATTTTCAAAGGCAACCGTTCCGTCGAACGGCCGGTCATTTCCGCCGACGATGGTCCTTCCGGCCACCGTATCGTCTTTAACGCTTGTTATCATCAGCGTGATCTTGTTGTCGCCGAAAGCCCCGACGAACGAGCCAAGGATCTTTTGAGCTTCCACGTCGGCTGGTGAACGCGAAGGCGAGCCGGCCGGCGATGGGTTGGAGGAGGCTTCGGTTGTGGTGGTATTATCCCCTTTGGCGGCCTTATCGACCGTTTCAAGATTGCATCCTAAGAGGAACGACGCGAACGCGAGCAGAGCCAGTGACTTTTTCATATGGATAGTGGCTCATTATCACCCCAATCACGAGGCTTTTTCAACCGCGCCTCCGTTTTCAACGCTGCGTTGTTCCTGACCCTTGCCTTTTTTATCTGGCTGATGGCCAGGATAACGGCCGAGTACATCCCTTACGAAACCGACGTCGGTTTCCTGCGCATCAAGCAGGAGTACATCGACATCGATCATTGGCGGATCGCATTCTTTGTTCATGTTTATACCAGCATTTGGGTTTTGCTGGCCGGTTTTACCCAGTTTTCCTCTACGATCCGTACTTATTATCCAAAAGTGCACCGCGCATTTGGCTATGTATACGCCGCCGACATTCTTCTCATCACGGGCCCAGCCAGCCTTTTGATGGGTGTCTACGCCAACGGCGGCATCTTCTCGAAGATCGCCTTTGTGACGCTGGCGATCGGCTGGATATATTTCACGGCGATGGCTGTCGCGAAGGCACGCCGTGGGGATTATGACGCCCACCGCAACTTTATGATCCGCAGTTTCGCCCTTACGCTTTCCGCTCTCACGCTCCGAGCCTGGAAATGGGGAATAAATAATACCGTCGACGGTTTGCCGCCGATGGATGTCTATCGCGCCGTCGCATGGCTCGGCTGGGTGCCGAATCTGCTTTTTGCAGAAGTCATGATCTGGCGGTATAAATATCGTGCGAGGGGAATGAGGCATATCTAGCCCGCCGGCCGGGTTGTCAAGTATTCTACGCGAGATCTTTGCCTTTATTATGAAAACTCTTAAGGAATCGGGCCGCAGTCTGTTTCGGACCTCGGCTGGGCGTGGACGGGCGATGCTTATCGCGAGGACTTTTTTGTTGGGAATGCTCGTCCCTGTGATCTTTGCGGACGCACAAACCGCTATGACGAATGACGGCATTGTTGGGAAGGACCACTTTGTGACCAGTAACGGGCTGAAGGTCTATCTGTGGGAGAAACACCACAAGAAATTTGCCAGGACATTCACGAAGACAAATAAGATCGTGCTGCTCGTTCACGGTGCGACGTGGACCGGGCGGCCGGATTTTGATCTACAAATACGTGATTATTCGTTGATGGATTTTTTGGCGAAGAACGGATACGACGTTTGGGCGATAGATATTCACGGCTATGGCAGGTCGGAAAAGACCGACAAGGATTGGTCCGACACGGCATCAGCAGCAGGCGATATCGGAGCGGCGGTTGACTACATCACGAAGCTGCGCGGCGTCGAGAAAATGTCGATACTCGGTTGGTCGTGGGGAACACAGACGACGGGCCTATATACAATGCGGCACCCGGAAAAGGTCGATAAGCTGATCCTGTACGCAATGGCTTGGAAGCCGCCGCCGGGAGTCAAGCTTCCGCCGCCGCCGAAGGAACAGTATCGCACAACGGACGAAACCGCAGCCCGATCAGATTTCATCCCCGGTCAGTTTGAGCCTGATGTCGTTGATCTGTATGTGAAAGAAGCGCTTGCCGAAGTACCCAAGGCACCAAACGGTGTGAGGGTCGATTTTGCGACCAAGCTGCCGATCCTCGACCCCGCGGCGATACGTGTTCCGACATTGATAATCCGGCCGGAAAAGGACTTTCTTGGCACCGAAGCCGAAACGCTCGAGTTTTTCGCGAAATTAGGTACGAAGTATAAAAGCTACGCATTCCTGCCGGACGGCGGGCACGCCATTTTGCTCGAGAAGAACTATCGAAAGTTTCAGGAGGTTGTTCTCGGGTTTTTGGATCTGCCGTAACTTTTCCCGTGCCTCGGCCCGAAGCACAACATAGTGAAGGAAATTTCGGGATGATACCTGGCAAGATGATTGGGTCCATCGCCTCAATACCGTCTATTTGAGTTAGAATAGGATCATGAGAACGCCCGAAGAAAAATTGCTAAATCCGCGTCCCGGAAGCAAGATCGCGGCTGCGAAGGAATTTGGCATTGATCTTACTCTTATCGTGAGTAATCTTAGAAAAACTCCGCAGCAGCGGATCGACGACCTTCAATCGGTAATGCGGTTTTTTGTCGAATTAGACAAAGCTCGAGAGGCGAGGCTCCGGGCCAAATGATCGAACTCAAAGAAGCAATTACGACGTTGGTCGATAATGGAGTCGAATTCGTTCTTATTGGCGGTGTAGCGATTACCCTGCATTCTTCAGCGTATGTGACAGAAGACTTGGACTTCTGCTATTCGAGAACGAACGCGAATCTTGTTAGACTCGTAACCGCGTTGGAGCAATTCAAACCTCGGGCACGAGGTTTGCCGGACGATTTGCCGTTTATCTTTGACGAAAGCACCTTGCGAAACGGCACGAATTTTACATTCAGTACGACAGTTGGCGATATCGATCTGCTGGCCGAGGTCGCCGGTGTTGGCGACTACAAAGATGCAAAAGAGCGGTCGGTTGAATTTACGATCTATGACCGGATCGTCAGGGTTCTTGATCTCGATGCGTTGATCGCTGCCAAGCAGGCGGCTAACAGGCCGAAGGATCAACTTGTCCTTCCCGAACTTTTGGCGTTACGCGAAGCTTTAGACCCGGATGTCGAGTGAAGGCGTACTCATTGCAGGTCCTTCAGAAATTCTGTGATCATTTGATGAAACGTATCTATGAAGAAAACCCTTTTGCTCGCGTTTCTTTTCTTAGGACTTTTCCATACTCCGTTTTTTTCTCAGATCAAGAACCCGTTCGTTAATCCCGACTGGAGCAAGCCGTATCTAGGGTTTCGGATCGCCGGGAATCTTTATTACGTGGGCACATACGATCTGGCGAGTTTTCTCGTTGTAACGCCGAAAGGAAATATCCTTATCAACACCGGCGGCACCGATTCTTATCAGTTAATCAAGAGCAGCATCGATGGCCTGGGCTTTTCGTTAAAGGACACACGGGTCTTATTGATAACCCAAGCACATTTTGACCACACGGGAGCGTTGGCTCAGATCAAGCGGGAAACCGGTGCTGTCCTCGAAGTCAACGAACCGGAGAAAGAGACTTTGGAAAGAGGCGGCGCCACTGACTATGAGATGGGCAAATATGGCGAAACGTTTTCGCCCGTGATTCCTGATAAGCTGCTACGAGATCGATCGATAATTGAATTGGGTGGAACGAAGTTGACGCTGTTGAGCCATCCGGGCCACACCAAAGGATCGAGCAGCTACCTCGTTGATGTAAAAGACGGAAAAAAGACATACCGCGTGCTGATCGCGAATATGCCGAGCATTATCATTGACGGCAAGTTTTCGGAAGTGAAAAAATATCCCAATATCCAACAGGATTACGCGTACACGTTTGGCGCGATGAAGAATCTGAAGTTTGATATATGGGTTGCCTCGCACGCCAGCCAATTCGGCCTGCATAGCCTTCGCATGCCCGGCGATCCTTACAACCCGATGATCTTCGGCGACAAAAAGGCATTTTTTGATCAAGTGGAAAGGTTGGAGAAGGTCTATCAAGAAAAAGTCGCGAACGATGTCAAGTAATAGGATTCCGGATATTTAATCGCCGCCTGCTTCAGCTAGCGGAGCGGTAATCGTTGGTTCTAAATTATTCGTTTTGCTTTGGCTAAAGCTGTTTGGAATTTTGATTGTATATTTTGGCTGAAGCCTTATTTTACGCTTTCCACCAGCTGAAGCTAGTGGAAATTGACTAAGAGAGTTTCTGTGAAAACACTGATCAAAAACGGACGTATCGTTACCGCGGTTGACGATTACGTCGCAGATATTTTTATCGATGGCGAGACGGTGACGACGATCGGGAAGTCGTTGGACATGGAAGCCGATGTCGTCATTGATGCGTCGGGGAAGCTTGTGATTCCGGGCGGGATCGATCCGCATACGCATATGGAGTTGCCGTTTGGCGGGACGCAATCCTCCGATGATTTTTTCACCGGCACGCGGGCGGGAGCGTTTGGAGGGACGACGACGATCATTGATTTTGCTGTGCAGAACAAAGGCGAATCGATGATCGCGGGTGTCGATAATTGGCACGCGAAGGCGGAAGGGAAGACGTGCATCGACTATGGTTTTCACTTGATCACGACCGAGTTCGAGGACTCGCACACCGAGCAGATGTACACGCTTATGGACGAAGGCGTGACTTCGTTCAAGCTGTTCATGGCGTATCCGGGCGTATTTTTGGCGGATGACGCGACGATCTTTCGCGCGATGTCGGCTGCGGGCGAGCGCGGCGGGCTGATCTGTATGCACGCTGAGAACGGGATCGTAATAAATGAGATCATCAAACGCTTTCTTGCCGACGGCCGCACCGCGCCGAAGTATCACGCGTTGACACGTCCAACTATCGCCGAGGCCGAGGGCGTTCATCGCGCTATCGCGATAGCGGAGATGGCCGAGTCGCCGGTTTACATTGTGCATCTATCGTGCACCGACGCGCTCAATCAGGTGCGGCAGGCGCGTGACCGCGGCATTCCGGCGTTTGCCGAGACGTGTCCGCAGTATCTTTTTCACTCGATCGAAGATTACGGTGACGGCTGGGACGGTGCGAAATACGTGATGACACCGCCGCTGCGTGAAAAGCACAATCACGCCGAGCTTTGGAAAGGTTTGAAGATGGACGACCTGCAAGTGATCTCGACCGATCACTGTCCGTTTTGCATGAAAGAGCAAAAAGAGTTGGGCAAAGACAGTTTTTCGCTCATCCCAAACGGCGCGCCCGGTGTAGAAAATCGCATGGCGTTGATCTACAATGGCGGCGTTGTCGAGAACAGAATTTCGCTGAATCGTTTTGTCGAACTGACATCGACGGCCGCCGCAAAGATGTTCGGCATGTTCCCAAAGAAAGGCACGATCGCCGTCGGCTCCGACGCCGACATCGTTATCTTCGACCCGAACGCCGAAACGCAATTCGGCGTCGAGCACGAACATATGAACGTCGATTACTCGTCCTATGAAGGCTGGAAAGTAAAAGGCAAAGTCGAAACCGTCCTCTCACGCGGCCGCGTGATTATCGATAACAGCGAGCACACCGGCAAGCAAGGCGACGGCCAGTTCATCAAACGCGGCGAGTGTGTGAAGGTATGATCATGAAAGCGAATCTGGTGGTTGCTGTTTTGATTGTGAGTTTTGTGTCTGTAACAGCCCAGAAAGCAAACCGAGCCAATACCGATCCGGAGGTCGAGATCCAGCGGCTGGATAATGAGGCCGCGAAAGCAATTCTGGACAAGGACGAGAAATTGATCAAGCGATATTTCACAGACAATTCGGTGACAAATAATCCGCGAAGCGGTCTGACATTTGGCAGCAAGGGTATTATTGAAGCATCGCGTAGTAACCTCATCAATTATTATTCGTTTGAGAGAGTAATTGAGTCCGTCAGGGTTTACGGCGACACTGCAGTTACGATGGGGCGCGAAACGGTCGTGACAAAGGACGTGGGCGGAGGGCCAGGGGACACAATACGACGCCGTTACACGAACATCTGGAAGAGAACTGGCAGAAGCTGGCAAATCATTTCCCGTCACGCGAATATTATCTGTCGATAGTAGAGGAAACCAAACTCGGGTCCGTGGGTGTGGCTTGCATCTTAATTCAAAACTGTGTGGAGACCGGCGAGCAAGGCAACGGGCAATTTCTGAAACGCGAAACTTGTGTCAATATTTAGCAATGTCGATGCTGTCCACCGACCTCAACGATCCTTTGGCTATTCCGTATTTTCTTTGGGATGAACCGATGACGGTGGCTGAACTGCGGCGGCGGCTTGCGCAAGCTTCCAGCGAAGAACGAGACAGGCTGATGGGAAAAATTCTCCGTGAGGCGCGGGACACGGATGTTTGGCTTTTCACGACGCCGCAAGAGGTTCACCGCAACTGGAACGATCTGTCGAAACACCTAGGGAGACGCCGCAGGTTTTGGGAATTTCTCTTTGAGTTTTTGGGAAAAGGAAGGATTGCTCGACTAAGGCTGGCCTGAACAAGTTGCAGATCGAGTTTTTGAAGCCGACGGATTAAGCCGTGCTGCATTGCCGGAGAACGCGTAAGCGTCGTGCGCAAAGGTTTCGCATACACCACAATTATGAAGAAAAATATGGTCCAAAACGCCGCATTCGTCGTTGTTCTCCTGCTGATTTCCGCTTTCAGTTCCGCAACCGCTCAGACGCTGAGCGGGCCGGAGATCGACAGTCTTGTCGAGCGCTCGATGAAGGCTTTCGATGTGCCGGGAATTGCCGTTGGCGTGATCAAAGACGGCAAGGTCGTGCATGCGAAAGGATACGGCGTCAGGTCGCTGAATTCTAAACAGCCGATGGATGAGAACACGCTATTCGGTATTGCGTCGAACAGCAAGGCGTTCACGACCGCCGCGCTCGGAATTCTGGTAGATGAGGGAAAAATAAAATGGGACGACAAGGTGCGTAACTATATTCCCGAATTCAAACTTTACGCTCCTTTCGTTACCGAAGAGTTTACGATCCGCGATCTGCTGACCCATCGCAGCGGCCTCGGGCTTGGGGCAGGCGACCTAATGTTCTTTCCTGACGGCAGCGATTTTACGCTGAAGGACGTGATCCATAATCTTCGCTATCTGAAGCCGGTGTCGAGTTTTCGTACGAAATACGATTACGACAACAATCTTTATATCGTCGCGGGCGAGGTGATCGCGCGAGTATCGGGCAAGAGTTGGGAAGAGTTTGTTGAAGAGCGGATCATCGGGCCGCTTGGGATGACGAAAACTGCCGCTACGTTCGGACGGCTGAAAGACAAGAGCAACGTCATCGACGGCCACGCGTCTGTTGACGGAAAGGTCCAGGTCATCGAGCGGAGTTCGCTGAAGGTTGCGGCCGCTGCCGGCGGGGTTAATTCAAACATTACCGATCTTTTCAAATGGGTCGGGATGCTGCTGTCAAAGGGGAAATACGGCGACGGACTCTCAAAGCGAATGCTCTCGGAAGCCACGCTGAAAGAACTGTGGACGCCGCAGACGATCATCCGTGTCGGCGATCCGGGACCGTACAATACGCATTTTGCCGCCTATGGTTTAGGCTTCGGGCTGACCGATGTCAGCGGCCGGCTGCAGGTGCGGCATACCGGCGGGTTGGAGGGCATGGTCACCGAGATAACGATGATACCTGAATTGAATCTCGGCATTATCGTCCTGACGAACCAGCAGGAAGGCGGAGCGTTCGTGTCGATCTCAAACCAGATCAAGGACGGTTATTTGGGCAGAAGCGGGGCGGATTGGGTGAAAACTTTGTCCGACCGCCGAAAGAAATCAATTGCCGATGCCAAAGTCACGACCGACGCGATCTGGAAGAAGATCAATGAAGCGCAGCAAGCCTCCTCGAACATTGAGATCACGCCTTTCACCGGAACATATTCCGATCCTTGGCTCGGGGACGTTTCGATATCGAGCAAGGACGGAAAGCTCTGGTTCCAGTCAAAGCGTTCGCCGCGGCTATCGGGTGAGATGCTTCCTTATAAGGGGAATACGTTCGTCGTCAAATGGACCGACCGAAGCATGGATGCCGATGCGTTTGCAAATTTTACGCTGAACGAGGAAGGAAAGCCTTCAGGCTTCACGATGCGGGCAATTTCGCCGTTGACCGACTTCAGCTACGATTTTCATGACCTGGAGTTTCATCGCTCGAAGTAGATCCGGGACCGGCTGAGAGATTTCGACACTCTATGTCTAGGGCGTTTTCCCGCCGCCAGGCGATGCAGATGTCGCTCGGATCCTAAACCATAAACGCGTAGATCGGACATTGCGATCGAACAATTCCGGTACGTTCTTATTATCAGCGAAAACCTTGGGTTTTGCGCTGATCATCGAGTAGATCGTGTTCAAACTATGAGAAAAACATCTTCGGCCGCTCGCGTCTTTCTGTTGCTTGTTCTGTCCGTGGGAGCTACTTTTGCCCAGACCGCCCAGCAACGTAACGTTGATATTTTTGACAAATATGCCGAATCCGCTCGGACCGCGTGGGAGGTGCCCGGCATGTCGATCGGGATCGTCAAG
This sequence comes from Pyrinomonadaceae bacterium, assembly GCA_050250045.1. Classification (GTDB taxonomy): domain Bacteria; phylum Acidobacteriota; class Blastocatellia; order Pyrinomonadales; family Pyrinomonadaceae; genus OLB17. Next base: position 72,909 of record JBFWPK010000004.1, on the reverse strand, counting down.
GACGGCAACGTCCTGCTCTCGAAAGGCTACGGCGTACGCGAGCTCGGCAAGAGTGATCCGGTGAATGCGCAAACGCTGTTTGGTGCGATGTCGACGACCAAAGCAATGGTTGCGGCTGCGATGGGAATGCTTGTCGATGAGGGAAAGGTTAGCTGGGATGACAAGGTGATCAAGCATCTGCCGTCGTTCCGCGTTGCCGACCCATATGTAACGAACGAGATGAAGGTGCGCGATCTGTTCACCCACAACACCGGCATTGGGAACGCCGATTTTCTGTGGGCGTGGACCCCCGAACTTTCGTCGGACGAGATCGTTGCCAGAATGCGCTTCGCGCCGCAGGCATATTCGTTCCGCGGCGGTTATACATACCAGAACATTATGTACCTCGTCGCCGGCCAGGTGATCGAAAAGGCAAGCGGAATGAAATGGGAGCGTTTTATGGACGAGCGGCTGTTCGCGCCGTTGGGAATGAAAGACACGTTTCCAAACTACGCATTGTCCAAGGCGCACGCAAATCGCTCGGTTGCCCACTATGAGATCGACGGAAAGATCGTACCGATCCCCGAAATGAACGCCGATCCGATCGCTCCGGCTGGTGCCGTTTGGTCAACTTCGGACGACATTGCAAAGTGGTTGAAATTTATGCTCGGCGAGACGAGCGTCAATGGCAAAGAGCTGTTGAAAGCCGCGACGCTGGCCGAGATCCTGCGTCCACAGACCGTTATACCGGCGGGGCAGTTTTACCCGACGACCCGGATCACAAAACCACACTGGACGACGTACGGCCTCGGGTGGTTTCAGCATGATTACCGCGGTGAGATGGTCAATTTTCACACGGGCAGCCTTGCGGGACGAACGGCCATAATCGGCTTGATCCCGGACAAGAAACTTGGGATCTATATCTTTGGCAACGTAGATCACGCCGAGGTGCGGCACGCGTTGATGTACAAGGCATTTGATCTTTTCGCCTTTGATGATAGTAACGGCCGGGATTGGAGCAGCGAATTCAAAGCACTTTATGACGGGATAGCGGCAGAGGGTAAGAAGCAGGAAGCGGCGGTCAAAGCAATGCGGATCCAAAATACGCGGCCGAGCTTGGCCCTCGAAGCGTATATCGGCAGATATTCCGATCCGTTATACGGCTCGATGGAAGTTTCGGCGGCAGACGGCAAGTTGAGGCTGACCGTGAATAAAGGCCTGAGCGCGCGCCTTGACCATTGGCAATTCGACACGTTTCAGGCCGTGTGGGATAAGCGATGGTGGGGCGAGGACCTCATGTCGTTTCAGATCAACCCGATAACCGGAAAAGTTGCGTCGCTAACCCTGGCGGGTGCCGTGCTCAAACGTGAGCCCGAAGCAAAAAAATAGGCGACCCGGAGAAAACCAAATGAAAATAGTCATGATCATTGCTGCAATTGTCTCGATCGCGCTGAGCGTTCCCGCGCAGAACGCTTACGACGTCATCATTAAAGGCGGTACCGTGTACGACGGCAGCGGCGGCAAACCACGCAGAGCTGACGTCGGGATAAAGGGTGACAAGATCGCCAAGATCGGCGATCTTGGCGGCAAGCAGGCGGACGTTATCATTGATGCGGCCGGCATGGCAGTCGCGCCGGGCTTCATCAATATGTTGTCGTGGTCAACGGAATCGTTCCTCGCAGACGGGCGAAGCCTGGGTGAATTGAAGCAGGGAGTCACGACCCAGATCATGGGCGAAGGCTGGTCGATGGGGCCGCTCAATGAACGAATGAAGAAGCAGATGAAGGCGGAGCAGGGGGACATTAAGTTCGACATCGAATGGACGACCCTGGCCGACTATCTGCAGCACCTCGAAAAACGCGGCATCTCGCAGAACGTCGCATCTTATGTCGGAGCAACGACGATCCGGATGCATGTGCTCGGCGAGGCCGACGTTCAACCGAATGCGGAGCAGATGCAGCAGATGCGTGATCTGGTCGAGAAAGAGATGCGTGCCGGAGCTTTAGGCATCGGTTCATCATTGATCTATGCTCCGGCCTTTTACGCGAAGACCGAAGAGCTGATCGAGATGTGCAAGGTAGCGGCAAAATATAAGGGCAAATACATCTCGCACATGCGCAGCGAAGGCAACAAGCTCGAAGAGGCCGTCGATGAACTGATCCGCATCGCACGCGAAGCCCGAATTCCGGCTGAGATCTATCACCTGAAAGCGGCGGGAAAAGACAACTGGACAAAAATGGACAAGGTGTTGGCAAAGGTCGAAGCGGCACGAAAAAGCGGTCTCAAGATAACGGCCGATATGTACACCTATACCGCCGGGGCTACGGGCCTGAACGCCGCGCTCCCGCCGTGGGCGCTCGATGGCGGTTATCAGGAGCTTTTCAAACGCATCAAGGACCCGGCGACGCGCGAGAAGATCCTTAAGGAGATGCGTACGCCTACTGACGAGTGGGAAAATCTCTATCTGGCCGCCGGTTCGCCCGATAAGATAATTCTTGTCGGCTTTAATAATGACAAACTCAAGCCGCTGACCGGGAAAACGCTCGGCGAGGTCGCAAAGATGCGCGGGACCGACCCCGAGAACACCATCCTTGATCTGATGTTCGAGGACCAGTCACGCGTAGGTACCGTTTACTTCTTGATGGATGAGGAGAACATCAAAAAGCAGATCCGCGTGCCGTGGGTCTCGTTCGGGTCGGACGCGGAATCGATAGTGCCGGAAGGAGTTTTCTTAAAATCAAACCCGCATCCGCGCGCTTACGGTAATTTTGCAAGGCTGCTGGGCAAGTATGTTCGCGAAGAAAAGGTCATTTCTCTTGAGGAAGCGGTTCGCCGGTTGTCGAGTCTGCCCGCGGGAAATCTTGGCCTCGATCGCCGCGGCATGCTGAAGAAAGGATATTTCGCCGATGTCGTGATATTCGACCCGAACACGATAGCGGACAAAGCAACTTTCGAAAAGCCGCACCAGTTCGCCGTCGGCGTACGCGACGTGTTCGTCAACGGTGTTCAAATGCTGAAGGACGGCGGGCATACGGGCAAATTCTCGGGCCGAGCCATTTATGGGCCGGGAAAGGTCCAGTAGAGACTCCATGACCGTGTCTTTATCGTTGGAAATGAATTGGTGAATAGGAAATCCGCTCTCACTGTTGATCGCGGTTCTTCACCAACCGAAATACCGGATAACTGATGGCCAGGACCACGAGAGCATAGGCGCTCGGATAAGGATTGCTGACAATATATCCGATGAACAGCGATATCGCACACACCAGCACAACGAGTGGGGCAAACGGATAGCCCCACGTCTTGAACGGGCGCGGCAGGCCGGGTTCGCGGCGGCGGAGGATGAAGAGCGAGAGGACCAGCAGTATCGTAATGACAACGAGAAAGAACTGTCCGATCGCGAGGAGCAGTTCGAATGTGCCAATGGACGTTAATACGATGACGCACAAGGCGGTTGTGATCAGAGCGAAAACGGGCGTGCCGGATTCGCTAACACCTGCGGCCCTCGCTGTAAAAAACCCGTCCCGGCCAAGAGCGAACATTATGCGTGGAGCAGACATCATTATGGCGTTAATGATCCCGATGAGCGAAAGCAGTGCCAGGACCGTCAAAATTTGACCGCCCCGAACTCCAAACATCGCGCTCATCGCATCGCCGCCCGCAAATTGTGAACCGGCAAGCGTAGACATCGGCAGCACGTAGATCAATGCGAGGTTGACAAGCAGGTAAATAGCGATGATCGCCGCGATTCCGCCAAACATCGATCGCGGCAGGTTTTGCGACGGGTTGGTGTCTTCCTCGGAAAAGTAGATCGGAGAATACCATCCGTCGTACGTCGAAAGCACCAATTGGAATGCGAGAACAAACGCAAACAATGGCGTGACAAAACTTGTCGATGAGGCCGGTGCGGCCAGTACCTCGTCTCCGGCCGTTTGTTGGCCGCCGAAGATAAAACACGCGGCGACAAATGCTATCAGCGCGACGGCTTTCAGAAAACTTGTGATCTTCTGTGTCTCGCACCCTGCACGAAGTCCGATCAAATTCAAGAGCGCGATGAAGATAACGACCGATACGCTGAAAATTATTCTGCCTCCGGTCAAGTTCGGCGCGAAAAGCCTGGCGGCATATTCGCCAAAAACGACGCTGATAAAGGAAAGGCCCAAAGTGTTGTTGAGCCAGTCGCTCCAACCGACGACAAAGCCGCCATAGTTGCCAAATGCCCGGTAAGCGTAAACATAGAAGCCGCCTGCCTTCGGGATCATCGTCGCGAGTTCAGCGAGATAATTTGCCCCAAGCAGACAATAAACACCGCCGAGGGTCCACGCCAGCATTATCAGCCAGACCGATGGTATTTGTTCGGCAACGCCGCCCGGATTGCGAAGAATTCCGACGCCGACAGTTCCGCCGATCCCGACCGCGATCCCAAAACCAACACCGAGAATTTTCAAGAGCCTACCCTTCTCAGTGGGCGGTGCCGCGGCTGCGGTTATTGTTTGAACGGACTCTGCTCGTTCCATAAGGTTGCCTCGCTTTGATCGCGCCGAAGTTTATTTTGCTAAAGCTGGAAATATCCCAAGGGCTTTCGATATTCTTGACCAGGCCAGGTCCTCAGAGAACGCGGGCCGGGCGGCGCTCGGTATGCATTCACCGTTTGGGTTCGAGAATGATCTCGCGGGCCATCCGATCCTGAAGTACTTCGCGAATTGCCAGGCGGTCACGGTAGCCTTGCCGTTGTTTTTCGTCGTCGCCAATGACCGTTTGCAGCAATGCATCGGTTTTATCAAGGCTTTTCTCGTAGGCTGCAAGGTCCTTGTATTCGCTCATCAGCATTAAGTTAAAGTCATTTGACCCGTGTGCTTCGGTTTGCAAAACCTTGTATGAAATGATCTGGCCGTCTTTTTTCAAAGCTTCCTGCTCGCGCTTCCAATCGGTGGCGATGTAGTTCAGATAGGCCGTTTCCATCCCGGGCTTCATTCGGATGTATCCGATGCTCCAAACCGTTCCGTTGCGATACGGGCGATTCACCTGGGCAAAGACGATGACGCTCAGCAACAGGACCAGAAGCCCGGTCAGCGCAGTGTATTTGCGATACTTTTTCATAGTTTTCTTCTCCTCACGACGATTGATCTACCCAACAGCTCCTTGATGGTTGCGATGAGCGGCGGGTCGGAAGTGCCATGTCCGCTCTCTATCAAGCTAAACGCGATGTTCGGCGGGAAAGGGTCACGCATTTGACTGTTTATTTTTTGGACATTTTTGTTCTATAATCGCTGGGCATTACACCCTGAAAATACCGACTTATGGATGACGCTTCGCATCGGATCACGCTGCTGCTGGACGAGTGGGGCAAGGGCGACAAACAGGCGCTTGAGGATCTGATGCCGCTTGTTTACGACGAGCTTCGGCGGATGGCTCGCGGGCATCTGCGTCGGCAAGCGGCGGGGCATACTTTTCAGACCACTGAGCTGATCCATGAAACCTACCTGAAACTGGCCGGAGGCGACGAACACCGATGGGCAAACCGATCGCACTTTTTCGGTGTGGCGGCCAAGGCTATGCGGCATATCCTGGTCGATCACGCCCGCTCGAAGCACGCCGCCAAGCGTGGCGGCTGGCAGGAACGCGTGGAGCTTGTTGATGACATGGCGGAAACGCGTATTCATACCGGCAACGTGCTCGCTCTTGATGAGGCCCTGAATGCCCTTGCCGCCCTCGATGAGCGGAAGAGCGACGTTGTAGAACTCAAATATTTTGGAGGCTTTACGAACGAGGAGGCGGCCGAGGTCCTGAATATCTCGGTCGAAACGGTCAAACGCGACTGGCGCTTTGCGCGAACGTGGCTCTTACGTGAATTGGACGGCCCGCAAACAGCGAAATGAGCCTAATGCCGCAGATATTGCGTGTATAGCAGTATGGACAGAGTTCGGCTGGAGCAGATCGAGCGAATTTACCAGACAGCGGCTGATCGGCCGCCTGACGAGCGGAGCGCGTTCCTGGATGAATCGTGCGGCGGTGACGAAGAGTTGCGCCGTGAGGTCGAGTCACTTCTTCGCTATCACAATTCTACCGACGATCTTCTGAACTCGCCGCCGGCCGTACTTGCCGCGGATCTTTTCGCCGAGCGGGGCGAGAACGGAGCATTTCTTGGGAAGACGGTCAGCCACTACAAGATCGAGCGCCTGCTCGGCCAGGGTGGGATGGGTGAGGTTTATCTTGCCGAAGACATCAAACTCCGCCGCAAGGTCGCTCTGAAACTGCTGCCGCCGCAATTTTCCGCCGACCATGAGCGCAAAAAGCGTTTTGAGAAGGAAGCTCAGGCGGTTTCCGCGCTCAATCATCCGAATATCCTGACAATTTACGAGATCGAAGAAGCCGGCGACCTCAGTTTTATTGCGACCGAATTTATTGACGGGCAGACCTTGCGCGAGCGAATTGCCGAAAAGCCGTCTTCGTGGCGGGAGGCGGTCAAAATTGCCATCCAGATTGCGGGCGCACTGGAATCGGCCCATTCGGTGGGCATTATTCACCGCGACATCAAGCCCGCGAATATCATGATCCGCCGGGATGGGATCGTGAAGGTGCTGGACTTTGGATTGGCGAAGTTGACGGCACCTGATTCGGGCGATTTTGAAACCCGTGATCTGACCATGCCGAACCGTGTGATGGGGACGATCAATTATATGTCGCCCGAACAGGCACTCGGTGAAAGGATCGATGCCCGCACCGATATTTTCAGTTTTGGCGTAGTGCTTTACGAAATGCTGACGGGCGACCTGCCGTTTTCGGGCGCGAGCGATGCGGCGATCAACAAGTCTTTGCCGTCGGTCCGCGGATCGAACGATGAAATTCCGGCTACGCTTGATCAGATCGTCAAACACGCTTTGAGAAAGGACCGCAATGAGCGATATCAAACCTTTACCGATCTCCGAGGCGATCTGAAAGGCCTGTTACGCGATTCGGAAACCGGTTCGTTCGACTATGCATTCACGGACGAAACCGTCCTGCAGACCGATCCGGACAGGAACAGGCCTCCGACCAGATCGAGTGACGCGATCGTTTCCAGGCGGCCAGGCAGATCAGCGATCTGGCTGATAGCGCCGCTTCTGGTTCTGGGGTTGGCGTTCGGCGTCTATTGGAAATACTTCTACGCGTCGAATGCGCCGGCGAGCAATTTTCAATCTGTAAAGCTGGATGTTCTTACAGCGCACGGATTAGCTCAGGCGGTTGCGATCTCGCCGGACGCGAAGTATATCGCCTACGCCAAGCGCGAAGAGGACGGGCGGCATAGCTTATGGCTTCGGCAAACCGCGAGCGCGGGCGATACTCAGATCGTGCCGCCCGGTTCGACAAAGTATGATTTCCTGAAATTTTCGCCCGACGGCAATTCTCTTTTTTCCGTTGCGTACGATGGGGAAGAGAAGCCATCTCTTTATCAGATGACGACTCTCGGACGCAATCGGCGCAAGCTGATCACCGGCGTTGACAGTCAGATCTCGTTTTCACCGGATGCGAAGAACATAGCCTTTGTCCGGGTTTCGGGGCCCGATAATTCGATTGTCGTCGCTGATGTCGAGGGCGGAAGCGAACGTGTCCTACGAACTCGCAAGTACCCGGAAGTTTTTGGGGATGAAGTTTCGTGGTCACCCGACAGCCGTCTGATCGCCGCGCCGACCCTGACACGCGGTGCGACCTACGCGGGTGGAATGGCGGTCGTTGATGTTTCAACGGGCGTTGAGACGAAGATCCCTCTAAAGGAGGAAAAGCTGCTTCGCATCAGCCAGCTCGCATGGGTAAATGATGGGAAGGGTTTGATATATACACCCTACGCGGCGGATATGGGCCAGCGCTATCAGATACGATATGCGGCATATCCGAGCGGTGAGGTCCAGAATGTCACGAACGATCTTTCGAGTTATGAAGACTTCAGTTTGACCGCGGACGGCCAGGCAATAGTCGCGGTTCAGCGCCAGTATTCGATGGGAATATGGCTGACGGACGAGAATGATTTCTCTCGCACGGTCGGCATCAACTCCAAGACCGCCGCCGATGACGGAGAACGCGGCATTTCATGGACGAAAGACGGCAGGATCGTTTTTGTCTCAAGTGAAGGCGGTGCCCAAAACATATGGCGAATGGATGCGGACGGCAGCAATCCAAAGCCGCTGACGACGGACTACAAAGTGGGAAAGATATTGCCGACACTTTCAGTTGGCGGTGACGCAATAACATTTCTTGGCCGGGCCGTCGATCCGGTCACAAAAGAGTTGGTTCCCGGCAACACCTTTTCTCAAATGGATTCCGAGGGACACAATCTGCGGCAAGTCGTTAACGATACCAATTGTGCGTTTGCGGCGGCTTCGGCGAATCAGGATTGGGTGGTCTACACAACCAGGGGAGACGGCATATTTCGGATCTGGAAAGTTCCGCTCAAAGGCGGAGAAGCCGTCAGATTAACCGATGTCGATTCGATCTCTCCGGTTATCTCGCGTGACGGGAGATTGGTCGCTTATTTTATCCAGGATGACGGCAAACCTTTGAGGATAGGTATCATCTCGATCGACGGCGGAGCTCCGCTAAAAACTTTTGAACTGCCCACTACCGCGGACATCGACGCTGGCCTTGCGTGGAATAAAGCCGGCAGCGGGGTTCTGTTCGTAAATACACTCGGCACGACATCGAATGTTTGGACTCAGCCGGTTGACGGCAGCAAACCGACTCAGTTGACGGCTTTCAAAGAATTTCAGATCGCCCAGTTTGCTCTAAACCCGGAAGGCAGCCGCCTGGCGGTCGCTCGCGGCTCGCGGAATCGGGATATCGTTGTGATAAAGAACCTCCGTTACTGATCCGGCATTTGCGGCCCGATACAGCCTGAACCATTTTGCCGCGTATATTCGTTTATGTGAGTGATGGCAATGACGCGACTGGAGCAAATCGAACGCATTTATCAGGCGGCTGTCGATCAACCGGGCGAAGAACGCGTTGCGTATTTGGAAAGATCCTGCGGCGAGGATATCGACCTTCGCCGCGAGGTCGAATCCCTTCTACGCTACGACGACGAGCGGCCGAACTTTATGGATTCGCCTCCCGCTTTTCTCGCCGCTCAGATGTTTGCCGAGGACGTGGAAGAGTCCGATCTGGTCGGCAAGGAGATCAGCCGCTACAAACTCGAATGGCTGATCGGCGAAGGCGGGATGGGTAAGGTTTATCTTGCGGAAGATCTTCGCCTGCACCGCCGCGTTGCGTTGAAAGTCCTGCCGCCGAATATCGTGGGTGACGCGGAACGCCTGATGCGGTTCGAGCGAGAGGCCCAGGCCGTCTCTGCGCTCAATCATCCGAATATTCTGACTGTTCACGAATTCGGCGAGGCGGACGGTATCCACTTTATTGCGTCGGAATTTGTTGACGGCGTGACGCTTCGGCAAAAGATCACCGCCTTTGGCCCGTCGGACTTGAGCGAGACATTGGATGTCGCGATCCAGGTGTCGTCGGCGCTCTCCGCAGCTCATGAAGCCGGAATCGCGCACCGCGACATCAAGCCGGAAAACATCATGATCAGGCGCGACGGCTATATCAAGGTGCTGGATTTTGGCCTTGCGAAACTTGCTCAGCCGCAGGCAATGTCGTCGGGTTCCGGCTCGGAGGACGCGACTCAGGCCCTTCACCGGACGCGGCCCGGCGTGATCATGGGTACCGCAGCGTATATGTCGCCGGAACAGGCTCGCGGAAAGCAAGTCGATGCACGGACGGATATCTGGAGTCTCGGAGTGGTCGCGTATGAAATGCTTACGGGCGAGCGGCCGTTCTCGGGTGATTCCCCGGCCGATATTATTGTTTCCGTGCTTTCGAGCGAGCCGCCACCGTTGTCGTCGCAGGCTCATGGCATACCGCCGGAACTCGACTGGATCGTTTCGAAAGCCCTTACGAAGAATGTCGAGGCGCGATATCAAACTGCTAAAGAACTCAGGGCCGATCTGGACAAGATCAAGAAGCGGCTCGAATTTGAGCACAGCGGCAGCCGCTTGATAAGCGGCGAACTTCGTGACGACCACAGTAAAGAAGATAAACGCCACTCGACCGCCGAGCCCGTCGGCCCGACGAGCGGTGGTGAACGTCTATCGACCGGCCATTCGGTGTCGTTTTTGAGCGGAATTGAAGTAGTTTTTCGCGAGGCCCGGGAACACAAAGCTCGGTCTGCGATGGCAGCGATGGCCGTGGTGGCGCTCATAACATCGGGTCTATATTTCTTCTTTATTGCCCGGCCCGCGAACGCGCAGATCGATTCGATCGCGGTCCTTCCGTTAGAGAACTTGAGCGCCGATCCGGACCTGACTTACGCCGCTGACGGGCTGAGCGAAAGCCTGATCGACCATCTCTCGCAGATCCCGAAATTGAAGGTGATCTCGCGCCATTCGAGTTTCAAGTTTCGCGGATCGAATATGGACATGAGGGAAGTCGGATCAAAACTAAATGCCCGTGCGATCGTGACGGGCAGCATCTCTCGGATAGGGGACGAACTGAACATCAGGGTAGATATCGTTGATGCGGCCGAAGATCGTCATTTGGCAGGCGGACAGTATCGACGAAAGGCGGCTGACCTTCCGAGGGTGCACAATGAGATAGCCCGGATGACTGTAGACAAGCTGCGGTTTGATCTCACGGATTCGCAGGTGCGGCGGGTTACTGAAAATGGTACTGAAAACTCGGACGCCTATCGCTATTACCTCAGCGGGCTGGTCGAGCTTAACGGGTCCTTGGGTTCGCGCAGTCGGGCCCTCGAATACTTTGAACAGGCGGTTAAACTCGATCCCGACTTTGCGGCTGCTTACGCGGAGATCGGGTGGGTCTACTGGAATCGGGCAAACGCTAGCGGAGATCCGCAGGAGGTGATGCCGAAGGCGAAGGCGGCGGTTGACAAGGCACTCGCCATAGAGCCCGATCTTGCAAAGGCCCACGCCGTTCGCGCGATGGTCTACGAGTATGAGTTTGACTGGGCAAACGCCGAGAAGGAGTACCTCCGCTCGATCGAATTGAGTCCGAACCTGGATTTTGCGCGAAACAATTATGCATTCTTTTTGTCGGTACTGGATAGGCAGGACGAAGCCTTTGCGCAGCTTGAGGAGCAACGCGCCCGCGATCCGCTCAATCAGCGGTTACATTTGCTTCAAAAGGGAATCGTGCTGGTTCAGGCCAGGAGGTTCGACGAGGTGCTTCAGGTCTATGAGCAGGCGAAGGACTTCGACCGGTCAAAGAAGGTCCCGACCTTCGCCTTAGGCTATGCCTGCGCCGGAAAGGGATTGAATAACGAGGCCATTGCGTATTATCAGGATGCAGTTGCCGATCTTGGCGGCGAGGAAAAGTACAGCCAGCCGCTGGTATATCTTGCGTCGATCTATGCGAAGATGCCGGAAAGAAGAGACGAGGCCCGTGCTATCTTGACTCGGATCGAGGGCATGAACGAATATGTTTCGCCCGCGCTTCTTGCGATTGTCTATGCGGCGCTTGACGAGAACGACAGAGCAATGGAGATGCTCGATGAGGCCTACATCAAGCGCGATCCGCTGCTGCGGTTCATCGGGGCCGGCTACGAGTATGACGGCCTTCGCGGCGATCCCCGGTTTGTTGATCTGACAAAGAAGATCGGTCTCGGGAAGTAATGGGAGTTCTTTCAGGTCCGGCACGTGAGTTAAGATTTGAATATGATAGTTCTCCTGGCCGAAAGGGACTTGGCGACAAAGTTCGGAACATTCACCGAGTACCTTTACTTTGATGGACAGAAGGAATCGATCGCGATCGTTATGGGTGATGTCGCCGATCAGGAGAATGTCCTCTGTCGCATTCATTCGCACTGCATCGGCGCGCATGTTTTCAACAGTGTCGAGTGCGATTGCCGCGAGCAGATGGCGGCGGCGCAGGCTGCGATCGAACGAGAGGGCCGCGGTATTGTGATCTGGCTCGATCAGGAAGGGAAGGGAAATGGCCACCTTGCCCTGATGCAAAGCATTGCGTATAAAAAGGCCGGCAGTGCTCAGGCGGAGGCCTATGTACAGGCAGGATTTAAGGCCGACAACCGAAGCTATCGAGCCGCGGCGGAGATCCTGTCGGATCTTGGCGTAAGATCCATCGTTCTTCTTGCAAACGGTGCTGACAAGTCCGACGCAATGCGAAACCAGGCGATCACTGTGATCGAAACCAGACCACTGACCATGGTGGGAATAACTTCCTGACACGCCTATGATACTTTCCGATATTGAACTCTCGCGAAAACTCGAAAGGACCGAGGCGAGGTCGAACGCAGACTTCGTCGAAACGCGGGTGCGGCTCGACCCAGCGAGCGGTGCCGAGTGGATAGAGGTCGGCGGTGCGTATGCGATGTTCGACGGTGTCGAATCGCCGCTGACTCAAACGTTCGGGCTAGGCGTTTTTACGGATACGACCGACGCGGCCCTTGACCAGATCGAAGCATTCTTTGACAAGAAGGGAGCACCTGTATTTCACGAAGTCAGCCCGCTTGCCGACGCGTCCTTGTTGGAGCTTTTCGACCGTCGCGGGTACAGGCCGATTGAACTTACGAGCGTGATGTTCCAGCAGCTTGAGTCCGGCGGCTTGCCGCGGGTGGCAAAGAATCCAAAGATCTCGGTGCGCGTCATCGACGAATCCGATGCGGACCTATGGGCGGCGACCGCTGCCGAAGGATGGGGTTCAGAAGAACCCGGCCTGCGCGATTTTATACTTGCGATCGGCCGGATAGCAGCTCGAACGAAAGGCGGACGATCGTTTCTGGCGGAGTTGGACGGCGAGCCAATAGCAACCGGAGGATTTTGTGTCTACGACGACGTTTGTATCCTGGCAGGGGCCTCGACCGTTCCGGCCGCCCGTAATCAGGGAGCCCAGAACGCTCTCCTTGCGGCTCGGCTTAACTTTGCCGTCGCCAACGGATGTCGGTTTGCGATGATGTGCGCGGCGCCGGGCAGCCAATCTCAGACGAACGCCCAAAAGAACGGCTTTGAAATTGCATACACTCGTATAAAATGGCAGTTGAAGGTCTGACCCTCTTTTCTCGCCGAAATGAAGCAGTGTCCGAAATGCGCCCGCGCCTACCTTGATGCAACGCTGAACTTCTGTCTTGAAGACGGCGAACCACTTCAGGATTACATCCCGCTTTCCGATTTTCCGACCGAGGTTGCCCCATCGTTCGGAGTTCCGCCTCCAGGCGGCCGGTTCTCTCCCGAAGGGCCAGCGGATGACAACACGCAGTTATTCGATCTTCGTTCAATGCCGACGCAGGGGCAGCCTAAAAGCGGGACTCCGAACTCTATCGCCGTTCTCCCCTTTTCACATCTGAGCAGCGAGCCGGACGACGAATATTTCTGCGATGGGCTGGCCGAAGAGCTCATCAACGAACTTGCAAAGATCGAAGACCTAAAGGTGGCCGCACGCACGTCCGCATTTTCCTTCAAGGCGAAGAATGCCGACATTGGAACGATCGGCCGCCAGTTGGGCGTCGCGACGGTGTTGGAGGGCAGTGTGCGCAAATCGGGCAACCGTCTCAGGATCACGGCGCAGTTGATCGGCACAGCCGACGGCTATCACATCTGGTCCGAGCGCTACGACCGCGAGATGAGCGACATCTTTGAGGTGCAGGACGAGATCGCCGCCGCCGTAACGAAAGCCCTCAGATCGAAACTGCTCGGCATTGACGAAGACAAAAGCGATCAGATTGCCGAATTGATCCGCGACCTGAAAAGTTACAGCAACGACGTCGAGGCCTACAATCTGCACCTGCGGGGACGATTTTGCCTGAACAAATTCACCGCCGCGGACGCATTTAAGGCCGTCGAATTTTTCGAGCAGGCTATCGCCCTCGATCCACGACTCGCGACAGCCTACGCCGGCCTGGCTGACGCAAATATCATGCTGACCGAAATGGGCCCGGTTCCCTCGCAGGAGGCGATGCCGAAAGCGAAGGCGGCCGCGCTCAAAGCACTTGAGATCGACGACAAGTTGGCCGAGGCCCACAGCGCCCTTGGAATGGTGCTCCAGGCCTTTGAGTATGATTTTCCCGCGGCTGAAGGACAGTTCAAGCGGGCCATTGAGTTAAGTCCTAACAATCCGGTCCCGAGACAGGCCTACGGAGCATTGCTTACCGAATTGGAACGTCATGATGAAGCGGATGTGCAATTCCGAAAGATGCTCGAGGTCGATCCGCTGTCGGTCGCCAGCAACTGGATCCACAGCTTTTGTCTTTTCCTGGCGCGCCGCTACGACGAATCGCTTGAGCGAGCCAAACTGACGCTCGATCTCGACGCTAATTTTGGTGTTGCTTATTTGAGCGTCGCGTTCGCCTATCAAATGAAAGGCGAATTCGCGCAGAGTGTCGAGGCCTACGCCCGATGCAGCGAAGTGATGGGCTCGCCTGAAAACGCCGCTTACATACGCAAAAGCTTCAAAGAAGGCTGGGACGGTTTCCTGCGTGCGATGACGAGCGGCCCGCGGCCGGCAGCGTTTTCCTCGTACATCGTCGCCGTTTTCCAGGCCATGCTCCACAATGCGGACGAAGCCTTTCTCGCTCTCGAATCTTCGTTCGAAAAACGTGAATCGCACATCGTAATGATGAAGTCCGACCCGCGTTTCGACAGCCTTCGCGACGACCCGCGGTTTGACGAACTGCTGCGAAGAATCGGGTTTTCCGTTAAGAACAGCGCCCAATAATATGAAACGCTGCCCTGAATGTAGGCGAGATTATTACGACGACACGCTCTCGTTTTGTCTGGAAGACGGAACTGCGCTTGTTCAGGGTTCGGTGCCGTCGCCGGACGAGCCACAGGCGGCGATCCTGTCAGATCCGCCTGCGTCAGCGGGTGGCCAGTTCGGCGAGCCAGGGACGACTATCCTGCACTCGACTGACGCTCCGAGCGAAGCTAAGACTCGAGCGCAAATACACACAACGGAACAAACTGCCATCTTCCCTGGCCGAGCGGAGGCGGAGCCTCAAGAAGCCAAGAAAGAGCTTTCGGAAAAGCAGAGCGTTTCCGCAAATAGAGCGGCAAAGCCATTGTTGGTCGCGTTGGGCCTGGCGGTGGTTGTGTTCGGCGGGTTTGTTGGCTATCGATATTTTTCGTCAGGGAACTCCAAGCAGATCAACTCGATCGCCATTCTTCCGTTCGAGAATCGTACCGGCAGTGCTGATTCAGAATACCTTAGCGATGGTTTGGCAGAATCTTTGATCTATCGCCTTTCGCAGCTTCCCGCTCTGAAAGTTAGCCCGACAAGCTCGGTATTTCGCTACAAAGGCAAGGAAACCGACCCGCAAGAGGTCGCCAAAGAATTGGATGTCGATTCTGTGATGACCGGGAGAATCACCCAACGCGGTGATGATGTGACGATAAGCGTCAACCTGGTCGATACACGAGACGGCAGATCGCTTTGGGGCGAACAGTATGAGCGAAAGTTGTCTGAATTGCTGACGACCCAGCGTGAGATCGCCGCAGAGATCGCGAGCAAACTTCGGCTTAGGTTATCCGGAAATGAAAAGGCTCTTACTAAGAACTATACCGACAGCAGCGAAGCATACCAGCTCTATTTGAAAGGACGCTTCTTTTGGAACAAGCGCACGGGTGAATCGCTAAGGCAGGCGGTCGGGTTTTTCAACCAGGCGGTCGAGAAAGATCCAAATTTCGCCCTTGCCTATTCTGGCCTTGCCGAAACTTATGTAATTTTTAACGACTATGCCGGAGTTCCGTCGGCGGAGTCCATGCCGCAGGCCAAAGCGGCTGCGTTACGCGCTCTCGAACTGGACGATTCATTGGCCGAGGCTCATGCGGCGTATGCGACATATCTTCTTAAATACGAGTACGACATGGTTCGATCTGAGGCCGAATATCGCCGGGCTATCGAGCTAAACCCGGGCTATCCGACCGCGCACCAGTGGCTGGGTGAACTCCTTGGAGATCTGAAGCGATTTGATGAGGGCATGGCCGAGGTACGAAAGGCGCAGGAGCTTGACCCGCTCTCACCGGTCATCAGTTTCAATATCGGCTGGCAGCACTTAATTGCTCGCCGTTACGACGAGGCACTCGCTGCATTTGACGCCACTCTCATCAAGTTTCCTGATTTTAAGTTTACACAGACTGGAAGATGCTGGGCTTTCTACGCCAAACGCGATCTGGCAAATGCTGTTCCCGTGTGTCGCAAGGCCCTCGAACTTTTTCCCTCAGCGGCGAGTACCGGATATCTCGCAATGGTATTGGGGCGTGCGGGACAAGTGGACGAGGCAAGAGTCCTTATCGATCAGCTCAAGAAAGGATCCGAAGATGGCTCGGTCACAGGCATGGCGCTTGCGTTCGCCTACACCGGTTTGGGCGAGAAGGAAAGTGCATTGCGGATGTTAGAACAGGCAGTGGAGAAGCGAGAGTATCTCACATTCGAATTCGGCGTCTGCCCGGAGTTCGACGAGCTGCGCTCGGAACCCAGATTCAAGGCTCTGCTAAAGCGGATGAACCTCCCGGAATAGATCGTTATGAAACGATGTCCTGAATGCAGGAGAGATTATTACGACGATACGCTGATGTATTGTCTAGAGGATGGGACTGCGCTTGTACAAGGCGCGGTGCCGTTGCCGGATGAGCCGCAGACGGCGATACTGCACGAAACGTCGCCGCCGAGCGAGGCGGCGACCCGGGCACAGATGCACACGACGGAGCAGACCGCCGTTCTTCCGCGTGGGGCGGAGGCGAAGCCTAGGGGGTCGTTAGGTGGACAGCCGGAAAGGCACAGCCTTACCGCACATCGAGCGACGAAGCCGTTAATAGCCGTTGTAGCCGCAGTTGTTCTCTTGTTTGGCGGGTACTTTGCTTACCGATATTTCTCTGCCTCGGAACAGATCGAGTCCATCGCTGTGATGCCGTTTGTCAATGAAAGCCGCAATGCCGATCTAGAATACCTTTCTGATGGGATGACCGAGACCTTGATTAAGAGTTTGTCGCAGATCCCGGATCTCAACGTCAGGCCACGCGCCAGTGTTTTCCGTTACAAGGGAAAAGATACTGATCTGCAGACGATCGGCAAGGAACTGAGCGTACAGGCTGTCCTCAATGGCAGGGTGGCCCAGCGCGGTGAGCAGCTGACATTGAGTTTGGAGTTGGTTGACGTCGAGAACAATCGGGTCATCTGGACTGAGCAATATAAGCGAAGTCAAGCTGATATCGTGTCGCTTCAAAGTGAAATAGCGAAGGACATTTCAGCTAAGCTAGTGCCTCAAATCAGCGAACGCGAAGAGACCAAGATTGCTAAGCAGGCCACCGCTGACCCTGCAGCCTATCAGGCCTATCTCAGAGGTCGTTATTACTGGAACAAACGTACTGGTGAGGATATCGGTAAGGCGATCGATCAGTTTCAGATCGCGATCGACCGCGATCCGAATTACGCAATGGCCTTTGTCGGTCTTGCGGATGCATATTCGATATATACCGACTACTCATCTAAAGCCCCGGCGGATTCGATGTCACGCGCGGAAGGGTTTGCCCGACAGGCCCTGGCGATCGACGAACAACTTGCTGAACCGCACGCGACCGTAGGAAATGTCTATTACAACGATCTGAAATGGTCGGATGCTGAAACCGAGTACAAACGGGCGATAGAGCTAAATCCGAACTACGCGACGGCGTATCATTGGTATTCCGTGTTGCTGTTCGCAATGGGCAGAAACGATGAGGGAGCAAAGATGATCCTACGGGCCCAGGAGCTGGATCCGCTGTCGAACATCATCAATCAAAACGTCGCCCAATGGTACCGGATGGAGAAAGATTACAATAAGGCGATCGAAATTTGCCAAAAGGTCATCGACTTTGATCCGGATTTTCCGGGCGGACATTTTGCTATTGCCTGGTCGTATCTGAGTACGGGACGGAACAACGATGCGATCGCTGAATTTCAAAAAGCCGCGGATCTCAACGGGAGACAGTCTGATTCGCTCGGGGACCTCGGTTTGGCGTTTGCCGCGTCTGGTCGAAAAGAAGAAGCTGAGGGACTAGTCAAAGAGTTAGAAGAGAGATACAAGAACAAAAGGGCCAATGGAGTGGACATTGCGACGATCTATGTTGGCCTGGGTGATAAAGATAGGGCGTTTGAATGGCTCGAGAAGGATGTTGCGGCAAGAAATCCTCGTCTTGCAGAGTTCAGATGGTCCGAAAGGTCAATTCCTCTCCGCGACGACCCGCGATTCAGGGAATTGCTTAAACGGATCGGTTTGCCGGAATAGAAAGTTATGAAACGATGCCCTGAATGCAGGAGAGACTATTACGACGATACGCTGATGTTTTGTCTCGAAGATGGAACCGCGCTTGTTCAAGGTTCGGTTCCGTCGCCTGATGAGCCGCAGACGGCGGTATTTCCGGGTACGGGTTCGAAGGCTGGTGAACTTCGATTTGAGCCTCCGACGCGAGTCTTTGATTCTAAGGACGTTGCGTCCTCAGAGACTCGCCGCGGCGAAGGTTTCTGGGTCGCAGTGCTTCCGTTCAAAGTGCGTGGTGTCAATGCCGATCTGGAAGCGCTGGCTGAAGGATTGTCAGAGGAGATCGTAACGGGCCTGTCGCGGTTTTCGTATCTTCGGGTGATCGCACGAAGCTCAACGCTCCGATTTGCAGGTGATCCGGGAGATGCTCGCGCTATCGGCAAGGAGCTCGGGGCACGCTACGTTATTGAGGGCAGTCTTCGGCAAGCTGGTTCACAGCTGCGTGTAATGGTGCAACTGGTGGACGCAAGCACAGGCGCACACGTGTGGGCTGAGACATACAACTGCGCGTTCAGCCCTGAAGCAGTGTTCGAGATCCAGGATGATCTGGTGCCGCGAATCGTCTCGACCGTTGCTGACTGGTATGGCGCGTTGCCGCATAGTATGAGCGAAGCAGTCCGCCGCAAGTCTGCCGACCAACTCACGCCGGACGAGGCCGTGCTTCGCGGCTTTGGTTACTTCGAGCGTATCGCACCCGATGAACATGCCGTCGTTAGAGCTATTTTGGAACGAGCTGTCAAACAGGCGCCGGGCAATGCAGACGCTTGGGCATTGCTGGCAATGCTGTATGGCGAAGAGCATCGGTTTGGTTTTAATCCGCAGCCTGATCCGCTTGGCCGCGCGCTCCAAGCGGCGCATCGCGCGGTCGAGACGGCTCCGGCGAATCATTTCGCCTGGCTCGCATTGGCACAAGCTCTTTACTTTCGGAGGGAATTCGATGCCTTCCGTGATGCAGCCGAAAATGTGCTGCGGCTTAACCCGATGGATGGGGCCGCGGCCGAATATCTGGGCCACTTGTTTGCCTTTGGCGGTGAATGGGAACGCGGCTGTGCTCTCGCCGAGAAAGCACGCGCATTGAATCCTAATCACCCCGGCTGGTATTGGCATGTTCATTTTCTCGATGCGTTCCGCAAGGGCGAATACAGGGAAGCGCTTACTTTTATCAGTAAGGATGGAGTTCGGCGCGGCGGAGCTAATCTGTTCAGGCAAACCCAACTCGCAGCAATTTACGGTCAACTTGGCGAGTTTGAAACCGCGAACAAGGTGTTGAAAGAAGTTCTATCGATCGATCCAAACATTGCTGACACCGTCCGCGGCGCTCTTGAGAAATGGTACAGGCGTGAACTTGTTGACCAACTAATTGATGGATTGCGAAAAGCTGGACTGGCGGTTGAAGTCCCGGCAAGCACACGTTCGGGCGAGTTCAAAGCCAAAGAACCGGCCAGTTCGATCGCGGTTTTGCCATTTGCCAACATCAGCGCAGACGAAGGGAACGAATATTTCTGTGATGGGCTGGCTGAAGAATTGCTCAACGCGCTCTCTAGGATCGACGGTCTTCGCGTTGCGGCGCGGACATCTGCTTTTTCATTTAAGGGCAAAGAGGTAAAGGTCAACGAGATCGCCCAGGCATTGAATGTTCGAACAGTTCTTGAAGGCAGTGTCAGAAGATCAGGCGACCGCATTCGTATCAGTGTCCAATTGGTCAACGCGGCGGACGGTTATCAGCTCTGGTCGGAACGATACGACCGCGAGATGAAAGACATTTTCGACGTGCAGGATGAGATCGCGGTGGCGGTGGTCGGTGCGTTGAAGATAAAGCTCCTCGGCGCGGACAAGGCCGCATTGCTTAAGCATCAAACCCAAAGCCCGGAAGCCTACGAGTATTATCTGCGAGGTCTTTCACACTTTAACAAATGGACGCCGGCGGATTTTGAGAAGGCCGTCGAGAACTTTGAGAAAGCGATCGGTATCGATCCTGATTACGCATCGGCTTATGCGGCAATGGCTGACGCTTATACGGAGCTTTTGTTCTTCTCTTTTTCATCCGGCGATGCGAGGCAAAAGGCGAGAAACGCCGCCGATAAGGCATTGGCTCTGGACACGTCGCTCGCCGAAGCACACAACTCACTGGCGCTGATCAAAATGTATTTTGACTGGGACTATCCGGCGGCCGAGGCTGAGTTCAAGCGCGCCATTGCCTTAAATCCGGGCAGCGCATCGGTTCGGATGTGGTATGGATGGTTTCTTGCCCTAATGGGGCGATTTGATGAAAGCCTCGTCGAGATGCGTCGCGGACACGAGCTCGACCCGTTGTCGCCGCCGAACAATAACGCGATCGGTGTAAATCTTCACTGGGCCGGAAAGCCCGAACGGGCTATCGCTCAGTTTCTGGACGTGCTCGAACTAAATCCGAATTACACGATCTCGCAAAGCTTTCTCGCCGAGGCGTATGTGCAGGCCGGCGATCTGGACGCTGCCGTTGCAACGATCGAAAGTGTCCATGCTGAAGCGATGGACCCGCAGGCACTGGCTGTCGCGGGTTTTGTCTATGCTAGAGCGGGCGACCGTGAGAAAGCTGTCGGAATTCTTAACGAGTTTGAGCAGCGATCGACGCAGGGAAACGTTTCAGCCCTTAACTTCGCACAGATCTATGCGTCGCTCGGTGATAACGAGCAGGCATTTGCTTGGCTCGATAAAGCATTGGAGGAGCAGGCGATCTGGCTGCCGTTCCTGAAAGTGGACGTCAAGTTCGATCCGCTGCGGCCCGATCCGCGGTTTCAGGCATTGCTCCGACGTGTTGGATTCTAGGAAATGAATCTTATGAAACGCTGCCCTGAATGCAGACGAGATTATTACGACGACAGTTTGCTCTACTGTCTCGACGACGGCAGTGCACTCTTGGAAGGTCCGGCAAGCGGCAGTGAACCGGCGACGGCTATTCTGCACGAGACTGCACCGCCGAGTGAAGCTGCGACGCGCGCCCAGATACACACGACCGAGCAAGCGGCAGTGCTATCTAAGAACGCATTCGATAAACGCCTTCTTCTCGCTCCGTTGGCGCTAGCGATCATTGTTCTCGGTGGCTTCTTCGGTTATCGGTATTTCAACGCGGGCAGCACGCAGATCGAGTCGATCGCGGTGATGCCGTTTGTTAATGAGAGCGGGATTGCGGATGTTGAGTACCTGAGCGACGGCATGACCGAGACGCTGATAAGCAGTTTGTCGCAGCTGCCAAATCTGAATGTGAAGGGCCGCTCGTCGGTGTTTCGTTACAAAGGCAAGGATGTGGACACCATGACACTCGGCAAGGAGCTTGGGGTTCAGGCGGTTTTGTATGGACGCATTATCCAGCGGGGCGATCAGCTTAGCCTTAGCCTCGAACTGCTCGATGCGGTGACGGAAAACGTAATTTGGAGCGGTAAGTACGACCGCAAACAAGCGGATGTCGTCAGCTTGCAAAGCGAGATCGCGCGCGATGTCTCAAATAAACTCAAATCAAAGCTCTCGGGTGCTGATGTCGCCCAGGTCGAAGAGACCCATACGGCAAATCCAGAGGCGTATCAGCTTTATCTCAAGGGGCGTTTCCAGTGGAACCGGCGAACCGGGGAATCGCTGAAACAAGCCGCCGAGTTTTTCGATCAGGCGATCGCGAAGGACCCCAATTATGCTCTCGCGTATTCGGGCCTGGCGGAAAGCTATGTATTATTTCCCAATTACAGTGTCGCTGCTCCCCTCGACTGCATGCCGAAAGCAAAGGCGGCCGCTCTTAAAGCGATCGAGCTTGACGATTCGCTCGCGGAAGCTCATGTCGCACTTGGCATCTATCTTTCCGCATTCTCATGGAATCAGCCGGCCGCCGAAAAAGAGTTTCGGCGAGCTATCGAACTCAATGCGGCCTATGCAACCGCACATCAGCAGTTTGCAAACTACTGTTTGTTGTCGATGGGGCTATTCGACGAGGCCCTGGAAGTCGCGAGGCGGGCGGAGGAACTTGATCCATTCTCACCGGTGATCAGCGCGGATGTCGCGTGGCCCCTTTATTTTGCACGTCGCTATGACGAGGCGATCGCGCAATTAGACGAGAGTCTCAAACTGGATCCGAATTTCGCGGTAACACTTCGATACAGGGGCACTATACTCGACACCCTGGGTAGGCCCAACGAGGCTATCGCCGAGTATCGAAAGGCCCCTGGCCTCGATCGTGATCCATATTTGCGGGCAATGCTGGCCCGCTCTCTGGCAAAGTCCGGCCGACGGGCCGAGGCGGAAAGAATTGTCGACGAGATAGTTTCTGAATCGGCTGCTCGATATGTTCCGGCTAATGCCGTCGCCCTAGCCTTCGCCGCGCTTGGCGAAAAAGACAAAGCTTTTGCCTGGTTGGAAAAGACGTTGCCGACCGCGCGTCACGCTCTGCGCAATATTCGGTCAATCCAATATGGGACGAACTACGCGATGATCCGCGTTTTGCCGCGCTGGTGAAAAGGGTCGAGCAGTCAAAATTGGATTGATCGATGTCAGATAGGAAGTACATAAATTATGAAGCAATGCCCGCAGTGCGGCCGCGAGTATGACCTGTCGATGAGCTTTTGGCTCGACGACGGCGATCTTGTCAGAACCGCCTGCGTCAGCGGGCGGCCAGTTCGGTGAAGCAAGAACCCGCGCTTTTGTTCATACGACGCAAGCGGAGGCGGAGATATTTGACGCGTCCAAATAGAGCTCTATGAAACGATGTCCTGAATGCAGAAGAGATTATGCTGACGATACGCTCTCGTTTTGTCTGGAAGACGGAACTGCGCTTGTTCAGGGGTCGGTGCCGTCGCCTGACGAGCCGCGGACGGTGATCCTGTCAGAGCCGGGAGCGATAGCGACTGGGTTCCGAAGTGCAGACGAACCGCAGACGGCGATACTGCACGGGACGGCGGCGCCGAGCGAGACTGCGACAAGGGCACAGATCCACACGACGGCGGCGGCGGAGCCTCAAGAAAGTAAAGAAGGCGTTTCGGAAAAGCATCGGTTCTGGCACAAAAACCGTGCCAGTGTTGCCGAAGCGGACAACCGTTCCGCGCATCGAGCGGCAAAGCCGCTGTTCGTAGTCGCAGCTCTTTCCGTGCTTATTCTCGGCGGCTTCTTTGGCTATCGATATTTCAACTCATCTACAAAACAGATCGAATCCATTGCCGTGATGCCGTTTGTTAATGACAGTGGCAATGCGGAGATGGAATACCTTTCGGACGGGATGACCGAGACGCTGATCAGCAGTTTGTCGCAGGTCGCCGGCCTGAACGTAAAAGCTCGCTCGTCTGTATTTCGTTATAAAGGTAAGGATACGGACGCGAAAACGATCGGGAAAGACCTCGGTGTGCAGGCTGTGTTGAATGGGCGCCTCGCGCAACGAGGCGATCAGCTTACCCTCAGCCTTGAACTTATCGATGCATCGAACGAGAACGTCATTTGGCAGGACAAGTATGACCGCAAGACGGCCGACATCGTTAAACTGCAATCCGAAATTGCCCGCGACGTTTCAAGCAAACTAAAGCTCAAACTATCAAACGCCGACGAGTTGAAGCTCGCCAAACGGTACACGAGCGACCCTGAGGTTTATCGCCTCTACCTGCAAGGCCGATACTACTGGAACAAGCGAGGGTTCGCCGAGGTCGATAAAGGCATTCCGTTCTTTCAGCAGGCGATCGCAAAGGACCCGAATTTCGCGCTCGGCTACGTTGGCCTTGCCGACTCGAACGAGGATGAGAACAGGCCGCAGAAGCTTGAATACATACGACGAGCGCTCGAGATCGACCCCGATCTCGCCGAGGCGCACGCTTCGCTCGGATATCAGCTAATGTGCAAGTACGACTGGGCCGCGTCTGAACGCGAGCTTAAGAACGCTCAGGAGCTGAACCCGAATTACGCACAGGCCTACGCATGGAACGGTATCCGGATGACGATGATCGGCAAATACGATGAGGCTCTGGCGGAGATCGACCGGGCACTCGCGATCGAGCCGACAGCTAACGGCATAAATTTTTATAAGGCGGTCACCCTGGGAGCCGCCGGAAGGCGAGACGCTGCGATTCAGCATTTTAAGAGGACGATCGAAATGGACCCAAACTTCTCGTGGGCACACAGCAATCTCGCTCGTCAGTATTACTTCGACGGCAACATCGCCGCAGCCGTCGAGGAATGGAGCCGCTCGGTAGAACTCGAAGGTGAGACGGAAGGAGCACGCCGGCTGCGCGAGGCATTCGCTACGGGCGGTTGGCCGGCGTTTATTGCTGCGTCGAAAGGCCTGCCGCGTATCCCGGGTTGGGTATCGATCCAGGCACCGACCAACGAGGCCGAAAAGGAGAAGTTGCTGACCGATCTTCAGCGAAGGGTCGAGAACGGAAAGTTTTGGGTGTTCCTCGCAAAGACCGAGCCCACATACGACTCGCTGCGCGGCGATCCGCGATTTCAGGAAATACTAAAGCGATTCGATCCGCCGCAATAGTACGATATAAGACGGGTTTCGGGGATGCCGCAAGGACCGTAGATGCCGCGTAGCGGCAATTGAATTTAGCCGTTGGTTTGAACCCACGGATCATCGGATAACGGATGTTCTAGTCGCGTAGCGACGATTGAAATGACGGGATATTTCATCCGTCGCTGACGCGACGCGGGCATTTTCGTTTTAAGCTTCCGTGGGTTGAAACCCACGGCTAAACTCAGTCATCGCTACGCGACTAAACACCTATGAAACGATGCCCCGAATGCAGGCGAGATTATTACGATGACAGCTTGCTTTACTGTCTCGATGATGGGAATGCTCTTCTCGAAGGGCCAGCGGCGACAGCGGAGCCGGCGACAGTTTCGCTGCCCGTCCCCGATTCGCATCGAGGGAGCGAAGCAGAGACGCGGCATTATTCGAGCGGGGATTTCATCTCAAAGGAGATCAAGCGGCACAAGTTCGGAGCTGCGCTTATCGTTGGTGTTGTTGCCGTGCTCATTGCGGGTTTCGCCTACGGGCTCTATCGATTTCTCGACAGAGCGGAACCACAAAGGTCAAGCGCGAACATTCAGACGCGGCGACTGTCGGGCGACGGAAAGGGGCGCGAAGCAACGATCTCACCGGATGGAAAGTTTCTCGCGTATATCGGAGTTGAGGGCGGCGAACGGTCGATAAGCATCAAGCAGATAGAGACGAATAGCGGTATTCAGATCGCCAAGCCCGGGGAACTGGATGAGTTCGCCAATCCGATCTTTTCTCCCGATGGCAATTTTTTATATTTTTCCGCGGAAAGCAAAACCGAACAGGCGCCGTCCATCTACCGTGTTCCAACGCTAGGAGGAACACCGACGCGGGCCTTAACAAATGTCTTCGCCCCGCGATTCTCGGCGGATGGGCGCCAAGTGAGTTATTTGCGTTTTGACCTTGCGACGAATGAGACATCGATCTTGGTAGCAAATGTCGATGGTACGAATGAGCGAAAGATCACTTCGCGCGTCGGGCCACAGTATTTTGACGATGGCGCGGCGTGGTCGCCCGATGGAAAGACTCTCGCGGTCATTACGGGAGACGACTCGATCGTTCCAACCAAGGGCTGGGTAACTTTGATCGCGATTGACGATGGCACGGTCAGCGAGTTTGGAGAAAAATGGCACTCGATAGATGATGTCGTATGGCATCCGAGCGGCGACTCACTGATCGTCGCCGCAAGCGACAGCCCAATCCGTCAAGCCCAGATCTGGGAGGTTGCATATCCGACCGGAGCGGCCCGTCGATTGACCAACAATCTGAACGGTCACTCATCTGTGTCCATAACTGCCGACGGCAAGTCGATCGTTACAGGCGAGATCTACGCCCGAAGCGCGGTTTGGGTGTCACCCGACCTGAATCCCGAGAAGGCAAAACAGGTAATGCCGGCAAGCGGCGATACGTGGGGCATCGCCTGGACGCCTGACGACCGTATCGTTTACGTGTCTGATCTGACGGGCGACGCCGAGATTTGGATAATGGATGCCGATGGTGCAAATGCCAAACCGCTGACAAACGACAAGCTATTCAAGACCACACCTGTCGTATCGCCCGATGGTCGGTTCATAGTTTTTACGAGCAGCGCAGACGGCGGACAGATCCACAGGATCGATATGAACGGGGGAAACCTGAAAGTGCTGGCCGGCAGCTCAGGTGCGGACAATCCGGATATTTCACCTGATGGCAAATGGGTGATCTTTTCAGCTTACGTCGGCGGATTTCTTCGGATAATGCGGGTTCCCTTGGCCGGCGGCGAGCCTCAACCGCTGACCGATTATCATGCTACCGAACCGCGCTACTCCCGCGACGGGACGCGATTCGCATGCTTCACCGCTAACGCAACCACACAAGACTGGACGAAACTTGCGATCGTTGCGGCTGACGGAGGACCGCCCGTAAAGATTTTCGACGCACCCCGCTACGTGAATATCGGCCGCGGCCCGGTTTGGACGCCCGACGACAAAGGCATAACGACAATAGTTGCTCCCGGCGAACTGCAAAACCTGTGGCTCCAACCTGTCGACGGTGGTGAAGGAAAACAACTGACCAATTTTCAGCTTCCCGGCGTCGCCCGTCGAGAATACTCGCGCGACGGCAAGCGCATCGCGCTTGTCCGCGCCGAAGGTTTTGGCAACGCAATAATGATCACGGATTTTCGCTAAACGCTATGAAACGATGTCCCGAATGTAGAAGAGATTATTACGACGACAGTTTGCTTTACTGTCTCGATGACGGCAATGCTCTGCTCGAAGGCCCGGCGAGCGGCGGCTCGAGCTCAGACCGTGCGGTTTCAGCGGGCGGCAAACTCGATGAGCCGCAGACCGCGAGCAGGTCAGAACCGGGAGCGATAGCGACCGGGTTTCCGTCGACTGATGAACCGCAGACTGCGATACTGCACGAGACGGCACCGCCGAGCGAGGCGGCGACGAGGGCACAGATTCACACGACCGAGCAAACCGCTGTTTTGCCTCGTGGAGCGGCGGCGAAGCCGCGAGAGTCAACCGGCGAGCTTTCGGAGAAGCGCAGCCTTTCTGGCCATCGGGCGGCAAAGCCGCTGATCGCCGTTGCTTTCGCTTTGGTTGTTTTGGTTGGCGGATTCTTTGGCTATCGATATTTCAGTTCATCGAATTCAGGAACGATCAATTCTATTGCTGTATTGCCGTTTGAGAATAGGAGCGAAGATCCAGATGCGGAATACCTTTCCGACGGGTTGAGCGATTCGCTGATCTATCGGCTTACGCAGCTGCCAAACTTAAAAGTCAGCCCGACAAGTTCCGTTATGAGGTACAAGGGCAAGCAGATCGATGTTGCCGAGATAGCAAAAGAGTTGGATGTTGATGCCGTGATGTCCGGAAAGCTTGTTCAACGCGACGACGATCTTACGATCAGCGTCGAACTTACTGACGCCCGTACAAAAAAACTGATCTGGGCCGAGAAATACGTCCGCAAGATGGCCAACCTTCTAGCCACGCAGCGTGAAATAGCAACGAAGATCACTAAAAAACTTCAGCTAAACCTGGCGGGCAATGAGAAAGGCATTACAAAAAAATACACAAAAAGCAACGAAGCGTATCAGCTTTATCTCAAAGGCCGCTATTTCTGGAATAAACGAACTCCGGAATCACTCAAACAGGCCGTAGAGTTCTTCGAACAGGCGATAAAAAAAGATCCGAATTTCGCCTTGGCCTATTCAGGCATAGCAGAAAGTTACACGTTGTATCCGAGGTACAGCGTAGCGCTTCCGCTTGACAGTATGCCGAAAGCAAAGGAAGCAGCACTGCAGGCGATCGAGCTTGACGATACGCTGGCAGAACCTCACGTTGCACTCGGCATTTACTATGCTGATTTTGCATGGAACCAGCCGAAGGCAGAACAGGAATTCCGGCGCGCGATCGAACTTAACCCAAACTATGCTACGGCGCATCAGCAGTTCGGGGTCGAATGCCTTACGGCGATGGGCAGATTCGATGAAGCGATCACCGAAGCCAAACGTGCCGTTGAACTCGATCCGCTTTCACCGATCATTAGCGCGGACTTAGGCGTCACCTATTTGATAGCGAGGCGATATGATGAGGCTTTGGTGCAGCTCGAACGTGCGTTTGCTCTCGATCCTAATTTTTCCGTGACGAATTGGTATTTGGGAATGGTCTATCAAGCGAAAGGACGGAACGAAGATGCTGTTGCTGCGTTCAGGAGGTCTGTTGATCTAAGTGATGACCCCTTGGCGAAGGCATTGCTGGTTAGATCCCTGGCTAAAGCAGGTAAGCGCGACGAGGCACTAGACCTGTTCAATGAATTGCAGACCGAAGCGTCCCGACGCGTCGTTTCAAGAGCGAGCCTGGCGCTGGCATACGGAGCGGTCGGCGATAAGGATAAGGCTTTTGAGTATCTGTATAGGCTGGTCAACGAACGCTATTCGGGCGCGCCACTTCTTGCCAATCATGTGGTTTGGGACGATCTTCGCGAAGATCCGCGATTTGCCGAACTCGTGAGCCGCGTCGAAAACGAAAAATTGGAATAGCTTTCTATGAAAAAATGCCCGCAGTGTGGACGAGAATATGACAACACGATGATGTTCTGTCTCGATGACGGAGCGGAATTGCTCTACGGCCCGGCTTTGTCAGAACCGGGAGCGGTAGCGACTGGGTTCCGAGATGCAGACGAACCGCAGACGGCGATACTGCACGAGACCCCGCCGCCGAGCGAGGCCGCTACACGAGCGCAGATACATACGACCGAACAGACCCCCATTCTTCCGAGCGGTGATTCCGATATTTCAGAAACAAAGCGCTACGACAAGCGACTGGTCCTCGCGGCGGTCGCCCTGGCTGTGGTCGCCGTCAGCGGATTTCTCGGCTATCGATATTTCAGTTCATCGAATTCTGGAACGATCAATTCCATTGCCGTATTGCCGTTTGAGAATAGGAGCGAAGATCCAGATGCGGAATACCTTTCCGACGGGCTGAGTGATTCATTGATCTATCGTCTTACGCAGCTGCCAAACTTAAAAGTCAGCCCGACAAGTTCCGTTATGAGGTACAAGGGCAAGCAGATCGATGTTGCCGAGATAGCAAAAGAGCTGGATGTTGATGCCGTGATGTCCGGAAAGCTTGTTCAACGCGACGACGATCTTACGATCAGCGTCGAACTTACTGACGCCCGTACAAAAAAACTGATCTGGGCCGAGAAATACGTCCGCAAGATGGCCGACCTCCTTGCGACGCAGCGTGAAATAGCAGTAAAGATCACAGAAAAACTTCAGCTAAACCTGGCGGGCAATGAGAAAGGCATTACCAAAAAATACACAAAAAGCAACGATGCGTATCAACTTTATATGCGCGGCCGATACAGCTTTGCCAAGCGTACAAAGGAAGAGATGCTTCGTTCGATCGATTACTTTCAGCAGGCAGTGAAGCTCGATCCGGAATTTGCACTCGCATACGCACGTATCTCAGAGGTTTACTGCAGCATGCCGGCATATCCATATCTGTCGCCAAAGGAAGCTTTTCCTAAAGCAAAGGCCGCGGCCGAGAAAGCACTCGAACTAGACCCGACGCTGTCAGAGGCTTACACTTCCCTGGCATATGTGCAGATCATTTACGACTGGGATTGGGCTGGCGGCGAACGCTCATTCAAACGTGCAATTGAGCTTGATCCGACTAGCATCTCGGCACATTTTCGCTACGGCCAGATCTATTTGGTCCCCGTCGGGCGTGTCGACGAAGGGATCAGCGAGATGAAACAAGGTCTCGATGCAGAGTCGCTCGACGTAAACATGCAGGTGCACGTCGCGTGGGGATATCTCGTGATGGGTGAAAATGATAAAGCTCTCGAACAGGCCCGCAAAACATATGACCTCGAACCAAATCATCTGGTCGCGCGCTGGATGCTTTCGCAGGCCCTTACCGTGATGGGAAGGTATGACGAAAGTCTGTCGATAACCGAAAAATCGCTGCAAGAGGATCCAAATAACCAACTCGCGATCTTGAATGCGGGATTCGCATTCGCGAGATCCGGACGCCGAGACAAAGCGGAAGAGATGATCGGCCGGTTCCGAGAACTCGCGAAAACGCAGTACGTGCAGACGTACTGGATCGCCCCGATCTATGGTGCCCTGGGCGAAAGAGATAAGGCCTTTGCAGAGTTGGAAAAGGCTTTTGAGGCGAAAGATTGGGGATTGCATCGGCTTAAGATCGACCCTTATTTTCGGCCTCTACACGACGACCCGCGATTTACTTCGATGTTGAAACGCCTGAATCTGCCGGATTGAGTGCTTATGACTGAAACTATCCAACACAGCGACGGACGCGTCGAGCTGAACGCCGATGCTGAAGAGAGCATTCACTCGTCGCCGCTTTATAACGAGGACCTCGCGCCGGTGCCGGTGGCGAAGCGGAACTGGACGACGTATAACTACGCGGCGTTGTGGATCTCGATGGCGCATTGCATACCGACGTATATGATGGCGTCGGGGCTTATCTCGGCCGGGATGAATTGGTGGCAGGCGTTGATAACGATATTGCTGGGCAATACGATCGTGCTTGTGCCGATTCTGCTTAATTCTCATCCGGGGACGAAATACGGAATTCCGTTTCCCGTGTTTGCAAGGGCGGCTTATGGCACTGTCGGCTCGAATCTTCCCGCCTTGATGCGTGCATTGGTTGCCTGCGGCTGGTTTGGCATACAAGCGTGGATCGGCGGCGAGGCGCTGAACACATTCTTTAAGGCGTTCATTCCAAACTGGGAAAACCTTTTCGGCGGGCCGATCGGCGGACACACAGTTACGACGTGGCTCTCGTTTCTGGTCTTTTGGGCGATGAACATCGCCATCATTTACAAGGGAATGGACCTGCTCCGGGTCGTCGAGAACTGGGCAGCGCCTTATGTGCTTATGATGACCGCAGTCTTGCTTGCGTGGATACTCTACGAGGCTGGCGGCATCGGATTCCTGCTTCATAATCCGGGAAAATTTCAAACGTTCGGCGAGTTTTGGCCCATCTTTGTACCTTCGCTTACGGCGATGATCGGCTTTTGGGCGACGCTTTCGCTCAATATGCCTGACTTCACGCGGTTCGGACGCAGCCAGCGTGAGCAAGCGGTCGGGCAGGTTGTCGCGCTGCCGACGACGATGACGGTTTTTGCCGCGATGGGCATTTTGATAACATCCGCCGCACTGATCGTGTTTCCGAACATGAATCCTGCCGACGCGTGGGACCCGGTCAAACTCGTCGGCCAGTTCTCGCAGCCGGTCGTTGTTGCCATCTCGATGTTCACGGTCGTCGTTGCCACGCTTTCTGTAAATATTGCGGCCAACGTCGTATCGCCCGCAAACGATTTTGCAAACGCATTTCCAAAACTCATCAGTTTCCGCACCGGCGGATTGATCACGGGAATCATCGGCATTCTGATGCAGCCGTGGAAACTGCTCGCAGACCCGAGCGGCTATATTTTTGGCTGGCTGGTTGGTTACAGTGGCGGCCTTGGTTCGATAGCTGGCGTGCTGATCGCGGATTATTGGCTCGTGCGCGGCAAAGAGCTCAAGCTCGGCGACCTCTACCGAACTCGTGGAACCTATGCCGGGTGGAACTGGCGGGCCGTGGCGGCAACACTTCTCGGTTGCTTTTTTGCGTGGATAGGGCTGATAATTCCAACACTGCGGCCGCTGTACGATTACGCATGGTTTGT
This sequence comes from Pyrinomonadaceae bacterium, assembly GCA_050250045.1. Classification (GTDB taxonomy): domain Bacteria; phylum Acidobacteriota; class Blastocatellia; order Pyrinomonadales; family Pyrinomonadaceae; genus OLB17. The sequence continues at coordinate 40,945 of JBFWPK010000004.1, read as the reverse complement.
CGGTTTCGGAGTCGCGTTTTTTGTTCACTGGGGCCTGATGAGATCGGCTCCGGTTGGAGAATGTTAGCCGCGGATGGACGCGGAAAACGCAGATCAGGAAAAGAGGATCATTAGCGACGTGGATGGCATTGGTGGGTCCTCTTTGATCCGCGAAATCTGCTTGATCCGCGGCAGAAATAGGATGAAGTACGAAACAGTTAAAAATTTTTATGACGGCCGGTTTTCGGCAAACGGGGCAACGGAATTTTTGGATGTGACCTCGCCGATCGACGGCAACCTCCTCTCGCGGGTGCCGATGTCTTTGTTCGATGAACTTGATTCAGCGGTACGGTCAGCAAAGCAAGCGTTTGGAGGCTGGAGTGCCCTTCCAATAAAAGAGCGTGTTCAGGTATTTTTCCGATATCGGTATTTGCTGGAAAGAGATCTTGACGAATTGACCGCATTGGTTTCAGAAGAGAACGGAAAGACTTGGGATGAGGCAAAGGCCGAGGTCGAGAAGTCTATCGAGTTGACCGAGTTTGCGTGCTCGATGCCGCAGCTCGTTTCGGGTGAGGTCCTCGAAGTTTCAAAAGGCGTTGAATGCCGGACAGAACATTTTCCGATGGGCGTTGTTGCTTCGATCGTGCCGTTCAATTTTCCGCTGATGGTGCCGAATTGGACGATGCCGAACGCTCTCGTTCTCGGCAACACGATGATAATGAAGCCGTCGGAACTGGTGCCGCTTTCGTGCCAGCGAATGGCCGAGCTTTTGAAAGAAGCCGGGCTGCCCGATGGTGTCTTTAACATCATCAACGGCGGCCGAGAGATCGTTGAGGGAATTTGCGATCATCCCGATATAGAGGCCGTCAGCTTTGTCGGCTCGACGCATGTTGCCAAACTCGTTTACCAGCGAAGCACGAACGCTCTGAAACGCTGCATCGCGCTCGGCGGTGCAAAAAATCATCTTTTCGTATTGCCTGACGCAAACCCGACAATGACGGCGACAAATGTCACGGCATCGATGACCGGCTGTGCCGGCCAACGCTGCATGGCCGCGTCAGCGATGCTGGCGGTCGGCAATGTCGATCCGATAATCGAACAGATCTGCGAGGAAGCACGCAAGGTCGTGCCTGGAAAGAATCTCGGTGCGGTCATCTCAAAGGCCGCAAAGGAACGGATCGAGAACTACATCTCAGAGGCCGAGCGCGACGGGGCGAAGGTGTTGGTCGATGGACGCGGTGCATTGGTCGAAGGAAAGGAAGGCGGAACGTATGTCGGTCCGACGGTGATCGACTATGTAACACCCGAAATGTCCGTCGCCACAGAAGAGATCTTCGGGCCGGTGATCTCGATCATGCGCACGAAAACGTTGGACGAGGCGATCAAGATCGAGAACGCAAATCCGTACGGCAACGCCGCCGCCGTCTTTACGCAAAGCGGCGGCCTGGCACGTTATGTAATGGAACACGCCAGCGCCGGAATGATCGGCGTCAACATCGGCGTTCCGGTTCCCCGCGAGCCCTTTTCGTTCGGCGGCTGGAACGAATCTCGATTCGGCTCCAACGACATCACCGGCAAAAGTTCGATCGAGTTTTGGACGAAGCTGAAAAAGACGACTACGAAATGGAATCCCGAGGCTGGCGTTAATTGGATGTCATAGAAGAGAGTTTTGCCGCGGATCTTCGCGGATGAACGCGGATCATCAGAATGGATAATGGACTGATTCACAGAGATCTCACCGACAAGATCATTGGTACTTTCTATGAGGTTTACAATGAATTAGGATTCGGTTTTCTTGAATCGGTTTATGAGGATGCGATGGTCATCGCTCTGGAGGAGAAAGGGCTTGAAGTTGGGCAACAGATTTCGGTACCGGTATGGTTCAGAGGTAGATCAATTGGTACATTTGCGGCGGACCTGTTGGTCGAACATCGAGTAATCGTGGAACTTAAGGCTGTTAGTCAACTTGTTGAGGCCCATGTCGCGCAATTGATGCATTATTTACGAGCCACCGAGGTTGAAGTCGGGTTGGTTATGAATTTTGGTCTGCGTCCAGAGTTTAAGCGACGAGTTTTCGAGAATGCGCGAAAGCGGCCAACTGAACCTTCGGCGCTGCTTGAAAATCTTTTCTCCTAAAATCTCATATCCGCGCAATCGTTTTTATCCGCGGCAAAAGATCTTATGTCAAGAATAATCAAATGCGGCCTGATACAGGCACACAACCAGGCACCGGCGGATGCGCCGATCGAACAAATAAAAAAGGCGAACATCGACCATCAGATGAAGTTTGTCGAAGATGCCGCGGAAAGGGGTGTGAAGATACTCTGCTTTCAAGAGATCTTTACGACACAGTATTTTTGCGCCGAACAGCAGACCCGCTGGTACGATGCGGTCGAAAAGATCCCTGACGGCCCGACGGTCAAACTGATGCAGGACGTCGCGAAACAGCACGGCATGGTGCTGGTCGTGCCGATCTATGAGGAAGAGCAGACCGGCGTTTATTACAACTCCGCGGCGGTGATCGACGCCGACGGTAAGTATTTGGGCAAGTATCGTAAAACACATATTCCGCATGTCAATCCCGGCTTTTGGGAGAAGTTCTATTTCCGTCCGGGCAATCTTGGTTATCCGTGTTTCGACACCGCATTTGCCAGGATCGGCGTGTACATCTGTTACGACCGACATTTTCCGGAAGGAGCAAGATGTTTGGGATTGAACGGCGCCGAGATCGTTTTCAATCCATCCGCGACCGTCGCCGGTTTGAGCGAATATCTTTGGAAACTCGAACAGCCAGCGCATGCGGTCGCAAACGGATATTTTGTCGGGGCAATAAACCGCGTCGGCACCGAGGCTCCGTGGAACATCGGTGAGTTTTACGGCCAAAGTTATTTCTGCGACCCGCGCGGCCAGATACTTGCCGAAGGCAGCCGCGACCAGGACGAACTTGTCGTCGCCGACCTCGACATGGACAAGATCCGCGAAGTGCGGAACACCTGGCAATTCTTCCGTGACCGCCGCCCGGATGCGTATGAGGCGATCGTGGCGGATTAGGAGGTTTGGCCGCGGATCTGCGCGGATAAAACGAATCAGAATACTGACCCGGCCGATGCGTAGGATCGGCGCCTGGTCGCGGCAAGCAAACGTGAAACACCGAGAAAGATATTCTTCCGGAGCAAAATGGGAATCGATCGTAGGCTACTCGCGGGCGATCCGGGTCGGCGACCGTATCTATGTGACAGGAACGACGGCGACGAACGAGAACAGCGAGATCGTTGGTGTCGGCGATGCTTATCGGCAGACGGTACAGTGCATCCTGAACATAGAACGAGCGCTTAAGAACTTCGACGCGGGTCTTGAAAATATCGTCCGCACACGAATGTTCGTCACAGACATCTCACGCTGGGAAGAGTTTGGCCGGGCTCATGGCGAGTATTTTCATGAGATAATGCCCGCGACGACAATGGTCGAGGTCTCACGGCTGATCGATCCCGAAATGCTGATCGAGATCGAAGCCGACGCCGAGCTTTAGGCGGAAACACGACCGGTAGGGAGTGTGCCCCCACTCCGCGGACTCCGACGGGAAGCTCTACGTTTTAGTTAAAGTGATCTGATCTTGAAAGACGCGCGGCACACTCCCTACCGGTCGTGTTTCTGCCCAGGACGTTATGCCCAACGACTACTATTCACCTCTCGACACCACTCAGATCGAGCAGAATTTTGCCGAGATAAATCCGGCAATGTCCGAGGCCGAGGCTAAGGTCGAGGCGAATCGCTGCCTTTATTGCTACGACGCGCCGTGCATGCACGCCTGCCCAACGCATATTGACGTTCCGGGTTTCATAAAGAAGATCGCAAGCGGGAATCTTCTGGGTTCCGCCCGCGTGATATTCGACGCAAATCCGATCGGTGCGACATGTGCCCGTGTTTGCCCGGTCGAGGTTTTGTGCGAAGGTGCGTGTGTTGAAGGAACGCTGCTGCAAAAACCGATCGAGATCGGAAGGCTGCAGCGTTACGCGACCGATCATGCGATGGCGAGCGACAAGCAGATCTTCACCAAAGGCGAATCGAATGGGAGGTCGGTCGGCATTGTTGGTTCCGGTCCGGCGGGGCTTTCCTGCGCCAGCTATCTCGTCCGAGTTGGCTACGACGTGACGATCTATGAAAAAAAGGAAAAGCCCGGCGGCCTGGACACATACGGGATGGCGGAGTATAAGATGCGGCAGGCCGTTTCGCTCGCCGAAGCCGAGCATGTCGCGAACATGGGCGTCAAGTTTATGTTGAACACGCTGATCACCGGCGGTGACGAAGAATCGGAAGAACTCGGCGAGTTGAACAAGGTCAGCATGGCGCTGCTCCATGAATGGCACGACGCAATCTTTCTCGGTGTGGGCCTCGGCAAGACGAATAAACTTGGGATACTGGGTGAAGAACTCGATGGTGTGATCGACGCGCTGGATTTCATCGGGACGATCAAAACGCGCGAATGGAAGTCGGTTCCGCTCGGCAAAACGGTCGCGGTTATCGGGGCCGGCAATACGGCCGTTGATGCGGTGACGCAGGCCAAGCGTCTCGGAGCCGAACGTGTTGTGATGGTTTATCGCCGCACGGAAAAAGATGCGCCGGCTTACGATTACGAGATGGAGCTTGCACGCAAGGACGGCATCGAGTTCGTGTGGCAGGCGGCTCCGGTGGGCATCCTCGAAGGTGAGGACGGGACGGCGCTGAGCCTCCGCTGTGAAAAAACCGACGGGTCGCTATCGCTCTTTGACATCCCGTGCGACATGGTGATCAAGGCGGTTGGGCAGCAAAAGCTGCGTTCGTTCTTTGAGGATGTCGCGGGTGTTGCGGTCGATGATAAAGGCCGGGTCGTCGTGGATGGAGAGATGCGGACCTCGAACCCGAAGATCTTCGCGGGCGGCGATTGCGTGAACGGCGGCGCCGAAGCCGTCGATGCTTCGCAGATGGGCAAGCACGCCGCTCAGGGCATTCACCGTTCGCTGACGGGTGAAAGTGTTGCCTTTGCGGGAGCGTAAGAGGAAGTTTTTTGCCGCGGATTCTCGCGGATGAGCGCGGATAAGAAAAAGGATCTTGGCCGCGAATACGGCCGTTTGTTCGGGAGATACATACCAAGGTTGAGCCGATTTTTCAGGCCTCGAGTCTTCTCCGGTCGGCGTCCATCCGCAGAAATCCGCGGCAAAAAGGTCTGTAGTGAATCGAACCTTTAAGAAAACAATCAAATACATCCTGGTCGGCGGAGTGTTTGCCGCCCTGTTTTATTTTCTGCCGATCCCGATGGCGGTGCTCACGCTTTGCGGCGTTTGGGATGTTTCGCGCAATCGCGATCTCAACGCCGGCGTCGTTCGGCAGTATTTTATGCGCAACGGAATCGGCACGTGGCTGGCGTCGCCGATAAATATCCTGCTCGATATCCTCTCGCTGCCCTACATCAACAGGGGCGTTTACAAACTGGAAGATCTGCCGAAAAGCTATCAGGAAGAGATCAGCGGCCTGCTTAAAAAAGCTGACGAGCTGGGCCTCGCTGCGTTGGTCGACAAAAAGACCGAAGGCCTGCCGCGGGCTATGTATTTTTTCAAATGGTATGGCAAAAATATCGATGCCGCCATAGACATTCCGGCGTTTCACGACAAGTATAAATTCATCCGCACGATCGGCGTTTCCGTTTTCCGCGAACGTGAAAGCACTTCACGCCACTTTGGCCCATTTCGCCCGTCGCTGCGAGTGTTGTACTGTCTGAACGACAACGTCGGCGAACAGGCCTATATAAGAGTCGGCCCGGTCGAACACCACTGGCGCGATGAGAAGCTTTTCATCTTCGACGACACGCTGCTCCATCAATCTTTCAACGAAACCAACGACCCGCGGCTGGTTCTGTTCGTTGACATCATCCGCCCGTCGTATCTGCCGTTCGTGTTCGACTTCGCGGTGAGTGTGATCAGGGTTATTTTCAAGGGTATAAATGGCGTGTTTTACAAGAACTGGAAATTAGTGAATAACTAGCGTTCAGTCAAGCTTAATTTGGCGGAAAGCTGGTCAAAATCTTCTTATTCCTCTTCTTCGGTGGTTTCAGTTTTTTCTTAACCACAGAATAAGAGGAAAAAGAAAGAATAAGAGGAAATGAGTCCGTCCACCAAAACCTTGACTTACCATTGGCATATCTTGATTTATACATATATATCAGTATAATTGACTATGGAGTTTGGCGAATTTGAGTGGGATGATGATAAGAACGTTCGAAATATCAGAGATCACGGCATTGACTTTCAGATCGCCGTTGAGGCATTTGAAGATGACAGGTCGATCCCGTATTCGGATCCTAAACACAGTACCGTCGACGAGCCTCGATACGCATTGATCGGATTGTGCTCGGTAGGACTTGTATTCATTTCATTTACTTATCGCGGAGACAGATGCCGAATAATCAGCGCCCGAAAGGCTAGCAGGCAAATGCAAAGAATTTATGCTGAAACAGATTGAACGAAAGAAAACGACCGAAGAAAAATTGGACGCTGAATTAAAGGGGATGAAAAAACTCCCACGAGGAAGTTTCAGAGCAAAGCCCGGAGCTACGGATCCCAGGAATTGCAAGGTTAAAATCACGACATATCTCGACGCGGACGTGTTGGAGTATTTTAAAAAGCGCTCCGAGCGGCCGAACGCCGCACCATATCAAACGCAGATCAACAATGAACTGCGGAAAGTAATGGAAAACGGCTCGACTGACACGAAGGCGGTGGACCGTGATATTTTGAACGATAGGAAATTTCTGCAGGCGTTGAAGAAAAAGCTTGAGGCTGTTTAGATTTCTATATCTAGCGAAAACGGTCCAATTCAGGAGCCGCGTGAGTCGCTCGTGTGTTATCTTTCTGAGCATGGTCGGAGGTTTCGGAGTGAAATGAAGGTTTTGATTTCTATCGCGATCATTTTTCTTTGTTGTAGTTTCCCTACGCTTGCCATCGACGGGAACCTTACGGTTGGGTCGAAATTTCCGTTTGAGAGGCTTGGAGTAGAAAGGAAGAACGCATCCTCTACCATTGTTGTCTTTATCCCGTCACTGAGCTACGACACCTCTTATGCAAGCATGTTGACCCAGTCGTTTTACTATTACTTTGACCAGAAACTTGCATTCGAAGGGCAGAACCTACAGCCCAAAACAAGTGTGATCATCGTCGTAAACGATCGGCTGGATGCGGCCAGGAGCACCCAGAATATTCTCGGCGAAATGAGCGTAGTCTACGACGAGAAGGCTGAACTGTTCTCTCGACTCTCAATTCGCCCCCCTGCAAACAAGGATGCTGATTCATTGCTTTTCTTGCTCGATGCGGGTAATGTCATTCGGCACATTGACCGCACATACAGAGCACAAGGCGAGCACTTGAAGCCTCTTGAGAATAAGATAAAGGAGCTAAATGGCCTAGAAACGAAACCAGTACGCAAGCTCGAGGCAAGACCGAAACTGCGCATCGGAGACCGCGCCCCTGATTTCCTAGTTGACCGTAAAACTAGAGTATCCGATCTGCGGGGAAAAGTTATTCTGATCTCATTCTACCCGGCAGCGTTCAGCGGCACATTCCCCCGGCCTTTTGCTTTAAAGGGGGATATTGAACTATCGTTCGATTCTGCGTCCCTTATGGCGTGCACGTTCCAGATCACTTCGCTCGACGAAAAGAAGGGGCGGCGTTCCGATATTCGCCGGATTCTTGTTTCCAGCTCAACACCGTCGTTACTTGAACGATGGAAGGCGGTGATGAAAACTGAGAACATTGAGTACGCTAACGACCCAAACTACTCTATTTCTCAAAGCTACTTCAGTTACAATCCAAAAGGGTACAACAATCGCGTATCCGTAATCGTGGATCAAGAGGGCAAGATCGCATTTATAGACGACGACTTCGAACTACACGATGAAGCCGTCCTGAACGCGAAGCTGGATGAGCTCGCAATGCGATCGAAGTAAACCATGGCCGACCTAAGCATAAACTTCGCGGGAATAAAATCTCCTAATCCCTTCTGGCTCGCGAGCGCGCCGCCGACGAATATGGGGTCGATGGTGGAGCGCGCTTTTGACGCCGGTTGGGGCGGGGCTGTGTGGAAAACGCTCGGGGAGCCGATCGTGAATGTTTCTTCGCGCTTGGCGGCGATCGATCATGGGGCGATGCGGATGATCGGGCTGAACAATATCGAGCTGATCACCGACCGGTCATTGGAAGTGAACCTGAAAGAGGTTGCGGAGTGCAAGAAGAAATATCCGAACAACGCAGTGATCGTCTCGCTGATGGTCGAGTCGAAAAAAGAGGCCTGGCAGGAGATCACCAAGCGTTCACAGGACACGGGCTGCGACGGGTTTGAGCTGAATTTCGGCTGCCCGCACGGGATGAGCGAGCGCGGTATGGGCTCGGCGATGGGGCAGGTGCCGGAATACACGTGCATGGTCACGGAGTGGGTGAAGGAAGTTTCCGAGATCCCGGTGATCGTGAAGCTCACGCCGAACGTTGCTTACATCGGTCCTCCGGGACGTGCCGCGATGAAAGGCGGTGCGGATGCGGTTTCGCTGATCAACACGATCAACTCAGTGATGGGCGTCGATGTGGACACGATGGTGCCTTATCCGAATGTTAACGGAAAGGCGGCCCACGGCGGATATTGCGGGCCGGCGGTCAAGCCGATCGCGTTGAATATGGTCAGCGAGCTTGCACGCGATGCTGAGTTCAATATCCCGATCAGCGGCATCGGCGGCATTTCAAACTGGCGCGACGCGGTGGAATTTATGCTGCTCGGAGCGGGCAATGTTCAGGTCTGCACGGCGGTGATGCATTACGGCTACCGCATTGTCGAGGACATGATCGACGGGCTGAACAATTATCTCGACGAGAAAGGCTTTGCGTCGGTCAATGACATCATCGGCAGATCCGTCAACCGCGTTACCGACTGGGGCAGTCTCGACCTCAATTACGACGTCAAGGCCCACGTCAACGAAGAACACTGCATCCGCTGCAACCTTTGCTACGTCGCCTGCGAAGACGGCGCCCACCAATCGTTCGAATTCGTCCAATCCAACGGCCACCGCTACCCACGCGTGATCGAAGCCGAATGCGTCGGGTGCAATCTCTGCGCACTCGTCTGCCCCTCGCCCGGTGCCATCACAATGGAACGCCGCGACGATGGCTCGAATCCGCAGACGTGGAAGGAGCGCTCCCAACAATAGAATACTTCAGTAGAATTATGATGAAACACAAGATTGCGATTCTCTTCGTCATCTTATTCAGCGTTTTTGCCGCCTTTGGCCAGAAAAACGCCGACGGAGCTCCTCAGTTTGACATGGCGGATTTCAACAAGAAATTCGAGGTGGCTAAGTGGCTGGTTGAATATGACAACGTTGCGTGGAAAACAAGCGACGTCGTGATGCAACAGGATAAAAAGGACCTTGAACGGTTGGGGGCGGACTGGTTCGCATTCAAGGACAAGAACAATGTCTGGCATGCGGTGTACGGCAAACTCGGCGAAAAGGGCTATGAACTTGTCTTCCATTTTGTGATGGACAAGTCGGAGAAGATCACAAAGTCGGACGCAAAGCTCGACACCGAATTCCTTGACGCACATGCTCGTGCGTTAGCCTCGGGCCGCGCGCAACTAATGGGTTCGATTCCTGAAGATTCGCCTCGATTTAACCAGTACATCATGCAGAACCCTGATCGGACATTTTCGGTATGGCTGCTCCCTGCGTTTCAGACGGATGGCGTTGCCGTTTATGGCGGCGAGGGCATCTATCTGGTCGATGCGACCGGCAGAAAAGTTTTACGAGATGAAAGCTATTTCCAGAAAGGATTCCGTGGGTTCAAAGCTTCGCCGCCTCGCGAAATTTGGCTGAATTATCGCGAGCTCAAGAAACCGACACTTGGTTCAATATTCTTCGTTTGGTATTACAAACAATATTTCACAAAGATATTTATCGATAACGAATCCTCCACCAGCACCGTGGTCAACGACGGGACAAATAATATCTGGGTGCATGTCGAGAAGGAGTTAGAGTATAAACCCGAGCTAAGGCGGCAGCCCGGTTCAAAACCGGGGTCAGCCAGACGTGGCCAGTAGCCCTTCTGCCTGACCCGGCTCGACCACGATGTATTTAGTTACCCAACCGTGCCGCCGTGATCTCGTCAGCCTGAGCTGCGGCGGCGTTGCCTTTGGCCTTATATACGATTGCCCGGGCTCTATATAGATTCGGGAGCCGCGGGTTGACCTGGATACCTTTGTTAAAGTCGGCCATCGCGGCGTCCAGGTCCTTCAGATAAATATTCGCAATCCCGCGATTAAGGTACGACTCGGCGTAGTTTGGGTTCAGGGAGATGTGTTTGTCAAAGTCCTTCTTCGCCTTCTTCCAATCCTGCAGGTTTACATAGGCCGTACCCCGATTGTAATAAAAAGCCGGCTCATTCGGGGCTAGCTTGACACCTTGGTCGCAATCCTTGATCGTCGCTCTAAAGTCCTTAAGGTAATTCACGTAGATCGCGCTTCGCTTGAGATACGGCTCGGCGTCATCCGGCCTCACCTTGATTATCTCCGTGTAGTACTGGACGGCGAGCTTATAGTCACCTTTTTTTACCGCTTCCTCGGCGGCGGCGGTCATCTCGCCGGTCGTTACCGCGGTCGTGTCATTGTTCTTTTTTGCTTCGGCGTTCACCTGTTCCAGCGTTTTCCCGCTGTCTTTTGGAACGTTCCGCGCCGTGTTGGCGTCCGACGGTTTCTCGCCGCTGTGAAGCACGCGAAGCTTTTCGGCAAACAGGTCGGCGTATAATTCCAACACCTTGCGGGCAGCGAACATGTAACGCTCTTTCTTTGCCGGAATGACCAGCGGTGTAAAGCTGTGGCGTTCCGCACCGAAGAAATTCTGCGTTTTCAATGCGGCCTTTGAGGCATCTTCGTACGGTTTACCCGCGAACGCGATCCGTTGAGCTACGGGAAGATCGAGCTTATATTGATCGAAATTGTTCTTTGTGTCGTTCAGGTAAACATAGCTTTGCGGAATGCTGATCATACCGCCGATGCTGTAATCTGAATGAAAATATGGATCACCGTAGAAAATAAAACCCTTGTCCTGCTTGATCTCGGTGTTCAGCATTATCGACGCGAAATCGACAACAACATCAAACGTTGTCAGGTCGCCGCCGGTTTCCTTGCTTGTTCTGGACATATCCTTGATCTGCCCAAACCCGATCAACTCGGTCGAACCATACGGCGTCCACCTAAGCAGCACCGGGCCGTCAAAGGCGGTGAGCGAGTACCAGGCCTGGCCCGCTTCGCCATCATACCCCTTTTGCTTCTTGTCCTGATTCTTGCGCTGGCGCTCAAGGTAATATTCCGTCGCGGCAATATCCTTCCAATCAGTTACCCCGATCCCGAGCGCCCCGATCTTTTGCTTTAGCATTTCGTAAAACTCGTTTGTCAGTTGCTGAAGGTCCTGGTCGGTGATGTCACTGTCGAGATAGACGGTTACGTCAGCTGCGTTACGCTTCTGCACGGATGCACGCGACGTGATGAACTTATAATGGACACGGACCTGTCCGATAGAGAGTTTGGCCGTATTCTTCGCAACCTTAGGTTTGCCAAACGTTCCGGCCTTTACATACGCGAACGTATCGTCAGCGATCTTTGAAAGCCCTTGCGCGCCCGTGGTGATCGAGATGAAGGCGAGCAAGGCCAGGCAGGTGATGTATCTTTTCATTCGAGGGTGATTCTCCATTCAGTGAAGTAGTGTTTCAAACACACCTGTTCACGCGGAAGTATCGAGGGCTCATCGTCCTTACCATGCGAAAAATGTAGTTTGAATCTTGTGGCCTCGGGTATAAGGCCTGGACAAATTGTATCAGCGATCGAGCATCTCGTCTATCCTAACTGGGTCGTAACCCTTAGCCTTTAGCCACTTTATCAGTTCTTCGACGCGGTCGTGGAACTTGTCCGTACGTTTAGGGCCGGAGCCGATGTGGGTTAACAGGATAAATCCGTTCAGGCCGTTCGGATCCTTGGCTTCATACTCTTTGATCTTCGCCATTATGGCGTCACTGGAAATGTAATTCTTGTCGTCGTCGGTCGTGTAGTCGGCGTTTGAGCGGGTGCCGGGTGTGAAATTTATGATCTGGTAGCCGAGTGCTGAACTCCAATCGGCGATCTCGCGGTTGTACCATTCGTAAGGCGGCAGGAAGAAGGGAACTTGCCTGCGGTCGATGCCGAACGGACGCATCGCCGCGAAGTTGTCGTTTAGATCGCGTTCGAATTGTTCGCGGGTTACGAGGGTTTTATTGCGGTCGTTCCAGTCGGCGTAGAGGAGATGTGTATCCGAATGCGGGCCGAGGTAGTGGCCGTCTTTTTTCAGGCGTTCGATGATCTGGCGGTTTGCGCGTGTGCGGTAGAATCGGCCTGTAAGAAAGAAAGAGGCTTTGACGTTGTGTTTCGCAAGAGCATCGGCGATCGTGGTACCGCCCTCGGCAAATTCGTCGCCGGTGAAGACGAGTGCCATTCGTTTTGATGTTTTGTCGCCGCGAGTGATGCCGGCTTCGACGTAGGTGAAACTGGCGTTGGGATTGTTGGACGAGCCCTTACTTACGTGCGGGCTACTGACACGCGGGCTACTGACACGAGGGCTGCTGGCACGACTGAACATCGCCATCACGAGTATCGCATCAGCCGTACCGTCCATTGTGGGTTCGTTGGTCGAGTAGTCGCCGACGTCGTCGTGATAGACAACATCACGCGGCTGAAACAACGCAAACTCGTCCGGCTGATGAAGCGTCAGGCCGATCAAACCATTGTAGGTCGAAGCGGCGATCGGACCATCGACCAATCCGCCTCGGACCTGCTTTTTTAGAAGCTGCACTGTTGGCAGATGCGTGTCTTCGGGATACTCGCCGTTTGCCGGAATTCCTTCGAACATCGACGTTCCCCACGGGTTTTTGCCAAGAAGCCAGTCGCGATGGGCGATCATCGCATCGTGATATCTTTTGTCGCCGGTCATCAGTTCGTATAGGTGAACTTGGGTGATAAATGCGACGACCAGGTTGTTTGAACACCATAGGAATGGGACACCGACGCCGTAAGGATTTGTCTTTGCACGCGCGACAATGCGCTCGATGCCGCTGCGATAATATCCGGCGAGCTCACGTTTTGTTTTGGCATCGACGAGCGGGTACAGAGCAAAATGACCAACGTTCGTGAACGGATACATCTGATAATGCCGCGACATCTGCTCGCCCATGGACGAGTCTTCGAACTCCATCCACGACGTTGTACCGGCCAATTTCGCATAGCGTTTTGCGTCGGCGAGGTACGCAGGCTTGCGAGTTGCCTTGAACAATTCCGCCGCGGCGTACTCCATATCGTCCGCCCAGGTGTCTTCGTTATATCGATAAGGAGCGCCGAATGAATTGCCTTGCTGAAAACCTTCCTGCCGCTTGCCCATCGCATACAACTCTTCGGCAGCCTGCAGACATTTCTCAGCGAATCCATTCCATTTCAGATCAACTTTCCATATCCGATACGCCATCGCCATCGCCGCAGCGGAACGTCCGGCGATGTTGGCAATGCCCGTCGCCTTGCTCTTGAACTGACTCAATCCCTGCGGTTTGCCGTCGGCGAAATATGCGGGACGATAGCTGTTCGGACCCCAGCCGTAATCGGCGTTGTCGTTTTCAGGAAGCTTGAATCCGCGATGGTCGCGGTCGTCCGCAACCTGGTGAAAAAGCTGGCCGGCCTTCGGGTGAAGCTTGTGGATCCAGTCGAGTCCCCATTTTGCCTCGTCCAAAATATCGGGAATGCTATTCGGCCGATCTTCGCGGCCAAGATCATCGACAAAGTCGCCGAACTTCGCTTTCTCCAATTCGTAAGCAAGCATCATCCGCGCCGTCGCGTTGCTTGCCGTGATCAAATACTTCAACTGATCGCCAGCGTCGTGCCAGCCGCCGCTTGCATCGACAAAAGTCTCGTCGGGAAATGGAGCGTAAAACGAACGCCCGTCGCGGATATGGCAGACCGCGTCGAGAAACGGATTGTACCCGCACCGCTGCTGGCGCATAAAGAAGAGCAGGTCTTCGTGATAAGCGGAATATAGGCCGATCGTGAAATCGGCTGAAACCGATTCGGACGTTTCAAGCCGAATGCGATAACGGCCGGGAACTTTTATTGACGAAAAATCGAGCTCGTAATAATGATCAAAATCGCCTCCCCAAGGTGATGCCGGGATCGGACGGATCGGCATTCGCAACAGCATCGGTTTGCCCGTGTTGAGGTCTTCAGCCCCGAAAAAACCAGACAACGGCTTTTTGGACATCACAATGGCCTTTTTGTTGTCCGAAGGTTGATAGCCCGCCTGATTGATGTGGATATAAGCGATTTGGCCGTGAGCGGCGAGTGTGAATGCGAGAATGGCAAGGACAAGAACTATCGTTTTCATTGTGGATGCAATTTATGGATTCCGTCGTCAACGGCGACAAAGTTTTAAAGCCTAGACTCCGTCGCCAACGGCGACAAACATGTAAAGCCTAGGGTGCAGTGAGCAAAGCGAACGAAACCCTAGGATGATCGACAAAATATGATCCGTCGCTGAAGGCGACGCACAAAAGCCTGCCGACAGTTGCTCGCCTTCAGCGAGCGGGAATCATTGTTTAGCTTATCTGGGGTTTCGCCGAAGCGGCTTCACCCCAGGCTTTATAGGTTGGCCGCCGTTGGCGACGGGAATGTATCGAGCAAACTCGTTCGAATTCCGCGACGCAAGCTCTTCCTTTCTAGATTCGTTTCAAACGCCGCGGAGCGATCGCCCGACCTAGATCCGGTTTGAATGTATCGCCTGCTCGGCGATCTCGCCTAATTTTCCGACGAACCTATCGAAATGACCAAAACGCGCATCATTGGTAGAGCCGTTAACAAATCTTGCATAGATCTGCTGTGCGATGACGGCGATCTTAAAGGTCCCAAAAACGTAATAATACAATATGTTCGAAACATCGCGGCCGGATGTCTCGGCGTACATATCGGCCAATTGCCGCCGCGATACGTTCTTCATCAACAGATATGGGTTGAACGGCATCCGCATCAACTCTTCGCCTGCGTCGGGTGACATCCAATAGCCGAGAGTTGTGCCGAGGTCCATCAGCGGGTCGCCGATGGTCACCATCTCCCAATCGAGCACTGCGGTTATGCGAGTGAGATCGTCGGGGTCGAGCATCACGTTGTCGAATTTGTAATCGTTATGCACGAGGGAAGAGCCGGATTCATTTGGGATATCTTTGTTCAGCCATTTGATCGCGGATTCAAGCTCTAAGTGGTCGTGAGTCTTTGCGGCAAAGTAGCGCTTCGTCCAACCTTCGACCTGCCGCCTCGGATAGCCTTCGGGTTTGCCAAGTTCGCCAAGCCCGGCGGCTTTGTAGTCGAGCTCGTGGAGATCGGCGAGGTTCTGGATAAAGCTTTTACAGATGCGGATGCGGCCGGATTGGGTTGTTAGGTCGAGCGGCGAAACTGCTTGAACTTGTGGTTGCGATGAGCCCTTACTTACGTGCGGGCTACTGACACGCGGGCGACTGACACCCGAATCATTCACACTTCCGCGAATTATTAGTCCGCGGCGTCGTTCCATCAGATAAAATTCCGAACCGATCACGCTTTCGTCATCGCAAAACAAGATCGGTTTCGGCGCAGGTACATAGACGGCCGACAATTTCGACAGCACTTCAAATTCCCGCCGCATATCATGCGCAGTCTTGACCGTATTCCCAAACGGCGGCCGCCGAAGTACGTACTCGGAGCCGCCCAGTGACACGAGATAGGTGAGATTGGAACTTCCGGCGGGAAACTGAGCAACCTCAATGCCGCTCTCGGCCTCGTCAAAGCGGGACGAAAGATATTCTCGCAGGTTTCCGAGATCGAGTTCTTCGCCTCGGCGGATTTCGATGGTTTCGCTTTTCACTTGGCAGGTCTGCGGTTATCCGTTAGATATTCTAGGTCGGTTGCCGGGTTTTCAAAAGAGCTCCGGACGATTTGAAGGGTTGATAAAGGTTATTTAGTATTGACGCAATAAAAATGTTTACATCCGTGTGGCGACTTTTTGGACTTACGGGGAGCGAGGCTGGCCGCCTCGAGCTCAGGAATGCCCGGCTGATCTATGTGCCCAGCCACGGCAAACCCGGATTCGATGTTCCGCTCGCTGAGGTGCGGGATATCAATTTCCCCTGGCATTACTTCAGCGGCGGATTCAAGATGCGGATCGGCAGCGAGAGCTATCGCTTTTCATTCGTCGAACCTTATAACCAGTACGCTGACATTCGAACCGGACGGGAGACGGGCAAGGCGTGGAAGCGTGCCTTGTTAGGAAAATAGACTTGTGGACTTTCAACATTCTTCAAAAACTCACGAGATCCAGGACCGCCTGACCGCGTTCATGGACGAACACGTTTATCCGAACGAGCACCGTTATGCCGATGAAGTAAACTTCGGTGACCGGTGGCGGCCGCTTGCGTTGATCGAGGAACTGAAGGGTAAGGCAAAGTCAGCCGGACTGTGGAACTTGTTCCTACCGGACATTTCCGGCTTATCGAATGTTGAGTACGCTCCGCTCGCTGAGGCCATGGGCCGAGTCACATGGGCGAGCGAGGTTTTTAATTGCTCGGCCCCGGACACCGGCAACATGGAAGTGCTTCATCTTTACGGCACTAATGAGCAAAAGGAGAAATGGCTGAAGCCGCTGCTTGATGGCGAGATCAGATCGTGTTTTGCGATGACCGAACCGGATGTCGCTTCGAGCGACGCGACGAATATCCGCGCATCGATCAGGGCCGAGGGCGATGAATACATTTTGAACGGCCGCAAATGGTGGTCAACCGGCGCCGGCGATGCACGATGCAAGCTGGCGATATTTATGGGCAAGTCTGACGAGAATGCAGCGAAGCATTTGCAGCAGTCGATGATACTTGTCCCGATGGATACGGCCGGCGTAAAGGTCGAAAGACTCTTGGATGTGTTCGGCTTTGACGATGCTCCAAACGGCCATGCCGAGATCTCGTTTACAAATGTTCGAGTTTCAAAAGAAAACATTCTCCTTGGCGAAGGCCGGGGTTTTGAGATCGCGCAAGGTCGCCTTGGTCCCGGTCGCGTACACCATTGCATGCGGCTGATCGGTGTGGCCGAGCGATCGCTGGAACTGATGTGCGAACGGGCCAAGTCGCGCACGGCATTCGGTAAAACGATCTCCGATCAGGGCGTCGTCCGCCAATGGATAGCCGAAGCCCGTCTCGCTATCGACCAAGCCCGGCTCCTCGTCCTCAACGCCGGCTGGAAAATGGACACCGAAGGAAACAAGGCGGCCCGAAAGGAAATAGCAATGATCAAAGCCGTGGTGCCGCAAATGGCGTTAAAGGTCATTGACCGAGCCATCCAGGTCCATGGCGGCGGCGGCGTTTCGCAGGATTTTCCGCTTGCTCAGTTTTGGATCTATGCCCGCTCGCTCCGATTGGCGGACGGCCCGGATGAGGTGCATTTGGAATCCGTTGCGAAGATGGAGCTAGGTCAGAACCGGGAGCGGTAGCGACTGGGTTCCTTTCCGTCCGCTGCAAGAATCCAGTCGCTATCGCTTGCGGTTCTGACGCGTTCGGTCATCCTGACACAATTCATTTCACCTTCCGTTCAACATGACAAATAAGTGTTGACAAATGTTTTGCACATAGGCTACCTTAATTGAGTACGGCCGCTATATGGCTGTATCCCTTCGCCACCCGATGCGAAATAGTTTTCTAAAAAACTACAACCCGACCGCCCGTTCCTGATATAGGAATTCGGCTTCTTATGCGAAGCGGGAACTTTGGCCCTGCTTGTTCGTTCGGCCCGTCAGAATCAAGATGCCCTGTCCCCAGATCCAGCAAGTTCAGTAATCGGTGGCAAACTATCTTTCCCGGACCAGAACCCGCTTCGAACCTTTCAACGAAAAACACACAAAAAGATTCCGGGCCCGCTGCGGCCCAATAGGAGTGAGAAAATAATGCTGTTCGGTAAAAAGAAAAGCGTTGCCGGTTTAGACATAGGTTCCAGTTCGGTCAAAATGGTCGAACTCGACGGCAAATCGAACCAGGTAAGCCTGGTTGCCCTCGGATACCAGAACCTGCCGGATGAAACTATCATTGACGGCCAGATCATGGAGCTGAACGCGGTTTCCGATTGCATCCAGAATGTCTGCAGCAGCTTTCAGGTCAATGCCGACCAGGTTGTCACGGGCGTCAGCGGCCATTCGGTGATCATCAAGAATATTGTGCTGCCGGCAATGAGCCAGGACGAGCTCGAGGAATCGATCGACTGGCACGCCGAAGAACATATTCCTTACGATCTGGCTGACGTCAGCCTGGATTATCAGGTGACTCAGACAACCTCAGACGCAACGCACGTTCTGATCGCCGCCTGTAAACGCGAGCGTATCGACAATGTCCGCCAAGCCGTACAGCTTGCGGGCAAGGAGCCGTTCGTTATCGACGTGGACACCTTCGCACTCCAGAATTGCTACGAATTCAACTATCAGCCAAGTGAACGCGAGGTCGTCACCCTGCTCAACATCGGGGCGTCCACGATGAACGTGAATATCGTAAAGGGCACGCGTTCGCTGTTCACTCGCGACATTACGGTCGGCGGCAGCCAGTTTACGGACGTGCTGCAGCGGAGCCTCGGGCTTAGTTTTCAACAGGCCGAGGCGGTTAAGCGTGGTGTCAGCAATGCCGTCGAAGGCATCGAGGAAAAATCGATCGAACCGCTGATGCACAATGTGACGGAGATCATCGCGATGGAGATCCAAAAGACATTCGATTTCTATCGCGCTACCAGCGACGATAACGAAACTGTCGTTCAGAAGATCCTTATCTCCGGCGGCGGCTCGAAACTCCAGGGCCTTGCCCACGATCTTTCCGCCCGCCTGGAGCTGCCGGTCGAGGTGCTCGACCCGTTCCGCAACATCAAGGTGGATTCGCGAAAATTCGACCCCGATTATATGAGTGAGATCATGCCCGAAATGGCGGTAGCCGTGGGATTGGCGATGAGGGGGGTTAACTAATCATGATCAAGATCAATCTACTTAACTCGGTTACGGAAAGACAAGGCGGCACGGTCCTGGCTGTCGATAAAAAGGTAGGAAGTCCCGGAACCCGGCTTCTGTTCATGACACTGGCGGCTGCGTTCCTGTTTGTCGCGGTTGTCGGCTGGGACATTATCAGTACTCAGATGGCGAAGGCCGAGGCGGAACGCCAGCTGGCTGAACAAAAGGAGATCGCCGCGCAGCTCGAGGGAGTGATGAAAGAGCAGAAGGAACTCGAAGACAAGATCGCCGCGATCGATTCTCGAATCGAGGCCATCAAGAACCTTCGAGCCTCTCAGGCGGGCCCAGTTGCGGTGCTTGAGGCAATGCGAGAACGCATCCAGATGGTGCCCGGCCTATATCTTCAGAGCATCGAGCAGAAAGACGATGTCGTCACCATCAAGGGTAATTCACCCGACGAATCCGCCGTCACCCAGTTTGGCCGAAGCCTGGAATTCTCGGGTGGCCTGTTTGAGAACCTGAACATCGAGACACAGCGTCAGGAAGTACAGAATCAGACGGCCGTGGCCTCGAATGGTGCCGAAGCCCCGAAGCTGGAGGTTGTCAACTTTACAATAAACGCCGCCTATAAACCCGACAAGGCCGCCGGAGCACCCGGACTCAATCCGACCACGGCCTCGGCAGGGACACCCGCCGCGGGAGCGAATCCAGCACAGCCGGTCCAGGTAGCGAAAAACTAAACTTCGGGCAGCGATTACGCCCCATTGTCTACAAGCCTAGTAGAAGGTAACTAAAATGATCGAGAAACTTAAAAACCTGAAATGGTACTTCCAGCTTCTTATTCTGGTAAGTGTAGCAGCCGTGCTTTATTACGTCGGCGTGTATTACATGATAACCAGCGCTACCCGCGACGAGATCAAGATCCTGACCGATCAGGTGACGGCGCTTCAGGCAAAGAATGAAGCGGCCCGAATCGCGACCCAGCGTATCAACGAGTTTCGTGCTCTTTACGCCAGCAAGTCCACGGAGTACGAAGAGCTGAAGGTCCTACTCCCGGAACAGCGCGAGATAACCAATGTACTTCAGGGCCTGCAGGACACAGCCCGCGAGTCGCGAATGATCGTTTGGCGATTTGCCCCGAAGGACGACACGAAGCAGGAAGCCGTGACGGCCAAAGTGGTTGAGGTCGAGGTTGACAGCAACTTCAATAACCTGCGTGCTTTCTTCGACAAAATGGCGAAACTGCCCCGCATAGTTTCGATCCAGAACTTTAAGATCAACCAGCGTGACAAGCAATCGGCCGATAAGACCATTCATGCAATGTTCGAGTTGAAGGCATATTACGCCGATCCGGAAGACCTCAACAAGCCTGCCGCCAAGCCCTGTGCTCCCGGCAAGCCTGCCGCTCCCGGACAGCCGCCTTGCAAGCCCGCCGCACCTGGTGCACCGGCCCCCGCAGCCCCTGCAGCACCCGCCGCAGCCGCAAAATGATCCTTGCACCCATTGACGAGAGAGATAAAGCAATGATGAACAGATCAAACCTAAAACGATTTCTGACGATCGGACTGGTCCTTTGCGGCACGATCCTGATCGGAGGCCATTTTACCGAGGCCGACGCACAGGGCCGCGACCCATTCGTGAAACCCGGATGGGCCAGGACCCGCACGCCCGGTTCGGGCCGGGCAGCCTCAAAGCCGTCGCCGACGAGCGAAGCGGCCAAGGTCCCTTCGATCGAGCAGCGCATTGACTATTACAAGCGCCTTCGCGAGACCGCGGCCATGAACGGCCAGCCGCTGCCGAAAGTTACCAGTGTCCTGACGCTGGACGAAATGGCAGTCACCGGCATCTTCAAGACTCCGCGCGGTTACGCCGCAATGGTCGAAGCGGTGCCGATCAAGCTCTCGTACACGATCTATCCCGGTGAGAAATTTTTCGACGGACAGCTCGTCGCCGTTGAGGAGAACCGGCTTGTTTTCCGCAAGGTGACCAAAACGGGCAAGAACAAGTTTGTCGCTTCGGTTGAAAACAAGACCTTGCGTAAATACAGCACTCAAGAAGAACTTCAGGGAACTGCTCCGGCGGAATCGACCGGTCGGCCGCCCGAGACGGTCGCTACCTATCAGCCGCCCGCATCTCCCGCGGAACCGGCCGCAAAGGCAGAAACTCCGGCCGTGATCGTCTCGCCGCTGGATGAAATGAACAATCAGGCTCCCGAGACGGACTCCAAGAAGAAATCCGCGAAGAGCGGCAAGAAGCCGGTCAAGGTCGCAAAGAAAAATTAGTATCCCTACCAGAATTCACGGAATGGGCCTTTTGACGAAGGCCCCTCTCAGAATACTCACGCAAACTTTACCCTAACGCCATCGCCCAAAGCCTTCCAAGGGTTGATGGTCCTTGTAAACGGAGGAAACATGACTTCTCTTCAAACCTTAAGCGGTATCGGCAAAAAAGCGATCATCGCTATCCTGATCCTGAGCACACTTGTGCTGGCCGTGGCTGCGCAGCGGGTTGAGCCCGAGCAGCAGGGCCGCCGGTTCGGTGACCCCGGATTCCGGGGCGAGCCGATCAACCTGAAAGTCGTCAACGCTGACGTTCGCGACATTCTCAACTACATCACCGAGCAATACGGCATTAACTTTGTCATCGACAAATCGGTCGGCAAGGTGCCAGTGACCGTGAATGTTTCGGACGTTCCGTGGAACATCGCGCTCGAGTCGGTACTGCGTTCGCAGGAACTCGGCGTGCAGGTTAACGGAACGATTCTCCGCATTGCCGATGCGAAAACGCTTGCAAGCGAGGGCGAGATCTTCCGCGCCCAGCAGAACAATCAGTTAGATTCATCACCCCTCTACACGGAATTCATCCGCCTCAACTACGCCCGGGCATCCGGTACTCTTGGCGGAGCGGGCGGCGGCAGCGGCCCAACCGCCGGAATGGTCACGAACAACAGCCCGACCGGTGGCGAAAGCGGCGGTGCTTCGGGAGCCGGCGGTGCCGGCGGCGGCGACCAGGGAATCCTTGGCATCGTCAAGCGACGCCTTTCGCGCCGGGGAGCTGTCGAGGTTGACGGCCGCACCAACACGTTGATCATCACGGACGTTCGCGAGAATATCGACGCGATCCGCCAGCTTGTAACCCTTCTCGACCAGCCGGAACCGCAGGTTGAGATCGAGGCACGGATCGTCGTTGCCACCCGCACTTTTAGCCGCGACGTAGGCGTTCAGATCAGCGGGCTCGTGCTTGGCAACGGAGCCAATCCTCCGGGCGGTGTCTTCCAAACCGGAACGATCGGCGTACCCGCCACCTCAGGCATTCCGAACGCGACGACCAACGGCCTCGGAGCAGAAACAGTGAACACGGCTCTTGGACTGACGACCGGCATTCTGGGTACCGTCAGGATCAATGCCCTGATCACCGCTGGTGAAGAGAAAGGCCAGGCAAAGGTCATCGCCACGCCGCGCGTAACGACTCTCAATAACCGCAAGGCCGAGATCAAGAGCGGTATCAAGATCCCGGTCACGACGGTTCAGCCAGGTGCCGGAAGCGGCGATTTTGCCGTGGCTACCACCGAATATGTTGACGTTCCTCTGAAACTTGAGGTAACGCCTCAGATCACGGATGTCGGCACGGTCATCCTCAACGTAACGGCCGAGAACAGCTCGATCGCTCCGTTGGTGGCCGGTACGGCTCCCGCGATCAACACCCAGAGCATGCAGACCGAGGTTACGGTGCCCGATGGCGGAACGACCGTGGTTGGCGGTGTGTTGTCTGACAGCGAGAGCGAAGGCGTCAACCGAACGCCGGGCCTTTCGCGGATCCCGCTCATCGGGCATCTGTTCAAACGAAAGAACGTTGGGCGCGACACGGCTGAGATACTGTTCTTCATCACGCCGCGCATACACAAGCCGCAGTACTCAACCGGGACGGACCTGACCAGGCCGCGGTCGACGACCATTGTTCAGCCAGTACCACTCGGTAACCCGCCGTCGAACTCCGACCAGGCACAGCCAGTAGTTCCGGTCAGCACGCCGGTTGTCCCGGTGGCGCCGACGGCCCAACCCTCGGCAACGCCGAAGGGACAGTAGTCACTCTCCCCTGCGGTGCCCTGCTACGCGGGTCCCTTGGGTTTCCTCCTCTAACAAAGGCCCGTCAACGCTAAACGTCGACGGGCCTTTTTTTGTGGGTCAAACTCGGGAGGTGAACTAAGGGGTATACGCGCTGGCCACCGGAATATCGCCGGCCTGGCCGAAGGATATGACCTTATATGTCGGCCCTGCTGTTCCGATCATGTACCAGGTGCCACTTCGGAATACCGCAATATCGGTTTTGCCGTCTCCATCGAAATCGGCCGGGGCGGGCACGTCGCCATTCTGGCCAAAGGGGAATACATAATAGCCCTGCGTTGCGTTGAGCCTGTACCATGTCGCGTTAGTGGGCCTGAATACAGAAATGTCCGTTATACCGTCGCCGTCGTAGTCCGCTGGAACGGGAATATCGCCGGCCTGCCCGAATCGCGTAACGACAAAACTTGGCACCTTGCTCAACTGAAAATACCAGTTGCCGTTCTGCGGCCTGAACACGGCGAAATCCGTAATTCCGTCAGCGTCATAATCGCCTTGTGCGGGTTCGTCGCCGAGTTGGCCAAATTGACGCACCCGGTAGATCTGCGTACTCCCTAAAAAGTACCAGGTCCCGTTCGAAGGCCGCCAGACCGCCAGGTCGTACTTTCCATCGCCGTCATAGTCTCCGGGCACGGGAATGTCGCCCGAAACGCCGAACGAGGATACGGTGGTGCCTCCGGTACTTTTTTTCACATGCCACGTGCCGGTTGACGGTCGGAAAACTACCTTGTCCGTTACCCCGTCACCGTCATAATCGCCGGGTGCCGCGATGTCGCCGGGCTCGCCGAACTGGGTGACCTGATATGTCGGCGGAGAGGTCGTCTGCGCATACCATGTGCCGTTGGATGGCCGATAGACGGAAATATCGCTCCTCGTATCGGAATCGAAATTCGCGATCGCCGTGCCCGACAGTGTGGCCTTTGACGAGAGGTAGATATTGTCGCCGCTCGACCCGCCGTCGCTGTTGGCCCCATTGCCGGCGGCATAGAAGTTTAGCTTTCCCACGCGCTCTGGCGGTGCGGTCCACGTAAAATTCCATGACTTAGAACCGAACTGTGTCGGGGTCACCCCGTTGATCGTATGTTCGATGTAGCGGCGCTCGTTGCCGTTCACAAAGCCGGAGATCACCTGAAGCGGCTGCGGCATGGCAGGGGGAAAATTGAATGTTCCGGCATTCTCGCCGCTGTTGCGAATCGCGACAAGCTGAAAGCCGTAGATCACCGCATCGGGGTCGTTGACGGTCACTGTCAATGGGATCTCCTGGCCGGGAAGGTAGTTCGCCGGGAGCCCGCTGATGGTGACAGCTCCCGGTCCGCTGTTAGGATCGGCGCCGGAATGACACGCTGTACAATTATTCTCGATCGGACAGGTTGGACACCCGAGGATGTACGGTGCTCCAGTAAATGAGGGCGATGGCCCCGATGCCGACGCACTTGCCTGTTCCCGTCCGGCGAGATCTAAAATTCCCGCCGCCGCGGCAAAAATAGCGGCTGCAACTAGCCCGAACTTGATGACGGCGGCCTTTGATCGAAAATTCAACATGGCAGGTTGACCTCCTTCTCGATGCGAAATACTACATTTGACGGGGGTGGAGCGAAAAAAGCCGAATAGAGAAACGTATGCTCGGGGCGTTCAGTGCGGAAAGGCGGTTGGGCAGCCGCCTTTCCACGATATGTCACAGGCTACGGAAGATATTTCCTCGGGATCGGAACATCGCCGGGAACTCCCCACCCGGCCTGCCATATTCCCTGCGTCGATCGGACAACATACCAAGTCCCGTTACGCCACACAGTCGGGTCGTCACGGCCATCCCCGTCAAAATCACCCGGTGCGGGTATATCGCCAGTCTGGCCCCAGGAGAAAACATTGAGGGCAAAGTTCGTACTCCGGCGGATGTACCAAAAACCGTTCGAAGGCCGCCATACCGCAACATCGTCCTTGCCATCGCCATCGTAGTCGGCGGGAACGAGAATGTCGCCCGGCTCACCCCAGTTTGCGGTCATTGTACCGCCCGTAGTTTGCTCAACTATCCATTGACCGCTTCGGTAAACCGCCCGGTCTGTCTTGGCGTCGCCATCGAACTTGCCCGGCACGGCTACGTCGCCCGCCTGGCCGTACTGGACCGTCTCCAGCCCGCCGCTGCTTTTCACCGTATACCAGGTCGTGTTTGATTCCCGATAGACCGCAATATCATCTTTGCCATCGCCGTCGTAATCGCCGATCACGGGCTTGTCGCCAGGATCTCCCCAGGCAACACTCGAGAAAACGAAACCTGCACTGCGGACGATGTAGAAATCGGGCGAATTGCCCGGTGTGGGCCGGAATATCGCAAAATCCGCTCGTCCATCACCATCAAAGTCGCCCGGCGTCGGCGTGTCCGTGCTAACGCCCCATGTTAATACCGTTATACCACCAAGCGATTGGGCGATGTACCAGTTGCCTTCAGAGGGCCGGAAGATCGACAGATCGGTCTTGCCGTCGCCGTCATAATCCGCCCTTGACCTGACAACGTTCGGCACAGACGAACAGGAACTGCTGGCCCGGACAACCACCGTATCGATAAACCAACCAGTTCCGGCAACGCTGGCATCGCTCCCGTGACGCCATCGAAGGCGGACACTCTGGCCGTTGGTCGAGGCAGGCAACTGCGCGGTGGACGTTACAAATCCGCTGGAAGCCCCGGTCCATGCCTGGCGTCCCGCGATCGGGCTGTTCGTCGCCGGGTTGATCGTACCGGTATATCCGTTTTCGAGGAACGACCCTCCGGCGGCGATAATATCCTGAAATCCGCCGCCGTTGACGCTGATCTCAAGAACGCCTCCGTCGAATCCAGTCTCCAAATTGAACTGGTTCCGGAACGATACTGTTGCGGCAGCGGAGTTCACCGATATCGCCGGCGATGTGATCTCGCTGCTTCCCATTGCATTCGGACTCGCGCCGAACGCCGCGTTCGGGGCCGTATCCGACGCGGTGCCGGATGTGACAAACGCAATGCCGGCATCAGATGTCGATTGGGTCCAGCCGGCCGGCAGTGTCGGGGCCGTTACGCCGTCGAAATTCTGCTGAAGCGATACATTTTTTATACCGATCGGGATGGGAAGAGCGAATGACTTGGCCCCAAGGCTGCTGTTGACGTTCATCGTCAGAGTGATAAGCGCCCCGCATTGTGTTCCGGCCGGTACCGTGTAGTTGAATTGCCGCGTCACAGTAGAGGCATTCGGAATAGTTCCGTACATAGAGGAACTTGCGCCGGGAATGTTTGCCGTTACGGTTGTCGCCGACGTTCCAAAGATGTTGGTCAACGGGACATTCAAAACGATCGGCTCGCCGGGTTCGGCTATGCCGTCGGCATCGCCTCCAATGTCCGTGATCGTAAAGGTCGGAAGCTGCATCAGGTTCGGCTTATCGAACGATTCCGTCACGCGGGTTTGCCCGGCGCCGCTTCCGCCCTGCACCTGAATGCTTGCGTCAACTCCCATACCGCGGATCGCAAAGCCCGCCCAGACATCGGCTGCGTCCTCGAGCTGTGCCGTGGTAGTTGCGCTTCCGATCGCGACACTGACAATCGCGTCGCGTCCCTGGAGGAACGTCGGGTTGATCGGCGACACCTTCATTGCGTCCGTCACCAACTGGAGGGCCTTTCTGTTCCCAGTCGCCCAGCCGAGACGCTGGACCATTCGCGTTCGAAACTCCCACAATGCACTGCTCCAAACTTCGCCCGCAGCGTGGGCCTGATCGGCATTTGTCGAAATGTGGGCACCGAACATGGCCGGGAAAGCGCCGTCAGAGGTATTGATCTTAGTCTGGTCGATATCCGCAAACGTCAGCGGATTGAACGGCCGGTTCTGCGGACCGCCGGTTGCGGACATAATGGCCTTCGGAAATCGGCGGATGCCATAGTAATAGTTGCCGGTCCCGACCGAGCCAAATCCATTGAGCAGCAGATAACCGCTAAGCGGATTAGTACCATTGAGCGGATCGCCCGGTTCGGACGTGAGGCAATGGGCGTAAAAATCGGACCAGCCCTCGCCCATCGCACGGGCCATGTTTGAGCTAAGGCCTTCAGCGTTCGCGTGCAGCCGGTTTGAGGTCCCATGCGTGGCCTCGTGGATCAATATTTCGGCATCGACAGTGCCGTCGCGGTCAGGCGTTGGGCCATCGAATACGTACATCTGCATCTTTCCGCGTCCGCCGTCTGCTGGTGTCGCGAAGTTTGCGTTGTTCTTCGACCCGAAATCCTGGCCTTCAGCTGAAATGCGGTCGTTCCCGACACCGCCGCGACCAAAATTATTCGTCTGGAAGTTGCGTGCCTGTTCCGTGAACCCAAGCCGATAGAGTTCGTCATGGTACCAGTTCATCAGATAGAACTGTTGAATAACGGCACCTCGCCGGGCCTGCTCGTCGCCCGGAGCATCGCCCGGGGCGGGAATTCCGGGAGGCGGATTCCACGTGGAACTGAAATTTCGATAAGGACTGCCAAGAGCATGTGTGCCAGTTTCGTTGCCATCGGGGCTTACAAGGTCAAGGCCGGACTCGACCGCGTTCCCGTCAGTGATATTGACAGCATCGTTTATCCATCCATTGTTATTGAAGGTATACGGGGCCTCGTTCCCGATCCTCATCACATTGGTTCGAAAGATCGGCAGGCCCTGTGTTCCGCTGCCCGGATCGAAGACGGTCGGTGCGGTTGGCGACGGGCTGTCCGCGACATTGATCATCGCGTTCGGGTTCGTGTAAACCTCGAAAGTGCTGTGCTGCGTTTGATCTTCGGTAATATTCTTTCGCCACAGCATCTGGCCGCTGTGGGCATCGACGATCACATAATAAGCATTGGTCGGCTTCCAGATCAGAACACGCCAGGCGGGAACCGCAATGCCCGGTTCGGTCGGGAAGTAAATCTTCTCTGCCGTTGGCGCCCAATCTCCCTGCCCAAAATGAGCCTTAAGTCCCGTCGAGCGTTCGGCATCGAGCAGCTTGTCGGCGGAATTGAGTTCGTAATTAATTAATCCGGCAGCGGCTGAAAGTGCTGTGTTCGGGTCGCCGAAGTCACCCGAAAGGTTTGCGTAATCCAGCCCGGCGGCAAAATTATTGATCACCCGGATCAATTCGCCATTTTTGGTATAGGCCGCTTTGATCGCGCCGCGAAAAACGTGGATCCCATTGATCTCCTGCTCGAGTTCAACAAATCTCAGGTTTCCATCCGGGTTCGTGTAATCTGCAAAGACCTTTAAGCCGTCGATCTGTTCCTCAGTGCCGCCGATCAGGGCCTTGTTCTCGTTCAGGAATGATTTCAGTGCCTGCGACTTTTTCTTCGCCGTCGGCCGGGCCAAAAAGGCCGGGCCCATGCTGGCATCGGGCGCGATAACCTCAGGCGTACGCATCTCAGGGCTGTATTCGATCTTCAACGTCGGGACGGATGACCGAAGTGCGGCCTCGCCGCGGACCAGGTCGTCACGCCGGTCGGCAACTTCCGACGCGCTTCGATTAAGAGAATTCCGATAGACCGCAAGCTTCTCGAACGCGGTTTTGTCTGTTCTAATGTCGTAATTCGGAAGATCGTCCTCGTGGCTTCGCCCGATCGTAAACAGGCCCTTGCCGGATGTTTTCCGGCCGGCCTCGACGCCAAAAAGGAAGGGCATGAGAATGACGGCCGTGATTACCCCCAGGACACCCAAGCTTAGCAGAATATTCCGCCGGGACTCGGCGATCTCCAATTGCACCATTAAATAACTCCTTCGCTCGCGCCGCCGGTTACGGATGCGGCATATCCGAATATAAAGACTCTAGAGTCGCAATAGCTGCGTTTTCCCAGTAAGCCCAGGCGCAAAGCCATTCCGAACTTCGACATTGCTTTGCAATCCATTTACTATTTGAGAATGATTTGGACAGCTATGAAATTCAGGTAAAGCCCTCGCTGATGGGGTGAGTTCCCTGTAGTTTCCTGCATCTTTCTTGCCGATACTCAAATGAGTTTTGTACCAAAATACGGCAGCTAAGTCAATAATATTCTACCCTTTGCATGCAACAGGACTACCTCGAAAAAGTGTTTGGCCAGGGCGGGTTGATCGCGAGGTTCCATGACAAGTACGAGTACCGGGCCGGTCAGGTGGCGATGGCCGATGCCGTAACGAAGGCGTTTGAGGAAAAGCGGCATCTGCTAGTCGAAGCGGGCACCGGCACGGGGAAGACGCTCGCTTACTTGATCCCGGCGATCTCGGCTGCGATCAAGCGGAAAAAGCGCATCGTTATTTCGACCGGCACAAAGAACCTGCAGGAGCAGCTTATGGAAAAGGACATTCCTTTTCTGCAGAAAACTCTGCCCGGCAAGTTCACCGCGGCATATATGAAAGGCCGGTCGAATTACGCTTGTATTTACCGCATCCATAAGGCCGATAACCAGCCGATCCTCGATGGCCTTGACCAACTCGGCTACTTCGACCGGGTCTCGCGCTGGAGCCGCGAGACGCAGACGGGCGATCGCCGCGAACTGGTGGATCTGCCCGAGGACCTTTCATTCTGGGGCCGCATCAATGCCAAGGGCGAAACGTGCATCGGGCAGAAGTGCCCTGATTTCGATCCGTGCTTTATCACGCGGATGCGGGCAAATGCCGATTCGGCCGACATCATCGTCGTAAATCACCACCTCTTCTTTGCCGACCTCAGCGTCCGTGGCAGCCAGTTTGGCAAGGTGATACCCGACTACGCAGCTGTTGTTTTTGACGAAGCTCATCTCATCGAGGACATCGCCGCGGACTATTTCGGCTTTCAGGTATCGAACTTCCAGATCGATGAACTCGCCCGCGACGCCGCGATGCTGCCAATAGCGGATGCGGTTGCAACCCGTGAAATAGACAAGATCGCGTCGAAGATAGGAGGGCTTTCGGAGCATTTCTGGATCCGTTTTACTCAGGCGCGCGGCGAGGGCCGTTTTCCGCTGTATGCCGACGCGTTTGCCCAACGCACGGCGAAAGGCGAAACCCAGCCGACTCCGTTGGGCGAGGCGTGCTTTGCGCTTGATGGGGCCATGCAGCGGCTGGAATCAAGTCTTGCGGCCTTTGCGGAAAGCGTGCCCGAGGCCGACAGCCTTCTCCGTCGAACGCGACAGGCACGCTTTGACCTTGATTTCATCGTTACTCAGGCGGAACGGAATTACGTCTACTGGCTTGAGAAGCGGGGAAAAGGAATGTTTCTGCGAGCATCGCCGGTCGATGTCTCGGAACTGCTGCGCGAGAAACTATTCGATAAAGTGGAAACCTGCATCCTTACCTCGGCAACACTGTCGAGCAACGGCACGTTCGATTTCATCCGCGACCGCCTCGGGCTTGATTCGGCAAAGACACGCGGATTCGAGGCACCGAGCGCATTCGATTATGAAAAGCAGTCCGTCCTCTATCTGCCGCGGGCAATGCCTGACCCGCGCTCGCCGGAGTTCACACAGCTTGCGGCCGGCGAGATAGTCAAAATTCTGAAAGCGACCGACGGGCGGGCCTTCGTGCTGTGTACGAGTTATCAATCGATGAACGCGTTGTTCGAGATAGTTTCCTCACGCGTTGGCTTTACGTGTTTTGTCCAGGGTTCGATGTCGAAGGCGGGCCTGCTCGACCGTTTTCGCGAGACGCCGAACGCCGTGCTTTTTGCCACATCCAGCTTCTGGCAGGGTGTCGATGTCCAGGGCGACCAGCTTTCCTGCGTCATCATTGACAAACTCCCATTCGCCGTCCCAAGCGATCCGGTCGTAGCCGCCCGTTCGCGCTTTATCGACGAGAACGGAGGCCGGTCGTTTTTCGACTACAGCGTCCCGCAGGCGATAATCACCCTAAAACAAGGCATCGGCCGCCTCATCCGCTCCACCACCGACCGCGGCGTCATCGCCATCCTCGACCCACGCCTCCGCACCAAACGCTACGGCCGCGACTTCCTCCAAAGCCTGCCGCGAATGCGGATAACGTCAACGGTCGACGACATCAGCGGGATCCTAAAATAAAAAACGAGCGGGACGACCGCGTCCCGCTCAAGATGGATACGAGGACCAACTGTGGTTCTATTGATCGGAAACGATCGCAAGGTCGACGATCTCATCGGCCACCGGCACCGTGCGCGGCTGGAACGTGTAACGCTTTGCTTCAGTCGTCAACACATATGTTTCGCCGGCCTGAACATTCTGAAACTGAAAATAGCCGAACGGATTCGTCAACGCCATTTTCACGCCGCCGTTCGCATCCCGCAACGAAAGCCGGGCCTTAGCTATCGCCCGCCCCGCCTGATTCAATACCCGCCCCGAAACCGACGTCTCAGCCGCCGTAGGATCTCGAAACCATACCTGTCCGTTCACGAGGGTACGAGGGAATATCCCGTTATTGTTAAACACAAAGGCGGTGGCGGGAACGAAAGTTAACGGAGATATGTCGCCGCCAACCGTTGTCGGCTGAGCGGTAAACGTAAGGTTTAGCATCGTGCCGGATCCAGTTGGGATAAAAGATCCTCCCGTATTTGCGGTTATCAATAGCGTTCCATTGGTTATCACGTTACAGGTGACGTTAAATCCAGACATGATCGTACCCGCGGTCGAACAGCCAAAGTTCGGACCCGAGGGAAACATTATTGAATGGTCGTATTGAATATCGAACTGAAACGAAACAATGTTATCGCCGGTAATGTCGCTTGCTGTGATAGGTACGACGAATGTTGTACCTATATCTTCTATGGCCATTGGCGCGGTTATCGTAATCGGCGGCGTGAGAGCCGGCCCAACCATCCGGTCGGGCTTTCGCAACACTGCGCTGTCATTTTTTGTGTCGGCCAAAACACCACTAACACCAAAAAGGAAAATCAAGGACAGAATTCCGGCTTTAGTTAAAGCGACACAATAGCGTAGATGGAACATAAAACAATTTCTCCTGGAGGGTGATAACGGCGGGCGTGTTATCGAGGCGCCCGCCGCTATTTTTGCAAGGTACGTCTTTATTGATTGGCAATCATATCGACCCTGGTCGATTCACCAACAACGCTGACGTTCAAGGGGGCGAAGGTAAAGAGGTCGGACTCAGCAATGACGGTATAGGTTTCACCGAAAGTAACACCGCGGAATTCGAACACTCCATTTTTGTTTGATCTGGCGAAAAATACTTCGCCCGTCGTGCTGACAAGTGTTACCTCGGTGCCCGAGACACCCTTGCCTACGCTGTTTAGCAATCGTCCGCTGACGGTTGCTCCGACCGCTTCGGTGATGGTCACTTCGCCATCGACCGTAACCGCCCTTTCGATGCCGTCATTATAACGGAATCCTTTGATGGTCAACGGTGACGACGAGCCGATCTCACCGACCGGCCTGAAGCGGAGGTTGACGTAAACACCATCTCCGCCAACTGGGAATGCTCCGTAAAGGACCACTTTGAGCAGGCCCGGCCTCGGCGAGTTATAGGCAAGGGCCAGAGACTCGCTCAAGGTTCCCGCGATGTCGACCGCGACCTTAGCGGGAGAAACTACCTCGGGGTCGAATTCAATGTCGAATTGATAGGAGGTAATGCCAGCCGCCTTCAGATTATCGATCCTCAACGGAACAACCGACAGCTTTCCGTATTCGGCCCGAAGTTCCGGGATAGATACGCGTGCTGCCTTGGCTATCTGTTTCTGGGTCATAGGAGCGGGCCGAAGTGGTCCGGCCGGATTCCAGTCGCCGTTCACATCACCCTTCAAGAGAGCCGTGTAGTCTTCTCCGGCATAGTCAGTGATCACATTAGGATAGGATCGGTTGATCGGCGTAAACCTCCATTTACCAGTCAAGTTGAGCGGATTGTTGACGCCGACGATCCACTGTGCGATCAGAGCCGCGTCAAACGACGAAAGGAATGGAGTCGTTCCCTCGCTGACCCATGCAGCCTCCAGTTGGACCGGATCGGTGATCGGGGTGATCCCGACAATGTGCTGCGATATAAGCGATGGGTCATTACTAAATATGCCGTTCGGAGCGATGTATCCAACATCCCCCGGATTAAGCTTATCAGCTTTGGACGGCGTTACTGTGTACGCACCCGGGCCAAAGCCCGACAGCGTGTAATTGCCGGCCGCATCGGACGGTCCGCCTACGAAGTTGACCGAACCGGCAGCATTAAAGTCAACGCCCGGAACGGGTTTGACACCCGGCTGGTGTTTGTAGGTTACCTGTCCGCTAACCTCGCCGGAAATGATCGTGAGCGTGCCGCTCGATACGTTCGAGCAGACAAGTGTGCCGTTGTACCAGAAGTTGGTCAACTGCAACGGTGAGGACGATCCGATAGGCCCGATAACATTGAAGTTCAGGTCTACAAGCGTTCCTGCACCCGCAAACGGCGTTCCTGCTCCGTGATAAACCGAGATTATTATCGTTCCGGCTATCGGGTTGTTTACGGCATTTATTGTTGTTCCTCCGGGGAGGACGGTTCCGGGAGTAGCTGAGACATAGCTGATGACCGAAGGGTCATAGCTGAACTGAATATCAGCGGATATTACATCCTGGCCCAGGCCTGTAAGGGTGGTTGTATTGATCGGGATGGTCTTGCCTACGCCAGTCTTTGAGGTAGTATTGTCTGTCCAGACATTGGCCGAATTCGGGCCGCACGCGGCAGCCGTGTAATTAGCACTGACCGTCTGTCCGTCAACCGTGGTAGATGCACTGCCGACTCCGCTGGAAATCGAGGTATAGGTCGTTCCGACCGTGCCGGAAGCAAATATACCCGACGGAGGTGCGACCGAACCCAGGATCGCGGCAAATGTCGCCGGAGTTCCGTTAGGAACATCGCCGCCTGCCGGAACGCTGTTTGAATTCATATTGATCGACGATGTTATTGCTGACGTCCCACCGATAGGGCCACTGGTCGGAACCGCTTGCGTGGTAAGAACCAGCCAGGGATCAGCATCGACAAGAGCCGCCCCCGTCCCGGTAATTGGGTTAGCCGCGACCGGACATCCCGCGCCACTGGCTCCGCCGATGAGGCACATTTGGTCAAGACGACTTGGAGAATTAGGCGCAGTCGGTCCCTAGCTATTTGTAGCCCTCGCACGCGAACGCATAGCCCAAAGATCGTACCGAAAAGACCATACAAACCGGCCATTTGAGATCCGGATTGAATTTCCGGTTGCCAGGGCCACCTTGATTTCGGTTATGATTGACTGGATTCGACACGGAGTTTGAGTAATGCCTTCATATTTCGAAGTAATGATCGAGCGCAATTTCTCGTCGGCGCATCAGCTGCGTGGGTATAAGGGGAAGTGTGAAAACCTGCACGGGCACAATTACAAGGTCGAGATATACGCGCGGGGCGAGGAGCTTAATAATATTGGGCTCTTGATCGATTTTGGCGATCTGAAGACGGCGGCGGACGAGATAGTTGGATATCTCGATCATCGAAACCTGAACGAACTGCCGCCGTTCGACGAGGAGTTGAACCCATCGGCGGAGAACATCGCGCGGTATTTCGTTGAATATCTGAACACTCGCGTAGGCGACGAACGGGTGCAAGTTTATAAGGTGCGATGCTATGAAACGCCTACAAGCGTCGCGACCTATTACTCGAACTGAGGAGCCTCTTCTTTCGGATCATCGCCCAAATCCCGATAAAATTTCGCCGTCGATCCTGCGCAGTTCTGCTATAAATCCGCGGTATTGGAACCCAACGGCCGCTTGATGCGTATCTGCTCATATCTTAGAATCCAGAGATTCGAATTTTTATTCCCGATAAGGAGAGCCCCATGAGCAAATTTATGGCGAAGGTTTTTGCCGCGTTCACAGTCGCGACGGTGCTGCTGGCTCCGTCCGGCTTCATCACCGCCGCGAAGGCGCAGAGTTCCGTGCCCAAAATTCAGTTTGAAAAATACACGCTGCCGAACGGCCTGCAGGTCATTTTGCACGTTGACCGCAAACTGCCCGTGGTACACGTCAACCAGTGGTTCCATGTTGGCTCGGCCAACGAACGGCTGGGCCGAAGCGGGTTCGCGCATCTGTTCGAACATATGATGTTCCAGGGCTCGAAGAACGCGAACCGGGAATATTTTGAATATGTCGAAGCCGCCGGTGCCAACCTTCTCGAAGGCGGGGTGAACGGGACCACCAATCAAGACCGCACCAATTATTTTGCGACGGTTCCGTCGGGAAATCTAGAAAATCTTCTTTGGGTCGAATCGGACCGCCTCGCCACGCTGCCCGACGCGCTCGATAAGGCGAAATTCGACAATCAGGTTATGGTCGTCAAGAACGAACGCCGCCAGGGGCTGGAGAATCAGCCCTACGGCCGCTGGTTCAAGCTGATGGCGCAGAACCTGTTTTCCGTCGGTCACCCGTATAACACCGATGTTATCGGCGAGCACACAGATCTTACAAACTCCAACCTCGATGACGTAAAGGAATTTTTTCGCACTTACTACACGCCGAATAACCTGTCACTCGTGATCGCCGGCGACTTCGACCCGGCCGAAGCGAAGCGGCTGGTTGAAAAATACTTTGGCACGATCCCGCCGGGTCCGGCACTCGACCGGCCGGCGAAAGCCGCCGTATCACTTTCGGGCCAGAAGGTGGTCGAGGTCAGCGACCGCGTCCCGCAGGAGCGGACATATTTCGGGTGGCACTCGCCAGCCTATTTTGATCAGGGTGATGCGGAACTTGAGCTTGCGGCGACTATCCTGACGGACGGTCTTTCCGCCCGGTTGAACAAGGCACTTCTCTACGACCATCAGCTTGCGTCGAACGTTGTCGCATTCCAATCGGGCCAGCCGCTCTCCGGCTGGTTCGCGATGTGGGCTACGGCCCGCCCCGGCACGGACCTGAAACAGATCGAGCAGGTTATCTTTGATGAGATCGCGAGGCTCGCGAAAGACGGCCCGACCGCCGAGGAGCTAAGCCGAGCGAAAACCAAGTGGGAATACGGGTTCGTCTCCGGCCTTGAAGCGATAGGCGGATTCGGCGGGAAATCCGACCTTCTCAATCAGTACAACACATTCCTCGGCGACCCCGGAAAGTTCGAGGCCGACCTCAACAGACACAAGGGCGTTACCGCAGATAGCCTCCGAGCAGCGGTGGATAAGTATCTGAACAACGAGAACCGCGTGCTGCTCCGCTTCCACCCGGAGAGGTCCAGCAAGGCGTCCGACGTTGCGATCGATCGTTCGAAGGAACCGGCACTCGGCGGCGACAAGCCATTCAAGGCACCGGAGGTGAAAACGGCAAAACTCGAAAACGGCATGGACATCTTTGTCGTCGAAAAACCCGAACTGCCAAAGGTGGCAGTCTCGCTCGCAACCCGTGCGGGCAGCGTTGCGGATTCGCCCGGCAAGGCGGGGCTTTCGAGTATGACCGCCCGCCTGATGCGTCGCGGAACAGCAAAACTCAACGCTATCCAGATCGACGAAACGATGGGCAATCTCGGCGCATCGCTCGGCGGTGGTGCGGGCAAGGAAAGCGCGTTCCTTTCGACCGAGGTGCTGAAACGCAATCTTGTCCCGACGCTCGGCGTGATGGCGGATGTTGCGATGAATCCGAACTTTCCGGCCGCCGAATTCGACCGGGAAAAGAAACTCGCACTCGACAATCTTGCACAGGCCGCAAGTAACCCGAACGCCGTTGCGCAGCGCGTTGCGGGCATGGTCGCGTTCGGCCCGAATCATCCTTACGGCCAGCCTAGCGGCGGACTGCCCGCGAGCGTTGGCGCGATCACGCGTGACGACCTTATAGCTTTTCACAAGGCATACTGGAAACCCGGAAGCTCGGCTTTAGTATTTGTTGGCGACATCACCCTGGCGGAGGCGACCGACCTTGCGCGGCAGCAGTTTGGTTCGTGGGCCGGCGGCGCGGCACCGGCAGTGAACATCCCGGCCGCGGCCCCAATGCCTACGGGCAAAGTTTACCTGATCGATCGTCCGGGCTCTGCGCAGACCGTGGTTGCCCACATCCTGAAGGCTCCGGAACGCAAGTCCGCCGATTATTACTCGCTGGCACTTGCCAACGCAGTCTACGGCGGCGGTTTCGGCACGAGGCTGAACCTGAACCTTCGTGAGGACAAGGGCTACTCGTACGGCGTTTTCGCCTTTCCGCAGCACCTTACGCGCGCCGGCGCCTGGATCGCCACGGGCGGCGTTCAGACCGATAAAACGAAGGAATCTGTGGTCGAGTTTTTTAAGGAGCTGCAGGGCATCGCCGGCGAAAAGCCGATCACTGAAAAAGAGTTCAGCACCGCAAAACTTGCAAAGATCCGCGGCTACGCCCAGCAGTTCGAAGCCTACGGACGAATTACCGGCCAGATAACCGACCTCTGGCTCCACGGCCTGCCGATGTCAACCCTTCAAGCGGAGACCGACGAGATCGGCAAACTCCAACTGGCGAGT
This sequence comes from Pyrinomonadaceae bacterium, assembly GCA_050250045.1. Classification (GTDB taxonomy): domain Bacteria; phylum Acidobacteriota; class Blastocatellia; order Pyrinomonadales; family Pyrinomonadaceae; genus OLB17. The sequence goes on along the minus strand of JBFWPK010000004.1, from coordinate 3,421 downwards.
GTCAACGCGGCCGCGAACAAATACGCCAACCCTGCCGGAACATCGATCCTGCTCGTAGGCGACCTCTCCAAGATCGAGGCCGGCATCCGCGAACTCAACCTCGGCGAGATCGTGATACTCGATGTCGAAGGAAAGGTGTTAACGAAGCCGGCGTTGTAAAGTCCGATCTGTGCGAAAGAAGAGGCGGATCAGAGCTGCCTCTTCTTGTGTCTATCGCCCCGGCACCCCGGATCCTTGTCGCCAACGGCGACCAACCTATAAAGCCTAGGGTTGAGTGAGGCCTTGCGAACGCAACCCTAGGAATAGCCAAGAACGGGTTTCCGTCGCTGAAGGCGACGAACATCAATCCCAACAGAACGCTCGTCGATTTACGAGCGACTGTGGCACAGGAGTTAGGTACGTCGCCCTCAGCGACGAAAATCTTTCTTCTACGTGGTTCCTAGGGTTGCGTTCGCTATCGCTCACTTAACCCTAGGCTTTATAGGTCCGTCACCGTTGGCGACAAAGAAAAGGCAGCAAACCTCTCGATCTGCTGCCTTTCTTCGGAATGGTCGGGGCGAGAGGATTTGAACCTCCGACCTCACGGTCCCGAACCGTGCGCTCTACCAGGCTGAGCCACGCCCCGATAACTAAGTATTTGAGTGTAGTTTACCGAAAATATTAAGTCAAACCGTTTCGTTCGGTGCCTCGACGGTTTTGGCCGCGCCATCTCGTTTTGCTTCACGGCGTGCCCTCACGAACTCGATAATGATCGGCAGTATCGATAGGAACACCACAACGATGACGACCTTGTCGATGTGGTCCTCAAGCAGAAAACCTTCAATACCGAAGACATTCCGCATAAATTGTTCGACCAGCCCGCCGAGGAAATATCCGGCCAACAGCATGCTGACGATCCAGAACAGCCCGCCGAAAATGTTGTAGACGATAAAGTTTCGATACGTCATCTCGGCCGCTCCCGCGACGATCGGAGCAAATGTCCGAACGATCGGTACGAACCGCGCGAGCACGATGGTCTTGCCTCCGTGCTTTTCATAGAACGCGTGAGCCTTTGCGATGTGTTTCGGATTGAAGAACCTGGACTTCGGCTTGGTGAAAAGTGCCTTGCCCATTTTTCGTCCGGTAAAGTAGCCTACCGTGTCGCCCGCAACCGCTGCCACAAAGAGCAGGATCATGAGTGCCATCAGGTCCAGCTTTCCCGCCGCCGCGAACAATCCGGCAACGACAAGCAGGGAGTCTCCCGGCAGAAAAAATCCGACCGCCAGCCCCGTCTCGGCGAAGATGATGAAAAACAACCCGGCATAGACCCAAATGCCCAGCTTCAAGAGCATCCAGTCGATCAGCAGCTTTGGATTCAGAATGTAATCCTTGGCCTGCATCAATGAGTCAATGATTCCGTCCATCTCTCACCATCCGTGTTCGCCTATCAGCGGAACAAAAGCGCACGGCCCGCAATTCTCCTTATCAAATCCAGTTGCTGTTCTCGTAACTCGGACGAGGTCCTGATTCTTCGGATTCTCGCCGATGGGTATTACGAGCCGTCCGCCGATCTCAAGCTGTTCTATCAGCGGCATCGGAAGATCAGGCCCGCCCGCCGCGACCAATACCCTGTCGAACGGTGCGTAAACCGGCCAGCCGTTCGTTCCGTCGCCGTTGCGTATTGAGACATTGTTGATCCCGATCGAGCGAAGATTCTCGAGCGCCGTTTTCGCCAGCACTTCGATCCGCTCGACGGCGTAAATTTTGCGGACCAAGCTCGCCAGCACCGCCGACTGGTATCCCGAACCTGCCCCGATCTCAAGCACGCGCTCGTTCCCGGTCAATTCGAGCAGTTCGGTCATTCGCGCGACGATGAACGGCTGTGAGATCGTTTGGCCGGCGGCGATCGGCAGGGCGTTATCTTTATACGCCTGCGACCGCAATGCCTCCGGAACGAAATGATGCCGCGGGATGGTGTTCATCGCGGCCAACACTCGCTGATCCGCGATCTTGTAATGGTCCCGCAGGCGCTCGACCATCTTCAGCCGCGGTATCTCATAACCGTCCGCTGCTTTTCGTTCAGCTAGCCCCAGGTGAAATCCTCCCAGCCTTTCATCTCTTCAAGCGCGAGGTGGTTTGTCAGGTCGCTCCGCATCGGGGTGACCGAAACATAACCCTGCTCGATCGCCTCAAAATCCGTCCCGCCTTCTGCGCGGAATCCGACGCGTTCCTCGCCGATCCAATAGTACAGCTTCCCTCGAGGATCGGTGTGTTCCGAAATGACCGGCTTCGCCGTCTTGAAACCCTGCTTCGTCACCTTGATCCCGAGCGGAGCGCCTTTCGGCACGTTCACATTCAGCAGCGTCCCATCCGGAATTCCGTTTTCCAGCGCTTTCCTCGTTACCTCGCGAGCGACCTTGGCCGATTCGGTAAAGTCGTGACTCCGATTCGCCACCAGGCTGAAGGCCAGCCCCGGAATTCCGAGGATCGTCGCTTCCATCGCCCCTGCGACCGTGCCCGAATAAGTCGCGTCGTCGCCAAGGTTTGCTCCGTGATTTATGCCCGAAACGCAGATATCGGGCCGCTCGTTGGGCAGCAGAATCTGATTCAGCGCGAACGTCACGCAATCCGTAGGCGTGCCGTCAACCGTCCAGTGACGTTCGTCGATCTGCCTGATCCGCAAAGGCCGCGAAAGCGTAAGGCTGTGTGAAGCTCCGCTCTGTTCCGATTCCGGGGCCACGACAAAAACCTCGCCGATCTCATCCATCGCGTCTTCGAGCGCCCTTATCCCCTCGGCGTGGATGCCGTCGTCGTTTGTGATAAGTATTCGCGGGGTTCTGTCGAGCATACGGATTGTTAATTGTTAATTGGGCAAAAAACTCCACGATCCCAAAGAAAAAGGCGAAAAGGCCCGAACGCATCATTCGCGTGCAAAATGACCTCTTCACCTTGATCCTATCGTAAATTATCCTACCGGTTCGTCGGCCCGCCGCCCGTTCCGCCGCCCGGACGCTGTGCCCCGGCACCCATCGGCCGCTGCTGGCGGAAACGACGCCGGTTACGCTTACGAGCGTTGACCGATTTCAACTTCGCCTTCTGTCCCGGGGGAATGAAGTGAGCGTGTTTCTTAAGATCTTTGATGATCTCTTCGCTGATCACCTTGCGCTTAAAACGCCGCAGGGCGCTCTCGATCGATTCGTTATTATTTACTGAAATAAATGCCATTTATTTACTCACCTCCTCTCGGCAGGGATGTGCCCGATCGGGCAAACAAATATTAAACACCGGTCAGCGGACGAATGCAAGCTGAGTCTATCCTTAGATTCAAGTGATAAGTGCAACATTTTGGTTAAACAAGACCTCGGTTGGTGTTCTGTAGCCTAAAGTCTTGCGGGGGCGGTTATTTAGACGATGGTTGACGTGTGCGACAAGGTGATCGGAG